>CAVRRI010000001.1:0-305218 GCA_963723525.1 uncultured Alphaproteobacteria bacterium
GTTCCCGATGGCCCCAGGCTAGTTAGATAAGCCTGGAGCCGCCCACCCACCATTTGATTCGGTCCATGAGCCCAGCGCGAATGCTGTAGAGATAAGCTCTAACCAGCCCTCACGTCGAACACATCGCCATTTAAGCCCATCAGGGTGCTAAGGTAGGCTTCTCTCAGCTTATAATCGCCACGCCAAACTAATCTCGGCGCAAATTCGATCCAACCGTGTGCCTGCCGAGTGATGAAGCCGGCTCTCTCAGCTTGTTGACTTGCTTCGTTAGATACGTCGTAACCTTACGCGGGGGGCCGCGGTAGTGGTGTTCCGTGCTGGGGGTGTTGATCAGGCGGCCAGTGCGCCGGCACTGTTCGCCGCTGTGCGGCATTGCCATTCCCACGGCAGCAGCTCATGGAGCCGGGATTGCGGCAGGCCGGCGATGCGCGCGAAGACGTCGGCCAGCCAGGCCTGTGGATCGACGTCGTTGAGCTTCGCCGTCATGATGAGCGTGGAGATGACGGCCGCCCTGTCGGCGCCGCGGTCGGAACCGGCGAACAGCCATGCGCGGCGACCCAGGGCCAGACCGCGCAGCGCTCGTTCCGCCGCATTGTTCGTGAGGCAGATCCGGCCATCTTCGGCAAAGCGGGCGAAGTCGCTCCAGCGCTTGAGCATATAGTCGATCGGCTTGGCGACGGAGGACGAGCGCGAGAGTTTGGAGCGCTGCTCACGCAACCAGGCTTCCAGATCGGTCAGAAGCGGCATGCTCTTGTCGTGGCGGACGGCCAAGCGCTCGTCGGAGGCAAGTCCGTTGATGGCGCGCTCGATGGCGAACACCGCATCGATGCGCTTGACCGCCTCCAGGGCGATCGGCGAGATCGCCGCCGCCGATCGTCCCCGCCGCGCATTCTGGGCAATGTCAGCCAGTTCGAAGAACTGGCGCCTCGCGTGAGCCCAACACAGCGCCGGCGTGATCGGCGCCGGCTTGCGCGCCGGATCAGAGAGGGCGTTGAAGCCGCTATAGGCATCGGCCTGGAGAAGGCCGGTGAAGCGTTCCAGATGCCGCGCCGGATGCTCGCCGCGGCGATCCCGCGAGGCGTCGTAGAGGGCAGCGGGTGGCGCCGGCCCGCCGAAGGGGCGGTCGTCGCGGACATAGCTCCAGACACGTCCGGTGACCGTCTTGCCCTTGGCCAGGATCGGCACCGTGGTGTCATCGCCATGCAGTCGCGCGGCCGCCAGGACATGCGCCTCGATCAGACGATAAAGCGGCAGGGCGGCAAACACGCCGGCGCCGACCTGGTCGGCCAGCGTCGAGACGGACAGATCGATGCCCTCGCATTGGAAGCGCTGGCTCTGGCGGTTCAACGGGATGTGCTGGGCGAACTTGTCGAACAGGATCGTCGCCAGAAGCTGCGGCCCGATGAAGCCGCGCGGCGTCGCATGGAACGGCGCCGGCGGTTGCGCGATCGTCTCGCAGTCCCGGCACGAGACCTTCTCGCGCACCGTTGCGATCACCTTCCATTGACGCGGGATCACCTCCAGCGTCTCGGTGATGTCTTCGCCCAGCTTCGACAGCCTGGTCGACCCGCAGCACGGGCAGTGTGTCGGGGCCGCGATGACGACGCGCTCGCGCCAAATGTCGTCCGGAAAGGGCTTGCGGACAGGACGCTTGCGCTTCAAGGAGCGCACCGCCTGCGTCTTCTGCGCCGCCGCTTCGGCCGCCAGTTCGTCCTCCGTCGCGGCCGCCTCGAGCTCCTCCAGTTGCAGCTCCAGCTGGTCGATGAGCCGCGCCTGGCGCTCCGCGCGCGGCCCGTACATCGTGCGCCGCAGCTTCTCGATCTCGAGCTTGAGATGGGCGATCAGCGCTTGCGTGTTCGACAGGTCCGCCTGGGCATGGGCCGCCTCGGCTTGGGCCACCGCCGCAACGGCCTCGGCCGCCCGGCGGGCCGCGCGCTCGGCGCGGATCATCGCGTGAGCGCTGGCCAGGTCCGAGGGCAGCGATTCAGGAGCGGCGGTCATGAGGGAAGGGAATCACCTCATCCGCGTCGCGCCAAGCCCAACCGTCACCCGACCGAGGTCGGGCGCCAGGTTTCCTGGGGATGGCGCCAGTCGATCCCGGACAGCGAAGGGGCACAAAGCTACCCCTGAGATTGACGACGATGGCGCGGCCGACGAGGTCGTCGTGATTGACCCGGTCCACCCGCTGTACCGGCGTCGGTTCCGCCTCGTCGGAATAGTCCGAGCTGGGTGCTCGGACGGCATCGCGCGCGTAGAATATCGATTCGGCCTCACGTTGTTGCTGCCGCTTCCGGCGACGAGCCTCTGGTCGGGTGACACGTCGCGCACCGCCCCTACCAAACTCACCCGCGACGCGCTCGAGGAACTCCTAACCCTGGCCGAAGCGAGCGAGGAGGCGTGCCCGTCGAGCCTCGAGACCTCTGGCACAGCCTGCCGGCGGCGCTTCGCCGGGCGATCGCGGACGATCTCGCCGCGGTCTTGACGGAGGTGAGCCATGCCATCCGAACTCGTCACGACCCACCATCTGAGGCGCCGGGCCGTCGTCTATGTGCGCCAGTCGACGCCGCACCAGGTGATCAGCAATCAGGAGAGCCTGCGGCTCCAATATGCCCTGCAGCAGCGGGCCCGCGAACTCGGGTGGCATGAGGCCGATATCGACGTGATCGACGCCGATCTGGGACTGAGCGCCGCCGCAGCGGCCCACCGACCGGGGTTCAACGACCTCGTGGCACGGGTTGCGCTGGGCGAGGTTGGCCTGATCCTCTCGATCGAAGTGACGCGGCTCGCCCGCAACTGCTCGGACTGGTACCCGCTGCTCGACGTGTGCGGTCACCGCGGCTGCCTTATCGCCGATCGTGATGGTGTCTACGATCCGGGCACCCCGAACGGCCGGCTTCTCTTGGGGCTCAAAGGCACGATCTCCGAGCTGGAGCTGCACACCCTTCGCGGACGGCTCACCGCCGGGCTCCTGGCCAAGGCCAAACGCGGCGAGCTGGCCCTCGCCTTGCCGAGTGGCCTGGTGCGCGACCCCAGCGGCGGCGTCACGAAGGATCCCCACCGCGAGGTTCAGGAGCGGATCACCCTCGTCTTCGACAGCTTCCTGCAGCTGCGCACCGCCGTGAAGGTGACGCGCACGCTCCTGGCCTGCGGGCTGATGTTGCCGCGGCGCGACTGCTTCGGCGAGATTTGCTGGAAACGCCCGACCATCCCGGCCGTGACCGATATCCTGAAGAACCCGGCCTATGCCGGCGCCTTCGTCTATGGTCGAACCGCCATACGCCCCGCGCGGGCGCCGGGTGGGCGGCCTTGCAAGGCACCGCAGCCGGCGTCCTCATGGAGGATCGTGGTGAAGGACAGATATCCGGCCTACATCAGCTTCGAGGTCTTCGAGAAAGTCCAGGCCATGCTGCGGGACAACCGTGCCGAGTACGTGCGCCTGAAGAGCCGTGGCGTCCCGCGCGACGGCGCCGCGCTCCTGCATGGCATCACCTGGTGCGGGGAATGCGGACACAAGATGGTGGTCCGCTACAAGGGCGGCAGCCAGTATGTGTGCAACCATCTGCATCAGCAACATGATGCGCCGGTGTGCCAGTGCTTGCGGGCCGCCCCGATCGACACGGCGGTCGCGGCGGCCTTCCTGGAGGCTGTCGCGCCGGCGGAAGTCGAGGCATGGAGCCGGGCCCGCAAGGCTCAGATCCAAGCCGAAGGTGCTCTGCGTCGCGCCGAGGAGCAGCAAGTCGAGCGCCTTCGCTACGAGGCGGCGCTGGCCGAGCGTCAGTTCAACCGTGTGGATCCCGACAACCGGCTGGTCGCAGCCGAGCTGGAGCAGCGCTGGGAGGCTGCGCTGGTTGCGCTCCGACGAGCCGAGGAGAGCCTCGGGAAGCGGCCGGCCATCGCCACCCCGAGCAATGATGGCCAACGCCGTCTTGACCGGCGGCTGCAAGCCAAAGTGCTCGCTCTCGGCGAGCGCCTGCCGGAGATCTGGGCCGATCCGGCCACGCGCCGCGAGCACCGCAAAGCCCTTCTGCGCTGCCTGATCGACAAGGTCGTGATGCACCGAAGCGCCCGCGACAGGGCAGCGGTGCGGATCGTGTGGCGGGGCGGCGCCACGACCGACCTGACCGTGATGATGCCCGTGAACGCCCTCCATGCTCTGCCGCGCTACGCCGAGATGGAGGAGCGCATCCTGACTCTGGCGCGGATCGGTCTCTACGACGACGAGATCGCGCGCGCGCTGACGGACGAAGGACACCGCTCACCTGGACGCGGGACGGAGGTTCTACCGAGCACCGTCCGGGACATTCGTCTCCAGCATGGGATCAAGTTGCAACCTCGTCAGACCCGCTGGCACCGGCTGCCCGGTTATGTGACGTTGAGCGAGGTTGCCCAGCGCCTGGGGACCTCACGCAACTGGATCAGCGGTAAGATCCGCCGCGGGGCGATCCACACCCTCCGGGGCGCCTCCGGCCAGTATCTGTTCCCCGATACGGAGCAGGCGATGGCCGGCTTACGGCAACTCCGCGCCGGCACCGCCAGGGCGATCGACCTAACGCAACATCCGCTTCAGCAGGAGGGGCATCATTATGGGTGATCGAGAAGATAACCGAGCTGCGCCGACGAGATCGTCACGACGCCGTCGGCCGGGCTCGGCCACAAGAACCGGCCCCGCTCCAGCCGCTTCGTGAACAGGCACGCGCCCTGGCCATCGTGCCAAATCACCTTCAACAGATCACCGCGGCGGCCCCGGAAGCAGAACAGATGGCCGCTCAGCGGATCGCGCCGCAGCACCTCCTGGACCTGCAATGACAGGCTGGCAAAGCCCTTGCGCATGTCGGTGGAGCCGGTCGCCAGCCACACCCGCACACCCGTCGGGACCGGGATCATCGCAACGTCTCGAGCGCCTGGACAATCCGCAGCAGAAAAGCCACGTCGACGTCGCGGCCGACCATCACCCGGCGGCCGTTCGCGCTCACGATCTCCATGCGGCCTTCGCCCGTCGCAGCCACGCCGCCAGGCGGGCTGGTCTCCGGCCCCACCAGCGCCGGCACGAATCCGCCGACGCTGACATCACCCAGCCGGCCCTCGCGATACGCCTTGCGCCAGGAAAACAGAAGCTGGTTGGAAATCCCGTGCCGGCGCGCCGTCGCCGAGGCCAGTCGAGCCCCCGAAAGGCTCTCCTCGACGATCCGCAGCTTCTCGGCATCCGACCACCGTCGGCGGCGACCCGTGTCAACAACCTCAAGGCGACTGATGTGACGACTGTCAGTAAAGATATCCATACCGACAGTCAGCTACGGGCCAGCCTTCTTCGCAAGGCGGCCCTCGTCGGACGCGTACGATACGTCCGATCGCAATGCAGTTCCGCTGCCGCGGATCGGCGTCCGCAAGAGACGAAGTCGCGGCGTGCCTATGGACCAAGCTTTCTTGCAACCCGGAATCCGAATGAATCGAGCTGCATGTCGGGTGTTCCGATAAAGCGCGCGGCGGATCGTTGGGAGCGTGGTCCCTCAGACCACGACCCGCCGCGCAGAACGCGGTTCGCGCAATCGGCCCGTATCCAGGCGGTCCCGTCGGTCGGAGCTCCGAGGTAGCTCGCCGAGAAGCAGTCTTCGACCCACTCCCACACGTTCCCGGCCGTATGGAAAAGACCGAACGCGTTGGGCTTGAACGGTGGCTCGTCCACCTCGACCGTCATGCCTCGATAGCGGCCCTTCCGACTTGCGGCTTCTGCACTTCTTGAATGCTCGTGGAAGTTCGCCTGATTCGAATCGAGCCTCTCGCCCGTCCAGAACGGCGTCGTGGTGCCGGCCCGAGCGGCGTACTCCCACTCCGCTTCGCTCGGCAGCCGATAGTCCCTGCCGGTTCGCCTTCGCAGCCATGCCACATAATGCTGGGCGTCATGGAAACTCACGCGGATCACCGGGCGTTTGCCGAAGCCCCAGCCCTGGTCGTCAGGCAGATACCCGTCGCAACCTTTGCCCCGTAGGCAGGCGTCCCAATCGTCGTAGGTCACCTCATAACGCCCGATGGCAAAAGATGCATCGAAGGTAACGGTTCTCTGAGGACCCTCCTCAGGATCGCGCCCAGGCTCTGTCTCCGGCGAGCCCATGACGAATGAGCCGGGCGGCACGACCACCATCTCCGGGCATTCCGCGCAGTCGCGAAACACTTCGCCGAGCACCGGAGGTTGACCGCTGCCGGCCGGGCTCGCTGCCGAGCCGAATGAGGTCGCCACCATCGTGCCGGCGATCAGAAAAGCCCGCAGCGGACCGGGCCAGAGGCCGAGCACTGCTTTGCGAAGGACGGACTTCGACGCCACGACGCGGGACCGGCGCATGTTCGCCTCCCTCATGGAAGTGGGTCGGTGCAGTATACCTCTGCGCGCGAGCCTCGACCATGGCACGGCCGGGGCCCTCGTTGCCGTCCGGAGCGGCTATACCCGCAACGCATTCAGACAATGCTCGGAGGACGCAGCGCTCGACCGCCGGCCGATCCGCCGAGGCCGGTGGCGTTTTTCCTCAAGGCTTCGTCAGGACCACGTCCTCCTCGATGCTGCCGTCCTGGTAGATGGTCGTCCGGATCCCGTTCTCATAGTCGATCGTCACCGTCCTGATCGGCTTTACCGCGCCGGCCGGCTGGACCTGGGCTCCGACCGCTTGCCCTGGGAGGGCGATCCTCACCTGCGGGCCGACCGTGCCGGTCACCGCATCCACCTCCTCGGCCATCGCCCGCGCCTTGCGCTGGAGGGCGGACAGAAGATCGTTGCGCTCCTGCATGGGCGCATAGGCCTGAATCGCGACCGGTACCGCCGGCTCGACCGGCTGGCCGGGCCGGGTCACCGCCGCCGTGAATTCCGCGTCGGCGCGCCGGCGCGCCTCGGCGCTGGACTGCGCGACGGGCTTGCGCCTTGGCTCCGCTTCTTGCTTCGGCGGAGGGTCTTTCGCGGTCAGCTTTTCAACCTTCCGGGCGGGCTTGGACTCGCTATCCGATTTGTCCTGAACGCCGGGCGTTCCCTCGATCAGACGCGACGTTGCCTTCGCGGCGGTCCTTGTCGTTCCCGTATAGGAGGCGGTCCGGATGCTTGCCGTGAGCTTTCTGTCCTTCTCCTCGTCCGCCGCCTTCCGGGCGGCCTCGATCTCTTCCATCTGCTGGCGGATCGAGGGGCGGTAGGCGAGGTCCACTCCGGGGATGTTCAGCCCGAGCAGCGTTCGGCGCTTCGGGGACTCGGGAGCGGCGGTTGCATTCTGCTGCGGCGCCTCTTCCTGCTGCACCGCCTCTTTCGGCTGGGCCGCCTCCTTGGCCTTCGTCTCGGCTTCGAGCTTTGTCCCCTTCTTGGGGAAGACGCCCGTCACCCAGCGTCCATCGATGCGCTTGCGCGTGTAGTAATCCTTCGCCTGTGCGGGATGAACGCCCAACGCAAGGGAGCCGGCTCCCCCTGAGAGATCCGGGCAGCCGACCGTCGCGACGCAAACTGCGCCTGTCATCAGAAGCGATCTGGTTTTCATGCTGCGACCCCTTGTGCTCTCTGCGCAGTCGAGGCTTAGCCTTTTCACCAATGTGGCCGCTCTAAGGCAAGGATCAGATTTTCACGTCTATGACGCAGAGGAATACACACTATGCTGAGGGATCAACCCAAGAACGTTGCTGAGAAGAACAAAGACGCTTTCGCTCGAATACGTGAACTCCGGAAGCTCTCTGTCGACTTGGGCTGGGGTCATCGCAGGCAAGACCTGGACCCTGGAGCCGATCACCATCGCAAGCCCGATCCTTTCAGCTCACCGTCGTCTCCGCGCCGGTCAGTCTTGAAAGTCCCCGCGCGCGGCCCCATCTGAGCACCAAGCCGGTCGCGATCGTTCGCTTGACCGGAGGCGGCCACGGGCCGGGAGATGACGCCGGATGTACGCGCATCTCCCTGGCGTCGTGGCCGTTGGCGCTTTCGCCCCCGTTTCTGATTCGAGTTCGAACCCATGATCGTCAACGACATTGCGGCGCCCTCTCCGCGCCATCATACGAGCCTGATCAACGCCCGCTCCCGGCAGTGCCGGTTCATCGTGTCCGACGGCCCCGGCGACGCGATCTGTTGCGGCGCGCCGACGTCCGAGACCTCGAGCTGGTGCGCCTGGCACCGTCAGGTCGTCTACATGCCGCGCCACGGCGAACGGGATCGTCGCCGGGCGGCCTGAGCGACCGGGACGCGAGCCCGGGGGTTGCCTCAGCCCGGGACGACCCGGACGGCGCCCTTGGCGGCGCTGGTCGTCATGGCGGCGTAGGCGCGCAGCGCCGTCGAGACTTTCCGCTGGCGCTCGCCGGGCCTCCAGGCCTTCTCGCCCATCGCCGCCATGGCGTCCCGGCGCCTCTTCAGCTCATCGTCGGCGACATCGAGCCGGATCGACCGGTTCGGGATGTCGATGCCGATCGGGTCGCCCTCCTGGACGAGGCCGATGAGTCCGCCCTCCGCTGCTTCCGGCGAGACGTGGCCAATGGACAATCCCGAGGTGCCGCCCGAGAAGCGGCCGTCCGTGATCAGCGCGCAGGCTTTGCCGAGACCCTTCGATTTCAGGTAGCTCGTCGGATAGAGCATCTCCTGCATGCCGGGTCCGCCGCGCGGGCCTTCGTAGCGGATCACCACGACGTCTCCCGCCTTCACGGCGCCGCCCAGGATTCCCTGCACGGCCGCGTCCTGGCTCTCGAACACCCGCGCCGGGCCGGAGAAGACGAGGATGCTCTCGTCCACGCCCGCCGTCTTCACGATGCATCCTTCCTCGGCCAGGTTGCCCTTGAGCACCGCGAGACCGCCGTCCTTCGAGAAGGCGTGGGCGGCATCGCGGATCACGCCCGTCTCGCGGTCGAGGTCGAGCTTCTCGTAGCGGCGGTCCTGGCTGAAAGCGACGGTCGTCGGCACTCCGCCGGGCGCCGCCTGGTAGAAGCTCCGGACCGCCTCGCTCGCGGTGCGCCGAACGTCCCAGCGGTCGAGGGCGTCTCCCAAGCTCTCCGCGTGGACGCTGCCCACGTCGCGGTGGATGAGACCCGCCCGGTCGAGCTCGCCCAGAATCCCCATGATGCCCCCGGCCCGATGCACGTCCTCGATGTGCACGTCGGCCACGGCAGGCGCCACTTTGCAGAGCACCGGCACCCGGCGGGAGAGCCGGTCGATATCGGCCATCGTGAAATCGACCTCCGCCTCGTGCGCCGCCGCGAGCAGGTGCAGCACCGTGTTGGTCGATCCGCCCATGGCGATGTCGAGGATCATGGCGTTCTCGAAGGCCTCGAAGGTCGCGATGCTCCGCGGCCGCACGGAGGCGTCGTCCTGCTCGTAGCAGCGCCGCACCAGGTCGACCGCGAGATGGCCGGCCTCGACGAAGAGGCGCTTGCGCTCGGCATGGGTCGCCAGCACCGTCCCGTTTCCGGGAAGCGCCAGTCCGAGGGCCTCGGTGAGACAGTTCATCGAATTCGCCGTGAACATGCCGGAGCACGAGCCGCAGGTCGGGCAGGCGGAGCGCTCGATGACCTGCAAGTCTTCGTCCGTCACCGTGTCGTCCGCGGCGGCCACCATGGCGTCGACGAGATCGAGCGTCTTGAGCTTGCCGCGCAGGCTGACCTTGCCGGCTTCCATCGGGCCGCCCGACACGAACACGGAAGGGATGTCGAGGCGCAGCGAGGCCATCAGCATGCCGGGCGTGATCTTGTCGCAATTGGAGATGCAGACGAGACCGTCCGCGCAATGGGCGTTCGCCATGTACTCGACGGAATCCGCGATGATCTCGCGGGAGGGCAGGCTGTAGAGCATGCCGTCATGACCCATGGCGATGCCGTCGTCCACCGCGATGGTGTTGAACTCCTTGGCGACGCCGCCCGCCTTCTCGATCTCCCGCGCCACGAGCTGGCCGAGATCCTTGAGGTGCACGTGGCCGGGCACGAACTGAGTGAACGAGTTGACGACCGCAATGATCGGCTTGCCGAAATCCTCGTCCTTCATGCCGGTCGCGCGCCAGAGACCGCGGGCGCCGGCCATGTTGCGGCCGTGAGTGGACGTGCGGGAACGATACTGGGGCATGGGACCGGCCTGGGGAAACGGATGACGTGGGGACGTGCCTAACCAGTCGTGTCGGGGCTTTCAAGCGCGGGATGGGCACGGTCGCGTCGACGAGAGCAGGAATCCTCCCGCAGCCGGCAGGCGGCTGTCCGAACTCTACCGGCTCGCGCGGGATTTACTTGCCGCCGGCGGAAAGGCCCCATACCATTCGAGCCGCTGCTTGCCGTCCTCGGCACCGGCTGCTCTTTCGCGGGCCCTTGCCCCGCGTGGCCAGTCCGGTCGTATGGAGGGAAGGCCATGAAGAGCTCTCTCAGCCTCAAACACGTCCTGCTGGCATCCGCTCTCGTCATGGGCGCGGTCCCGGCTGCTTTCGTTCCGCATGCCTTCGGCGCCGGTGACGGCGGCGGGGGAGGAGGGGGCGGCGGAAGCGGCGGGGGTGGCGGAGGAGGCGCCGGCGGAGGCGGAGGAGGCGGCATGGGAGGCGGCGGCATGGGAGGCGGGTCCGGCGACCCCACCGGAGCCCTCTTCTTCCAGCAGCGGCGGACGCCTTCGACAGTCGATCCGACGCGGAATTGCGCTCCCGGGCTGGTCTTCGATGTTCGCCGGAACGGCTGCGTGCGAATGCGGCGCAGCGACGTGGACGACGAAACGCTCTACCGGCATGGAGCCCGCCTGGCCGTCGACGGTCGCTACGAGGACGCCATCGGGGTCCTATCGATGGTCGAGCGCCGGGACGATGCGCGTGTTCTCAACTATCTCGGGTTCAGCCACCGCAAGCTCGGCAACTTCGAGGCCGGCCTTCCCTATTACCATCGCGCCATCGCCGCCGACCCG
This sequence comes from uncultured Alphaproteobacteria bacterium, assembly GCA_963723525.1. Classification (GTDB taxonomy): domain Bacteria; phylum Pseudomonadota; class Alphaproteobacteria; order Rhizobiales; family Beijerinckiaceae; genus Microvirga. The sequence goes on from CAVRRI010000001.1 coordinate 10,868, forward strand.
GATTACACGCTCGTCCGCGAATATCTCGGCGAGGCCTACATCCAGCTCGGACAGATCGACCTCGCTCGGGAACAGCTTCGCGAGATCGAGCGCCGCTGCGGCACGACCTGCGATCCTTATCGGGATCTTGCCGAAGAGCTTGCGCGCCATGAGAAGCAGGCGTCAGGCCGACAGGGTTGATCGCCCGGATTCGATCGTGAGCCTCGCCGGGCGCCTTCGGCGCCGATGCACGGCGGCCGCGGCGCCATGACGCCCGCCGGTTTGCGGCCGCGCCTGCTGTTCCCCGTGCTCGCGCCTCTCTCCCGGCTGGCTCCTGTAACGGAAGCGCTCATCCGTCTCGTGGCGGGCCTGTCGCTCGTCGCCCACGGAACCCCGAAGGTCTTCGGCGGCATGCCCGAGGCGGCTGCCTTCCTGGAGGAAGCCGGGTTCTCTCCCGGCTATCCGCTCGCCGTCCTGGTTGCCGCGACGGAGTTCGCGGGTGGCCTCGCTCTGGCGTTCGGCCTGCTCACCCGTGCCGCCGCCTTCGCGGCCATGGTCTTCCTGATCGTCGCGATCAGCTATCACTGGCAATTCGGGTTCTACTGGAACGAGGTCGGATACGAGTACCCGCTGTTCTGGTCCATCGTCTGCCTTCACTTCGTCGTGCGGGGCGGTGGGCCTTATTCCATCGACCGGGTGCTCGGGCGCGAACCGTGAGGTCTTCAGGGAGGCGTGGGTGCAGGCTCGCGATCCTCGCCGTCGTCGCCGATGGCGCGAAGGAAGCTGACGAGGTCGTCCCGTTCATCCTCCCTCAGGGCGAACGCCGTCATCTCGGGAGGCACCGTCGGACGCGGCACGAAGTTGTGTTCGTAATGCTCCACCACGTACCGCAGCTTCGCGATGCGCCCGTTGTGCATGAAGGGCTGCGACCAGCGAACGCCGCGCAGCGTCGGCGTCTTGAAGGCGTGGTCGAGAGCCGGGTCGTTCGCCGCGGCGCCGCGTCCGAGATCGGCGTCTGCGATCCCGGTGTCGTGAAACCGGTTGTCCGTGAACGCCCAGCCCGTGTGGCAGCGGCTGCAGCCGGCCTTGCCGTTGAAGATCGCGAACCCGCGGCGTTCGCCCGGTGAGAGCGCGCTTTCGTCGCCGTCGACCCAGGCATCGAAGCGGTTGCGCGGCGACACCAACGTCCGGACATAGGTGGCAAGCGCCGCCGCCACGTTCTCGGCCGTGACCTTTGGATCCGCAGGAAAAGCCTCCGCGAAGCGCGCGGTCAGATCCGGATCGGACGAGAGGCGCCCGACGAGTTCGCCGAACGTGAGAGCCATTTCCGTCCGGATCGGCTCGAGAACCTGCTCCTCGAGCGATTCGGCGCGGCCGTCCCAGAAGAAGCGGCTGCTCCAGGCCAGGTTCCAGAGCGTCGGCACATGCCGGATGACGGGCCGGGCGTCCGAGCCCACCGGCAACGTCCGGCCGTCGGCGAATTCCCGCTTCGGATCGTGGCAGCCGGCGCAGCTCCGGTCCTCCTGCTTCGACAGGCGAACGTCGAAGAAGAGCATCCGGCCGAGCTGCTCCTTGGCGGGCGAATGCGGATTGCGCTCGGGAAACGGGATGGCGGCGGGACGCTTGAATGCGGCCCTCGGGTGCTCCGAACCGGACGCCGGCGGCGAGACGGCTGCGAGAAAGGCACCGGCACCTCCAGCCGCAACACAACGACCCAACGACCTCAGGATCGCCGGCACCATCGAGGTTGCACCTCCCGGACGGAAGAGTTCGCCCGTCAACGCCGCCGGAGGAAGATACGACCGCCGGCTCCGGTCTCCCGAGACTGGATGACGGCGATGGGGATTGCAAGGGACGGACGCCTCGCCACCCGCCATGGCACAAGGCCGCCGTGCTCCAGACGGCCTCCCGCGCCATCACGTTCACCTGATTTGACGGCTTAGCTGCACTTTGTAGGCTTTCTGATCTGCCTGCAGAGCAGGGGTATGAGGAAAGAACCATGATCCGATCGATTGTTGCCGCTGCGTGCCTGGCGATCGCCGCGACGGCCGTCGTCGCCCAGACGGACGTCATTGCCGAGCGAAAGAACATCATGAAGGGGAACGGCGCGGCGGCGAGGGCCGGGACGCAGATGATCCGCGGAGAAGTCCCCTTCGACGCTGCCCGGGCGAAGGAGGCCTTCGCGGGCATTCAGGCGGGCATGACGCGGTTCCCGACCCTGTTTCCGGAGAACAGCAAGACCGGCGGCGAGACGAAGGCCTCGCCGCGTATCTGGGATGATATGGCGGGCTTCCGGGCCGCAGCCGCGAAAGTCGTGCAGGACGCCACCGCCGCGTCCGCATCGACGACAGACCTGGCTTCCTTCCAGGCGAGCTTCCAGCGCGTCGCAGCCAACTGCAATTCCTGCCACGAGACCTACCGAATCAATACGCCGTAGGTTCGTCGTCGACCGCCGAAGCGCCGCTTCGAAGCGGCGCTTCGGCGAAGGCGCTTTTCGGTGACGGAGCGGTCCGCAGGAAAGTTGGAAACGATGGCGGACGGGCATCCTCGCGGGCGCCGCGAGCGCGCATTCCGATGGTGTCGGAATGCACGCTCGCTCTCTTTGAGACTCGTCGTTTGGTACGAAGGACCGGCTCCGCATCCTCGCACGATCCATCCGATGCTCACCTCTTGAGGAGAGCGCATCGTTCGTGCGGAAAACCGGGTCCGCTTTTCCGCACGAGGCGCTAGGCCGGCTCTCTGTTGCGCTCAGCCATCATCTCCTGAAATGCCGGGCGGGCCTGGCAAGCCTGGATCCAGGCTTTCACCCGCGGGTACTCGGCGAAGAGTTCGGGCGCCGGCTGCGCGTAACGCAGTACTTCGGCGAGGTTGATATCGACCACGGTGAACCGTCCCCCCACCACGAAGCCATCGCCCTCGCGCAACGCCGTCTCCAGCACGCCGAACGGCCGTTTCAGGGCCTCGATGGCGGCATCCGCCGCGGCAGGGTCTCGCTCGCTCTCGGGCTTCGAAACACGGTGATAGAGGATCTGGATCGAACGCGGCTCGCACTCCGTCACGGCCCAGACGGTCCACATGGTCATGAGGCCGTCCTCCCTCACGTCCCTCGGCGCGAGCGGGCCGCCGTGTTTCTTCGCCAGATAGAGATTGATCGCAAGCGACTCGCTCAGCGTGAATCCGTCGTCCTCGATCGAGGGGATCAGGCCGTTCGGGTTGACGGCGCGAAAAGCAGGCGACGCCGTGTTGAACGGGGCGTCCGGCGCCGAGGGATCGGCGAGCTTGTAGGCCTGGAGCACCGGCACGTGCTCGAATGCCAGGCCGAGTTCCTTCGCGAGCCAAACAACGCGCGAGGCGCGCGAACGCAGGATGCCGTAGATCTTCAAGGTCATTGATGCCCCTCCAGGCCGCTTTCGAGCGACGCAACGGCCTTCCTATACAGATGTTGCGCGCGTGCAACGCCCAAGCTCGGCACTGAGGATCAGACCCGGCGCAATCTCGACCGCAGCCGCGGCGCGCCTATGTCCTTCGCCGGAGGCGGCGATGCGGGCTCGGGTGGCGGCAATTCTGTTTCTTGGCGCGGGCGGCCTCGGGCTGGCGCAGGATGCACCTGCCCCGGGCGGAACCGAGACGGTTCAGCAAGCCCTCTGCCGGATCATCGAGAGCTCCGCGGCTAAGAATCGGCTGCCGCCCGAATTCCTGACCCGGCTGATCTGGGCGGAGAGCAGCTTTCGCGCTTCGGTCACCAGCCCCGCCGGCGCGCAGGGAATCGCGCAATTCATGCCCGGAACAGCGCAGGAGTGGGGCCTCGCCGATCCCTTCGACCCCGAGCAGGCGATCCCGAAGGCGGCGGAATTCCTGACGCATCTGCGGGACCGATTCGGCAACCTCGGGTTGGCGGCCGCGGCCTATAACGGCGGACCGGCTCGGGTCGCAGCCTGGATGGAGGGGAGGGGAGGGCTGCCGGACGAAACCCGCACCTACGTGGTTCGCATCACCGGCCGTCCGGCAGAGGACTGGGCCGCTGCCGACCCGCCGCAGGAGGATACGGAGGCACCGGGCGCTCTTCGCGGCTGCCTTCAGGTCGTCGCGGCGCTCCGGATTCCGGGCCGCGGCGAGCCCGAGCCGGAGGTGCCGTCTTTGCGCCCTGGGGCGTGCAGCTGGCCGGCAACTTCTCGAAGGCGCTGGCGCTGTCGTCCTTCGCTCGCGCCCGCCGATCCTACGCATCGATCATCGGAGACGTGAGGCCGATGGTGATCGGAACCCGCTTGCGGAGCAGGGGAACGCGAGCCTTCTATCGAATCCGGGTGCCTGCTCCGACTCGCGAGGCAGCCGGCGCGTTGTGCGACCGCCTCCGTCGGGCCGGCGGAGGATGCGTGGTCCTCCCCTCATAGGGTTAGGCCACTGAATCGGCACCTGTTTTTCTGGATCGGCCGGGCCGCCCACAGTCCTGCCCACGGCCGGTGCGTGCCCTGCGGCGGCCCTTGGCGGGTCTTTCGAGGTCCGGCAGGTATCAAGACAGCGGGGACGGCTCAATGGGCTTCCTGCAGCCTACAGGGGCCGGCACGAAAAACGCCCGGTTCCCCTCTGGGTGGGACCGAGGGCCTACGGGTTTTCGAGCGCCTGCATCCGTGTCCAGTAGCAGGCGGTCAAGCCGCGCCGTCTCACGCACTCGCTCTCGTCCCACAGGCTGGACCGCTCGGCGAACAGTTCCTCGCCCTGTCGGAAGACCAACATGAGCGGCGCAACGAACTTGAACCCGGCCTCTCCGTCCTTGCGTCGCCGACGCGGAGAGCTTCGGGCGCTGGTGAGACGATCATAAACGTCGACGTGCAAGTCCAAACCTCGATCGAAGCCCTGGCCGAGGTCAAGGCGCAGCACGCCGAAGCGGCGGGACTCGCCGAACGGGCGCTCGCCTACTGGGAGCAGGCCGGCGCCCAGGCGCTGGCACGGCCCGCCTACAAGGAAGCGATCGCGAAGTCTTGAAAATCGGAGTCCGCCTCTGTAGGGCGCTGGGCGGCGACCGGCAATGGAAGAGGCGCGAGCAAGGCCTCCATCTGCAGTTGGGTCAAGCCCTGATTGCGAACCAGGGCTATCAGGCGCCGGCCACGCTGCGCGCTTTGATCCCACAGAGTTCGAGGACCGCTACGAGAACGCCCTGATCGCCCTGATGCGCCACAAGCAGGCCGGAGCCCCCGCCCCGGCCCCTGCCGTCTCGCGCCCAGCGGGAACTGCGCCAACGCGACCCGAAGGTCGTCCTGCCCCATTACGTGAGCGAGATCGTCTACGCGGCCGAGACGGTACGGGAGAACGAGCGCATCATCCCCGGCAATGGCCGAGAAGGCCCCTAGCGCATCGTGCGGAAAAGTGGACCCGGTTCGCTAGAGTGACCGGCTGCGGTTCTGCGGTCGTCCCCGAGGCGCATGGCCTGTCGCCAGCAAATGCGTCCCCCGAATCTGACCAGAGGTAACATTCAACCTTCGGTCAACGGGGCGGCGTCATGGGCCAGCACAAGGAATTTCATCCGTCACCTTTAACGCGCGAGCAGCGCCGCCAGGAAGCGCTCCGAGCTGGTGAACGGTCTCATCACGCTCGCGGCGCGTCGTGATCAAGCAGTCCAGCCCTTTTGCTGACACGCATCGAGAGCGTTTTACCGCCTTGAGCCGCGCTCTCGACTACGTGCTGCCCTCACACGCGGTCACGGCCCCGACACCTCCGTCCTGTCTGCACAAACTCTGTGGGCTCTCCTCAGCGAACCCGAGGAGCGCGAAAACCAGACGATGTGCAGAAGCCGATCAATAGCTCGTTGCATCGTCATCGCGGAAGTCCCCGACCAGTACCAATCGCGCTGGCCAGTCAAACACAGTCCCATCCGCTGCGCCGGACTGACGTGGGGCTGTGTTGTCGGCCTGCCGCCATGTATCCCCTTACAGTTCACGGAAGTTTTAATCTGACCCCCATCAAAAAGCAGGCAGGTCCAAGTTTGACTTAGATCAAATGCGCGACGGCCGCCGTGGTTTTAAGTAAAACTTAGTTCCGAGACCTGTTCGAGCGGTGCCCGAATGGGATCATCAGGAACGGAGTGGCGGGGCACGGATCCGGTGCGCTTCTTGGCATGCAGGCCGGCGGCGTCACCGTCGTTCTTCTCGTTCTTCAGCGGCGTCCATGACCGTCGGCAGCTTGGCCCGAAAGGTCTAGCGACAGTCTCAGGCGGTCAAGCACTGCGGCACCCTTTAGCTATTTTGGCATGGCGAGCGAAAGGATCCTTGTGTCCCTTTCCATGACAAGACATCGGTTCAATCACCAGATCCTGCTTCTGCAAGGCGGCGGTGCGCTCGGCGCTTACCATGCGGGTGTGTACGAGGGAATGGCGGAAGCGGGCCTCGCCCCCACCTGGGTGGTCGGCATTTCCATCGGCGCGATCACGGCGGCGCTGATCGCGGGCAACCCGCCCGAGCGGCGGGTGGAACGGCTGCGCGCGTTCTGGGACCGCGTTTCCTCCTATGCCCCGCTGACCTGGCCCGCCTGGCTCGAACCGATGCGGCCGGCCCTCAACTCCTTGAGCGCGAGCATCGTCGCAACCTTCGGCAGCCCTGGCTTCTTCGTGTCGCGGCTGCCCCTGCCATTCCTCGCTGCCGGCGGCGGCCCCGGGGCCGTGAGCTTCTACGACACGACGCCACTCAGGCGAACGCTTGAGGAACTGGTCGATTTCAACCTGATCAATCGCCGCGAGGTGCGCATTTCACTCGGTGCGGTGAACTTGCGGACGGGCGCTTCCCTCGGCGAGGTCCTCGAGCGGCACAAGGACATCCAGTACGCGAGCAGGCAGCGCTTCTCCGTCGAGCACGCCGTCAAGATCGGCGAACTGCGCGGGGCATTGATCCGCCTGATGGACAAGTTGCCGGCCCACCTTCGGGCCAATTCGGACGCGCAAGTGCTCGCCACCCTGTGCGACCACAGGCAGTGGCTGGTCGTTCGCCTCATGAACGACCGCCTGGCGCACGTCTCGCAAACGAAAGACTACGAGTTCTCGCGCGCCACCGTGATCGAGCACTGGGGCGCCGGACTGGACGATACTCGGCGGGTTGTCGCCAACCGCGACGCGGTCACGCCGGTCAGCCTCATCCCGGGCGTGTGGGTGTACGAGGGCGCCGATGCGTCGCCCGCTCCCGCCCGGCCCCACGCTCACGGCGAACCCCAAAGCTCGATCTCCAAGATCGCGCAAAGGAATCGGTCATGGAACGCAAAGGCATGAAGGTCATCATCGTCGGCGGCGTGGCCGGCGGAGCGTCGTGCGCGGCACGCCTGCGCAGGCTGGACGAGACCGCCGAGATCCTGATGGTGGAGCGCGGGCCGTACGTCTCCTACGCGAACTGCGGGCTGCCGTACCACATCTCGGGCGTGATCGAGGACGAGGCGAAGCTGCTGGTCGCGAACGAGCAGACGTTCCGTGGCGTCTTCAACATCGACGTGCGGACCAACTGCGAGGCGGTCTCCATCTCGCGCAGGGACAAGACGGTGCAATTGCGCAACGTCATGACCGGCGAGGTGACCACCGAGCCCTACGACAAGCTGGTGCTGTCGCCTGGCGCGCCGTCGGTGCGCCCGCCGCTGCCCGGCATCGACCTGCCCGGGATCTTCCAGGTGCGGACCGTGCCGGACGTGCGCGGGATCCGCGAGTGGATGGCCCGCGGCACGGACTTCCTGGCGGGCATGGCCAACTACTCGGGCATCCAGTTCGTCAAGCCGCCGCGGCGTGCGGTGGTGATCGGCGGCGGCTTCATCGGGCTCGAGACGGCGGAGAACCTGATCCATGCCGGCTTCGAGGTAACGCTGGTCGAGATGCTCGACCAGGTCCTCGCGCCGCTCGACCGGGAGATGGCCCGCCTCGTCGAAGGCCACGCGGAGAAGCACGGCCTGCGCCTGGCGCTCAACGACGGCGTCGCCGGCTTCAGGCAGCTGGACGATGGCGCGCTCGAAGTGCAGACGAAGTCCGGCATGACCTACCCGGCCGACCTCGTGATCCTCGCCCTCGGCGTGCGGCCGGACACCGCGCTGGCCAAGGCGGCCGGCCTCCAGATCGGCGAGCGTGGCGGCATCCGCGTCGACGACCGGATGCGCACGAGCGATCCGGACATCCTCGCCATCGGTGATGCCATCGAGGTCAGGGACTTCGTCACCGGGCAGTGGAGCCTCGTCGCGCTGGCCGGGCCGGCGAACCGGCAGGGCCGCATCGCGGCCGACGTGATCGCCGGGCGCGACTCGCGCTTCCGTGGCACCCAAGGCACGTCGATCATCGGCCTGTTCGGCGCGGCCGCCGCCTGGACCGGGGCCAGCGAGAAGACGCTGAAGAGGCTCGGCGATGCAGACTACGAGAAGGTCTACCTCTTTCCGAACTCCCACGCCGGCTATTACCCGGGCGCCAAGTCCATCGCGATGAAGGTGCTCTTCCGCAAGTCCGACGGCCACGTGCTCGGCGCGCAGGCGCTCGGCGAGGACGGCGCGTCGACAAGCGCGTCAGCGCGCTGGCCATGGCGATCCAGATGGGCGCGACCGTCTACGACCTCGAGGAGGCCGAGCTGTGCTACGCGCCGCAGTTCGGCAGCGCGAAGGATCCGATCAACTTCGCGGGGATGGTCGCCGACGTCCTGCGCGGCGACATGCCCCTGGCCCACTGGAGATCACCGACGAGGGCCTCCTGCTCGACGTGCGCCAGCCGGTGGAACTGGCGGTGGAGACGCGTGCCGGGTGCGGTGAACATCCCGGTGCATGAGCTTCGCGCGCGGCTGGACGAGCTTCCCCGCGACCGCGAGATCCCGCGTCATCTGCCGGTCGGCCAGCGCGCCTACTACGCGACGGCGCATCCTGCTCCAGAACGGATCAAGGCCCGCACCTTTCGGGCGGCATGCTGTCCCGGGCGATTTCGGGAGCAGGGGAGAAGCTAGCCGAAGGAGAGAGCCATGACTGAGATGCTGCACAAGTGCTCATCGCTCTCACGTAGCTCACCTGACCAAGTGGATCTGGGACGCCGGAAAGGAGGCGCACATGCTGCGCGAGCCCAACGGAACCGTCTGGGTCATGCAGGAGATGACGACGGACGTCGACAAGAGCCTGACCATCGACACCCTGCGCGACATAGGCCCCAAACTGAAGCTGCCGGAAGGCTGGACATACGAGACCAAGGTGCTGACCAAGGACCTCGTCCTCGACACACGGAAGTCCGACGGCTGGGCGTGCATCCTCCGCGACAACCTGCATCTCACCTACCAGGCCTGCGGCTACGACACGGATACGAGCGCCAACTACATTCCGTAGTCGGCGACGGATTGGGCTGGTTACGAAGCTTGGCGTCGTTCAATACGGATTGGAGGAACGATCGTGAAATTGCGCATCGGCATGCATGGTGACCGGACCACCGTGAAGAACACCCGCGGCAAGCGGTTCTGCGGCCTCGGCGCCTTCGTGGGCGTCGGGGGTACCCAGCGGGCGCATGTCTATACCGCCTCGGCGCTCGACAAAATCACTCCCGAGAGCCACAGGCTGATCGATCCGGTGCGGCTGGCGCGGGAACTCGAGGTCGACATGTGCGCGGTCAACGGCGGACGCATCTGGCTCATGGACGAGCAGGACGTCCAGGGCGGCGACATCGTGGACTTCCACGGCGTCAAGATGATGTACGGCGGTGAGATGACCGGGGCCGAGATGATGGCCCAGATGAAGAATGCCTATCGGCCCTCGCTGATCTACCGCAACAGCAACTGGATCTGGCATGCCGGCACGCCGGTGCACCTGCTGCGAGAGCCCGGGGGAACGGTCTGGGTCATGCAGGAATACACGCAGGATGTCGACCCGAGCCTCACCCTCGACACGCTCGACCAGGTGGGCGGCAAGCTGATGGCCCTGCCGCAGGGTTGGAGGTTCGAGACCAAGGTGCTGGCCCGGGATCTCTCCCTCGACACCGCCCGGTGCGACGGCTGGGCCGCGATCATCCGCGACGAGCTGCACGGCACTTACCAAGGCTGCGGCTACGGTGCGGACACCAGCGCCAACTACGTGCCGTAGCCCACAGTGGGGTGGCCGAACCGACAAGAAGTGCCCACCGCGCACCCAGTGTGTGCGTTCGGCCCGACGGCAGCAGCGCCGCCATCGATGCGACAGCCCCCGCTTCGGCCTTCGTGCCCGCCGCCAAAGGATGTGTGCGGAGGTGAGGCAGGACTCGAACGGCCGGCAAGGAGGCGAAGGGATGACAGAGCCTTTTCACGTCACTGGCGGCATGGGCGCCGCGCCTGCCGACGATCCGCACCGAGGGACTGACGCAAGCCCGCAGCCGAAGCGCCCCGGGGTGGCGAAGCGCACGCTGACGCCACGCAATTTCTTCCGGACGGTTGGCAACGTCATGGCCTCGGGTCCCGTCCTTCTCTCGGCGCTGGTCAGGCCGAAAACCTCCCATGCGCTGCGCGAGAAGGTCATGCTCGGCGTGACCTCGGTCACCGACTGCCGTTACTGCCAGTGGGGTCACACCCACTGGGCAATGGCCCATGGCGTGCCGCTGGAGGAGGTCAACCAGATCCTCGGCCACCAGATGGAGGCGCTCGAGGCCAGGAACCCAGCCGAGGCCGCGGCGATCCTGTTCGCCCAGCACTATGCGGAGAATCTCGACCGGTTCGACCCGGAAGCAATCGAGAACCTGCGCGAGCACTACAGCGACATCCAGGTGGCCGAGATCCTCGCCTACGTGCGCGCCGTCACCCTCGGCAACCTGACCGGCAACACCGTGGATGCCTTTCTTGGGCGCCTCCGCGGCGATGGCAGTCGTGACGGCGGTTCACCGGACTTCTCGCTGTTCACCGAGGGCCGCTGATCGGCTTCTTTTCGGGGTGCAACGGTCCCAGGGTGGCGAGATGCGCCAGCCCGTCATCATCGTCGGCGTCGCCTTGCTGGCCTGGCTCCCGCTGCTCGTGCTGTCCGCCTGGCGGACAGGTGTCGACGGAAGTGTCGCGATACCATTCCTGCAAGACCTGAGGTCCATGTCCGCCTCCGGTGGCAATGCCGTTGTTGATCATCGCCGCGCTCGTCACCGAGGCGCGCGCGCGTGCCGTGCCGCAGCAGTTCATGGAACGCAATCTAGTTCCCGAGAACGCCGTCGCGCGGTTCGAGGGCGCCATCGGTCGGCGATCCGGCTGCGCGACTCGGTCTTGCCGAGGCCCTTCTGATCGCATTCGTGTACGGGCCGGCATCCTCATCTGGCGCCGTTACGTGGCCGCCGACACGGCGACGTGGTACGCGACACCGTCCGTCGAGGGTCAAGCTGACGCTTGCCGGAACGTGGTATGCGTGTGAGCCTGCCGTTCTTCCATCCTGCTGTGCCGCTGGTATTTCCGCCTGTTCATCTGGGCACGCTTTCTGTGGCAGGTGTCGCGCATCGAGCTGAAGCTGGTTCCGACACATCCGGATCGCCTCGCGGGTCTGGGTTTCCTCTCGAACTCGGTTCAGGCTCTCGCGGTCTTCGCCGCGGCCCATGGCACGTTGCTTGCCGGATATCTCGCGACGCGCATTGTCATCCTCGGGGCTCCGCTGACCCAGTTCAAGGCCGAGATCGCCATCATGGTCGTTCTGGTGCTGTGCATGGCCCTCGGTCCCCTCCTGGTGTTCGTACCTCAGTTGGCAGCGGCGAGGCGAACTGGCCTTCGCAAATATGGAGGATTGGCCATGCGCTACGTGAGCGAGTTCGAAGCCAAATGGCTTCGCACCAGCGCCGCCAAGGCCGAGACGCTGGTAGGCAGCGCCGATATCCAGTCTCTCGCCGACATGGGCAACAGCTACGACATCATTCGGAAAATGCGCACCACGCCTATAACAATGGACGCCGTCCAGCGCCTCACAGCCGCGACGCTTGCGCCGATTGTGCCGCTGCTGATCACAATGATGCCAATGGAAGAACTTGTGCGAAAATTGGCCGCCATACTTTTCTAGGAAAGACCACTGTGGGTCAGGTCCGGTCTTCCCCTGGTCTCCCGGAAGGAGCTGTAAGCAGTCATGCGCTCAAACTCCGGAGCTGCGTTAGGAGTGATCAATACCCTCTCCGACGAGATTCCGGTCGTGGGGAGACGCAACCGACCTCGGGTCGGCTCCGGCAATCCCCTAGACTCTGAACCGTACCGGGTTTGCCGGAGGCTCCCCCTCTTGAGAGGATGGAGCCATGATGAAGCGAACCCCACCTTATTCCCCTGAGGTCCGTGCCCGCGCGGTGCGAATGGTTTTCGACCATGCGGACGAGCACGGCTCGCAATACGCGGCGATCCGCTCGATTGCCCAGAAGATCGGCTGCTCGAGCGAGACGTTGCGCCACTGGGTGCGGCAGGCTGAGCGCGACGAAGGCCTGCGTGCCGGCCCCACGACGGACGAGCGCGATCGGATCAAGGCACTCGAGCGGGAGGTGCGCGAGTTGCGCCAGGCCAACGAGATCCTGCGCCAGGCGTCGGCCTATTTTGCCCAGGCGGAGCTCGACCGCCGGTGGAAGCCATGATCGCCTTCATCGACGATCATCGGGATGTCTACGGGGTCGAGCCGATCTGCAAGGTCCTGCCGATCGCCCCCTCGACGTATCACGCCCATGTCGCCCGGCGGGCTGATCCCGAGAAGCTGCCGCGCCGTGCCAAGCGCGATGAGGCCCTGAAAGCCCAGATCCGACGGGTGTTCGAGGAGAACTTCCGGGTCTATGGCGTGCGCAAGGTCTGGCGGCAACTCGCCCGCGAGGGGGTTGCGGTCGCCCGCTGCACGGTGGCGCGGCTGATGCGAGCCATGGGCCTTGAGGGTGCCGTCCGCGGCAAGCCGCTGCGGACCACAATCAGCGACAAGGCTGTCCCGTGCCCGCTCGATCGCGTCAACCGGCAGTTCCAGGCGCCACGGCCGAATGCGCTCTGGGTGTCGGACTTCACCTCTGTCGCGACCTGGTCGGGCTTCGTCTACGTCGCCTTCGTGATCGACGCCTCTGTCCGCCGCATCGTCGGCTGGCGGGTGTCGCGCACAGCCCACGCCGGCTTCGTGCTCGATGCCCTCGAGCAGGCTCTCCATGACCGGCAGCCCATCCGGCGAGCCGGCCTCATCCACCATAGCGATAGAGGCGTCCAATACGTCTCACTGCGCTACACGCAGCGGCTCGCCGAGGCGGGCATCGAGCCCTCGGTCGGCAGTGTCGGGGATTCGTACGACAATGCTCTCGCCGAGACGATCAACGGTCTGTTCAAGGCCGAGGTGATCCATCGTGTGGACCGTGGCGCAGCTTTGAGGCGGTCGAGTTCGCCACTCTCGAATGGGTGGACTGGTTCAACAACCGGCGCCTGCTCGAGCCGATCGGAAACATCCCACCGGCCGAAGCAGAAGCCCGCTACTACGAGCAGAGGGAACCCCTATCTTTGGCCGCATGATCCAAGCCAACCCGCCTCCGACAAACCCGGCGCGGTTCAACCGGCGGGGCTGCCTCTCCGCGACTGGTGGGAATCCGGAATGATGCCGCGCCACGCCGCTGCGGTCAGCTTGATTTCGGTCAATGTAGTGGGAGGCGAAGCCTTTTAGGTAGGCTGCTGGAGGTCCACCGTTAAGCCTGTTACCGGCGCTTGAGAACTCCGGTCAAACCCAGGAGGAAATCGCATGCCGATCTACATCACGCGCGGCCGCTATTCGGCAGAGTCCATCAAGAACCTCGTCGCCAAGCCCGAGGATCGCCAGCAAGCCGTCAGGACGCTGGTCGAGGCCGCCGGCGCCAAGCTCTTGAACTTCTATGTCACCCTCGGCCACTACGATTTCCTGGTGATCACGGAGGCGCCCAGCGCCAAAGAGGCTTCAGCGGCCATTGTGGCGGCGGCCGCCGGCGGCAGCGTCACTGACGTCGAGACGACGGAAGCGTTCACAAGCTCGGAGGCCAAGCAGATTTTCACGATCGCCGGCAAGGCAGCGGAGAAATACAAGCTGCCAGGCAAGTAGCATTTTCCCGTCTGAGGCATTCGGGTTGAGGAGTGGCAGCGCCAGTCCAGGCCGAACAACGGCCTGTCCGGGGATCCCACGCGCGGGCGGGCTTCGTCGAGGCGGCGGCCGAAGTCGAATCCCGCTCGGTACTCGGCCGGGCGGGGTTTCTGGTTCCCGCATGTGGCGAGCCCGGCTAGTATTCTGTCGAGGTTGACGCCTCACGGCGACGTTCGTCCTCGTGCACCCGAGCTGGTTCGGAGGCTGGTGTTGGAAAAAGGTCGCTCTGCTGCTGCTCGCGCGGGCACGATGTCTTTACCCCTTCGCTCACCGGACTGGGTGACCGCGCCGCGCCGTAAGCCGCCACTCGCTATGTCGTCACCGATGCCGCGCAGTGCTGCATTGAGCGCGAGGAGCAAGCCGACGGCAAACTCGGTCAGGGAGTTCGGAGAGTAAGTAGTCGCGCTGTTCGCAAAGCAGCATGAGCCCTTGCGCAACACAGGTAATATTGCGAGCTGGTAATCTGCCGAGCATTCAATGCGATCCTCTGCTGATAGATAGCCTCAGAGCAGTCAGGCTTGCAGCAACCAAGGAAGAGACATGGCTACCGACGGCACAACTCTCCGGCGACAGCTGGGGAGCTTTGGACAGGAGCATCGACAGTCAACAAGGGGCGTTGCGGGGAAGTCCACGACGCCGATCGGCTTCATGGAGATCAAGGGCAGGGGGTGCGTGCGTCCGGCCTTGTTCGCTGGGCGACCAAGTCGGCACTTACTATCGTCGCAGTCGTGACGGCGGGTAATCTCGCCACCCGTCTGGCATTCAGCGAAACGGCAGTCCGCTCAAGGGTGGCGCGGGCAATGGATCAAAGTTCGAAGTCCCGTCGCACGACAATGAGCCTCTCGCGGGCGCAGTGGGCCCGACCATGGCCAGTAACAGGCGACGGGCAGTCAGCGATGCCGGCCCTGAATGCGTCCGCACTCAACGACAACCGCGGGAGATCAGCGATCCTCCACAGTGCCCTTGGCCTCTTGCCAAGAGCGGCTGGCGCAGTGCAGGCCTCGAAATCCTGCAACACCACCAGGACACAGACCCACGCCCTCCGCCGCCACGCAGCCTCCGGGATGCCACTCATTATCGGCGTCGCGGTCTCAACATCGACCGTACCAAGAGAGCAGGCGAGAGCTCCTGCCGGGGTCGGCTCCATGGGGCGTGATTGAGAGCTCTCTCGGAGACGCGTGACGAGCGGGAGTCTCAGCAACGCATCCCTGATGGTCACAATGAGAAGCGACCTCGAAGAAAATCATGACGAACACAGAGCCTGGGTGCCGGTCAACGGTGTCGCACCAGGCAGAGGCGGATGGCGTCGATGAAGATGCGCCCATCCGTGCCCCGGTCTTGGTTCACGTTTGGCGTAACCTGCAAGAACGGGCGGGTGGTGGACTCCGCCGAAAAACAAGGGAGGGAATCAATGTCAAAAGCACAACTCGAGCGCACGTATAATTTGTTCCACTGCAAGGCCGGGCCGGATCTCTACTGCGCAGTTCCAGAAGACCTCGCAGTCCCGGCCTTCCTGAATAATAGTTGGACGTATGCAGGCACCTTGCGGGACAGCGCGCAGTACCCCTGTGGGTTCGACCACAAGGCAGCCGTGGTGGGTTTCCGCCTGATCGGCTTTCACCTATTTCAAATCGCTCAGTCTACACCCCGCCGCAACGGTGTATGCAACTCGTGAAGACCGAGTTCACAGGCGATCCCCTGGACCATCTGTCAAGCCGTCTGATGCGCGACGAGCCAAAGGCGGACAAGGTCAGGCAGACTTTTCGCGCCGGTCCTGTCCATAATATGGGCCCGGTGAAACTCGACAGTCCGCGGGCTGATGCCGAGCTTCGCCGCGACAGCCTTGTTCGAGTCTCCGGCGGCCAGATGCGTCAGCACATCGAGTTCGCGCGCCGTCAGTGCGGCAAGCCGCCGGCGCGCCGCGGCAGCCTCCGCTGGGTCCGGACCGCTGCGCCGAGCCCGCAAGCCGGCCTCGACGGCGGCTCAGGAGGGCCTCGGCTTCGAATGGCTTCTCGAGGAAGTCCACCGCGCCCCCCTTCATCGCGGCGACAGCCAACGGCACGTCGCCGTGTCCCGTAATGATCACCAGGGGTAGCGCGGCGCCTTGAGCACGCAATTGCCGGAGCAGCGACAGGCCATCCATCCCCGGCATCCGAATGTCACTCACCACGCAGCCGGGCTCAACCTCGGCACCAAGCACCAGCAGTTCCTCGGCAGATGCGAAGGCACGAACCCGGTAGCCGGCGTCCTCGAGCAGCGCCACGACCGAGTCTCGCATCGCCTCATCGTCCTCCACCACATGAATAGTGCATGTATTATTCATCGACGCTCCCCTTTGTCGGCACGGCCTCAACTGTGAATCGGAACAGAGCACCCCCACCTGGGCGGGGCTCGGCCCAAAGGCGTCCGCCGTGCGCCTCGACGATCGCGCGGCAGATCGACAGGCCTAGGCCCAGACCACCAGCCTTCGTTGTCGCTAACGGCCGGAACAGTGACTCGGGATCGGCCGGCAGTCCCGGGCCGTTGTCGGCAACGGAGATCTCTACCTCGCCATCGCCAGCGCCTCGTGTCGCCAATATGATCTCGCGCGGCTGCCTCTCTTTGGTGGCATCGAGCGCGTTCTTGACGAGATTGAACACGACTTGCTGAATTTGGATCCTGTCCACGAACACCGGCGGCGTCCTGGCGTCGAAGTCGAACCGGGTCCGCAAAGCGGGGTCACGCACACCGACCAGGGCGAGTGCGACGGCTTCCTCGACCAAGCGCTGCGCATTCGCAATCTGCTTCTCGATCTCGCCGCGTGTCACGAAGTCACGGAGCCGCCGCAGGATCGCTCCGGCACGCATGATCTGCTCGGCGGCCTTCTCGAGCCTCGAAAGAGCACGCTCCGTGCTCCCGGACCCGCTGGCTTCGAGAGTGCGCCGCGCCGCGCTGAAGTAGTTCGCCGCCGCACCCAGCGGCTGGTTCAGCTCATGTGCGAGCGCCGAAGCCATGAGGCCCGCCGTGGACAGGCGAGAGGCGTGGAGCAGCTCCGAGTGCAGCGCACGCAGCCGCTGTTCGGCCTCGCGCAACGCGGTGATGTCCACACAGACGCCGCCGATGCGCATCGGCCGCCCTTCGGCATCGAACCTGGGAGTGCCCCGGGCGGCGATCGAGCGCACGGAGCCGTCGGGCCGCACGATCCGGTACTCGCATTCGTAGTGGCCGGACGCGACGGCGGCGTGCACCGCTGCCGCGGCGCGGTCGCGGTCGTCCGGGTGCACCTGAGCGAGCCAATCCTCGAGACTCTGGTGCCCGGGCCCCTTCGGATCGAGACCATAAAGGCGACAGTAGGCCTCCGAGCAGGTGGCAGCATCGCGCGCAACGTCCCAGTCCCAGACGCCGATGCCCCCAGCCTCCTGCGCCAGACGGAGGCGCTCCTCGCTTTCGCGCAATGCTTCCGACGCGGCGCGTCGTGATGCCTCGATTTGGAGCGCCTCCTGCGTCTCGGCCACCTCCCGCGACCGCCGATACGTGGAGCCGACGAGCAGGATCAGTCCGAAGATGGCAGGAACGCCAAATCCCACCTGCATGGCGACGGTCTCTCGCCATCGAGCCACGACCGCCGTCCGCGCACGCGCGGCGGAGGCGTAGACGGGCCAGCTTTCAACGCGCCGAAACGCCGCGACGCGCTCCACGCCGTCTACCGTGGAGCGGCCATGCACAACGGCGCGCTCCGCGCCCTCCGCCATGACCGGCAGCATGGGGCTGCCGGCGGACAGGGGCGGCGGCGGGCGGTCAAAACCTGTGCTGCGCGCGAGGAGCTCGCCATCCGTGCGGACCAAGGCGACCGCATCCTCCGTCTGACCGGACAATCGGCGCAGTCCCACGGCTAGCTCGTTCGGCGGAGCGACGCCAGCACGACACCTCGGAAGGGGGCGGCGATTGGTTGACCCGACGCCGGCTTCACGCCGGTTCTAGGGTCCGCCGCCTGACCGCGGCGTTCGGCCACGCTGAAGAAGAGCTGCCCATCGAATCGGCCGACGTGGATCTTGCTGACATAGGGGCTGAGCATCGCACGACCGCTCAGCGCCTCGAAAAAGTCGCGGTCCCGCAGATCTGCGTCGCGAGGCACGGGGAACATGTTGGCACTGACCAGCGGCCGGCCCGCGGCGTCGATGGCGTACAGCGTCAGGAGCCACGGCCGCGTCTTCGCCATACCCTGCAAGGCGGCGTGCAATTCGGCCTCGCGCATGCGGATCTCCTCGTCCGTCAGGCCGCGAAGAAGGTCGTCAACCCGGTCGGCCAGCAGCAGGTGCCCGTCCAGCAAGTGGGCCGCGTATTCGGCAGCGGCGTCGGCGGTGCGGGCAAGCTCAGCCTCCGCCTGACGCCAAACCTGGCCCCAGGCGAGCCAGGCCCCGACCATCAAGATGCTGAGGGGCACCAGGACCGCCGCGGCCAACAGGGACCGGAAAGCGGGCCAGCTAGGGCGCGCCTCGGCGGCGGCCCTGCTCTCGGCCTGACCCAGTTCGAGGCTGATCAGCTTGTCCACCGACTCATCCCCTTCCTGTGCATGGCGTTCTCTACGGCAGCGTGCCCGGAAGCTGATGCCGGCGCCTCTCTCATGGCGTTCGGCTGACCCAATGGCGACTTACCCTGCAGCGCGTCGAAATGCGGTTCACGAAGCGAACGCGACGGCTCCGTCTTGAGTGCGGCAGGCACTAAAATGGCCGCTGCGAAGAGCAGCCAAACGAGCTGCAGCAGGCGATTTGACCTTCGGGACCTCTCTGAGGGGGCGTGGGGCGCGTACTCACGACAATTGGCGCTTGAATCAGCACACGGTGAAGGGCCAAGTTTCCTTGATCTAGCGCAATCCCGTCGTGCGGCGTCTTCATTCCCATGACGTCGCCGCCCTAAGCGGCATCGATACTGAAGACCCGATGGCTCAGCCATACGCCAACGCTCTTCCAGGACATGGTCCACCATTCGCCCGTCCGGACGGCAACTGGTTGCACGGAACTGACAGACCTTACTTCGATGGCGCTTCCCTCAGCTTCGCCAGCACTTCAGTTGAAGCTCGCCGCCTTCTGCCGCTGCGGGTAGTCCTTGAAGGTCATCAGGAACTGGCCGATGAAGTCCTGGGCCGGCACCAGCAGGAAGGCGTGATCGAGGAGCCAGTCGTAATAGGTGTACGCTGCGCGTCTGGTCGGAGCCGTTCACAACCTTCGGTCAGCAGGCTCAAGGTCGGAAGGCACCATGGCGCTGGCCTTCACTCCGCCGGGCCGATGGGAGCCACGCCCGTGACTTGGGCCGAGGGCTTCTCGCTGAGCCAGCGATAGAGAAACCCGCCGAGAACTCCACCGATCAGCGGCGCCACCCAGAACAGCCAAAGCTGCGCCAGCGCCCAGCCGCCCACGAACAGGGCTGGACCGGTGCTGCGGGCCGGGTTGACCGACGTGTTGGTGATCGGGATGCCGACGAGGTGGATCAGGGTCAGGCCCAACCCGATGGCGATAGGGGCGAAGCCGACCGGAGCCTTGCCGTGGGTCGATCCCATGATGATGAACAGGAACATCATCGTGAGCACAACCTCGGCGAGCAAGCCGGAGAACAGGCTGTACTGCCCGGCGAGTGCGCGCCATAGCCGTTCGCGGCGAAGCCCTTGGCGAGGTCGAAACCGGGCGCACCGCTCGCGATCAGATACAGCACCGTCGCGCCGACGATAGCTCCGATCACCTGCGCGGCGATGTAAGGGCCGATGTCCTTCGTCGGAAAGCGTCCGCCCGCCGCCAGGCCGACCGTCACCGCCGGGTTGAGGTGGCAGCCGGAGATATGGCCAATGGAATAGGCCATCGCGAGGACAGTCAGACCGAACGCCAAAGAGACGCCGAGGATCCCGATGCCGAACTCGGGAAATCTTCCCGAAATAATGGCGCTCCCGCACCCGGCAAACGTCAGCCAAAATGTGCCGATGGTCTCGGCTGTACACTTGCGAATATCCATGTGCTCCTCTTTCAGCGAGGTTAGAGATCCCAGAAGCCTTGCGTGCCGCGGATTGGTGGAGTAGCAGCAGTATCTGCGGCCGGCGGCATTAATGGTTGTCAACGAATCCCATCGCGAACCTGCATCCGATTTCATCCGCATCACTTGCGCGGAAGGGCGACCCTCTCGTGCGGCAGGCCGCCATCGCCCACGTCGTAGTCCGGATCGAGAATCGTCCGGCCCTGATCCCCGACGAAGGCCGGCTGCGCCTTGATCCATTCGCTCTTCTTCTGCTGGCCGGCATAGGCTAGGAGACGCTCCTTGAGGTCGCGCACGATTTCGGGATGCTGCGCGGCGACATCGGTCGTCTCGCCGGGGTCGGTCGCCAGGTCGAACAACTCGGTCTTGCCCGGCAGCAGGGCCACGTGAATGAGCTTCCAGTTGCCCTTCCGGATCGCGCCGCGAAAGGCCTCGACATTGATCAGGAGATCCTCGTGCGGACCCGGGTTTGCCTCCGCCAGCACCGGCCAGAGGTCGCGGCCGTCGAACGGGTGGTCCGGACTGCCCTTCCCGCCCGCGAGCGCGAGCAGCGTGGGCATGATGTCGACCATGTGCATGGGCTCGTCGACGACCGCCGGCTTCAGCTTCGCGGGCCAGTTCACGAAGGCCGGAACGCGCACGCCGCCCTCGTACAGGCTGCCCTTGCCGCCACGGAGCCGACCGTTCGAGGCCGGGGCCTTTGCACCCTGCTCGATGCCGCCGACCTCCGTCTCGCGTTCTTCCTTGCTCTTCGAACCGCTCGCGAACATTCCGCTCGTCGCGCCACCGTTGTCGCTGGCAAAGACGATGACGGTGTTCTCACGGAGCTTTCTCGTCTCGAGCGCGGCGACCAGGCGGCCGACCTGGTCGTCGAGGGCCGAGATCATGCCCGCATAGGCCCGGCGGTTGCGGTCGGGGATCGAGGCGTATTGATCGAGATAGCTCTGCGGAGCCTGATAGGGCGCATGTGGTGCCAGCGAGGCGAAGTAGAGGAAGAACGGTTTGCCGGGATCCTGTGCCTCGATGAGCTGGACCGCCTCGTCCCCGATGAGGCTCGTGTAGTAACCCTCCTCCTTCAGGAACGTGCCGTTGCGCTGCCAGTCGGTCACGCCGCCGCGCTCGCGGGTGAAGTAGTCGATCTCTCCCACGACGTTGCCGTAGAAATGGTCGAAGCCGCGGTTCTGCGGCCAGTACTTCGCGTCGGCATGCCCGAGATGCCACTTGCCGGTCATCGCGGTGCGATAGCCGCTTTCCTTGAGCGCCTGCGGCAGCGTCCGCTCATCGGTCGGCAGGCCGTAGGTGTGGCTCGGGAAAATCACGAGGGTCTGGAGGCCGTAGCGCATGGGATAGCGGCCGGTCATCAGCGCCGCACGGGACGGCGTGCACACGGGCTCGCCATAGAACGATTCCAGCCGCACGCCGGAATTCGCGAGCCTGTCGATGTTCGGGGTGCGGACCTCGCCGCCACGGTAGCCGAGATCCGCGTTGCCGAGATCGTCCGCCATGATGAAGATGATGTTCGGCCTGGGGGCGATCTGCGCCTGCGCCGCTCCCGACACGATGGTGGCAGCGAGGCAAAGCCCGGCGATTGCCACATGTCCGTATTTCATGGCACTTCCTCCTGGTGGCGGCGCCCAAGCATGCGAGGCGGATGACGGCTCGGCGGGAGCCTGTCAGTTCATCGTGACCTCGACCCTGTGGATCGTCCCGTCGAAACGAAAGGGTCGGCGATCGAAGTAGGCGAGCGACACGGGCGAACCGAGATCCACGCCGATGTCGAAGGTCTCGGTCGCGCTGAAGGCGGCCGGGACCGTGCGTTTGATGATGGCGCGGGCCACCTCGGCGCTGTCGACCTTCAGCGTCACCGACGCCTGGGACAGGGGTCGAGCATTGGAGAACCCGGTCTCGACCTCGATGCGATGCCTGCCCGGGGGCGAGCTTCGCCTCGGATCGGGCCGTGTACCGCTCGATCATCATCATGTTGTACTCGTAGACGAGATGGCCGCTGGTCCAGGAACAGCGTCAGGCCGCCTCCCGCACCTCCGAGCGCATAGAGAACGCCCGATGCGTCCTCGCCGAGTTCTGCATCGATCGCCACGCGGTTGGGCTCCCGGCCGAGCCCCGGTGCCGTGAACTCCGGCATGCGGGTCGTCGAGGCATCGAAAGTCCAACTCCGGTAAGGCGACTTGAGCCGATCCTCCGGGATGGAGCCGAAGCCAGATGCCGGCGCCGATCGGGAATACATTGTTTTCCCGGGCCTGCTCGAGGAAGACCTCCTTCATCCGGGCGAGCCGTTCCGGCTCCGCGGCGGCCAGGTCGTCGGCCTGGGAGAAGTCCCTGGACAGGTCGTAGAGTTCCCACGGGTCCTGTCGCGAGTCCCATGTCGCCAGTCCCGGCCTCACCGTCAACCAGGGCGTCAGCGGCCCAAAGGTCGCCGCATACCACCCGTCCTGGATAGATTCCGCGGCTGCCGTTGTTCTCGAAATACTGCGTGCTCTTTTGCCCGACGGCGGCGGCATCGCCGAAGCGAATAGGCCATGCTGACGCCGTCGATCGGATCCTGCACGAAGCCGTCGACGATCTTGGGCGGCTTGATGCCGATGACCTCGTAGATCGTCGGCGACGATGTCGTTGACGTGGTGGAACTGCGGCCGCGGACGCTTGTCGGGCTTGATGCCCTTGGGCCAGGAGATGACCAGCGGATTGCGCGTGCCGCCGAAATGGGAGGCGATCAGCTTGGTGTGACGGAACGGCGTGTTGCCGGCCCAGGCCCAGCCCGCGTGGTACATGTTGTCGGCCTTGGGCCCGCCGAGCGCATCCAGGCCGCCGAGCCCGTCCAGCGCCGCGAGCTGCTGCGCGATCGTGTTCGGAATCTGGTTCTGCGCGAGCAGCTCGCTGATCGAGCCGTTCTGACCCTCGGCGCTCGCGCCGTTGTCGCCGAACACGTAGAGGATGATGCGTGTTGTCGCGCATGCCCGTGACGCTCCAGCTCGTCGATGAGCTTTCCGGCCTGCGACGTCGACGTGCTCGACGAAGCCGGCGAACACCTCCATCAGCCGGCGCTGGAACGGACGCTCGGCTTCCGGGATGCTGTCCCATGCCGCCATCGACGGTGCTCGCGGCGTGAGCTTCGGTGTCGGCCGGAATCCAGCCCAGTTCCTTCTGGCGCGCGAAGACACGCTCGCGCATACGCATCCCAGCCGTCATCGAACTTGCCCTTGTAACGGTCGGCCCACTCCTTGAAGACGTGGTGAGGGCCGTGGCCGGCCCCGGGAGCCCAATACATGAGGAACGGCTTGTCCGGCGCATAGGCGCGATGCTGCCGCAGCCAGGCCACGGCCTTGTCGGCCAGGTCCGCGCTCAGGTGATACGTCTGATCGTGCGGCGGCTCGATCGGCGTGGTGTTTTCGTAGAGCCGCGGCTCCCACTGCGACGTCTCGCCGCCGAGGAACCCGTAGAAATAATCGAAGCCGTAGCCGGTGGGCCAGCGATCGAACGGCCCCATGGCCGTCGTCTCGGTGGCGGCGTGTTGTGCCATTTGCCGAACGCCGCAGTCGCGTAGCCGTAGTGCCGCAGCATCTCGCGCGATCGTCGCGGACGTCTTCGGGATGACGCCGGTATAGCCATCCCAGTCGACCGCCCGCTCCGCGATCGTGCCCGTGCCGACGCGGTGATGGTTGCGCCCGGTGAGCAGCGCGGCGCGGGTCGGCGAACAAATCGCGGTGGTATGGAAGGCGTTGTAGCTGATGCCCGCGCTGGCCACGCGCGGACAAGGTCGGCGTGCGGATCTCGCCGCCAAAGGTGTCCGGCAGTCCGAAGCCGACGTCGTCCAAGAGAATGATCAGGATGTTGGGCGCGCCCAGGCGGCAACCGGCTCGGTTCCGCCCGGCGTTGATGCCGCGAGCCCTGCAAGCTGGCGCCGGCCACGCTCGCCGTCGGAGCGGGCGGAAACGGGAGCACGGATCCATCATCCGCCGCCCAGGCGGGATTGCCGAGGAAAGGCAGCGCAACAGCGAGGATCCTGGTGAGCAGGGGAATCCCTGCATATTGATCGGAGAGTACGTTCGTCATTGTCTTTCGGAACCCCTCGATTGCGCCGTCGTGGCACTCGTCATCTTTGGTTCCTCTGCCTTGAAGATCGAGGTCTGCATCTCCTGACCGTCTTGCCCGCGTCGGCGCTCAGCCACTCGACGAGGTCCTTTTCGCCGGCCGGGGCCGCGAGCGTCGGCAGAAATTTGGTGATGATTCCGCTGCTTATGCGGCCGCCTGGGATCTGGATTAATACTATCCGTCTATTCGCCACCCGTTTTGGTCCGTCGGTCGCCGGCGAGGCAGCATGGCCCTGGCGCTCGCGCACTCGCAATTTTAAGCATAGCATCCGCTGATCGCCGAATTGACCATGGATGGTCATTCAAGGTCCGGAACGTTGAAAAAGCCCGACGCAGATTTGGTCCTGAGGAATCGAGGCTGGCTCAGCCGGACACCGACGGCATTCCAAGACATGGTGTTGAACCGGTGTCATCTATGCGAATACGCGGCCGGGCAACCGGTCTACCATCTTGGCGATCAGCCCGGCGGAACGTACGGCCTCGTCGAAGGCGGAGTCGCGGTTTCCATCGCTCCGGGCGAGCACGAACCCCAATTCGCGCATTTTGTGGTGCCGGGAACTTGGCTCGGCGAGACCGCCGCGTTCACGCGCCAACCCCGGCGGGTCAGCCTGAGATGCACCCGCCGCTCCTGGCTCCTCCACCTCGCGTTGAGCGACATCGACAGCATCGTCCGGGATGACCCTGACGCGTGGCGGCTTCTCGCCCTCATCGGCATCGGTCACATGGACACGGCGATCGGGGCGGCACAGGACCTGATGCTCAGGGATCCCGCCGAGCGATGCATCGCGACCGTGCTCCGTCTGGCAGGCTGCCGCTACGACGGACCCGGGCACACTGAGACGTTGGAGGTGGACATCAGCCAGGAGGATCTGGCTCACATCTCAAACCTGTCTCGCAACGCGACTGGGGCCATACTTCGTGCGCTCGAGGCGCGCCGTCTCATCGCCCTCGCCTACAGGCGGATCCAGGTCCTGGATGCCAGGGCCCTACGCCAGTCGTTAACGGACGATCGGCTCGCGTAGCTCTCAGCGTTAGCGCGGTCGAATGTCCTACTTGGGCCAACTCCTGCCGACCGGCCGCTAGTTCCAGCGTCCGCTTGGGCGCTGAGAGCATCCATTTTAGGCGGCAGGCATGTGCCAGTTCCCCAGATGTTCCTGGCGTTTGAAAATGCGAGGTACGAGCACGTCCATGCCGGTGGCCAGGCCATCGTCGGCGCCGTCGACTAGGAGGGGGAGGAGCTGGGCGTCCGTGCCGCCCCAAACGAAGGGGCCGGGCAGCTCTCCGAATTCGCGTTCGTAGTCATCCAGCGCTAGGCGGACGGCCGCGGTCACGTCGTCGGGGTAAGGCGGGATTGGGGGCCAATGCGTCGGCGTCGTCGTTCACCACCTGCTCACCGGCGGTGCCCTTCTCCAGGCTCACCGCCGGGCGCCGCGAGGGTGGCGCCGGGATAGGCATGGCCTTGGGGCGGAGCGCCACCACGGCCGACAGCGCGCCGCCAGGTCGCGACGAGGCGGGTCTTCACGGCTCGATCCCCTCGCGAACCGGAGCGGTGTCACGCCTCCGTCATGAAGTATTTCTAAGCCGCTTTCTCCCGTTCGAGGACGGAGTTGGATACGGTCCCATGATGTCGGTCCGTGCCGGAACGAGGCCAGATTGAACGGCGCCGTCCGAGGCGCATTGCGGCCGGGAGGTGCCCGGTTCCGGGAGAAGGAAGGAAGCGCTTCATGAAACGAATAGTTCTGTCAGCCCTCGTCGCCTTGATGCCGGCCGCGCTGGCCGCCCAGGAGGTCTCCGGCAGGCTCGTCCTGTACACGAGCCAGCCGAATACCGACGCTCAGCAGACGATCGATGCGTTCAAGGCGAAGCACCCGAAGGTGGACATCTCGTTCGTGCGCGATGGAACGCCACGCATCCTCGCCAAGCTCCGCGCCGAGTTCGAGGCCGGTCAGCCGCAGGCCGACCTCCTGCTCATCGCCGACAGCGTGACCATGGAGGGCCTGAAGAAGGAAGACCGGCTGCTCGCCCACGCCCGCGCCGACGTGGCCGCCTATCCGGCCGGCACGCACGACCCGCAGAAGTACTGGTTCGCGACCAAGCTCATCACGACGGGCATCGCCTACAACGCGAAGGCCTCGTTCAAGCCGACCTCCTGGGCCGACCTCCTCGATTCGGCCGCCAAGGGGCAGATCACGATGCCGAGCCCGCTCAACTCCGGCGCAGCACTCATCCATGCCGCGACGCTGACGGGCAACCTTCCGGGCGGCTGGCACTATTATGAGAAACTGAAGGAGAACGGCGCCGTGGCGGGCGGCGGCAACGGCGACATCCTGAAGAGCGTCGCGGGCGGCGAGAAGCTCTACGGCGTGATCGTCGATTTCATGCCCATCCGCGAGAAGGCCAAGGGTGCGCCGGTCGAGTTCGTATTCCCGAAGGAAGGCGTGTCGGCCGTGTCGGAGCCGGTCGCCATCCTGAAGAGCACCAGGAACCCCGACGCCGCGAAGGCCTTCGTCGACTTCCTCCTCTCCAAGGAGGGCCAGGAACTCGCTCTGAAGCAGGGCTATATCGCCGCGCATCCGGCGGTGGCGGTGCCGGCCGGTTATCCGGGCCGCGAGCGGATCAAGGTCCTGGCATTCGACGCCGCCAAGGCGTTGGAGAACGAGGCGAAGAACAAGGCCGCATTCGCCGACATTTTCGGCCAGTGAGACGAAGGGGAGGGAGCCGCTTTCGGCTCGCGGGCGGAGACGGCGCCCTTCTTGCCTTCGCGCTCCTGGTCGTCCTCGTCTTCGACGTTCTGCCGGCCGCCCGCCTCGGTGCGGCCGCCCTGTTCCCGGGCGGCGTGTTCTCGCCGGAACGGGCCGTCGAGATCCTGGGCGGGCGAACGGTCGTCCGCGCCACCCTCGGAAGTTTGGAAACGGCGGCCGCATCGAGCGTGCTCGCGCTGTGCGCTCGGGTCGGCCATGGCTCTTTGCGTCGCTGCGACCGACGTGGCGTTCAAGCGAGCGGCGGCCTTCCTGTTCGTACTCTCGTCGATGGTGTCGCCGCAGGTCGCGGCGCTCGCCTTCCTGAGCCTCGCGGGGCCCGCGTCACCGCTCCTGAATACTTTCGGGCTCGCGCCGGAGCCGGGATCGCCCAACCCGTTCCTCGGACGCAACGGCATCGTCGTCGTCCTCGGGCTGCATCATGCTCCGCTGGTCTTCGTAGTGCTCGTTGCCGGGCTGAAGCGCGTCCCCCTGTCGCTTGTCGAGGCGGCAAGGATCGATCGCGCCTCGGCCCGCCGCATCGTCGCCGGCATCCTCCTGCCGCTGCTCAGGCCCCATCTAGTCGCCGCCGGGTTGCTGGCCTTTGTGGCGGGCTTAGGGAATTTCGGCATACCGGCTCTGCTCGGCCTTCCCGCCAACTATCTCACGCTGCCGACCCTGATCTATCGGCGGCTCTCCAGCTTCGGTCCGGGCGTCATCGGCGACGTCGCGCTCCTCGGCGTCTTCATGGCTGTCATCGCCGGCATCTGCGTGGCCGCCGCCGGGCTCATCGCCCGGCTCGACAAGACGACCGTCGAGGACGAGGCGTCATTCCAGCCGTTCTGGCGCCTGGGGCGCTTGCGCCCCGTGGCGACGGCTCTCGTGCATGCCGTCAACGGCATCGTGCTGGTTCTGCCGCTCGTCTCGCTCGCCGTCGCGGCGCTCGTTCCGACCTATGGGATGGCCCTGACGCCGGCGAGCGCCACGCTCGACAATTTCGTCGAGGTGCTCGTCCGCCAGGACGTCACTCGGCGAGCTTTCGCCAATTCGCTCCTCTTTGCCGGCGCCAGCGCCCTCGCGCTCGGGGTCCTGGCGGTGCCGCTCGCCTATTTTCTCGCACGCCGCGCCGGCGGTCGCGCCCGGTGGCTGGAGGGTCTGATCGAGGTTCCTTACGTGCTGCCCGGCGTCGTCCTCGCGGTCGCCTGCATCCTCCTGTTCCTCAAGCCGCTGCCGCTGATCGATTTCTCGCTCTATGCCACGTCCTGGATCATCGTCTTCGCGTACCTTGCCCGATTCCTGCCCGTCGCCCTGAAGCCCGTGCTCGCCGCGATCAGCCAGGTCGAGGCGGCGCAGGAAGAAGCGGCGGCACTGGACGGCGCGAGGCTCCTGCGCCGGCTGAAGGATATCATCGCACCCTCGGTCGTTCCCGCCGCCGCGGCGGGCGCCATGCTGGCCTTTCTTCTCGCCTTCAACGAACTGACGGTTTCGGCGCTGCTCTGGTCGGCCGGCACCGAAACCGTCGGAGTCGTGCTGTTCAGCCTCGAGGAGGCGGGTCTCGCGAGCCAGGCCTCCGCCATCGCGCTGACGACGATCGTGCTCGTCGCCACCATCATGGGGATCCTCGACACTCTGGGCGAACGTCTGCCGGGCGGGGCGCTGCCGTGGAGGCCTTGAGGCCCGGCCAGGAGCAGCGAAAACCTTCTACCGCAGGGGCGGAAACCGGCGGCCGGTCTCGGCCTCCCGCCGGGTGAGGCCGATGTCCTTCAGTTCATGATCGGACAACACGCCAAGGTAGCCATAAGGCAGAACGCGGTCTTTCCGGAAGATCCGGAACCGGAGCAGCCGGAGACCAAGCCAAAGGCTCCTTGCCTCGCGCAGATGGCGAGCGTCGCCGTAGCGCATTTGTCGTGTCCTCGTTTGGCGTGATCGGTTGAGGGCGTTATCCTCGGGCATGCGGAGCGCGACCCGAGGATCCCAGGCCGAGTGAGGCGTCCTATTCGGCACGCGATCCTCAAGATCCTCGCTACGCTCCGTTCGAGGATGACCGCCCTGGTCTTTCTGCCCCGCACGCCCGAACTTGACAAAGGAAAAGGCCGGGGGTCGTCATAAGGTGAACTTATGGATCGCCGGTGATGAAGCTCCCGCCCATGAGCGCCGTCCGCGTCTTCGAAGCCGCGGCGCGCCACCTGAATTTCACCAAAGCCGCGGAGGAACTGGGCATGACCCAGGCGGCCGTGAGCTATCAGATCAGGATCCTCGAGGAGCGGGTCGGGACGCCTCTCTTCGTGCGGCTGCCCCGGAAGGTCAGCCTCACGGAAGCGGGCGAGCGCCTTGCGCCGCAGGTCGCCGAAGCCTTCGAGATGCTTCGTATCGCCTTTTCAAGCACGGCCAAGCTCGTCGACAACGTCCTGTCGATCTCC
Source organism: uncultured Alphaproteobacteria bacterium (assembly GCA_963723525.1). Lineage (GTDB taxonomy): Bacteria > Pseudomonadota > Alphaproteobacteria > Rhizobiales > Beijerinckiaceae > Microvirga. The sequence continues at coordinate 40,133 of CAVRRI010000001.1, forward strand.
GTTGTTCCGACGCTCGCGGCGCATTGGCTCGTCCCGCGTCTGGGCCGGTTCCACCTTGCGCACCCCACGATCGCCGTTCGGCTCGACGCGTCCCAAGACGTGGTGGACGTGGAGCGCGAAGGTTTCGACGTCGGCATCCGCAGCGGCACCGGCGAGTGGCCGGGACTCGAATCGCACTTCCTGCTGCCGAGCCACTTCACGCCCGTGTGCAGCCCGAAACTGCTGGATGGAGCGAAGATCGAATCGCCGGCCGACATCCTGAATCTACCCCTTATCGGCCCCCACGATCCCTGGTGGCCGCAATGGTTCGACGAGGCCGGCGCCGGTCGCGTGGATCTTTCCGACCGGCTCGACAATTCCCTCGGCAACCAGCAATTCGAAGGGATGGCAGCCATGGCCGGGCAGGGGGTCGCCCTGGTGAACCCGTTCTTCTTCGCCGCGGATCTCGCCGAGGGCCGCCTCGTCCAGATCTTCGATCTGGTGGCGAAAGCCGATCGCAGCTACTTCGTCGTATACCCGAAGGCGCGCCGGCGATCTCCCAAGATCCGCGCCTTCTGCGATTGGATCCTGGGGGAGGCGGAACGGGATTCCGCGCAAGCGACCCTCAACGAGGAATGCCGCCGCACCGATCGGCCTTTCAGCTTCATCGGCGGGTAGCCTTGCCGGGCGCTGCGCCGAACCGCCGCTGGGCGCCCTTGTTTGACTTCGCTTCCGCTTTGAGTGACAGAGCGCCCGTTGCGGCGCCTCCCGTCGAGGCTTCGCGTCGGAGCCCTCGATGACCAGCCTCGCCGTCACGGAGCGCATGTCGCCGCGCCGCGCGCGCCAGCCGTTCTCGCCGTCGATGGCGGCACTCCGGGCACGGCTCGTGGAATTCATCGGGGCGAGTCACACCCGTCTCTGCGCCGCTCTCGTCCTTCTCTCCCTCGCGTGTTTTCTCCCCGGCTTCGCGTCGCTCCAGCCGATGGATCGCGATGAGCCCCGCTACGCCCAAGCTTCGAAGCAGATGCTCGAATCGGGCGATTTCGTCGATATCCGGTTCCAGGACGAGGCCCGCCACAAGAAACCGGTGGGCATCTACTGGATGCAGAGCGCGGCTGTCGCCTTGGGCGATGCGCTCGGGGTGCAGGACGCGCTGACCACCATCGCCCTCTACCGGCTCCCCTCTCTTTTCGGCGCGATCGCGACGGTGCTGCTGACCTACTGGGCGGCCCTGTCGTTCTTGAGCCGCCGCGGCGCCTTCCTGGCGGCGGCGTTGATGGCGGCCTCGGTCATTCTCCTGGTTGAGGCCAGGCTCGCGAAGACGGACGCCGTGCTCACCGCGTGCATCGTCGCGGTCATGGGAGGCCTCGCGCGGACCTATCTCCGGCGGGACGCCCTCGCCAGTCTTCCGCGGCCCGATCTCGGCATCCTCTGGAGCGGGCTTGCCCTCGGGATTCTGGTCAAGGGACCGCTCATTCTCATGGTCGTCGGGCTCACGGCCCTTGTCCTGTCGGTCCGCGAGCGCTCGGCCCGGTGGCTCCTCGCCGCCCGGCCGAAGGAGGGCGCGATCTTCACCTTCGCGGTCGTCCTGCCCTGGTTCGTCGCCATCGCCCTGAAGAGCGGCGGCGCCTTCTTCGCGGCCTCGGTCGGGCACGACATGCTCGGCAAGGTCGGCACGGCGCAGACCTACCACTGGGCGCCGCCGGGCTACTACGTCGCGGCATTCTTCGGCACCTTCTGGCCCGGCGCCGCCTTGGCGGCCATCGCGGCGCCCTTCGCCTGGCTCAACCGCCGCGACGATCTCGTCGCCTTCGCGTTGGCCTGGATCGTGCCGTCCTGGCTGGTCTTCGAGGCGGTCCCGACGAAACTCCCGCACTACGTGATGCCGCTCTATCCGGCGGTCGCGATCCTCACCGTCATGGCGATCGAGCGGGGGTTCCTCACGCCCCGGCGGCCTGCCGCGACGCCCGTGGCTCTGCTGATCCCGTTCATCCCGGCGGCGCTCACCGTCGGCCTCGCCGCCGCCGGCTGGGTGCTCGACCGCATCGTTCCGTTCACGGCGCTGCCGTTCCTCATCGCCGCGACCGCGGTCTCGGTATTCGCATGGCGTCTCTTCGCAAAGGGGCAGGTCACGCGATCGGCCCTCTTCGGGGTCGCTGCTTCGCCCGTCCTGGCAATCGGCGTGTTCGGCTTCGCCCAAGGCGACCTGCGGTCCCTCAAGATCTCGCCCCGCCTCGCCGAAGCGGTCCATGCCATGCCGTGCGAGACGCCGCGCGTCGCGACGCTCGGCTACCGCGAGCCGAGCCTCGTCTTTCTCGCCGGAACCGGGCTCGAGATGCTGGAGAGCGGGCTCGAGGCGGCGGCGTTCCTGCAGAGCGCGTCGTGCGGGATGGTCTTCGTGGAGAGCCGCTTCGAGGAGGCTTTCCGAGCGGAGGCGAAGCGGCTCGAAATCGTGCCGGCGCTCTCGACGCGCGTAACCGGTTTCAACATCAACGGCGGGCGGCGGCTCGATATCGGCGCCTATGCGGTGAGCCAGTGAAGGTCTGCCGCCCCGCGACACGGAAAGGCCGAGCGGCCGACTGAGCGAATGGACCTGTCCCTATCCCCTCCGCGCATCAGCGTCGTGGTTCCGGTCAAGAACGAGGCGCTCAACGTCCGGCATCTGCTGGAGGAGATCGAGCGTGCCTGCGCTCGCCTTGCCCCTTTCGAGGTCATCTACGTGGATGACGGCTCGACGGATGCGACCGGGCAGGAACTGGCCGCCGCAAAGACCGCGCGCCCGTGGCTGCGGGTCCTGCGTCACGAGCGGAGCTGCGGCCAGAGCGCCGCCGTCCGCTCCGGCGTCCTCGCGGCGCGTGCTCCCCTCGTGGCGACCCTCGACGGCGATGGGCAGAACGATCCCGTCTTCATCCCGCGGCTGGCGGAGGCGCTTGGGGCGAGCGACCGCATCGGGCTCGCGGCCGGCCAGCGCACCGGGCGCAAGGACGGCGCCTACAAGAAATGGCAGTCGCGCATCGCCAACGGTGTGCGCGGGCGCATCCTGAAGGACGGCACGCGCGATACCGGCTGCGGACTCAAGGTCTTCCGCCGGGACGTCTATCTGGCTCTCCCCTATTTCGATGCGCTCCACCGGTTCATGCCGGCCCTGGTGAAAAGGGAAGGCTATGAAATCGCCCATGTGGACGTGGTCGATCGGCCGCGTCATGCCGGGCGGTCCAATTACGGCATGTTCGACCGGCTTTTTGTCGGCATCCTCGATCTCTTCGGCGTGTGGTGGCTCCTGCGCCGACGCCGGCACGTGCCCCAGGCCCGGGAGTTGAACCTATGATCCCTGACATCCTGGACCAGCTCGGCGGCTATCTCCATACGGTCTTCGTCGCCAATCTCGACGTGCTGGTCATCATCGGCTTCCTCGGCCAGGCGCTCTTTACGGCGCGCTTCCTGGTGCAATGGATCGCGAGCGAACGGGCCGGACGCTCGGTCGTGCCTGTCGCCTTCTGGTTCTTCTCCCTCGGCGGCGGCCTGATCCTGTTCGCCTACGCGCTCTACCGCGGCGATCCGGTCTTCATCGTCGGTCAGGGCATGGGAACCTTCATCTACATGCGGAACCTGATGCTGATCGCCAAGGAGAGGTCCGCGGCCGTCCGGCGATAGCCTTCTCGGGCCAGGCACCCTAACTTAGCGGTATGTTCGACCTGTTCCGGGGAGCTGCTGCATGATCCGATCGCTTCTGGTTACCCTCGCCCTCGCCGCCACCAGCACCGCCGCGCTCGCGGGCGCAGCCTCGACGCCCACGAACTACCAGCCCGATCCGGCGCTCCAGCGGGCGAGCCGGGCCGAACTCGAGGGCCGGATCAGAAAGGCCTGCACGATCACGCAGGCGAGGCTCCAGAGCGCGTCCGAGAGCGCGATGTCGTCGGCATGCGGCTGCTATGCGTCCCGCACCCTGGCCTCCTTCGATGCCGCCGAACTCCAGGCCTACCGGACGACCGGCGTGTTCAACGACACGGCTCGCGGCAAGGCGCTTGCGGCGATCGACGCCTGCAGGCTGCAGCGGCCAGCCTGAGGCCGATCACCTTCGGGACCTCAATCCGCCGGCGGAGGCGACCGGACGACGCATCGGCCGTCCCAGCTTGCGGTAAAGACGACCCGGTCGCCTGCAAGGCGCGCCGCGCCGCTGCAGATCAGGCGGAGCGCCTGCGGGTAGATGATGTGCTCCTGGACCATCACCCGGCCGGCGAGGCTCTCCGGCGTGTCGCCCGGCACGACCTGAACGGCTGCCTGCGCCACGATGGGCCCGGCGTCGAGCTCCGGCACCACGAAATGCACCGTGCAGCCATGGACGAGTACGCCCTCCGCAAGCGCCCGCTCGTGGGTATGAATGCCGCGGAAGAGGGGAAGGAGGGAGGGGTGGATATTGAGCATCCGTCCAGCCCATCGTTCCACGAACCAGGGCGTCAGCACCCGCATGAAGCCCGCCAGGCACAGGAGCTCGATGCGGCGCTCGGCCAGGACGGCGTCGAGCGCCTGCTCGAAGGCTTCCCGGGTGGTGTAGGCCTTGTGGTCGACGACGAGCGCCTCGATGCCGGCGAGCCGCGCCTTGTCGAGCCCGCCGGCATCGGGCCGGTTCGACACGACGAGGTTGATGTGAGCCGGGAAATCCGGCGCCCGAGCGGCCTCGATCAGCGCTGCCATGTTGGACCCACGGCCCGAAATGAGGATGGCGACACGGCGAGGGGTCATGCGAGACGCAGCGAACCCGAGGTCCTGACGCGCTCGCCGCCTTCGTGGGGGACGACTTCGCCGATGTGGACCGGCTTCTCGCCCACTTGGCCGAGCTGCGCGATGAGGGCATCGGCCCGCTCGGCGGGCGCGAAGGCGATCATGCCGATGCCGCAATTGAAGGTCCGCAGCATTTCGGCTTCCGAAACGCCACCGGTTTGCGCCAGCCAGCGGAAGACCGGCGGAACGACGATCGCGTCGAGATCGAGCCTGACGCCCATCGCGTCGGGCAGCACCCGGGGGATGTTGTCCGGAAAGCCCCCGCCGGTGATATGGCAGAGGGCCCTGATGTTCTCGCTCCGGAGCGCATGCAGCAGCGGTTTCACGTAGATGCGGGTCGGCTCGAGGAGCGCCCGGCCCAGGCTCCGGTCCGGCGCGAACGGCGCGGGCTCATCCCAACCTGTCCCGGCGAGTTCCACGATGCGCCGCACGAGGGAGAACCCGTTGGAATGGACGCCCGACGAGGGAAGGCCGAGGAGCACGTCGCCGGGGCGCACCGGCTTCGGCAGGAGGGTTCCGCGCTCGGCGGCACCTACGGCGAAACCCGCCAGGTCGTAGTCGCCCCGCGCGTAGAGTCCGGGCATTTCGGCGGTTTCGCCGCCAATGAGCGCGCATCCGGCCTCCCGGCAGCCCTCCGCGATTCCCTTCACGACGCCGACGCCGATCTCGGGCGACAGCTTCCCGGTGGCGAAGTAATCGAGGAAGAACAGCGGTTCGGCGCCCTGGACGACGATGTCGTTGACGCACATGGCGACGAGATCGATGCCGATCGTCTCGTGGAAGCCGGTCTCGATCGCGATCATCACCTTGGTGCCGACGCCGTCGTTGGCGGCGACGAGGATCGGATCCTTGAAGCCCGCGGCCTTGAGGTCGAACAGACCGCCGAACCCGCCGATCTCCGCGTCCGCTCCGGGACGCCGCGTCGACCGGACGAGCGGCTTGATCCGGTCCACCATGGCATTGCCGGCGTCGATGTCGACGCCGGCCTCCGCATAGGTGAGGCCGTTGCGGCGTATGTCGGTCATCGGGTCCTCCGGCGAGCCTTCGGAGTAAGGGGCGGTGGGCACCCTGGCAAGGGGCCCGGCCGTCCGGAGATCCACGCCGGGGCGCCAGGCGGGCGGAGACTGGCGCCTGCGGGCGGCCTCCGCGAAGCGGATCGGCCGCGCCTCTCGCAATCCCCCGCCCCAATCCCTACACTCCCCCCGAATGACCATCCCGAACCTCATCACGATCTTCCGACTCGTCATCGTGCCCATCGTGATCGTCATGATCATGCAGGAGCGCTGGGTGCCGGCCTTCGTCTTCTTCGTGGTGGCCGGGGTGTCGGACGGGGTCGACGGGTTCATTGCCCGGCGTTTCGACATGCGCAGCGAGTTCGGCGCCTACATCGACCCGCTCGCCGACAAAGCCCTTCTCGTCTCGATCTACGTCACGCTGTCCATCGTCGGCGTGCTCCCGAACTGGCTCGCCATCGTCGTGGTCTCCCGCGACCTGATGATCGTCGCGGCCGTGATCCTGTCCTGGATCATGCACCGGCCCGTGGAGATCAAGCCGCTCCTCGTCTCCAAGCTCAACACCGCCGCGCAGATCGCGTTTGCGGCGCTCGTCCTCTCCACCAAGGCCTTCGGGGTCGATGCGGCGCGGGTCGCGGATGTCGGAATGGTCGCCGTCGCCGCCTTGACCATCGCTTCGGCAGGCGCCTATCTCGCCGGATGGCTGCGTCATATGACCGGCGAGATGGTGCGCTGATGCGGGAATTGGGATGACCGTCCAGCGGCAGATCGGGTTCTGGATCGTCGCGTTCGCCGTAACGGCCCTGGCGCTGTTCGTCCTCCGCGACATCCTGTTGCCGTTCGTGGCGGGCTTTGCGCTCGCCTACCTCCTCGATCCCTTGGCCGACCGGCTGGAACGCCTCGGCATCGGCCGGCTCGGCGCGACGCTCATCATTCTCGTCCTGTTCGTCCTGATCTTCATCGTGGCCCTGGTCCTGCTCGTCCCCGTCGTCGCGAACCAGCTCGCGGCCTTCATCGAGAGGCTGCCGGCCACGGTGACGCGCCTGCAGGAACTCGCCCTTCAGCAGGGTGCTCCGTTCATCGAGCGCCTCGGCGGCGCGGAAGCGCTGACGGAAGCCCAGCGATCGGTGGGCGATCTCGTCGGGCAGGGGGTCGCCTGGCTGGGGACGTTCCTGAAATCGCTCTGGTCGGGCGGACAGGCCCTCCTGAGCGTCTTCGCGCTCCTCGTGGTCACGCCGGTCGTCGCCTTCTATCTCCTCGTCGACTGGGACCACATGGTCGCCACGGTGGACGGCTGGCTGCCACTCCGCAACCGCGAGACCGTTCGGATCATCGCCCGCGACATCGACGCCGCCGTTGCCGGCTTCATCCGCGGACAGGCGGCGGTTTGCCTCATCCTCGGCACGTTCTACGCGGTCGGCCTCACCCTGGTCGACCTCAACTTCGGCGCCCTCATCGGCATGAGCGCCGGCTTCCTCAGCTTCATTCCCTACGTGGGCTCGCTCACCGGCCTCATCCTCTCGGTCGGGGTCGCCATCGTGCAGTTCTGGCCCGATTGGCTCTGGATTGTGGCGACGCTCGGAATTTTCGTGTTCGGCCAGTTCGTCGAAGGCAACATCCTGTCGCCCAAGCTCGTCGGCGCATCGGTCGGCCTGCACCCGGTCTGGCTGATGTTCGCCCTGTTGGCCTTCGGCACGCTGTTCGGCTTCGTCGGGCTCCTGCTCGCGGTGCCGCTCGCGGCGGCTGTCGGCGTCCTTGCGCGCCATGCCCTGCGCCAGTACATGGCCAGTCCGCTCTATCGCGACGGCGCTGTGATCGAACCGGGACCCGATTGCGATGGGTGACCGACCCAGGCAGCTCGCCTTCGATCTGCCCCTCGACCCCCGGTACGGGCGAGAGGACTTCCTGGTGAGCCGTTCGAACGAGACCGCCTATGCGCTGATCGAGCGCTGGCCCGACTGGGCCGACACGATCCTGCTGCTCGTCGGGCCCGCCGGCAGCGGCAAGAGCCATCTCGCCTCGATCTGGGCCGAGACCGCCAAGGCATGGACGGTCGACGCCTTCGAAGTCACGCACGAGCGCGTTCCCCATCTCGTCTCGAATGGCGCCCTCGTCGTCGAGGACATGGACCGTTTGAATCGGGACGAGGCGGCCCTTTTCCACCTTCTGAACCTCGCCCGGGAGAGAAAGGCTTCTCTCCTCATCACCTGCGAGGACCCCCCCGGACCGCTGGGGATTGAAGGTGCCGGACCTCCTCTCGCGCCTGCGGCTTGCCCCCTCGGCGACCCTCTCCCCACCGGACGACGCGCTCCTTAAGGCGGTGCTCGTCAAGCTGTTCGTCGACCGGCAGCTGGTGGTCGACACCAGTGTGGTGGACTACATTGCCCTGAGGATCGAGCGCTCCCTGGCCGATGCCGCCGCGGTGGTGGCTGCGCTCGACCGGGAGGCGCTGAGCCGCGGACGCCGGGTATCCCGGCCCATGGCGGCGGAACTTCTTGGTAACCATCCGGACAGGAGCGAGGACGAGTGAAGGTTCAAGACACCAAACGTCGTCAGACTGTCATCAAGTCCGAGGCACAGCGGGTGTCCCGGATGGATGCCTTTGGGGAAACGGACGTGCGGGCGAAGCTGACGCAGGCGGAAATCGAGGAAGCTCTGGAGCCGCCGGCGCCGAAACCTCCTGCCGATGCGGATCTCGACGGGGCCGCGCTGCGAAAGTTCCCCCAGCGCTTCGTGAACCGGGAATTGTCCTGGCTCCAGTTCAACCGCCGCGTGCTCGAGGAGGCAGCGAACAAGCACCATCCGCTCCTCGAGCAGCTGCGCTTCCTGTCGATTTCGGCGGACAATCTCGACGAGTTCTTCATGGTCCGCGTGGCGGGCCTCAAGGGACAGGTACGCTCCGGCGTCGTTACTCTCTCGCAGGACGGGCTGACGCCGCCCGAGCAATTGACCCGGATCTCCGCCGAGGTATCGACGCTCGCCTCCGATCAGCAGCGCCGCTGGCGCGAGCTGAAGGAGGACCTCCTGCACGAAGGCATCGTGCTGGTCGAGAATGCCGATCTGACGAAGCAGGAGGCGAACTGGCTCGAAGACTACTTCCTCCATCACATCTTCCCCGTCCTGACGCCGCTCGCCATCGATCCGGCGCATCCGTTTCCGTTCATCCCCAATCTCGGCTCGTCCATCACGCTGCGGCTTGCCGGGCAGGGCGAGGCGAAGGCTCTGAACGCCCTGATCCGCCTGCCGAACAAGGTCGAACGCTTCATTCGCCTGCCGGACTTCGCCGATACCGGCGCGACCCGCTTCATTGCCCTCGAGCAGGTGATCGTGCGTTTCACGAGCCGGCTCTTCCCCGGCTACACGAGCCAGGGACAGGGCGCCTTCCGGGTCATCCGCGACAGCGATCTCGAGGTGGAAGAGGAGGCGGAGGATCTCGTCCGTCTGTTCGAGACCGCATTGAAGCAGCGGCGCCGCGGCAGCGTCATCCGGCTCGAAGTCGAGGCGGCGATGCCCGACGAGCTGCGCACCTTCGTCATGGAGGAGCTGGAGATCAGCCCCGACGAGATGTTCGTCGTCGAGGGCATGCTGGCGCTGAACGAGCTCTCGCAGCTCGTGAACCTCGACCGGCCCGACCTCAAGTTCAAACCCTACAATCCGAGGTTCCCGGAACGCATCCGTGAGCACGGCGGGGATTGCTTCGCGGCGATCCGGCAGAAGGACATCATCGTCCACCACCCTTACGAATCCTTCGATGCCGTCGTGCAGTTCCTGCACCAGGCGGCGCGGGATCCGAACGTCGTCGCGATCAAGCAGACGCTCTACCGCACGTCGTCGAACTCGCCCATCGTCGCCGCCCTCGCGGAGGCGGCGGAGGCGGGCAAGTCCGTCACGGCCCTCGTCGAGCTGAAGGCGCGCTTCGACGAGGAAGCCAACATCCGGTGGGCACGCGACCTCGAACGCGCCGGCGCGCAGGTCGTGTTCGGGTTCATCGAGCTGAAGACCCACGCGAAGCTGTCGATGGTGGTGCGGCGCGAGGGCGGGCAGCTCATCACCTACTGTCATGCGGGCACGGGCAACTACCATCCGATCACCGCACGCATCTACACGGATCTGTCGTTCTTCACCGCCGATCCGGTGATCGCGCGCGACGTGTCGCGTATCTTCAACTTCGTGACGGGCTATGCCGAACCCGCGGAGCTCGAGCGCATGGCGGTTTCGCCGGTGACGCTGAAGAAGCGGCTGCTCCAGCACATCGAGGAGGAGGTCGCCCACGCAAAGGCAGGCCGCCCGGGCTCGATCTGGCTGAAATGCAATTCTCTCGTGGACCCGACGATCATCGATGCGCTCTACGATGCGAGCGCGGCCGGCGTGCAGATCGACCTCATCGTGCGCGGCATCTGCTGTCTCAGGCCCGGCATCAAGGGCCTGTCCGAGAGCATCCGGGTGAAGTCCATCGTCGGGCGCTTCCTCGAACACACCCGCATCTACGCCTTCGGCAACGGGCAGGCCTTGCCGAATGCCAAGGCTCATGTGTACATCTCGTCGGCGGATCTCATGCAGCGCAATCTCGATCGGCGCGTGGAGGCCTTGTTGCCGATCCTCAACCCGACGGTGCACCAGCAGGTGCTCGATCAGATCATGCTGGCGAACCTCCTCGACAACGAGCAGAGCTGGACGGTCCTTGGATCGGGCGCAAGCAAACGCATCGTCCCGGGTCCGGGCGAGGAACCGTTCAATGCGCACAAGTATTTCATGACGAATCCCATCGTTGTCGGGCCGTGGCAAATCGCTCAAGAATTCCAGCCCCAAGTCTCTGGCGAAGCGTGGACAGCGTTGACGTCGGAACGATCCGCCGCGAGGCGCAGGGTCGGCTCGACGTGGGCCGACCGGTGGCGATCATCGACATCGGTTCCAACTCCGTGCGCCTCGTCGCCTATGAAGGCCTGACCCGCGCTCCGACGCCGATCTACAACGAGAAGGTCCTCTGCGGCCTCGGCCGCCATGTGGCGAGCACGGGGCGCCTCGACGGGGACGCGGTGGAGCGCGCGCTCCAGGCGCTGGCCCGCTTCAGGGTGCTCTGCGAGACCATGGGCGTTTCGCAGACCTTCGTCCTCGCCACGGCGGCCGCCCGGGATGCGGAGAACGGCGCAGCCTTCCTCGCGGCGGCCGAAAGGGCCTGCTCCTGCAAGATCGAGCTCCTGTCCGGCGCCCGGGAGGCCGAACTCTCGGCTCTCGGCGTGATCTCGGGCTTCCATGCGCCCGACGGCGTCGTCGGCGACATGGGCGGCGGCTCGCTCGAACTCGTCGAGGTGACGGGAGACCGTATCGGGGCCGGGGTGACGATGCCGCTCGGCGGCCTCGCCCTGCAGGACATGAGCGGCGGTTCCCTGAAAAGGGCGCAGCGGCTCGTGCGCGACGCGCTGGCCGGCGCTCCCCGGCACCTGGAGCGGATGCGCGGCCGCACCTTCTATGCGGTCGGCGGCACCTGGCGCGCGCTCGCCAAGCTCCATCAGGCGGCGCGGGACTATCCGCTCCATGTGATGCACGGCTACCCGATCAACCCCGATGACGGGCTCGATTTCCTGCAACTCGTGGAACGCGTGGACGCCAAGGCGCTGAAGGACATCGAGAGCGTATCCGAGGCTCGTCGCCCGCTCCTCTCCTATGGCGCCATCGTGCTCGAGGAGATCATCCGCCTCGGCCAGCCGGCCGTCGTCGCCGTCTCCGCGCTCGGCGTGCGCGAGGGCCTGCTCTACGACCGTCTCGACCGCGATGCGCGCAAGCTCGACCCGCTCATCGCGGCGGCGAGCGAGCTCAATCTCCTGCGCTCCCGTTCGCCCGTTCACGGCGAGGAATTGTGGGAATGGACGGACCGCTTCGTCGAGAGCGTCGGCCTGCCGGAGACGGAGGACGAGCGCCGCTGCCGCCATGCGGCCTGCCTGCTCGCCGATATCGGCTGGCGCGCCCATCCCGACTATCGCGGCGAGCAGAGCCTCAACATCATCGCGCATGCGGCTTTCGTCGGCATCGACCATCCGGGCCGAGCCTATATCGGCCTCGCCATCTTCTTCCGTCATGAAGGGCTGTCGCCCGAGAGAGCCAGCGCGAAGCTCAAGGCGCTGAGCGGTCCCCGCCTGATGGAGCGCGCGCGCCTGCTCGGGGCGCTCATGCGCGTCGCTTATCCGGTCTCCGTCGCCATGGAGGGTGTCCTGCCCCGCACGCCGCTTCTCGCCCGGGGCAACCAGGTCGTGCTGCAATTGCCGAAGAGCATGGAGGCGCTCGCGAGCGAGCGCCTCATGGGCCGGGTCCGGGCGCTCGCCCGGATGCTCAATCTTGAGCCGCGGATTGAGGTTGTGCCTTAGGGGCGATGCGCACCGGCCACACCACGACGCGCCGCCCGCTCATCGCCAGCCCGAACTGCCCGTTCTTGAGCGCGATCGCCTTATCGCCGAAGAGCTGCCGACGCCAGCCGTGGAGGGCCGGGACGTCCGCTCCCTCGTCGTCGGCGATGGCTTCGAGGTCCTCGACGGTGGCAATGATCTTGGGCGCGACTCCCTCCGCCTCGGCGATCGTCTTCAGGAGGACCTTCAGCAGTTCCACCACGGCGCCCGCGTTGCCGCGGCCGCGCGAGCGTTCCGGCATCGGTACGGCCTTGGGGTCGCGGTCAAGGCCGCGCGCCACCGCCTCCAGGATGTCGGTAGCGGTGCGCGAGCGCTCGAAGCCGTTCGGGATCGAGCGCAGGCGACTGAGGGCCTCCGCGCTGCGCGGGGCCGAGGTGGCGAGATCGATGAGCGCGTCGTCCTTGAGGACGCGACCCCGGGGCACGTCGCGGTTCTGCGCCTCGCGCTCCCGCCAGGCGGCGACCTCCATGAGAACCGCCATCTCCCTCGGCTTCCGAAGCCGGCCGCCAAGTCGCTTCCAGGCGTTGTCGGGGTCGGCACGATAAGTCTCGGGAGAGGTGAGGACGGCCATTTCCTCGTCGAGCCAGGCCAGCCTTCCGTTGGTGGTGAGCTGGCCGATGAGCGCCTCGTAGACGTTCACCAGGTGGGTGACGTCCGATAGGGCATAGGCGAGCTGCGCCTCCGTCAGCGGACGGCGCGACCAGTCGGTGAACCGCGAGGACTTGTCGATCTTGGCCTTGGCGAGATCGTTCGCCAACTGCTCGTAGGAAACGCTGTCCCCGTAGCCGCAGACCATGGCGGCGACCTGGGTGTCGAACAGTGGCTCGGGCAGGATTCCCCCGAGATTCCAGACGATTTCGAGATCCTGACGGGCGGAGTGAAATACTTTCACGACAGCCTTGTCGGCCATCAGCGCCATGAACGGCCCGAGGCTCATCCCGGGTGCGAGAGGATCGACCAGGATAGCTTCCTCGGGGGACGCCATCTGAATCAGGCACAGCCTCGGATAGTAGGTGGTCTCCCGGAGAAACTCGGTATCCACCGTGACGAATGGGTGTCGGGAGAGGCGGGCGCAGGCGTCGGCCAGGGCTCCGGTCGAGGTGATCAAGTCCATGCAGGGCGCTATAGCGGAAGCCGCGCCGTGGCGCGACTCCAGTCTTCAAGGATGTGCGGCGGAATCGGGTTCGGAGGGCGCCTCGTCGGGGCCGGATTTCCTCGATCGGACCCGCTCGGCCCTCGCCCGCTCCTTGGCCTGCGCCTCGGCGCGTTTGATGAGCCAGTCGAGGATGTTCCGGTCGATCGTCCGTCCGCTCTCTGCATCGATCACATAGTCGATCCGATCCGCCCGGAAGCCCCGGTAGCCGTCATCCGCCATGTCGATGCCGCCGAGCAGGGTCTTGCCGGGCCCGACCTTCAACTCGCGCGCGATGATCCGCCGCCGGCTGGGGTTGCCGGCCGCATCGCGGTAATGCAGCTCCAGCGCGCCCTCCATCGGAAACACGCGCCAGGCGCCCTCGTCCCGCACCTGCGGGAGGGGGGTCATGTGAGCGGTTGCGAAGGTGTCCATCATGGGGGATATATGGGTGTTCGCGCTTTGTTCTGCAAGATTCGAGGGGCCGTTCCGAATCCTTGACAAGCTTCCAAGAGGGGAGCCGCGCGGTCCCTGGAACAGCCGTGCGAGGCTGCCGCGTCCGCCCCGCTCGCGTTAGGATGCCGATGATGACCAGCAAGGTGAAACGACGGCTGACGACGATCCTCTGCGCCGATGTGCAGGGCTATGCCCGGCTGATGCAGGCCGACGAGGCCGGGACGCTGGCGAACCTCCGCCGGTGTCGGGAGGCCATGGGGGCGCTCGTCGATCGTCACGACGGGCGGATCGTCAATACCTGGGGCGACGCCGTGATCGCCGAATTCGCGAGCGTCGTCGAAGCCGTGCAATGCGCCGTCGAGATCCAGCAGGAGCTGACCGCCCAGAACGGCGACCGTTCCGAGGAACAGCGGATGCGGTATCGCATCGGGATCAATCTCGGCGACGTGATGGTGGACGGCGGCGACATTTACGGCGACGGCGTGAACATCGCCGCGCGGCTGCAGGAATTGGCCGAGCCCGGCGGGATCCTCATCTCGGCGCCTGTCTATGACCAGGTCCACAACAAGCTCCCGGTGGGCTTCGACTGTGTCGGTGAGCAGCAGGTGAAGAACGTCGCCGGTCCCGTGGTGAGCTACCGGGTGCGCATGGGCGGCGGGACGTCCGGTCCTGTCCCGTCCCGCGCCACCTCGGGGTCCGGCCCCGGCGGATTGCGCGTTGTCCCGAGGCGGAGGGGCGTTGCCGTGGTATTGGATTGGTACAGGGGTCTGCCGCGGACGAGCGCGGCGCTCGTCGCCTTGTCGATTTTCCTGTTCCTGGTCAACGTGTTCACCGGCCTGGACCCGATCTGGTTCCATTGGCCCGTCACGCCGATGCTCCTCATCGTCGCCATGCGCGAGATCGTCCGCCGTCCGCCACCGGAAGGGATGCGGTAGGTTGGGGGATGCGAGCGTCGGGCGCCCTATGCGGCCTGAGGTCCTTGAAGATCTTCGCTTCGCTCAGCCGGAGGATGACGCTTCTACCGAACCGCCGCCGGCGATGTCGCCTTGGCGAGGATGACGCAACGGCCGCTCATTCGCTTGACATCCCCCGTCCCGCGTGAATGGTGCGCCCGGCTTGTCAACCAGGCAGGATCATGCACCGATACCGCTCCCACACCTGCGGCGCGCTCCGCGAATCCCATGTCGGCGAGATTGCCCGACTCTCGGGCTGGTGCCACCGCATCCGCGACCACGGCGGCGTGCTCTTCATCGACCTGCGGGACCATTACGGCATCACGCAATGCGTGGCGGATCCCGACTCGCCGGCCTTCAAGCTCGCGGAGACCGTGCGGTCTGAATGGGTGATCCGCGTCGACGGGAGGGTGCGCAAGCGCCCCGCCGGTACCGAAAACCCGGACCTGCCGACCGGCATGGTCGAGATCTACATCACCGACATGGAGGTGCTCGGTCCGGCCGCCGAGCTTCCGATGCCCGTTTTCGGCGACCACGACTATCCCGAGGAGACCCGCCTCAAGTACCGCTTCCTCGACCTGCGTCGCGACAAGCTGCACCAGAACATCATGAAGCGCGGGGCGGTGATCGATTCGCTTCGCCGGCGCATGAAGGAGCAGGGCTTCTTCGAGTTCCAGACACCGATCCTGACCGCCTCGTCGCCGGAAGGTGCCCGAGACTTCCTGGTGCCGTCGCGCCTGCATCCCGGGAAGTTCTACGCGCTGCCCCAGGCGCCGCAGCAGTTCAAGCAGCTCATCATGATCGCGGGCTTCGACCGCTACTTCCAGATCGCGCCCTGTTTCCGCGACGAGGATGCCCGCGCCGACCGCTCGCCGGGCGAATTCTACCAGCTCGATATCGAGATGAGCTTCGTCACTCAGGAGGATGTGTTCCAGGCTGTGGAACCGGTGCTCCGCGGGGTCTTCGAGGAATTCGCCGAGGGCAAGCCCGTCACCCGGGAGTTCCCGCGCATCCGCTATGCCGACGCGATGCTGAAATACGGGACCGACAAGCCGGACCTGCGCAACCCCCTCGTCATCGTCGACGTGTCGGAAGAATTCTCCCGCGAGGAGGTGACGTTCAACGCTTTCAAGAACGTCATCAGGGCGGGCGGGGTCGTCCGCGCGGTTCCCGCACCGGGCGCCGCGTCGCAGCCGCGCTCCTTCTTCGACAAGCTCAACGATTGGGCACGGACCGAGGGCGCCCCCGGCCTCGGCTACATCGTGCTCGAGGAGGAGGGCGGGGCGCTCTCCGGCAAGGGGCCGATCGCAAAGTTCGTCCCCGCCGGCGCGCTGGCCGCCATCGCCGCAAAGGCAGGCTTGAAGGCGGGCGACGCCGTCTTCTTCTCGGCGGGTGAGGAGGCGAAGGCCGCTTCCCTCGCCGGCAAGGCTCGCATCCGCATCGGCGACGAACTGGGCCTTGGCGACAAGGACCGCTTCGACTTCTGCTGGATCACCGATTTCCCGATGTTCGAGTGGAGCGAGGAGGAGAAGAAGATCGACTTCTCGCACAATCCGTTCTCGATGCCGAACTTCGACCACGATGCGTTCCTCGCACTCGACCCGTCCGATAAGGATACGATCCTCGGCATCACGGCCTTCCAGTACGATATCGTCTGCAACGGCGTCGAACTGTCCTCGGGCGCCATCCGCAACCATCGCCCGGACATCATGCGCAAGGCCTTCGCGATCGCGGGCTACGGCGAGGACGTTCTGGAGGCGAAATTCGGCGGCATGCTGCGCGCGCTCACCTATGGGGCGCCGCCGCACGGCGGCATCGCGCCGGGCGTAGACCGGATCGTGATGCTTCTCTGCGGCGAGCAGAACCTTCGGGAGGTGGTGCTCTTCCCGATGAACCAGAAGGCGGAGGACCTGCTCATGGGCGCCCCGTCCGAGGTCACGCCGAAGCAGCTGCGCGAGCTCCATATCCGGCTCAACCTGCCGGAGAAATGAGCTTCATCACCGCCATCGTTGTCGCATTCGACAGCGCCCACGCGCTGCCCGACTGCCTCGGCGCCCTCCGGGAAGCGGGCGTTCCGACGATCGTCGTCGACAATGCGTCGGAAGACGGCTCGGCGGGGATCGCCGCGGATTACGGAGCCACGATCATCCGCAATGCGCGAAACGAAGGCTATGGCCGCGCCAACAACATCGGCGCGCGTGCTTCCGAGAGCGAGTTCCTGCTCGTCCTCAACCCGGATGTCGTGGTCGAACCCGGCACGGTCGCAGCCCTTCTCGAAGCGGCGCGCCGGTATCCGGAATGCGCCTTCTTCGCGCCGCGGATCATGGAGCCGTCGGGACGCATCTTCTTCCAGCCTCGTTCGCTCGTTGCGCCCTACCTCAAGAACCCGAAGGGAACTCTCGTCCTCCCGGAGGGCGATGCCTGCGTTCCGTTCGCGTCGGGCGCGTGCTTTCTCGTCAGGCGCGACCTCTTCCTCCGTCTCGGCGGGTTCGACGAGCAGATCTTTCTCTTCTACGAGGACGACGACCTCTGCCGCCGCATCGCCGATGCGAGCCCGGCGCTCGTCTACGTCCCCGCGGCAATCGTGCGGCACGGACGCGGGCAATCGAGCGCGTCGAGGCCGGGACGCGTGTTCAGGTCCCGATGGCACCAGGCCTGGTCCCGGGCCTATGTCAGCCGCAAGTACCAACTGCCCAACCCGGCCCCTTCGATGTTGGCCGTGAATGCCTTGAAATCACTCGGGGCGTGCCTGCTCTTCCGTCGCCCGCTCATGGAACGCTATGGCGGCTCGGCGGCGGGGGCGTGGGCATTCTTGATGAGGCGAACGGCCCTCGAGCGGGAGGGGCTGGAGCTGCGTGCTGGAATTGGCGATGTGGATCAAGAAACTTCGGGAACGCTGGACGAACCCGCATAATCTCACGCGTTTGCACCACGCGGCACAAGCCGCGCGGTTCGGCTATGAAATCGGCGACTACTCCTACGGTCGTCTTATCATTCGCTCCTGGGGCGAAGGTGCCGGGCTGAAAATCGGCCGGTTCTGCTCGTTTGCCGATGGGGTCACGATCTTTCTTGGAGGCAACCACCGCACAGACTGGGTCACGACGTACCCGTTTTCCGACTGCAAGGATCTCTGGCCCGAAGCGTCCGGCCGCCCCTCGACGCTCACCACGCGCGGCGGCGTGTCGATCGGATCCGATGTCTGGGTCGGAGCCGGTGCGACGATCCTGTCGGGCGTCAGCATCGCCCACGGGGCCGTCGTCGCGACGCGAGCCGTGGTGAGCCGCGACGTCCCTCCCTATGCGATCGTCGTCGGCAATCCGGCGACGATCGTGAAGTTGCGCTTCGGCGAAGCGGCGATCGCCGCCCTTCTCGAGCTGGCATGGTGGGACATGCCGCGGGAGAAGATCGCAAGCCTCATCCCGCTCCTCCAGAGCAGCGACGTCGAAACCGCGATCGAACACGGCCGGAGATTGCGCGGGTAGGGACCCTTGTTCGCCATCCGAATGCGGGTGCAGAGGCTGCTGCAAGGAAGTCGACGCGCAGAGTTCGTCCTGGAGCATCGGACCCGAATGTGGGCCCCACTTTTGGGATCCATCCGATGCTCTTTGTCTTGAGCAGCGGGAAAACCGGGTCCACATTTCCGCACGAGGCGCTAGCCGGAGCGGATTTCGCTCAGTTTCGTAGCAGCAAGGCGACGAATGGCCCGGAAGTGGAAGCCGGCCAGCGACAGCTTGTGGCTCAGCGCCGAGCGAGCGCTGAGGAGGAAATCCTCATGGGCCGCGAGTGCCTCGAGGGGGGAGGCAGGTCGGATTACGCTCGGCCTGAGCGTCTCGAAGGCCGTGGCGATCGGCTCGACGTCCGCACCCGCATAGGCGGCTTTGAGGAGAACGGTTCCGGGCCAAGGCCCTGGCATCGTCGACCGGCGCCCGCACCGGCCGTTGCAGGACGATCGCTGCGTCACGCCACTGATTGCCGCGCCGATAGACGGGCCGCCACTGCACCCGCGATTCGATCACCGCGAGATCGGCCCACTTCGCCAGGGCGGGCAGGCCGTCATCATAGAAGCGCCAGCAATCGACCGGGTAACGATGCAGAGGGCCGGCGCCCGGGGCGACGATGAAGGCCAGGCCGTTGGGACGCAGCACGCGCGCGATCTCGAGGATCGTGATCCAGAAGAATTCGGTGTGTTCGAGGACCTGGCTGCAGGCGACGACATCGATCGAGCCCGTCTCCACCTCGCGCCAATCGTAAGGATCGGCAACGACGACATCCACGTTCGGCCCCGGCTCGATATCGAGCCCGACATAGCGCCATGCGGGGTTGGTCAGCGCCTCGCGGTTCGATCTGTGACCCGCGGCAACGACTGCGGACCCGACGTCCAGGACCGTCAGCGGCTCGTTCTCGTAAGGTGCGAGATAGGTGCTGCGAAAGACCTGCGCCTTTTCGAAGGCCGAATCGTGCATCGGTTCCACTCGGGTTCTGGGCGGTTTCGCCGAAAGCAGTTCGCGGCAGCCGGCTTTGCCTTGAGGGCAAAGCCTGTTAGGGCAAGCCGCCACCGGCCGCAACGGTTCAGATTGTCCATGGACGAACGATATTACGGCACTGCGCGAAGGGAAGTGCTGGCTTGGCTTCCGCAAACGGTCTCACGCATGCTCGACGTGGGCTGCGGGACCGGCGCGACGACAGCCGCGGTGAAGGATGTGCGTACCGTGAGTTGGGCAGGCGGCATAGAGAATGTGGAAGCGGCCGCGGCCGAGGCGGAGCGGGTGTGCGACCGCGTCTGGCGCGGCGACGCGGTCCTCGTGCCGCTTGAGAATGAGATTGCACCGAGCTCGCTCGATCTCGTGCTCTGCCTCGACGTGCTGGAGCACATGGCCGATCCTTGGGCCATGGTGAAGCGCCTCTCTGCGCTCCTTCGGCCGGGCGGCCGGCTTATGGTTTCGGTTCCGAATGTCCGAAACTGGAAGTTCATCTGGTCCCTGGCGGCGCGGGGCGACTTCGAATACCGGGATGCCGGTCTGCTCGACCGCACCCACCTGCGCTTCTTCGTCCGAAGGACCGCTGTCGAGCTTGCCTCCTGCGGCGGCCTCGGCGTCGTGGAAGCATCCTCTGCGCAGCGTTGGCGTTTTCCGGATGCTCGTTGGATGCTGTCCCGGCTCAGCGCCGGCGGTCTCGACGAGATGATGGCGAAGCAGTGGCTCGTCGTTGCCGAGCGGACAGCGTGACTCCCGAGCGAGAAGAACGCTGGTCGAAGAGCGTTGACGAAAGCCACCGGGTCCGACGACAAGTAGATCTGTGACCAGTCGAGTGGCGAGCGCAATTCCAGGAAGCCGAGATGAGCACGAAGCCGCCGGGAGACATCTCTCAGGACCTGAAGACGAGTGCGCTGTTCTATCACCGCCAACCGCGTCCGGGTAAGCTGGAGATCCAGCCGACGAAGCCGCTCGGCAATCAGCGCGACCTTGCACTCGCCTATTCGCCGGGCGTCGCGGCGGCTTCGGAGGCCATTGCCGCCGAGCCCTCCGAGGCGGCGAACCTCACATCCCGCCAGAACCTGGTCGCCGTGATCACCAACGGGACGGCCGTGCTGGGACTTGGCGACATAGGACCGCTGGCGTCGAAGCCCGTGATGGAGGGCAAGGCTGTCCTGTTCAAGAAATTCGCAGGCATCGACGTGTTCGACATCGAGGTGGCTGAAAAAGAGGTCGACCGGCTCGTCGAGGTGATCGCCGCCCTCGAACCGACGTTCGGGGGCATCAATCTCGAGGACATCAAGGCGCCGGAATGCTTCGAAGTCGAAGAGCGGCTGAAGGCCCGGATGGGCATCCCGGTCTTTCACGACGATCAGCACGGCACGGCCATCATCGTCGGCGCGGCCGTCACGAACGCGCTCGAACTCGCCGGCAAGCGCATCGAGGACGTGAAGATCGTCACGTCGGGCGCCGGCGCCGCCGCTCTGGCCTGTCTCAATCTCCTCGTCTCGCTCGGCGCCCGGCGCGAGAACGTCTGGGTCACGGACATCGAGGGCGTCGCCTATGAGGGCCGGCCGGCGCTCATGGACCGTTGGAAGTCGGCCTACGCGCAGAGGACGTCGGCTCGCACGCTCGCGGAGGTCATCGTCGACGCGGACGTGTTCCTGGGCCTCTCGGCGGGAGGCGTCCTGAAGCCGCATCTCCTGGAGAGGATGGCGCCGCGCCCCCTCATCCTGGCGCTGGCCAATCCCTATCCGGAGATCATGCCGGAGGAGGCCGAGGCCGCCCGGCCCGACGCGATGATCTGCACCGGCCGTTCGGACTACCCGAACCAGGTGAACAACGTCCTGTGCTTCCCCTACATCTTCCGCGGTGCGCTGGATGTCGGCGCGACGACGATCAACGAGGCCATGAAGGCCGCTGCCGTCAAGGCCATCGCGGCGCTCGCCCGCGAGACGCCCTCCGAAGTCGTCGCCCGCGCTTACGGCGGCGAGGCGCACCCGTTCGGCCGCAAGTCGCTCATTCCGAGCCCCTTCGATCCGCGCCTCATCCTGCGCATCGCGCCGGCGGTCGCGAAGGCCGCCATGGAGAGCGGCGTCGCCGCACGGCCGGTCGAGGATTTGGGAATCTATGCGGATTCGCTGACCCGGTTCGTCTTCCGCTCGGGCTTCATCATGAAGCCCCTCTTCACGCAGGCGAAAGCGGCGCAGAAGCGGGTGATCTATGCCGAGGGCGAGGACGAGCGGGTGCTGCGAGCCGTTCAAGTCATCCTGGAAGAGCAACTCGCCAAACCGATCCTCATCGGGCGCCCGAGCGTGGTCGAAACCCGCATCAAACGCTTCGGCCTCTCCATCGCGGCCGGCCGCGATTTCGACCTCGTCAATCCCGAGGACGACCCGCGCTACCGCGACTACGTCGCCACCTATGTGGAGGCGGCGGGCCGGAAAGGAATCACGCCGGACGCGGCGAAGACGCTGGTGCGCACCAATACGACGGTCATCGGCGCCCTGGCCGTGAGGCGCGGAGATGCGGATGCCTTGATCTGCGGGCTCGAAGGCCGATTTCATTCCCGCCTCAGGCACATCAGGGACATCATCGGCCTCGCGCCCGGCACGCGCGAGATGGCGGCTCTCTCGCTCGTCATCACGTCCAAGGGAGCGTACTTCCTCGCCGACACGCATGTGCAGGCCGATCCTTCGGCCGAGGAGATCGCCGACATGACGATCGCCTGCGCAAGCCACGTGCGCCGCTTCGGCCTGCCGCCGAAAATCGCCCTCCTGTCCCATGCGGATTTCGGCTCCGCCGAGACGCGCTCGGCGTTGAAGATGCGCGAGGCACTCGCGCTCATCCGGGAGCGTGCGCCGGAGCTTGAAGTCGACGGCGAGATGCAGGCCGACACGGCCCTGTCCGAAATGATCCGCGAGCGCGTCTATCCCTCATCGCTCCTGAAGGGCGAAGCAAACGTCCTGATCATGCCGAATCTCGATGCCGCCAACATCGCCTTTCAGTTCACCAAGATCCTGGCGGACGCGCTCCCGGTCGGTCCGATCCTCATCGGTCCCGCGAAGCCCGCGCACGTTCTGACGCCCTCGGTGACGGCACGCGGCATCGTGAACCTGACGGCCGTCGCAGTGGTCGAGGCACAGGCGGCGGAGGTCGCTCCAACGCTTTTCTAGAGCATCGGACCGAAAAGTGGACCCCGCTTTCGGGATCCATCCGATGCTCACCCTTTGAGAACAGCGCATCGCTCAGTGCGGAAAACCGGGTCCACTTGTCCGCACGATGCGCGCATCGGACCCAAAAGTGGACCCCACTTTTCGGGATCCATCCGATGCTCACCCTTTAGAGAACAGCGCATCGCTCAGTGCGGAAAACCGGGGCCACTTTTCCGCACGATGCGCTAGAGGTTCGAGCTTCTGTCAGCCGTCGTCCTCGGGCGAGGGTACTCATAAGGCGTCATCCTTCGGGCGCGCGGAGCGCGACCCGAGGATCTCAGACCGATAAGGGGCGCCTGAATCCTTAAGATCTCGCTTCCGCTCGTCCGAGGATGGCCGGGGGGAGGCCTCCGCTCGTCCAAGTAAGAGGCCGACACCGGAGGCGCACTCTCAAAGCCGGTCGTCCGTATTCGCCGTGATCTCGAGCCGCTCGAGGATCGCGGCGGGTGTCGGGAGGGCGGCCACATCGGCGACGCCGATTCCTTCCGCGCCTTTCGCCCGCGCCGAGATCTGAAGGCGCGCCGGCTTGGCGACGAACCGTGCGACGGCTTGGCCGAGCTTCCTGGCCTGCTCCGAGTTGCCCAGCAGCCTCGGGAGCGCGACGGCGGCCGCGGATCCGTACTCTCGACGCAGCACGTCCGGAGTCTTCCGCAGCTTCCTCGCTTCCTGAGCCAGGTAGCGCTCGAAGAAGCCCGTATTCTCGATCCTCACGTCGAGGCTCTTCGCCGTTGTTCCGAGAGCCGCCACCGTCGCGAGCGCGGTGTCGGCGTCGAAAACGTCCTTCGTCACGTTCCCGAGGACCGCGCCGGCCTTCACGTTCAGCATCTCGGCGCCGCTCGCCGAAAGCTCGCTGAGGATGATTTCATTGCCGGTCGCGTTCCAAGTTGCCGCGACCGCGAAGGAGAGATCGACGGATCCGTAGCCGAGGCTGAGGAGGGTCTTGATGCCGTCCTCGGGGCTGTCGGGCGGAAGCGGCATGGCCAAGTTCCGCAGTCCTATTCGGATGTTCGTCGGGATCCCGTTCAGCGGCTTGTCGGCGGTCAACTCCAGATCCTTGACGGCGACGCGAATGCGACGCGGCTTCGGTCCTCCGTTCCTCGCATCGAGGACGTCAAGATCCAGACCGGACAATTGCACGGTGCCGATCGTCGGGATGAGGCTGCGGATCGTCGTCGCGTCGAGATCGTCGAGGGACTTGCCCTTGAGCGCCTTGACGCCCTCGCGGGTCGCCTGGAACGAGAAGCCCGTGAATACGAGAGCCGCGAATCTCGTCGTGCCTTCCCGTACGGCCGAATCGAAGCCTTCGAGGCGCATCTCCGACGGCCGGTCCGCCCTTGCTCCCGAATAGGCGACACGACGGAGCCGGACGCCGACCGGGTCGCCCTTATCGGTGATCCCGTCGATCGATAGGCCGTGCAATTCGGCCAGCCCGATCTCGAAGGCTCCCAGCAGATCGGCGACCGCCACCGCAAGGCGGTTCGTCTCGGCCGCCGACGGCTGGTCGATTTCCGTCATGGCGGAAATCAGCGAGGTGCTGCCCGACCAGGATTCCTCCGTCGGCCGCATTCGGACATCGCGACCTTCGGCCTTCGCGATACGCACGGAAGCCCCGTTGGGCGCCCGGTGGCGAATGTCCTCGATCGAGAAGCGGTCGTAGACCTTCGTGAAGGCAGCAGGCTGCGAAACGCCTTTCTCGACATAGATGCGGGCGAGGTCGGGAGCTGCCAGTCCCGTGAGAGTGAGCCTTCCGTGCGTCGCCGTCGACCTGCCGGGCGGTCCGTCCGATTCCTGGGTGCCTTCGTCGGCCGTGAGCGAGGCGATGTGCCCGTGCCGGATGTCGGATGCGATCATGTTTCGATAGGTGGTCCTCTGGCGGACCGGCCCGACCTGCTGATCCGTCACGAGTTCGGGGATCATGACCTGCCTCGCGTGGATCCGGCTCAGCCTGTCCGCCAGCGGCTCCGGCGCGTTTCGATCGAAGACGGCCTCGATCTCCGTCCGGGCCGAGCCGACGCCGGAGAGCACGATGCGCTTTGCCGAGTAGGTGCCGGTTCCTTGGACGAGCGTGACGTCGTCGAGGACGATCTGGTCGGCCTGGGCCAAGGCTGCGGCGAGATGCGGCAGCCGGACTGCGCCGATCGAGAGGCGGCTACCCGGCCCTTCGAACGAGAGATCCCGCAATGGTGCCGGTTCGTAGCCGAGCGCGACAGTGCCGACGGCGGCGGCCGCGAGGAGGAGAGCCGGGCGGCGGATCGAGCGCATGGACGGGCTCCCGGTCGCGGACGCGACGTTGTCTTCCGGCGTCAGATCGAAAAGGAGGTGCCGCAGCCGCACGAGGCGGTCGCGTGAGGGTTCTCGATCTTGAAGGACTGCCCGATCAGGTCGTCCACGAAGTCCACGACCGATCCGTCCATATACTGCAGGGAGACCTGATCCACGAGGACGGCCGCACCGTCCCGCTCGACGAAAAGATCGTCCGCCTGCCGGGCGCGCTCGACATCGAAGGCATACTGGAACCCGGAGCAACCGCCGCCGTTGACGCTGATCCGGAGCATGGAGCCCTGCGGCTCGGCCGCCATGATCTCGTTGATGCGGCGTGCGGCGCGCTCGGTCAGGGTGATCGGGGACATGGCTCCTTGCCTGCTTGCAAAGTCGTTCTAGGCCAAGGTAATTGCCCGCGGACGAAGCTTCAACCCGAGGACGTCGCATGCGGCCCCATGGCGAGCGCTGGCGCGCTCCTTACGGTTGCGACCCGGTGCGGAGCCGCGGGCGCCTGTACCCCGAGGCGCCTTCGCCGACCCGGAGCGATTTCCAGCGCGACCGTGACCGGATCATCCATTCCTCGGCCTTCCGCCGCCTGAAGCATAAGACCCAGGTCTTCGTTTACCACGAAGGCGATCATTACCGGACCCGACTCACCCACTCCATCGAGGTCAGCCAGATCGCGCGGGCGCTCGCCCGCTCCCTCGGGCTCGACGAGGACCTCGCGGAAGCCCTCGCGCTGTCCCACGACCTCGGCCATACCCCGTTCGGCCACACCGGAGAGGACGCGCTGGAGGCCTGCATGGCAGGGTTCGGCGGATTCGACCACAACGCCCAGACGTTGCGGGTCGTCACGCGGCTCGAGCGCCGCTATGCGGCCTATGACGGGCTCAATCTCACATGGGAGACGCTCGAAGGCCTCGTCAAGCACAACGGCCCGCTGCTCGATGCCGGGGGCGAGCCAACCCGGCGGTATGCCGCCAGAGGAGTGCCGCTTGCCATCGTGGAGTACAACGCGCAGCAAGATCTCGGTCTCGCCACCTATGCGGGCGGCGAGGCCCAGGCCGCGGCCATCGCCGACGACATCGCCTACGATTCTCACGATATCGACGATGGCTTGCGGGCCCACCTTTTCACCGTCGAGGACCTGCGGGAAGTCCCGTTCCTGGAGGAGTTGCTGCGCGAAGTCGACGGCCTCTATCCGGGCCTCGAAACCTCTCGCCGCATCCACGAACTCACACGGCGTGTCATCACGCGCTTCGTGGAGGACGTGGTCGCCGAGAGCGAGCGCCGCCTGGCGGCTCTCGATCCGCAGAATGCGGACGATATCCGGCAGGCCGGAGACACGATGATCTGCTTCTCGGCCGCGATCCGGGAAGCCGACGCCTCGATCAAGCGCTTTCTCTATCCGCACATGTACCGGCATCCGGAGGTGATGCGCGTCCGGGCCCAGGCCGAGCGGATCGTGCGCGACCTGTTTCGGCGCTTCATGGACGAGCCGCGCGCCATGCCGGCGGAGTGGCAGGCGAATCTGCCGGACGACGAGCCGCGCCTTGCTCGCCGCGTGGCCGACTACATTGCCGGCATGACCGACCGCTACGCCTTGCTGGAGCACCAGCGTCTGTTCGAGACGACCCCCGACCTCCGATGATCTTGAAAGGGCGTCAACGGCTACGCATCTGAAGCGTCGGGGGGAAGAACACGGAGACTTCGATGTCATCGTTTGTCGGCACTGCGCCCTGGAACACCGATCTGCGACACCGGCGCTGCGGCCCGCCGATCCGTCGCGGCTGGGAAATCGCTGGAATCATCCTGGGCTTCATCTTCGCGTGGCCGCTGGCGCTTGCCTATCTGATCTGGAAATTCGCCGGCTACCCGGTGCCGGCCGGTGCCCGGGATTACATGGAGCGGAACCTCGGCTGGACCTTCGCGGCCCCGAATTCGTTCCGGCGCGCCGCCCCGACCGGGAACTGGGCCTTCGAGGAGTATCGCCAGCGCGAGCTGGCGCGCCTCGAGGAGGAGCGCCGGCGCCTCGATGAGGAAAGCCGCGCCTTTGCGGAGTTCGTCGAGGAGCTGAAGCGCGCCAAGGACCGTGAGGAGTTCGACGCCTTCATGGCGAAGCGACGCTCCGGCCCGACGAACGTCTGAGCGCTTCTTCCCGACAGCAGGTCGCACCTCACGGCCACCGGCCGTGAGGTTTTTTGTCCCGAGATCGTGCTCCGCCGGACTTCGCCTCCCGTCACGACTTGATGACGGCCGGATGACGTGACATGAGCCCCGAAAGTGCGTCCGGGGCAGGTCTGACCCGGCAGGGCAGGACTGATTCGATCATGAATATTTTCTGGTTGTTCGAGAGGCGCGTGGCGGATGCGGTCGGCCGTCTGGCCGATTCCGGCCGCCTTCAGGCGGGGCTCGACACCTCCCGCGTGGTCGTCGAGCCGCCGCGGGACACGTCCCACGGCGACCTCGCGACGAACGCCGCGATGGTCCTCGCCAAAGAGGCGCGGATGAGCCCGCGAGCGCTCGCGGACCTCCTGGCGTCGGAACTGAAGGACGACCCGTGGATCGTCAAGCTGGAGGTGGCAGGACCGGGATTTCTCAACCTGACTCTTGCGCCATCCGTCTTTCACGACGTCCTGCGGGCCGCCTTGGATCGGGATTTCGGCCGGAGCGGGCAGGGCGGCGGAAACGCGGTGAACGTAGAGTACGTTTCCGCGAACCCGACCGGTCCGATGCATGTGGGCCATGGCCGTGGTGCGGTCTTCGGCGACGCGCTCGCCAATCTCCTGGCTTTCGCCGGCTACAAGGTGACCCGGGAATACTACATCAACGACGCCGGCGCGCAGGTCGACGTTCTCGCCCGCTCGGCCTTCCTGCGCTATCACGAGGCCTTGGGCGAGGAAATCGGAACCATCCCCCAGGGCCTCTACCCGGGCGACTATCTCAAGCCCGTCGGCCAGGCACTCGCAGCCTCGCACGGGCGGACGCTCCTCGAGAGGCCCGAAGCCGAATGGCTTCCGCTCGTCCGCCAGGTCGCGATCGACGGAATGATGGCGATGATCCGCAAGGATCTCGCCGTCCTGAACATCCGGCACGACGTCTTCTTCTCGGAACGTTCTCTCCAGGAGGGAAACGGCGGTGTCGTGGCCCGGACCATCGAGGACCTGAAGGCGCGCGATCTCGTCTATGTGGGCCGCCTGCCGCCCCCGAAGGGGCAGAAGGACGAGGACTGGGAGGATCGGGAGCAGGCTCTCTTCCGGGCGACCCGCTTCGGAGACGACGTCGATCGTCCGCTCCTGAAATCCGACGGATCCTACACCTACTTCGCCACCGACATCGCCTATCACCGCTCCAAGTTCGAGCGGGGGTTCCGCTCGATGATCGACGTTCTCGGCGCGGATCATGGCGGCTACGTCAAGCGGATGAAGGCCGCGGTGAAGGCCGTGACGGAAGGGGAGGGCGACCTCGACGTGAAGCTCTGCCAGCTCGTCAAGCTGCTCCGCGGCGGCGAGCCGGTGAAGATGTCGAAGCGCTCCGGTGATTTCGTTACTCTACGGGAGGTCGTCGAAGAGGTCGGCCGCGACGCCGTCCGCTTCATGATGATCTTCCGCAAGAACGACGCGCCTCTCGATTTCGATCTGGAAAAGGTGGTCGAGCAGTCGAAAGACAATCCCGTCTTCTACGTCCAATACGCCCACGCCCGCTGCGCCTCCGTCTTCCGGCAGGCGGCCGAGGCGTTTCCGGGGACCCGTTTCTCGGAACAGGTTCTGATCGGTGCGGATCTCGCCATCCTTCGGGACGAGGCCGAACTGGACGTGCTGCGCCGGTTGTCGCAGTACCCTAGGGTCGTCGAGGGAGCCGCTGAGGCCCATGAGCCGCACCGGGTCGCATTCTATCTCTACGACCTTGCAAGTGCCTTCCATTCCTTATGGAATAGGGGCAAAGACATGCCGCAGCTACGGTTTGTTAATCAGAGTGATCAAGATTCGACTAAGGCGAGGCTCGCGCTCGTGCATGCCATGAAGGGTGTGCTCGCGTCGGGTCTTGCGGTCCTGGGCGTTACGGCTCCCGACGAAATGCGCTGAGCTGCCGAGGCGGGGCGAGCGTTTGCGGCCGGAGAACCCAGGGCTCTAGTTGTGTAAAGCCGGCCTGGAGCGCTCCAGATCGGCCAACGGAGGTTCGGCGCATGAACGAATCAGTGAAGCCCCGCTTCGCCGTCGATCTGAACGATATCGAAAAGCAGCTTGGCTCACAGAGCCAGGCCGCGCCGGCAACCCCGACCCGGATCGACCCCCTCGCCGAACTGGCGCGGATCGTCGGGCAGGACGACCCCTTTCAAGCCTCTGCTCGCCGGCGACCGGAGCAGTCGATCCGGAAGCGAGCCCTTCGCCGACGACCTTTTCGTCGCACGGGACGGCCTCCGCGCCAATCGCGCCGCACCAGGGCTGCGCAGCACGCACGAGCCTCAGGACGACCCCTACAGCCGCGTTGCGGCCTCTTACGCCGAATATCACGCCAAAGTCGAGTCGGACGGCGATTACGATCCGAACTTCACCCCCTCGTTCGACGAAAGCGCGTCGGATGACGCGCATGAGGACGCAAATGACGGCTTCAAGCCGGCCCGCCGGAACTCGCGCAAGATCCTCGTGACGGCGGGCGTCGTGATGGGTCTTGCGGTCCTCGGCCTGGGCGGCGCCCTCATGCTGAACAGTCCTGCCACCATGATGGCGGGCGGAGAGCCGCCGCTCATCAAGGCGACGAGCGAGCCCTCGAAAGTTCAGCCCCAGACCCCCGGGGGAGTCGAGATCCCTAACCAGAACAAGCAGATCTACGAGCGCGCCGAACGGGAATCGCAGACCAAGGTGGTGAACCGGGAAGAGCAGCCGGTCGACGTACGCGAGGCCACCCGCCGCGCGAGCCAGGCTGATGCGGCCGCCGTGATCCCTGTCGTCCCGCCTGCGGCACCTTCTGCCGGACACGGCCTCAATCTCGGCGAGCCGCGAAAAGTTCGCACCGTCTCGATCCGCCCCGACGGAACGATCATTTCCCCCGAACCGCCGCCTTCGCCGGCGCGTCCGGCGGCCTCCGCCGCCCAGGTGCCTCTGACCTTGCCGCCGGCCGCACAGGCCGCGTCAGCCCGCGCCGCAGCCGTCCGCAACCCCGGTGCCACCCCGCCCGGCTGCCGCAGCCGCGCCGGCGACTCCCTCCGCGTCCGCTCCCCGCGCCGCCGCCGCGACTCCCACCGTACCGGCATCGTCCGGCGGCTCTTCGCCGCAGCAACCGACGTCGACGACGCCGGCGCCGCCCGCCCCGCATCCGGCACCTCAACGGCTGGCGGCCGCTCAGCCTATGGCGATCACTCCCGCCGCCCCGGCTCCCTCTGTCTCAGCCACGGCCGATGCGGCGCCCATCGGCGGATTCGCCGTCCAGCTCGGGGTCAGCCCGTCCGAGGCCGATGCCCGGACGACTCTCCAGCGGCTGCAGCAGAAATTTCCGGACCTCGGAGGCGCGACGCCTCTCATCCGCAGGGCCGAAGTCAACGGAAACACCATCTTCCGCGTCCGCGTCGGTCCGATGTCCCGCGAGGACGCCTCATCGCTCTGCTCCAGGGTGCAAGGGCAAGGCGGACAGTGCTTCGTCGCGAAGAACTGAGCTCGGCGGATCGGTCTCCTTGACCCTGTGAGGGTGCGGTCGTAAGGCGCGGACATGACCTCCCGCGCCTTTATCGCCGGCTGTTCCGCCCTAATGCCGACTCCGGACGAAATCGCGTTCTTCCGCGATGCCGACCCGTGGGGATTCATCCTGTTCCGGCGCAATATCGAGGATGCCGGGCAGGTCACGGCGCTGTGCGAAACGCTGCGGGAGACGGTCGGCCGCGCCGATGCGCCGATTCTCGTCGACCAGGAGGGCGGACGCGTCCAGCGCCTGGGCCCGCCCCATTGGCCGAAGTATCCGCCGGGTGCCGCCTATGGCCGCATTCACGCGAACGACCCCCTGGTCCGCCGCGAACTCGCCCGTCTCGGCGCCCGCCTCATCGCGCACGATCTCCTGGCCCTCGGCATCAACGTCGACTGCCTTCCCGTCCTGGACGTGCCCGTGGCCGGCGCTCACGACGTCATCGGCGATCGCGCCTACGGCAAGGACCCGGCCACGGTGGCGGTACTCGGACGGGCTGCCGCGGAGGGACTGCTGGCCGGCGGCGTGCTGCCGGTGATCAAGCACATCCCGGGCCACGGCCGTGCGCGCTCCGACAGCCATCTCGCCCTGCCGGTCGTCGAGACGGGCCGTGCGGAGCTCGAAGCGCACGATTTCGCACCGTTCACGGTCCTTGCCGACATGCCCCTCGCGATGACCGCCCACGTGGTTTACACGGCGCTCGATCCGGAGCATCCGGCGACGACGTCGAAGAAAGTCATCGCCGAAGTCGTTCGCGGCTACATCGGCTACGATGGGCTCGTCATGAGCGACGATCTGTCGATGCAGGCGCTCTCCGGTTCGTTCCGCGAACGGGCCGAGGGTTCCTTTGCGGCCGGCTGCGACGTCGCCCTTCATTGCAACGGCAAGATGGATGAAATGACCGCGGTGGCCGAAGCCGCACCGATCCTCGAAGGCGACGCCCTCCGCCGGGCCGATGCCGCCTTGCTCCGCATCCGGCACGTACCGGAGCCTTTCGACCCTGTGGATGCCAGAGCGCGATTGGATGCGGCGCTGGCGCTGGCGGCATAATGTTGCCGAACCGGGCGCATTGAGTGGCATGATGGCAGAAGCTCTCCCCTTCGACGATGTTGCGCCGGCCGAGCGCGCCGAGAGCGAGCCCGCGCTTCTCGTGGACGTGGACGGCTTCGAGGGCCCCCTCGATCTGCTGCTGGAACTCGCGCGGCGCCAGAAGGTGGACCTTCACCGGATCTCGATCCTGGCGCTCGCCGAGCAGTACCTGACCTTCGTCGAGGAGGCCCGTCGCCTGCGCCTCGAGCTCGCCGCCGACTACCTCGTGATGGCGGCGTGGCTCGCCTATCTGAAGTCGCGGCTTCTGCTGCCGGAACCCCCGAAAGGGGAAGAACCGAGCGCCGACGACCTCGCGGCGGCACTGGCGCTGCGGCTGCAGCGCCTGGAAGTCATCCGAGAGGCCGCGAGGCAGCTCGGCGAGCGCAGCCGCCTCGGTCGGGACATCTTCGCGCGGGGCGCTCCGGAACCTGTGCAGGTCCGCAAGGACCTGCGCTACGACGCGACCCTCTACGACCTGCTCTCCGCCTACGCCCGCCAACGGCAAAAGCAGCTCAACGCGCGCGTGACGCTCCACAAGAGGCAGGTCTGGTCGCTGGTCGAAGCGCGGGAGGCGCTGGAGCGCCTTGTCGGGGAATGCCGTGACTGGGTCTCCCTGGACGGCTATCTGGTGCGCTACATGGTCGAGCCGGCCATGCGTCCGACCGTCTTGGCATCCGCCTTGTCGGCGACCCTTGAAATGGTGCGAGGGGGGGAGCTGGCGCTTCGCCAGGACGAAGCCTTTGCGCCACTCTGGGTGCGGCCCACCGAGCGTCCAGCGCCGGCCGAGGCTTGAGATGGAGAAGCGTGTGAGCCTTGCTGCCGTCAAACTGGTGGAAGCCGACGTCGCTCAAGAGCCGGACCGTCGGGAAGCCGTTCGCATCGCGGAGGCGCTTTTGTTCGCCTCTGCCGAGCCGCTGAGCATCGAGGAGCTTGCCGCGCGGCTTCCCGAGGGGGCCAAGGTCGAGGCCATCCTATGGGAGCTCGCCGCGCTCTACGCGGATCGGGGCATCAACCTCGTCCGTGTGGCCGGGCGTTGGGCTTTTCGGACCGCCGGCGACCTGTCCTACATCCTGTCCCGCGACGTGGTGGAGCCGAAGAAGCTGTCCCGGGCCGCCATGGAGACCCTGGCCATCGTGGCCTATCACCAGCCGGCGACGCGGGCCGAAATCGAGGAGATCCGTGGCGTGGCCACCTCCAAGGGCACGCTCGACCTGCTGCTGGAAACCGGCTGGATTCGGCTGCGCGGACGCCGTCGCGTGCCGGGACGGCCGGTCACCTACGGCACAACTCCGGCCTTCCTCGAGCACTTCGGCCTGGACACGATCGGGGATCTCCCCGGCTTGGAGGAGTTGAAGGGTGCCGGCTTCATCGAGGGCCGCATCCCGCATGGCCTCTCCATACCCATGCCCTCCGACTCCGAGGCCCTGGCCGAGGACGAGGACCCGCTCGATCCGCTCGACCAGGACGACACGCTGCCCGACCTCGACATGCATGAGGAAGACGGGCCGGAGGAGGAATGATCGCCGGCCCGAACCGCGCTCGCGACCGCTTTCGCCTGCCACGCTGGGGGCAGCGCGGAACGGCGGGCGCATCGATTCCGGCTCAGCTCGCCTTCGAGGGGATCAGCCAGGCCTATGGTTCGCTGCGGGCCGTCGACGGCGTGACCCTCGCGATCGAACCGGGGGAGCTCGTCTGCCTCCTCGGTCATTCGGGCTGCGGCAAGACCACGCTGCTCAGGCTGGCCGCGGGCGTCGAGACGCCGAGCGCCGGGCGCGTGCTGATGGACGGCTTCGAAGTGAGCGGCCCGCAAAGCTTCGTGCCGCCGGAGCGGCGCGGCATCGGCTTGATGTTCCAGGACTACGCCCTTTTCCCGCACCTCACCATTCTGGCGAACGTGATGTTCGGCCTCCGGGACCTTCCGGCCCCGGAGGCCGAGGCTTCCGCCCGGCGCGCCTTGTCGCGGGTCGGCCTCGAACGGTATGGGGCGGATTATCCGCACACCCTTTCCGGCGGCGAGCAGCAGCGGGTGGCGCTGGCCCGATCGATCGCGCCCCGTCCCGGCGTCCTCCTGATGGACGAGCCGTTCTCCAACCTGGACCGGCGCATGCGCGATGCGATCCGCGACGAAACCGTCGCCATATTGCGCGAAACCGGGGCGACCACGATGGTCGTGACCCACGACCCGGAGGAGGCGATGATGATCGCCGACCGGATCGTCCTCATGCGCGCCGGCCGCATCGTGCAGCACGGTCCGGCCGAGGAGATGTATGCGCGCCCGGCCGATCTCTTCGCGGCCCGCTTCTTCTGCGATTTCAACGAAGTAGAGGGCGAGGTGCGCGGCGGTCGGGTCTCGACCCCGGTCGGAACCTTCGCGGCGCCGCGCCTCCCGGAGGGGGCCGACGCGGTCGTCTGCATCCGCCCGCAGGGCGTGCGTCTGAAACCGCCCGGATTCTGTCTTGCCGGCCGGGTGATATCCCGAAGGTTCCTCGGGGAGGTCGACCTGGTTCACGTGATCGTGCAGGGCCTCGAGCGGCCGCTTCATGCCAGGGTCCGGGATCAGGCCGGGCGCGAGGGCGGAACGGAAGTCGGGGTCGAGATCGATGCCCAAGAAGTCCTTGTTTTCGCCGCGTCCCATCCCTAGGTTGGCCGCGAGTTCTGTAACCTAGCCGCGCCGGCAAGCGGGCGCAGGAGGAACGCCATGGGTGGCGCAAGTATCTGGCACTGGATCGTCGTCGGACTGATCGTCGTCCTTCTTTTCGGGCGCGGCAAGATATCCGAGATGATGGGCGACGTGGCCAAGGGGATCAAAGCCTTCAAGAAGGGCATGACGGAGGAGGATACGGCCTCGACCGCGACCCCTCCGGCGAACGGGTCGACCCCGGTGAAGACCATCGAGCATCAAGGCGCCGGGACTTCGGCGGCCGCCGCAACGACGGAGCGCAAGGTCAGCTAGCCGCCGGCGTCGCCGAGGCGCTTCCGGTCGAGGTAAGGGAAAGGGGCCTAGGGCCGCGCCATGTTTGACATGAGCTGGGGTGAGGTGATGGTCATCGGCGCCGTCGCGCTGATCGTCATCGGCCCGAAGGACCTGCCCAAGGCTCTGCGAACACTCGGCCAGATGACCACCAAGATCCGCCGCATGGCGGCGGAGTTCCAGGGCCAGTTCAACGAGGCCATGCGCGAGGCCGAACTGGACGAGGTCAAGCGCCAGATCCAGGGCGTGAACGAATCCGTGGGGTCGCTCAATCAGGGGTTCAATCCCATGCAGACGATCCGCGACGAGCTGAAAGGCGCTATCGACGCCCCGGCCACGGCGCGCGAGAGCACCCCCGCCGAAACGGTCTCCGAAGCCACGGCCCAAGGCCGCGGCGAAGCCGATGATCCGCCTGCGCCGGCCGAGCCCCTGATCACCCTCCCGTTACCGTCCGTGCCGCCGGTGGTCGACCCGGCCAACTCGATCAGGGCCGCCGTGGACAAGACGGCGGAGGCGGACGGGACCACGGCTCCGGATGCGGCGGCCGGGAAAACGGGCGAGAAGACGTAGATGACGACGGCCGACGATGAGATCGAGGCCTCGCGCGCGCCGCTGATCGATCATCTCATCGAACTTCGCTCGCGCCTCATCCGCGCGCTCATCGCTTTCGTGGTGATGTTCTTTGTCTGCTTCGCGGGGGCGAAGTACATCTACAACGTTCTCGTCTGGCCCTATGTGGCCGCAGTGGGGTCGCCCGAGAAGGCTCAACTCGTCTATACCCACGGCCTCGAATATCTCTTCACGCAGATCCAGGTTGCCGTCTTCGGGGCCGGCTTTCTCGCTTTTCCGGTGATCGCGACCGAGATCTACAAGTTCGTGGCGCCAGGTCTCTACAGGAACGAGCGGCAGGCCTTTCTGCCCTATCTGATCGCGACGCCGATCCTCTTCAGCATCGGGGCGGCGGTCGTCTACTTCATCGCCATGCCACTGCTCATGCGCTTTTCCGTCGGCATGCAGCAGCTTGCCACCGATGCGTCCCCCGGCATCTCGTTCCTGCCCAAGGTCAGCGAGTACCTGTCGCTCATCATGACGCTGATCTTCGCGTTCGGCATCTGCTTCCAGCTGCCCGTCATCCTGACCCTTCTGGCGCGGGCCGGGATCATCGATTCCGAATTCCTGAAGTCCAAGCGCCGATACGCCGTGGTGATCGTCTTCGTGGTCGCCGCCGTGCTGACGCCGCCGGACGTGATCAGCCAGTTCGCCCTTGCGGTCCCCACCCTGCTTCTTTACGAGGCGTCCATCTTCTCCGTCCGAGTGGTGGAGAGGAAGCGCGCGGAAGCCGAGGCCGCGCGCGCGGCGGCCGGGTAGGCGAGGGCGCCCGACCGGCCGACGGCTCCTCTCGGACACACCGGTCCGATCCCATGCACGACATCCGCTTCGTCCGCGAGAACGCCGCCGCATTCGACCGGGCGCTCATCAACCGGGGCCTGGAGCCTCAAGCCGAGCGTCTGATCGCCCTCGACGACCGCCGGAAGAACGCCGTGTCGGCCCTGCAGCAGGCCCTGGAGCGCCGCAACGCACTCTCGAAGGAGATCGGTCAGGCGAAGGCGGCCAAGGACGAAGCGCGCGCGCAGGCTCTGATGGCCGAAGTCGCCGCGCTCAAGGAGACCGTGCCGCGGCTCGAACGGGAGGAGCGCGAAGCGGGAGAAGCGCTCGAGAAGGCGCTTGCGGTCATCCCGAACCTGCCGAAATCCGAGGTGCCGGTCGGTTCCGACGAAAGCGGCAATGTGGAGCGCCATCGGTCCGGGCAGCCGGCGGCTCTGCCGGCCGCAAGGCAGCATTTCGAGATCGGCGAGGCGCTCGGCCAGATGGACTTCGAGGCGGCGGCGAAACTGTCGGGTTCTCGGTTCGTGGTCCTGAAGGGTCCGCTGGCGCGGCTCGAACGGGCGCTCGGCCAGTTCATGATCGACCTGCACACGACCGAGCACGGCTACACCGAAGTGGCGCCCCCGCTGCTGGTGCGGGACGAGGTGCCCTACGGCACCGGCAACCTCCCGAAGGCGGCGGACGACATGTTCCGCACCCGGGAGGGCTTCTGGCTGATTCCGACGGCCGAGGTGCCGCTGACGAACCTCGTGCGCGAGTGCGTCCTCGCCGAGGACGAACTGCCGATGCGCCTGACGGCGCTCACGCCTTGCTTTCGTTCCGAAGCGGGCTCCGCCGGTCGAGACACGCGCGGCATGCTGCGGCAGCACCAGTTCACGAAATGCGAACTCGTCTCCATCACGACGCCCGAGCGTTCGGCAGAGGAGCACGAGCGCATGCTTTCATGCGCCGAAACCGTCCTGAAGAAGCTCGAATTGCCGTTTCGCACCATGATCCTTTGCACCGGGGACATGGGATTCGCGTCCGCCAAGACCTACGACATCGAGGTCTGGTTGCCGGGCCAGGGCCTCTACCGCGAGATCTCGAGCTGCTCGGTCTGCACCGATTTTCAGGCCAGGCGCATGAATGCGCGCTACCGTCCGAAGGATGACAAGGGGCTGCGCTTCGTGCACACGCTCAACGGCTCGGGCGTCGCCGTCGGCCGCGCGCTCATCGCGGTTCTGGAGAACTACCAGAACGAGGGCGGCAGCGTCACGATCCCGTCGGCGCTCGTGCCCTATATGGGCGGCCTGACCCGGATCGGAGGCCGGGCCTGATGCGCGTTCTCTGCACCAACGACGACGGCATCCATGGGCCGGGTCTGACGGCGCTCGAGACCATCGCCCGCCAGCTCTCGGATGACGTCTGGGTGGTCGCGCCGGAGACCGACCAGAGCGGCGTCTCGCACTCGCTGTCCCTCAACGATCCCTTGCGGCTGCGGGAGATCTCCGAGCGGCACTTCGCCGTGAAGGGCACGCCGACCGATTGCGTGATCATGGGGATTCGCCACCTCATGCGCGAGGGAAAGCCCGACCTCGTGCTCTCCGGCGTGAACCGGGGGCAGAACGTCGCGGAGGACGTGAGCTATTCCGGGACCGTCGCGGGCGCCATCGAGGGCACCATCCTCGGGGTGCCTTCCATCGCCCTGTCTCAGGCCTATGGGCCGAGCGGACGCGACGACATGAAGTGGCGATGCGCCGAGGCGCACGCGCCGGGCATCATCCGCAGGATCCTCGAACTCGGGGTCGACAAGGGAACGCTCGTGAACGTCAACTTTCCCGGGTGCGAGCCGGAGGAGGTGGCCGGCGTGTCCGTCGTCAACCAGGGCGTCCGCAGCCAGGAACTTCTCCGCCTCGACGAGCGCATGGACGGGCGCGGCAACCCGTACTTCTGGGTGACCTTCGAACGACGACGCTTCACCCCCGGCAACGGTACCGATCTCTGGGCGCTCGCCAACCGCCGCATCGCGATCACCCCGCTTCGGCTCGACATGACGGACGAACCGACGCTCACCCGCTACGTGCAGGGCTTCCGGTAGCACCGTGCCGCGGCCCGGAGGAACGAGGATGGCCCGCGAACCGCTCCGCATCGAGCCAGGCTCGAATGCCTTCTTCGACGCCGGTGCGCGCGCCGAGGAGGAAGCGATCGGAGTGGCGTCTTTCCTCCTTTCCCTAAGAGCACGGGGGATCCGAGACACGACGGTGCTCCGCGCGATGGAACTCGTGCCGCGCGAGATCTTTGCCCCCCGCCGTTTTACGGACCTTGCGCGCAAGGACGTCGCCCTTCCGCTGCCTTGCGGCCAGACCATGACGACGCCGAGGACGGTCGCCTCGATGCTCGTCGCATTGGGAGTCGAGCCGCACCATCGGGTGCTCGAGATCGGCACCGGAAGCGGCTACGTAACGGCACTCCTGGCGCGGCTCGGCCGCGAGGTGGTCTCGGTGGAGCGGTTCGGCACGCTTGCCGAGAGCGCCGTCGGGCATCTCGCTGCGGCAGGCATCGCCAAAGGCGTCAGGATCGAGACGGGCGACGGCATCGCGCCGCGGCCCCGGGAGCGGTTCGACCGGATCCTCGTCAACGGGGCCGCTCCGGCGATCCCGTCCTCTCTGGCATCGCTCCTGGCGCCGGAGGGGCGGCTCGTCGGCGCCCAGACGGTCGAAGGAATTCCCCGTCTGCACCGCGCCGATCGGACGGCCCAGGGAGACCTGCGCGAGGAGCTTGGCGGAGCCCTGCGCCTCTCTCCGCTCCTGTCCGGCGTCGCGCAGGCTCTGTGATGGTGCGGGGCGACGGGGCGGTCGACGCGACATCGTCCATCGTCGCAAAAATTCCGCGCTGCGGAAGGACAATCCTCCGCTGCGGCAACACTTGTTTAACCTGAACTCGCCTTTAATCCGACCGTCGAGTTTGCGTACGGGTGGAATGCGTCATGAAGGAAGCGCGTGTGTGCGGGGCGTTGGACCGCGGTTTCGCGGATCGTCCTCGTGGGCCTGATGGGGGGAGCCGTCTCGGCCTGCAGCAGCGACAGCGATGCGGTTAAGCGAAGCCTTCTCCAATCCATTCTCGGCGAAGCGAGCGCTTGGCCTCGAACGAGCCGGCGGCTCCTCAACAAAGTATGGCTGCCGCATCGGTTCCGACCGCACCCGTGCAGTCTCGGTCGCTGCCGCCAATTCAGTCTCAACCGCTCGCGCCGGTTCAGGCTGCGCCCCTATCCCGGGTCGCGAGTGCGCCCGTGACCGGCGGCGCGACCGGCTGGACGGCGGCGGGCGGGACGCGGATCGCGGTCGCACCCGACGACAATCTGAACACCATCTCCAACCGCTACGGCGTTCCGGGAAGTGCGATCCTCTCCGCGAACGGCTTCAAGAGCCCGAGCCAGATCGCGCCCGGCGCCCAGGTCGTGATTCCCGTCTATCACGCCGGCGGTACATCAAGTCAGGTCGCTGACGCCCCGCCGATGCCCGCGAGCCAGCCGAAATACCGTCTGGTGGAAGGGGCAAAACCGGCAGCGGTCAAATCCGCCGCGCCAGCGGACGCGTCGCGCCAGCGGGTGCGCCCCGGCATGGCCGCTGCGCCATCTGCGCCGGCGCTCGCCAAAGCGCCTCCGGCGGCTCCGTCCAAGGTTGCCTCTCAGGACCCCCCCCTCGTGGCCGCCCCGCCGCAGATGGCGGCTCGAACCGAACCTCAGCCGGGGAAGCCGGCCGTTCCCTCCTACGCGCCTCAGCCGACTCCGCCGCAGGAAACCGCCAAAGCGCCATCCTCGGAGCCCGACCAGACGGGGGCGCTCAGCGGCGATTTCCGCTGGCCGGCGCGCGGCAAGGTCATCGCCGGGTTCGGTGCCAACGGCGGAAACGAGGGGATCAATATCGCGCTCCCCGAAGGGACCCCGGTGAAGGCCGCCGAGGCGGGCACCGTGACCTATGCGGGCGACGAGGTGAAAGGCTACGGCAACCTCGTGCTCATCCGTCACGACAACGGATACGTGTCGGCTTATGCCCATAACGGCTCGCTGCAGGTGAAGCGGGGCGAGCGGGTGAAACGCGGGCAAGTGGTGGCGATTTCGGGTCAGACCGGCAACGTGACCTCTCCGCAGCTCCATTTCGAGCTCCGGAAGGGACAGGCGCCCGTGGACCCGATGAAGCACCTCAGCGGGAGCTGAGCACGAGCGTCCGGTCCGGCGCGAACCGAACGCGGATGGCGGTCGATGGCCGCCATTCCTATCGGATTCCAGATCGCCATTTTACATCGAGCCGCCGTGTCCCTCTGTTGAGGTGAGAGCGTCCGAAATAAAGCAATTCTGATGAGCCGCCTGTCTTCGACATGGGCGGTCGAGGTCTCGCACAATGCGGCGGCGAGAGGCCTGAGATGAGCCTCACTTTCGGAACGCGAATCGCAAGTGCGATCTCAACCCTGTCGATGGACCGCCCGGTCGATAGCCTGCGCGACCTGATCCGGTGCGAGGTGATGGACCATATGTCCAAGTCCCGGCAGCGCGATGAACTCGCTCTGGGGGAGTTCCTCGTGAAGCCGCCCGGACTGACGCCCGACGTCGGCGATTTTGTCGTCCGTGCCCGCGATGATCGCGACGGGTAGCTTCAGATCGCGGTAGTGTTTCTGCAACTCGACGACCGACGGCGTCATCAGGGCGGCATCCTCGGCTGCGGCGCGCAACTGCGACGGGCGGCACCATCAGGCTCTTCGGGAACTCCCGCTCGAAGCGGTCCGGGATCGATGCCGGCTCGAACATCCGGCGGATCATCGCGGGGAGCACCGCTCTCGCAACGAGGGGCGAAACCGTGTAGCGGAGCGCGTCCCCAATCACCGGAATGGCCGGCGGCGACAGCAGGAACGTATCCGCGCGCAGTGTCGGGAAATAGTAGCCTGACGCAAGGACGAGACGACGAACAAGGTCCGGAGCCTGCAGCGCTAGTGCTACCGCGACCATGGTTCCCCAGGAATGCCCGAGCACCGTCGCCTGCTCGACGCCAAGCCTCCGCAGCGCCTTCTCGAACAGCGACGCGTGGGCCCTGGGTGTCCACAGCTTGCGGGGCCTGGAGCTGAAACCATAGCCCGGCCGGTCAATGACAATGACGCGATAACGGTCGGCAAGCCGGTCAACCAAGCCGCTGCTGGTGAAGTCCTGGATCATGGTACCGTTGCCATGGATCAGCAGCAGGGGCTCGCCCTGGCCGCGTTCGATGTAGTGCAGGCGTACCCCGTCGACCGTCAGGAAACGGCCTATCGGCGGATGTTCGCGCTCTGCGGTCCTCGATTGCTGGATATTGTAAAGTGCTGCGGTTCCCAGCGCGGCGGCAGAGCCGATCAGCGTTGGAGCAAGCCAGCCTCGCGAACTGCGCCGCGACCGCTGTGGAGCCGAGCCAGTCTCGCCGGCAAGTTTCCGTCTGATCCCTCTTTCGTGGGCAGACCAACCTTGGGGGAAAGGAGAGGACTCTATGGCATGAGGACGCGCGGCAGGAACGTCCGGTCGTAAAGAACCGGCCTGGTGAGCCGTTGTCGTTTCTTGAATGTGCATCTGTCTCTCCTGATCTTCCCAACCCAACGCGCGGGGAGGGCGGAGGTTGCTGCAGCGCAGCATTGTGCTCACCGGTGGGCAGGCCTCCTCCACGTTTGCTGGGGACACGCTTGCCGAAGCCTGTCTCCTCGGCGCTGCCCCGATGCAGTGCACAGGAAACATATTCGCGATACCGCGCTCGCAGCTTCGGCGAGACCCGCCACGCGCCGAGGAGTCGTGCGAGCTGTCAAAGCCGATCGCGTAACCGGATCTCTGTCCCTGACTGTCGAAGCCATGCAGTCATCAGAGGCACGGGCGGACCGGCCCTGTCGCCTCATCGGCTGAGGCGGCGGACGTTTGCCCGGACGTGCCTGCGATAGCCTTTGACCACCTTGTGAGCCGATCCGCCGGCAGCGACCGTTGAGGCGGCCTCCCCGAAGGCGAGCATCTTCTCGGTCACCATGCGCCCCGTCTCCGCCGACGTACCCCGGCCGAGCGCGACCTGCGACAGGCGCATTCCCACGACTCTTTGGGCCTCCAAGCCCAGCAAGGTCGTGTGGAGGGCCAGTCTCATCCAGGATTTGAACATTCAGTGGTCTCCGACCGCGCAGTGCAGCCGGTTATCAACCCGCGCAGCTTCGATATGGATCCGCGGGCGCTATGCCGCAGCGACTGGCCTGGAGGGTACGCCGGCAACCTGTCCACGGGCTTCGAGACCACCGTGTCAACCGAACTGAGGAATTGACCCCCTTGGCGACCTTAAGAACTGACCCGGTCGATGCCGAAGGACGACCGCGAGCTCATGAAGCGATGCCGCGAGCTCAGATGACCTGGCCCAGGCGGCCGGCAAGGTCCTGTATGTACTGCCAGGCCGTTCGTCCGGACCGCGAACCCCGGGTCGTCGCCCATTCAAGGGACTCGGCGCGGATCGTCTCGCGTGCGACCTCCAGCCCGAAATGGTCCACATAGGCGAAGACCATTTGCAGGTACTCGTCCTGGCTGCACTTGTGGAACCCGAGCCAGAGGCCGAATCGATCCGACAGGGAGACCTTCTCCTCGACGGCTTCGCCGGGATTGATCGCCGTCGAGCGCTCGTTCTCCATCATGTCCCGGGGCACGAGGTGGCGGCGGTTCGAGGTGGCGTAAAACACGACGTTGTCCGGGCGGCCTTCGATTCCGCCCTCGAGCACCGCCTTGAGGGACTTGTAAGACGTGTCGTCGGCGTCGAACGAGAGATCGTCGCAGAAGACCAGGAAGCGGTGAGGATCGGGACGGAGCAGCGCCATCAGCTCGGGCAGGGTCTCGATATCCTCCCGGTGGATCTCGATCAGCTTGAGCGGGCGCCGGGCGGCTCCCGCTTCCCGGTTGACCTCGGCATGGACGGCCTTCACAAGAGACGACTTTCCCATCCCGCGGGCGCCCCACAGGAGGGCGTTGTTGGCGGGCAGACCTCTCGCGAAGCGCCGGGTATTGTCGGCAAGGGTGTCACGGACCCGGTCGATGCCGCGAAGCAGGCTCATCTCGACCCGGTTCACCTTCGGCACCGGCGTCAGCCGCCGGCCGGCGGCGTGCCACACGAAGGCATCGGCGGCCGTGAAATCCGCCGGCGGCAAGCCCGCCGGGGCCGTGCGGTCGAGCGCCTCGGCGATCCGGGTGAGGACCGCCAGCACGTCGGGGGAGTCGGAAAAGTCGCGATTCATGGCCGACTTCAAAAAGAGGCACGGGCTGATTATCTCGGTTGATCGGCTCCGTCCATCGATCCGGCGAAGTCCCTTCGGATTCATTGCTTTCGCGGGTTCGATGGGTATAGTCCGCGCCGCTTTGAGAATCTCGTCCGGCGCGGGCGGGCCGAATGGGCCCGCTACGCGCCTTTATCCATGGAGAGCCGCTTGATCTCGCCCGCCTTCGCCCAGGGAGCCCCCGCCGCCGGCGGTAGCGACATTTTCCTGCAGCTCGTCCCCTTCGTCCTTATTTTCATCATCATGTGGTTCCTGATCATCCGCCCGCAGCAGCGGCGGGCGAAGGAGCACCAGGAGATGATCAAGAACGTGCGCCGCGGCGACACGGTGGTCACCTCCGGCGGCATCATCGGCAAGGTCACGAAGGTCCAGGAAGACGCGGCCGATATCGAAGTCGAGATCTCC
Organism: uncultured Alphaproteobacteria bacterium; assembly: GCA_963723525.1. Lineage (GTDB taxonomy): Bacteria > Pseudomonadota > Alphaproteobacteria > Rhizobiales > Beijerinckiaceae > Microvirga. Next base: position 83,612 of record CAVRRI010000001.1, read on the forward strand.
GACGGGGTGAGGGTCAAGGTCGCCCGCGCGATGGTCGCCGAAGTGAGGGCGAAGGGCGAGCCGGTCAAGGCTTGACCGCTCGGACGTACTAGAGGATTCCCGGGAATGCTTCGCTTCTCGAAGTCGAAGGTCATCGCGATCGTTGCGACGGTGTTGATCGGCTTTCTGCTCGCCGTTCCGAGCATGCTCACGCCGGAACAGCGGCAGGCCATGCAGAACGCCGTTCCCCGCTGGCTCCCGTCCTGGATCGTGCCGACGCAGGCGATCGTGCTCGGCCTCGATCTCCAGGGCGGCTCGCATGTGCTCCTCGAGGTCGACGTTCCCGACCTCCTGCGGAGCCAGGCCAATCAGCTCCGCGACGATGTCCGCCGCATCCTGCGCGAGACGCGGGTCGCGCCCCAGGGCGGGATTCAGCTGACGCAGCGCGGCGTGCAGATCCGCGTTGCCGACCCGGCGGACCGGGAGCGGGTGCTGCCGAAGCTGCGGGAACTCGCACAGCCGGTTTCCAACCCGATCCTCGGCCAGACCGGCAATGTGGATCTGCAGATCACCGAACAGCCCGACGGCACGATCCAGCTCGCCTATACGGAGGCGGGCATGAACGAGCGGGTGCGGCGCGCCAGCGGCCAGGCGATCGAAGTCCTCCGGCGCCGCGTCGATGCGCTCGGGACGACCGAACCGAACATCCAGCGGCAGGGTGCCGACCGCATCCTGGTCCAGGTGCCCGGGCTGCAGGACCCGCAGCGCCTCAAGGACATTCTGGGCCGGACCGCGAAGCTCGAATTCAGGCTTGTGGCGAACGAGGCGGCCGGCGACGTCGACCTGCTTCCGTCGAAGGACGCCAACGGCCAGAGGATCCCGGTCGAGCGCCGCGTCATCGTCGAGGGCGGCGACCTGATCGACGCGCAGCCCGCCTTCGACCAGCGGACAAACCAGCCGATCGTCAACTTCCGCTTCAACATCCGAGGCGCTCAGCGCTTCGGCCAGGTCACAAGTGAGAACGTCGGCCGTCCACTCGCCATCGTCCTCGACAACGAGGTCATCTCCTCGCCGGTGATCCAATCGCCGATCACCGGAGGGTCGGGCCAAATCTCCGGCCAATTCACGGTCAAGCAGGTCAACGATCTCGCCGTGCTGCTCCGCGCCGGCGCCCTCCCGGCGAAGCTCACGATCGTCGAGGAGCGCACGGTCGGACCGGGTCTCGGCGAAGACTCCATCGTGGCCGGGAAGCTTGCGCTCCTGATCGGCACGATCCTGGTCGCGGCCTTCATGATCGCGTCCTACGGCCTTCTCGGCGTGCTCGCGGTCGTCGCCGTCTTCATCAACGTCGGCCTGATCTTCGGCGTCCTGTCCGTGCTCGGCGCGACCCTGACGCTGCCCGGCATCGCCGGCATCCTGCTGACGATCGGCATGGCCGTGGACTCGAACGTGATCATCTACGAGCGCATCCGCGAGGAGGCCCGGCTGGGCCGGACGGCGATTTCGTCCCTCAACGAGGGCTTCGGGCGGGCGCTCGGAACCATCCTGGACGCCAACTTCACGACCCTGTTGGCGGCCGGGATCCTGTTCTTCCTTGGCACCGGTCCGGTGCGCGGGTTTGCCGTGACATTGTCGATCGGCATCATTACGACCGTGTTCACCGCCTATACGGTGACGCGGCTGCTGATCGCGACCTGGTACCGCTTCGCCAAGCCGGTGAACGTCTCGTTTTCGTAGGGTTTACTCGGTCATGATGCTGATCCGCTATTTCCCGACGAACACCAAGTTCGAGTTCATGCGCTTCAGGCGCTGGAGCTTCCCGTTCTCCGCCGCCATGTCCGTGCTTGCCGTCGGACTCTTTCTCGGCGTCGGCATGAACTTCGGCATCGACTTCAAAGGCGGCACGCTGATGGAGCTGCAGGCGAAGGCCGCTCAAGCCGATGCCGGGGCCATCCGTGAACGGGCCAATGCGCTCGGCTTCGGCGAGGTGGAGGTGCAGGAGTTCGGCGACGGGCGCGAGGTATCCGTCCGCGTCGCGTTGCAGCCCGGCGGCGAACAGGGTCAGCAGGCGGTGGTCTCCCGGTTTCGCGAAACCTTCTCCGCCGACTACGACTTCCGGCGCGTGGAGGTCGTGGGACCCCGCGTGTCCGGCGAACTCGTCCAGTCGGGCACCCTCGGTATTCTCCTTTCTCTCCTCGCCATCCTGGCCTACCTGTGGTTCCGTTTCGAGTGGCAGTTCGCCATCGGCGCCGTCGTGGCGACGCTGCACGACATCGTCCTCACCATCGGCTTCTTCGCGATCACCCAACTCGAATTCAACATGACTTCGATCGCCGCGATCCTGACCATTATCGGCTATTCGCTGAACGACACGGTCGTGGTCTACGACCGAATCCGCGAGACCATGCGCAAATACAAGCGCCTTCCCATCGGCGAACTGCTCGACAAGGCGATGAACGACACGCTCACGCGAACGATCGTGACCGGCGTCTCGACGGCTCTCGCGCTGTTGTCGCTGGCGTTCTTCGGCGGCGAGGTCCTGAAGAGTTTCTCCTACGCAATGCTCTTCGGTCTCGTGGTCGGCACGTACTCGTCGGTCTTCATCGCCTCGCCGGTCCTCATCTATCTCGGGCTGAAGCAAGGGATGGAAGTGCCTGCTTCCGCCCTCGAAGGCAGGACCGTTCCGGCGGAGTGAGGCCATGAGGGGCGACCTGATCCACGAAGGCTTCGTCCCCGGCCGTTTCCCGATCGATGCCTACGGCAATGGGGGGTTCCGCTTCGCGGACATGTCCCATCGCGGTTCGGTCCTCGCGCTGCCGTCCGGCATCCGTGCCTGGCCGGTCGCGTCGCCCCGCGACATATCGGAGGAGGTGCTGGCACCCGTCTTCGAGGAGCGCGACAGCATCGAACTGCTGCTCTTGGGCACCGGTCTCGACGTCGAGTTCGTCTCTCCGGTCCTCCGGCAGACGCTGCGTGAGGCGGGCATTGGCCTCGAGGTGATGCAGACGGGTGCGGCCGCGCGCACCTACAACATCCTGATTGCGGAGAACCGCAAAGCCGCTGCTGCCCTCGTCGCAGTGGACTGACCGGTGGCCAAGCCGGACACGACGTTCAACTTCGAGCACTGCGAATCTCTGGTCCGGGCGGGGGATCCGGACCGTTACTGGGCGACGCAATTCGCTCCGGCCGACAAGCGGAGCTTCCTTTATGCTCTCTACGCCTTCAACTTCGAGGTGTCGCGCGTCCGCGAGTCCGTGCGCGAGCCCATGGTGGGGGAGATCCGCCTGCAATGGTGGCGCGACGCGCTCCAGGGCGAGGCAAGGGGCGACATGCGCGCCAATCCGGTCGCGGCGGCGCTCGACGATGCGATCGTCCGCTTCCGCCTGCCACGGCAGGCCTTCGTCGACCTCATCGACGCGCGCGTGTTCGATCTCTATGAGGACGCCATGCCGACGGTGAGCGATCTCGAGGGCTATGCCGGCGAGACGTCGTCGATCCTGATCCGTCTCGCCTCGTTCATTCTCGCCGACGGCGGTGCGGCGGGATCGCCCGATGCGGCGGGTCATGCCGGCGTTGCCTATGCGTTCGCGGGCCTCCTGCGCGCCTTCCCGTGGCACGCGCGGCGTGGGCAGGTCTACGTTCCGCTGGACCTTCTCGCCAGGCATGGCGTCGTGCGGGACGACATCGTCACCGGGCGCGGCGGGCCGGGTCTCCTGAGCGCTCTTGCGGACCTGCGTGCCATTGCGCGGCGGCACCTCCGGCAGGCCCGGATCTTGCGCGCTTCGGCGCCGTCCGAGGCCGCTGCCGCGTTCCGGCCGGCGGCCCTGGCGGAGCCCTATCTCGAGGCCATGGACCGGTCCGGTTACGACCCGTTCCGGACGATGGTCGACCTGCCGCAATGGCGGCGGATCTGGGTTCTCTGGCGCGGCTTCTGAGACGGGCAGTGCGGAGGGGTCTATTCGGCCGCCACCGGCACCACGGCACCGCCGAGCCAGGCGTCGAGATCCGCCCGCGCGCGATCCGTCAGGGCGCGCTTTCTGGCAAGCGCCTTCGCGGGCCCGCGCAGCCGCTTCCCGTCGTCCGCTTTCGGCATCCGGTCCAAGGGCGGAAACAGTCCGAAATTGACGTTCATCGGCTGGAACGAGCGCGGCCCCTCGTCGATGGTCTCGATATGGCCGCCGGTGATGTGATTGATGAGGGCGCCGAGCGCGGTCGTGGACGGCAGGGGCCGGATGTCCTGTCCGAGACGCTCGGCGGCTGCAAAGCGGCCGGCCACAAGACCGACGGCGGCGCTCTCGACATAGCCCTCGCAGCCGGTGATCTGGCCGGCAAAGCGCAGGCGTGGCATGGCTTTCAGGCGCAGGGTGCGATCCAGAAGCTTCGGCGAGTTGAGATAGGTGTTGCGGTGCAGCCCGCCGAGGCGGGCGAATTCGGCGTTCTCCAGGCCCGGGATCATGCGGAAGATCCGCGTCTGCTCGCCGTATTTCAGCTTGGTCTGGAAGCCGACCATGTTGAACAGAGTGCCGAGCGCATTGTCCTGCCGGAGCTGCACGACGGCGTACGGTTTCTCGTCCGGCCTGTGCGGATTCGTGAGCCCGACCGGCTTCATCGGCCCGTGTCGCAGGGTCTCGCGTCCCCTCTCGGCCATGACCTCGATCGGCAGGCAGCCGTCGAAATACGGCGTGCCTTCCCACTCCTTGAAGCTCGTCTTGTCGCCATCGAGCAGCGCGCCCACGAAGGCGACGTACTGGTCCCGGTCGAGGGGGCAGTTGATGTAGTCGGCGCCCGTGCCGCCCGGTCCGGCCTTGTCGTACCGCGACTGGAACCAGGCCACCCCCATGTCGATGGATTCCCGATAGGCAATCGGCGCGATGGCGTCGAAGAACGCGAGTTCCTTCTCGCCGGTGAGCGCGAGGACGGCCTCGGCAAGGGCAGGGGAGGTGAGGGGGCCGGTGGCGACGATCACCGAGCGCCAATCCTCCGGCGGAAGCCCCGCGACCTCCTCTCGTTCGATGGTCACCAGGGGATGGGCGGCGAGGGCGGCGGTGACGGCGGCCGAAAAGCCCCCGCGGTCGACTGCAAGGGCGCCGCCGGCCGGCACCTGATGAGCGTCGCCCTGCGCCATGATGAGCGAGCCCAGGCGGCGCATCTCCTGGTGAAGGAGGCCGACGGCATTGGTCTCGGCGTCGTCCGAGCGGAACGAGTTGGAGCACACGAGTTCGGCCAGGCCGTCCGTCTTGTGGGCGTCCGTGCCGCGGACGGGGCGCATCTCGTGCAGGACGACGGGAACGCCGGCTCGGGCGATCTGCCATGCGGCCTCGGAGCCGGCAAGTCCGCCGCCGACGACGTGGATGGGTTCAGGCTTCCTCATGTGCCTGGGTTACGCGCGCGCCGCCGCGCGATCAACCCGTATCGCCGTCGCGGGTGTTCAGACGCGAATGCCCGCCGAAAGGCGGGCATCGAGACCTTGCTTCATCGCAGCAGGATTACGCAACGGCGTGGTCGCGCGCGATCGAGTCGATCTGAAAGCGCGAAATGCCGAGGTCGTCGAGTTCGCGATCGGTGAGCTGCGACAGCTCGCGCACGGTTTCGCGGTAACGCAAGTAGGCGCGCAGCCTGGAGAGGAGATAGGTGACGAACATTTGTGGCTCCGTTTCGTGTCCGGCCCGCTTGGCCGGCGTCGTGATTTCGTCCTTGTGCAATGCAGCATATAGGGACGAAGGCTCCGCTTGAGGAGCGGCCGGAGGGTATGTCAGTCATGTTTATGCATCATGGCTGGTTTAGTTTTTGTTAACAGATACGCGTCCTCGGAATGCTGGCAGTTTCCCGGTGCCAGACAGTCAAGTTTCTCTCCGGCGGAAACAGCCTTTCGGCTCACGGGCAGCGCAGGAACGAATATCGTCGTAGTTCATTGATAGTTCTTTTGGCAGTCTGCAATATCGGTTTCTTCTCAAGAGTCGTGTCGGTACCTTTGAAGCATGGGGTTGGATTGGCCGGAACCCGGAACTTGGCGCCGCGTTACTTGAAAAGCTTACCTTTTCGACGGAGATGATCATGAACAAGATCGCTCTGGGTCTGGTCGCTTTGCTCCTCAGCACCACGGCCTATGCCCAGTCCAATACAGGTGCGAACATGGACGCCGGAGCGTCCGGCAAGCCCAACTTGATGCTCAGGAAGCAGGGCGGTGACGGCAAGGCCGACGCCGGCGCCAAGATGCAGTCCGACGGGAAATCCGAGGTGACCGGCTCGACCCGGACCTCGACCTCTTCGGAAAGCCGCCAGGGAGTGGACGACACGAATATCCGGACCCGGACATCGGGCAGCGTGGGAGTCGAGTCCCGCGAACGGACCGGGCGTGTCCGTCCGCAGCCGCACCACCGTGCACGAGGAGCCGTCCGTCTCGGTCCGCCGCCGCTCGGTCACCACGGTCGAGGACGACGAACCGTCGGTGGTCGTTAAGAAGAAGCGGCCAGCCAAGAAGGTTGTCGTGAAGAAGAAGAAACCGTCCGCCAGATACGCGGTGCGCTCGCGCCGCGTGGTGGAAGAAGAACCCTCCGTGTCGGTTCGCAGGCGTACGGTCAGGACCTACGAGGAGAACGAGCCTTCGGAGTCGGTCCGGAGCCGCACTACGGTGCGCGGCGGCGTGAACGTCGAACGGAACAGCTCCAGCACCAGCATCCGCCGGGAGTCGAGCGACACCAACGTGCCGGCATCGACCCGCCAGAGAACCAACGCGGAAACCACCGGTTCCGTGTCGTCCGGCAGCAACATGGAGACGTCCTCGGGCGACGTGAAGGCCAACGCCTCGGGATCGGGGGAGGCCGGCGGCAACAGCAGGTTGCTGCGGCGCCAGGGCGGCCAGGGCGGCACCGCCCAACAGTAAGTCGTGCCGGCGGATGAAAGGGGCCGGATCCGGCCCCTTTTCATGCCGCTGTTCGAACTTCTTCCGCTTACGCGTTCCGGATCCGACGCACTTCCAATTCCCTGTCGCCGGCAGGGCGCTTCCAGATCACCACGTCGCCAACGCGCGCCCTCATGAGCGAGCGGGCGAGTGGCGCGGCGAAGCTCAGGAGGCCCTTCGAGAGATCCGCCTCGTCTTCGCCGACGATGGTGTAGGTGCGTTCCGCGCCTCCTTCATCCGCCACCGTCACCTCCGAACCGAAATGCACCTCGTCCGGCGGCAAGCCGCGGGGATCGACGAGTTCGGCGGTATCGAGGCGCGCCTGGGTGTAGCGCAGGTCGCGGTCGATACGGAGAGCGCGGCCCGGCGCTCCTCGTCGTCCGAGATGGTCTCCGCCTTGTGCCTGGCTTCCCGCAGTTCTTCGACTTGGCGCGAGAGGGCTTCGAGCCCCCGGCGGGTGACGTAGTTCGGGAGGTCCGACAGCACGCGATCGGGTACGAGATCGGCACCGGGTTCGGTTTGATCTTCCTTTACGAAGGCTCGGCTCATGAGGGTTCTCCCATGCACCATGACGCGTCGCGAAAGCGACCTCCTTGGACCTCATTACATGGGGCTCGGAAGGGCCGAAGGGGAAGGCGTCTGGCCGCCTCAGGCCGGCGGGCAGTACCTGATTTCACCGGCCCGAGAATTCCCCAGGTATGGCCGTACGGATCGCGGACCTTGCCCGAGCGGCCATAGAACTCGTCCTTGAGAGGCCGGATCACGGTCGCGCCCGCGCCGATCGCGCGCTCGAACCAGCGATCGGCATCATCGACCGTAAGGGACACGCTGGCCGTCGTTCCGCCGAGCGAAGCCGGGCTCCGCACGCCGGTCGTCTCTTCCGGGAACTCATCGGAGAGCATGACTTCGCCGCCGTTGATCCTGAGCGTCGCGTGAGCGAGCTTGCCTTCCCAGGGATAGGTCTCCGTCACCTCGGCCCCAAAGGCGCGCTCATAGAATTCGCAGGCCCGATAGCCGTCGTTCACCATCAAGTACACGCCCAGCGGGGCATAGGTCGTTTGGGTCGCATCGCCGGATCCCGGCCATCGCCATCTCCCGGTCCTTCAGAACGCCTCCTGGCGCCGATCATACCCGGAATCGGGGCGGACTGTCAGGGACCGCCGTCGCCCGACTGCCGAACGCGGATCATCGGGATCCTCCCCGGTGACCAAAGGAAATCGACCTCGACCGAAACGGATTCGCGACCCTTGCGAGGCTCCCATTTTGTACTCCGGGTCGATCGTGTATTTACTCCTGAGCGGGAGAAAAGACTGCCACGACCCGCCGAGACGACCAGACGCTTTGAGCGGGTCGGCCCTACCGGCCTTTACGGGACACCGCCCGGCTGTTTGCCGTCCCGCGCTCGTCGGCAGCGATCGACGGCGGCAAGCCGACCGCTTTTGCTTGGCAGAGATGCCGCCGCCCTTGATCGAGGCCGTCGATCATACCGAGCTATCATTGTCGGAGCTGCGACGATCGTAGCGGCGACCTCACGATATTGCGAAGCCACTCTGCCGCACGGGCGGCTATGGTCCCGCCCGGCTCTGCGCGCAGCGGATTCGTAACGGGGCCGGCCCGATGCCGGATTGCTATGGAGTTGGAATGTCGAACTGGAACATCCTCGACCGCTGGTCGCCTTACGCCTTGGCCGCCCTACGCATCGTAGCGGCGCTGATCTTCATCCTGCACGGCACCCAGAAGCTCTTCGGCTTCCCGGCGCCGCCCCCGTCCGGAACGCCGCCGCTCCTCTCCCTGTTCGGAATCGGAGGCGTGATCGAGTTCGTCGGCGGCGCGCTGCTGCTCCTCGGGCTGTTCACCCGTCCCGTGGCGTTCCTGCTTTCGGGCACGATGGCGGTGGCCTATTGGATGTTCCACGCGCCGAGCAGTCTCTATCCGCTCCTGAACGGCGGTGATGCGGCGATCCTCTATTGCTTCGTCTTTCTGCTCTTCGTGTTCACGGGCCCCGGCGCCCTGAGCCTCGACCGGGCGCGCTCCGAAGCGCTCGTGCCGGCCCGGGCCTGAAGGGCCGCGAAGCGGTATCGAGCAATCGGGAGGGAGGGCGTTTCGGCCCTCCCTCGCGGCCCCGGGGGCTCACTCCGCCGCGGCCCGGATCACCTTCTCCTTCGCCTTCTTCAACGGCCTGCGCGCCAGGACCTCGCGCAGGAAGCGGCCCGTGTGGCTCGCGGCCGAATTGGCGATGTCCTCCGGGGTTCCCTCGGCCACGATGCGGCCGCCGCCGTCGCCGCCTTCGGGGCCCATGTCGATCACCCAATCGGCCGTCTTGATGACCTCGAGGTTGTGCTCGATCACGACGACCGAATTGCCCTGGTCGACGAGTTCGTGGAGCACCTCCAGAAGCTTCGCCACATCGTGGAAGTGGAGGCCGGTCGTCGGCTCGTCGAGGATGTAGAGGGTGCGGCCCGTGGCGCGCTTCGACAGTTCCTTCGAGAGCTTCACGCGTTGCGCCTCGCCGCCGGAGAGCGTCGTCGCCTGCTGGCCCACATGCACGTAGTCGAGCCCGACCCGGGCGAGCGTCTGCATCTTCTCGCGGATGGTCGGTACCGCCTTGAAGAGGTCGCGCGCCTCCTCGACCGTCATATCGAGCACGTCGGCGATGGATCTGTCGCGGTACTTCACCTCGAGCGTCTCGCGGTCGTAGCGCTTGCCCTTGCACACGTCGCAGGTGACGTAGACGTCGGGCAGGAAGTGCATCTCGATCTTGATGACGCCGTCGCCGGAGCAGGCCTCGCAGCGCCCGCCCTTCACGTTGAACGAGAAACGTCCCGGCCCGTAGCCGCGGGCCTTCGCCTCGGGAAGACCCGCGAACCATTCGCGGATCGGCGTGAAGGCGCCGACATAGGTCGCCGGGTTCGAGCGCGGGGTCCGTCCGATGGGCGATTGATCGATGTCGATGACCTTGTCGAGGTGCTCCAGGCCCTCGATGCGGTCGAACGGCGCCGGGTGCTCCAGGGCGCCGTTGAGCTTCTTCGCCACCGCCTTGTAGAGCGTATCGATAATGAGAGTGGACTTGCCGCCGCCCGATACGCCCGTGATGGCCGTGAAGGTGCCGAGGGGAATCTCGACCGCCACGTTCTTCAAGTTGTTGCCGCGGGCGCCGACCACCTTCAGCGTCCGACCCTTCTGCGGTTTGCGGCGCTTCGCCGGGACCTTCACCTGCAATTCGCCTTTGAGATACTTGCCGGTGAGCGAGTCAGGGTTAGCCATCACCTCGTCGGGCGTTCCCTCGGCGACGATCTCGCCGCCGTGGATTCCGGCGCCAGGACCGATGTCGAATACGTAATCCGCGTGCAGGATGGCGTCTTCGTCGTGCTCCACGACGATCACCGTGTTGCCGAGGTCGCGCAGGCGCTTCAGCGTTCCGAGCAGGCGTTCGTTGTCGCGCTGATGCAGGCCGATCGAGGGCTCGTCGAGCACGTAGAGAACGCCCGTGAGGCCGGACCCGATCTGGCTGGCCAGGCGGATGCGCTGGCTCTCGCCGCCCGAGAGCGAGCCCGACCCGCGGGCGAGAGTGAGGTATTCGAGGCCGACGTCGACCAGGAAGGTCAGCCGGTCGCGGATCTCCTTGAGGATACGGACTGCGATCTCGTTCTGCTTGGCGTTGAGCTTTTCCGGCAGTGCCCCGAACCACGCGTGGGCATCGCGCACGGAGAGCGCGGTCGCGTCGCCGATGTCGGAGCCGGCGATCTTCACCGCCAGGGCTTCGGGCTTGAGGCGCTTGCCGCCGCACGCCTCGCACGGGGTCGCGCTCATGAAGCGACCGATCTCCTCGCGCGCCCAGTCGCTTTCGGTTTCCTTGTAGCGGCGTTCGAGATTGGTGATGACGCCCTCGAACGGCTTCTTCACCTCGTAGGCGCGCAGGCCGTCGTCATAGGCGAACCGGATCGCCTCCGTGCCGGACCCGTAGAGGATGACGGTCCGGATCTTCTCGGGCAGGTCGTCCCACCGGGTGCCGGTCGAGAACTTGTAGTGCTTGGCGATCGAATCGAGCGTCTGCCCGTAATAGGGCGAAGTGGATTTCGCCCACGGTGCGATGGCACCGCGCTTCAACGGCACGCTGCCGTCCGGCACCACCAGGTCGGCATCGATGCGCATCTCGTGACCGATGCCGCCGCAGGTCGGGCAGGCGCCGAAGGGATTGTTGAACGAGAACAGCCGCGGCTCGATCTCCGGGATCGTGAAGCCGGAGACCGGGCAGGCGAACTTCGACGAGAAGGTGATGCGCTTCGCGTTGCCCTTGGCGTCCTTCTCGTCGGCATGCTCGATCACCGCGATGCCCTCGGCGAGGTCCAGCGCGGTCTCGAGCGAGTCCGCGAGCCGCGAGGCGATGTCGGCGCGGGCGACGATGCGGTCCACCACGACGTCGATGTCGTGCTTGAACTTCTTGTCGAGGGTCGGCACGTCGTCGATGGCATAGTACTCGCCGTCGATCTTGAGGCGCTGAAAGCCCTTCTTCTGGAACTCGGCGATTTCCTTTCGGTACTCGCCCTTGCGGCCGCGCACCACGGGCGCGAGCAGGTAGAGGCGCGTCTTTTCGGGCAGTTCAAGGACCCGATCGACCATCTGCGATACGGTCTGGCTTTCGATCGGCAGTCCGGTGGCGGGCGAGTACGGGATCCCGACTCGCGCCCACAGCAGGCGCATGTAGTCGTAGATCTCCGTGACGGTTCCGACCGTGGAGCGCGGGTTCTTCGACGTGGTCTTCTGTTCGATGGAGATGGCGGGCGACAGGCCGTCGATCTGGTCCACGTCAGGCTTGGACATCATCTCCAGGAACTGACGCGCATAGGCCGAGAGCGATTCCACGTAGCGCCGCTGGCCCTCCGCGTAGATCGTGTCGAAGGCGAGCGACGACTTGCCTGAGCCGGAGAGCCCCGTGAACACCACGAGCCGGTCGCGCGGGATCATCAGGTCGACGTTCTTGAGGTTGTGTTCCCGCGCGCCGCGGACTGCGATCACGCGGGCGTTCGGGTCGCCCGCGCGGGCGCGATTGAACAGATCGTCGAGTTCGGCCATTGCCTGCCCAAGCTTGTCGTTAAGACCCGGCCGCAGCAGCCGGGTCTCGCACATTTAGGATGCGGCCCGCCGAAATGGGAGGGACTCAACGGAGCCATTCGGGGCGTCGCCGACCCTAGAACAAAGAGAGTACATGAATCAAGCAGAAGGGAATGGTCGTGACTCGGCGACGTCGGTCTATGGCCGTCGGCAGGCCTTGAATTTCAACGGCGTTTCGCCGCCCTGCGAACCGGAAAGCCCTGTTGAACATGGGGACACCGCCACATTCGGGCCGTCCCAACCTTGCCCGGGCCCCATTCCGGCCCCAGAACACAGTCAAGGTTTCGGGGCAAGGAGAACATCATGGCGGGGAGCGTGAACAAGGTGATTCTGGTCGGGAATCTGGGGCGTGACCCGGAGGTGCGGCGGCTGAATTCCGGGGAGCCGGTGGTGAACCTGCGGGTGGCGACCTCGGAGACGTGGAAGGACAAGCAGACGGGCGAGCGCAAGGAGCGCACCGAGTGGCACCAGGTGGTGATCTTCAACGAGAACCTGGCGCGGGTGGCCGAGCAATATCTGAAGAAGGGCTCGAAGGTGTATCTCGAGGGCCAGCTGCAGACGCGCAAGTACCAGGACAGCCAGGGGGCGGAGAAGTATTCGACCGAGGTCGTGCTGCAGCGCTACCGGGGCGAGCTGACGCTGCTCGACAGCCGCGGCGGCGGCGGCGAGGAGCTCGAGGAGCCCGGGCAGGTGGCCCGCGGCGGCGAGTTCGGCCGCAGCGCGCCGCTGGAGCGCCGCTCCGCCGCCCCGAAATACGCCGACCTCGACGACGACATCCCGTTCTGAGAGGAGGGCCGATGCGATTGGGCCGGCTGATGGCAGCCGCGGCGGCATTTCTCCTGGCCGAGGCGGCATGGGCCGACGAGATGCCGCTGAATACGGTGCTCGAAGGACTCTATCAGGGCTCGGGGGAGGGCAGCGCTTTCCCTTTCGCTGATCAACCTCGAGGGCGAAACCTTCGCCGCCCTGATCACGACGGCAGTGCCGGGGCGATGCGCCGGCCGCCTCTCCGGGATCGGCAAACTCGAGGGAACGGAGATGATCGTCGAGAACGTGGAATCCCGCGACGATGCGGTCTGCCGGCTCACCATCCGGTTCAGCCGGCAGGGGAAGCGTGCGCAGGTGACGAGCGTCGGCCAGTGCACCTATTTCCACGGCGCCGCCTGCGGCTTCAGAGGCGTCCTCGATCAGGTGGTCGTGCCCGACAAGCTGCGGCCGAAGAAGTAACCCCAATCCGGTTTCGCCCGTGACAGGGCAGGGGCTTTCCGCCTATGGAGGCGGGCTCCGCCATCTGCCTTCAGGTCCATGACAAACGCTCCCGATACCCTGCTCGCCTGGATCAAGACGGAAAGCCCGACGCATAACCGGGCCGGCGTCAACCTGATGATGGACCTCGTCGCCGCCGGCCAGGAAGAGGTGCCGGTCGGGATCGAGCGCATCGCCGGGCCAGCAGGGCCTCGGGGATATCCTGGTGCTGCGGACCGGGCCGGAGCGGGACGAGGCCCCGATCCTGGCCATGTCGCATCTCGACACGGTTCATCCCGTCGGAACCCTCGAGCGCGACCTGCCCGTGCGCCTCGACGGCGACCGGCTCTACGGGCCCGGCGTCTACGACATGAAGGGAGGTGCCTGGCTCGCCCTGGAGGCCTTCAAGGAAGTGGCCCGGAAGGGCACGGCGTCGCGGCCCATCGTGTTCCTCGTAACGCCGGACGAGGAGATCGGCAGCCCGATCTCCCGGTCGCTGATCGAGGATTTCGGGCGCCGTGCGGCCTTCGCTCTCGTGACCGAGCCTGCCCGCGACGGAGGCAAGATCGTCACTTCTCGGAAGGGAATTGGCCGCTTCGAGGTGCATGTGGAGGGCCGCCCGGCGCATTCCGGGTCACGGCACGAGGACGGGCGAAGCGCCATCCGCGAGGCGGCGCGGCAGGTTCTCGCGATCGAGGGAATGACGGATTACGGCCGCGGCGTGACGACCACCGTCGGCATGATCCAGGGCGGGTCGGCGATGAACACGATTCCGCAGCATTGCCGGTTCGGGGTCGACCTCCGGGTCGTCACCGTGGCGGACGGGGAGGAATTCGAAGCGGCGATCCACGCCTTGAAGCCGCACGATCCGGACGTGCGCGTGACCGTCACGGGTGGCATGAACCGGCCCCCTTCGAGCGGACCGAAGGCGTGGCCAAGCTGCTGGAGCATGCCCGAATGCTGGCGGGCGAACTTGGCTTCGAGCTCGGCGAGGTCCCGCGTACCGGGGGCGGATCGGACGGCAACTTCACGGCCGCGCTCGGGACTCCGACCCTCGACGGCCTCGGCATCGACGGCGACGGAGCGCATACCCTGCAGGAATACGGCCTCCTCTCGTCGATCGAACCCAGAAGAAAGTTGATGGTTCGCCTTTTCGAGACGTTGTGAGGACGGCAGAGTATTCATGTTGCTCTAATGTCGAAGACTTTGCCATGACGCTCCGGTGCCGCAAGTCAAATTCCCGCAATTGAAGTGGGAAACCATCTCCTATCCGTGCGTTTATCCTCCATTCTGAGCAGCGGCGGCCCCAACCGCCGCGGAAAAACAGGAGGCATCCATGAAGAAGCTTGCACTCGGGACTGTCGGTGCTCTCGCAGCGCTCTTCGCTATGCCGCAAGCCGCACAGGCGCAGTTCCTCTCGGTCGGCATCGGCGCGCCGTCGTATTACGGCTCGCCCTATTACGGCTACGGCTATCCTCATTACGGAGGCAACGGCATCCGCGTTGGCTTCGCGGCGCCGGCGTACAGCTATGGCTACGGCTACGGGTATCCGTACGCCGCTTCCTCCTACGGCTACGGTTACGACGACTTCGATGACGGTTACTACGCCGCGCCGGTGGTGACCCGGCGAGTGGTTTACCAAGCCCCGCCGGTGGTGACCCGCCGCGTCGTCTACCGGGGCCCGCGGACCTTGGTCCGCACTCGGGTCGTGTCGAACCCCTACCTTCCCGACCGCCGGGCGGTGCGCGTCGTCCGATATCACTAGCGGATTCCGGCCACCTCGAACTTGGCTTCTCCAGCGGAGAAGGGGCGCGGACGGCAAGATCCGCGCTCCTTGCGTTCACAAGGCCGGTGGCCCGAGGAGGGACTCCACGCCGTTGATGACGAACTGAACCGCAAGCCCTGCGAGGATGACGCCGAGCAGCCGGCTCGAGCACCACGTTGCCGGTGACGCCGAGAATCCGTGCGACCCGCTCGGCAGCCAGAAAGATGGCAAGGCAGGTCGCCACGCCCAGGGCGATCAACGCGATCAGGGTCGTCAGGAAGATGATCCTGCCATCCGCCCGGCCGGCCAGCAGGATCACGGCCGTGATGGCGCCCGGTCCCGCCATCAGCGGAATGGCGAGCGGAAAGGCGGCCACGTTGCGGATGTGGTCCTCCGTGATCGCGGTGTCGGCGGTGGCCTGCTTGCGCTCGTTGCGGCGCTCGAACACCATCTCGAAGGCGATCCAGAACAGAAGCAGCCCGCCCGAGATGCGGAATGCCGGGATGCCGACGCCCAGGAGCCGCAGGAGCACTTCTCCGCCCAGGCCGAAGAAGGCGAGAATTCCGAACGCGATCAGCGAAGCCCGAACGGCGACGCGCCGGCGCTCGTCCCCCGTCATCCCCCGCGTCAGGGACACGAAGATCGGCGCGAGCGCCGGCGGATCGAGGGTCACGAGGAGCGTGACGAGGGCGGCGGAGACGAAGTCGGAGAGCATCGCTGGACCGGATCGAACCTTGGCGTTATGGCGTGGCGGCACGCACTTGGCGAGGGCCCGCGGTCGCATGTTCACGGTTTTGGATCGAATCAGCTGGCCTGGCTCCATCGACCGGGCCAACGAGGATACGTGCGGATCCGCCGGCGACTGGGCTTGGGTGATCGACACGTTCATCCCTCCGGGCACGCCCGCCGCCTTGCACCCGCAGAGCGACGCCGCGTGGCTCGCGGGCTTCGCCGGCGAGCGCCTGGCCGCCCTCGCTCCCGACGCCACGGACGGGCTGCTCCTCGTCGCGGCGGGTGATGACGGATGCGCGGGACGCTTTCCTTGCGAAGGCGCCGCCGGAGCGGCAGGATTTCATGACCTGGCCGGCCGGCGCGATGACGCTGCTGCGCGGCGGGACGGGCGCCTCGACATCTGGACCTTCGGCGACACGACGGCTTTCGTCCGGCCGGCCTGACGGGACCGTGCGGACGATCGGTGAGGCGCCCGAACTGCGGGTGGCCGAGAGCGCCAAGGCGGCGGAATTCCTTAAGGTAACCGGCGCCACCCCCAAGGGCCTCCTGACGACCCCGGCCTGTCCGGCAATGGCTAAGCGACCGGCGCGAGCAGCAGCGGGCCGGGGGAAGGTATGCCCCTGCTCGGCCTGAGGCCGGAAGCGGCCGAAAAGCCTCCGCCATGACCGCGCCGAACTCGCGTCCGGAACGATCGTGCTGCTGACAAGCGACGGGTTCTCGGCACTCGTCGACCTCTATCGGCACGTGGATGCCAAGGGCTTGGTCGAGACGGCGCTGTCTTTCGGGCTCGAGAGCCTCGTCCGGGAGGCGCGCCGGATCGAAACCGAGGTGGATCCCGACGGCGGTTCATTCCCGCGCTTCAAGCAAAGCGACGACGCGACGGCGTTGTTGGTGCGGTGGGGTTAGCGCATCGTGCGGAAAAGTGGCCCCGGTTGTCCGCGTTAAACGATGCGCTGCTTTAAGAGAAAGAGCATCGGATGGATCCCAAAAGTGGGGTCCACTTTGGGTCCGATGCGCGCATCGTGCGGACAAGTGGACCCGGTTCTGCGCGTTAACCGATGCGCTCGACCGCCCGCCGTCCCGTTCGGAGTCCAAGCCAGAGACCTGATGTCGCGCCTTTCCATCAGGTCCGGAAACGCGCCGGGAAAACCGCCCAAAACGCTTGTAAACGGGCCGGTTTTCCCCCATCTAAAACCTTGAATGCACAAGGATTCGCGGTGGCACTCCGGGCGTTCGAAGCGGAGCCCGTCGCCACTACGGCAGAAACTGCGGAAAGACGTTGATTTGACCGATCCGAACGACATCCGTTCCGGCGGCCCCGCGGGGGATCCGCCGGCGAGCGACGTCAAGTCGATCTCCATCATCGACGAGATGAAGCGCTCCTATCTCGATTACGCCATGAGCGTGATCGTGAGCCGCGCGCTCCCGGACGCCCGCGACGGCCTGAAGCCCGTGCACCGGCGCATCCTCTTTTCGATGCACGAGAATGGCTATACGCCCGACAAGAAATACGTGAAGTCGGCCCGCATCGTGGGCGACGTGATGGGTCAGTACCACCCGCACGGCGACAGCGCGATCTACGACGCCCTCGTCCGCATGGCGCAGGAATTCTCCCTGCGCCTGATGCTCGTCGACGGCCAGGGCAATTTCGGCTCGGTCGACGGCGACCCGCCGGCGGCCATGCGGTACACCGAGTCCCGTCTGGCCCGGGCGGCCATGCCGCTGCTCGAGGACATCGACAAGGACACGGTCGATTTCAGCCCCAACTACGACGAGTCGAAGCACGAGCCCGTGGTGCTGCCGGCGCGGTTCCCGAACCTCCTGGTGAACGGGGCGGGCGGCATTGCCGTCGGAATGGCGACGAACATGCCGCCGCACAACCTCGGCGAGGTGATCGACGGCTGCATCGCCTTCATCAAGGATCCGGCGATCTCGACCGAACAGCTTATCGAGATCATCCCCGGTCCCGACTTCCCGACCGGCGGCACGATCCTCGGCCGCGCCGGCGTCCGTTCCGCCTACACGACCGGCCGCGGCTCCATCATCATGAGGGCCAAATCGGAGATCGAGGAGATCCGCAAGGAACGCGAGGCGATCGTGTTCACCGAGATCCCCTATCAGGTGAACAAGGCTTCGCTCATCGAGAAGATCGCCGAGCTCGTCCGCGAGAAGAAGATCGAGGGCATCTCGGATCTTCGCGACGAGTCGGACCGCGACGGCATGCGGATCGTCATCGAACTGAAACGCGACGCGGTCGCCGACGTGGTGCTGAACCAGCTCTACCGCTACACGCCGCTGCAGACGAGTTTCGGCGCCAACATGGTGGCACTGAACGGCGGCCGGCCGGAGCTGATGACCCTGAAGGACCTGATCAAGGCCTTCGTAGAGTTCCGCGAGGAGGTCGTCTCCCGCCGCACCAAGTTCCTGCTCAACAAGGCGCGGGAACGCGCCCACGTGTTGTGCGGCCTCGCCATCGCGGTGGCGAACATCGACGAGGTGATCCGTCTCATTCGCACGGCGCCCGATCCGAACGCGGCGCGCGAGGCCCTCATGGCCCGAGATTGGCCCGCCCAGGACATCGCGCCGCTCATCGCGCTCGTGGACGATCCGCGCCACAAACTGAACGAGGACGGCACCTACCGCCTCTCGGAGACGCAGGCCCGTGCGATCCTCGATCTGCGCCTGCAGCGCCTCACCGCACTGGGTCGCGACGAGATCGGCGACGAGCTCTCGAAGCTCGCGAACGAGATTTCGGACCACCTCGACATCCTGCGCTCGCGTGTCCGGATCCTCGGGATCATCGAGCGGGAACTGCGGGAAGTCCGTGAGGCCTTCGCGACGAAGCGCAGGACCGTGATCGCGGATTGGGATTCGGATGTCGACGACGAGGACCTGATCGCCCGCGAGGACATGGTCGTCACCGTGTCGCATGCGGGCTACATCAAGCGCGTGCCGCTCTCGGCCTACCGGGCCCAGCGCCGCGGCGGCAAGGGCCGCTCCGGCATGGCGACCCGCGACGAGGATTTCGTCACCCGGCTCTTCGTGGCGAACACCCACACGCCGGTCCTGTTCTTCTCTTCTCTCGGACAAGCCTACAAGGAGAAGGTCTGGCGCCTGCCGCTGGCGGCTCCCAACGCCAAGGGCAAGGCGCTGGTGAACATGCTGCCCCTCGACCAGGGCGAGCGCATCACCACCATCATGCCGCTGCCCGAGGACGAGGCCTCCTGGGACAGGTTCGACGTGATGTTCGCCACCTCGCGCGGCACCGTCCGTCGCAACAAGCTCTCCGACTTCATCCAGGTGAACCGGGGCGGCAAGATCGCCATGAAGCTCGACGAAGGCGAGCACATCGTCGACGTCCAGATCTGCACGGAGAACGACGACGTGCTGCTGACGACCGCGAAGGGCCAGTGCATCCGCTTCCCGGTGCCGGACGTGCGCGTCTTCAAGGGCCGCGACTCCATGGGCGTGCGCGGCATCAACCTGGCGGAAGGCGACGACATCATCTCGATGGCGATCCTGCGCCACGTGGAGGCGACGTCCGAGGACCGCGCGGGCTACCTCAAGATGCGCCGCGCGGTCACGGGCGAACAGACGAACGGGGAGAACGGCGCCTCCGATGCCGAGGAGGAGACCGCCCAGGCAGTCGCGCTCTCGCCCGAGCGCTACACGGAGATGAGCGCGCAGGAGCAGTTCATCCTCACGGTGTCCGAGCGGGGCTACGGCAAGCGCACCTCGTCCTACGAGTACCGGATCACCGGACGTGGCGGGAAGGGCATCACCGCGATGGCGGTCAACAGCCGCAACGGCCGCCTCGTGGCGTCCTTCCCGGTGGAGCACGAGGACGAGATCATGCTCGTCACGAACAGCGGCCAGCTCATCCGCGTCCCGGTCGAAGACATCCGCGTCGTCGGGCGCGGCACCCAGGGCGTGACCGTGTTCTCGACCCGCGACGGCGAACGCGTGGTCTCGGTCGAGCACATCGAGGGCGACGATGCGGTGGAAGGCGGCGAGCCGGTGGAGACCGCCGAGGGGTAGGCGGCATCCTTTTTGGGCACCGGGCCGCTTGCCGTGTCATCCCCGGCGGCGCGGAGCCTCCGAGGGCGAGGATCAGGGGATCCACACCCAGAGTGCACCGGAGTCCGGGTCCCCTTCCCGGCGCTCCGCGCCGCCGGGGATGACACCGTGCCCTCTGTTGACGCCGCAGACGGCGCCGCTTGCCCTGGAGCGCGGGCCAAGCTACGGCATCGGTCATGACACGCACCGCGCTCTATACCGGCACCTTCGACCCCGTCACGAACGGCCATCTCGACGTGGTCAGGCAGGCCTGCCGCCTCGTCGACCGAGCTCGTGATCGCGATCGGCGTCCACTCGTCCAAGGCTCCCATCTTTCCGGCTGAAGAGCGTGCCGAGATGCTGCGGGAGGCGTGCGGTCCGGTCGCTGCGGCAGAGCAGGCGAACCTCGACATCGTGACCTTCGACGATCTCGCTGTCGATGCCGCTCGGCGCCACGGCGCATCGATCCTTGTCAGGGGCCTGAGGGACGGAACGGATCTCGATTACGAGATGCAGATGGCCGCCATGAACGCGACCATGGCGCCGGACGTGCAGACGGTGTTCTTCCCTGCCTCGCCGATGGTCCGCCCCATCACCGCCACCCTTGTACGGCAGATCGCGTCCATGGGAGGTGACGTGTCCGGCTTCGTGCCCCATATCGTGGCTGACCGTCTGAAGCAGAAGTTCGAGCGGCGGTAAGGCCGCACGCATCGAAGGAGACTTAGACAATGAAGCGATTCCTCGCCGCGATGGCGCTCGGCCTTGCGACCGCGACGACGTCCTTGGCACAGCAGCCGGCCGATCCGCAGAACACCCTCTATCTCGATACAAAGGACGGCCGGGTGACGATCCGACTGCGGCCGGATCTCGCGCCGAAGCATGTCGCTCAGATCAAGGCGCTGGCGAAACGGGGCTTTTACGACGGCGTCGCCTTTCATCGTGTGATCGACGGATTCATGGCCCAGACCGGCGACCCGACGGGCACCGGCACCGGCAAGTCGGATTTGCCCAACATCCCGGCCGAGTTCACGTCGACCCCCTACAAGCGGGGCTCGGTCGGGATGGCGCGATCCCAGAGCCCGGATTCGGCCAACTCGCAGTTCTTCGTCTGCTACGAAGGCTGCGCTCCGCTCACCGGCCAATACACGCTTTTCGGCGAGGTCGTCTCGGGCATGGAGGCAGTGGACAACATCAAGAAGGGCAGCAAGGCCGCCAACGGTCAGGTCCAGAACCCGGACCGCATCGTGAAGATGCAGCTCGCTGCGGACGCGAAGTGACGAATGCGAAGCCCTTCGGCCGGCGTGTGGAGAGGGGTTCTCCTCGTGGCGGCCCTGGCTGCCGGCCCGGCCTGCGCCCAGGACGGCGACGAGGATGGGTTTTTCGACGTGCCGATGCCCCTGCCGGAAAGCCTCAACGGGACGGTGCGGCCGCGGGAGCGCGATCCCGTCTCGCGGATCGACAGGATCCGCGACGTGTTCGAAGCCCTTCAGGCCTGCTGGAGGCCGCCCCGCGGCAGCGGCTTCACGGGTCAGGAGGTCACGGTGCGCCTGAGTTTCAGCCGGTCCGGTGCCGTACTGGGCCGGCCCCGCGTCACCTTCTACAAAGCGGGCGGCGAGGATTCGGATCGGGAGGCCTTTACGCGATCCGTCGCGGTCGCGCTCGAGCGCTGCTCGCCGCTGCCCTTCACGGAACGCTTCGGCGCCGCCGCGGCCGGGCGGCCATTCACGTTCCGGTTCATCGACAGCCGCGCCCTTTGAACCAGGGCGGCGTCCGGCCGTTCCCACTCTCAAACGAGCCTTCCAAGGAGATTCCGATGGCCGATCCCGAAAACACTCTCATCCTGGAAACGACCAAGGGCCGCGTCGTCATCGAGCTTCGGCCCGATCTCGCGCCGAAGCACGTCGAGCGCATCAAGATCTTGGCCCGCCGGGGCTTTTACGATGGCATTGCTTTTCATCGGGTAATCGACGGGTTCATGGCTCAGACGGGGTGCCCACAAGGCACCGGAACGGGCGGCTCGGACCTTCCCGACCTTCAAGCAGAATTCAACACCGAACCTCACGTGCGCGGCGTCTGCTCGATGGCCCGTACGAATGATCCGAATTCCGCGAACAGCCAGTTCTTCATCGTCTTCGACGATGCCCGCTTCCTGGACAGGAAATATACGGTGTGGGGCAAGGTCACGGATGGCATGGAGAACGTGGATCAGATCAAGCGCGGCGAGCCGGTGCGCGATCCGGACCGCATCGTCTCGATGAAGGTCCAGGCCGAGGCGGCCTAGAGCATCGGACCCGAAAGTGGATTCCACATTTGGGATATATCCCCGGGTCCTTCCGCACGATGCGGCAGCGTTAAGCGCCTCTACGCGAAGACGGACGCTCACTGGCCGAAGCGTGCGCGGCTGGCGAAGCGCACCGCATCGTCCGCTGCCCGGAAGAGGGCCTTTGCCTTGTCGACGCATTCCTTCTGCTCGGACGAAGGATCGGAATCGTAGACGATGCCGGCGCCCGCCTGCACGGCCATGCGCCCGTCCTTCACCAGCGCAGTGCGAAGCACGATGCAGGTGTCCATCTCGCCGTTGGCGCCGAAATAGCCGATGCAGCCCGCGTAGGGGCCGCGCTTGTCCTTCTCCAGCTCGTCGATGATCTCCATGGCGCGCACCTTCGGGGCACCCGAGACCGTGCCTGCCGGAAACCCGGCGACGAGCGCGTCGAGCGCATCGTGCTTCGGGTCGAGGCGGCCTTCGACGTTCGACACGATGTGCATGACCTGGCTGTAGTATTCCAGGAAGAACGAGTGCGTGACCTCGACGGTGCCCATGGCGGAAACCCGGCCCACATCGTTGCGGCCGAGATCGAGGAGCATCAGGTGCTCGGCCCGCTCCTTCGGATCCGCAAGGAGGCTCTCCGCATGAGCGCGGTCCTCGGCGGACGTGGCGCCGCGCGGTCGCGTTCCGGCGATCGGCCGGATCGTGACCTTGCCGTCGCGGACGCGCACCAGGATCTCCGGGGACGAGCAGACGATCTGAAATCCCTCGAAGTCGAGATAGCAGAGGAACGGCGCCGGATTGACCCGGCGCAGAGAGCGGTAGAGCGCGAAAGCAGGGAGCGGGAACGCCGTCTCGAACCTCTGCGACAGGACGACCTGGAAGATGTCGCCGGCGCTGATGTACTCCTTCGCGCGAGCGACCATCGCCTCGAACTCCCGAGGCGTCGTATTCGAGACCGGCGGCTCGATCCGGATTGCGGTCGGGTCGATGCGGTCGTCGAAGGGCAGGGGACGCTCGAGCGCGAACGCGACCTCTTCAATGCGGGCGAGCCCGCCCTCGTAGGCCGCCTTCGCGGAGACGCCCGCCCGCGCGCGCACGGGCGTAACGAGGGAGATCTCGTCCCGCACGGCATCGAAGACCACCATCATGGTCGGGCGGATCATGATCGCATCCGGGACGCCGAGGGCGTCCGGGTTAGGTTCCGACAGGCGCTCCATCTGGCGCACCATGTCGTAGCCGAGATAACCGAAGAGGCCGGCCGCCATCGGCGGCATGTCTTCGCCGAGCGGCAGGGCGCTCTCGGCGATCAGCGCGCGAAGGCTTTCGAGCGGCGGGCGCTCATCCGGCACGAAGTTTCCCGCCGCGTCGAGCGCGCGGCGATCGATCGACGCGACGCCGTACTCGCACCGCCACACGAGATCGGGGTCGAGCCCGATCATCGAGAAACGACCGCGGACGGCGCCGCCCTCGACGGATTCGAGAAGGAAGGCCGCCCCCCGGCGTCCGTGCCGCAATCTCAGGAAGGCCGCGACCGGCGTCAGCAGATCGCCGACCAGCGCAGTCCGGAGGACGGCCGCTTCACCGGACGAGTAGGCCTTTGCGAATGCGTCATAGTCCGGAGCGACGATCATTGCTCAGATGTCGCCCCCCGTGACCTGAAGCAACGCCTGCCGGTTGACCGTGACGCCGATGCCCTTCTGCAGGTCGGCGATGTACTCCTCCAGAAGAGTGTCGCCGAGGGCCTCGCGCAGCCTGTTCTTGATCGCGTCCGCTTGCTGCGTCGTCGTCATGAGCGGCGGGACGGTCGCCGCCGTCACCTTGAAGACCGCCCGCGTGTCGGGGCCGTTCGGCGCGCTCGCGGCCTTGCCGACCGGGGTTGCGAAAATGCGCGCCACGGCCTCGGTCGTGAGCTCGTCCTTCGCCTGGCGGCGGGCAACATCGGTCGCGGACTTGACGGGAGCGTTCACCTCGGCAGCAAGCGTTTCGATGGGCTCTCCCTTATCGAGCCGTTCGGCGAGCTGTCGGCCCTTCTCGGCCAGGCGCTGAGACACCTCGTTGTCGCGCCATTGCCGGTCGACTTCGGCGCGCACCTCGTCGAGCGACTTGTCGCGCGGGGGCTCGATGCCCGTGACATCGAACCAGACATAGCCGCCGTTCCGGGCGCGCAAGGCCTCGTTGTCGACGCCGATGTCGGATGCGAATGCGGCCCGAACGAGGTTGTCGCCCTCCGGAAGGTTCGCTACCGGATTCCCGGCCTTGTCGCGCCCCTCCTGATCGACTGCTGGGATCTGCATCAGGTTCAGCTGCAGCTCGGTCGCGATATCCGTCAGAGGCCGGGCGCTCGCGCGCATGTCCTCGATCTGGTCGTGCAGGCGGTCGAGCTCCGTGCGGGCACGCTCGAGCGCGACCTGGGCCTTCACTTCGGCGGCCACCTCCTCGAACGGCTTCACGGCCTCGGGCTCGATCTTGGCGGCCCGAACCAGCACGGTCCCGAAGCGCCCCTGGACGGGGCCGCTCACGGCGCCCTCCTCGAGCGAGAAGGCGGCGTCCGCGACAGCCGGGTCGAGCATCTCGGCTTTGGTAAGCGTGCCGAGTTCGAGGTCCTGGGGCGACACGCCGCGCTCGGCTGCGATCGCCTCGAAGGCGGTTCCTTCCTTGATGCGGCTGAATTCGGCTTCTGCTTCGGCTTGGTTCGGGAACGCAATCTGCTGCAGCCTGCGCCGCTCGGGAGTGCCGAAGCGCGCCTTGTTCTGTTCGTAACGCTGGCGCGCGTCGGCATCGGATACGGAGCCCGGCTTCGCCACGGCGGCCGGATCGATCGAAAGCACGTTCAAGGCGCGATATTCGGGGGTCCGGAACGAGGCTTTCCGCTCCTCGTAGAACGCTTGCAGCTGCTCCTGCGTCGGCGCCGGGATCTCGCCCGCGGCAGCGGGCTGCAGGATCAGGTAGGTAACCGCCCGCCGTTCGTTCTGGAACCGATGCTGCGCCTCCTGGGCGGCGAGCGGCGTGGAGATCGCGCCGCCGATCGCTTCCGCGAGATGGAGCCGCGCGAGCGAATTGCGCTGCTCGCGCACGAAACCGGCCTCGGTGAGCCCATTGTCGCGAAGCACGGCCTCGAACTGGGCCCGGTTGAACTGGCCGTCGGGTCCCCGGAAGGCCGGCTGATCCGCGATGCTGCGCGCGACGAGCTGGTCGGAGACGCTGAGGCCGAGTTCCTTCGCGCGCTCGCTCAGAATGGCCTCGTTGACGAGCCGGGCGAGAACTTGCTGGTCCAAACCGAAGGCGCGAGCCTGCTGTTGCGTCAGGCGCCCGCCGAACTGCCGGTTGATCCGCTGGAACTCGTTGTTGAAGGCGATACGGAACTGATCGATCGTGATGTCCGTCTCCCTACGCGGGCCACGACGTTCTGCGGCGTCGCGCGGAAGATGTCGCCGATGCCCCAGATCGCGAAGCTGATGATCAGGATGCCGAACAGCACCGTGGCGACGACCTTGCCCACCACGCCCTGGCTGGCCTTGCGCATACCTCTTAGCATCGTGAACCCGATCGTGACCCTGCTCGACCCAGTGGCGATACCCCATCGCAGTTCGGCGGGGAAGGGCGGCGCCGGTTGAAAGACGTCGCAACCCTCTGGTAGGGGCTGTTCCTCGCAAGCGTGACAGGAGGCGCCCGATGAGCGTCGAACGGCCGCGCCCGCTGGTGGCGGGCAATTGGAAGATGAACGGGCTGCGCCAATCGAGGAGAAGTGCTCGGCAAGATTCAGGCGGGCTACACGCCGGGACTGAAAGCGAGGGTCGACCTCCTGGTCTGCCCGCCGGCGACCCTGATCCACGCCTTTGCCCGCAAGTCGGTGGGGACGCGGGTCGCCATCGGCGGGCAGGACTGCCACGCCAAGGAATCCGGGGCCTTCACCGGGGATCTCTCGGCGGAAATGCTCGCCGACTCGGGGGCGACCGCGGTGATCGTCGGCCATTCCGAGCGCCGCCAGTACCACGGCGAGAAGGACCTCGACGTCTGCGCAAAGGCCGCTGCGGCCCATCGGGCGGGCCTTACCGCCATCGTCTGCGTCGGAGAGACCAGGGCCGAACGCGAGGCCGGACGGACACTCAACGTGGTCCGCAGGCAGCTCCGCGGTTCCGTTCCGGTGGACTCCACCGCGCAAAACCTCGTGATCGCCTACGAACCGGTTTGGGCGATCGGAACGGGGCTCACGCCCACGGCCGCCGACGTCAAGGAAGTCCATGCGGAGATCCGCAGCGGAACTCCGCCGCCTCGTCGGCAAGGCGCAGCAAGGAAGGGTTCGAATCCTCTACGGCGGGTCGGTGAGCCCTTCCAACGCGGCCGAGCTGATGGCGGTGGAGAATGTTGACGGGGCATTGGTCGGGGGCGCCAGCCTCGTTGCGGCCAATTTTCTGGCAATCGCGGGCGTCTATCTCGGATGAAACGCCGTCGGGCCGCGCGGGCCCGACCGGATCGCCGCCGAGGACGTGGGCGTAGGACCCGGTGTCCCGGCCGTTCGCGGAGGGTTGGCGCCGAAGACGCCGGTTTCCTATCTGAGAGGCTTGGCCGAGGGCCCGCTCCGGCGGAAAGGCGGCCAATCGGCCACGGTTGCGCCTGGTTGTTGGCCTTGCCGGGTTATTGGTGTAACGACGGCGCCGAATTCCGGCCCCAGGCCCGATTCCGGGTCGTGAAATGAATTTCTGGATGTGAAATGCAAACAGTCCTCATCATCGTCCACCTGATCATCGTGCTGGCGCTAATCGGCGTGGTACTCCTGCAGCGCTCCGAAGGCGGCGGGCTAGGTCTCGGCGGAGGGGGCGGAGGCGTTTCGGGGTTCATGACCGGCCGCGGCCAAGCGAATGCGCTCACCCGCGCGACCGCAATTCTCGGAGCTTTGTTCTTCATAACGAGCCTGGTCCTCACCCTCATGGCGAATTACGGCCGCGCGCCGCGCTCCATCTTCGACGGCGCGGCCCCGAGC
Source organism: uncultured Alphaproteobacteria bacterium (assembly GCA_963723525.1). Classification (GTDB taxonomy): domain Bacteria; phylum Pseudomonadota; class Alphaproteobacteria; order Rhizobiales; family Beijerinckiaceae; genus Microvirga. Next base: position 110,652 of record CAVRRI010000001.1, read on the forward strand.
CGCTCCGGCGAGCCAGCAGGTGCCGTCCGGGCAAGGGCCGGGCGTCCTCGAGCAGCTTCAGCGCATGCAGGGCGAGCAGCCCGGGGCGCCGTCGGGCGGCGCTCAGGCGCCGGCACCGGCGGCTCCGGGCATCCCGTTCCAGGCCCCCGCGACCGGCGGCGCGCCGCAGGTGCCGCAATCGCAGTAAGTAGGCGGAAACCCGTCACGAGGGCCGGATTCGTTCCGGCCCTCTTCTTTTGTGGATGGCAATGGAGGCTCCCGTTTCGCTTGCGAATCGGTGGGCCTGCTTTATGGATCGAGGTCCATGACGCGGTACGTATTCATCACCGGCGGCGTGGTGTCTTCACTCGGCAAGGGCTTGGCGTCGTGCGGCGCTCGGCGCACTCCTCCAGGCCCGCGGCTTCAAGGTCCGGCTTCGCAAGCTCGACCCCTATCTCAACGTCGATCCGGGGACGATGAGCCCCTACCAGCACGGCGAGGTCTTCGTTACCGACGACGGGGCGGAGACCGACCTCGACCTCGGCCATTACGAACGCTTCACCGGCGTGCCGGCGACGAGAGCCGACAACATCACGACGGGCCGGATCTATCTCGACATCATCACCAAGGAACGGCGGGGCGACTATCTCGGCGCCACCATCCAGGTGATCCCCCACGTAACCAACGCCATCAAGGAGTTCGTGACCGCCGGCAACGAGGGCTTCGACTTCGTGCTGGTCGAGATCGGCGGCACGGTCGGCGACATCGAGGGCCTGCCCTTCTTCGAGGCGATCCGGCAGCTCGGCAACGATCTCCCGCGTGGACAGGCGATCTACGTCCACCTCACGCTCCTGCCCTACATCCCGTCGGCCGGCGAGTTGAAGACCAAGCCGACCCAGCACTCGGTGGCAGAGCTGCGCTCCATCGGCATCCAGCCCGACATCCTGCTCTGCCGAACCGATCGCGAGATCCCGAAGGACGAGCGCCGCAAGCTCGCGCTCTTCTGCAACGTGCGCGAGTCGGCGGTCATCGAAGCGAGGGACGCGCCGTCGATCTACGACGTGCCGCTCGCCTATCACGAGCAGGGCCTCGACGACGAAGTGCTGGCCGCCTTCGGAATCGAGAACGCCCCGCACCCCAAGCTCGACCGCTGGAAGACCATCTCCACCCGCGTGAAGAACCCGGAAGGCGAGGTCACCATCGCGGTCGTCGGCAAGTACACGGGCCTCAAGGACGCCTACAAGTCGTTGACCGAGGCGCTCCACCACGGGGGCATCGCCAACCGGGTGAAAGTGAACCTGGACTGGATCGAAAGCGAGGTTTTCGAGCACAAGGATCCGGCGCCCTATCTCGAAGGGATCCACGGGATCCTCGTGCCCGGCGGCTTCGGCAAGCGCGGCTCGGAGGGCAAGATCCGCGCCGCCCGCTTCGCCCGGGAACGGAGGATCCCCTATTTCGGCATCTGCTTCGGCATGCAGATGGCCGTGATCGAGGCGACCCGCAACTTGGCCGGCGTGAAGGACGCGAGCTCGACCGAGTTCGGCCCCACGCCGGAGCCCGTTGTCGGGCTCCTCACCGAATGGCTGCGGGGCAACGAGCTGGAAAAGCGCGCCGCCGGAGGCGATCTCGGCGGAACGATGCGGCTCGGTGCCTATCAGGCGCGCCTCGCGCCCGGCTCCAAGGTCGCCCGGGTCTACGGCGGCACGGAGATCTTCGAGCGCCACCGTCACCGCTACGAGGTCAACATGGCCTATCGGGAACGCCTGGAGGATAAGGGTCTGCGCTTCTCGGGCATTTCGCCGGACGGCGTGCTGCCGGAGATCGTGGAGTACGAGGACCATCCCTGGTTCATCGGCGTCCAGTATCACCCGGAGCTGAAGTCGAGGCCCTTCGAACCCCACCCGCTGTTTTCGAGCTTCATCGAGGCTGCGGTAGTGCAGAGCCGGCTGGTGTAGATTCTCGCCGTGCGGTTCGCGCTTCATCGTCCACCCTGAGGAGGAAGCCTTGCCCCGCGGTCTCGACCATCTCGTCCTCGCCGTTCGCGATCTCGACGCGGCCGGCCTCTTCTACGAGCGGCTCGGGTTTCAGGTCGGCCGGCGCAATCGTCACCCCTGGGGCACCGAAAACCGCATCATCCAGTTCCACGGCGCCTTCCTCGAGCTGATCACGGTGGGGGAGGGTGCCGAGATCCCGCCTCATCACGCCCGCCATTTCAGCTTCGGCGCGTTCGTTCGAAGCTACCTCGCCCGCCGCGAGGGCGCGGCGATGCTGGTTCTCGAGAGTACGGACGCGAAGACGGATGCCGGCGTTTTCGCGCAGGCGGGCGCGGGGGACTTCGAGCCCTTTTTCTTCGAGCGCCGCGGTCGGAGGCCGGACGGATCGGAGACGCATGTCGCCTTCACGCTGGCCTTCGCGCTCGATCCGGCTGCCCCGGAGGTCGGGTTCTTCGTGTGCGAGCAGCACCATCCCGAGAATTTCTGGAATCCGGTCTTCCAGCTCCATCCCAATGCCGCAACGGCGCTCGCCGCCGTCGCGCTGGCCGCTCCGTTCCCTGCGCGCCACAGGCATTTCCTGACCGTCCTGACCGGCGTGGAGCCCACCGAGCCCGTCGGCCAGGACCTCTCGTACCGGCTCTCGCGCGAGGCACGCCTCGACGTCATGACGCCCGACGACGCAGCCGTGGCCTACGGCTCCGTCGAGGACGAGCCGGAAGCGGCGACGCTCGTCGCCTATTCCGTCCGGGTCGAGGAGATCGCAGCTCAAGCCCACCGCCTCGACGGCGCCGGGATTCCCTACCAGCGGATCGGCAGCCGCCTCGTGGTTCCGGCCAGCTGCGCCTTCGGCGTCGCGATCGCCTTCGAGCCGACCTAGACTCCCCAAGCGAATCAACAATGTTGCAAAACCGCAGCATGACCTGGGGGTTCTCGTGGCATCATCTCTCGCCGGCTTGGGCGGATTCCTGATCTTCTTCGCGCTCGCGATGGCGCTCGTGGCGCTTTACCTGGCGCTCTACACGCTGGCGACGGCGCATAACGAGTTCGCCCTCATCCGGCGGAACGTCATCTCGGCCGCCGTGGCGCTCGGCCTCAGCCTCGTCGGCTTCTCGCTCCCGCTCGCGAGCGCCATCGTGCACGCGCAAAACATCATCGATTGCCTGGTCTGGGGCCTCGTCGCGCTCGCCGTGCAGATCCTCGCCTACTGGCTGGTCCGCCTCGTCCTGCCGAATCTCTCGGAGCGGGTCGCGGCGGGCGAGATGGCGGCGGCGCTTCTCCTGGGCGCGGCGTCGCTCTCGGCCGGCATCATCAATGCGGCGGCGATGACGTATTAGGGGTACAGGGTAGGATGACGCCCTTCAGATCCGAGGGATGACACCGTGGCGCTTTGCGCCGGGCGGCGTTCACGCTAGTCACGGGCCATGACCGAGCCTGTCCCCGCCCAAGCCACCGTCGCCGTCGGATCCGTCCGGTTCGGCAATCATCTGCCCCTCGCCGTCATCGCGGGCCCCTGTGCGATGGAGAGCCGCGAGCATGCGCTCGAAATGGCGGCGGCCCTGAAGGAGATCGCCGGCAGGCTCGGGATCGGGCTCGTATACAAGTCCTCCTTCGACAAGGCGAACCGGACCTCGGCCGGCAGCGCGCGCGGCATCGGGCTCGACAAGGCGCTTTCGGTCTTCGCCGAGGTGAAGGAGCGCTACGGCCTGCCCGTCCTCACCGACGTGCACGAGAACCGGCAATGCGCCCCGGTCGCCGAGGTGATGGACGTGCTGCAAATCCCGGCCTTCCTGTGCCGCCAGACGGATCTTTTGCTGGCCGCCGCCCGGACCGGCCGCGCCGTGAACGTGAAGAAGGGCCAGTTTCTCGCCCCCTGGGACATGGCGAACGTGGCCAGGAAGATCACGGACGCCGGCAACCCGAACGTGATGGTGACGGAACGCGGCGCGAGCTTCGGCTACAACACTCTCGTCTCCGACATGCGGGCGCTGCCGATCATGGCCGCGGCGACCGGCGCACCCGTGATCTTCGACGCGACGCATTCCGTCCAGCAGCCCGGCGGCAAGGGCACGACTTCAGGCGGGGAGCGGGAATTTGTCCCGGTGCTCGCCCGCGCGGCGGTGGCGGTGGGCGTGGCCGGCGTGTTCATCGAGACCCACCAGGATCCCGACCGCGCGCCCTCCGACGGCCCCAACATGGTCCCGCTGAGGGACATGGAAGCGCTGCTCGCGAGCCTCATGGCCTTCGACCGGTTGGCGAAGGGACCGGCGTAGCGACGCCCGGCATGCCGGGGTTGCGTGACGAGATCCGGAACCATGAATGCGGCGCATGAGCGGGGCATCCTCCGTGCGCTGGCGCATCGTGCGGAAAAGTGGACCCGGTTTTCCGCACCGAACGATGCGCTGCTTAAGACAAAGAGCATCGGATGGGTCCCAAAAGTGGGGTCCACTTTTGGGTCCGATGCGTGCATCGTGCGGAAAAGTGGACCCGGTTTTCCGCACCGAACGATGCGCTGCTCTCAGAGGAGGAGCATCGGATGGATCCCAAAAGTGGGGTCCACTTTTGGGTCCGATGCTCTAGGTGGTGACTCTCTGCGGCGGGCGGTGTTCATGCGTTCCGGGCACGACCGCGGCGGCCCGGAATGACGGTGTCGATGTCCCACAAGTTCATCTGGATTCTCGCCGCGAGCGCTTTCGCGTCGACCTTCTCGGGTCGCGCGGTCGAGCCGATGGTGGGCGTCATCGCCCGCGATCTCGCCGCGCCCGTCGAGACCATCGCGCTTCTCGCGGCTGCGTTCACGCTGCCCTATGCGTTCATCCAGCCGATCCTCGGCCCCGTCGGCGATGCCATGGGCAAAGAGCGGATCATGAAGATCTGCCTGATCGTGCTGCTCGCCGCCCTCGCCCTCTCGACCGTCGCCACGGACGCGGCCACGCTCTTCGTCCTGCGCGTCGTCGCCGGGATCGCGGCGGGGGGTGTGATCCCGCTGGCGCTCGCCCTTCTCGGCGACCGAATCGAGATGGCGCGCCGGCAGGTCGCGATCAGCCGCTTCCTCGTCGCCGTGATCATCGGCCAACTCGCCGGGTCGTCCCTTGCCGGGATCCTGGCCGACCTCGTCGGCTGGCGCGGCGTCTTCGCGGTCTCCACGGCCATGATGGGAGGGGCGCTCGCCGCAACCCTCGTCGGCTTCCGCCACGCGCCGCGGGGCTCTGCCTTCGATCTCGGCACGGCCATCGGCCGATACCGGGCCATCCTCGCGAACGGCCGTGCCCGGATGCTTTTTCTCCTGGTCTTCGTCGAGGCCGTCGCGATCTTCGGCCTGTTTCCCTACGTGGCGCCGCTCCTCGAAGAGCGGGGAGCGGGCGGTCCGACGCAGGCCGGACTGGCGCTCGCCGGCTTCGCCATCGGAGGCCTCGTCTATTCGGTCCTCATCGGCTGGCTGATGCGGACGCTGGGGCTGCGCCGGATGCTGATGGCCGCAGGGCTCGCGGCGGCGGTCGCCAATCTGGCGATCGGCTTCGGCGGCAGTTGGCAGTTCGATGCCGCCGCCCTGGTGTTGCTCGGCCTCGGGTTCTATATGCTGCACAGTTTATTCCAGACGCAGGTCACCGAGCTCGCCCCGGAGAGTCGCGCCTCCGCGGTCGCGATCCACGCCTTTTCGTTCTTCGTCGGGCAGGCGCTCGGCGTGGTGCTGATCGGATGGGGCCTGCGCTCGGTCGGTCTGCTGCCGACCATGGCGCTCGCCGCGCTCCTGATCCTCGGCGTCGGCCTGACCGCCGCTTTCGCCCTGACGGGCCCCGCTCAGCGCGCCCGGTAGGGCGCTACGCCCTGGTCGGGCAGCCACAGGTTCTTCGGCGCTTCGCCGGTCTGCCAGAACACGTCGATCGGGATGCCGCCGCGGGGATACCAGTAGCCGCCGATGCGCAGATAGCGGGGTTCGAGCAACTCCGCGAGCCGCTTGCCGATGGCCACGGTACAGTCCTCGTGGAAGGCGCCGTGGTCGCGGAAGCTGTTGAGGTAAAGCTTGAGGCTTTTCGATTCCACGAGCCATGGGCCGGGAACGTAGTCGATGACGAGGATCGCGAAATCGGGCTGGCCCGTGACGGGACAGAGGGAGGTGAATTCCGGCGCCGTGAAACGGGCGACGTAATCGGTGCCGGGGTGAGGATTCGGCACCCGGTCGAGGCGCGCTTCCTGCGGGGAGCGGGGAATGGCGCTGGGCTGGCCCAGCTGCAGAGAGGTGTCGTTCACGGGAGTTGACCTTTGCATCCGTGCGCTAGAGCTACAACAGGCGCTGTCCTTGCCCCCTTTGGCGTTTCGGTCAATAAGCCGCGCCAGACTTCGAGGCCGCGCCGGCCACGATCCCGCCCGAAGGAGCTCCCATGACCGCGATCGTCGATATCGTCGCCCGCCAGATCTTCGACAGCCGAGGCAATCCGACCGTGGAGGTCGATGTGATCCTCGAGGACGGTTCCATGGGCCGCGCCGCCGTGCCCTCCGGGGCTTCCACGGGCGCGCACGAGGCGGTGGAACTCCGCGACGGCGACAAGTCCCGCTACCTGGGCAAGGGCGTCACCAAGGCGGTGGCCGCGGTCAACGGCGAAATCCTCGAGCACATCGGGGGCATGGATGCCGAGGACCAGATCGCCATCGACGAGGCGATGATCGGACTCGATGGGACACCCAACAAGGGTCGCCTGGGCGCCAACGCCATCCTGGGCGTTTCGCTCGCCGTGGCGAAGGCGGCGGCGGAAACCTCCGGCCTGCCCCTCTACCGCTATGTCGGCGGCACACAGGCGCGCGTCCTGCCCGTGCCGATGATGAACATCATCAACGGCGGCGCGCATGCGGACAACCCGATCGACTTTCAGGAGTTCATGATCATGCCGGTGGGCGCTCCGACGCTGGCGGAAGCCGTGCGCATGGGAACGGAAGTGTTCCACACGCTCAAAGGAGCGCTGAAGGCCGCCGGCCACAACACGAACGTGGGCGACGAAGGAGGCTTCGCACCGAACCTGCCTTCTGCGGAGGCCGCCTTGGACTTCGTCATGCAGTCCATCGAGAAGGCCGGATACAAGCCGGGCGACGACTTGGTGCTTGCGCTCGACTGCGCCGCCACTGAATTCTTCAAGGGCGGCGTCTACGACTACGAGGGCGAGGGCCAGAAGCGGCCGCCGGACCAGCAAGCCGAATATCTCAAGAAGCTCGTCGACGCCTATCCGATCGTCTCCATCGAGGACGGGATGGCCGAGGACGACTGGGAGGGCTGGAAAGCCCTGACCGACCGCATCGGATCGAAGTGCCAGCTCGTCGGCGACGATCTTTTCGTGACGAACGTCACCCGCCTGTCGGAAGGCATCAAGCGCGGAGTTGCCAATTCGATCCTCGTGAAGGTGAACCAGATCGGCTCGCTGACCGAGACCCTCTCGGCGGTCGAAATGGCTCACCGCGCCGGCTACACCGCCGTAATGTCCCATCGCTCCGGCGAAACGGAGGATTCGACCATCTCAGACCTCGCGGTGGCGACGAACTGCGGGCAGATCAAGACGGGCTCACTTGCCCGCTCCGACCGGCTGGCGAAGTACAACCAGCTCATCCGCATCGAGCAGGAACTGGGCGCCCAGTCCCGCTACGCCGGCCGGGCCGCGCTGAAGGCGCTGAGATAGGGGTGCGCTCGTCACGTTAGCGAGACCCGAGGACCTCAGGCTGCGAAGGGCGTCCCAAGCACGGTCGCCGTGAGAAAGTTACCGACCCTTAACCACGCCTCCATAGGATCCGCGCCATGGTGGTCCGCCGGCGCGCGCGCAGAATCCTGATTCCGCTGATGCTCTACTGCATCTCGGCCGGGCTCGTGGCGTATTTCTGGCATCATGCGCATACGGGCGCACATGGGCTCGAGGCCAAGCAGCGGTTCAAGATCCGGGCCTACGAGATCGGCCGCGAGCTCGAATCCGCGAGGGCCGAGCATGCGGAATGGGAGCGGCGCATCGCGTTGCTGCGCAGCGATCAGATCGACCGCGACCTCCTCGAGGAGCGTGCGCGCGTGATGCTCGGAAAGGTGCACCGGAACGATCTGGTCATCATGACGGGCCCGTGACCGTCGCGTCTGAGGCGACAGAGACATCTTCGATCAACTGAAAACAAGCTAATCGAACGATTGACACGTAAAATCAAGGAGTTATCTCGTTCACTCTGGCCTTCGATCCGCGGCGTCTCCCTCTCGATTTCACAATTGGCCTGCGCTACTTTGACGGCGAGGAAAGGCTTCGGAGGATCCGATGGCAGTGGCTGCCAAGAAGGCGGGCCGCGTATCGCAAGGCGCGGCGAACAAGCAGGCCCAACACAAGAGCCGCGGCGAAGAAGATGACGCCCAACATTCCCTCAGTTCGACAAGAATCAGGATCTCGCCGCGTATCGCGAGATGCTGCTCATCCGCCGCTTCGAGGAGAAGGCCGGCCAGATGTACGGCATGGGTCTGATCGGCGGCTTCTGCCACCTCTACATCGGCCAGGAAGCGGTCGTCGTCGGAATGCAGATGGCGACCCAAGAGGGCGACCAGGTGATCACGGGCTACCGCGATCACGGCCACATGCTGGCCTGCGGCATGGATCCGAAGGGGGTCATGGCCGAACTCACGGGCCGCCGGGGCGGGCTGTCGAAAGGCAAGGGCGGCTCCATGCACATGTTCTCCAAGGAGAAGCACTTCTACGGCGGCCACGGCATCGTCGGCGCCCAGGTGTCGCTCGGGACGGGCATCGCCTTCGCCAACCGGTACCGGGAAAACGGCGGCGTCTGCCTGACGTATTTCGGCGACGGGGCCGCGAACCAGGGCCAGGTCTACGAGAGCTTCAACATGGCGGCACTTTGGAAGCTCCCCGTGGTGTACGTGATCGAAAACAACCGCTACGCCATGGGCACTTCGGTGCACCGCGCTTCCGCGCAGACCGATTTCTCGAAGCGCGGCGTCTCCTTCGGCATCCCCGGAGAACAGGTGGACGGCATGGACGTCCGCGCCGTCCATGCGGCGGGTCAGCGCGCCATCGACTATGCCCGCAGCGGCAAGGGTCCCTACATCCTCGAAATGCAGACCTACCGCTATCGCGGCCATTCCATGTCCGATCCGGCGAAGTACCGGACCAAGGACGAGGTGACCCGCATGCGCGAGGAATACGACCCGATCGAGCAGGTTCGCCGCCGTCTCCTCGAAAGCTGGAAAATGTCGGAAGACGAACTGAAGGTGATCGACGGACGCGTGCGCGAGATCGTCAACGCGGCGTCGGAATTCGCCACTCACAATCCCGAACCCGATCCGTCCGAGCTCTACACCGACATCCTGCGGTAGTCGGTCCCCTCCGCTTCTCGCCGCAACGACAATCCGAACAGGTCACCCGATGGCGATCGATATCCTCATGCCCGCCCTCTCGCCTACCATGGAGCAGGGCAAGCTCTCGAAATGGCTGAAGAAAGAAGGCGACAAGGTGAAGCCCGGCGACGTGCTCGCCGAAATCGAGACAGACAAGGCCACGATGGAGGTGGAGGCGATCGACGAGGGCGTTCTGGCGAAGATCCTCATCGAGGACGGCACCGACAACGTGGCGGTGAACACGCCGATCGCCGTGCTCGCCGGCGAGGGCGAGGACGTCTCCGCCGCTTCGCCGGGCCGAGGAGCGGGCGAGGCGGCGGCCGATCCCGGCGCCGCGCAGCCCGCGCCGGTGCCCGACATGCAGGCCGAAGGCATGGAGAACCGCCCGGCGCCCGGTGCCCGCCAGGAGCGGCGATCAGGCCCCCGTATCCGTCCCGGCGGCCCCCTCCGTCATCTCCAACCGCGCCTCCTACGACGCCATGGCCGAGATCCCGGAAGGGACGGAACTCGTGAACATGACTGTCCGCGAGGCGCTTCGCGACGCCATGGCGGAAGAGATGCGACGGGACGAGAGCGTGATGGTGATGGGCGAGGAGGTGGCCGAGTACCAGGGCGCCTACAAGGTCACGCAGGGCCTGCTTCAGGAATTCGGCTCACGGCGGGTCGTCGATACGCCGATTACCGAGCATGGCTTCGCGGGCGTGGGTGTCGGAGCGGCTTTCGTTGGCCTGAGGCCCATCGTCGAGTTCATGACCTTCAACTTCGCCATGCAGGCGATCGACCAGATCATCAACTCGGCCGCGAAGACGCTCTACATGTCGGGCGGACAGCTCGGCGCGCCCATCGTCTTCCGCGGCCCGAACGGCGCGGCGTCCCGCGTCGCCGCGCAGCATTCGCACGATTACGCCGCCTGGTATTCGAACGTGCCGGGCCTCAAGGTCGTGATGCCCTACACCGCCGCGGATGCGAAGGGCCTTCTCAAGAGCGCGATCCGCGACCCCAACCCGGTGATCTTCCTCGAGAACGAAATCCTCTACGGGCAGTCCTTTCCGGTGCCGAAGCTCGACGACTTCACGGTCCCGATCGGCAAGGCGCGCATTCACCGCCAGGGCAACGACGTGACCATCGTCTCCTTCGGCATCGGCATGACGTATGCCCTCAAGGCCGCGCACGAGCTCGAGAAGGAAGGCATCGACGCCGAGGTGGTCGACCTCCGCACGATCCGGCCGATGGACGTCGATACCGTCGTCGCATCCGTGATGAAGACCGGCCGCTGCGTGGCCGTGGAGGAGGGCTTCCCGCAATCCGGCGTCACCGCCGAAATCGCGACGAAGATCATGGAAAACGCCTTCGACTATCTCGATGCGCCGGTCGCCCGCGTGACCGGAAAGGACGTGCCGATGCCCTACGCGGCGAACCTCGAGAAGCTCGCCCTGCCGAATGTCGGCGAGGTCGTCCAGGCGGCGAAGGCCGTGCTCTACCGGTGACGTGATGGCCGATCGCCAAGTTCGAAGCCCTGGGCCTTCCTCCCGACGTCCTCAAAAAGGGCGGAGTCGAAATCCTGCGGGCGTCGGTGGTGGACGGCGCGGTGAGCGTCGCGTTGCGGCGAGCCTTCGACGATCCGTTCACCTGGGGTGTGCTCTTCGTCGATCTCGCCCGGCACGCCGCGCGGGTCTATGCCAAGGAAACGGGCATCTCGGAAGAGGATGCGATGGCCGCCATCGCTTCCGGCATCCAATCCGAACTCGACAACCCGACCGATCCCGGCACAACGCAAGCGATCAACTGACTCGATCAGGATCATTCCATCATGCCCATCAACATCCTGATGCCCGCCCTCTCGCCCACGATGGAGAAGGGCAACCTCGCCAAGTGGCTGAAGAAGGAAGGCGATGCGATCAGGTCCGGCGACGTCATCGCCGAGATCGAGACCGACAAGGCGACGATGGAAGTCGAGGCCGTCGACGAGGGCATCCTCGCCAAGATCGTGGTGCCGGAAGGGACGGCGGATGTGCCCGTGAACGAGCTCATCGCGCTCATCGCCGGAGAAGGCGAGGACCCGAAGAGCGTCACCGCTACCGGCGCGCCCGCTCCTACGCCTGCGCCCGCTCCCGCGCCGGAAGCCGTCGCGAAAGCTGCCGGCGGTCCCCCGGGGCACATGGCGGATGCCCGCATCGACACGGCGCCCCGAGGACCGGCGACCGCCGCCCCGGCGCCTGGCTCGAAGCCGGATGGGGCCGGGCACGGACGCATCTTCGCCTCGCCGTTGGCCAGGCGGATCGCCAAGGATTCAGGGATCGATCTCGCCTCGATCCTGGGCTCCGGCCCGCATGGCAGGATCGTCGAGCGGGACGTGCGCGTCGTGATGGCCGGCGGCGCAGCCGGCCGTGCGGCTCCGGTGGCCGCCCCGACAGCCGCTCCGCCGGCGGCTCCCAGCCCTGCTCCGAGACCGGCAGGCGCTCCGCTCGCCGCTCCGATGGGCGACGAGCAGATCAAGAAGTTCTTCGAGCCGCGCTCCTACGAGGAGATCCCGCACGATTCGATGCGCAAGACCATTGCGCGGCGCCTCCTCGAATCGAAGCAGACGATCCCTCACTTCTATCTCACGATCGATTGCGAGCTCGACGCGCTCCTCGCCCTGCGCGAGCAGATCAACGCTGCCGCCCCGAAGGACAAGGACGGCAAGCCCGCCTACAAGCTCTCGGTCAACGACTTCGTCATCAAGGCTCTTGCCTTGGCGATGATGCGCGTGCCCGACGCCAACGTGACGTGGACCGAAGGCTCGATGCTGAAGCACAATCACGCCGATGTGGGTGTCGCCGTCGCGATCCCCGGCGGTCTCATCACGCCGGTGGTGCGCAAAGCCGAGACCAAGACGCTTTCCGCCATATCGAACGAGATGAAGGACCTCGCCGCCCGCGCCAAGAACCGCCGCCTGAAACCCGAGGAGTATCAGGGCGGCTCGACCGCCGTGTCGAACCTCGGCATGTTCGGGATCAAGGATTTCTCCGCCGTCATCAACCCGCCCCACGCCACGATCCTCGCCGTCGGAGCGGGCGAGAAGCGGGTGATCGTCAAGGACGGCGCGCCGGCGGTGGCGACTGTAATGTCCGTGACGCTCTCGACCGATCACCGCGCCGTGGACGGGGCGCTCGGCGCGGAGCTGATGGCGGCGTTCAAGCAGCTCATCGAAAACCCGATGGGGATGCTGGTCTAGCGGCGACGCCGGCCTCGCCATCCGCATCGGCGGAGGGGAGGAGGGGCAAGGGCCGGAGCGCATGTTTCGGCTCACGGACGGCGTCGTGCCATGGGAGGGGAACTGGAGACGTCAATGGCAGACCCATACGACATCATCGTCATCGGGGGTGGACCCGGCGGCTACGTCGCGGCCATTCGCGCGGCGCAACTCGGGTTCAGGACGGCTGTCGTCGAGCGCGAGCATCTCGGCGGGATCTGCCTCAACTGGGGCTGCATACCGACGAAGGCGCTGCTGCGGTCGGCCGAGATCTATCACTACATGCAGCACGCGAAGGATTACGGCCTCTCGGCTCAAGGCGTCGGCTTCGACGCGGCGGCGATCGTGCAGCGCTCCCGCACCGTATCCGGCCGGCTTAACGGCGGGGTCGGCGGCCTGCTCAAGAAGAACAAGGTCGACGTGATCTGGGGCGAGGCGACGATCTCGAAACCCGGCGAGGTGACCGTCGCGGCGCCCAAGAAGGAGCCGATGCAGCCGCAGCATCCCGCGCCCCGGGGCGCGAAGGAGCCCGGCGCCTACGCGGCGAAGCACATCATCGTCGCCACGGGGGCACGACCTCGCGTGCTGCCGGGCCTCGAGCCCGACGGCAAGCTCATCTGGACCTATTTCGAGGCCATGGTTCCGCCCGCCATGCCGAAATCCCTGATCGTCGTGGGCTCCGGTGCCATCGGCATCGAATTCGCCTCGTTCTATCGCACCATGGGTGTCGACGTGACGGTGGTCGAGGTCCTGCCGCAGATCATGCCCGTCGAGGATGCCGAGATCGCAACCCATGCCCGCAAGCGCATGGAGAAGCAGGGCATGAAGATCCTCACCTCCGCCAAGGTCACGAACGTCGACAAGGGCGCGAACGGGGTCACCGCCACCGTCGACGACGGCAAGGGCACGCAGACCATCACGGCCGAACGGATGATTTCCGCTGTCGGGGTGGTCGGGAACGTCGAGAACCTGGGGCTCGAGCAGCTCGGCGTGAAGATGGACCGCGGCACGATCGTCACGGACGGCCTCGGCCGCACCAACGTGCCGGGAATCTACGCCATCGGGGATGTCGCAGGCCCGCCGATGCTCGCGCACAAAGCCGAGCACGAGGGCGTCGTCTGCGTGGAGACCATCAAGGGCCTCCACACTCACGCCATGGACAAGGGCAGGATTCCCGGCTGTACCTATTGCCACCCGCAGGTGGCCTCGGTCGGCCTAACGGAAGCGAGGGCCAAGGAAGAGGGATTCGACGTGAGAATCGGCCGGTTCCCGTTCGTCGGCAACGGCAAGGCCATCGCCCTCGGCGAGCCCGAAGGCCTCGTCAAGACGGTCTTCGACAAGAAGACCGGCCGGCTCCTGGGAGCCCATATGGTTGGAGCCGAGGTGACGGAACTCATCCAGGGCTTCGTGATCGCCATGAACCTCGAAACGACCGAGGAAGAGCTGATCCATTCCGTCTTCCCGCATCCGACCCTGTCCGAGATGATGCACGAGAGCGTCATGGATGCGTATGGGCGCGTGGTCCATATGTAGGCGAAACGAGAACCGAAAACCCTTCAGAACCAAGCTGTTACCATTTTGTTTGTAAGGTAGGTCCACCCGGGGCTCTGGATGGAGCCTTCCTGGCTTTAGCTGTGACGCCAGTGTGACACGCAGGGACCGCCCTAAGGAGTCCCAAGGATACCTTGAGAAGCCAGTGCGGTCCCTGCAACCTGTCCAACCTCAGCCGGTGGCTGTTATCAATAGACTTACAGTCTCGTATTCTTGATTCTTGTATTGTTCTCATACGCCGCAAGGTGCCGCAATCCGTGCAGCCAGGCATGAAGGCCGCCCTACGCGAGATCTCTCTCGCGCCCACACGCGCGCAGGTTCACGCCATCGCCGTCCTGGCCCATGAGACTTGAAAAGCTGACGACATCGGCTGCGAGGATCACTGCGAGGCGGCGCGTGGTCATTCGGGGAGGCCCGCTTCGCGAAGCTCGTCACAGAAGTGCTCGAGCACGGGCCAGTTCCGCACGATGCGGTATTGCGGATACAAGGCCATAAACACACGCGCAATGCGACGAGCCTCCTCCACTCTGTCCAGGCGGATCAGGCTGGCCAACGAGATCAGATACGAGGGTGTGTGGGTCGGATAGACCTGCAAAGCACGACGAGCAAAGGCAAGGGCAGCCTCATACTCAGCCTTCATCAACCACGCTCCTGCCTGGCCCGCGAGCGGCATGACCCTGAGAGGATCAAGAGGGGACAAACGGAGTGCGCGTTCCGAGAACGCAATGGACTTGTCGTAGTGACCCGCCCACGTGTTGATCACGGAGCCATGCCCATGAGCGTGGACAGAGCTTGGGTTGATCGCGATTGCTCGCTCGATCATCTCCACGCTGGCCTCATAGTCTCGGGTTCCAAGCGCCAGTGCAATGGCGGCATGAGCAAGGGTCGACGCGTCCTCTGGTTGGAGTTCCTGGACGGCCCTGGCGTGCTTGAGCATGGCCCCTCTGTAGGGCTCCGGTAGACCGCCTTCCCACAGAGACTTCGCGAAATAACACCATGCCGCCACCCCATGCGCTTCGGCGTAGTCGGGGTTGATCTTCAGGGCCTGGTCAACGAAGTCCAGGGCCGTAGCCCGGTTCTCCTGCCTCACATCGTACATATGGGCGAGAGCACGCAGGTACAGATCGTAGGCGTCAAGGTCATCCGGGCGCTTGCGCTTGGCGCGATTGATCTCAGCCTTGCGCAGCGTCGGCTCGATGGCCCCAACAACGCTGTGTGTGATCTCGTCCTGAAGCTCGAAGATGTCGGTGAGATCCCGGTCGTACCGCTCGGCCCAGATGTGGGCTCCTGTGGCCGCCTCAATCAACTGCCCTGTGACGCGAACGCGGTTACCCGCTCGGCGGATGGAGCCCTCAAGGACGTACCGGACGCCGAGTTGCCGTCCGATCTCATTCACGTTCACGGCTTTGCCCTTGAACACGAAGCTGGAATTCCGCGCGATGACGAACAGCCACCGGATGCGAGAGAGCGCCGTAAGGAGGTCCTCAGTGATGCCGTCTGAAAAGTATTCGTCCTCCACGTTGCCGCTCATGTTAATGAAGGGCAGGACCGCAATGGAGGGCTTGTCAGGGAGCGGGAGGGACTTGGGGTCGCCGGCTATCGGCTGCGCTGCTGGAGATGCAGTCTGGCCACCTGACCGAACTGTGAAAGCCTTGACCGGCTCCGCGAGGTTTTTAACCTGCTGGGGTCCAAGATCGTCATAGGCCAGCGACAGGGTCTTCCTGACATACTCATGTGCGGAACCCGAAATGCACACGCGCCCTGGCTCTGCAATAGCCTGGAGGCGAGCCGCGATGTTCACGCCGTCCCCGAAGAGGTCTCCCCCCTTCACCATCACATCGCCAACGTGGACCCCAATGCGGAAGCGGACCTGCCGATCTTCGAGCAGCGCATCGTTGGCGGCTCTGAGAGCCTCCTGGACATCCACAGCCGCCTGAACAGCCTCCACGACGCTCGGAAACTCCGCCAGAACACTGTCCCCTGCCGTATTGGCGATACGACCACTATGTTCGCAGATGAGCCGGTCCATGATCTCCCGATGAGCCGTAAGGGTCTGAAGTGTTCCGACCTCGTCGGTATTCATGAGACGCGAATAGCCCTCCACGTCAGCCGCGAAGATGGCTGCGAGGCGCCTTTGGACCTTCGGAGATTCAGGATTGGCCATCGAACCGCTCGAAAATCACGCGATGCAATGGTGCTGTGGAGAGATCGCCTCGTCTAGGGGTGACCGTCGTTGGTGGACCTTCCCTTGTCTACCCAGATGACTCCGCATGCTCTCAGCTCTCGAAACCAGACTTTAAATGAGCGGTTATCCGGGCGTCTGGGTTACCTCGGGAGGTTCCGATGTTCGTCGAACGTGCTGGACTTATTGCTGTCGGGTACCTGCTCAGCTTGTCCCTAGGCAGTGCTGCGGAAGTGGTGAAATTCGAGAGCGCCAGCGTCCCGGTGAGCGAGTTTCAGCAGAAGCGGGCACAAGCCAGAGGCGAAGTTCTCCAACCGGCTCGCGGCGATGAGATACCGGGGTATGTGGCAAAGCCCCGTGGCGATGGTCCGTACCCTGTCATTATTTTTCTTCCCGACTGCGGTGGGTTGCCCGCCGAGGTGAAGTCACCCGAATTCGGCGCTCAAGGCAGTTCGCCTGAAACCTCGCGAGAGGCTTTCTGGACCAAGCGCCTTTTGTCCTGGGGCTATGCGGTGATGCTGGTGGATAGCTACAGCCCTCGCGGCCTCAACGACACCTGCGCCGACCCGAAGAGGGGCAACACCGCCGCCCGCGTAGCTGATGCCTATGGGGCTCTCGCCTATATTGCCAAGCAATCTTGGGCGGACCCGCAGCGCATTGGTCTTCTTGGATTCCAAACAGGCGACTACTGGCGGCTTCCCGCCACTGGAGACACCACCTCCTATGTGATCGGGCCGGAGCGGTTCAAGGCTGCAGTGGCCTTCGTCTATTCGCCTATTTGCGGCATAAAGTCATACATGGCAGCCCCAATCCTCATCATCAATGGGATTTCCGCTCAAGACGCCGCTGAGAGATGCCCTCGCGTCACTGCGGAGCAATCCCAAGGTGGAGCGCCAGCCGAAGAGAGGGTCGCGCCGCATCTGTTCAAGAACTTCGAGCCCAATTCAGCCATGCCGGATAAGACGACCTTCTCGGAATGGCTTAGGGCAGAACCACAGAATGCTGAGATGGCTGCGGCTCAGGTGAGAGACTTCTTCGCTCAGCATCTCAAGCCGTAGCCATGCGACGGCAGGAGATCAGAAGGGGCCTAGTAGCCACCGGAGGAGAGCGTGGAGCGCCTTCCGCAAACTTCCCCGCGTTTTTGGGTTCCCCCGGAGAGCTATCGCGGCGACAAGCGCCCATACCCCCCTTCTTCTCGAAAAAGGTTAAAGCCTGCGGCGTTGTTGTTGGCCGTGGTCGCGGTGAGTGAGTGAAGAGCTATGACGGATTTTGGGTGACGGGGCCGATCAGGCGGCGCTTTGGGATGGCCTCGGGAGCGGCCTCGCCGTTGGAATCGGGCACCTTTACGGCGGCTGTCCGGGCTGTCGGGAGAACCTCAACCGCGATCCGGCGGAACGGCTCGCGGGCCCTTTCCGAGAGCGGAGGTTCCAGGCCGCGAAGGGCGCCCTTCTCGGCACCCGATCCTCAAGATCTCACTGCCGCTCGACCGAGGATGACGAGTGAGGAGGAGCGCTCCGTCCGAGGACGACGGGGCATCGAGGCTGCGAAAGCGGAACGGTCAGCGTGAGTGAACGTTGTTCGCCGGGGGCACCGATACTGGAGTATGTGTAATGAAGCATTGGCTTATCGCTTCCGTGGCGGCGCTCGGCCTCGTGACGGCCGCTTCGGCGCAGACCAGCACGACCACGACCACGACAGGGACCGCGACGACCGGGTCGGTCACGATCTCCCCGGAGATGCGCACGAAGGTCCGTGAGTACGTGGTGAAGGAGAAGCGCCCGTCCGTCGCCGCCCCCTCGGGCTTCAGCGTTTCGGTCGGCGCCACGCTTCCGCAAAGCGTGGAACTTCATTCCTTCCCGGCGGATGTGGGCGTGACCGAATACCGGTACACCGTCGTCGGCGACCGTACGGTCCTTGTGGATCCGGGCTCCCGCCGCATCATCCAGGTGATCGAGTAACCAGCGGCACGCCGGGGGCTAAGGCCCCTCCGGCGTGCCGTCGGCGCCTTCGGGCCGGGTTCTCCCAGGGTTGCCGGCGTCTGGCAACGGCTCGCGCGTAGGGTCGGGATCGGCCGCCCTTCGAGGCTCGACGGAACAGCTCCGGCCCATGGCCGGGTCGGCGGAGGCAGGGTCCATTGACGGCTGGCCGCTTCCCCTCGATAACCCGCGCCCGCCTCGATGGACCCAATGCGCGTCGACCTTTTCGACTTCGACCTGCCTGACGACCGGATCGCGCTCCGCCCCGCCGAACCGCGGGATGCCGCCCGGATGCTGGTCGTTCGTCCGGGAGCAGCCCTCGAGGACCGCACCGTCCGCGACCTGCCCGACTTCCTGCGTGCGGGGGACGTTCTGGTCCTCAACGACACGAAGGTCATCCCGTCGCGGCTTCATGGCCTGCGTGTCCGGAACGAGAATGCCGCTCGCGTCGAGATCATGCTGCACAAGCGCCTGGAGACGGATCGCTGGATGGCATTCGCACGCCCTGCGAAGAAACTCGCCGTCGGCGACCGCATCCGCTTCGGCGAGAGTTCCGAAAGCATGGCGTGCGAGCTCGCCCGTCTCGACGCCGAGGTGGAGGCGAAGGGCGAGGAGGGCGAAGTCGCGCTTCGCTTCGCGTTCGCCGGCCCGGCGCTCGACGAGGCCATCGCTCGGCACGGCGAGCTGCCGCTCCCGCCCTACATCGCCGGGAGGCGGGCGACCGACGATCGGGACCTGCGCGACTATCAGACGGTCTATGCCCGCGAGGAGGGAGCCGTCGCGGCGCCCACGGCCGGGCTGCACTTCACCGACGATCTCTTCCGCCGCCTCGACGAATGCGGCGTGGCCCGCCGGTTCGTCACCCTTCACGTCGGCGCCGGCACATTCCTGCCGGTGAAGGCGGAGGACACCGGCATGCACCGCATGCACGGCGAATCGGGCTCGCTCAGCACCGGGACCGCTGCCGCATTGAACGAGGCCCGCAAGAGGGGAGGGCGGCTTATCGCCGTCGGCACGACATCGCTGCGCCTCCTCGAAAGCGCAGCCCGCGAGGACGGCACCATCATGCCCTACTCGGGCGAGACGGCGATCTTCATCACGCCAGGCTACCGCTTCAAGTGCGTCGACATGCTCATGACCAACTTCCACCTTCCGCGATCGACCCTGTTCATGCTGGTCTCCGCTTTCGCGGGGCTCGAGACCATGCAGGCAGCCTACACCCACGCGATCGAAGCCCGGTATCGCTTCTATTCCTACGGCGACGCAAACCTGCTCTACCGGGCCGACGGAGAGAGACGATGACCGCCGAGCGCTTCACCTTCACGGTCTCAAAGACGGACGGCGCGGCTCGCACCGGCGAGATCGTCATGCCTCGCGGCGTCATCCGCACGCCCGCCTTCATGCCGGTCGGCACCGCGGCGACCGTCAAGGCCATGTATCCGGACCAGGTGAAGGCGCTCGGGGCCGACGTTGTGCTCGCCAACACCTACCACCTCATGCTCCGCCCCGGCGCCGAACGCGTCGCGCGGCTCGGCGGCTTGCACCGGTTCATGAACTGGCCCTATCCGATCCTGACCGATTCCGGCGGCTTCCAGGTCATGTCGCTGTCGGCCCTGCGCAAGATCGACGAAGACAGCGTCACCTTCCAGTCGCATATCGACGGCTCGACCCATCGCATGAGTCCGGAGAGATCCATCGAAATCCAGGGCCTCCTGGGCTCCGACATCCAGATGCAGCTCGACGAATGCGTCAAGCTTCCGTGCTCCGAGGAGGTGGCCGAAAAGGCCATGCGGCTGTCGCTGCGCTGGGCCGAGCGCAGCCGCGCCGCCTTCGGGGAGCAGCCCGGCAGGGCGATGTTCGGCATCGTTCAAGGGGGTACCGTGGAGCGCCTGCGGATCGAGAGCGTGAAGGAGCTCGTGCAGCTCGATCTGAAGGGCTACGCCATCGGCGGCCTCGCGGTCGGCGAGCCGCAGGACGTGATGCTGCGGATGATCGAGACCGTGGAGCCGCACCTTCCGGGCGAGAAGCCCCGCTATCTCATGGGAGTCGGCACGCCGGACGATATCGTCGAATCCGTGCGCCGCGGAATCGACATGTTCGATTGCGTGATGCCGACACGCGCGGGTCGCCACGGCCAGGTCTTCACCCGCTTCGGGCGCCTCAACCTGCGTAACGCCAGGCACTCGGAGGACGTCTCACCGCTCGATCCGGAATCGACCGCCGTCGCCTCGAACACCTATTCCAAAGCCTATCTCCATCACCTCGTTCGATCGAACGAGATTCTCGGGATGATGCTGCTGACCTGGCACAATCTGGCCTATTACCAGGACTTGATGGCGGGCCTTCGCAAGGCGATCGCGGATGGCCGGCTCGACGATTACGTCGGCGAGGTGAAGGAGGGTTGGGCGCGCGGCGAGAGGGATGGCGAAGCCGACATCCCCGGCCATATGGACAACGCCGCGGACGCATCCGGCGAGGAACCGGAGACCGGTTCTTCGTGAATGGCACGCCGGCGGCGGGCCAAGCCGCCTCCGCGTCATCGCCGGCGGGTCGGCGCCGCCGGTAGCCCACCTGCGCGCGCGAAAGAGCGACCTTGAGGATCTTGGGCCGATAAGAGCGCCGCATCGCACCGGCCGGCCGACTCCGCTTCAGATATCCAGTTGCGCCTCATCCGCGAAGGCGGCTCGTTCCTGGATGAACACGAAGCGTGCTTCCGGCTTGTTGCCCATGAGACGCTCGACCGTATCGCTCGTTTCCGGCCTCTCATCCGTCTCCACCACGACCTTCAGAAGCGTGCGCTTCTTCGGATCCATGGTGGTTTCCTTGAGCTGATTCGGCATCATCTCGCCCAGACCCTTGAAGCGGCCGATCTCGACCTTGCCGTTGCCCTTGAACGCCGTCTTGAGGAGGTTCTCCTTATGGGCGTCGTTGCGGGCATAGACCGTCTTGGCCCCTTGGGTGAGACGATAGAGCGGCGGCACGGCGAGATAGAGATGCCCGGCATCGATCAGGCGCGGCATCTGCCGATAGAAGAACGTGATGAGGAGCGAGGCGATGTGGGCGCCGTCCACGTCGGCGTCCGTCATGATCACCACTCTTTCGTAACGCAGATCGCCGTCGCGATAGCTCGCCCCGGTGCCGCAGCCGAGCGCCTGGACGAGATCCGAAAGCTGCTGGTTCTGGACCAGCTTATCCTTCCCGGCGGAGGCGACGTTCAGAATCTTTCCGCGCAGCGGCAGGACAGCCTGGATGGCACGGTCGCGCGCCTGCTTCGCCGAACCGCCGGCCGAGTCGCCCTCGACGATGAACAATTCGGATCCGGCCGCGCCCGCATGGGTGCAATCCGCGAGCTTGCCCGGCAGTCGCAGCTTGCGGGTCGCGGTCTTGCGGGCGACCTCCTTTTCCTGCCGGCGGCGCAGCCGCTCCTCGGCGCGGTCGATCACCCAGTCGAGGACCTTGTTCGCCTGCTGGGGCGATGCCGCGAGCCAATGGTCGAAGGCGTCGCGCACTGCGTTCTCGACGATCCGGCCGGCTTCCACCGACGCGAGCTTGTCCTTGGTCTGGCCCTGGAACTCCGGCTCGCGGATGAAGACCGACAGCATGGAGGCGCAGGTCGCCATGACGTCGTCGGTCGTGACCGCAGCCATGCGCTTCTGCTGGCCGACCCGTTCGGCATGATCGCGCAGCGCGCGCAAAAGAGCGATCCTCAGGCCGTTCTCGTGCGTGCCGCCATCGGGCGTCGGAATCGTGTTGCAGTAGGAGGACGAGAACCCGTCCTCGGCTGCCATCCAGGCGACCGCCCATTCGAGCGAACCGTGGCCGCCCGGTTTCGTGATTTTCCCTGAGAAGACCTGATCGGCGACGAGTTCCTTCCCCTCGATGTCGCGGGCGAGATAATCCTTCAGGCCGTTCGGGAACCGGAATGTCGCCTCGGCGGGCACGTTGTCTGCGGCATTGAGCAGGCCGGGAGCGCATTTCCAGCGGATCTCGACGCCGCCGAACAGATAGGCTTTCGAGCGCGCCATCTTGAAGAGGCGCCGCGGCTGGAAATGGGCGTCCTTGCCGAAGATCTGGGCGTCGGGCCTGAAGCGCACCTTCGTGCCGCGCCGGTTGAGCACGCGCCCGACCGTCTCGAGCTTGCCCTTCGGAACGCCGCGGGAAAAAACCTGGCGGTAGAGTGTCTGCGCGCGCGCGACCTCGACCTCCATCGTCTCGGAGAGGGCGTTCACCACCGACACGCCGACGCCGTGCAGGCCGCCCGAGGTTTCGTAGACCTTCGAGTCGAACTTACCGCCCGCGTGCAGGGTGGTCATGATGACTTCGAGGGCGGATTTCTTGGGAAACTTCGGATGCGGGTCGACCGGGATGCCGCGTCCGTTGTCCGTCACCGACAGCCAGCCGCCTTCCTCGTAGTCGACTTCGATGAAGGTCGCGTGGCCCGCCACGGCCTCGTCCATGGCGTTGTCGATCACCTCGGCGAAGAGGTGGTGCAGCGCCTTCTCGTCGGTGCCGCCGATATACATGCCGGGGCGCCGGCGGACGGGCTCGAGCCCCTCGAGAACCTCGATGGCGGAGGCATCGTAACCGTCCTCGCCCGGCGTGCCCGCCTGGGCCGAGCGCTTCACCGCCGCATTGCGGGCGGTCGCGGCCGCAGCCCGTTTGCTCGGAGCGCCCCCGCGGCCCCCGAAGAGATCGTTCTCGGTCATTTTCGACCTTGTCCGTGATGATTCGCGTTGTCTCGCACTATAGCTCATCTCAGAGATTGTATGAGAACAAAACGGAAACGCAAAGAGCGACCGATAGCCCGCTCTGATGGGGGCATTTGCCGGGAAGCAGCCAGACGGCCACGGCGTCGGGTTCGAAACCAACGCAAAAGGAAACCGCCGGGCCGACATCGACCGCAGCGGTTTTGGAGGTGAAACGAAGCCCGACCAGGGCGGAGAATCCCCCGCTGTTCGGAGGGTATTTGGAATGGTGGGAACCGCCCATGATGTCAATGCGAAGCATGTAACAAAAAGAAGGCTTCGAAGAGTGCCCCTCCATCGCTTCCGTATAACTGCTTAGCTGTCGGCCGCACGCGCGGTTCCGGTCAGGATGAATGCGCCAGGGACGATGGGTGTGGAGTTCTCGAAATCGGGATGACGGCGTCATCAAGCCGTCAAATCGAATGACGTAAAGGAACTGTTGAGCTAGCGTAAACGTTATACGGCTAGGCTTCGTCCATTGAGAGGAGGGCGGGCGGTGGAACGATCGACGAGCGGCGCGGCAAAGCAGGTCCACCTCAACCGTGTCGCACACGTAGCCGGGGAGGCTTTCGCCTTCGTCGAACCGGAGCCTGCCGCGCCGACCACGAACCGCCGTCCGGTCGTCATCGGCGGCATTCTCTGGCTGATGATCGGCGCCGCCGCGGCGGCGGCCCTTTGGGTGGGGTTCTAGTCTAAGTCTAGGATCTTCGAGCAGCTTCGAAGCCCCGATCCGGTCGCCGGCCTGCGGGATTCGAGCGTTGAGGACATGACGACCCCAGGAACCGCGATCGACGAGATATCCTTCGGGCCCGAACGCAAGGCCGCCGTCTCGATGCGCGCCAGCCGGTCGAGAATCGGGAACGTGTCGGTCAACTGCACGACCGCCACGATCACCATCATCCGCAAGGCGGAGGCCCGATGAAGATCACAGCGTTCGCTATAGCCACGATCTGCCGGAACGGGTCTCGACCGGGTCAATCCCCGTCGATCGCGTCCTTCTTGGCATCCTCCCGCCGGCCGAGCAGCCGTTCGAGCCCCCGCTCCAGCGGCCCGCCCAGGACGAGCAGCGCCAGGGACAGGCCGCTGCCGGCGATCGTGACGACCCAGGCGCCCAGCGCGGCGGCGACACCGAGGGCGGCTGCGATCCAGACAGTCGCCGCCGTCGTGAGCCCGTGAACCCGCATGCCGGTCCTGTCGTGCAGGATCACGCCGGCGCCGAGAAACCCGATGCCCGTGAGGATGCCCTGAATGACGCGGCTGACCGCGTCCGGTTGATAGTGGTGGCTGCCGTAGCCCGTGCAGGCGAGAACGACCAGCGCCGAACCGAGCGACACGAGGCCGAGCGTCCGCATGCCCATGGGCTTGTTCATCAGGTCGCGATTGAGCCCGACGGCCATGCCGGCGAACGTCGCGATCAGAAGGCGGCCGAGAGTGGCGACGATCTCCTCATCCAGCTCCGGCAGCGACAGCATGGCCCGGCCCTCAGCCTGCCTTTCGGGTGGCGGGTTTCTTCACCGGCGCGCTCTTGGCGGCGGGCTTCTTGCCGACTTTCTTTGAGGCGGCCTTCTTCTTAGCCGCGGCCGGCTTCTTCGCCGCGCTCGCCTCGGGGGCCGATTTCTTCGCCCCGGTCTTCTTCGCCCCGGCCTCGGCGGAGCCCGTTTCGGGAGGAGCTCTCCTGGCCGGAGCCTTGCGCCCGCGGCCTTTCCTCGACGGGCCGGCAGCCCGGCGCGCGGCGAGCAACTGCAGCGCCTCATCGAGAGCGACGGCGTCCTGCGCGAGCGTCCGCGGCAAGGTCGCGTTGGTCTCGCCGTCGGTGACGTAGGGCCCGAAGCGTCCGGGCTTCACGACGATTGTCTTGCCGCTCGCCGGATCGGTGCCGAGTTCGCGGCCGGGATCGGCCGCACCGCGGCGGAAGCCGCCGCCGCTTTCCTTGGCGACGATGAGGTCGATGGCGCGGTTGCCGCCGATCTCCAGCACGTCGTCGTCCTTGCCGAGATTGGCGTAGGTCTTGCCGTGCTGCACATAAGGACCGTAGCGCCCGATTCCGGCGAGGACCGGCTCACCCGTCTCGGGATGCCGCGCCACCTCGCGCGGAAGCGCGAGGAGCCGCAGCGCCATCTCCAGATCGACCATCGCGGGTGGAGTGCCGGGCGCGAGCGACGAGCGCTTCGGCTTGTCGCCGTCGCCGAGTTGGATGAACGGCCCGAAACGGCCTTCGCGGATGGTGATCTGCTCGCCGGTCTGCGGGTCTTCGCCCAGAACGCGCATGCCGGGCTGGCCGCCGTTCTCCGACGTGCCTTCGCCGTCCCCGTTGGCCCCGATCGCTGCGAGCTGGCGCGTGTATCTGCATTCCGGATAGTTCGCGCAGCCGATGAAAGCGCCGAACTTGCCGAGCTTCAGTGAGAGCTGGCCCTGGCCGCAACTGGGGCAGGTACGCGGGTTCGAGCCGTCGCCGCGGTCGGGGAAGATGTGCGGGCCGAGGAGCTCGTTCAGCGCGTCGAGCACTTCCGCCGTCCGCAGTTCCTTCGTCTCCGCGATGGCGGCCGAGAAGTCGCGCCAAAAATCCCGCAGGAGCTGTTTCCAGTCGATCTCGGCGTTCGACACCCGGTCGAGCTGCTCCTCGAGATCCGCCGTGAAGTCGAATTCCACGTAGCGGCGAAAGAAGCTCTCCAGGAACGCGATGACGATGCGGCCCTTGTCTTCGGGGACGAGGCGCTTCTTCTCGATCTTCACGTATTCGCGGTCGCGCAGCGTCTGCAGGATCGCCGCATAGGTCGAGGGACGGCCGATGCCGAGTTCCTCGAGGCGCTTGACGAGACTGGCCTCCGAATAGCGCGGCGGCGGCTCGGTGAAGTGCTGGGTCGCGGCGATGCGTCGCCGCTCCAGGGGATCGCCGTTCTGCATGGGCGGCAGCCGGCCTTCCTCGTCGTCGCCGTCGTCGTCCTTCCCCTCCTGATAGAGCGTGAGGAAGCCGTCGAACTTCACGACCTGCCCGGTGGCGCGCAGGTCGAGGTTGCGCGGGCCGACCGTCGCGGCGATGTCGGCCGTCGTGCGTTCGAGTTCGGCGGATTCCATCTGGCTCGCGACGGTGCGGATCCAGATCAGTTCGTAGAGTCGCGCCTGTTCGGTGTCGAGATAGCGGGCCACCTGCTTCGGAAGCCGGCCCATGTCGGTCGGGCGGATGGCCTCGTGGGCTTCCTGCGCGTTCTTCGCCTTGCTCGAATAGCGCCGCGGCGCGTCGGGCACGTAGCGGTCGCCGTAGTCGCGGGCGATGAGGCGGCGTGCGGCCTGCACGGCTTCCGGCGCCATGTCGACGCCGTCCGTCCGCATATAGGTGATGAGCCCGACCGTCTCGCCGCCGATGTCTACGCCCTCGTAGAGCCGCTGCGCGATGCGCATCGTCTGCGCCGGCGCGAGGCCGAGCTTGCGCGACGCCTCCTGCTGCAGCGTGGAGGTCATGAAGGGCGGAGAGGGGTGGCGCCTTGCGGGCTTCGCTTCGATGTTCGCCACCTTGAAGGTGGCGAGTTCGAGATCGCGCTTGAAGGCTTCCGCCTCCTCCCCCTTTCCGATGTCGAGGCGGGCGATCTTCTTCCCGTCGGCGCCGACGAGGCGCGCGTCGAAGACGCCGCCGTCCTTCGTCGCGAGCGTCGCGACGATCGACCAGTATTCCTGCGGTTTGAAGGTTTCGATCTCGTACTCGCGGTCGCAGACGAGACGGAGCGCCACCGACTGCACGCGTCCGGCCGAGCGCGCGCCGGGGAGCTTGCGCCACAGGACGGGCGAGAGCGTGAACCCGACGAGATAGTCGAGCGCACGGCGCGCCAGATAGGCGTCGACCAGCGCCTGGTCTATGGCCCGCGGCTGGCGCAGTGCCGTCTGCACCGCGTCTTTCGTGATGGCGTTGAAGGTGACGCGCTCGACCGGGATGCCCTTGAGGACCCGCTTCTCGTTCAAAGCTTCGAGGACGTGCCAGGAAATGGCTTCGCCCTCGCGGTCCGGGTCGGTGGCGAGGATGAGCTTCTCGGCACCCCGAACCGCCTTGGCGATCTCAGAGACCCGCTTCCCTCCGCGGCTGTCCAATTCCCAGACCATGCGGAAATCCGCCTCCGGATCGACCGATCCGTCCTTGGCCGGGAGATCGCGAACATGGCCGAACGAGGCCAGGACCTCATAGTCCCTGCCCAGGTATTTGTTGATCGTCTTCGCCTTTGCGGGCGACTCGACGACGAGGACCTTCATGGAGCGAGCCTTGACCTTGGGAAGCTGGGAAAGCCTTGGAATCCCGGTCTGGAGCCGGGGCGGATTCGCGCCTTAACTGGTGTGGAAAGGGGGCACAAGTCAAATCGACCCCTCGTTTCCCTATGTGGGAATCCTTTAGCCGGGACGTAAGGGGCGCGTGAATCGCGCCATCGCGGCACTTGATTTTCGGGCCCGATCCCGTAGGGCTCTCGGCCCATGAGCAGCGCACCTTATCCCCACCGGCATCTGCTCGGGATCGAGGGATTGTCCCCGTTGGACATCGAGGCGTTGCTCGACCGCGCGGACGAGCAGGTGGAGGTGAGCCGGCAAATCGAGAAGAAGAAATCGACCCTGCGCGGCCGCACGCAGATCAACCTCTTCTTCGAGCCGTCGACCCGCACGCAATCCTCGTTCGAGATCGCCGGCAAGCGCCTCGGCGCCGATGTGATGAACATGGCGGTCGCGTCGTCGTCCGTGAAGAAGGGCGAGACGCTGGTCGACACCGCGGCAACCCTCAATGCCATGCGCCCGGACATCATCATCGTTCGGCATCATGCGGCCGGGGCCGTGAACCTGCTTGCCCAGAAAGTGGACTGCTCGGTCGTCAATGCGGGCGACGGCGCGCACGAGCACCCAACGCAGGCGCTCCTCGACGCGCTGACGATCCGTCGCAACAAGGGCCGTATCGAGGGCCTCAACGTGGCGATCTGCGGCGACATCCTCCACTCGCGCGTCGCCCGCTCGAACATCATCCTGCTCGCCGCCATGGGCGCTCGCCCGCGCCTTATCGCCCCCTCGACGCTGCTTCCAACCGGCATCGAACGGTTCAAGATCGACACGTTCACGGACATGCGCCGGGGGCTCGATGGCGCCGACATCGTCATGATGCTGCGCCTCCAGCGCGAACGCATGAACGGGTCCTTCGTCCCGAGCGTGAAGGAGTATTTCCGGTTCTACGGGCTCGATCAGGAGAAGCTCTCGTATGCCAAGCCCGACGCGCTCGTCATGCATCCGGGCCCGATGAACAGGGGTGTGGAGATCTCATCGGAAGTTGCGGATGGGGCGCAGTCGCTCATCCGCGAGCAGGTGGAGATGGGAGTCGCGGTACGGATGGCTGTACTCGAGGCGCTCGCCAGCCATCTCCCCAACCGATAAGGGCGTGAGCCAATGAAGCCGCTCCTCCTCGCGAATGCGCACCTCGTCGATCCTGCGACCGGCCGCGAGGAGCGCGGCTCCGTGCTGGTCCGCGATGGCCTCATAGAGGATATCGGCCGCATCGAGGCCGCGGCCGATGCCGAGACGATCGACTGTTCGGGCCGGGTGCTCGCTCCCGGCCTCATCGACATGCGCGCGTTCATCGGCGAACCGGGCGCGGAGCATCGCGAGACGCTGAAGAGCGCAAGCGCGGCGGCGGCGGCCGGCGGAGTCACCACCATCGTCTCCATGCCGGATACGAATCCGCCGATCGACGATCCGGCCATCGTCGATTTCGTGCTGCGTCGCGCTCGCGACAACGCGATCGTCCACGTGCGCCCGGCCGCCGCCCTTACGAAAGGTCTCGCAGGCCGCGAGATGACGGAGATCGGCCTCCTCTCTGAAGCCGGCGCGATCGCCTTCACGGACGGTGCGCGCTCCATCGCCAGCGCGCAGGTGATGCGGCGCGCCCTTATGTATGCACGCGACTTCGGCGCGCTCATCATCCACCACGTCGAGGACGCCGATCTCGTCGGCGACGGCGTCATGAACGAGGGCGAGTTGGCGGCGCGCCTCGGACTCCATGGTATCCCGCGGGAGGCCGAAACCGTGATGCTCGAGCGCGACATGCGCCTCGTGCGGCTGACCGGCGGGCGCTATCATGCGGCGATGATCTCGTGCGGCGACGCCGTCGAGATCGTCAGGCAGGCGAAGGGGAGGGGGCTTTCCGTCACGTGCGGCGTTTCGATCAACAACCTCGCGCTGAACGAGAACGATATCGGCGACTACCGCACCTTCCTGAAGCTCTCGCCGCCGCTCCGCCACGAGGACGACCGGCAGGCGGTGGTCGAGGCCCTGGCCGCGGGCGAGATCGACGTGATCGTATCGGACCACAATCCCCAGGATGTCGAGACGAAGCGGCTGCCCTTCGCAGAGGCGGAGAACGGCGCGGTCGGTCTCGAAACGCTCCTATCGGCGGCATTGCGACTCGTCCATTCCGATCGGATCAGTCTGCCGAAACTCCTGCGCGCCCTCTCGACCCGTCCCGCTGAAATTCTCGGCCTCCCGGGCGGGCGCCTCCAGAAGGGAGCGCCGGCGGACCTCATCGTGTTCGATCCCGAGGTCCCGTATGTCCTCGACAAGCGCAACCTGCATTCGCGCTCGAAGAACACGCCGTTCGACGAGGCCCGCTTGAACGGACAGGTGACGCTGACGATGGTCGCGGGCAGGATCGTGTTCGACCGCAGGACGACGTGATGCCGGATTCGATGAACTGGTCCCTGGACGGCCCCTATTTTCTGGCCGCGTGGGCGATCGGCTATCTCCTGGGTTCGATCCCCTTCGGGGTGATCTTCACGCGGTTTGCGGGCCTCGGCGACATCCGCAAGGTCGGGTCCGGCAACATCGGCGCCACGAACGTCCTGCGCACCGGCCGGAAGGGGCTCGCCGCCGCGACGCTCCTGTGCGATGCGCTCAAAGGCACGGCGGCAGCGGCGCTCTTCGGCTGGCTTTTCGGGCCGAACATGGCGATCCTGGCAGGTTTCGGAGCCTTCATCGGCCATCTCTTCCCTGTCTGGCTCGGCTTCAAGGGCGGCAAGGGCGTCGCGACCTTCATCGGGATCCTGCTCGGATTGAAGCCGCTCTCAGCGCTCGCGTTTGCGGCGATCTGGATGCTGGTCGCGGCCGTCACGCGCTACTCGTCCCTGTCCGCGCTCGTGGCGAGCGCCGCCACCCCGCCGGTACTCTGGCTCATAGGAGAGAGGCAGATGGCGGAGATGGCGGTTCTGCTCGCCGTCCTGCTATGGTGGAAACACGCGCCGAACATCAAGCGCCTCCTCGCCGGAACCGAGGGCCGGATCGGGCAGACAGGATGAACCCGCTGACCGACGAGCAGCGGCTCGACTGGCTGCGGCTCATCCGCTCGGAGAATGTCGGCCCGCGCACGTTCCGCGCCCTCGTCGAACGATTCGGCAGCGCTGCGGGGGCCCTCCAGGCACTCCCCGGTCTCGCCCGTCGGGGCGGGAGGCTCGTCCTCAAGGTCGCGAGCCGCGCCGATGCCGATAGGGAAATGGCGCAGGCGGCGCGTCTCGGCGTGCGCTTCGTCGCGATGGGCGAGCCTGATTATCCGAAGGCGCTGCAGGCGATCGATACGGCGCCGCCGATCATCGCGGTGCGCGGGTCGGCTCGCATTCTGTCGAGACCCGCCGTCGCGGTCGTCGGCTCGCGGAATGCCTCGGCGGCCGGGCTGACCTTCGCCGAGCGGCTGGCGCGCCAGCTCGGCGAGGCGGGATACGTCATCGTCTCCGGCTTGGCGCGAGGCATCGACACGCGGGCGCACCGCGCGGCCGTCGACTGCGGCACGGTTGCCGTGCTCGCGGGCGGTCAGGATCGAGTCTACCCGGCCGAGAACGAACCTCTGCTCGACGCCATCGTCGAATCCGGCGGTGCTGTGGTCACCGAGATGCCGATGGGCTGGGAGCCGCGCGGGCGCGACTTCCCGCGCCGCAATCGCATCGTGTCCGGACTCTCTTACGGGGTCGTCGTGGTCGAGGCTGCGCGGCGCTCCGGCTCGCTCATCACGGCGCGTTTCGCCCTGGAGCAGGGGAGGGAGGTCTTCGCCGTGCCGGGCTCGCCCCTCGATCCGCGGGCGGAGGGGACGAACGACCTCATCCGAGACGGCGCGACGCTGTGCGCCTCGCCGGAGCACGTGACGGCCGTCCTCGAGCCGCTCGTTGCCCAAGGACCGAGGTCGATCGGCGGTGTTGCCGAGGCAACCTATCCGGATGGATCCGGGGACGATTGGGGCGAACTCGGCTTGCCCGAAACCACTTCGGCGCCGAGCCGCCGCGCTCCCGCGCCGGAGGAGACGGACGAAGCATCCGATCACGGGCTTGTCGGCCTCCTCGGGCCTTCACCCGTTTCCGTTGACGATCTCGTGCGGCAATCGGGACTTCCGATCCGGGTTGTGCAGATGACACTGCTGGAGCTGGAGATCACGGGCCGTCTGGAGCGGCACGGCGGCAATGCGGTGTCGCTGATCGGACGGTAGGCTCAAGCGCCCATTCGGCTTGAGATCCTCGGGTCGCGCTTCGCGTGCTCGACGATGACGCCCTTGGAGCCGCTTCTCCCGAGAAGACTTCAGCTTTTGGATTTCCCCTGCTTTTCGGCTTCGAGCCGCGCCATGTCGAGAAGGTAGGCGAGAACATCGAGGCCCGCCAGCTTGGCGAGCGAAGCCAGTTCGCCCGTAATCGAGGCGATGTAGCGCGCGGTCTCCGCTGCAGTGGCAACGCCCGCAGCACGACGAGGCCCCGCAACCTCGGGAGGTTCCGTTGGACGGGAAGGCGGTTTGGACATCGATTCGGGGGCGGCAGGCAGGAGAGCGGGGGCGTCAAGATAGCAGCGCCACTTTCAATTACACAAGCGAATACGGCGACCACTGGTTGCATCATCGAGTGTCATCCAAATGAAGGGCGGCATCCTAACGAGAAACTACCGTGGCCGTTTCATCCCCTCATGAGGAACGACCGGCGGCGGGCTCAGCCGCCGCCGGAGTTTCTCGTTCGGATGATGTAGACCGCCTCAGCCGGTCAGAAGTGCGATCATCAACGGCATCGTCATCATGGCGAGGAGCGTCTGCAGTGTCAGGATTTCAGCCATCAACGGCGCATTGCCTCCGAGTTGCCGCGCGAGGACATAGGAGGCGCTCGCGGTCGGGACGGAAGCGGCGATCACCGCAACCGCGATGTCCGAGCCCTCGACTCCGAAGAGGCGGGCGAGGGAAACGGCGATCACCGGCATGGCGATGAGTTTCAGGACGGACGGCACAAGATGAGCCGGTCCCGGCTTGGCCAGGCTGCGGACGTCGAGGCCCGCGCCGACCACGAGGAGACCGGCGGACAGCGCCGCGCGCCCGATGATGTCGACGAAAGAAAAGGCGGGCTTGGGGAGAAAGGGCGCGACGGGATTGAGTGCGAGCCCCACCGCGCAGGACCAGATGAAGGGGTTCGTGACGAACGTCCTGAGCACCTGCCCGGCGCTCTGGCGCGGCCCGCCCGCGAAACGCACGAACACGTAGAGAGCGAGGACGTTGAGGAGCGGCACCATGGCGGCGATCGCCACCGCCATCAGACCCACCCCGCGGGGCCCGTGGAGGCTGCCCGCCAGGGCGATGGCGACGAAGGTGTTCCAGCGGGTGGCACCTTGGAACAGCGAAGTGAAGCCGGGTCCGTCGAGCAAGAGGCGTTTCTGCAGCGGCACGCGAAAGGCGAGGAGCGCGCCCGATACGAGCAGAATCGCGCCGCTCAGCGCGCCTCCGACGCCGAGCACCGGCGTCGAACCGAGATCGGCCCGGGCAAGCGTGTCGATCACGAGGGCCGGGAAGAAGATCACGTAGGTGACCCTCTCGAGCCCCGGCCAGTGCCTGTCCTCCACGAACCCGGTCACCCGCGCGAACCATCCGCAGGCGATGACCAGGAATACAGGGACGAGACTCGCGAAGACGGCGGCCATGGAACCCGGGAAGCTTGGCAGTCGTTGACTGGACGAGGAGGCGGGAGACGGCTGCCGTGCGTCTTGAACGTCGCTGCACGCTTAGACGGCGGTGCAGTGCGGTACAAGGAGCTTGGCGGCTCGTGACAAAGGATCAACCGTGTCGAACCGTCATAGCCGGACTGCTTTGGGCTTCATCGCCCTCACGGGGCTCCTCGCCCCTCTCGGCGCCGAAGGGGCCGATCTGTCGAATGCGAGACGTCGCGAAGGCGTCGTCCAGCGTGGCTTCGCTGCCGACCCGGTGGCGCTCGTCCAACGGGTCGAGGTCGTCGCGGTGACGCCGTACGACCGCTACGTGGTCTACGAGGACGCGCCCGCCTACCTGTACCCCGTCTTCCGGCCGCATCCGCGCGTATTGGCCCGGGTGCCGCGCTATTTTCCGCGAGGAGTCGTCTACAACCGTCCGAGCCAATTGCCGCCGCTCAGGCGCTGCCTCTGCTGAGGCGGCCGCCGGCCGCTGCCTTACAGGCCCTAAACAGGCTCCACCGCCGTACGGTTATTATGATAAGGAAGCGGCGAAGGATGACGTGACGGCTCCGCGCCGGGCGCACACGGAAATCCTGGGAATAGGCCCGCAACGGAACCTGAAGGAACCGCGCGATGGCGGACGACCTCGTCCTCTACACCCATCCCATGTCCCGCGGGCGCATCGCCCGCTGGATGCTCGAAGAGGTCGGTCGGCCGTATCGGGCCGAGATCATGGATTTCCGGACGACGATCAAATCGCCGGAGTACCTCGCGTTGAACCCGATGGGAAAGGTCCCGACGATCCGGCATGGCGATACGGTCGTGAGCGAAGCCGCCGCCATCTGCGCCTATCTGGCGGACGTCTTCCCGGAGGCCGGGCTGGCTCCGCCGCACGGCGACCGCCGGCGCGGACCCTACTACCGCTGGATGTTCTTTGCGGCGGGTCCCGTCGAGGCTGCGGTGAGCAACAAGGCGCTTGGCTTCGAAGTCCCGGCGGAACGACGCTCCACGATCGGGTACGGGCGCCTTGCCGATGTGGTGAACGCCCTGGAGCGCGCCGTATCCGAGACCGAGTACATCGCCGGCGACCGTTTCAGTGCGGCCGACGTGTATGTCGGCTCGCAGATCGGGTGGGGCATGGCGTTCGGCTCGATCGAACGGCGTCCCGCCTTCGAACGCTACTGGGAGCGCATCGGTCATCGGCCGGCCGCCCGGCGAGCTCAGGAAATCGACGACGCGCTCATGCCGCCCAGGCCGGAGCGGACGGGGTAGGGCCGCCGGGCGGAACGGCTGGGCCGGTTCTAAATCTCTCCGTCTTCCGTGGCCCCGGGTCCCGCGGAGGCGAGGCGCTCGAAGCGGTCGAGGGCGCCTTGCAGGATATAGGCCGCTGCCATCCGGTCGACGCTTTCGGCACGCCTCGCCCGGGAGGCGTCCTGTTCGATGAGGGAGCGGGTCACGAAAGCGGTCGACAGACGCTCGTCCCAGAACAGGACCGGGAGATCGAGGAGGGGCTTCATGTTCCGGGCGAAGGCGCGGGTGGCCTGGGCGCGCGGACCCTCCGAGCCGTCCATGTTGAGCGGCAACCCGATCACGAGGCCGCCGACCTCGTGTTTCTGGGCCAGTTCCTTGATCCGCGCCACGTCCGGCGTGAACTTGACCCGTCTGATCGTCTCGAGGGGGGTCGCAATGCGGTGCTCTACGTCCGAGAGGCTCAAGCCGATCGTCTTCGTCCCGAGATCGATGCCCATCAGGCGCGCGCGCGGCTTCAAGGCGTCCATCAGGACGATCAGGGCGTCGTCGCCGCCAAGCATCGGGGGACTTTTCTTGCGCATGCTCTCCCTATAGCCATATCGAGCCGCCCGCCCTAGCTCGGCACTCAGAACAATCCAGGGGGAGACGAGACCATGAAGATCACCTGGTTCGGCCATTCGGCGTTCCGCCTCGATTTCTCCGACAAGGTCGTGCTCATCGACCCGTTCTTCACCGGCAATCCGGCCTTCGAAGGCAAGCGCGACCAAGCGGTCGAGGGCGTCACGCACATCCTCATCACCCATGGGCACGGGGATCACGTCGGCGACACGGTCGAGATCGCGAAGACGACCGGCGCCGTGGTGGTCACGAATTTCGACCTGCTCATGTACCTGGCGAAACAGGGCGTCCAGAAGTTCGAGCCCATGAACACGGGCGGAACGATCGACCTCGGCGGCTTCACCGCCACCCTGGTCCGGGCCGATCACTCCGCCGGCCTCGTCGAGATGGATGTGAACTTTCCGCTCGGCAGCGCTAACGGGATCATCGTCAAGGCGCCCGGCGAGCCCACCGTCTATCATATGGGCGATACGGACATTTTCGGCGACATGGGCCTGATCGCCGAGATCCACCGGCCCGATGTGGCATTCGTGCCGATCGGAGACCGTTTCACCATGGGCCCGGAGGTCGCGGCGATGGCGCTGCAGCGCTTTCTCAAGGTGAAGGCCGCGATCCCGTGCCATTACGGCTCTTTCCCGATCATCCTGCCCAACGCCGACCGGTTCGTGGCGGCCCTCGACGGCACCGCAACCCAGGCGATCGTGCCTCACAAGACCGTCGGGGTGAGGATCTAGCCGGCCCGACAGATCCGTTGCGGCATCGAGCAGGCGGGTGCTATAGCCCGCCCACTCCAATTCCTCAGGGTTCGATCATCCATGTCGGTCGATCAGAAGACGGTCCGGCGCATCGCACGGTTGGCGCGCATTGCGGTTGCCGACGACGACGTGCCGCACCTCCAGGGCGAGCTCAACGCCATCCTGTCGTTCGTCGAGCAACTCAACGCGGTCGACGTCGAGGGCGTCGAGCCCATGACCTCGGTGACGCCGATGACCATGAAGAAGCGCCAGGACGGCGTAACGGACGGCGGCTATCCCGATGATATCGTCCGCAACGCGCCGGCGACGGAGGACCATTTCTTCCTGGTGCCCAAGGTCGTCGAGTGACGCCCGCCGCTCTCGGATGGCAAACGCCCTTTCTTAGCCCGCGATCCCGGATCGGCCATTGGTCGGGATGACGAGGACCCGCAAAGTGACCGAACTCACCCACCTCACGATCGCCGAGGCCCGCGACGGGCTCGCCAGGAAGTCCTTCTCGGTGACGGAATTGACGCAGGCGCATCTCGACGCCATGGAAAGGGCGCGGACGCTCAACGCCTATGTGCTCGAGACGC
Organism: uncultured Alphaproteobacteria bacterium; assembly: GCA_963723525.1. Lineage (GTDB taxonomy): Bacteria > Pseudomonadota > Alphaproteobacteria > Rhizobiales > Beijerinckiaceae > Microvirga. Next base: position 146,821 of record CAVRRI010000001.1, read on the forward strand.
CGCAGCGCGCGCTTCATATGGCGAAGGTCTCGGACGAGAGGATCGCAAAGGGTGAGGCAAGGGCGCTGGAGGGCATCCCGCTCGGCATCAAGGACTTGTTCTGCACCAAAGGGGTGATCTCCACCGCAGGGTCCAAGATTCTCGGCGGGTTCGAGCCGACCTACGAATCCGCCATCACCGAGAATCTGTGGCGGGACGGCGCCGTCATGCTCGGCAAGCTCAACATGGACGAGTTCGCCATGGGCTCGTCGAACGAGACGAGCGCTTTCGGCCCCGTCGTGTCGCCGTGGCGGCGCAAGGGCTCGAACGTGAGCGCGAGCGCCGCGACGGGCGCGATCGAAGGCGCGCATCTCGTGCCCGGCGGCTCCTCCGGCGGCTCGGCGGCGGCAGTGGCCGCGCACCTGTGCCTGGGAGCGACGGCGACCGACACGGGCGGTTCGATCCGGCAGCCCGCGGCGTTAACGGGCACCGTGGGCATCAAGCCCACCTACGGCCGCTGTTCGCGCTGGGGCACGGTGGCTTTCGCCTCTTCCCTCGACCAGGCAGGCCCGATCACCCGCACCGTCCGGGACAGCGCGATCATGCTGCGATCGATGGCCGGTCCCGACCCGCGCGACACGACCTGCGCCGATCTCCCGGTCCCCGATTACGAGGCCGCGGTGTCCCGCGGCGTGAAGGGCCTGACGATCGGTATTCCGAAGGAGTACCGCATCGAGGGCATGCCGGAGGAGATCGAGCGGCTGTGGCAGCGGGGCGCGGACTGGCTGCGTGCGGCGGGCGCCGAGATCGTCGAAGTGTCGCTGCCGCATACGAAATATGCGCTACCGGCCTATTACATCGTGGCACCGGCCGAGGCCTCCTCCAATCTCGCCCGCTACGACGGCGTGCGCTACGGGCTGCGCGTTCCCGGCAGGGATATCGTCGACATGTACGAGAAGAGCCGAGCCGCAGGGTTCGGGCGCGAGGTCAAGCGCCGCATCATGATCGGCACCTACGTCCTGTCGGCCGGCTACTACGACGCCTATTACGTCCGGGCGCAGAAGATCCGCACCCTCATCAAGCGCGACTTCGAAGAGGTCTATGCCCGGGGCGTCGACGCGATCCTGACCCCGGCGACTCCGTCCTCCGCCTTCGCGATCGGCGAGAAAGGCTCGGCCGATCCGGTCGAGATGTATCTCAACGACATCTTCACCGTGACGGTGAACATGGCGGGCCTGCCGGGCATTGCGGTTCCGGCGGGCTTGGATTCGCAGGGCCTTCCACTCGGTCTCCAACTCATCGGCCGCGCGTTCGATGAAGAGACGCTGTTCGCGGTCGGCCAGGTGATCGAGGACGCTGCCGGACGGATGGCGCTGCCGCAGCCCTGGTGGGCGGTCTGACAAGGCCGAGGCGATGGAACGACCTTCGTAAGCCGCAGGCGATGGAGGTCGATGCGAAGTTCGTCCGTCGGGTTCCTCACCGCGTGCCGGCAATCACCTCACGCGCCGACTCGCGAGACGGAACCCAAACAGCCCGGCAATGGCAGCTCCGAACATCGGAAGGGCGGCAGGGAGGGGCACCGGCGTGACCGCCTCCATCGACGTGTAGAGAAATTCCTTGGTGTTGTAGGCCGACCAGAAAGGGTTGTTCTCCGTCTTCAGAACCAGCTTCGCAATAAAGGAGGTCGCCTGCACGTCGACCGGCAATTGAATGACCTGATGATCGGGCGCGTAGGAGGAAGCTTGCGAGATGTTCGTGAACTTCCCGAACGAGTGCCACGAGCTGGATTCACGTCCGTAGATCTGAACCGACTCCAGAAACCCATTCGGATCGTTGGCGCCGGCAAGATCAAGATCGACGAAGTCGAGAGTCAGGAGATGAGACCCCAGGACGACGGTGTCGTACAACAGGAACATCGTGAGTGTGCCGCCCTCGCAGCGAGGGGAGCAGGCGTCCGGTTTCAAGCCGCCCTTGTCGATGCCGTACTTCTTGGAGCCGCTGAGCGGGATGTAAAAGCCGATCGTCCCGTCGTTCACCTCGCCGACGGCAGAATGGTCGTACAGAGACTTGATCGGCGATCCGACCACAACTGTTGCGGCCAGCGCAGTGGATCCACAGAAAAGACCGAGCGTCAGTGCTGTTCCCAGCGTCTTGAACATGTCCTGCCCCGAAGATCGAACGTCAGCCGCTCGAAAGGTCTAGCTGAGCCCCTAGACGTCAGCAAGGGATGTCCCGCGAGATCTGAGACAAATCTTTCCCATACGGCATCCTGTCCAAATCCGACGCATCCAACGCGCCTGAGCCGATCGGCGCGTTAATGTTAACTTCGTTCTGAGCGCGCGCCTCGTCCATCGCAGTCGGATCGCGGGCGCTAACGGAAGCGGCTTCGGCCGGTTCCGGCAGGGCGGCGGTGAGAGGCAGACAGACGAAAGGGCCCGACCGGGGCCGGGCCCTCACGCCGTACGCGGGTACGCCTACGCAACTGACGCTTACGCTGCCGAGAGCCTTATTGCTGCGGGGTGGCCGGACGGGCCGGTGCGGTCGGGGTCGTCGAGGAAGCCGAGCCGGTGTTCGGTGCGGTGGTCGATCCGGCCGCTCCCGGGCTCGTCGCGCCGGCCGGACGTTCCGTCTGAGTACCGGTCGACGACGTCGTGTTCACGTCGCCGGTGCCGCCGTCATAGAAGAGGAACGCGAGCAGACCAAGGGCGAGAACAAGACCGCCGATCAGATACGCAAGGGTATTAGAGCCACGCGAGTCGCGATCGTAGACTCGCGTCTCGCGATCGTAGACATTAGGGTCTCGATCCATCGACATTGTTGAGCTCCTTGACCGTTTAACCGACGGAACAACGCTCAACAACTCCCGAGGTTTCATGCAAGCTTGACCGGGCAGGACAGACGACTGTGCATAACTTGGCGGGTCCTGTGCGAAAAGCCTGGCCCGAGAACGGTTTGACCGTGATGGCGACCTTCCCGCCGAGGGTGCGGCGGCTCTTTTGCTGCCCGCGGCAACGCGGGGGTGGCGGGCGAATCGCCGCGTGCCGGGTCTGAGCGGGGCGAGGTTTCGATGCTCTGGCGGCGAACTGGAAGGCGGAACGCTTGACCCGTCCTGGCCGCCGGCCTTACTCCGGTCGGGCATACGTGAGAGCTCAAGGCATGAACGTCCCCGTCAATCCGAAGAAGCTGATCAAGAGCGCGACCGGCGACTGGGAGGTCATCGTCGGGTTGGAGATCCACGCCCAGGTGAACAGCCAGGCGAAGCTCTTTTCCGGTGCCTCGACGGCTTTCGGCGGCGATCCCAACAGCCATGTGTCGCTGGTCGACGCTGCGATGCCCGGGATGCTGCCGGTCATCAACGAGGAATGCGTGCGCCAGGCGATCCGTACGGGGCTCGGGCTGAAGGCAGGGATCAATCTCAGGAGCACTTTCGACCGCAAGAACTATTTCTATCCGGACCTGCCCCAGGGCTATCAGATCAGCCAGTACAAGAGCCCTATCGTGGGTGAGGGCGAGGTCGCGGTGGACGTCACGCCCGAGGAGACGATCACGGTCCGGATCGAGCGCCTGCACCTCGAGCAGGACGCCGGAAAGTCGATTCACGATCTGCATCCCACCATGAGCTTCGTCGACCTCAACCGGTCGGGTGTCGCGCTGATGGAAATCGTGTCGAAGCCGGACATGCGCTCGGCCGACGAGGCCAAGGCCTATGTGTCGAAGCTGCGGACGATCCTGCGCTATCTCGGCACCTGCGACGGCGACATGGAGAAGGGCAATCTTCGCGCCGACGTCAACGTTTCGGTTCGCCGTCCCGGCGAGCCGCTCGGCACCCGCTGCGAGATCAAGAACGTCAACTCGATCCGCTTCATCGGGCAGGCCATCGAGTACGAGGCGCGCCGGCAGATCGGAATCCTGGAGGACGGCGGCACCATCGACCAGGAGACGCGGCTCTTCGACCCCGGAAGGGGCGAGACCCGCTCCATGCGTTCAAAGGAAGAGGCGCACGATTATCGCTACTTCCCGGATCCGGATCTGCTGCCGCTCGAATTCGATCAGGCCTACGTGGACGAACTCGCCAAGGGTCTCCCGGAGCTGCCGGATGCCAAGAAGTCGCGGTTCATGGAGGAATACGGGCTTTCGGCCTATGATGCGGATGTGCTCGTCGCCGAGCGCGCGTCCGCGGATTTCTTCGAGGAGGTCGCGAAGGGCCGCGACGGCAAGGCCGCCGCGAATTGGGTCGTCAACGAGCTTTTCGGCCGCCTCAATCGGGAGGGTCACGGCATCGGCGACTCGCCCGTCTCGGCGCAGCAACTCGGCACCATCGTCGATCTCATCGGCGAGAACGTCATCTCCGGAAAGATCGCCAAGGACCTGTTCGAGATCGTCTGGACGGAACGTGGGGACCCGCGGCAGATCGTCGAGGCGCGCGGCATGAAGCAGGTGACCGACTCGGGGGCCATCGAGAAGGCCGTCGACGAGATCATCGCCGCCAACCCCGACAAGGTGGAGCAGGCGAAGGCCAAGCCGACTCTCCTCGGCTGGTTCGTCGGCCAGGTGATGAAGGCCACCGGCGGCAAGGCCAATCCCGCTGCCGTGAATGCCGTCCTGAAGGCCAAACTCGGAATCGAATAAGGCAGCGAGAGCTCTCGGCCCTCCCGTAGACAATCTCTTCTTGGAACCGATGGGCTCCGGAGCGGATCCGGCGATGTGTCGTCGGACGGCCGCTCCGGGTTGCGAACGTCAGCGGAGCGCCAGCATCCGCTCCTTCGCCGCTGCCACCCCATGGTCGGCGGCCTTTTGATAGAGACGGCGCGCCTTTTCCACGTCGGGCCGTACGCCGATCACGCCCCAGCGATTGAGCACCGCGGGATCGTATGTCTCGGCCAAGGCCAACAGCGACGCGCCGTCCTCGCCGCTGGCGGCGCGCTCGAGGAGGAGACGGGCGCCGGCAACGTCTCCCGACTTGATGAGATCGTTGGCGCGGTTAGTGAGGGCCGTGACCTCGGCCTGCGAGGGCCCGGTACGGGGTTTGGTCGGAGCGGGCGGCGGGGTGTTCACGACGGGTGCCGGGGCCGGAGCCTGCGGGGTCGCGAGCGGCGGCGGCGCCGGCGGCGGAGCCGTCAGGGGCGGGATGGGCGACGGAAGCGTCGTTGAGATTTCGGCCGATGCGACCACGGCCGGTGCGGGTGCCGGCGGTGCCGGGGGCTGAGCCTCGATGAGCGGGGTCGGCGCAGGGGCGGGCGCGGGCTGCGGCGGTGCCGGGGCCGGCGCCGCGGCCGAAACTGGCGCCGCCGCGCGCCTCTCGGCGGCTGGCGTCAGCTCCGTTACCTTCATGAGGCTGCCCGTCACGGACTCCGTCGGTGCCTTCACCGCCTCGAGAGGCGTGCTCCGCGGCGGCAGCGGCTCCGCCGGTTCGTTGCGGCCGAGAGCGGCCACCACGAAGAAGCCCGCGAGGGCGATCGCCGTCGCGCCGGAAGCCATCACCACCGGCAATCCGAAGCCTCGCTTGCGTTCGATCAGGGTTGGTCCTCGACCGTATTGCCCATAAAGATCCTGCATTTCTGCCTCCCGATCGCGCGGTGCCGCCTGTCCGGATCGATCTTGTCCGGCACCGCCGATATTGCTGAACTTGGATTGCTTATCGCGTCTGCCGGCGCTGCCACTCGACGAAGTCGCGGAAGAGCTGCTCCCTCTGCTCGGCAGTGACCGTGCGGCCGCCTCGGGCCTGCAGGAACTTGTCGAACGTCGCCTTCGATTCAGCCGTCGCCACGTTGCGGTCGAGCCATTCCTGAGCGGCGCGGAACCGCTGCCAGCCTGGCACTTCTGCGGCAAGGTTCACTTCGGTCCATTTCGGATGACGCGGGGGTTTCTGGAACTCCGCAAGCTTCGTGAAGAGAGCGTCGACGAAGCGATCCACCTTGCGGTAGCGCTCGGTTCCCTTCTGCCAGTTGAAGACGGCGAGGATCGAGCTCACCGTGACCGTATTCACGGAATCCTTGTCGACGAGCTTCGGGTAGTCGGCCTTGTTGATTGTTGCCGGAAGGTAAAGGTCGGCGATCTTAGGATCGTAGGGGACATCGACGAGATGAAAGCCGGGCCCGAGGTCGAGCTTCGCCACCGCGGAGATGGGCTTTGCGGCCATCTGGAAGGTGGCTGCGATCTCGCCCTTCCTGAGCATCTCGTAGGAGGCCGGCTGGTCGACGTTCAGCGCCTCGACGGGAATGCCGAGCCGTTCGAAGATGAGACGGCCGCTGTAATTGGCGCCGCTGCCCAGCAGGTCGAAGTTCACCTTCTTGCCCGCAAGCTGGCGGATGTCGGTGATGTCCTTGCCGGCGATGAGATGGGCCTCATCGTTGAAGAGCTTCATGATGTAGGCGATGTCGCGCTCGGCGCCGCGAAAGGCCGGATCCTTCTTGATCTCCTCGAGACCGTCCGAGCGGACGATGCCGATATCGAGGCCCTTGAGCCGAAGGATATCATAGAGGTTCTGCTGCGCGCCCTTGCCGATGATGGGGAGCACACGAAGGTTGTCGCCATCGTCGAGGACGAAGGACAAATCGTTCGCGATCTGGATGAAGCTCCCTGAAACGGTGCCCGAAATCACCGTGACGGTGTTGGCGTTGGCGCGCTCGCTGGAGGCACGGGCTTCGCGGGTACGCTGCTCGGGGGGCGTCTGGGCCATCGCGGCGGTCGGAAGAACGGCCCCGAGGAGTGCGGCAAAAGCAAACCTGACAATTCTGTTGAACATCGCTAATCCCCTCGCCGAGACGGTCAGGGAAGCTCTTATTGTTGTCTTTGGGTAACGAGCCCCCGCCTGTTCGGCCGAATTTGATCTTTGTTGCAACCTCCGGCATCTGCCGACTTCGTGGCAAAAAAATGGACTTGGTCTGTCCGAATTGGGCGCGTCGCCCGGAGCGTGCGTAGTTTTACAGGTTACGCACAGGATGTTAGCAGGCCGGGTCCAAACCTTGAGCGCAATGCTCGCTCCCGCACGGCCAAGGTCTCCATGCCCGCACGTTCGAGCTCCGTTCCGCCTTCTCCCGTGACCCAGTTAACCATCAGGTCCGTTTCGGACTCGGATTCGCAGGATCTTTTCGGACTGCTGGCTCTATGCTTCGCGGATTATCCCGGCTGCTTCGTCGATCCCCACGACGATCTGCCGGAGCTGCGAGAGCCCGCTGCGGCGATTGCCCGCAAGAGCGGCGCATTCTGGGTGGCCGAAGACGAACGCGGGCGCGTCTGCGCCTGCGTGTCGGTCGACTGTCCCAAACCCGGCCTGGCGGAACTCCACCGTCTTTACGTGCGGCCCGACCAGCGCCGTCGGGGTTGGGGGGAACGCCTGGTGCGGCTCGCCGAGGACCACGCGCGGGCGCGCGGCGCGAGGCGGATGATCTTCTGGTCCGATACGCGGTTCGTGGCTGCCCATCGCCTGTACGAGAGGCTCGGATACACGCGTGTCGGCGGAACGCGGGATCTGGGCGATGTTTCGAACTCCGTGGAATTCCGGTTCGAGAAGGACCTCTGAATTCAACGGCAGGAAAGGAACGGGTCGCCCGACCAAGCCGAGATCCGACGACGATCGTCGCAGGGAGGCGCCACACTCAGGCTTCGGCGACGCCAAGCTCGTCGGCGAGCCGGTTCGCTACGCGCGTCTGCCACAGGCACAGGAATGGCGTGACGATCAGTTCCATGAAAAGGCCGCCGAGCATGAAAAACGACGGGACGCCGGTCAGCATGAGACCGAGGAGCCGGGCGAGCCCGCCGAGCGCAACCAGCAACGTGAGCAGGCGGAAACGTCCGGTCTTCTCCTCGATGGACGGGATCGTGCTCCAGAAGCACAGCCCGACGGCGAGGAGGAGGCCCGAGAGGAAGCGGAAATGGCTGTCGCCCGAGACGCTCACCATCTCGTTCGTGAGCGCCGGACCGAACAGCACGCCATACAGACCCGTCGCGATCGGCAGGATGGCCGCAAGGCCGACGGTCTGTTGCAGGAGCTTCTTTTCGCGGGCGATGCTCGGCATGGAACCTCCTATCGAGCGCTATTCTGAACCTTCCGACCCCCGGGGCAATCCGCTAAGGTCGCACGCGCCGGGGCGGCCGTGCACCGATCCACAGCCATTCGCGACGGCACCCTGACGCGGCACCGCCTCGCATTTCCAGGGGACGTCTTTGACCGGACCGGCCCGTCAGTTGTGTTTTCCATGGCCCGCCGGGGGGTAGCCGGTCTCCCTGCAGCCGCAAGCAGCGCCGGGGGAAGCATGATCCTGACCTTCCGCGAAGCGCGGGCCGACGATCTCGAAGGCATCGTCCGGCTTCACCAGGAAGACATTCTGGGCGGCCACGGCGATGCCTGGTCGCGCGACGACCGTCCCGCCTACGAGGCCGCCTTCGCGGCCATCCAGGCGAGCCCCGACAACACGCTCTACGTCGCGCAGGAGAACGGCCGCCTGATCGGAACCTTCCAGCTCACGTTCATCCCGAACCTCACGGGACGGGGCCAGCTCAGGATGAAGATCGAGAGCGTGAAGGTCGCGGAGGCTCGCCGGTCGCAGGGGATCGGCGCCCGCATGATGGCCTTCGCCGAGGAGGTCGCGAGGGCCCGAGGTGCGGCGATGATCGAGCTGACCTCCAACAACCGGCGCCTCGACGCCCACCGCTTCTACGAGCGCATCGGGTTCGAGAAGAGCCACGTCGGCTTCAAGAAGCGGCTGTGAGGCCCGCGCGTGCATGCGTGCGCCGGCGCACGTGGTCCTGGCGGTTTCACGACCATATCGGTGCAGGAACGCCTTAGCCGCGCCGGCAGACTTGCCCTAGTCTCGACGGCATTCCTTCAAGCAGGCGCGACCCCGAGGAGACTGGAATGGCCGCCGTGACGCAAACCCCGATCGACCTCTATTACTGGCCGACTCCGAACGGCTGGAAGATCACCGTCATGCTCGAGGAGGTCGGGCTCCCGTACAACATCATCCCGGTGAACATCGGCAAGGGCGACCAGTTCAAGCCGGACTTCCTGGCGATCTCGCCCAACAACCGGATGCCTGCGATCGTGGATCCCGACGGTCCGGACGGGAAGCCGATCTCGGTCTTCGAGTCGGGCGCCATCCTCCAGTATCTCGGCCGCAAGACCGGCCGGTTCTACCCGGCCGACGAACGCAAGCGCGTCGAGGTCGACGAGTGGCTCTTCTGGCAGGTGGGCGGCTTCGGCCCGATGCTCGGGCAGACGCATCATTTCCGCATCTATGCGCCCGAGAAGGTGGCTTACGCCATCGACCGCTATACCAACGAGGCGAACCAACTCTACGGCGTGCTCGACAGGCGCCTGGCCGACCGGGAATTCGTGGCCGGCGAATACTCCATCGCCGACATGGCCATCGCGCCCTGGGCGAAGCTCTGGGATCGCCAGGGCCAGAACATCGACGAGTTCCCGCATGTCAAACGCTGGCTCGAGACGGTGCTCCAGCGCCCGGCGGTCCAGCGCGCCATCCGGGCGAAGGCGGAGGACCGCGAGAAGACGAACCTGCAGGACCCGGCGGTGCGGGCCGTGCTGTTCGGGCAACGGGCCCGGTAGTCGGTCCTCCGCCTTGGCGGAAACTGAAAATTCCGTCAGTGGAGAGCGGTCATCAGTTCACCTTGTTCCACGTCTGCGACCGGCAGATCAACCCGCCGAGCACGCAGCCGGAGAGCTGCATGGCGTTGCCGCCCTTGAAGCTCATCTTGCCCGTGTAGGTCTTCCCGTCCTTATAGTTATAGAGGGATCCGGTGAAGGCTTCGCCGGCGGGCTGGATGTTCGAGATCATCTGCACGCCCACGAGATTGCGGGTCTTCAGTTGCGGATTCGGGTTGTTCACGTCCTTCGCCTCGCCGTTCACGGCGACGATGGTTCCGCAATAAGCCGCCCCGCATTTCGCAATGCGGACGCGGGTGTCGCCCGTTTCGCTGAGGTAGGTGCCGCTCGGATCCTGCGCCTGCGCCATCGCCGGGGTGGCGAGGGCGAGGGCGCCGAGTGCGGCATACAGAGCTGGCTTCATTCTTCTCTCCCCACAATGACTCGACCGTCTGGCGGATCGATGACGCGCGAGGGTAGGGGAGTGGTCGGCCATTTCCAAGCCCGCTCGCGGGGCGCGAAAACTCCTTGAGGGCCGCAGGAGCCGCCGCTATAAGCGCGCGACTTCGACAAATCCAGACGTGCAAAGGATTTCGCATGGCCCTCGAGCGCACCTTCTCCATCATCAAACCGGACGCGACGGAACGGAACCTGACCGGCGCGGTCAACGCGGTGATCGAGGGCGCGGGGCTTCGGATCGTCGCCCAGAAGCGAATCCGAATGACCCGCCGCGAGGCCGAGACCTTCTACGCGATCCACAGGGAACGCCCCTTCTTCGGCGAACTCGTGGATTTCATGATCTCCGGACCGGTGGTGGTCCAGGTCCTCGAGGGCGAGAACGCAGTCGGGAAGTACCGCGAGATCATGGGCGCGACGAACCCGGAGAACGCAGCGGAAGGGACGATCCGAAAGAAGTTCGCGAAATCGGTGGGCGAAAACACGGTGCACGGCTCCGACAGCGTCGAGAACGCCAAGATCGAGATCACCCAGTTCTTCTCGGGCAACGAGATCGTCGGCTGACAACCTCTCCGAGCCTCGCTCCGGTGCCTGCCGGAGCCGGAAATCCGCCGCCCGGCAGAGATGGCAACGGCCTCACGGTCGGCTATGCTGCGGCGCCATGAACCTCACGCCCCGCATCGACCGCCGCACATCGGTCTGCCCGCACGACTGCCCCTCCGCCTGCTCGCTCGACGTGGAGGTCGTCGACGGCCGCACCATCGGGCACGTCCGCGGGGCGGAGACGAACACCTACACGGCGGGCGTCATCTGCGCGAAGGTGGCGCGCTATGCCGAGCGCATCCACAACCCGGACCGTCTGCTCCATCCGTTGAGGCGCACGGGCCCGAAGGGCGCCGGCCGGTTCGAGCGGATATCCTGGGACGAGGCACTGGACCTCGTTTCCCGAAAGTTCCTCGAAGCGGAGCGCCGCCACGGCCCCGAGGCCGTCTGGCCCTACTTCTATGCGGGCACCATGGGCTTCGTCATGCGCGACGGCATCAACCGGCTGCGGCACGTCAAGAAGTACTCCGGCCAGTACTCGACCATCTGCACCAACATGGCCTGGACCGGCTTCATCGCCGGCACCGGCAAGCTGATGGGGCCCGACCCGCGCGAGATGGCGGTTTCGGACTGCGTGGTGATCTGGGGCACCAACCCGGTGCACACGCAGGTCAACGTGATGACCCACGCCATGCGGGCCCGCAAGGAGCGCGGGGCCAAGATCGTCGCCATCGACGTCTACCGGAACGCGACGATGAAGCAGGCCGACATGCCGCTGCTCGTCCGCCCCGGCACCGACGGCGCGCTCGCCTGCGCGGTCATGCACGTTCTCTTTCGGGACGGCCATGCGGACCGGGACTACCTCGAGCGATACACGGATTGCCCGCGCGAACTCGAAGAGCATCTGCGCAGCCGCGACCCGTCCTGGGCCTCCGCCATCACGGGGCTCGAGCCCGAGGAAATCGAGGCTTTCGCGGCGCTCGTCGGCACGACGAAGCGCACCTACTTTCGCCTCGGCTACGGGTTCGGGCGCCAGCGCAACGGCACCGTCGCCATGCATGCCGCGAGCTGCATCGCGGCGGTGACGGGGGCGTGGGCGCACGAGGGCGGCGGCGCGTTCCACAACAGCGCTGCCATCTTCCATTTCGACAAGACCCTGATCGAGGGTCTCGATGCGCACGATCCCGCGATACGGCAGCTCGACCAGTCGCAGATCGGCCGGGTGCTCACCGGCGACCCGACGGCGCTCCGTCATGGTCCGCCCGTCACGGCGATGATCGTCCAGAATACGAACCCGGTCTCCGTCGCGCCCGAGCAGCAACTGGTGAAGAGGGGCTTTTCCCGCGAGGACCTGTTCGTCTGCGTCCACGAGCAGTTCATGACCGAGACGGCCTTGATGGCCGACGTCGTCCTGCCCGCGACCATGTTCATGGAGCACGACGACATCTATCGGGGCGGCGGCCACCAATACATCCAGCTCGGGCCCAAGCTCATCGAGCCTCCGGGCGAGTGCCGCTCCAACCATGAGGTCATCTGCGCCATCGCCGAGCGGGTCGGAGCGAAACACCGCGGCTTCGGGATGACGCCCCGCGAGATCGTCGACTGGACGCTCCGGCAATCCGGCTGGGGCAGCCTTGGCGAACTGGAGGCGCAGGTCCACATCGATGCGCAGCCGCCCTTCCGGGAATCCCATTTCCTCGACGGTTTCGGCTATGCGGACGGGAAGTTCCGGTTCAAGCCGGACTGGAGCGCCGTGCCGGCCCCGAACGACGGACCGATGGGTCCTTGGGCCGAGATGCCGGCGCTGCCGGACCATTGGGCCGTGATCGAGGACGCGACCGAGGAGCACCCGTTCCGCCTGGCCACGAGCCCAGCTCGCCAGTTCCTCAACTCCACCTTCACCGAAACGCCGACCTCGCGAGCCAAGGAGCGGCGTCCCGAGGTCATGATCCATCCCCTCGACGCCGCAGCCGGGGGCATCGCCGACGGCGACTGGGTGAGGCTCTCGAACCATCGAGGCGAAGTATTCCTGCGCGCCCGGCTCTTCGAGGGCGTCCGCCGCGGCGTGCTGATCGCCGAGGGCATCTGGCCCAACGCCGCCCACCCTGACGGCCGCGGCATCAATACGCTGACCGGCGCCGACCAGGTCGCGCCCTACGGGGGGCGGCCTTCCACGACAACCGGGTGGCGCTGGAGAAAGCGATCCCGGGCGTGGAGCCCGCGCCTGCGGAAGCGGCGAAGAGGCTGGAGCCGGTTCTCGCCTGAATCTGCCGCTCTGCCGGAGGCGGATGTGTTCAGGCCGCCTCGGCGTCGGTTTTCCTCAGCCGCGCGAAGCCCTCATCCAGATCCGCCTGCAGGTCCTCCAGGTCCTCGAACCCGATGTGGAAGCGCAGGGCGGGGCCGCCGGGCTTCCACTGCGTGGCGGTGCGGTACGACGAACAGTTGAACGGGACGACGAGGCTCTCGAAGCCGCCCCAGGAATAGCCCATCCCGAAGAGTTCCAGCCCGTCGAGCATTGCCGCGAGCGCCTTGTCCGAGCAGGGCTTTAGAATCGCCGAGAAAAGGCCCGAAGAGCCCTTGAAGTCCCGTTTCCAGATCGCGTGGCCCGGGTCGCTCTCGAGGGCGGGGTGGATCACCCGCGCGACCTCCGGCCGGTCGGCCAGCCAGCCGGCCATGGCGAGCGCCTGCTTCTCGTGTTCGCGCAGGCGCAGCGCCATGGTGCGCAAGCCCCGCAATCCGAGGAAGACGTCCTCCGGGCCGGGGCACATGGCCAGGGCCTCGTAGGTGGCGCGAAGAGCCTTGAAGCTGCGTTCGTTGGCGGAAACCATCCCGAGGAGCAGGTCCGAACCGCCCGAGAGATATTTCGTGCCCGCCTCGATGGCGATATCGACCCCGTGCTCGTGCGGCGGGAAGAAGAGGGGCGTCGCCCAGGTGTTGTCCATCAGGACCGTCGCCCCGCGCCGGTGCGCGGCCTCCGCGATGGCGGGGATGTCCTGGATCTCCAGCGACTGGGATCCGGGGGCCTCGGTCAGCACCGCGACGGTGTTCGGACGGAACAGGCTTTCGATCCCCGCGCCGATCAGCGGATCGTAGTAGGTGGTTTCGACCCCGAAGCGCTTGAGCATGCCGTCGCAGAACTGCCGCGTCGGCAGGTAGACCGAGTCGGTCACGAGAAGATGATCGCCGGCCTTGAGGCACGAGAAGAGCGCCAGGGTCACGGCGGCCAGCCCGGAGGGCGCCAGCACCGTTCCGGCGGCCCCGGCCAGATCCGTCCATGCCGCTTCCAGAGCCTCGGTCGTCGGTGTGCCTTTCGTTCCGTAAGTATAGCGGCCGCGGCGGTGAAGCAGGTCGTCGAGGGTGGGGAAGAGGACGGTCGACCCGCGATAGATCGGCGTATTGATGAAGCCGTGCTGCTCGGCGGGATCGCGCCCGGCGCGGACCAGGCGGGTACGCTCACCATAGGCGGAGACCTTAGAGGGGGATTTCGACATGACGACCTGCGGCGAAGAGAGACGGCTGGATGTGAAACAGTGCCCATCCCGCCGTCAACCCTGTTCGAAACATAGTCATTCAACGACTTGACCGAGCCCTCATCATCGAATGTGATGGAATTTATGCTAAATAGGCATACCGGCCCTCAGGCGGTCGGAAGGGACCGGGAGGGCGGCGTCAAGCCGCCCGCCGGAGTCATCAACAGAGTGGGAGAACTCGACATTATGAAAAGGGCCATCGCATCGATCGCCTTCGGCCTCGTCGCGGCGAGCTTTGCCGCCACGGGCGCCTCCGCCCAGGCGACGCTGCAAAGCGTCAAGCAGAAGGGCATCCTGACCTGCGGCTCGAGTACCGGCCTCGCCGGCTTCGGCCTTCCGGACGCGCAGGGCAACTGGACCGGCCTCGACGTGGACCTCTGCCGCGCCATGGCGGCGGCGATCTTCGACGATCCGAGCAAGGTCCGCTTCATTCCGCTGGCGGCGAAGGACCGCTTCACGGCGCTCCAGTCGGGCGAAGTGGACGTGCTGTCGCGCAACTCGACGGCGACCATGTCGCGCGACACGCAGCTCGGCCTCGACTTCCCGGCCGTCAACTACTTCGACGGCCAGGGCTTCATGGTCCGCAAGAAACTCGGCGTCTCGTCCGCGAAGGAGCTGAACGGCGCGTCCGTCTGCACCCAGCAGGGCACGACGACCGAGCTCAACCTCGCGGACTACTTCCGCGCCAACAACATGAAGTACGAGGTCGTGGCCTTCGCGACTTCGGATGAGACCTTCAAGGCTTACGACGCCGGCCGCTGCGATGCGTTCACCACGGACGCCTCGGGCCTGTACGCCGAGCGCCTGCGCGCCTCGAACCCGGACGACCACATCGTGCTGCCGGAGATCATCTCGAAGGAGCCGCTCGGCCCGGCGGTGCGCCACGGCGACAACCAGTGGGGCGACATCGTGCGCTGGGTCCACATACGCCATGCTGAACGCCGAGGAATTCGGCGTCACGAAGGCCAACGTCGAGCAGATGAAGACGTCGGCCAACCCGGAGATCAAGCGGCTCCTCGGCAGCGAGGGCAAGTTCGGCGAGGCGGTCGGGCTCACCAACGACTGGGCCGTGCGGGTGATCAAGCACGTGGGCAATTACGGCGAGGCGTTCGAGAAGAACGTCGGCGAAGGCTCGCGGCTGAAGATCAAGCGCGGCCAGAACGCCCTGTGGACCAAGGGCGGCCTGCAATACGGAATCCCGATCCGGTAGGGTATGATGCAGGGCGTCCGGAGAGATCCGGGCGCCCTTCTCGAAACGACGGCCGGCGAACGGCTCGCGATATCAACGAACGGGACGGCTCCGACGGAAGGGCCGACAAGGGTGAGCGCCGTGCCGACAGCCGTCATTCAGGCTCCGCCGAAAGGGTCGATCCTGAACAACCCCCAGGTCCGGGGTGCGTTCTATCAGGCCGTTCTCGTCGCCGCCGTCACCTTCCTCTTCTACGCGGCGGCGACCAACGCCATCGACAATCTCCGGCGGCAGAACATCGCCTCCGGCTTCGGGTTCCTGAACAACACCGCCGGCTTCGACATCAGCCAGGCGCTGATCCCGTACAGCGCGGCCGGATCCACATACGGCGAGGCCTTCATCGTCGGGCTTCTGAACACGCTCGTCGTTGCGGCGATCGGCGTCGTCTTCGCGACGATCCTGGGGTTCACGGTCGGCATCGCGCGCCTGTCGTCGAACTGGATGGTGGCGAAGGTCTCGAAGGCCTATGTGGAGCTCCTCCGCAACATTCCGCTGCTGCTGCAGCTCCTCTTCTGGTACCACGCGGTGCTGGCGCCCTTGCCGCAGCCCCGCAACTCGCTCGAGATGGGCGCCGGCTTTTTCCTGAACGCCCGCGGCCTTTTCATGCCCCGCCCGATCTATGGCTTCGACGTATGGGCGATGGGAGCCGCCCTCGCAATCGGCATCGTGGGAGCCGTCGTGTTCCGCCGCTGGGCCAAGCGCGTTCAGGCGCAGACCGGGCGGCAATACCCCGTCGGCATCGTCACCCTCGGTCTGATCGTCGGTCTGCCGGCGCTCGTGTGGATCGTCCTGGCCCTTGCCGGGGCGAACCCGATCAGCTTCGAGGTGCCGAAGAAGGGGACCTTCAATCTGCAGGGCGGCATGCAGATCCTCCCCGAATTCGTGGCACTGCTCGTGGGTCTCGTCACCTACACGGCCGCCTTCATCGCGGAAGTGGTCCGCGCCGGCATCCTCGCGGTCTCCAAGGGACAGACGGAGGCGGCCGGTTCGCTCGGCCTGAAGCCCGGCCAGACCCTTCGCCTCGTCGTCGTCCCGCAGGCCATGCGGGTCATCATCCCGCCGCTGACGAGCCAGTACCTCAACCTGACGAAGAACTCGTCGCTCGCCGTTGCGATCGGCTACCCCGACCTGGTCCAGGTGTTCATGGGCACCGTGCTCAACCAGACGGGCCAGGCCGTCGAAGTCGTGGTGATCACGATGGGCGTGTATCTGTTGATCAGCCTCGTCACCTCGTTCTTCATGAATATCTACAACCGCCGCATGGCGATCGTCGAACGGTAGGAGCCCCGATGAATACCGCCGTCGATACGTTCCGGTTCGTCCGCTCGCAGCCGATGGAGGCCCTGCCTCCGCCGAGCCTTGCGCGCGGGCCGATCGCCTGGGTCCGCGAGAACCTGTTCTCGGGGCCGTTCAATACGCTCCTGACGCTCGCCGTTCTCTACCTGCTCTACGTTCTCATTCCTCCCACCGTCCGATTCCTGTTCATCGACGCGGTCTGGGTCGGCGCGGACCGCGAGGCCTGCCGGGCCGAGACGGCGGGGCGCCCGGTCGGGGCATGCTGGGCCTTCGTGTGGGACAGGATCAATTACTTCATCTACGGCTCCTATCCGGCAACGGAGCGCTGGCGGGTCAACGTCTTCTTCGTGCTCCTGGCCATCGGGGTCGGCTGGCTCCTGTGGCTCAAGGCTCCGCGGCGGGATCTCGGCGCCGTCTATTTCTTCGTCATCTTCCCGCTCGTGTCGTTCTATATCCTCACCGGCGCCTCCTGGCTCGGTCTGGAGCCGGTGCCGACGGCGCTCTGGGGCGGCGTTCTCGTCACGCTTCTCGTCGCAACGGTCGGCATCGTCTTCTCGCTTCCCGCCGGCATCCTGCTGGCCCTGGGGCGGCGCTCGAAGCTGCCCATCGTGCAGCTGGCCTCCGTGATCTTCATCGAGTTCGTGCGCGGCGTACCACTGATCACGGTGCTCATCATGGCGAACACCATGCTGCCCCTGTTCCTGCCGGGCGACATCACGGTGGATCGCCTCCTGCGGCCGCTCGTCGGCACCGCTCTCTTCGCTTCGGCCTACATGGCCGAAGTGGTGCGCGGCGGCCTCCAGGCCATGCCCAAGGGGCAGTACGAAGGCGCCATGTCGCTCGGCCTGAACTACCCGAAGATGATGGTTTTCATCATCCTGCCGCAGGCCCTTCGGATCGTGATACCGGGCATCGTCAACACGTTCATCGGCCTGTTCAAGGACACGTCGCTGGTGGCGATCGTCGGCATCTTCGATCTCGTGCGCACCATCGAGGCCTCGCGCATCGATCCGAACTGGGCGGCTCCGAACATCGCCCCCACGGGATACGCCGTTGCGGCCTTGTTCTATTTCGTCTTCTGCTGGGGCATGTCGCGGTACTCGCTCGGGGTCGAGCGGCGTCTCGCGCAGGGCCAGAAACGGTGATCTCGATGCCAACGACCATGACGGCGCCTGCTTCCATCCCCTCCACCCGTGCGCGCGGAGAAGCCGCCGTGCAGATGATCGACGTGCACAAATGGTACGGCGAGTTCCACGTGCTGCGGGACATCAACCTGCACGTGGATCGCGGCGAGCGCATCGTGATCTGCGGGCCTTCGGGCTCCGGCAAGTCGACGATGATCCGCTGCATCAACCGCCTCGAGGAGCACCAGAAGGGCCGCATCATCGTGGACGGCACGGAACTCACGAACGATCTCAAGCGCATCGACGAGATCCGCCGGGACGTCGGCATGGTGTTCCAGCACTTCAACCTCTTCCCGCATCTCACCATCCTGGAGAACTGCACGCTCGCCCCGATCTGGGTGAAGAAGCTGCCAAAGAAGGAGGCCGAGGAGGTCGCCATGAAGTACCTGACCCGGGTGAAGATCCCGGAGCAGGCGAACAAGTATCCCGGCCAGCTCTCGGGCGGTCAGCAGCAGCGCGTGGCCATCGCCCGCTCGCTGTGCATGAACCCCAAGATCATGCTCTTCGACGAGCCGACCTCGGCGCTCGATCCGGAGATGGTGAAGGAGGTGCTCGACACCATGGTGGGCCTCGCCGAGGAGGGCATGACCATGATGTGCGTGACCCACGAAATGGGCTTCGCCCGGCAGGTGGCCAACCGCGTGATCTTCATGGACTACGGCCAGATCGTCGAGATGAACACGCCGAACGAGTTCTTCAAGAACCCGCAGCACGAGCGCACCAAGCTGTTCCTCAGCCAGATCCTGCATTGAGCGGAGCGCCTCTCCCGCACGGGAGAGGCGCTGCCCGCCGGCCCCTTCACTTCGTCTCGGCAGGACCTGTCGCGACCGGCAGTTCCTGGCGCGAGCCCCATTCGGCCCATGACCCGTCGTAGAGGGCCTTGGCGGGGCGGCCGATACTGTCCAGCGCCAACGACAGGATCGCCGCGGAGACGCCCGAGCCGCAACTCGTGATCACCGGGCGGGCCGGATCGACGCCCGCCTCTTGCAGGGCTTTTTCGATGGCGGCCGGGTCCTTCAGCCGTCCGTTCTCGACGATCGCCGCGAACGGCACGTTGCGGCTCCCCGGCATGTGGCCCGACCGGACGCCCGGCCGCGGCTCCGGAGCCTCACCGCGGAACCGGTCGGCGGGACGCGCATCGACCACCTGGGCCGAACCGGCCTCGAGCGCGCGGCGGACGTCCGCGAGGTCGGCGACGGCCGGGTGGTTGTGGCGGGCCGTGAAGGTGCGCCGCGCGCGCGGACGTGGGGAACCTTCCTCCACGGGCCGGCGTTCCGCGGTCCAAGCCGGATAGCCGCCTTCGAGGATCGCGACGTCCCGCGCTCCGAAGACCTTGAAGGTCCACCACACGCGCGGCGCGGAGAAGAGGCCGGCGCCGTCGTAGACGACGATCTTCATGCCGTCGCCGATTCCCAACGCGCCGACCTCATCGGCGAATTGCTCGGGGGAGGGCACCATGTGGGGGAGCGACGAGTTCCGGTCCCGCACCTGATCGATGTCGAAGCGGACGGCACCCGGGATGTGGCCGGCGAGATAATCCGCCTGCGGGTCGCGGTTCATGGTCGGCAGGTACCAGGACCCGTCGACCACTACGACGTCCGGCGCGTCGAGGCGGTCGGCAAGCCATGCGGTCGTGACGAACGGGGCATGCGGCATGGGGCGTCTCCTCAAGCGAGCGCGATGCGGACGCGCCGGTTCTGCTTGCCCTTCTTCTCGATGTCGGTGACGACGACCTCGCCGATCTCCGCGGTGCGCCGCACATGCGTGCCGCCGCAGGGCTGAAGGTCGATCCCCTCGATCTCGACGAGCCGGACCCGGCCGGAGCCCCGGGGCGGCTTCACCGACATGGTCTTCACGAGGCCCGGATTGGCGTCGAGTTCCTCGTCGGTGATCCAGCGCTCCTTCACCGGGGCGTCCCTGGCGATGAGTGCGTTGAGCTTCGCTCCGATCTCGATCTTGTCGAGCCCGGCATCCGGGATGTCGAAATCGAGCCTCCCGTCGCCGTCCCCGATGGCGCCGCCCGTGACCGGGTAGGCAAGGACGACGCTGAGAAGATGAAGGGCGGTATGGATGCGCATCCGCTTGAGGCGGCGGTCCCAGTCGAGCTGGAGACTGACTGTCTCGCCGGGCGCCGGCAATTCGCCGCCCTCGACCACATGGACGATCTCGCTCCGATCGGGCCCGTAGACGGTGTTCCTGACGGTGAGTTCGGCCCCGTTCGCCCGTCTGATCGTGCCGACATCTCCCGGCTGGCCGCCGCCCTGGGCGTAAAAGATTGTCCGATCCACGACGACCCCACCCTCCGGCGTCGTCGCCACGACCGTCGCGTCGCAGGTCGCCGCGTAGGCGTCATCGCGGAAGAGGGGGGTGGTTGCCGCCATGGAACGATTGCTCCTGAAAGGGTCGGGACGTTAGGGACAAGGGTCGGTCGAGGCAAGCCGAAGATGGCGGGGATCGAGGCGACATGTCTGGGCGGGCGGAGCGCCCGCCTCAACAAGCGTCCACCCTCGGGGCGAGCGTCCCCAAAAGGCGTCACCCTTGGGCGAGCGTAAGCGAGAGCCGAGCATCAGGTTGAGGATCAAGCGCGAGAACCGACGGCTTGAGGTTCAGGCGCCTTCGCGGCCTGAGGGGCGCATGTCGGGCGACATGAGACATGAGATTGATGCCGCCGGCCTATCCCAGACCGACCTTATAGCGCGCGAGGAGTTCAGCCAATCGGGCGCGGTCCATTGTCATCGGCTGAGGATCGCCCGGAGCAAGGCGATCACTGGCGTGCTCAAACAGTACGACGCAGATCTCGCCATTGTCGTGGTTGGAGCGATAGGCAATGCCGTCCGGCGCCGTAGGGTGGCCGTGAATGGCCCTCGACCACTGCTGGGCGACGACGTGAGGCCCACTCGTGACGGCACTCGTCGCGCCGATCTGCGCCAGGCCGGGACCATGAAGGGAGAGCAAGCGGAGTGGTGCGATCACCTCGATTTCAGAGAAGGATCGCGCGTCCAGGAACGTCAGGGCGACAAAGCGAGCGCCAACGGAACGTAGGCAGGTTTCCGCGAACGCACCTTCAAGCGTCGTAGCAAGATAGCAGACGCCATAGGTCTTGGAGGGATCATCGAAGCGATTGCCGCCGGTCGAGCCGAAATGGAGCGGGCCGAGGTCGCTGCGATGGGCGCGTATCAGACGAGTGCCGGCGGGGATCGCTTCAAGAGGGAGCTCGCGGCTGGCGAAGTCGTGTGGCGGAAGTGGACCAGGACTAGGCGGCGCCATGTTCGCCGTAAGCCGCGGCTGCCGTCACCACATCGTCGATCTTGCCCTTGCGAAGTAGATCGATCGGCCGCTTGCCGCCAAGTCGCTGGTCGCCAGTGAGCATGAAGTTGACGCGCATCCATGGGTCATCGACCGTGAAGGCGCCGAGCACCTCCCGGATGCCGGGCAGCAGGCCGTTCCTGCCGATCTGGAAGGCCGGGTAGACATAACCGTCTCCGATGTCGAGCCAGAAGACCTGATTACGCTCCCGCTTGCGGCCGAGGCCCTGCGGCGTGATGCCCAGGTGCTCGGCGAGGTGCTGCGCAGACAACGCGCCGCCTTCCGCCTTCAGCATCTCGCGCTTCATCTCCGATCCGCGCAGGAATGCCTCCGTCAGAGGATCGGGCTTGTCCGGCTCGATTTCTGCTCCGATCGCAGCGGCTTCACGCAGAGAGCTGAATAACACGTCCGTGTCGGTGGACGCTCCGACGGCGGCCAGCAAGCGATCACGCGGCATCCGTTCCGCAATTCGCAGGAGGGCTCTGCCGGTCCGAACGACAAAGGCCTCGACAAGGTCATCGCTCGGAGCGGGCTCCGAACGGCGGCTGCGCGCAGCCGTACCAGACGTGGCGTCTCCTCCGAAGTGACTGGCGCGACTGCGGCGGCGAGTTCCGGCTGAAGCTGTTGGCGCCATAGAAGAGGTCCCTCGGAAAGGTTCAATTGTCGTGATAGACATATACTATGATGATAGAAACTTCAATTGTGATTGTCATGCAGGCTTGGAATCCCGCCAATCGTGCCATTTTGCACTTCTCCATCGTTCGGGGCGCTGAGCCAGGAGCCGTCAAAGGCACCGATCACGCGCCGTGCACCTCATCGGAGCGGTGCAGCGCGTCGAGGTGGGGACAGACGAGATTAGGATAGAAGGTTCGAAGCCAAAGCTCCTCCAGACGCTCGTGGCGTCCGGAGGAGGCTATGGAGTGGAAACGGCGACGCACGGCGTTCGCAGTTTCGTTCCGAATTGGCTCCGGCGGTAGGATTCGAACCTACGACCAACGGATTAACAGTCCGCTGCGCTACCGCTGCGCCACGCCGGAATAGGGCCATCGTCGAAGCGGGGCCTTGGGCCGCCGCCGAGCGAGGGTGGCATATATCACGGGGAGGTCCCGTTGCAAGACCCGGGCGAAAACCTATCCTGTCCGCAGGTCGTCCGCCTGGAGCGGTTGCCCTTTCCGGTCGCGCTCTGCTATGGAGCGCCGTCGCTTCGGCGGCACGCCCGGACGGCCTCGTGGCGGAGTGGTTACGCAGAGGACTGCAAATCCTTGCACCCCGGTTCGATTCCGGGCGAGGCCTCCATTTTCTCCCGCGAGGATGTCCATGATCGACTTCGCGCAAGCGCGCCGCATGATGGTCGACAGCCAATTGCGCACGTTCGACGTGAACGACATCCCGCCTGCTCGACGCCATGCAGACCGTGCCGCGCGAGCGCTTCGTGATGCCGGGGCGGGAGAATCTGGCCTATATCGATCAGGATCTCCTGCTCTGCGAAGAGCCCGAGCGGCGCTTCATGCTCTCGCCGATGATCCTCGGCCGCCTGATCCAGGCCCTGGAGATCGAACCCGGCATGAAGGTGCTCGATGTGGCGAGCGGCTTCGGCTATTCGGCGGCCGTCCTCGCCGAACTCGGCGCGCGAGTCACCGCTCTGGAGATCGGCGAAATCCCTGGCCGCTGCGGCGCGCGAGCGCCTTGCGGCGGCCGGCGCGACTGCGGTCGAGGTCGTGCCCGGCCCGCTCGATCAGGGCTGGAAGCCCAACGCGCCTTACGATGCGGTTCTCGTGAACGGGGCCGTCGAGGTGCGGCCCGGAGGGTTTGCTGCGGGCAACTCGCCGAAGGCGGGCGCCTCGTCTGCGTGCAGGGTCGCGGACGTTCCGCCAAGGCGACGCTCTACGTAAGGGCCGGCGAAGCCTATGGTCAGCGGAGCGTATTCGACGCCGCCGCGCCTCTCCTTCCGCAGTTCCGGGCCGAACAAGGTTTCGTATTCTAGCGGGAGAATCGGTGTCGCCTTTTTGCGCCACCGCCGCTTATTCGCCCGTGGCGCCTGAACACTTTGTTGTCGACTCGACTCCGCATCATTATTGTCTCGCTTTGAGCGCAAATTGCGTCTCGAGAAGGATTGGTCAACCCGGTGGCAGAAGGGCATTCATGGCTGACGGGCAGGTGGGCGTGACAGAAAAGCGTTTGAAGATCGGCCGTCGCCTTCTTGCGGGTGGACTCGCTTCCGTCATTGCATCGATTCCTCTCCAGGCCGCCTTTTCGGAGACGCTGGAGAGTGCGCTGTCGCGGGCGTATGGGAGCAATCCGACGCTGAATGCGCAGCGTTCGCTGGTGCGGGCGACGGACGAGAACGTGCCGCGGGCGAAGGCGGGCTATCGGCCGCGGGTGAATGCGACGGCGGACGTGCAGGGGACGCTGACGGAGAGCAATCCGGACAACCGGGCGGCGACGACGACGCGGTCGGGCTCGCAGGGGGTGGCGCTGCAGGTCGACCAGCTGCTGTTCAACGGCTTTCGCACGGTGAACTCGGTGCGGCAGGCGGAAAGCTCGGTGCTGAGCGCGCGGGAGACCTTGCGCAACAACGAGCAGAACGTGCTGTTCGATGCCGCCTCGGCGTACATGAACGTCTTGCGCGACACGGCGATCTTGAACCTGCAGCGCAACAACGTGGAGGTGATCGAGGAGCAGCTGCGCCAGACCCAGGACCGTTTCAACGTCGGCGAGGTGACGCGCACCGACGTGGCCCAGGCGGAGGCGCGGCTGGCCGGGGCGCGCTCGCAGGCCAGCCTGGCGGAGGCCAATCTGCGCACCAGCATCGCCCGCTACCGGCAGGTGATCGGGGTCGAGCCGCGGCAGCTGGCGCCGGGGCGGCCGCTCGACCGGCTGGTGCCGCGCTCGCTCGAGGGGGCGCTGCAGATCGCCTTCGACGAGCATCCGGCGATCATCGCGGCCCTGCACGGGGTCGACGTGGCGGAACTGCAGGTGCGGATCGTGGAGGGCGAACTGGCCCCGACGCTGGCCCTGCGCGGGGTGGCCTCGTACCGCAACACCAATGCCAGCGGCGGGATCGGCGCGGCGATCGGCGGCGGCACGACCTCCGGCGAGGTGACGAGCGGCTCGCTGGTGGCCAGCCTGACGGTGCCGATCTACGAGGGCGGCGAGGTCTATGCGCGCACCCGGCAGTCGAAGGAGACGGTCGGGCAGCGCCGGCTGGAGGCGGATTCGATCCGCGACCAGGTCCGCGCCGCGGTGATCTCGTCCTGGGGCCAGCTCGAGGCGGCGCGGGCCCAGATCGTCGCCGCCCAGGCCCAGGTCGAGGCGGCCGAGACGGCGCTCAACGGGGTCCGCGAGGAGGCCCGGGTCGGCCAGCGCACCACCCTCGATGTGCTCAACGCGCAACAGGAACTCCTGAATGCGCGCGTCAACCTGATCACCGCCCAGCGCGACCGGGTCGTCGCCTCCTACGCGGTCGTGCAGGCCTCCGGCCGCCTGACCTCGCGCGCTCCTCGCCCTCGGGGTCGCCCATTACAGCCCGAAAGTCCACTTCGACCAGGTCAAGGACCTCTGGGGCGGCCTCACCACCCCGGACGGCCGCTGACCAACGCACCCCGAGAAATGAGTGCAACATCGCCCGGAACTCGCGGCCTTGCTTGCTTCGCCGCCCCGGCGTGAAATACTGGACCGAACGACAAGCCGTTGATTCTCCTACGGCGGGAAGCTCAATTCATCGGGCGTGGGGCACATGAGCCGCGAGCGCAAAGATCCAAGAGCCGTCGATGGAGGAGATTCTCGCCTCCATCCGACGCATCATCGCCGATGATCAGGACGGCCCGCGCGCTCAACCCGTCGTCGCTCCTCCCGCGCCGCCGCCGGCGGCCGTCAACGACGTCCTCGACCTCGCCGACCTTCAGCCGTCGCCGACCCAGCCCAAGCTCGAGCTCGACCACGAGGACGTGTCGTTCCGGGATGCCGACGGCCAGGTCGATTTCGACTCGATCGCCGTCGAGGACGAACCGACCTCCTCCGCCGCCACCGCCACCGACCCGCTTCCGCTGCGCGCCCAGGCGGCCGCGCCTCCGCCCGGCCCGAGCGAGACGCTTCTCTCGAGCACGACCGGGGCATCGGTCGCCGGCGCCTTCCAGATGCTCTCGGCCACCGTCCTGAGCGGTCAGGCCCGGACCCTGGAGGATCTGGTCCAGGACATGCTGCGGCCATGCTGAAGAGCTGGCTCGACGAGAACCTGCCGGGTATGGTCGAACGGCTGGTTCGGGCCGAGATCGAGCGCGTCACCCGCGGCGGGCGCTGAGACCTGGAACCGACGCGCATTTCTGCGGACGGCCCTTGCGGTTGACTTGCCGGGCACCGTCCGGTTTGTAGCCGGCATGCTTGCGTGCCTTTTTGCGCCGAACCGCCGGTTTTCGCCATGATGGACAAGACGTTTGACCCTGCCGCCGTGGAGGCGCGCATCGCCGCCCGCTGGGAGGAAGCCGAGGCTTTCAAGGCGGGCAGGCCGGACCGCCGGGAGGCGTCTCCCTTCACGATCGTGATCCCTCCGCCGAACGTGACGGGCTCCCTCCACATGGGTCACGCCCTCAACAACACGCTGCAGGACATCCTCTGCCGCTTCGAGCGCATGCGGGGCAAGGACGTGCTCTGGCAGCCCGGCACGGACCACGCGGGCATCGCAACGCAGATGGTGGTGGAGCGCCAGCTCACGGAGCGCCAGATCCACCGCCGCAGCTCGGGCGCGAGGAATTCGTCCGGCACGTCTGGGCCTGGAAGGAGGAGTCCGGCGGGGCGATCGTCAACCAGTTGAAGCGCCTCGGCGCCTCGTGCGACTGGTCGCGCGAACGCTTCACCATGGACGAGGGCCTCTCGCAGGCCGTCCTGAAGGTCTTCGTCGACCTGTACAGGCAGGGCCTCATCTACAAGGACAAGCGCCTCGTGAACTGGGACCCCAAGTTCCAGACCGCGATCTCGGACCTCGAGGTTCAGCAGGTCGAGGTGAAGGGGCACCTCTGGCACATCCGCTACCCGATCGAGGGGGAGCCCGAGAGGTACATCACGGTGGCGACCACGAGGCCCGAGACGATGCTCGGCGACGTCGCGGTGGCGGTCCATCCTGAGGACGAGCGCTATCGGGATCTCGTCGGCAAGCACGCGATCCTGCCGCTCGTCGGCCGGCGCATCCCGATCGTTGCGGACGAATATTCGGATCCCGAGAAAGGCACCGGCGCGGTGAAGATCACGCCCGCGCACGACTTCAACGATTTCGAGGTGGGGCGCCGGCACAGGCTCCCGCTCGTCAACGTGCTCGGGCCAGAGGGGCAGATCCAGGTCGAGGGCAACGAGGCCTTCCTGGCCGGCGTGTCGGGCGAAGACCGCGCGGCGGTGCTGGCGCTCCACAACCTGGACCGCTTCGAAGCGCGCAAGCGCGTCGTCGCCCTGCTGGCGGAGCGCGAGGCGCTGGTCCAGGTGGAGCCGCACGCGCACATGGTGCCGCACGGCGACCGCTCCGGGGCCGTGATCGAGCCCTACCTCACGGACCAATGGTACGTGAACGTGAAGCCGCTGGCGGAGCGCTCGCTCGCCGCCGTGCGGGCGGGCAAGACGAAGTTCGTTCCGGAGACCTGGGAGAAGACCTACTTTCAGTGGCTCGAGAACATCGAGCCTTGGTGCGTCTCGCGCCAGCTCTGGTGGGGCCACCAGATCCCGGCCTGGTACGACGATCAGGGCGGCGTCTTCGTAGCCTCGTCGGAGGACGAAGCCAAGGTGGAGGCGCGTGCGAAGCACGGTAGGGACGTCGCCGCTCCGCCGCGACGAAGACGTGCTCGACACCTGGTTCTCCTCCGCGCTGTGGCCGTTCTCGACCCTCGGCTGGCCGGAGAAGACTCCGGAACTCGCGCGCTATTATCCGACGAACACCCTCGTCACCGCCTTCGACATCATTTTCTTCTGGGTCGCCCGGATGATGATGATGGGCCTGCACTTCATGGAGGAGGTGCCGTTCGACACCGTCTACATCCACGCCCTCGTCCGCGACGAGAAGGGCGCCAAGATGTCGAAGTCGAAGGGCAACGTCATCGATCCGCTCAACATCATCGACCAGTACGGGGCCGATGCGCTGCGTATGACGCTCGCCGCCATCGCGGCGCAGGGACGCGACATCAAATTGTCCGTTCAGCGCGTCGAGGGCTACCGCAACTTCGCGACGAAGATCTGGAACGCCGCGCGTTTCGCCGAAATGAACGATTGCCGCCTCGTTCCAGGCTTCGACCCCAAGGGAGTCAGGGAGACGCTGAACCTCTGGGCGCTCAGCGAATGCGCCAAGGCCGTGGCCGAGGTGGAGGCCGGCGATCAAGTCCTACAAGTTCAACGAGGCGGCCCTCGCCGCCTACCGTTTCGTCTGGAACGTGTTCTGCGATTGGACGGTCGAGCTCGCCAAGCCCGTTCTGCAAGGAGCCGACGGGCCGGCGAAGGACGAGACCCGCGCGACCATCGCCTTCATCTTCGATGAGATCTGCAAGCTGCTGCATCCGTTCATGCCGTTCCTCACGGAGGAGCTGTGGGCCATCAAGGGACAGCAAGCAGGCGGGCGCGACACGGTGCTCGCCCTCACCCCCTGGCCGCAACTCGACGGCCTCGTCAACGCGGAAGGCGGAGGCGGAAATCGGGTGGGTCGTCGATCTCGTGACGGAGATCCGCTCCGCCCGTTCGGAGACGAACGTTCCGGCCGGCGCACAGATCCCGCTCGTCCTGGTGACGCCCTCCGCGGACGTGAGGGCCCGGGCCGACCGCTGGGGCGAGACGGTGAGGCGTCTCGCGCGCCTCGACGGGATCGCTTTCGCGGATGCTGCGCCCGAGAGCTCCGTCCAGCTCATCGTGCGCGGAGAGGTGTCGGCGCTTGCCGCTGCGAAGGGGTGGTCGACCTTGCCGCCGAGCGGGCGCGCCTCGCGAAGGATCTGCAGCGGCTCGACTCGGATATCGGCAAGATCGACGCCAAGCTCAGCAATGCGGATTTCATGCGCCGCGCGCCCGAGGAGGTCGTCGAGGAGCAGCGGGAACGAAAGGAGGAGGCCGAGGCCCGCAAGGCGAAGATCGGGCGAACCCGCTCTGATGGCGTCTCAGCGCTGCATTACTAGAGAATCTGGATTCCACGATCCCGGTGGCGAAAGCGCGCATGCGATGCGGACAAGCTGTCCGCACGATGCGCTAGCTGCGCTTTGTTCGCTCAGCGTTCCGCATGCAGGAGGGGCCATGCTCGACTCGGTTCTGATCGCCAATCGCGGCGAGATCGCCTGCCGGATCATCCGGACCGCGAAGCGGCTCGGCATGCGCACCATCGCGGTCCATTCGGAGGCCGACGCTGACGCGCTCTTCGTGGAGATGGCGGACGAAGCGCATCTCATCGGGCCCGCGGCGGCGCGGGAAAGCTATCTCGTCATCGAAAAGATCATCGAGACGGCGATGCGGGCGGGCGCGGCATCGATCCACCCGGGCTACGGTTTTCTTTCGGAGCGCGCGGAGTTCGCCGAGGCCTGCGAGGCGAACGGGATCGTGTTCGTGGGACCGCCCGCTTCCGCCATCAAGGCCATGGGACTGAAGGACGCCGCGAAGGCGCTGGTGAGCCAGGCGGGCGTGCCCGTGGTGCCGGGCTATCACGGCACGAAGCAGCAGCCGGAATTCCTGCGCGAGAAGGCCTACGAGGTCGGCTATCCGGTGCTCATCAAGGCCGTGGCCGGCGGCGGCGGCAAGGGCATGAGGCGCGTCGACAAGATGGCCGATTTCGAGGCGGCCCTGGAGAGCGCCCAGCGCGAGGCCGCGAGCGCCTTCGGGGACCCTCGGGTGCTGGTCGAGAAATACATCCTGTCGCCCCGGCACATCGAGATCCAGGTCTTCGCAGACCGGCACGGCAACGTGGTGCACCTCTTCGAACGCGACTGCTCGCTCCAGCGGCGCCACCAGAAGGTGATCGAGGAGGCGCCGGCGCCGGGCCTTTCGCCCGAGATGCGCGAAGTGATGGGCAGGGCCGCCGTCGAGGCGGCGCGGGCGGTCGGATACGTCGGTGCCGGGACCGTCGAGTTCATCGCCGACGGCCGCGAGGGGCTTCGCCCGGACCGCTTCTACTTCATGGAGATGAACACCCGGCTGCAGGTCGAGCATCCCGTCACCGAGGCGATCACCGGCCTCGACCTCGTCGCGCTGCAATTCCAGGTCGCCGCCGGCGAGCGCCTGCCCTTCGCGCAGGACGACCTCGCGATCGATGGCCATGCGGTCGAGGCGCGGCTCTACGCGGAGGATCCCGAAAAGGAGTTCCTGCCGTCCACCGGCAAGCTCTGGGCGCTCGATTTTCCGGAAGCGGAGGGCATCCGCGTCGATACCGGCGTCGAGGCGGGCGACGAGGTGACGCCGTTCTACGATCCGATGATCGCCAAGATCATCGCCCACGGCGCGAGCCGCGACGAGGCGATGGACCGACTCGCCGAGGCGCTCGGCGACACGCTCGTCGCCGGGCCGAAGACGAACATCGCGTTCCTCAAGGCCCTCTGCGAGGCGCCGGACTTCAGGGCAGGGCGGTTCGATACCGGCTTCATCGACCGCAACCTGAAGGCCCTCGGCGCGGTCGTCAGGCCGATGGACGCGGCCGTGGTGGCTGCCGGGGCGCTCTATCTCGTTCAGCGGGAGGCCGAGCGCTTGGCCCTGGGAACGGCCTCGCGCAGCGGAGACCTCGCCGGCGCCTGGTGGCAGGACGATGGTTTTCAGCTCCTCGGCGCTCGCCGGACGGGATTGCCGATCGTCGTCGACGGCGAGCCGACGACCCTGCGCCTGGCCTGGGACGCCGGCGGCGCTTCGATCGCGTCGGACGAGGAGACCGGCGACGACTTCACGGTCGTCGAAGCCGAGGAGGAGGTGATCGTCCTGCGCGACGGGCGCCAGACGCGGATCGCCCTGCACGACCCCTTCGCGGTCGATCTCGAACATATGGACGAGGGCGGCACCGTGAAGGCGCCGATGCACGGCAAGCTCGTCGCCGTCTTCGTCCAGGCCGGGCGACAAGGTCGAGAAGGGACAGCGGCTCGCGGTGGTCGAGGCGATGAAGATGGAGCACGCGCTCGTCGCGC
Source organism: uncultured Alphaproteobacteria bacterium (assembly GCA_963723525.1). Classification (GTDB taxonomy): domain Bacteria; phylum Pseudomonadota; class Alphaproteobacteria; order Rhizobiales; family Beijerinckiaceae; genus Microvirga. The sequence continues at coordinate 177,081 of CAVRRI010000001.1, forward strand.
CGGCGGACGGCGAGGTTGCGGAAGTCGCCGCGGAGCCTGGGGCGCAGGTGGCGGAAGGTGCCCGCATCATCGTGCTGAAGTCGGACGCATAGCGTACTAGAGTGCAGCACGCCCCGTCCGGCGGGGGCCGCAATCGTGGTTCAGCAAGGCATGCCGCTTCACCTCATCAAGCTCTGCGTCGGCTGCGACTCGATCGCGCGATCTCGTGGAATGGATCGAGGAGAGCCGGACCCAACACCGGCGCATGGGCCGCCCCTACGAACAGACCCACACAACCCGGATGGTGCCGAAGCGCGTCGAGGAACTCGTCGGCGGCGGCTCACTCTTTTGGGTGATCAAGGGGCAGGTGGCCTGCCGGCAGCCACTTCTGGCCGTGCGCCCCTTCACCGATGCCGACGGGATCGGCCGCTGCCATCTCGTGCTCGAGCCGAATGTCGTCCCGGTCGAGCCTCGGCCCTATCGACCGTTCCAGGGTTGGCGTTATCTCGCCGCCGAGGATGCACCCAGAGACCTAGGACGAGAATCAGGCGACCTCGCCAGCATGCCCGAGGCCATGCGCCGGGAACTGGCCGATCTCGGGCTCCTGTGAGCGGGCTGCGCCCGTTCGGCTGCAGGCCCGCGTTTAACTTATGTCATTCTCTACCAAATAAGCCCCTTGACGTATCCGACGTACTTGGAACCGCGCGCCGCCGATTCGCATTGGCTCCGTGAGTGCTGTTGAGTGGAGGTAGCGATGCTCCTGGCGGCGTCCGAAGGCCGGCACTGGCGTTACGAGGTCTGCGAGCACTCGGACGGCTATCTCGTCCAGATGCGCGATCTCGAAACAGGTGATCTCGACGAGGAATTCTCGACCATTTTCCGCACCATGCCGGTGGCATTCGCCTATGCGGAAATGTCCGCGGCCTTCGAACGCTACGCCGCCGCCGAACTCGAATCCGTCGACGACGAGCAGATCGAGATCGATCTCGAGGTCAGCGAGCGCAACTTCATCGACCTCAGCGACCGGCTCCACGACGCCGGCATCAACGGCATCGCCGCGAAGGCATGGGAGCGGCGGACGCAGCAAGAGAGGCAGCCCGCCGCCCGGGTGCTCCATTAGCGCATCGTGCGGAAAAGCGGACCCGGTTTTCCGCGCCGGACCGATGCTCTAGGAGGTACGGTCTTCCAACCGAGGTCTGACCCGTTCGGGCAGCGCCTTGCAGACCGGGATCCGGACCGAGCGGGGCCGTTCCGGTTCCGTCACCGGGATTTACAAGCCCGCATCGCTCGCCCACATGATGGGCATGAGCGACAAGACAGACCTTACGCGATCGGCTCCCGGCAGCCCTGGCGCGATGGTCGATTCCTTCCTCGAGGACGCGAAGCGGCTGCGGCCCGCTCCCGATGGCGCCCCGCGGCCGCGCCTGGTGTTCGCCCTCGACGCCACCATGAGCCGCCAGCCGACCTGGGATCTCGCCTGCGAGGTCCAGCGAGAGATGTTCGCGGCCGCCTCCGGGGTCGGCGGCATCGAGGTCCAGCTCGTCTATTTCCGCGGCTTCGACGAATGCCGCTCCTCGCGCTGGGTCGCCGACCCGCGCACCCTGACCGATCTCATGACGAAGATCTCTTGCCGCGGCGGGCACACGCAGATCGGCCGGGTGCTTGCGGCATGTTCGCGCTGAATCCGGCCGCGCCCCGGTGAAGGTGCTGGTCTATGTCGGCGATGCCATGGAAGAGCCGATCGACGACCTGTGCGGGGTCGCCGGTGAACTCGGCCTTCTTGGCGTCAAGGCGTTCCTGTTCCATGAGGGCCACGACGCCGCCGCGGGCGCCGCCTTCCGGGAGATCGCGCGCTTGACGGGCGGTGCCTATGCCCGTTTCGACGCCGCGGCGCCGGGGGCACTTGCCGAACTTCTCCGCGCGGCCGCAGCCTACGCCGCGCGCGGTCTCGACGGCATTGCCAAGCTCGCACCGGACAGCGGCGCGGCGCGCAGGCTCCTGATCGCCATGAAGGGGCCCGCCGAATGACTCTCATCTACGGCATTGCAGCCGTGGCGCTCGTCTGGTGGCTGTCGCAGAAATTCGCGCACACGAATGCCGCCGTGCTCGCCAAGGCCCTGAAGGTGGTGGGGGGCGTGCTCGCCCTCGGAGCGGCAGGCGTCATGGCCCTGCGCGGGCGCATCGACATGGCCTTCCTGCTCGGCGGCCTCGGCGCCTGGCTGCTCGGCTGGAGCGTCTATCAGCTGCCCTGGATGCAGGGGAGCCGTCCGCGCACGCCCGGCGGCGTCTCGCGGGTCCGCTCCGCGATGATCGAGATGGAACTCCATCACGATACGGGGGCGATGAGCGGCTCCGTGCTTGCCGGATCGCTGGCAGGGCGCCGTCTCGACGATCTCGACGAAACGGCTCTGCGACTGCTCTACGAGGAGTGCCGTGCCGCAGACCTGGACGGGGTCCGGCTCTTAGAGGCGTATCTCGACCGCCGATTTCCCCGATGGCGTGAACACGCTGAGCCGCACGCCGACGCGGGGCCGGGCGCTCAGCCGCAGGCGGGCTCGATGACGGAACAGGAGGCCTACCAGGTCCTGGGGCTTGAGCCTGGTGCGGGTGTCGACGAGATCCGGCGAGCGCACCGCACGCTGATGAAGAGGCTCCACCCTGACCAGGGAGGATCGACCTATCTCGCGGCCCGGGTGAACCTGGCCAAGGAAATTCTGCTGGGCCGACATCGCTGATACTCCACGCGCGATCCGGGTTTGAACGGGCCGGCGGCGCCATACACGCGTCGCCGGGAGAGACGATCAGCTTCGCGTTGCGAAACAGGCGAAGCCATTGCGCTTGAGAGCCTTGCACGCCGCTTCGGCCTCGCCGGCTTCGCTGAAGCCGGAGAAGCGGGCACGGTAGAGGACGGAGCCCTCCTTGGTGACCTTTTCGGTGAACGGCGCCGCGTGGGCGAGGGTGCGGCCCGAGCGCGACTTGGCGTTGTCGAGCATGGTCCTGGCCTTATCCTCGTCGTCGGTCGCGCCGAGCTGGATGACCCACGTCGACGGGGCCGGGCGCGAGGCTTCGCGCTTCGGCTCCGCCGCGGGCTCCGGCTTGGCGACAAGCGTCTGGCCATGCGTCGAGCGTTCCTCGGCCCTCCCGGATGCGAGAGGAGGTGAGGGCGGCAGCGGACCGGCGGCCTGCGCGGCCGGCTGCAAGGAGGCGTAGGCCTGGGTATTGTGTGGAAGGGGTTGAGGCCCGGTCTGCCAGCGCATCGGAGGCAGCGCCGATGGCGTCGTCGTCGAACTGGCGCCTGCGGCCGAGGCCACGACCGGACGCAGCGAGTTCAGGTCGAGAGGCTTGCGGGCCGGCGTCGCGGATGGGTCAGGCGTCGCAGCGACGGGAGCGGGCATGGACGCGGTGGTCTCCGGCAACGCCGCGGTCGCCGATTGGAGCTGCAAGGGCCCGCGCGAACTGTCGGCCAAAGCCTGCGAGCGGGCCGTCGGTACCGGCGGAGCTCCTTCGGCAACAGCCGGAGCCTGGCGCCTGCCCGCGAAAGCGCGCGGAAGATTCGTACGGACCAGAGAGGCCATGGCCTGGTCGCGGCTCGCGCCCGAACGGCCGCCGAGAACGACGGCCACGATGTGGCGGTCCTCTGTCTTCGCGTTCGTCATGAGGTTGAACCCGGAGGCGCGCGTGAAGCCTGTCTTGATGCCGTCAACCCCATCGACGCGTCCCAGGAGCTTGTTGTGGTTCTGATGGGCCGCGCCCGCGAAGTTGAAGACGCGGGTCTGGAAATAGCGGTAGTAGCGCGGAAAGCGGTCCTGGATCGCGCGCGCCAGGATGGTGAGATCGCGCGCCGTCGTCACCTGCTCGTCGTCGGGCAGGCCGGAGGCGTTGCGGAATATCGTCCGGGACATACCGAGCAAGCGCGCCTTGCGGGTCATCTGCTCGGCGAATTCCTGCTCTGTCCCGGCGATGGCTTCGGCGACCACGACCGCGACATCGTTCGCCGACTTGGTGACGAGGGCCTTGATGGCGTCTTCCCCGGCGATGGCCTCGCCCGGTTCGAGACCGAGCTTCGAGGGAGCCTGCGAGGCGGCATTGGCGGAGACGCGCAGCGGGGTGTCGAGGCCGATCTTTCCGCGCTCGAGCTGTTCGAAGAGCAAGTAGAGGGTCATGACCTTGGTGATCGAGGCAGGATGCCGCAGGGCGTCCTGGTTTTCTGCGTGGAGGGTGCGCCCGGTCTTCGCGTCCACCACCATGGCGGCGTAGGGCGGATTGTAGCTGCTCCCGGCGCCTCTCCTGCGCCGCGCCGCATCGGCCGGGGAGGAGAGGGCGACGACCATCGCCGCAACACCCGCAACGCCTGCTGCCAAGGCTTTGCGGTTACGAACATTCCCGCCAAACATCCCTGAACCGTCCCTGTTCCCTGGTCCCCACAGGTCGGGCACCGGCTCTTTTTCGTGTCAGGCGTGACCGGTGCACCACAACGGTTGACGTTAAGGCGGTTGCGGTTACGGCGGCGTTAATGGGAATGCGGAAGGGATGGCTTGTTTGTGCAACGCACAATTTTTGTTGACAGCCATTGTGCAGTGCACATATTAGGGCATCCGCAGGTGCGGACGATCGTTTGCAGGGGCAGCGCGCGGGCGCTGGCAGAGGACATGATTCAGCAGTTTGACCACATCCAGAAGTTCGGCCAGGACAACCTGGATACCGTTATGAAGACTCTCGGCACCGTCTCCAAGGGCGCTCAGGCGATCGCCGTCGAGACGGCCGACTATGCCAAGAAGTCCTTCGAGCAATCGACCACAACCCTCGAGAAGCTCGCCGGCGCGAAGTCCTTCGATAAGGCCATCGAAATTCACGCCGACTACCTGAAGAGCTCCTTCGAGGGCTTCGTCGCGCAGTCGACGAAGCTCGGCGAGCTTTATCAGGCTGTCGCCAAGGAGGCCTTCAAGCCGTTCGAGGGTCTGGTCGCAAAGGCCAACGGCAAGTAAGCCGCCGCCTCGAGAACGACCTCATCAAACGCCCGGCCCCGTGCCGGGCGTTTTCCGTTACGGGTATCACGTGGGCGTCATCTCCCGATCTTCGCGTCCGTTATGCACGCGCACGATGAGAACGCTGCCATCGAGGCGATAGGCCAAGCTCAGGAGCCCGATCGACCGGAAGCTTCGTTCCGCGCCGCGCGGAGGAGGCTGCCCGTCGATCGGCTTCCGGGACCGCCGAACGGCCCGTCAACGAGCTGCGGCCCCGTCGCACGACTCGATCTCCGTCGTGAGCGGCGCGACAGCGCCCGGTTGCAGGAACGACGGCAACGGAAGCTTGACACGAACCCGGCGCGCCCCGCCGTAGAGGCCCGCCGCGACCATTGGTGCAAGCCGCTGGCGCCGTTTCACTCTTTCGCGACACCCGGAACCTGCCCATCCGGTTGATCTGGCGGTCGCTTTGGAGCGACTATACATTATGATTTGCAGGGGCGGACGGCGACCGGCCGCCCGGCCAACAGAATGGCAACGTCGAGGGTTGATCTGGTTATCATGCTGCGGACGGCTCAGGGCAAGCTCGCGCCACCCGAACGGTTCGCCGTAGTCGGTTCCGGCTCTCGGACCCCCGGGGGAGACGACGACGGACGAACCGGCACCGCCATCGTCACGAAGACGAAGCCGCGGACGAAACGACCGAACCTGTACCGCGTTCTTCTGTTGAACGACGACTACACCCCCATGGAGTTCGTGGTGCACGTGCTGGAGCGTTTCTTCAACAAGAACCGGGAGGACGCAACCCGCATCATGCTGCACGTTCACCAGAACGGCGTCGGAGAGTGCGGCGTGTTTACCTACGAAGTGGCGGAGACCAAGGTGACGCAGGTCATGGACTTTGCCCGCAAGCACCAGCATCCTCTCCAGTGCGTCATGGAAAAGAAATAGCGACCGACACACCCCATAGGACACCAAGCCCTTGCCGAGCTTCTCTCGCAGCCTTGAACAAGCCCTTCATCGAGCCCTCGCCCTGGCGGGCGAGCGCCGGCACGAATACGCCACGCTCGAGCATCTGCTTCTGGCGCTGATCGACGATCAGGACGCGGCGGCCGTGATGCGCGCGTGCAACGTCGATCTCGACGCCCTGCGCCGCAACCTCGTCGAATACGTCGATACCGAACTGGCCAACCTCGTCGCGGAGGGCCGCCAGGACTCCAAGCCTACGGCAGGGTTCCAGCGCGTGATCCAGCGCGCGGTGATCCACGTCCAGTCCTCGGGGCGGGAGGAGGTGACGGGAGCAAACGTGCTCGTCGCGATCTTCGCCGAACGGGAGAGCCACGCCGCCTACTTCCTGCAAGAGCAGGACATGACCCGCTACGACGCGGTGAACTACATCAGCCACGGCATCGCCAAGCGCCCCGGCCTGAGCGAGAGCCGTCCGGCCCGCGGTGCCGAGGAGGAATCCTCGAACGAGCGCCCGACGGGCGACGATTCGGGCGAGCGGCCCAAGAAGAAGGGCGACGCGCTCGACGCCTACTGCATCAACCTGAACAAGAAGGCGAAGGAGGGTAAGATCGACCCGCTCATCGGCCGCGAGGCCGAGGTTCAGCGCACGATCCAGGTCCTCTGCCGCCGCCAGAAGAACAACCCTCTCCTGGTCGGCGATCCCGGCGTCGGCAAGACCGCCATCGCCGAGGGCCTCGCCCGCAAGATCGTCCAGGGGGAAGTGCCCGAGGTCCTGGAGAACGCCACCGTCTTCTCCCTCGACATGGGCACGCTCCTCGCCGGAACCCGCTACCGCGGCGATTTCGAGGAACGCCTGAAGCAGGTCGTCAAGGAGATCGAGGCGCACCCGAACGCCATCATGTTCATCGACGAGATCCACACCGTCATCGGTGCGGGCGCGACCTCCGGCGGCGCCATGGATGCGTCGAACCTTCTGAAGCCGGCGCTTGCTTCCGGCACGCTGCGCTGCATCGGCTCGACCACCTACAAGGAGTACCGCCAGTACTTCGAGAAGGACCGGGCGCTCGTCCGCCGCTTCCAGAAGATCGACATCAACGAGCCGTCCGTCCCGGACACGATCGAGATCATGAAGGGCCTGAAGCCCTATTTCGAGGAGTTCCACAAGCTCCGCTACACCAACGACGCCATCAAGGCGGCCGTGGAGCTGTCGGCGCGGTACATCAACGACCGCAAGCTGCCCGACAAGGCCATCGACGTGATCGACGAGACCGGCGCCTCTCAGATGCTGGTTTCGGAGAACCGCCGCAAGAAGACGATCGGCGTGAAGGAGATCGAGGCCACCATCGCCTCCATGGCCCGCATCCCGCCGAAGACCGTCTCGAAGGACGACGCGGAGGTTCTGGCCCACCTCAAGACGACGCTTCAGCGGGTCGTCTACGGGCAGGACAAGGCGATCGAGGCGCTCACCTCCTCGATCAAGCTCGCGCGCGCGGGCCTGCGCGATCCCGACAAGCCGATCGGCTCCTATCTGTTCGCCGGACCGACCGGCGTCGGCAAGACGGAGGTCGCCAAGCAACTCGCGGTTGCTCTCGGGGTCGAGATGCTCCGCTTCGACATGTCGGAGTACATGGAGCGCCACACGGTCAGCCGCCTCATCGGTGCGCCTCCCGGCTATGTCGGCTTCGATCAGGGCGGCCTGCTCACGGACGGCGTCGACCAGCATCCCCATTGCGTGCTGCTGCTCGACGAGATCGAGAAGGCGCACCCGGATCTGTTCAACATCCTGCTCCAGGTGATGGACCATGGGAAGCTGACGGATCACAACGGCAAGCAGGTCGACTTCCGGAACGTGATCATCATCATGACCACGAACGCCGGCGCTTCCGACATGGCCCGCCCGGCCATGGGCTTCACCCGCGCCAAGCGCGAGGGTGACGATACGGAAGCGATCAACAAGCTGTTCGCGCCGGAGTTCCGCAACCGCCTCGACGCGGTGATTTCCTTCAGCCATCTGCCGGCGGAAGTCATCCAGAAGGTCGTCGACAAGTTCGTGATGCAGCTGGAGGCCCAGCTGGCGGATCGGAATGTCACGATCGAACTCACGGACGAAGCCCGCGACTGGCTGGTCGAGCACGGATACGACGAGGCGATGGGCGCCCGCCCGATGGCCCGCCTCATTCAGACGACCATCAAGACTCCGCTCGCCGACGACGTGCTCTTCGGGCGGCTGAAGGAGGGCGGCGCCGTCCGAGTGGTGGTGAAGACCGACGAGATCGGCCTCAAGTCGCTCGGGTTCGAATACCCGGAAGGCCCGGTGATCCCGAAGCCCGAGAAGGACGTCTCCAACGCCGCGAAGAAGCGGTCGAAGCCGAAAGCCAAGGCCTATTCCAAGCCGAAGAAGGCGGCGAAGCCCAAAGGCGGCGGTGACAAGGGCGGCGGCGTCCGCACCGTTCCGAAGGTGCCGCTGGTCCGCGCATGACGACCGAAGCCAGGCCGGTGCCAACGGAATCCGCTCCGCTGGACGACGCCGCGGCCCGGGACGCAGCGGCGCCGGCGGCTCGGAAGCAACCGCCCGCCACTCGGCCGAGGAGGTCCTGGCGCGAGGAGCGCTGGGAGCGCCGGCGTCGGCGGGTCTGGTTCGAGGAACTCCTCGGCTGGATCCTGGTGCCGCTGATCGTGATTTCGCTCTATTACATCGTCGTGGCCGTGTTGGGCGCCCTCGGCACTTCGCCTTCCGCCATCATCAACGGCCTGAGCGCCATCACGTCGAACCTCTAGATCCTCTTCCATCCGCCTGAACGGGGCCGCCGACGAGAGCTCGTCGGCGGCCTCGTTCACGTAGGCGCGCTCGCGCTCCAGATACGAGGCGATGGCCCGTCGCAGCGACGGGTCGGCAATGTCGTGCGCGGAGGTCGTGATGACCGGGCGGTAGCCGCGTGCGATCTTGTGTTCGCCCTGGGCGCCCGCCTCGACCCGGACGAGGCCCCGGCTGATCGCGAAGTCGATCGCCTGATAGTAGCAGAGTTCGAAGTGCAGGAACGGATGATCCTCGATGCAGCCCCAGTTCCGCCCGTAGAGCCGAGTGTCGCCGATGAAATTGATGGCGCCCGCGATGAAACGCCCGTTGCGTTTCGCCATGACGAGCAGGATCCGATCCGCCATGCGCTCGCCGAGGAGCGAAAAGAAGGCGCGGTTGAGATAGGGCCGGCCCCACTTCCGTGAGCCCGTATCCATGTAGAAACTAAAGAAGTCGTCCCACCGCGCTTCGGTGAGGTCGCGTCCGGTGATCCATTCGACCGTGATGCCGTGGGCGAGCGCGTCCCGGCGCTCCCGGCGGATGGTCTTGCGCTTGCGCGAGGAGAGCGCGGAAAGGAAATCGTCGAAGGTGCCGTAGCCCTCGTTGAACCAGTGGAACTGCTGATCGGAGCGCAGCAGGAATCCCTCGGCCGAAAGGGTCTCGGCGTCGCCCTCCTGGAGAAAGGTCGCGTGGATCGAAGAGGCGCTCGTCCGGTCCCGCAGGGCCCGCAATCCCGCGACGAGATGGCGGCGCGCGCCGGTCGACTCGGGGCCGTCGGCGACGAGCAGGCGCGGACCGGTCACCGGCGTGAACGGGATCGAGACCTGCAGCTTCGGGTAATATCGCCCGCCGGCCCGCATGTAGGCGTCGGCCCAAGCGTGATCGAAGACATACTCCCCCTGCGAATGCGATTTCAGGTAGCAAGGCGCGGCGGCGAGGAGGCGTCCGGCCTCGTCCTCCACGAGCACATGGGTCGGCGACCATCCGCTCCGTCCGCCGACGCAGCCCGAATCCTCGAGCGCCGTCAGGAAGGCATGCGAGACGAACGGATTATGCGGATCGTCGTCTCCCTGGGCCTGCGGGAAAGCGCAGGCGTTCCACGCGGCGGACGGGATGGCGGAAAGGGATCGGGCGACTTTGACCAGAAGGTGCACCCGTCCGACTTAAGCGAATTGAACGGGCGCGCAAGGGCGCCGCGACATCGCGGTTGCGCACCGTGGTGATGTGCCCCATTTCCGGTTGAAGCACGCCCGGCGGTCAAGCCGCGATGCTGCACCGGGCGGCATCGCACTCGGCGCACCCGGCATCGGGAGGGTGCAGGAACACGAGCGGGTCCTTGGCCAAGTGTTCGAGGGCAACGTCGACGATGGCACGAGAGCGCGCAAGCCGGGCATGGGCATGGCCGACCTGCCCTTCCGCTTGCAGGCCGCGCTTCCGGAGCCAGGTGTCCGCGAGCGCGAAGCGGGCGCAGCAATGATCGTTCTCGCCATACTCGATCCGCACCGGGCGCCCGTCCCGAAGCACGGTGCAGTGCTTCGGGACACGGTACGGAACGCCTCCCATGAGTTCCGCAAGGTGAAGACTCGTATCGGCCCCGTGGCCGACCCCGAGAAGGAGCGCTTGCCCGTCGAGGCCGTGCACGCGGCCGACGGGAACTCTTGGGCGTGTGCGGCGGAAGCGCGAGCGGATCGGACGTGATCCGCGCGGCTGCGGGCCCGATGCCGCGAAGGCGAAGACATGCCGGCTGCGGAGGGTGCCGGGCAGACGCCAGAACGTATCGGCGACAGCTCCCAGATCCGGAGCCGCGGGTGTCGTCGCGGGATCGAAGGGCTCGTCGTCCTCACCCGACCAGGCCGGCATGACGAGAGTGCCGTCGGGCCCGAGGACCTCGCGGAGAGTCTCGATCAGGCCCGACGGTCCGCCCTCGGTCGGGCGCACGGCCCGGAACGAAGCATGGACCAGCAGGACCCCGCCCTCCTCGACGCCGAGGGCGCGGAGCTGCCGGGCGACCTCCGCCTTTCTCAACGGTGCACGGTCGCCTTGGCTCTCGGCCATCTGTGCCTCCCTTTCGGATCCGGCGAGTGCGAATCGGGAAAGCGTGCCACCGCGCGAGACGGATTGCGAAGGCGGCGGGCCTAAGGCAGGAAACCCTCGAACACCATCTGGTCGGCGTAGCGGCTCGCCCGCTCGCGATCGTCTTGCGTCCGCACCGTCCAGGTCATCACGGGAAGGCGCCCGAGCAAGCGGATGAGATAGGGCGGGCCCGAGGGCAGATCCTTCACGTGCCAGGACAGGAAGTGCGGCTGGGTCTCCTCGAAATGGAGGAGGTGGCCCAGCGCCTTCTTCTCATTCGGGCTCAGCCGGTCGTAGGTCGGATCGGTGTGGTTGCTCTCGGCGACGATGCCGCGCAGTAATCCCGGTGCGATCCGCCGGACATGGGCGATGACCCGCGGGTCGAAGGATTTGACGCAGACCGGTCCCCTGTAGCCGCCGAGCAGCTTGCATGTCCGCTCGGCAAGCCGCACGTCTCCGTCGAAACCGCTCTTGATCTCGATCACGAGCGGCACGCGCCCGGCGAGCCGGTCGAGGAAGGCCGCCAGCGTCGGGATGCGGTCCGCCCGCGGTTCCCTTGATCGCGAGTCTCGGACAGTTGCGCACTGGTCCACTCGGCGACTCTGCCCGATTCAGGGGTGAGCCGCTCGAGCGTGAAGTCGTGAAAGACGACCGCATCGCCGTCCGAGGTGAGCTGGACATCGCATTCGATCGAAAAGCCGCGGGCGGCCGCCGCATCGAGCGCAGTCAGGGTATTCTCGACGATCCCGTTCGCCGGGTCGTGAAGACCACGATGCGCGATCGGCATCGCGGTCAGCCAGGATGGTGCCTTCATCGGACTTCGAACATCCCTTCCACTTCGACCGCGGCGTCGAGCGGCAATTCCGCGACGCCGATCGTCGAGCGGGCGTGGCGGCCCTTGTCGCCGAGCGCGGCGACCATCAGGTCCGAGGCGCCGTTCATCACGGGGGCAAGCTGGGCAAAGGTCGGCACGGCGTTGATGAAGCCTCCCAGGCGGACGCAGCGCACGACCTCGTCGAGGTCGCCGACGGCTGCCCTGACCTGCGCGAGAAGATTGACGGCGCAGAGGCGAGCGGCTTCCTGACCCGCTTCGATGGACACGTCCTGACCGAGCTTGCCCTTGTGCGCGTCGGCGATCTTGCCGTCGAGGCCGAGGCACAGCTGGCCGGAGACGATCACGAGGTTGCCCGTGCGAACGAACGGAACGTAGTTGGCAACGGGCGCCGCCGGGTTCGGCAGCGTGATCCCGAGATCCTGAAGCCTGGCGTCGACCGCACCCATGGACGTCTCCCTCCTGCAAAGGCTCAGCCGTGCCTTGTGGCGGATGAGCCAAGGGGACGCAAGCGGGAAGCGTTGCCCCGGAAGCCGGCCTGCGCGTAGGTAAGGGGCTCAGTTATCAGGAGGCACCATGCGTCCAGGCTTCGCCCTCTTGAGCCTCGCGCTCGTCGCGCTCGGCCCCGCGCCCGCCGGGGCTCAGACCGGCGGCGCGGTCGTTCTCGTTCCGCACCGCGCGGTCTACAATCTCTCCCTCCTCAAGGGCGGCGAGGGCGCGCGCGGCGTCGATTCCGCCGAGGGGCGCATCGCCTTCGATTTCGGCGGCGATGCCTGCGAGGGCTATACCCTGAAGTACCGCCAGGTGACCGTCCTCGAACTCGACGGAATCCGGCTCCAGGACCCTGGACGTGCGCACCGCGACGTTCGAGGGCGGCGACGGCAAGACCATTCGCTTCAAGACCGACTCGCACATGGAAGGCGTCTCCAGGGACAACGTGGACGGCGATGCGGAACTGCAGGCCGACGCCATCTCGGTCCGTCTCAAGGGTCCCCGGAGAGAGACGGTCAGCCTGCCGGGCCGGGCCGTCTTCCCGACGGAGCACATGAAGCGCCTGATCGAGGCGGCCCGCCTGGGCCAGACCACCTATTCCGTGAAGCTCTACGATGGGTCGGACAACGGCAAGAAAGTGTATGACACCTTCGCGCTCATCGGCCGCAAGATCGAGCCGGGATCGGGAGCCGGTCTCGAGGAGCCGGCGCTGCGGGGGCCGCTGTCGACGCTCGCCCGCTGGCCGATGACGATCAGCTATTTCAATGCGGGCAGCGGCGACCAGAGGCCCGCCTACGTGATCTCGTTCGAGTTGTACGAGAACGGCATCAGCCGGGCCTTGAAGCTCGACTACGGCGATTTCGCCCTGAAAGGAGAACTCCACAGCCTGGACATCCTGCCGGCGACGGCCTGTCAGCGCTGACCGCGCAGAGCAAGGCCCTTCTGGAGGGCCGTGCTGCCGAACTTCTCCCGGATCTTGTCGATCGCCGCTTCCATCTGTGCCTGCGCGGACCACCTGCTGGTCCGCCAGGTCCCCCCGGTCGGCGCCCGCGGCATCGCAGAGGTCAGACGCGCCGATCCCGATGAGGCGGAAGGCGGTGCCGTCGCAGGCGACCTGCAGCAATTGCCGTGCGGGTTCAAAGATGCGGGCTGCGAGTTGGGTCGGCGGGAGCCCGCCGCGCGTCCGCGAGATGAGCTGGAATTCCGTGTCCTTCAACTTCAGGGTGACGCTTCGACCGGCGAGATTGGCCGCCTTCAGGCGGCGCGACACCCGCTCGGACAGCCGCCAGAGGATCGGCTCCAGATCCTCGAAGGCCCGGAGATCCGTGTCGAAGGTCGTCTCCGCGGATACGCTCTTCGTCTCGCGCTCGGGCGTGACCCTCCGATCGTCCTGGCCCCAGGCGAGACGGGCAAGGCGCTGCGAGTCCCTGCCGAGCGCCTTGAACAGGGTTCTGGGTTCACTTCGCGCAGATGGCGGATGAGCGTTACGCCCGCGCCGGCGAGGCGCGCCTGGGCGGCGTTGCCGATGCCGGGGATGATGGAAATCGGTCTGTCGGCCAGGAATGCGGCGGCGTCGTTGCGGCCGATGATCGAGAATCCGCGCGGCTTCGCCAGATCGGAGGCGACCTTGGCCAGAAACTTGTTCGGCGCAAGCCCGATCGAAACCGTGATGCCGATTTCGTCTTCGATCCGCTTGGCGAAGCGGGCCAGCGTCCGGGCCGGACTGCCGTGGTGCAGGCGCTCGGTCCCGGACAGGTCGAGGAACGCCTCGTCGATCGAAACCGGTTCGACGAGCGGCGTCAGTTCGAGCATGAGCTTTCGAACGGCCCTCCCGGCCGCCACATACTTCTCCATGTTGGGCTTGATCACCACCGCGTGCGGGCAGGCTTTCAGCGCCTTGAACATGGGCATCGCGGACCGCACGCCGTAGGTGCGGGCGACATAACAGGCGGTCGACACGACCCCGCGTCTGCGGCCCCCGATGACGACCGGCTTGTCGGCGAGGCTCGGATCATCCCGCTTCTCCACGGCGGCGTAGAACGCGTCGCAGTCCACGTGAGCGATCGAAAGCAAGTCCCGCTCCGGGTGGGCGAGCAGGCGAGGGGAGCCGCACGCCATGCAGCGTTTGGCCGCCGGTCCGCTCTCGGCCAGGCAATCGCGGCAGATGGGGACGACGTTCCCCGACATCGCCTCACTCGAGTTCCGAGGGCGAGAGGGTGTGCCGGGCCTCCATGATCCGCTCGGGCTTGGTCTCGAGCGCTTTCGCGAGGTCGAGCAGAAGCCGTTCGTCGGACGCCACGTGATCGAGGACGGCCGCGAAAAACCCGGGCGCCGCGGCGGCCGCACGCACCGTTTCAGGGCGCAAGCCCGTCATGTCGAGGAATCGCGTGAGCTTTTCATCCTCCTGCGCCAAATGCATAAATGCGCCGAGCGCGATCGAATTCAGCCTCCTCGACCGTGATTTTCCTGTATGAAGTCATGGACCTTCGGGTTTGCTTTTCGTCAAGAGGTTCTCTCGTAGAGTCATCATCCTTTGGAAGGACGGGCGCGTGAAGACTCAAATTGGGCGCCCTGGGACAAGACGATGCAGAAGACGGTTCTCATCGTTGAGGACAACGAACTCAACATGAAGCTCTTCAACGATCTGTTGGAGGCGCACGGCTATGCGACGCTCAAGACCGGACACGGCATCGAGGCCATGGAACTGGCGCGGGCCCACAAGCCCGACCTGATCCTCATGGACATCCAATTGCCGGAGGTGTCCGGCCTCGAAGTGACCCGCTGGCTGAAGCAGGATGAGGAATTGAAGTCGATTCCGGTCATCGCCGTGACAGCCTTTGCCATGAAGGGCGACGAGGAGCGCATCCGGCAGGGCGGTTGCGAGGCCTATCTTTCAAAGCCGATTTCGGTCGCGAAATTCATGGCCACCGTCAAGACCTACCTCGACGCCGACGCCCGCTAGGACATGATCGGTCGCGTTCTCATCGTCGCCCCAGCGTTCGGGCGGCGAAGCCGTTCGAGAGCATTCTCGATCCTGCAGGTTTCGAAGTCGCCGTCGCGTCGAGGCTGGAGGATGCCATTCTCCTTTGCCGCGAGGGGACGTTCGACGTGGTGGTACTGGAGGGAGCCGATCCCGGATCCCTCGGCCTTTGCCGACACATCAGGGAAACCAGTCCGGCCGTCATGATCCTCGTCGCGACGGATGCCGGACAGCCTCTCCAGCGGCTTCGCGCACTCGATGCCGGTGCCGACGAGTGCCTCTCCGGACCGGCTTCTCCGTCGACGCTCGTGATGCGCACGCGAAGCCTCGTCCGGGCCGCTGCGCTCTGCGGCGAGGCGAGCCGCATGAGTGCGCCGAAGGGCTCAAGTCCGGACATGCCGCTCGCGAACCCGCGGCGGATCCTGATCCTCGATCCCTGCGAGAGGTCGAGATGCCGGCTGACGGAGATCCTGTCCCCATTCGGCGAGCTGTCCTCCAACGGCGATCCCTCGGACGGCCTGGCCGGCGCGGCAGAGGCGAGCCCCGACCTTGCCCTGGTCAGTCTTGAATGGCCGGGGGGGACGGGATCGAGATCATCCGCCGAATGCGCCTGGTCGCTCGCCGGCGGGACCTGCCCGTGTTGGCGATCGCCAACGATCAGGACTTGCCGGCACGGCTCTGCGTCGAAGCCGGGATCCGCGATCGGCTGCTGCGGCCGATCGACCGATCGGAAGCCGTGATGAGAACCGGTCTGGCCCTCCGGGCGGCGCGGTTTTCCTCGGGATTCGCCGATTCCGGAGGGTTTGCGCCCGTGCCGACATTACACCGTCTCAACCGCCGTTCGCGCCGGCTGCCCCCCGAGAGGTTCGCGGCCTGAAAGCCGACCGGCCGGCCCTGAACTCTGGAAAACGGAGCGCTTAACCTTGACAAAGCTTCAATGACCGCTCCGCACGGCGACTGCTTGCATTGGCGGTCGGCTGCTGTAGGTTCTGCACAAGAGATCTCTGTTGAAAACAGAGCATTAGACGCCCTACGGAATGCTCAGGTCCGCCGCATCTCCTGGGTTTTCGGGGGCTAGGCCGTGCTGGGGACGGGTCGTGGCCTCCTCATCACCGTCCCCAGCCGGCCACCTGTCAGGAAAGGCGCCCCGAGGGCGCCTTTTTTGATTCGATTGCCACGCAGCCGGAAAGTAACTCAGTTCCCACGGGGGTCCTTCCCGGCCTGGCGCGTTCCGGTTTCCCGCTTCCCGCCGGGGCCGTCCGATCTGCGATCCGCAAATCAATTTCGCGTACGGTGCACAAGGCAGCCGGTCGCCCTCATGAACCCTGGACCGGGGCGCGACGCGAACGGGCACGCGCCCTCAGAGCGGCACCGAGCCGCACCCCTCCCCAGGTCACCGAGACCTCCCCCAGGGCTCCCGGCCGGACCTCCGGGGATGCCGATATCGTGTCGGCGATGAGGCCTGTGGTGCAAGCCGCCGCATTCGGCTTGCGCTTCGCGCCCATCCTGGCGACGGCCCGAAGCGCGTCGTCGACCTCAACCAACTCTTCGATCGCCGCTCGCGCGATGGCCTGGGCAGTCCTGTCCGGCGCGGCCGCGAGGATGGAGGCGAGCCAGCGCGTGGCCTCGGGAGTCGCAGCCGAGGTGGTCATGAAGCCTCGCACCGCATCGAGAAGGTAGTCCCGCCATCCGTCGTCCGCTCGAGTCAGGGCGCGGTCGAGCGCCACGATCGCCTCGACCTCTCCGCGGGTCGTCGGGCCATGAGGCAGCACGTCTCGCTGGAGGCGGCGAAGGTCGGCGAAGCTCATGCGCTTGGCCTTCGCGACCCGGCTGACGAAGGTCTGCAGAGACGTGGCTTTCATGTCCTGTCCTCCCGTGGGTTTGTGCCGGCGACTGGCGGAACGCGGGACTTGCCGCGGGCGCCGACAGCGCGCGGGCGACAGCGGCGAGCCTCGCGAAACGGTGTTGAGAAAACGGTGGGGATCGCCTCGAAGGCAAGCGAACCCTCTCACAGCGAGGGCGCACGATCAACTGCGCGGAAGGCACGACGCGAATAGCGGGGACGAATCTTGTGGCGTCGCGGTCACAGCCGGTCGGCATGTGACCGGCCAACTCTCTGCGCGCCTTCTCGCGCCTTCCGTTGGGCCTTCGGGGCGTCTCTAATGTTCAGATCAACACAGAATTGAGTCGGGGGCAGAATGCTCGATGAGCCGTGGATGGAGCGCGTGCGGTTCGGCGATTTTTCCGCTGCGCCGCAGCCGCTGACTTGGGCCAAATCTTACGACTTCGCCCGTTTGATCGACGGCTACGAACTCGCCCATGCGGCCGGCATCGTCGACCTCGGGGACTTTGCCTTTCGGGCTCGTCAGAACGCGGAAGAAGCCGGCGAGTGGAGCGGCACCGCGAGCGAGCTTTGGTGCATCCTGTTCCTCGAGCATCGCGCCGCGCGGTTCGCGCGCGACGCGTTCGACCGCGATCCGCTTCTGGATTCACTGTGCCTGACCTTGCGGTTCGCCCTGCAGATCGTATCCGACGAGGAGCGTGATGTGCTGGTCGGGTTCATTGAAGCCGAGAGGAAGCGGTGTGCGGTCCGAGTCTCGCCGCATGCGGCGTGGCCGGCGGCGGCCTGACCACCCGAGGTGATCCAGGGAAAAGGAAGTCCCGGACTTCCGCGCTCAGGTTCCTAATCGGGCCACTTGATCGCAGCCGATTTCAGAGTGAGACCGAGGTCGGAGCCGGTCTCGACCCAACCGAAAACCCTCACGAGGCACGACTGTCCGTTTCCGACGCCGGCGCGCGGGCAGGTGTCCAGGGCCTTCTGAAACAGCTCGCTGGGGAGATCCCCGAGCGGAATCACGCCGATGCTGCGCCCTTTCATGAGAACCCAGCAGGCCGGACCTTCGGGGAGTTGGCCGAGCTGGCAGCCGCCGAGAGCGACCGCTTTCCCCTGATACTCGCTCGGGCTCATGATCACGTCGGCAGCCGTTGTCCTGATCGGCTGTTCGGCCGTGGCCTGGCCAGCGAGACCAAACCCCATTGCGACGCCGCCCAGGAGCAATGCGTTTCGAGCTGTCCTGGTCACCACAGGGAATCCTTCGCGCAAATCACCTGACCAAACTACCTGCGGAGGTGTGCATGCCAAGAGTGGAAAACGACGCGCCGTCCGGAATAGCCGGTGGCCTCCGCCGGCTCATTCGGAGGATTGATCCGCCCGTTCGCAAATGTGCCTTTCGGAACGGGAGGCGGCATTTTCGACCCACACCCATACCGCCAGATCCGCATCGGCGGAACGCCGCGCCAGCCAATAGCCCTCCCGGTCGACACGGCGCACCTCGGGATAGGGGCGCAATAGCTCGTTGATGGCCGCCGCGGCTTCCCCGTAGCTTGGATAGGTCTCGTCGATGCAGCCGTCATCGAGGCGACGGTTGAATCTGCCGACGAGCTTCCATCGCACCTGGTATGCCATCCGCGCCGCCTCTGTCGAATTGGCTCCAGTGTGCATGATCCGATGCGGCAGGACCATGGCGGGGAAAGCAATTCGTCAGCCGTCGTTCTCGGACGTGAGCTGATCGGGTCTCAGACCCTCGTCCCGCGGCCCCTTCCTGCGGAGCCTGAACTCCGGGTCCGTGGCCGTTCTCCTCGATGAAGATGACTCCTGCAGCCTCGAGAGCCGATCTCAGCTTCTGGCGCGCCTCGTCCGAAACCCGGATCCCGCCATCCGCTTCGACGCGCTTGACGGTCGGCACCGACAACCCGGAGCGCTCGGCGAGTTCGCCCTGGGACCAACCCAACAACCCTCGCGCCGCACGGATCTGCGCCACGGAAATCATGCTGCATGTCCTCGCGGAGTCGATTGGGTCACTGATCCCAAAGGTATCAAGCAACGGCCGACGAGGCAATGCGCCTGCAGTGGCGCAATCTGCGATGCAGGGCGTCTTCCTCTACACGGAGCGTCGTACTCGGATCCTGTTCGTCGTCGTCGGGCGAGCGGTAGCGAGGCCCCGAGGAGGACGATCATTCGTCTACCGCCCGAAAGGCAGCGCCCAGCAGAAGCGCTACACCATCGGGCACTACCCGGCCTGGCCGCTTTCGGCCGCGGGAGAAGGCACTCACCCTGCGACGCCTTGTTCAGGACGGCGGTGATCCCGTTGTCGCGGTCAAGACGAACCGGGAGGCGCTGACCGTCGCCAGGCTGATCGAGCGATTCATCACCCGCGATGCCGACGTGAAGCTGCGCTCCTGGCGTGATTACGAGGCGCTCCTCCATCGGGACGTCGTGCCGGTGCTGGGCTCCCGCAGGGCACGGGAGGTCGGCCGGACCGAGGTGGCGGACCTGCTCGACAGGGTCGCCAATGGACGGCTACTTGCACGAGGTGATGGGTTTCGTCACTTCGAGGCGCGTCCGAGCCAACCGATGGGCGCTGCACCGGCAGGTCAGCATTCATCCCGCGTGACCCCCTGTGACCCGGCACGAAAAAACCGCCCCATCTCTGGCGCGGTTTTCTCAACGAGAGCAGTAACTTAACGCTCGCCGAACTACTTGATCTTCGCTTCCTTGAACTCGACGTGCTTCTTCGCGACGGGATCGTACTTCTTCATTGCGAGCTTCTCGGTCATCGTGCGCGAGTTCTTTTTCGTCACGTAGAAGTAGCCCGTGTCGGCGGTTGAGACGAGCTTCACTTTGATGGTGGCGGCCTTGGCCATGTCGGGACCTCTTCGTTCAGCGCCCGGCTTCGCCGAAACGCAAAGGGCCGGGCATGCCCGGCCGTAATTCTCGCGCCTCAATGCCCGATTGCGCCGGCGGCGTCAAGATTTCCGATAAGGGACGAGCGGGCCGGGGAGGTTCAGACGAGTTCCCGGAGGAAACGTCCGCGGCGTTCGTAATAGAACGGGACCGGAAGATCGGGCGCGAAACCCCTGGCGATCCGGTCTTCCAGCTCCTCGAGGATTGTGAGCGTGATGACGGGGAGTTCGAGAGACTTGGCCTCCTGCAGCGTGACCCAGGCAAGCTCGACCAGTTCGGAATGAGGGCCGATCACGTCTCCGACCTCATGGGCGATGGCGCTGCGGTCGACGGCGAAGAACCGGGTGTCGAAGCGCCTCGGACGGCGGGGCGGCGTGATGGCGCGCGCCACAACCTGGAGCGCTTCGAGATCGGGGAAGACGCCGTGCTCCCGGAACGCCGACCAGGGTCCGGCCGGCACCCCGTCCGGCGGGCCGTGTTCCCTGGTGCCGAGCATGAGACCGGTCTCCTCGAAGGTCTCGCGGATGGCCGCGAGGGCGAGGGCGCGGGCGCGCTGCGCCGAGGGCCGGGTCACCCTCGCCATCAGCGCCTGCTCGGCGCGCGCGTGCAGGGCACCCGCCACAGGCATGGACCGGTCGCCGATTTCGATCCGCCCGCCCGGGAACACGAACTTGCCCGGCATGAACTTGTGGCCGGCATGCCGCCGCCCCATCAGGAGCTTTGGTGTCCGGCTCTTGCGGTCGATGATGATGAGGGTTGCGGCGTCCTTCGGCCGGAGGTTCGCGGAACTGCGGTCACGTTCGGCGGAAGTGAGTCGGTCCGTGATGCTCTGCGCCCTGGTGTCGGTCACCCGCCATCTCCTGTTTCGATCGTTCCGCGTGCGCGGCGCCGAAGCCGTGCATGCCTAGCGCGTATTGCAGGCCGACGACAGCGCCCTTGACGGGCTGCAGCAAGGCGAGCGCCAGGACAAGCGTCAGAGCCGGCCACACCGCTAGGTGCACCCACATCGGCACCTCGAGCCGGGTTTCCGTCTGCAGGATGCCATAGACCACCACGTGGCCGACGATGATCATCACGAGATAGGGCGGGAAATCGTCCGCGCGGTGATGGTGAAGCTCGGTGCCGCAGACCTGGCATCGGTCGACGACCTTGAGGAAGCGACCGAAGAGCCGTCCTTGGCCGCAGGCCGGACAGCGCCCGAGGAAGCCGCGTTTCGCAGCAGCGAACCGGCCCGGCTCTTCTGGGGCCGTCGCGGGGGGATCATGGTCCATGGCAAGTCCCTTCAGGCGCTCGCGCGCCCGCGTCTCTCCTTCGTCCGCGGCGTGGCGCGGCCGCGCGTCTTGCGCCCGGGCGCCTGGGCGGTGCGGCCCGTGCGCGGACCGCGCGCCTTGCCGGTGACGCGTCCTGCCGAGATGAGCTCGAACCGCAGTGCACCCGCCACCGGTGCAGCCTCTACGAGCTTCACGTGGACCTTGTCGCCGAGACGATAGGTCTCGCCGGTCCGCTCTCCACGAAGCGCATGGCTCCCCTCGTCGTAGCGATAGTAATCGGCTCCGATCGTGCCCGCCGGCACGAATCCGTCGGCGCCGGTGCCGTCGAGCTTGATGAACAGCCCTGCCCTGGTGACGCCTGAGATCTGCCCGTCGAAGGTGTCCCCGATCCGGTCCGCCAGATGGTGGGCGATGAGCCGGTCGACGGTCTCCCGCTCCGCCGCCATGGCGCGGCGCTCGGCAGTGGAGATGCGCGCGCTGATCTCGGCCAGCTCCTTCACGGTCGTGCTCGCCGGCAGGCCGTCCTTCCCGAGTTTCAGCGCGCGGACGAGCGCCCTGTGGACGACGAGATCCGCATAGCGGCGGATCGGCGAAGTGAAGTGTGCGTAGCGGCGAAGATTCAAGCCGAAATGCCCGTAGTTCTCGGCCGAATATTCCGCCTGGGACTGCGAGCGGAGGACCACCTCGTTGATGAAGACCTGGTGCTCCGAACCTTCGACGCTCGTCAGGATCCGGTTGAACAGGGCCGGCTGCAGCGCGCCCTGCTTGGGGAGCTTGTGGCCGATCGAGGCCAGCACCTCGCCCAGGCTCCGCATCTTTTCGAGCGACGGCTCGTCATGGACCCGGTAGATGAGGTCCGCGTCGGCCTTCTCCAGGACCTCCGCGGCGGCCACGTTGGCCTGGATCATGAACTCCTCGATGAGCCGGTGAGCCTCCAGCCGTTCCGGCACCAGGACGCGGTCGACAGTGCCGTCGGGCTTCAGGATGATTTTGCGCTCGGGCAGATCGAGAGCGAGCGGTTCGCGCGTGTCGCGGGCCCGCGCCAAGGCAGCGTAGGCGGCCCAGAGCGGCTTGAGGACGGTGTCCAGGATCGGACGGGTGGTGCCGTCCGGACGACCTTCGACGGCGGCTTGCGCCTGCTGATAGGAGAGCTTCGCAGCCGAGCGCATCATCACCCGATGGAAGCCGTGGCGCTTCTTACGGCCTTGTGCGTCCACGACCATCCGCACGGCAAGGGCGGGCCGGTCCTCTCCGGGCCTGAGCGAGCAGAGATCGTTCGAGATGCGCTCAGGCAGCATCGGAACGACCCGGTCCGGGAAATAGACCGAATTGCCGCGCTCCAGCGCCTCCCGGTCGAGGGCGGAACCCGGACGCACATAGGCCGCCACGTCGGCGATGGCGACCGTGACGACGAAGCCGCCACGGTTGTCGGGGGGGGGGTCGGGGGCCGCGTGGACCGCATCGTCGTGGTCCTTCGCGTCGGGCGGATCGATCGTCACGAGCGGCAGATCGCGCCAGTCTTCGCGGCCCTCCAGAGCGGCGGGCCTCGCCGCATCGGCTTCCTTCAGAACGTCCGGAGGAAACACCTGCGGGATCCCGTGCGTGTGAATGGCGATCAGGCTGACCGCCTTTTCGGAATTCAGAGAACCCAGCCGCTCCCGCACCTTTGCGTTCGGGAGGCCGAAGCGCCCGGCCTTCGACGAGGCTCGCCGCGACGAGGTCGCCGTCGCGAGCCTCGCCCTCGTCTCCGGGGCGAACGAGCCATTCCCTCTCGCGGGATTTCTTCTCGACCGGCACGAGACGTCCGCCGCCCTCGGGCAGAGCGTGGAAGATCCCGAGCACCTGCGCCCTCTGCTTGGCGATGATCTTCACGACCCGACCCGAGTAGGCGTGAAGATCGGCGCCGCGGATCGGCTCGACCCGGATGAGTGCCCGGTCGCCGACGCCGGGCACGGGCAGGCCGGGGGCGAGCCTTGCGGGGTGGGGCGACGAGGATTTTGGGCGCGGGCCCGAACTCCTCCGCATCCCACTCGGCCGGCTCCGCCACGAGCTCCCCGTCGCGGTCGCGCGTCTTGATGTCGGCGAGCACCACCGCCGGCAGCTGTCCCGATGTGTGGACGCTCTTGCGGCGCCGGTCGACCGTGCCCTCCGCCTCGAGATCCTTCAGCATCTGCTTGAGCCAGATCCGATCGCCGCCCCTGATGTCGAAGGCTTGGGCGATCTCCCGCTTGCCGACCTTGCCGGAGGCATTCGCGATGAAGGCGATGACGTCTTCGCGGGAGGGGAGGGCGGAAGGTGCGGCTTTGGAGCGTTTGGGCAAGGAACAATCCGTCGAGATTTCGTGCCTGCTTGTCGCATGCCCGCCTTCCGGCGGCTAGGCTTGGACCGAAGCGCGGAAGACTCCCGATGATGACGCCGGATGGTCTCTCGGGATCCATGAAACGCGCTGCCGGGATAGGCGAACGCGGATCCGGAGAAGAAAAAGGCTCCCGCGAGGGGAGCCTTAAGGGGACCGGCCCGTGGGGGCAGAATGAGCCGGTGATGCCTGTCAACGTTTCGGATGAGGGCCGGTTCCGCGAATTCCCCAATAAAATTTCGAGCTTTTGTCCGACACCCGAACGCGGCCGTAACTTGGGATCGCGCAAAGAAAATGCCGGAGCCTGAGGAGCTCCGGCGAAGGCAGGCTGCGACCGCAGCCGGGAGGAAGCCGAACGCTCAGACCGAGTAGTACATCACGAACTCGACCGGGTGCGGCGTCATCTCGAAGCGCGCGACCTCGGTCATCTTCAGCTCGATGTAGCTGTCGATGAAGTCGTCGTTGAAGACGCCGCCGGCCTTGAGGAAGGCGCGGTCCTTGTCGAGGCTGGCGAGCGCCTCGCGGAGCGAGCCGCAGACCGTCGGGATCTTCTTCAGCTCGCGCGGCGGGCAGGTCGTAGAGGTCCTTGTCCATCGCCTGGCCGGGATCGATCTTGTTCTGGATGCCGTCGAGGCCGGCCATCAGCATGGCCGCGAAGGCGAGATAGGGGTTGGCGGTCGGATCCGGGAAGCGGACCTCGACGCGCTTCGCCTTCGGCGAGGTCGTCCACGGAATGCGGCAGGAGGCGGAGCGGTTGCGCGCCGAATAGGCCAGCAGCACCGGCGCCTCGTAGCCCGGCACGAGACGCTTGTAGGAGTTCGTCGACGGGTTGGTGAAGGCGTTGAGCGCCTTCGCGTGCTTGATGATGCCGCCGATGTAGCAGAGGCATTCCTGCGACAGGTCGGCGTACTTGTTGCCGGCGAAGAGCGGCTTGCCGCCCTTCCAGATCGACTGGTGCACATGCATGCCCGAGCCGTTGTCGCCATAGACCGGCTTCGGCATGAAAGTCGCGGTCTTGCCGTAGCTTGCGCGACGTTGTGGATGCAGTACTTGTAGATCTGCATCTGGTCGGCCATGTGGACCAGCGTGTCGAACTTCATGCCGAGCTCGTGCTGGGCGGAGGCGACCTCGTGGTGGTGCTTCTCGACCTTCACGCCCATGGCGGCCATGGCGGCGAGCATCTCGCCGCGCATGTCCTGCGCCGAATCCAGCGGCGGGACCGGGAAGTAGCCGCCCTTGGTCTGGATGCGGTGGCCGAGGTTGCCGCCCTCGTAGTCGGTGTCGCCGTTGATCGGCAGCTCGGAGGAGTCGAGCTTGAAGCCGGTGTTGTAGGGGTCGGCCATGAACTTCACGTCGTCGAAGACGAAGAACTCGGCCTCCGGGCCGACATAGATGGTGTCGCCGATGCCGGTGGACTTCAGGAAGGCCTCGGCCTTCTTGGCGATGCCGCGCGGGTCGCGGTTATAGGGCTCGCCCGTCGCCGGCTCGAGGATGTCGCAGACGATCGACATCGTGGCGGCCGAGAAGAACGGGATCCATGGACGGCGGTCGCCGGGTCCGGCATGAGGGTCATGTCGGACTCGTTGATCGCCTTCCAGCCGGCGATCGACGAGCCGTCGAACATGATGCCGTCGGCGAACACGTCCTCGTCGACGATCGAGACGTCGAAAGTGACGTGCTGCCACTTTCCGCGCGGATCGGTGAACCGGAAATCGACATACTTGACGTCGTTGTCTTTGATCGCCTTGAGCACATCCTTGGCGGTCTGCATGGTCCCTGTAGTCCTCTTTTCTGCCCTTGGTAGTATCCGCCGGCCGGAGGCGGCGGCTGCGGCATTTGGGAGCGCGATCAGATCGCGTCTGATCCGGTCTCTCCGGTGCGGATGCGGATCGCTTCCTCGACCGTCGATACAAAAATCTTGCCATCTCCGATGCGGCCGGTCTGAGCCGCCTTGCGGATCGCCTCGACGGCGCCCTCCACCAGATCGTCGGCAGAGACGATCTCGAGCTTCACCTTGGGAAGGAAATCGACCACGTATTCGGCGCCGCGGTAGAGTTCGGTATGGCCCTTCTGCCGCCCGAACCCCTTCGCCTCGATCACCGTGATGCCCTGAAGGCCGACCTCCTGAAGGGCCTCCTTCACCTCGTCGAGCTTGAACGGCTTGATGATGGCTTCGATCTTCTTCATGGCCGGCGCGAGGGCTGGGTTGGCGTCGAACGTTGCTTCTGCCGCTTTTAGCATCAAGCTGAAGCGCCTTCCACTCCGGACTCGCCACGCCGCAAGCTGCAGTTCTGCCGACGACCTAGGCAATTAATGCCTAAATATAGTGCAAATGGCGGCGGACATCGCGCGTGCGGACTGGAGTCCAGGTGAGCGCTAGATGTTGGGCAGGCCGGATCAGATGACGGAACCTGAGCCCTCCTGACCACCGCGGCGATGAGGGAGGCCGACGCGCGCGACGATCGCGGCCGGCACCCCGGGGATCGAGCTGATGGAGCGGGCCGGCGCGGCCGTCGCGCGAGCGGCGGCCCGGATGTCGGACGGCTCCCGGACCTGTGCTGGTCATGTGCGGGCCGGGCAACAACGGCGGCGACGGCTTCGTGGCCGCGCGGCTCCTGGCGAGCGCGGGTACTCGGTCGACGGTCGCGCTGCTCGGCGCGCCGGGAGCGGCCTGCGGGCGACGCCGCCGGCGCGGCGGCCGGCTGGGCCGGCGAGTCGTCCCGCCGGCGCAGGCCGATCCGGGCGAGGCCGGCCTCGTGATCGACGCGCTCTTCGGCGCGGGCCTCGCCCGCGACCTCGACGGCGAAGCCGCGCGCCGCGTCGAGCGGGTCAACGCGTCGGGCCGGCCGGTCCTCGCGGTCGACATCCCCTCGGGGATCGACGGCGATACGGGCGAGGTCCGCGGGGCGGCGCGGTCCGGGCGACGCGGACGGTCACCTTCGCGACCCGCAAGCCGGGCCATGCTCCTGTTCCCGGGCGCATCCATTGCGGGCCGGTCGACGGTCGCCGACATCGGCATCGCGCCCGAGACGTTCTGCGCCGGCTCGGCGACGGGACCTTCGCGAACGGGCCCGCTCTCTGGAGCGCTGCGCTGCCGCGGCCCGGGCTCGCGGCCCACAAATACGAGCGCGGCCACACCCTGGTCGCTTCCGGCGGCGCGACGCGGACCGGCGCGGCGCGGCTCGCCGCCCGGGCGGCCCTGCGGATCGGATCGGGCCTCGTCACCGTCGCCTCGCCGCCGGAGGCGCTCGGCGTCAACGCCGCGCAGCTCACCGCCGTCATGGTGCGGGGCTGCGACGGCGCCGGAAGGGCTCGCGGCCATCCTCGAGGATCCGCGCTTCAACGCGCTCGTGCTCGGGCCCGGCGCTCGGCGTCCACGCCATGACCCGCGACCATGGTGGTGGTCGCCGCTCGAGGCGCGGCGCGGCGCTCGTGCTCGACGCCGACGCCCTGACGTCCTTCGAGGGCTTCGCGACCGAGCTGCAGGGCGCCTTCGCGGACGCGCCGGCGGTCCTGACGCCGCACGACGGCGAGTTCGCGCCGGCTGTTCGCCGGGCTGCCCGAGATCCTCGAAGCCCGCTCCAAGCTCGAGCGGGCCCGCCGCGGCGCCGCCCATATGGGCGGCCGTCATGGTGCTGAAGGGTCCCGACACGGTGATCGCGGCGCCGGACGGCCGCGCCGCGATCAACGAGAACGGAACGCCCTATCTTGCGACCGCCGGCTCGGGCGACGTGCTGTCGGGCCTCATCGCCGGCCTGATGGCCCAGGGCATGCCGGCCTTCGAGGCGGCCTGCGCGGGCGTCTGGATCCACGGCGAGGCCGGGCAGCGCCTTCGGCCCGGGCCTGATCGCCGAGGACCTGCCGGAGCTGGTGCCCGGCGTCCTGCGGACGCTTCCTTTAGCGCGTCGCGACGCGAACAGTGGATCCAGGCTTTCGCGACGCGCTCCGATGCGCTGTTCTCAAGTAGGTGAGAGCGCATCAGATCGGTGTCGTCCAAAATGCGGAGTCCACTTACGGGTCCGCACGATGCTCCAGTGGTCGATCCCGCGCCTCACGTCACCTCGATCCAGGTCCAGAGCCCGGCGTCGAACCGCTCCAGCACCGTCGAGGCGAGCAAGCCACCTGCCCGGGTTGTCGGCGTTGAACGCGATCCGGACGTGCGGTTCTCGGGGACCTGAACGGTGTCGAGGAAATAGGGCTCCCAGCCGTCGTCGAAGGGGTGGAGCAGGCGGAAGACGTGGCCGTGCAGGTGGAACGGGCTGCACGAACCGGCGTCTCGTTCTTCGAGCGCCAGCACGACCGGCGCGCCGCGCTTGACGCTCATGAGCGGCGCTGCCGGGCGCCGCCGGCGCGCCGTTGACCGTCCAGGCGGGCTTCGGCGTCCGGGCCGCCGCTTGATGACCAGGTCCTTGCGGGCGGCGTTCTGGAGCCGGATCGCCGGCGGGCAGTCTCTTGTTCGGCGGCAGGGGAGCGATCGCCGGAGCGGACGGGCGCGGCGGCCCTTCGGTCCTGAGCGTCAGCAGAGGGACGCCCTCGCCGATCATGGCCATGACCGTGCCGGTCGCTCCGGCCTCGGGGGGCATGTCGAGGAGGAAGTCGTAGCGCGTGCCGGGCGCGAAGGGCAGGCTCGCCCGCAGCGGCTCGAACGTGTCGGTCGGCTGCCCGTCGACCGCCGCCACATAGGGCTTGAGCCCGTCGAAGCGCAGCCGCATCGCGCGCGCATTGCAGGCATTGGCGAGCCGGAGCCGGATCCGCGACCCGGCGCCGGACCTGATCGCTCGGGGGCGCCGGGCTGCCGTTGACGGTCAGCCAGTTGCCGAGCCGGCCGCGCCGCCTCGGTCCGGCCCGCCGAAGGGCGCGAGCGCGCCGTCCTCGGCGAGGAGCCAGTCGTCGACCAGGAGCACGAACTCGTGGTCGACCGCGGCGGCGTCGTCCTCCTCGACGACGAGGACGGCGCACAGGCCGCGCTCCGCGGGCTCGGCGCTGCCGCCGAGGACGCAGGGCCGGATCAGGAAGGTGCCCGGCTCCGGCGGCGTGAACGGTACTCGAAGCTGCCGGCCCGGCGCGACCGGCTCCTGGGTCAGGCCGCCGACCCCGTCCATCGCGTTCGGCCCGCGCACGCCGTGCCAGTGCAGGGACAGCGGCTGCGGCGTCTCGTTGTGGAGCCGAGCCGCAGTTCCGCACCCGCGCCGGAGCCGCAGCACGCCGCCGGCGTCGTCGCCGTCGAAGGCCCAGAGTCGGCGCTCGGCGACGGCTCCGGCTTCAGTCGAGCGCATCGCCGGCCGCGCGCGCCAGGTCCGGACGCCGGGCTCAGCCGCGGCGGCATCCGGCCTGACGGCCGGGACGCTGCGCCCGGCCGAGGCGAGCGTCAGGCGAGACCGGCGAGCGACGGCACGGCGGGTCGGGACGGGCGAGGGCAGGGGCGTCATCGGTTCCGCCAGGGAAGACAGGGCGGGCGCTGCGAGACACGCCGAGAAGGCCAAGTTTGTCGCCGGCCGAGGCGTTAAGGCTCACGAACTTTTTTGCTGCGCCCCGCGGACCATGCTATAGAGCCCGTCCCGGAGGAGGGGTGCTCGCGCCACCTCCCGCGCGGGCGTGGCGGAATTGGTAGACGCACTGGATTTAGGTTCCAGTGGCGAAAGTCGTGGGGGTTCGAGTCCCTCCGCCCGCACCAATCCCGCCAGGATTGGTATCCGGACGGCTCCTGCTCGATCAGGTTGGTGGCGTCACGTCGCACTGGCTCGGGCTTGGGACGGCGGACGAACAATATTCTCGAGTGATGAAGGCGAACTGAACCATGCAGGTGACGGAAACTCTGTCCCAGGGCTTGAAGCGTGAATTCAAGGTGGTGCTCCCGGCGACCGAGCTGGAGCAGCGCCTGACGAGCGAGCTGACGACCCTCAAGGACCGCGTGCGGATCAACGGCTTCCGCCCCGGCAAGGTGCCGGTGGCGCATCTGCGCCGGGTCTACGGCCGCTCGGTCATGGCCGACGTCGTGCAGAACGCCGTCAACGAGGCGAACCGCAAGATCGTCGAGGACAACAGCCTGAAGCTCGCCTACGAGCCGCAGGTCCAGTTCCCGGAGAACAAGGACGAGGTCGAGAAGGCCATGGACGCCAAGGCCGATCTCGCCTTCACGGTCGCCCTCGAGGTGCTGCCGACCTTCGAGCTCGCCGACCTGTCGGACGTGACGGTGAAGAAGCCGGTCGCCGAGGTCACGGATGCCGAGATCGAACGAATCCCTCGAGCGGATGGCCAGGCAGAACGTCATCCTACGCGACGAAGGACGGGCCGGCCGCGGCCGGCGACCGCGTCACGGTCGACTTCGTCGGCCGCATCGACGGCACCGAGTTCGAGGGCGGCAAGGCCGAGGACATCAAGGTCGAGATCGGCTCGAACACCTTCATCCCGGGCTTCGAGGACCAGCTCGTCGGCGTCGAAGGCGGGCGACGACGAAGCTCGTGCAGGTCGACCTTCCCGGCCAATTACCTGGCCGAGCACCTCGCCGGCAAGGACGCCGAGTTCGACGTCACCGTGAAGGACGTCGAGGCGCCGGGCGAGCTGAAGATCGACGACGAGCTCGCCAAGGGCTTCGGCATGGAGTCCCTCGACAAGCTGAAGGACGCCGTCCGCGGCGCCATCCAGCGCGACTTCGACGCCCAGTCCCGCCGCAAGGTCAAGAAGGAGCTCCTCGACGCCCTCGACGCGAAGTACTCCTTCGACCTGCCGCCGAGCCTGGTCGAACAGGAATTCACGGCCGTCTGGTCCCAGGTCGAAGGCGAGATGAAGAACATCGGCAAGACCTTCGCGGACGAGGGCACGACCGAGGAGGAGGCGCGGGCCGACTACCGCGAGATCGCCGAGCGCCGGGTGCGGCTCGGCCTGGTCCTTGCGCAGATCGGCGAGAAGGCCGATATCAAGGTCTCCGACGACGAGGTCACCCAGGCTCTCGTCGAGCGGGTCCGCCAGTATCCCGGCCAGGAGCGCCAGGTCTGGGAATTCTACCAGAAGAATCCCCAGGCCCTCGCCGAGATCCGCGCTCCCCTGTTCGAGGAGAAGGTCGTCGACCACATCCTCTCGCAGGTGAAGGTGGACGAGGAGACGGTCTCGAAGGAGGCGCTGTTCGGCGACGACGATGCCGAGGAGATCAGGGTCGCCGAACGGGCGCCGGGCCGGGCGGCAGGCCGCAAGGGCGAGTAGCGCGATGCCCGCCGCGTCTCGCCGCTCGGGAGAATCGTTTCGGCCGCGCGGCCGTGCGGCCGGTTTCAGGAGCAGTGAGACGATGAGAGACCCGATCGACCTCTACAACAACACGCTCGTTCCGATGGTGGTCGAGCAGTCGAACCGCGGCGAGCGGGCGTTCGACATCTACTCGCGCCTGCTGCGCGAGCGGATCATCTTCCTCACCGGTCCGGTGGAAGACTATTCGGCCTCGCTGATCGTGGCGCAGCTGCTGTTCCTCGAGGCCGAAAACCCCAAGAAGGAAATCTCCTTCTATATCAACTCCCCCGGCGGCGTCGTGACCTCGGGCCTGTCGATCTACGACACGATGCAGTTCATCCGCTGCCCGGTCTCGACCCTCTGCGTCGGCCAGGCGGCCTCGATGGGCTCGCTCCTGCTCTGCGCCGGCGAGCCCGGCAGCCGCTTCGCCCTGTCCAACGCCCGGATCATGGTCCACCAGCCCTCCGGCGGGTACCAGGGCCAGGTCACCGACATCATGATCCACGCCCGCGAGAGCGAGGCCCTGAAGCGGCGCCTGATCGAAATCTACGTGAAGCACACGGGTAAGGACTACGATGCCGTGGAGCGGGCGCTCGAGCGCGACAATTTCATGACCGCCGAGGCGGCCAAGGAGTTCGGCCTGATCGATCAAGTGCTCGTGAAGCGGCCCGAGCCCGCCGGGACTCCGACCTGAATACCGCTGAAAAGCGGGGATAAGCCGGCATCCGGTGCGTCTTTTTGGCGTGCGAACCCGTTTCTATTGATCGCACGCCTCCCCGCGTGTTTGCATTGAGATTCGAGGAGGCGGCAACAAAGTGACGTTTCGAATCCCGGGCGCCGGAACCTTTTCTTGAGACTGGCGCTCCTATGTTAAAGAAAGTGGTGCGGCGCTTGCATGGGCGTCCAGGCACCCGATTGGAGATGCAATCATGAGCAAGGCTGGCGGCAACGACTCCAAGAGCACGCTCTACTGCTCGTTCTGCGGCAAGAGCCAGCACGAGGTCCGGAAGCTGATCGCCGGCCCGACGGTGTTCATCTGCGATGAATGCGTCGAGCTGTGCATGGACATCATCCGCGAGGAGTCCAAGTCGTCCCTCGTGAAGTCCCGGGACGGCGTGCCGACCCCGAAGGAGATCCGCCGCGTCCTCGACGATTACGTCATCGGCCAGGACCACGCCAAGAAGGTCCTCTCCGTCGCGGTCCACAACCATTACAAGCGCCTCGCCCACGCGACGAAGCACAACGACGTCGAGCTGGCGAAGTCGAACATCCTGCTGATCGGCCCGACCGGGTCGGGCAAGACCCTGCTCGCCCAGACGCTCGCCCGCATCCTGGACGTCCCCTTCACCATGGCGGACGCCACGACCCTGACCGAGGCCGGCTATGTCGGCGAGGACGTGGAGAACATCATCCTCAAGCTGCTCCAGGCCTCCGACTACAACGTCGAGCGGGCGCAGCGCGGCATCGTCTATATCGACGAGATCGACAAGATCTCCCGCAAGTCCGACAACCCCTCGATCACCCGCGACGTCTCGGGCGAGGGCGTCCAGCAGGCGCTCCTCAAGATCATGGAGGGCACCGTCGCCTCGGTGCCGCCCCAGGGCGGCCGCAAGCACCCGCAGCAGGAATTCCTCCAGGTCGACACGACCAACATCCTGTTCATCTGCGGCGGCGCCTTCGCGGGCCTCGAGCGGATCATCTCGGCCCGCGGCAAGGGCACGTCGATCGGCTTCGGCGCCACCGTCCAGCTCGCCGGACGACCGGCGCACCGGCGAGGTGTTCCGCGAGGTCGAGCCCGAGGATCTCCTGAAATTCGGCCTCATCCCCGAATTCGTCGGCCGCCTGCCGGTCCTCGCGACCCTCGAGGACCTCGACGAGGCCGCCCTGAAGAGGATCCTCCAGGAGCCGAAGAACGCCCTGGTCAAGCAGTACCAGCGCCTGTTCGAGATGGAGAACGTCAGCCTGACCTTCCAGGACGAGGCCCTGTCCATGGTCGCCCGCAAGGCGATCGAGCGGAAGACCGGCGCCCGCGGCCTGCGCTCGATCATGGAGGGCGTCCTGCTCGAGACCATGTACGATCTGCCGGGCCTCGATTCGGTCGAGCAGGTGGTGATCGGGCCGGAGGTGGTCGAGGGGAAGGCGAAGCCGCTCTTCATCCACGGCGACCGGGCCGACCAAGCGAGCGCCAGTGCCTGACGGACACGGATCCAGCCTTAAAGAAGCCGCGCGGCGGCGTCAGGTTGAAAACCGGCACCCGCCTCGCCACTTAGTTACCTACGGGGCTGACGCCCGCTCATCCGAGGGGCGGCGTTCCGTACCGGACGCAGCGAAGAACAACAGCCTGAGCGTTCCGGTTCTCCGTCCGTCGGCCAGCTCATCCTGCGAGGGGTTCGCCGGACGTTTCCGAAAGGATGTCAGTCGATGACACAAGTCAAAGCCACGCCAGCCCGTCGTGCCGGGCTCGACCGGGACCTATGCGGTTCTGCCGCTGAGGGACATCGTCGTCTTCCCGCACATGATCGTGCCGCTCTTCGTCGGCCGGGAGAAGTCGATCCGTGCCTTGGAGGAGGTGGTCAAGGCCGACCGCCACATCCTGCTTGCGACCCAGATCGACGCCACGGACGACGATCCGTCGCCGAACGCGATCTACAAGGTCGGAACCCTGGCGAGCGTGCTGCAGCTCCTGAAGCTGCCCGACGGCACCGTGAAGGTGCTGGTCGAGGGCGCGAGCCGGGCCAACATCAAGACCTATACCCGGACCGAGGACTTCTACGAGGCCGAGGCCGAGGCTCTTCCCGATTCGCTCGGCGACCAGATCGAGGCGGAGGCGCTTGCCCGCTCGGTGATCTCCGAGTTCGAGAACTACGTGAAGCTCAACAAGAAGGTCTCGCCCGAGGTCGTCTCGGCGGTGACCCAGATCGACGAGCCGGCGAAGCTCGCCGATACGATCGCCTCGCATCTCGCCATCAAGATCGCCGACAAGCAGGCGATCCTCGAGATCCCGACGGTCGCCCAGCGGCTCGAGAAGGTGCTCGGCCTGATGGAGAGCGAAATCTCCGTCCTGCAGGTCGAGAAGCGGATCCGCACCCGCGTGAAGCGTCAGATGGAGAAGACGCAGCGCGAGTACTACCTCAACGAGCAGATGAAGGCGATCCAGAAGGAGCTCGGCGACGAGGACGGCCGCGACGAGCTGGCCGAGCTCGAAGACAAGATCGAGAAGACCAAGCTCTCGAAGGAAGCCCGCGAGAAGGCGCTCGGCGAACTGAAGAAGCTCCGCCAGATGTCGCCCATGTCCGCGGAGGCGACCGTCGTGCGCAACTACCTCGACTGGATGCTCGGCATCCCGTGGGGCCGCCGCTCGAAGATCAAGAAGGATCTGCAAGGGCGCCCAGGACATCCTCGACGCCGATCACTACGGCCTCGAGAAGGTCAAGGAGCGCATCGTCGAGTATCTCGCCGTCCAGCAGCGGGCCAACAAGCTCACGGGCCCGATCCTCTGCCTCGTCGGTCCTCCCGGCGTCGGCAAGACCTCGCTCGGCAAGTCGCTCGCCAAGGCGACGGGCCGCGAGTTCGTCCGCATGTCGCTCGGCGGCGTTCGCGACGAGGCCGAGATCCGCGGCCACCGGCGCACCTATATCGGCTCGATGCCCGGCAAGATCATCCAGTCGATGCGCAAGGCCAAGACCTCGAACCCGCTCATCCTGCTCGACGAGATCGACAAGATGGGCATGGACTTCCGCGGCGATCCGTCGGCGGCGCTCCTCGAGGTGCTGGATCCGGAGCAGAACAACTCGTTCAACGACCATTACCTCGAGGTCGACTACGACCTGTCGAGCGTGATGTTCGTGACGACGGCCAACACGCTGAACATCCCGCCGCCCCTGCTCGACCGCATGGAGGTGATCCGCATCGCGGGTTACACCGAGGAGGAGAAGGCCGAGATCGCCCGCGCGCACCTCATCCCGTCCGCCATGAAGAAGCATGGCCTCGACGCGAAGGAGTGGTCGATTTCCGACGACGGGCTGCTGATGCTCGTCCGGCGCTACACCCGCGAGGCGGGCGTGCGCAATCTCGAGCGCGAGCTGGCGAACCTCATCCGCAAGGCCGTGAAGGAGATCCTCATCTCCAAGGTCAAGAGCGTCGAGATCACGCCCGAGAACCTTCCCGACTTCCTCGGCCCGCCGCGCTTCCGCTACGGCGAGGTCGAGACCGAGGACATGGTCGGGGTGGTCACCGGCCTGGCCTGGACCGAAGTCGGCGGCGAGCTGCTGACGATCGAGGGCATCATGATGCCCGGCAAGGGCAAGATGACCGTCACCGGCAACCTGCGCGACGTCATGAAGGAGTCGATCTCGGCGGCGGCGTCCTACGTCCGCTCGCGGGCCGTCGATTTCGGCGTCGAGCCGCCGATGTTCGACCGCAAGGACATCCACGTGCACGTGCCGGAAGGCGCGACGCCGAAGGACGGACCTTCCGCAGGCATCGCGATGGGGACGGCCATCGTCTCGGTCATCACCGGCATCCCGGTCCGCCGGGACGTGGCGATGACCGGCGAGGTGACGCTGCGCGGCCGCGTGCTGCCGATCGGCGGGCTCAAGGAGAAGCTCCTCGCGGCGCTCCGCGGCGGCATCAAGAAGGTGCTGATCCCGGAGGAGAACGCGAAGGATCTCGTCGACATCCCGGCGAGCGTGAAGAACGGCCTCGAGATCGTGCCGGTCTCGCGCATGGACCAGGTGCTCGAGCACGCGCTGGTCCGCCTGCCCGAGCCGATCGAGTGGGAGGAGACGGTCGGTGCCGTCCAAGCCCACTCCGGCGGCCGAGGACGATTCGGCGGGCCTCGTTGCTCACTGATCGAGATTAATGAAATCTTACTACAGACCCTCGGGTGAGAATCCGGGGGTCTTTTTCGTGCGCGAGCCCGAAAAATGGCTCATTTCAGCCATTTCGGGGCTTGCGCACCGATCAGCTTTGGGCCACACGGGTGGCCCTGAAACGGCGGCCATATCCTAATTTCTCGCGGCCGGCGTGATCATTGGAGGATGAGAAATGAACAAAGGCGAGCTCGTTGCGGCCGTCGCCGAGAAGGTGGGTTTGTCGCGGGGCCAGGCCGGTGAGGCCGTCGATGCCGCCATCGACGTCATCACGGGCGCCCTGAAGAAGGGCGATGAGGTCAAGATCGTCGGCTTCGGCACCTTCGTCGTCACGAAGCGTGCGGCCGGCGAGGCCCGCAACCCCCGCACCGGCGAGAAGGTGAAGGTGCCGGCCTCCATGACGCCGAAGTTCCGCGCCGGCGCGGGCCTGAAGGACGCCGTCAACGGCAAGTAGGTGCGAGCCGCTCAAAGGGTTCCGAGGGCCGACACGCTTGCGCTGTCGGCCTTCTCTTTTTATCTGAGGGGTTCGGCGGGCGGTTAGCTCAGTTGGTAGAGCAGCTGCTTTACACGCAGCGGGTCGGCGGTTCGAGCCCGTCACCGCCCACCAAAGCTGGAGCGAGCCTTGATCGCAAGCGGCCGATGCGAGAGCATGCATCATGCGCCTGCTTCGCATCGCCTTCGCCGCCTGTCTGCTGTGCTCGGTCTCTCCGGATGCGAAGGCGCTGAGCTATCGTCTCGTCACCTTGGACGACGGACGCTGCGGCTACGACCGGTCCTGCCCGCTCGCCGTCGTCGGCACCGGGGAGATCGGACGGGACGAGTTCGAGACCTTTCGATCTTTCGCAGCTTCCCTTCCTGCGGGAACGCGAATGCCGCGAGACTTCATCATCCACTCGACAGGCGGGAATGTCGGAGGAGCCCTGAAGCTTGGCCTCGCCATCCGGGCCCTCGGGCTGAACGCAACCGTCGGCGGGATCCGGGAAGGCGGGGTCGGCCGAGGCTTCTGCGGGTCGGCATGCGTGTTCGTGCTGATGGGCGGACGGACGCGCTCCGTGGTGCCGGGCAGCATCGTCGCCGTGCATTCTCCGAAGCGGGTGGTGGCCTCCCTCGATCCCCAGGACGTGGGCTCGACCGAGCTCGGGCCGGGCTTCAAGGACAGGGTGGTCTCAGGGCTGGTCGATTACGCCAGGGCCATGGGCGTGGACCCGGCCCTGATCCGGCTCAGCATGACGGTGCCGCACACCGCGCGACGCGTCCTAACACCCGCCGAGATCAGGCGTTTTCGCCTCGCCACGATCCGTTCCCGGTCCTGAGGCGAGGGTCTCCGAAGCATCGCTTGACACCAGGGAATCCGCTGCTTAAGTGACGCCAACCGTCACTCGAGGGCGATGTCTTTTGCGCGGGCGTAGCTCAGTCGGTTAGAGTGCCGGCCTGTCACGCCGGAGGTCGCGGGTTCGAGCCCCGTCGCCCGCGCCAGTGTTCCAGACAACGCAGTCCAGTGTGGCGCCAGCCGGGACCCGGCAGGCCCCGCGATAAGCCCCCGAATGCGGCCGAACCGACGACACCCTGACGGAAGGGCCGCGATTCCTGTGCCGTTTCCCTTTGTGCGGCGCCGCGAACCCTTGTCACACCCCGGTTCCTCGGCTAAGCCTCCGCGCGCAATTCCACGATTTGTCGCGGGGCCTTAAACCGGGTCGGAAGCGGCCTAAATCCGGGTTGCCGGCCGGCGCGCTGCACCGGTCCGTTCAGTTGGGTGTCGCATGACGAATCTCCTCGCCGACTACCTGCCGCTCGTCATCTTCATCGGGGTCTCGCTCGCAATCGGGCTGGCCCTGCTGGTCGCGCCGTTCATCGTCGCCTACAGCCGGCCCGACAACGAAAAGCTCTCGGCCTACGAGTGCGGGTTCAACGCCTTCGACGACGCCCGCATGAAGTTCGACGTGCGGTTCTATCTGGTCGCCATCCTGTTCATCATCTTCGACCTCGAGGTGGCGTTTCTGT
This sequence comes from uncultured Alphaproteobacteria bacterium, assembly GCA_963723525.1. Classification (GTDB taxonomy): domain Bacteria; phylum Pseudomonadota; class Alphaproteobacteria; order Rhizobiales; family Beijerinckiaceae; genus Microvirga. Next base: position 214,631 of record CAVRRI010000001.1, read on the forward strand.
TCCCGTGGGCGATCACGTTCGGGGGTCTCGGCTGGTTCGGGTTCTGGTCGATGATGATCTTCCTCGCCGTGCTGACGGTCGGGTTCGTCTACGAATGGAAGAAGGGGGCCCTGGAATGGGATTGATCGCCAACACCCAGTCCCGGGTCATCGCTCCGCAGCCCGAGGACGTCGTCGATCCCGCAACCGGCAAGCGGATGGGCGACACCGATCCGTACTTCCTGTCGATCAAGGACGAACTCGCCGACAAGGGCTTCCTCGTCACCTCGACGGAGGATCTCATCAACTGGGCGCGCACCGGCTCGCTCATGTGGATGACGTTCGGCCTCGCCTGCTGCGCGGTCGAGATGATGCAGATGTCGATGCCGCGCTACGACGCCGAGCGGTTCGGCTTCGCGCCGCGCGCGTGCCCGCGCCAATCGGACGTGATGATCGTCGCCGGCACGCTCACCAACAAGATGGCACCTGCGCTCCGCAAGGTCTACGACCAGATGCCGGAGCCGCGATACGTCATCTCGATGGGCTCCTGCGCCAACGGCGGCGGCTATTATCATTACTCCTATTCCGTGGTGCGCGGCTGCGACCGCATCGTGCCGGTCGACATCTACGTTCCGGGATGCCCGCCGACCGCCGAGGCGCTGCTCTACGGCGTGCTGATGCTGCAGAAGAAGATCCGCCGGACCGGCACGATCGAGCGCTGAGGGCGGAATTGACGTGCATGAGATGAAGGCCGAACTGGAAGCGCTGGGTGCCCATATCGCCTCCTCCCTCGGGGAGGCGATCGTCCATCATGTGCGTGGCGTTCGACGAACTGACCGTCGTCGCCCGGGCGGAGGACATCGTGCGGGTGATCACCTTCCTGCGCGACGATCCGCAATGCCAGTTCATCAGCTTCATCGATCTGGCGGGCGTGGATTATCCCGGCCGCGAGAAGCGCTTCGACGTGGTCTACCACCTGCTGTCGCCGCGCCTGATCCGCCGGATCCGGATCAAGGTCGAGACCGACGAGCAGACGCCCGTTCCCTCGATCATCGATGTCTTCCCGGCCGCCAACTGGTTCGAGCGGGAAGCTTACGACCTTTTCGGAATCCTGTTCTTCGGACACCCGGACCTGCGCCGCATCCTCACCGATTACGGTTTCGAAGGCTTCCCGCTCCGCAAGGACTTCCCGATGACCGGCTTCGTCGAGGTCCGTTACGACGACGCGCAGGGGAGGGTCGTCTACGAGCCCGTGAAGTTGACGCAGGAGTTCCGAAACTTCGATTTCCTCTCGCCCTGGGAGGGCACGGACTACGTGCTCCCGGGCGACGAGAAGGCGAAGACTGAGTGAGTGGTGAGTGGCGAGTGGTGAGTGGAGAGCAGGAGGGTGAGCGATAGGGATCAGGCGATCGATCAGCTCGTACCGCGACCTGCGCGTCTGGCAGGATGCCATGGCGCTCGCCGAGGCGTGCTATTCGCTGACCGCTGCGTTTCCCGAAGCGAGGAGATGTTCGGACATGACGTCCCAGATTCGCCGCTCAGCAGTATCAATCGCAGCCAACATAGCCGAAGGGCTATGGGCGGGAGCAGACCGGCCTTCGTTCATTTCCTTCGGATCGCGCAGGGCTCGCTGAAGGAGCTGGAGACCCACGTCATTCTTGCGCGAACGAGTGGGTCTTGCTGCCGGCCGACACGGTGCAGCAGCTCCTGCTGGCAGACTGCGAGATCCTGGGCAAGATGCTGCGATCGCTTGATTCGCTCTCTGCAGCGCAGACGAGGCTGAGCGATGTCGCTCCATGACCTCCTGCCACTCACCATTCACCACTTCGCCATTCGCCGGAGGCTGCCCCATGACCGAGCACAACATCCGCAACTTCTCCATCAATTTCGGGCCGCAGCATCCGGCGGCGCACGGCGTGCTTCGGCTCGTCCTCGAGCTCGACGGCGAAGTGGTCGAGCGCGTCGATCCGCATATCGGGCTGCTCCACCGCGGCACCGAGAAGCTGATCGAGTACCGGACCTACCTCCAGAACATCCCGTATTTCGATCGCCTCGACTATGTCGCGCCGATGAACCAGGAGCATGCGTTCTGCCTAGGCATCGAGAAGCTCCTCGGCCTCTCCGTTCCCCGCCGCGCGCAGCTCATCCGCGTGCTTTACTCCGAGATCGGCCGCCTGCTCTCGCATCTCCTCAACGTCACGACGCAGGCCATGGACGTCGGCGCGCTCACGCCGCCGCTCTGGGGCTTCGAGGAGCGCGAGAAGCTGATGATCTTCTACGAGCGCGCGTCCGGCTCGCGGATGCACGCCAACTACTTCCGGCCGGGCGGCGTGAACCAGGACCTTCCGGCGGATCTCATCGACGATATCGAGGCGTTCTGCGACCCGTTCCTGACGGTGCTCGACGATCTCGACGTGCTCGTCATCGGCAACCGCATCTTCAAGCAGCGCAACGTCGATATCGGCGTCGTGTCGCTCGAGGATTGCTGGAAGTGGGGTTTCTCCGGCGTCATGGTCCGCGGCTCCGGCGCGGCATGGGACCTTCGCAAGGCACAGCCTTACGAGTGCTACGAGGAGATGGATTTCGACATCCCCGTGGGGCGGAACGGCGACAACTACGACCGCCAGGTCATCCGCATGGAGGAGATGCGTCAGTCGGTGCGCATCATGCGCCAGTGCATCGCCAAGCTCCGGGCCGCGGACGGGCAAGGCCCGGTCACGACCCTCGACGGCAAGGTCGCGCCGCCCTCGCGCAAGGACATGAAGCGCTCGATGGAAGCGCTGATCCATCATTTCAAGCTCTACACCGAGGGCTTCCACGTTCCCGCCGGCGAGGTCTATGCCTGCGTCGAGGCGCCGAAGGGCGAATTCGGCGTGTATCTGGTCGCGGACGGAACCAACAAGCCGTACCGCTGCAAGATCCGCGCGCCGGGCTTCGCTCATCTGCAGGCCATGGATTTCATGTGCCGCGGCCACATGCTGGCCGACGTATCGGGCGTGCTCGGCTCGCTCGACATCGTGTTCGGCGAGGTGGACCGGTAAGGTTCGAGCCGCCTTGCGGGCGGCACGAGGTCGATGTCGTAGATGCCCGGCCATCGGCCGGGCATGACGGTTGAAAGAGGTAGAAATGGCCGTTCGGAAGCTCGCTCCCGAAGAGCTCCAGCCGACGCACTTCGCGTTCACGTCCGAGAACGAGGCGTTCGCGGACGAGGTATCGCCAAGTATCCGCCCGGCCGGCAGGCCTCGGCGGTGATCGCGCTGCTGTGGCGCGCGCAGGAGCAGAACGGCGGCTGGCTCCCGCAGAAGGCGATCGAGGCGGTCGCCGAGAAGCTCGGCATGGCGTCGATCCGCGTGATGGAGGTCGCGACCTTCTACACGATGTTCAACCTCGACCCGGTGGGAAAGTACTTCATCCAGTTCTGCGGCACGACGCCTTGCGCGCTCCGGGGCGCGGGCGAGATCAGGAAGGTGTTGGAGCGCCGCGTCGGCGAGGAGCGCCACGTCACGGCGGACGGGACGTTCTCGTGGCTCGAAGTCGAGTGCCTGGGCGCCTGCTGCAACGCGCCGATGGTGCAGATCAACGACGATTACTTCGAGGATCTGACGCCGGAGAATTTCGAGAAGCTCCTGGACGAACTCGCAGGCCGGACGCCCCGTGAAGACAGGCTCGCAGATCGGCCGCAATGCCTCCGGAGCCCCACGAGGCGGTCGACACGCTCACCGACCCGTCCCTCTACGACGGCTCGGTGATCGGCGCCTGGCGCAAGCGCTTCGAGGAGGAGGTCGTCAAGATCGCCGATACGGGCGAAGCAGCCGCAGCGGTCGCGAGCATGCCGGGCGGGGCCAAGGCGGCAAAGCCGCCGGCCGGCCGGGCCATCGAGACCGAAGCAGCCGACACGCCAGCCAAGCGCGTCAAGGAAGGCAAGGCGCCGATCAGTCCGGCGGACGAAAAGGCTGCGGCCGACCCGTCGAAGGCGACCGCCGTCGAGCCTCGAACCGAAGGCGAGAAACCCGACGCCGCAGAGCACCAAATCCTATGCGGCGACCCCGTCGAAGCCGGAAGACGGCCGCCCGGTCGCGGCCAGCCGACGACTCCGAGGGCCGGCACGCCGCCTTCCGAGGCCGCGACCCGTCGCGACGGGTCCGAGTCGAAGCCCGATGCCGTGCCCGGCAAAGACGACAAGTCGTCCTGATCGATGGTGATCTGAAATGCTTCAGGACAAGGACCGCATCTTCACGAACCTCTACGGGTTCCATTCGCCGGGCCTCGAGGCCGCCAAGATGCGCGGCGCCTGGGACGGCACGAAGTTCCTGCTCGAGAAAGGCCGCGACTGGATCATCGACGAGATGAAGATGTCGGGGCTTCGCGGCCGCGGCGGCGCCGGCTTCCCGACCGGCCTGAAATGGTCGTTCATGCCGAAGCAGTCGGACGGGCGCCCGCATTATCTCGTCGTGAACGCCGACGAGTCCGAGCCCGGCACCTGCAAGGACCGGGAGATCATGCGGCACGATCCGCATCTCCTCGTCGAGGGCTGCCTCATCGCCTCCTTCGCGATGGGAGCGCACGCGGCCTACATCTACATCCGCGGCGAATACATCGCGGAGCGGCATGCGCTGCAGCGGGCGGTGGACGAAGCCTACGAGGCGAGGCTCATCGGCAAGGACAACGTCCACGGCTATCCGTTCGACCTCTACGTCCACCATGGCGCAGGCGCGTATATCTGCGGCGAGGAGACGGCCCTCCTCGAGAGCATGGAGGGCAAGAAGGGCATGCCGCGCCTGAAGCCGCCCTTCCCGGCCAATATGGGCCTCTACGGCTGCCCGACCACGGTCAACAACGTGGAGTCGATCGCCGTGGCCGGCACGATCCTGCGCCGCGGCGGCGCGTGGTTCGCCAGGCATCGGCCGGCCGAACAACACCGGCACCAAGCTCTTCTGCGTCTCCGGCCACGTGAACAAGCCCTGCAACGTGGAAGAGGCGATGGGCCTTACCTTCCGCGAGCTGATCGAGCGCCATTGCGGCGGCATCCGCGGCGGCTGGGACAACCTGCTGGCCGTGATCCCCGGCGGCTCCTCCGTGCCGCTGGTGCCGGCGGAGCAGATCGTCGACGCGGCCATGGATTTCGACACCCTCCGGAATCTGAAGTCCGGCCTCGGCACGGCCGCCGTCATCGTTCTCGACAAGTCCACGGACGTCATCCGCGCGATCGCCCGCATCTCGTACTTCTACAAGCACGAGAGCTGCGGCCAGTGCACCCCCTGCCGGGAGGGCACGGGCTGGATGTGGCGGGTCGTCAACCGCATGGCGGAAGGGCGCGCGCAGAAGCGCGAGATCGACATGCTGCTCGAGGTCTCGACCCAGATCGAGGGCCATACGATCTGCGCGCTCGGCGATGCCGCGGCCTGGCCCGTCCAGGGCCTGATCCGCCACTTCCGGCACGAGATCGAGAAGCGCATCGACGATTATGCGGCAAACCCGCACCTGGATGCCGTCCCGATGGCGGCGGAGTGAACCGACGAGACCGACAGGGCACGCAGGATATGGCCAAACTCATCGTCGACGGCATCGAGGTCGAGGTTCCGCCGGAATACACGCTGCTCCAGGCGGCGGAGGCCGCGGGCGCGGAAATCCCGCGCTTCTGCTTCCACGAGCGCCTGTCCATCGCCGGCAATTGCCGCATGTGCCTGGTCGAGTTGAAGGGCGCGCCGAAGCCGGTGGCGTCCTGCGCCTGGGCCGTGCGCGATTGCCGCCCCGGCCCGAACGGCGAGCCGCCGGTCGTGAACACCAAGACGCCGACCGTGAAGAAGGCGCGCGAAGGGGTGATGGAGTTCCTCCTCATCAACCACCCCCTCGATTGCCCGATCTGCGACCAGGGCGGCCAGTGCGACCTGCAGGACCAGGCGATGGCCTACGGCGTCGACACGACCCGCTATCGACGAGAACAAGCGCGCGGTCGAGGACAAGTATCTCGGTCCGCTGATCAAGACCGCCATGAACCGGTGCATCCACTGCACCCGCTGCGTCCGCTTCACGACCGAGGTGGCGGGCGTCGAAGACCTCGGCGCCCTCTGGCGCGGCGAGGACATGGAGATCACGAGCTATCTCGAAAGGTCGCTCGGCTCGGAGCTGCAGGGCAACGCGGCCGACCTGTGCCCGGTCGGCGCGCTCACCCACAAGCCCGAGGCCTTCAACTACCGTCCCTGGGAGCTGACGAAGACCGAGTCCGTCGACGTGATGGATGCGGTCGGCTCGAACATCCGCGTCGATTCCCGCGGCCGCGAGGTCATGCGCATCCTGCCGCGGGTGAACGAGGCGATCAACGAGGAGTGGATCACCGACAAGACCCGCCACGTCGTCGACGGCCTGCGCCTCCAGCGGCTCGATCGCCCGTTCGTACGCGTCGACGGCAAGCTCCGTCAGGCGTCCTGGAGCGAGGCTTTCGCGGCCATCGCAGAGCGCGTGAAGGCGACCTCGGAGGAGCGTATCGGCGCCATCCTCGGCGACCTTGCGGCGGTCGAGGAGATCTTCGCCCTGAAGCTGCTGATGCACAGCCTCGGGGTCAAGAACATCGATGCCCGCCAGGACGGCTCCGTGCTGAACCCGGCCTATGGGCGCGGCTCCTACCTGTTCAACTCCACCATCGCCGGGATCGAGGACGCGGACGCCATCCTCATGGTCGGCGCGAACCCGCGCATCGAGGCGTCGCTCGTCAACGTGCGCATCCGCAAGCGCTGGCGGATGGCGCCGCTGCCGATCGCGATGATCGGCGAGAACGTCAACCTGACCTATCCTTACGAATATCTCGGCGCCGGCCCGGAGACCCTCGTCGGATCTGGCAGCGGGCCGCCACGGCTTCCTCGAGAAGCTCAAAGGCGCCAAGGCGCCGCTCGTCATCGTCGGTCCCGGCGCGCTCAACCGTCCGGACGGCGCTTGCGGTTCTTTCCGCCGCGGCCCGTCTCGCCCGCGACATCGGCGCGGTGAAGGAGGGGTGGAACGGCTTCTCCGTCCTGCACACGGCGGCCTCCCGCGTCGGCGCCCTCGATCTCGGCTTCGTCCCCGGAGAGCGAGGCCGGACGGTGCAGGACATGGCGCAGGGCGGCGTCGACGTGCTGTTCAACCTCGGCGCCGACGAGATCGACATCGCTCCAGGCCCCTTCGTGATCTACCAGGGCACCCACGGCGACAAGGGCGCCCACCGGGCGGACGTGATCCTGCCCGGCGCAGCCTATACGGAGAAGTCGGGCACCTACGTCAATCTCGAGGGCCGCGTCCAGCTCGCCAACCGCGCCGCCTTCGCGCCCGGCGATGCCCGCGAGGATTGGGCGATCCTGCGCGCCCTTTCGGACGTGCTCGGCCACAGGCTGCCCTTCGACTCGCTCCCGGCGCTTCGCCAGAAGCTCTATTCCGAGCACCCGCACTTTGCGCGCCTCGACCGGATCGAGCCGGGAGACGTCGACCGTTCGCTTAGGCTGCTGGCCGACCTCGGCGGCCAGCCAGGCCGCGAGCCGTTCATCGGCCCGATCGGCGACTTCTACCTCACGAACCCGATCGCCCGCGCATCGGGCGTCATGGCCGAGTGCTCGGCGCTCGCCCGCGGCGCCAAGCTCGAAGCGGCGGAATAGGGGAGGGGACAATGGATTTCGGAGACATGCTCCTCTCGCTGGCGATCATGGTGGGCAAGAGCGTCCTGATGCTCGTCGCCCTCCTGATCTTCATCGCCTACGCGCTCTACGCCGACCGCAAGGTCTGGGCTGCGGTCCAACTGCGCCGCGGCCCGAACGTGGTCGGCCCCTGGGGCCTTCTGCAGAGCTTCGCGGACCTGTTGAAGTTCGTCGTCAAGGAGCCGGTGATCCCGGCCTCGGCCAACAAGGGCATGTTCCTGTTGGCGCCGCTCGTGACCGCCACGCTGGCGCTCGCCTCCTGGGCGGTCATTCCGCTCGACGAGGGCTGGGCCATCGCCGACATCAATGTCGGCATCCTCTATCTCTTCGCGATCTCGTCGCTCGGCGTCTACGGCATCATCATGGGCGGCTGGGCGTCGAACTCGAAGTATCCGTTCCTGGGCGCCCTTCGCTCCGCGGCCCAGATGGTCTCCTACGAGGTCTCGCTCGGCTTCGTGATCATCACGGTGCTGATGTGCGCCGGCACCCTGAACCTGTCGAAGATCGTCGCCGCGCAGGACACCGTGCTCGGGATCCTCGGCTGGTACTGGCTGCCGCTCCTTCCGATGTTCGTGATCTTCTTCATCTCGGCCATGGCCGAGACGAACCGCCCGCCTTTCGACCTGCCGGAAGCGGAATCGGAGCTCGTGGCGGGCTTCGCGGTCGAGTACTCCTCGACCCCCTACCTGCTCTTCATGCTCGGCGAGTACGTCGCCATCATGAGCATGTGCGCCTTCGGAACCATCCTGTTCCTCGGCGGCTGGCTCTCGCCGATCCCGTTCCCGCCCTTCACCTGGGTGCCGGGCGTGATCTGGTTCGTGCTGAAGGCCAGCTTCCTGTTCTTCATGATCGCGATCGTGAAGGCGATGGTGCCGCGCTACCGCTACGACCAGCTCATGCGCCTCGGCTGGAAGGTCTTTCTGCCGACCACGCTCATCATGGTCGTGGTCGTGGCCGCCGTCCTGAAACTCACCGGCCTCGCGCCGGGCATGACGCAGTAAGGGGAGCGAGCCATGAAGCTCGATCAGGTCGCCCGGTCCCTTCTTCTGAAGGAGTTCGTGTCGGGGTTCTTCCTCGCCATGCGGTACTTCTTCAAGCCGAAGGCGACCATCAACTATCCCTTCGAGATGACGCATCGCAGCCCGCGCTTCCGGGGCGAGCATGCCCTGCGCCGCTACCCCAACGGGGAGGAGCGCTGCATCGCCTGCAAGCTCTGCGAGGCGATCTGCCCGGCTCAGGCCATCACGATCGAGGCCGGTCCGCGCCGCAACGACGGCACGCGGCGGACGACCCGCTACGACATCGACATGGTCAAGTGCATCTATTGCGGCCTGTGCCAGGAGGCTTGCCCGGTCGACGCCATCGTCGAGGGGCCGAACTACGAGTTTTCGGTCGAGACGCGCGAGGAACTGCTCTACGACAAGAACAAGCTTCTCGAGAACGGGGCGCGCTGGGAGCGGGAGATCGCCCGCAACATCGCGCAGGATGCGCCATACAGGTGAGCGGAGGCGAGGGGCGGTGGCGTCTTCGCCGCGCGCCGGAGCGCCTTTCGGTGTCGGCGGCTTGTTCCGCCAGGGCTATGAAACTATAGACAGGCCGCCGGATCGCCCCGGCGCCTGCTCAGGCATGTAGGGCACCATGATGGTCAACGCCGCCTTCTTCTATCTCTTCGCGACGGTCACCATCGCCTCGGGCTTCATGGTCATCGCCTCGCGCAACCCCGTCCAGTCGGTGTTGTTCCTCATCCTGGCGTTCGTCAATGCGGCGGGGTTGTTCCTGATGATGGGCGCGGAGTTCCTGGCGATGATCCTCGTCATCGTCTATGTGGGCGCGGTCGCGGTGCTGTTCCTCTTCGTCGTGATGATGCTCGACGTGGATTTCGCGGAGCTGCGCCAGGGATTCCTCCAGAACCTGCCGATCGGTGCGTTCATCGGAATCGCGTTCCTGGTCGAGCTCGTCCTCGTCCTCGGCACCTACATCGTCGAACCCGCCCTGGTGCGCACGCCGGCGGTGCCGGTCGCAGCAGGGATCACGAACACCGAAGCCATCGGCCAGGTGCTCTACACCCGGTACTTCTACTTCTTCCAGGCGGCCGGCCTTATCCTGCTCGTCGCGATGATCGGCGCGATCGTTCTGACGCTGCGGGAGCGGCTCGGCATCAAGCGCCAGGACATCTCGAAGCAGAACGCCCGCACCCAGGAAACCGCCGTCGAGGTCCGGAAGGTTCCTTTCCGGCAGGGCATCTAGGGGACGATCGCGATGACCATCGGTCTCGGCCACTATCTCACCGTCGCCGCCGTGCTGTTCACGCTCGGCGTCTTCGGCATCTTCCTCAACCGCAAGAACGTCATCATCATCCTGATGTCGGTCGAGCTCATCCTGCTCGCCGTGAACATCAACATGGTGGCCTTCTCGACCCATCTCGGCGACATCGTCGGCCAGGTCTTCGCCCTGCTGATCCTGACGGTCGCCGCCGCCGAGGCCGCGATCGGCCTCGCCATCCTGGTGGTCTTCTTCCGCAACCGCGGCTCCATCGCGGTTGAGGACGTCAACATGATGAGGGGCTGAGGCCCGATGTATCACGCGATCGTCTTTCTGCCGCTCGTCGGCTTCCTCATCGCGGGCCTCTTCGGCCGGGTTCTCGGGGCTCGTCCGAGCGAGATCATCACGACCGCGCTGCTCTTCGTCTCGGCGGCGCTCTCCTGGGTGGCTTTCTTTCAGGTCGGCTTCGGCGCCGGCGCAACGCGCGTGCAGGTCGCGCAATGGATGCAGTCGGGCGACCTCGTCGTGGATTGGGCGTTCCGGATCGACACGCTCACGGCCGTGATGCTCGTCGTGGTCAACACGGTCTCGTCCCTCGTCCACCTCTATTCCATCGGCTACATGCACGAGGATCCGCACCGGCCGCGGTTCTTCGCCTATCTGTCGCTCTTCACCTTCGCCATGCTGATGCTGGTGACGGCGGACAATCTCGTGCAGATGTTCTTCGGATGGGAGGGCGTCGGGCTCGCGAGCTATCTCCTCATCGGCTTCTGGTACCAGAAGGAGAGCGCCAACGCGGCGGCCATCAAGGCCTTCATCGTCAACCGCGTCGGCGATTTCGGCTTCGCTCTCGGCATCTGCCTGGTTTTCGTGCTGTTCAGCTCGGTCGCTTTCGACCAGATCTTCCCCCGGGTCGGCGAACTGGCGGACAGCCGCTTCCGGTTCTTGGGCATCGAATGGCATGCCCTCACGCTGGCATGCCTCCTGCTGTTCATGGGGGCCATGGGCAAGTCGGCGCAGTTCCTCCTCCACACCTGGCTGCCGGACGCCATGGAAGGCCCGACGCCCGTCTCCGCGCTCATCCACGCCGCCACGATGGTGACGGCGGGCGTGTTCATGGTCGCGCGTCTCTCGCCGCTCTTCGAATATGCGCCGGCTGCGTCGTCGGTCGTCATCGTCATCGGCGCCATGACGGCCTTCTTCGCGGCGACCGTTGGCCTCGTGCAGAACGACATCAAGCGTGTCATCGCCTATTCGACCTGCTCCCAGCTCGGCTACATGTTCGTCGCCCTCGGCGTCGGCGCCTATTCGGCAGGCATCTTCCACCTGTTCACCCACGCCTTCTTCAAGGCGCTGCTGTTCCTGGGCGCCGGCTCGGTCATCCACGCGATGCATCACGAGCAGGACATCCGGCACATGGGCGCGCTGCGCCGCTACATCCCGTTCACCGCGGCGATGATGGCGATCGGCTCGCTCGCGCTCACCGGCTTCCCTTTCACGGCCGGCTACTACTCCAAGGACGCCATCATCGAGGCGGCCTTCGCATCCGATCGTCCCGGCGCTGCGTTCGGCTTCCTCGCCACAGTCGTGGCCGCCTTCATGACGTCGTTCTATTCCTGGCGCCTGTTCTTCATGACCTTCGAACAGGAGCCGCGCTGGGCCGGCCACGGGCCCAGTCATCATGCCCACGACCATGAGGGAGTCGAACATGACGAGCGCTCACGCGACGTTGAGCCCGCCGAGGCAGCGGACCACGAGCACGGGCATCGTCACGGCGAGCACATGCCGCACGAGAGCCCTCTGGTCATGCTGATCCCGCTCGCGGTCCTGGCAGCGGGGTCGCTTCTGGCCGGCATCCTCTTCCATGGCGCCTTCATCGGCGACGGCTACGAGACTTTCTGGAAGGGCTCGCTCTTCACCGGACCGGAGAACCATGTGCTCGAGGAGATGCACCATCTGCCGGCGATCGTCCCGTGGATCCCCACGATCATGATGGCGCTCGGGTTCGCGCTCGCCTACACGATGTACATCCGCAGCCGCACGGCTCCCGCGCGCCTCGCAGCGGAGCATCCGATCCTCTATCGGTTCCTGCTCAACAAGTGGTATTTCGACGAGCTCTACGACGCGATCTTCGTACGGCCCACCATGCGTCTCGGCCGGTTCCTGTGGCGCACGGGCGACCAGCGGATCATCGACGGGCTCGGGCCCGACGGGATCTCGGCTCGGGTCCTCGACGTGACGCGCGGGGCGGTGCGGATCCAGAGCGGTTATCTCTACCATTACGCCTTCGCCATGCTGATCGGCGTCGCGCTCCTCGTCACCTACTACCTCGTCACGGGAGTCCGCTGATGTTGGGCTTCGGCATCCTCTCGGGCCTCCTCGTCCTCCCGCTCGTCGGCGCCGCGTTCATCCTGGTCCTGCGGGGCGAGGGCGAGGCCGTCCGATCCAACGCCCGCTGGGCGGCCCTCGCGACGACGATCGCGACGTTTCTTCTCTCGCTGGTGGCCTGGACGCGCTTCGACACCTCGACGCCCGCCTTTCAGCTTCTCGAGTCCCATGCCTGGCTGACGGACACCATCCGCTTCAAGCTCGGCGTCGACGGCTTCTCGATGCCGTTCATCCTGCTCACCACGTTCCTGATGCCGTTCTGCATCCTGGCGTCGTGGGAATCCATCGAGAATCGCGTGAAGGAGTACATGGTCGCCTTTCTCGTCCTCGAGACGACCATGATCGGCGTGTTCGCGGCGCTCGACCTCGTGCTGTTCTATCTGTTCTTCGAGGCCGGCCTCATCCCGATGTTCCTCATCATCGGTATCTGGGGCGGCAAGCGCCGCATCTATGCGAGCTTCAAGTTCTTCCTCTACACGCTGCTCGGCTCCGTGCTGATGCTGCTCGCCATCATGGCGATGTACTGGGCGGCCGGCACCACCGACATGGTCGCCCTGCTGCAGTTCAAGTTCGCCGTGAACCTGCAATACTGGCTGTGGCTGGCGTTCTTCGCTTCCTTCGCGGTGAAGATGCCCATGTGGCCGGTCCATACCTGGCTTCCGGACGCGCATGTCGAGGCGCCGACTGCGGGCTCGGTGATCCTGGCGGCGATCCTCCTGAAGATGGGCGGCTACGGGTTCATCCGAATCTCGCTGCCCATGTTCCCCGACGCCTCTCTCTATTTCGCCCCGCTGGTTTTCTCGTTGTCCGTGATCGCGATCGTCTACACGTCGCTCGTGGCGCTCATGCAGGACGACATGAAGAAGCTGATCGCCTATTCGTCGGTGGCGCATATGGGCTTCGTCACCATGGGGATCTTCTCCATGAACGCGCAGGGCGTGCAGGGGGCGATGTTCCAGATGGTCTCCCACGGCCTCGTGTCGGGTGCGCTCTTCCTCTGCGTCGGTGTGATCTATGACCGGATGCACACCCGCGAGATCGCGGCCTATGGCGGCCTCGTGAACCGGATGCCGCTCTATGCGGTGGCTTTCATGGTCTTCACGATGGCCAATGTGGGCTTGCCGGGAACCTCCGGCTTCGTGGGCGAATTCCTGACCCTCATCGGCGCGTTCCGGGCCGATCCGGAGGTCGCGTTCTTCGCGACTTCCGGCGTGATCCTATCGGCGGCCTATGCGCTGTGGCTCTACCGCCGTGTGATCTTCGGCGTCCTCGACAAGCCGGCGCTCCAATCGATCCATGATCTCGACCGCCGTGAGATGGTCATCCTCGCCCCGCTCGTTCTCCTCGTCATCTATTACGGCGTGCAGCCGGGCCCGGTCCTGAACGCGTTCGATGCCTCGACCAGTACGCTCGTCACCAATGTCCAGGCCGCACTCTCCGCCGTGAAGACGGCGGCGCTGGCGCAGTGAGGCTCACATGAACCCGGCGCTCACCCTTCCCGTCTTCGGCCCGGCGCTGCCGGAGATCCTGCTCGCGATCGGCGCGCTCGCCTTCGTGCTGTTCGGCGCCTTCCGGGGCGAGCGCTCGACGGGCCCGTTGAACGTCGCGTCGCTGGCGCTCCTCGCCGTCGCGCTCGTCGCCGTTCTCATGCTGCCGGCAGAGCGCACCGAGGCGCTCGGCGGATCGTTCGTCGTCGACAGCTTCGCCAAGTTCATGAAGGTGCTGACCCTCCTTGGGGCGGCCGCCGGCATTCTCATGGCGACGGATTACCTGAAACGCGAAGGCATCGACCGCTTCGAGTTTCCGATCCTCATCGTGCTCTCCACCATCGGCATGCTGATGGTGATTTCGTCGAACGACCTGATCGCGCTCTATCTCGGCCTCGAGCTCCTGTCGTTATCCTCCTACGTCATCGCCGCCTTCCATCGCGACGACGTGCGCTCGACGGAAGCGGGCCTGAAGTACTTCGTCCTCGGAGCGCTCTCGTCGGGGATGCTTCTTTACGGAGCGTCTCTCGTCTACGGGTTCACCGGAACCGTGTCGTTCCCGGTGATAGCCGAGACGCTGCAGGGCGAGGCCTCGCACGGGCTGATCTTCGGCCTCGTCTTCGTGGCCGCCGGCATCGCCTTCAAGATCTCCGCCGTGCCCTTCCATATGTGGACGCCTGACGTCTACGAGGGGTCTCCGACCCCGGTCACCGCCTTTTTCGCCGCCGCGCCCAAGATGGCCGGCATGGCCATGGCGGTACGCGTGTTCATCGATGCCTTCCCCAACATCCTCGGTCAGTGGCAGCAGATCATCGTCTTCATCGCCATCGCTTCCATGGCGCTCGGCTCCTTTGCGGCGATCGGTCAGCGCAATCTCAAGCGCCTGATGGCGTATTCGTCGATCGCCAATGTCGGCAACGCCCTCATCGGTCTGGCCGCCGGAACGCCGGAGGGCGTCCAGGGCGTGGCCATCTACATGGCGATCTACCTGGCGATGACGCTCGGCGCCTTCGCGTGCATCCTCGGCCTTCGCCGCGGCGACCAGATGTTCGAGAACGTCGATGACCTGTCGGGTCTTTCGCGGACCCATCCAGTGATCGCCTTCTGCCTCGCAGCGATGATGTTCTCGCTCGCCGGCATCCCGCCGCTCGCCGGTTTCTTCGCGAAGTTCTACGTCTTCGCCGCCGCCATCAAGGCGGGCCTCGTCGGCCTTGCCATCATCGGCGTGGTGACGAGCGTCGTTGGGGCATTCTACTATGTCCGCATCGTCAAGGTGATGTACTTCGACGAGCCGAGGGAACGCTACGCCCCGCTCACTCCGGGCCTCAAGTTCGTGCTTGCGCTCACCAGCGCCGTCGTTCTCCTCTTCTGGATCGTTCCGGCTCCGCTGGAGATCGCTGCGGCCGCGGCAGCACGGTCGCTGTTCTGACGTGAGACTTCCGCCCGAGATCGAATCGGCCGGCTTTCGGCTTCTCTCCCTCGATTCGACAGAGTCCACCAACGACGACGCACTCCGGGCCGCCCGCGAGGGCGACCCCGGCCCGCTTTGGGTGATCGCGGCGGAGCAGCGGGCGGGGAGGGGGCGCCATGGGAGACCCTGGTCCTCGCCGCCTGGCAATCTCTACGCAAGCCTGCTCCTGACTGATCCCTGCGACGCGGCGCTCGCTCCGCAGCTCGGTTTCGTGGCCGGCCTTGCCTTGCACGAGGCCGTGGAAACTGTCACCGGCGCGAGTGCGCCTCGCCTCGCCCTGAAGTGGCCGAACGATCTCCTCTTCGAGGAAGCCAAGGTCTCTGGTCTCCTCCTCGAGGGTCACCGCATCGGCGCGACGCTCGCGGTCGTCATCGGGTTCGGCGTGAACGTCGCCTCCGCGCCATCGGATACGCCCTATGCGGCGACGACCCTCCACAGGAGCCACCCGTCGGTGACGCGCGAGAGCGTGTTCTCCGCCCTTTCGCGATGCTTCGCCGACGTCTTCGAGGGGTGGCGCTCGTCGCAGCGCGCCGCTGCGGCGGATCCGTTCGCTTCGATCCGCCGCCGCTGGCTCGAACGGGCAGCCGGCATCGGCTCCGAGGTGACGATCAGGCTGCCTTCGGGCGAGCGGCGCGGCATCTTCGAGGGGCTCGACCGCTCCGGCCGCCTGCAACTGAGGACGGCCGCCGGTCTGGAACTCATCGATGCCGGCGACCTTTATTTTCCCGCTTCGAACAACATAACGGCTGTGCCTTCAGCCGGCACAAGGTCATAACGATGGCAGCTCAGGACGAGCTCGTATTCCTCCCCCTCGGCGGTCTCGGCGAGATCGGCATGAATGCGGCCCTCTACGGATTCGGGCCGCCGGAGCGGCGCAAGTGGATCCTCGTCGATTGCGGCATGGGGTTCGGCGGCGAGGAGAATCTGCCCGGCATCGATCTGGTCTATCCGGACCTGCGCTTCATCGAGGAGGAGCGGGACGACCTGCTCGGAATCTTCATCACCCATGCCCACGAGGACCATATCGGCGCCCTCGTGGAGTTGTGGCCGCGCCTGCAGGTTCCCGTTTACGCTACCCGTTTCGCCGTCGGATTGCTCGAAACCCGCCGCCTTTCCGAACCGGGAGCGCCCAAGGTCGACCTGAGGGAGGTCGTCCCCCGACAGCGCCTTCAGGTCGGGCCTTTCGACGTCGAATACGTGCCGGTGGCTCACTCGATTCCGGAATCGAACGCGCTCGCCATCCGCACCCCGAGCGGGCTCGTGGTCCATACGGGCGACTGGAAGCTCGATCCGACCCCCTATCTCGGGAGCTTGACGTCGGAGGAGGATTTTCGGGCGCTCGGCGAGGAGGGCGTCCTCGCCCTCGTGTGCGATTCCACGAACGTGGTCCGAGACGGCGTGAGCCCGAGCGAGAGCGACGTCGCCCACGAACTCGCCAAGCTCATCAGGGAAGCGCCGCACCGGGTCGCCATCACCACCTTCGCGTCGAACGTCGCCCGCATGCGCTCGGTCGCCGATGCCGCGAAGGAGTGCGGCCGCGAGGTCGTGGTCGTCGGTCGGGCCATGGATCGGGTCGTCGACGTAGCGCGGGAATGCGGCTTTCTCGACGACGTGGCGGATTTCCGGAGGCCGGACGCATTCGGGTATCTTCCGCGCGACAAGGTCGTGGCGCTCCTCACGGGCTCGCAGGGCGAGCCCCGCGCGGCG
Organism: uncultured Alphaproteobacteria bacterium; assembly: GCA_963723525.1. GTDB lineage: Bacteria > Pseudomonadota > Alphaproteobacteria > Rhizobiales > Beijerinckiaceae > Microvirga. The sequence goes on from CAVRRI010000001.1 coordinate 231,585, forward strand.
CTCGCCCGCATTGCGGCGAACGAGCACCCCGAGATCGCCCTCTCCAAGGGCGACCGGGTGATCTTCTCGTCCCGCGCCATTCCGGGCAACGAGAAGGCCGTCGGCACGATCATCAACAACCTCATCAATCAGGGAATCGAGGTTATCACCGACCGCAGCAACCTCGTTCATGTTTCAGGGCACCCCCGGAAGGACGAGTTGAAACACATGTACGCCTGGACGCGCCCGCGGATCGCGATCCCCGCCCATGGCGAGCCGCTTCACCTCGACGAGCATGCGAAATTCGCGCGGGCGCAAGGCGTTCGCGAAGTCGTGCGGGCGAAGAACGGCACGATGGTGCGCCTGGCGCCGGGGCCTGCCGAGATCATCGACGAAGTGCCGGTGGGCCGCCTCTACCGGGATGGCGACATCGTGGTCGACTCGTCCGACCGCGCCGTCCCCGAGCGCCGCAAGCTCGCCTTTGCGGGCGTCGTCAGCGTCGCCATCGCCATCGACGGAAGGGGCGAAATCGCCGGAGATCCGATCGTCGACACGATGGGCCTCCCGGCCAGGAGCCGCAAGGGCGAAGCACTGGCGGACCTCATCGCCGAGGTCGTCGGCGATACGCTCGACGGCCTCTCGAAGGCGAAGCGGCGGGATCCCGAAGCCGTCGAGAACGCGGTCGAGCGCGCCGTCCGGAACACGGTGAATCAGGTCTGGGGCAAGAAGCCGGCCTGCCATATCCTCGTCGTGGAAGTCTAAAAGGAGAAGCCATGATCGGTCGTCTCAACCATGTCGCCATTGCGGTGAAGGACATCGAGGCCGCATCCCGCACCTATCGCGACATCCTGGGTGCGAACGTCTCTTCGCCCGAACCGATGGCGGAGCATGGCGTGACGGTGGTGTTCATTTCGCTGCCGAACACCAAGATCGAGCTTCTCGAGCCGCTGGGGGCCGATTCGCCCATCGCGAAGTTTCTCGAGAAGAACCCCGACGGCGGCATCCACCACGTCTGCTACGAGGTTGACGACATCCGGATCGCCCGGGACCGGCTCCTGAACACCGGCGCGCGCGTCCTCGGCACGGGCGAGCCGAAGATCGGTGCTCACGGCAAACCCGTGCTCTTCCTGCACCCGAAGGATTTCAACGGCACGCTGGTCGAACTGGAACAGGCGTGAGTGTCTTGCACGTCGTGCGAACCCTGGCCTCGTCGCTCTGGACGACGCTCGCCGTTTCGCTCGTCGTCGCGGCGGGAGCCGTTGCGGCGGCTGTGCGCTTCTTCGATCTCACGCCGGGCGGCGGCATCGCCTTGTACTTCGTCATCTGGTGGACGGTGTTGTTCGCGGTCCTTCCGTTCGGTGCGAGAAGCCAGGCCGATGAAGGCGAGATCGCCGCCGGCACGGACCCCGGCGCTCCTACCGCGCCGGCTCTGCGCGAGAAGGCGATCTTGACGAGCCTCGCAGCCGCGGTCGTGCTGCTGAGCGTGGCGGCAATCCTGCCGCTCGCGGGGCTTTAGTCTGGGCCGCCTTCCCGGCGCTCAGCGGCTGAGCCAAAAAAAGAAAAAGCAAGGCTCACGCCTTGCTGAGATGCCCTTCGGCGATTGTTGCCCCGGCTTATCGCGCGTCGTCGCCTCGAGGGCGAACAGGGGCCTGGTTTCCTCCCGAAACTCGGACCGCAGCCTCTGGAATCGTTGTGATCTGAGGCGTAAGTGGAATGCTTATAGCCAGCTTCCCCTGCGGTGTCACCACTTTTTGAGCAGGGATTGGCGCCATTTTTTGCATGGGTTGGGCAATAATGGCTTGCTCCCGGTCATCAGCCCGGCGCCACAAGAACTTGTCTTTTCATGGGCGTCTGTGTTGTGTGCGCGAAGCGACTCGCTCGACCCTCAAGCTCTCAAAGCTCCGAAAGCCGTCCATGTTACTGAGCCGTTATTTCCTGCCGATCCTCCGGGAAACGCCGAAAGAGGCGGAAATCGTTTCCCACCGCCTGATGTTGCGGGCCGGCCTCATCCGACAGGAGGCGGCCGGCATCTATGCCTGGCTGCCGCTCGGGCTGCGCGTGCTGGGCAAGGTGAACGCCATCGTCCGGGAGGAACAGAACCGCTCCGGCGCGATCGAACTCCTGATGCCGACCGTCCAATCGGCGGACCTCTGGCGCGAATCCGGCCGGTACGACGCCTACGGCAAGGAAATGCTCCGCATCAAGGACCGGCACGAGCGCGAGATGCTCTACGGCCCGACCAACGAGGAGATGATCACGGAGATCTTCAGGGCCTATGTGCGGTCCTACAAGGATCTGCCCTTGAACCTCTATCACATCCAATGGAAGTTCCGCGACGAGGTGCGCCCCCGCTTCGGCGTCATGCGTTCGCGCGAGTTCCTGATGAAGGACGCCTACTCGTTCGATCTCGACCAGGCCGGCGCGCGCCATTCCTACAACAAGATGTTCGTTGCCTATCTGCGCACCTTCGCCCGGATGGGCCTGAAGGCGATTCCCATGCGGGCCGATACGGGCCCGATCGGAGGCGACTTGTCCCACGAATTCATCATTCTGGCCTCGACGGGCGAGAGCGAGGTGTATTGCCACGCCGACTATCTCGATTTTCCGGTCCCCGGAGCCGACACCGACTTCGACGACATACCGGGACTGCAGCGCACGGTGGACAGGTGGACGTCGCTTTACGCTGCCACCTCCGAGATGCACGACGCAGCTGCCTTCGAGGCGATCCCAGGCGAAAGAAAGATGTCCGCCCGTGGCATCGAAGTGGGGCATATTTTCTATTTCGGCACGAAGTACTCCGCGCCGATGGGCGCCAAGGTCATGGGACCGGACGGGCAGGAGCACGAGGTCCACATGGGCTCCTACGGGATCGGCCCGAGCCGCCTCATCGCCGCGGTCATCGAAGCGTCGCACGACGAGAACGGGATCATCTGGCCGGAATCGGTCGCGCCGTTCGACGCCGTCCTGCTCAACCTGAAGAGCGGCGACGGTGCGACGGACGAGGCCTGCGCTCGCCTCTATGACGAATTGCGAGCGGCCGGCCGCGACGTGCTCTACGACGACCGGGACGAGCGCCCCGGCGCCAAGTTCGCCACTGCCGACCTGATCGGCATTCCCTGGCAGATTCTCGTTGGACCGAAGGGTCTCGCCGAGGGCAAGGTAGAACTGAAGAGTCGGGCTGGGGGCACGAAGGAAGTGCTGCCGCTCGACCAAGTGGTGGCGCGCCTGACGCAACGCGGGTGAGGATGGCCAGGGCCCGGGTGAAATCCACGAAGCCCTTCGCACCGTTCGAGTGGATGCTCGCCGGGCGGTATCTGCGCACGCGCCGGCGGGAGGGTTTCGTCTCGGTCATCGCGGGCTTCTCGTTCCTCGGCATCATGCTCGGCGTGGCAACGCTCATCGTCGTGCTCTCTGTCATGAACGGGTTTCGCAAGGAGCTGCTCGACAAGATCGTCGGCATCAACGGCCACATCTTCATCGCGCCCATCGATCGCCCGCTCACGGATTTTGCAGAAGTATCGGCGCGGGTGGCGGGCGCTCCCGGCGTGCGGAGGGCCATCCCGATGGTCGAAGGCCAGGCCTTCGGATCGTCCCAGTACAACGGATCCGGCGTCCTGGTGCGGGGCGTGCGCGGCGAGGACATGGCGCGCATCCCGGCTATCTCGGGGAACCTGCGCCAGGGGACCCTGGAGACCTTCGACACATCCGGCGGCGTCGCCATCGGCCGGCGCCTGTCCGAAGCCCTGTCGCTCCAGGTCGGCGACACGCTGACCCTCATCACGCCGCGGGGAGCTTCGACACCGTTCGGCACGGCGCCGCGCGTGAAGGGCTATCCCGTCACCGCCATCTTCGAGATCGGGATGTCGGAGTTCGACGCCACCTTCGTTTACATGCCGCTCGCCGAGGCGCAGACCTATTTCAACCGCCAGGGCGACGTGAACGTCATCGAGGTCTTCCTGGCCGATGCCGACCGGGTCGACGAGGCGAGGCTTTCGATCGAGGAGGTGGCGGAACGTCCGGTGCTGCTGACCGATTGGCGGCAGCGCAACCGCACGTTCTTCGCGGCCCTCGAGGTGGAGCGGAACGTCATGTTCCTCATCCTCACCCTCATCGTGATCGTCGCAGCCCTCAACATCATTTCCGGCCTCATCATGCTCGTGAAGGACAAATCGAGCGACATTGCCATCCTCCGCACCATGGGGGCGACCCGCGGGGCGATCATGCGGGTGTTCCTCATCACGGGCGCTTCGATCGGGATCGTCGGCACGATTGCCGGCTTTGCCCTGGGGCTCGTTCTCGCGCTCAACGTCGAGGCGATCCGCGGCTTCATCTCGCGGCTGACGAACACCAGCCTCTTCCCGGCCGAACTCTACTTCCTCAGCCGGCTGCCGGCGGAGGTGAACACGACGGAAGTCCTCACCGTCCTCCTCATGGCGATGGTGCTTTCCCTTCTGGCGACCCTCTATCCCTCCTGGCGGGCCGCGAAGCTCGACCCGGTCGAGGCGCTCCGGTACGGGTGAGCATGTCCACAGCCCCGCAGCCTGCGCTTTTTCTCTCGAAGGTCGAACGCCGCTATCCGCAAGGGGAGGGCTATCTCGAAGTCCTGCGGGGCGCCGAGCTCGCCATCTGGCCCGGCGAGATCGTCGCGCTCGTCGCGCCCTCCGGCACCGGCAAGTCGACGCTCCTGCACGTGGCGGGCCTGCTCGAGAAGCCCGACGGCGGCGAAGTCTTCGTGGGCGGCCGGGCGACGGCGAAGATGGACGATGCCGCGCGCACGCGCGTTCGCCGGCATGAGCTCGGCTTCGTCTACCAGTTCCACCATCTGTTGCCTGAGTTTTCCGCGCTCGAGAACGTGGTGATGCCGCAACTTATCCGCGGGTTGCCCAAGGTCGAGGCGAAGCACCGAGCCTCCCAGCTCCTCTCGTTTCTCGGCCTCGGCAAGCGCCTCGATCATCGCCCCGGGGAACTCTCGGGCGGCGAGCAGCAGCGGGTCGCCATCGCCCGCGCGGTCGCCAACGCCCCCCGTCTCCTCTTGGCCGACGAGCCCACCGGCAATCTCGACCCTCACACGGCGAGCCACGTCTTCCAGACGCTCGTCGCCATCGTCCGCGCCTCGCGTCTCGCAGCGCTCATCGCAACGCACAACCTGGAACTCGCCGACAAGATGGACCGGCGCCTGACCATCGCGGACGGGTTGGTCGTGCAGTTGCCGTAAGCCAGACAGGCGCAAGGGAGGCATCATCCTCGGGCGTGCGTCACTCCTGAGACGTCATCCTCTGCAGCGATCACACATCTCATCTGGCCACCGCGTGAGCCGGAGGGCGACTCGAGGATCTCGGGCCGATCAAGGCGCTTGACCCTTCGCTCGCACCTCGGACCTCTGCTGCGCTCCGTCCGAGGACGATGCCCTTCGTCCCGCATCATTCTCAGGCAGCGAAAAGCACAGGCAGCGAAAAGCGCTTGATCCTCGACGCGATCGCCGCTGGAATGGCATGATCATGGGGACCGATACCTTCTGCCGGCCCGAGCCGATCGCCCTTCGGCAACCTCGCCGACAGGATAGGGCATGGAGGGCAATCGATGCGCGTTCAGGTCCTCGGCTGCGGTGATGCCTTTGGATCGGGCGGACGCTTTCACACCTGCTTTCACCTCAGCATGGGCGATCGGCAATTCCTGATCGATTGCGGTGCGTCCGCACTGATCGCGATGCGCCGTTTCGGGGTCGACCCCGACGCGGTCCAAACGGTGTTCCTCTCCCACCTCCACGGCGATCACTTTGCCGGCCTGCCGTTTCTAATCCTCGACGCTCAATTCGTGAGCCACCGCGAGACGCCGCTCATCATCGTAGGACCGAGCGGGCTGCGACAGCGACTTCATGACTTGATGGAGGTGATGTTTCCCGGTTCGGTTCAGATCGAGCGCCGGTTTTCCGTTGAGATCGTGGAGCTTGTGCCCGAGCAGCCGAGATCCCTGAACGGGGTGACTGTCACACCTTTCGAAGTGCCGCACCCGTCGGGCGCACCGTCTTTTGCCCTGCGTCTGGAACACGGCGGCAAAATCATCTGCTACTCGGGCGACACGGGTTCGATCGACGCCATCATCCCGGCCGCACGTGGAGCCGATCTCCTGATCGCGGAGGCTTACACCCTGCGGCAGCCCGTACCCTACCACCTGAACTGGGCCACACTGCAGGCACGCCTTGGCGAGATCGGCGCGAAACGGGTCATTCTCACCCACATGAGCCGGGAGATGCTCGATCCGGGCCTCGAAACCGAGGGGGCCGAGCGCGCCGAGGACGGCATGCTGATCGACGTCTGAGACGAAAGCGGTTTCGGCGGGAGGGGTCGACCAGTCGGTCGCGACGCGTGGAGATGGGCCGGCGGGCAGTTCGCGGCCGATCAAGCCGCCGGTCTCTCACGAATGGCGAGTGCCTCGAGCGCTTCGGACAACCGGTGCCTCGCGCGCTCGACCCCCGCGTCGTCCAAGGCCTCCAAGTCGAGGAACAGGTCGAGCCCAGTGACGTGCTCGCTGATGACCTGCTGGCGCTGGGCGAGTTCCCCCAACAGCCCTTCGACGCGGTAGGGCACGATTTCTCGACTGATCCCTTTCATGACGATCGGGTCCAGTGGACGAGCCCGCACAAGGTCGCGAACGAGGGCGTAGGTCTCGTAGCTCAGGCAGATCCCGCCTGGTTCCGCAATCGACTGCAGCCGAGCGGCCAGGTTCGCTTCGGCGCCGATGATCGTATAGTCCATGCGGTCGTCCGACCCGAAGTTGCCGACGTTGCAATAGCCCGTGTTGATCCCCATCCGAGCCTGAAACGGGCGCTCGATGCCCCGTTGACGCCAGGTCTCGTTCAGGTGCTCCAGGCGCCTCTGCATCTCTACCGCCATGCGCAAACAGGCACGGGCGTCCTCTTCGACGCCCTTCGTTTCGGGGTCGCCCACGAACGCCAGCAACGCATCGCCAATGAACTTGTCGACGGTCGCCCCATGCCGGTGTGCGATGTTGGCCATTTCGGTGAAGTACTCGTTCAGAAGCGCCGTCAGATCCTCCGGTTGCAGGCGTTCGGAGATCGCCGTGAAATCCTTGATATCCGAGAAAAAGATGGTCAGCTTCTTGCGCTCGGTGGCGATCGCGACGTCCTTCTGGCCACTGAAGATGCCCTTGTAAACGTGGGGCGAAAGATACTTGGCGATCTTGAGGGAAACGGAGGCGAGAAAGTCGTTCGCGTCGGAGAGTTCTTGGTTCAAACTTTCCATCGAACCGTGCTTGCCGACGCTGCAGGATGATGAAGGTCAGCCCGACGATTCCGGCCAGCGCGAAATACGTCAGAAGATACTTGAACGAAAAGACGTTGGCGGCGATGGGCTGAGAGACGGAGATTTCCTGGATTCCGCGCACGTCCCCGACTTTCCAATCGGTTCTCGGGCTGTCGGGGTGTGTGTTGTGACATGATACGCAGACCGGCCCCATGACGACGGGGGCAGCGGCGCGGACCTGCCGATCGAGATAGGAGCCCGACACCTCGACTACCGGCGTTCTCGCATCGGCCCGCAGCGCCGCGATGGCTTTCCGCTCGAAGGCGTCCAGCGCGTGCGGCTGGCGACCCTTGAAGGGGAGGTCGGAGACGAACCTGTACTTGACGTGTCCGTCATGAGCGCTGATGCGTTTGCCGAGCTCGATCGAGAGGGTTGCCGGGATCGGGATCGAACCAGGGATATCGCGGTAGTTATGGACGGCGGCGACGGGGTTCCCGTTGCTCTCCAAGACGCGGCCGACCACATCGCTGCCGTAGAAGCCGCGCATGACGTCGATGATCCGGCTGATCTCGCCCGCCTGCGAGCGCAGCATCCGCTCGGACAGGTTGCGGAGATCGAGCCACGCGGCCAGCGGCAGTCCGACGAGCCCGAGCACCACGGCCGAAACCAGCAGCGGCGCGAACGTTCTTTGTTCAACCGCGGCTCGATCGCCCGTTCCAGCCACGTCCGCCTCCACATGCGATATTCGCCGAGCCTACGCTCGTTTGCGGCCAGCAGCCCCCTCCGGGAGCGGCGTGGCGGCCCGCTGAGTGCAGCCGAAGCATAACGCCGCCACGAGAAGGTTGTCGAAGTTTACGAGCAGATTGCGGGCGCGTCATTGATTCGGCTGCAGCCGGTCGGATCGACCGATCCGTCATGGACCAGTCATGCGCGCTTCCGACGGAAGCGCATGGCGAAGCTGTCGAGAAGCGGTCGCGCGCCCTGGCCCCAAACGGTGTACCCGCCAGGGGTGTCGCGCAAGATGACGCCGCGCGTCTTGGCGGTGCCGAGCTTGTGGAAGACGGCGGTCTGGGCGCCAGCGGCGCGGCCTTGCTTCGTAGCCGTGGGAGAGAACGTGATCGACGAAGTCGGCGAAGTCGGCCTTGCGGAGGAAGTGCATTCATCTCGGGGGTACCAATTGAACGTGAAGAACGTGGCGCGGGCCGCAATCGCTCGTGAGGACCATGCGGGTCTGCTGCCTGATTGTCCGAGTATCGCCCCGTCCAGGCTCGCGTACTGTGATGGGCGTCACACTCGCGGCCCTACTCTTTTCAGCGCGATCGGTCCGGCCGCGAGCGGGCTGCCACAGACGATGCGCCGCTGACTGTTCATCGACCGGGGGAGCAGCTGGCTCGACAATGAGTTCAGGGCGCGCACTCTCCGGCCAGTCGGGCCGACTCTCTTCCGGCAGAATGTCGGGCTAACTCCGCATTAACCCCAATCGCATTCGACCCGAATCCTCCATTTACACGGAACAGAGATCGAACAATAATGAACATTATAGGAACATGGAGTCCACGATGTTGCGTATAGCCCTCGCCACCGCCGCCGAGATCGCCTCGCTCGCCATGTTCGGGACGGCTGTCGGGATGTGGGCGCTGATCCTCGGTCCACTGGCGTGATCCGATATCCACAGGACGGGCCGATACGCTCGCCGATGCTGACTCGGACTCGCGCCCGCCGGGTGCGATGATAGAAGGGCTTCAGGGGAGTCGAGAGTACCTGGGCGATGACGCGAATCTTGAGAGAAGTCGGCTTCGTCCATCTGCACGTGCACTCGTCCTATTCGCTGCTCGAAGGCGCTCTCAAGATCGCCGACATCGCGAAGCTCGCCGCCACCGACAGGCAGCCGGCGCTGGCGCTGACCGACACCAACAATCTGTTCGGCGCTCTGGAGTTTTCCGAGAAGCTGTCCGGAATGGGCATCCAGCCCATCGCGGGAATCCAGCTCTCGGTGTGCTTCGAGGAGGCGGATCCCACGATCCGCCAGAGCCTTTCGCAATGCGCAAACGTCGTCCTTCTCGCTCAGAGCGAAGAGGGCTACCGCAACCTCATGCGGCTCGCGAGCCGCGCCTATTTCGACGTGCCGCTCGGCGATTCTCCTCGCGTCGCGGCATCGCTCCTCGCATCGCATCACGACGGTCTGATCGCGCTGACCGGGGGACCGACGGGCCCGCTCGACTCCGCGCTGCGCCAGGCGAAGCCGGATCTCGCGCGGACGCGGCTCGACCTCCTCCAAAACCGCATTCGGCGACCGGCTTTACGTCGAGATCCAGCGCCACGGGCTCGACGAGGAGCGCGCGGTCGAGGGCGAACTCATCGCGCTTGCCGACCGCTGCGGGATCCCGCTGGTGGCGGCAAACGAACCATTCTTCGGCAGGACGTCCGACTACGAGGCGCACGACGCGCTCCTCGCCATCGCTGAGGGCCGGATCGTCTCCGACGAGAACCGCAGGCGGCTCTCTCCGGAGTACGATTTCAAGACGCGCCAGGAGATGATGAAGCTGTTCGCGGACTTGCCGGACGCTCTCCAGGCTTCGGTCGAGATCGCGATGCGGTGTTCGTATCGCGTCTCCATGCGCAAGCCCATTCTCCCGAGTTTCGGAACCGCCGATGCGGGCGCGACCCTCGACGAGGGGGAGGAACTGCGCCGCCAGGCCGAGGCCGGCCTCGCGAAGCGCCTTGCCGCCCATGGCCCCGCACCCGGCCTGACGGAGCAGGACTACCGCGACCGCCTCGCCTTCGAGGTCGGCGTGATCCGGAAGATGAAGTACCCCGGCTACTTCCTCATCGTGGCTGACTTCATCAAGTGGGCGAAGGATAGCGATATTCCCGTCGGTCCGGGCCGCGGGTCGGGCGCCGGCTCGCTCGTCGCCTACGCGCTGACCGTCACGGATCTGGACCCGCTTCGCTTCGGCCTGCTGTTCGAGCGCTTCCTCAACCCCGAGCGCGTGTCGATGCCGGACTTCGACATCGACTTCTGTGTCGACGGGCGCGAACAGGTCATCGAATACGTGAAGCAGCGCTACGGCGAGCACCAGGTGGCGCAGATCATCACCTTCGGCACGTTGCTTGCGCGCGGCGTCCTGCGCGACGTCGGCCGCGTGCTGGAAATGGCCTACGGCCACGTGGACAAGCTCACCAAGCTCGTGCCGCAGAACCCGGCCAACCCGGTGACGCTCAAACAGGCGATCGAAGGCGAGCCCAAGCTGCAGGCGGCCATCTCCGAAGAGCCGGTCGTGGCGCGGCTCATGGACATCGCCCAGAAACTCGAAGGCCTGCACCGGCACGCCTCGACCCACGCCGCCGGCGTCGTGATCGGCGACCGCCCGCTCGAGGAACTCGTCCCGCTCTACCGAGACCCGAAGACGGGCATGCGCGTCACCCAGTTCAACATGAAGTGGGTCGAGCAGGCCGGTCTCGTGAAGTTCGATTTCCTCGGCCTGAAGACGTTGACGGTGCTCCGCCGCGCCGTCGATCTCATCAGGCGCCGGGGCATCGAGGTCGATCTGTCGGCACTTCCGCTCGACGACCAGAAGACCTACGAGCCACTTCGCCGCGGCGAGACGGTCGGCGTGTTCCAGGTTGAAAGCACCGGCATGCGCAAAGCGCTGGTCGAGATGGAGTCCGACCGGTTCACGGACATCATCGCTCTCGTGGCGCTCTATCGCCCCGGCCCGATGGCGAACATCCCCGTCTATTGCGCGCGCAAGCTCGGCAAGGACGAGCACAACCGGAACAGCTGGTATCTACATCCTAAGCTGGAGCCGATCCTGAAGGAGACATTCGGCATCATCGTCTACCAGGAGCAGGTGATGGAGGTGGCCAAAGTTCTCGCCGGCTACTCGCTCGGCGATGCCGACCTCCTGCGGCGCGCCATGGGCAAGAAGATCAAGGCCGAGATGGACGCCCAGCGCGACCGCTTCGTGAAGGGCTGCCTCGCCAACGGCATCGAAAGGGCGAAGGCCAACGAGATCTTCGACCTGCTCGCGAAGTTCGCCGATTACGGGTTCAACAAGAGCCATGCGGCCGCCTATGCGCTCGTCGCCTTCCAGACCGCCTATCTGAAGGCCAACCACCCGGTGGAGTTCCTCGCGGCCTCCATGACGATGGATCTCGACAACACCGACAAGCTCTCCGAATTCCGCCGCGAGGCTCAGCGTCTGGGGATTCCGGTGGAGCCACCCTCCATCAACCGCTCCGGCGTCGTGTTCGACGTGGCCTACGACCGGGAGGGCAGAGGATCCATCCGCTACGCGCTCGCCGCCGTGAAAGGCGTCGGCCGGCAGGCGATCGAAGCGCTCGTCGAGGCGCGCGGCGACAAGCCGTTCAAGGATCTCGCCGACCTCGCCCGTCGCATCAATCCGCGCCTCTTCAACAAGCGGACGCTCGAGAACCTGATCTCGGCTGGCGCCCTCGACGAACTCGAGCCGGATCGAGCCAAGGCCTGCGCGGCCGTGGATGCGATGATGAGCCTTGCCCAGCAGGCGGTGGAGGCCTCGGCGGGCGGCATGATCGACATGTTCGGCGGCGTTGCGGCCGCGGACGTCCATCTCCGCATCCCGCCCCATGATCCCTGGCCGGCCGCGGAGCGGCTGCAGCGCGAATACGACGCCGTGGGCTTCTTCCTGTCGGGCCACCCGCTCGACGAATACGGCGAGATGCTGAAACGCCTGAACGTGCAGAGCTGGGTGGAGTTCTGCCGCTCGATCAAGGCCGGCAACTCGGTCGGCAAGGTCGCCGCCACTGTACTCGACAGGCAGGAACGGCGGACCAAGACCGGCAACAAGATGGGCATCGTCAACCTGTCGGACCAGACGGGCCATTTCGAAGCCGTCGTCTTCTCCGAAGGCCTGCAGCAATACCGCGAGATCCTCGAGCCCGGCAGTGCCGTCCTGCTCATCCTTCAAGCCGGTCTCGAAGGCGAAGACGTCAGGGCGCGGATCGCCGTCGCGGAACGCCTCGACGATGCGGTGGCCAAGCACCAGAAGGGCATGCGGATCTTCCTGCGCGACGAGCGGCCCATCGGCAGCGTGCAGGAGCGGCTGAAGGCGAAAGGGGAGGGCGAGGTCACCATCATCCTCATCCTCGACGACGTGAAGCAGGAAGTAGAGGTCAAGCTCCCCGGCCGCTACATGGCGTCGCCGCAGATCGCCGGAGCACTTCGCGCCGTGCCCGGCGTCGTGGACGTCCAGATGAATTGAGGCGCGGCATAACCTCGCCCGATTCGCCGATCATACAAGCGGAAGCCGGGGCTTTCAGTTCCGGGGCCGGTGGCGCGGCCCTCTCTGAAGGAGATTGTCCATGGACGAGGAACGCTTCAACATGGCGATCCGCAAGTTCTTGAAGGAGGTCGGCGTGACCTCGCAACGCGAGATCGAGCGCGTGGTCCGCGAAGGCAAGGTCAAGGGCAACTGCCCTTCGCCTGCGCATGACCCTCACGTCCGAAGACGCACCCTTGCGGCATGTGGTCGAGACGACAATCGACCTGGAGCCGAAACGGTAAGGCGTATTGGAGGGCGAGATCGACGGCGAACCGGACCTGCTTCGCCCGGAGACGCTCTAGCTGCGATCGCCGATCCGCCCGAGCGCGAACGCGCAGGCGCTCACCACGATGCTGGTCCCGACCAGAATGATGCCGAGCCCGAGGGCAAGCGCGAGTTCGCCCTTGCTCGTTTCGAGCGCGATCGTGGTGGTCATCGTCCGTGTGAAACCGCGGATGTTGCCGCCGACGACGAGGATTGCGCCAACCTCCGAGATCGCTCGGCCGAAGGCGGCCAGAAAGGCGGTGAGCAGCGCGCTGCGGCTCATGCGCAGCAACTCGATTCCCGCTCTCGTCCGCGAAGCCCCGTCGATGGTCAGAGGATCGCCGTAGTCGCGCCACAGGGACTCGAGCGACCGATGCGTAAGGGCGGCCACGATCGGGACGCCGAGGACGGCCTGCGCGACGACCATGGCCGACGGCGTGAAGAGGAGGCCCAGCGAGCCGAGCGGCCCCGAGCGCGAGAGCAGGAGGTAGATGATAAGGCCAACGACGACCGGCGGAAGGCCAAGCAGCGCATTGGTCAGCACGACGGCGCTCTGCCGACCAGGGAACCGTCCGACAGCCATCGTGAGGCCGGTCGGCGCGCCGAACAGGAAGGCGAGGACGGTCGCGGTAAGGCTCACGCGGAGCGAAAGGCCGATGATGCCCATCAGCTCCGGATCGAACCGGAGGATCAGTTGTGCCGCGAGGACGAAAGCGTGGCCGAGGTCAAGCACTCCGGCTCCCTAGCAGGCTTGTCCGGCGGAGGCAGCAGGAATTTCCGGTCGCAGCCTCAGCGGCGCTCCGCGGTTCCTGCGGAAGGTACCTCGAATGGGCTCGTCCGGATCGAGTCACTGGATTTTTCTTCAAGGCGGAACTTTGGAGCGATGTTTCATGGGCTCTGAGGACCGCGGCTGTCTCGCTTGAGGACAGCCCTTCAAGATGCGCATCTCCCGATTAGTACTTCCTGCTAATGCCGCATCGGAATGCACTTGCGCTTCAACGAGGCTCCGCCCGGAGCCGCATAAGCCTCATAGGGTCCATCCGACCCGAGACTCGTCATCCGCTGTCGGTAGCTAATCAAGTTGTCCGGTTTTGGTAGCACATCAGTTGTCCGCTTTTGGTTGCGGCGCTTGGGGGGAAGCGGAGCAACCCCCAAGGCCGTTTGGGGTGTCCTCAGGGCGCCGCCGGTGCGGCCGGCCGGATGGTTTCTTGGTTCGACCTGAGAGCCCGTTTCGTCGGCCGCGGGTTTGGCGGGGCCTCGTGTCGAGCGCGCGGTCGAGGCTGGCCGCGGCGGCGCGCCCGAGGCCAGGCGGGGCGCGGCCGGGGCGGCGATCGGACGGCCGTCGGCGGCGTAACAGGCGAGCCGGCGTGGGCCGTGGAAGACGGCCAGCGTGCGGTCGGGATAGTGACGCACCTTGACGGTCGCTTTGACGAAGTGCGCGCGAGCCTTGTCGCCAGGCAGTTGAAGCCGCAGCCCGCCATAGACGACGGTGTTGTCGCGCCCCACCACGCGCGTCTCCTCGAGGCACAGGGTCTCGGCGAGCAGCGCCTGATCGACCGGCACGAAGGCGCTCTCCGGCACCGCCGCAGGCCGGGCGAAGCGGGCATTGTGCCGGGGCAGATAGTCGTGGCGGATGAAGCTGTTGGCCGCCGCGATGGCGGTGATGCCGGCGAGCGCCAGTTCCTTCGCCAGCCGGTCCTGCAGGGTTCCGAACAGGCGTTCGGAACGGCCGCGCGCCTCCGGCGAATAGGCCGGGATGTGCTCGACGCCGAGGTGCTTAAGCGCCCGCCCCACTTGCGTCAGCCGGTCCTTGTCGACCGGCCCGTCCGCCTTCGGGGTGTAAAAGGAGTGGCTGCCGCGGTCGGTATAGAGACTGCTCGGCAAGCCCTGGGCACCGAACACCTCCAGGAGCGCCTGGAAGGTCGAGGCCGTGCCCTCCTCCTCGACCAGGAACGCCGCGTAGATCGTGCTGGTCGCATCGTCCATGGTCACGATCAGATCCAGCGGCGCTTGCCCCGCCAGCCAGGCGAAGCGGCTGCCGTCCTGGTGCAGCATCATGCCTTGCAGCGGCTTGCGCTCGCGCTTGCGACGGTGCGCCCCGCGCCGCGGCGCCCGGTCCACCAGACCCGCGGCGTGCAACTGCGTCTTCGTCCAGGTGTAGCCCCACCGGAAGCCATGATCGCGCACCAGATGCTCGTGGAAGTGCTTCACGTTCCAGCCCCGGTACACCCCGCCATACAGCTCCCGCATCAGCTGCGCAGCCGCCGACGGAACCCGCTTCGGCGAAGGCTTGCCGAGCCGGCGGTCGACCAGCCCCTCAAACCCCTCTTCCTCGTAGCGATCCCGGTACCGCCGGAACTGCCGCTCCGACAGCCCGAGAACCTCCCCAGCCTCCAGCATCGATAGCTCGCCCGCCTCCCAGCGGCTCAAAACGTCCAAAAACTTCCGCATCCTGCGGTCCTGTCGCCACGTCGCCCGGTTCATCGCCTGGACCCTCCCCAGGCCAAGAAACCGGACAACTCGTGTGCTATCTAACCCGGACAACTCGTGTGCTTACGACACGAGACTCGTCATCCGCTTGCTTTTCCAAGTGTTTGCGCGTATAGGCGCGCCCATCCCACACGCGGAGCCTGCCTCATGCCTTAATGAGGCTATTCCGGTGACCGGTCCGACCGGTTCACTGCTCCGCGGAGGCATAACCGGAGAATACCAATGGCGCTTCCTGATTTCTCGATGCGTCAGCTGCTGGAAGCTGGCGCACACTTCGGCCACCAGTCCCACCGCTGGAACCCCAAGATGTCGCAGTACATCTTCGGCACGCGGAACAACATCCACATCATCGACCTCGCCCAGACGGTCCCGATGCTGCACCGCGCCCTTCAGGCGGTGAGCGACACCGTTGCGGGCGGCGGCCGCGTGCTCTTCGTCGGAACCAAGCGGCAGGCGTCGGATTCGGTCGCCGATGCGGCAAAGCGCTCGGCGCAGTATTTCGTCAACGCCCGCTGGCTGGGCGGCATGCTCACCAACTGGAAGACGATCTCAGGCTCGATCTCGCGCCTGCGCAAGGTCGACGAGATCCTCGCCGGCGGCGGCCAGGGCCTGACCAAGAAAGAGCGTCTCATGCTCGCCCGCGAGAAGGAGAAGCTCGAGCGCGCTCTGGGCGGCATCAAGGACATGGGCGGCACGCCGGATCTCATCTTCGTGATCGACACGAACAAGGAGCAGCTGGCGATCCAGGAGGCGAAGCGCCTCGGGATCCCGGTCGCCGCCATCGTCGACACGAACTGCGATCCCGACGGCATCACCTTCCCGGTCCCGGCCAATGACGATGCGGGCCGCGCCATCAGCCTCTATTGCGACCTCGTCGCCCGCGCGGCGATCGACGGGATCTCCCGCGGTCAGGGCGCGGCCGGCATGGACATCGGCGCCTCCGAGAACCCGACCCTCGAGGAGCTTCCGGCGAGCGATGCCGGCGCACCCGAGCAGAGGGAGCAGTTCGAGCTCCTCTCCGCTCCCCGCGGCGCGCCGGACGACCTCACGAAGCTCAACGGCGTCGGACCTCAGCTCGAGAAGAAGCTGAACGAGGCCGGCATTTTCCATTACTGGCAGCTCGCCGCCATGCAGCCGGAGAATGTCGCCAAGATCGACGCCGAGGTGAAACTCAACGGCCGCATCGCTCGCGACGGCTGGGTGGCTCAGGCCCGTGCCATGATCGAGGCCGCGTAAGGCAGGGCCTTCCTCGGCCGCCGCGACCGCACGCGGCGCCGGCCCGAATTCCTCTTCAGCCCGGCGTTCCCGCGAGCGCCGGGCTCCCCATATCTGAACCCTGTGAAAGGACGAGCCATGGCGAACATTACCGCTGCGATGGTGAAGGAGCTGCGCGAGTCGACCGGCGCCGGCATGATGGACTGCAAGAATGCCCTCAACGAGACGAACGGCGACATCGAGGCCGCGATCGACTGGCTGCGCAAGAAGGGCCTCTCGAAGGCCGCCAAGAAGGCCGGCCGCGTGGCCGCGGAGGGGCTCGTCGCGGTGGAGTCGTCGGGACATCAGGCGACCATCCTCGAGGTGAATTCGGAGACGGACTTCGTCGCCCGCAATGATCAGTTCCAGGCCTTCGTGCGCGAAGCCGCCAAGATCGCCCTCATGGGCGACGGTTCGATCGAGGCGCTCGAAACGGCCCGCTTCCCCGGTTCGCAGACCACCGTGAAGGAGCGGCTGCAGGAACTCATCGCGACCATCGGCGAGAACATGACGCTTCGGCGAATCCAGAAGCTCGAAGTGTCGAAGGGCGTGATCGCGACTTATGTCCACAACGCCGTCACGGAGGGCCTCGGCAAGATCGGCGTCCTCGTCGCGCTGGAATCCGAGGGCGACGCGACGGCACTCGGACCGCTCGGCCGGCAGATCGCCATGCACGTCGCCGCCACGAACCCGGTCGCGCTGGACGCTGCCGGCGTCGACAAGGCGACGGTTGAGCGCGAGAGCAATATCCTGCGCGAGAAGAACGCCGGCAAACCGGACCACGTCATGCAGAAGATCATCGAGAGCGGGCTCAAGAGCTATTACAAGGAAGTGACCCTCCTGGAGCAGCCGTTCGTCCACGACCCCTCCAAGACGGTGACCCAGGTTCTCAAGGAAGCCGAGGCGAAGGCCGGCAAGCCGGTCACCATCAAGGGTTTCGTCCGCTATGCTCTCGGCGAGGGCATCGAGAAGGAGGAAGCCCCCGACTTCGCCGCCGAGGTCGCCGCGCAGGCTGGGCGGAAGGCCTGACCGAAGAAACGGCGGCCCCGGGCCGCCGTTTTCATTGATAGGGAAGGGTAGAGGGGGGACGATCCCATGATGAACGTAAGACGCGTGCTGGTGAAGCTCTCGGGCGAGGCGCTGATGGCGCCCGACGGTTACTGGCTCGACCCCCAGACCCTCGCCGGACTCGCGACGGATCTCGCGGAGGCGACCAGGGCCGGCTTCGAAATCGCCCTCGTCATCGGCGGCGGCAACATCATCCGGGGAGCGCGCATGAGCGCCGCCGGCTGGATCGATCGCCCGACCGCGGATTCCATGGGGATGCTGGCCACCGTGATGAATTCCCTGGCTCTCGAGACGGCGCTGAATGCCGCGGGCGTCCAGGCCCGCACCATGTCCGCCGTCTCGATGCCGACCATTTGCGAGACCTATGCCCGCCAGCCGGCGCTCCACCATCTGGACAAGGGACAGGTGATCGTGCTGGCCGGCGGTACCGGCAATCCGTTCTTCACGACCGATACCTCCGCCGTGCTCCGCGCCGCGGAACTGCGCTGCGACGCCGTGCTCAAGGCGACCCAGGTGGATGGAGTTTACTCCGCGGACCCCAAGAAAAACCCCGAAGCGCGGCGCTTCGACGAGCTGACCCACGACGAGGCGATCCTGAAGGATCTCAAGGTGATGGACACGGCGGCGTTCGCCCTCGCGCGGGAAAGCCGGCTTCCCATCATCGTGGGTTGCGTCCATGCGCCGAGTTCCGTCACCGCGATCCTGAAGGGAACCGCCCCGTCGACGACGGTGGCCCCGTGAATCGGTCCCGACCTGAACCGCCCGTCCCTACGGTCGCCCCTTGAAGCCCGCCTATGACCGGCGTAATCCCGTCGTAACCGCCCATCCGCCAGGGAAATAGACCAATGGCCGTGACCACCTTCGATCTCGACGACGTGAAGCGCCGCATGCAGGGTGCGATCAACGCCTTCAAGCACGATCTGGGCAGTCTGCGGACCGGCCGCGCCTCGCCGAGCCTGCTCGACCCGATTCAGGTCGATGCCTACGGATCCCTGATGCCCTTGACCCAGGTAGCCACCGTGAACGTGCCGGAGCCCCGCCTCCTCAGCGTGCAGGTCTGGGACCGGGGCATGGTCGCGGCGGTGGAGAAGGCCATCCGGGAATCCGATCTCGGCCTCAACCCGCAGACGGAAGGCCAGGTCATCCGGTTGCGCATCCCGGAGATGACGGAGCAGCGCCGCAAGGAGATGGTGAAGGTCGCGCACAAATACGCCGAAGAGGCGCGCATCGCGGTGCGCCATGTCCGCCGCGACGGGCTCGATCTCCTGAAGAAGCTCGAGAAGGACCACGCGATCAGTCAGGACGACGAGAAGCGTCAGTCCGAGCAAGTTCAGAAGGCCACCGACCATGCCGTAGAGGAAATCGACAAAGCCTTGGCGGCGAAGGAAAAAGAGATCATGCAGGTCTGACGACCTGTCTCCGGCGTGAGATGATGAGCGGCGAACCGAAGGTGTCTGCAGTTTCATTGGCGCATGCCGCGACAAGCCACGGCAGGCCGACCCATGTGGCCATCATCATGGACGGGAACGGACGCTGGGCCGCCCGGCGGGGATTGCCGCGGGTGGAGGGCCATCGTCGTGGCGTCGAGGCGATCCGACGCGCGGTGCGCACCGCCGGCGATCTCGGCATCCGGTTCTTGACGGTCTACAGCTTCTCGTCCGAGAACTGGCGGCGCCCGGCCCAAGAGGTCGCCGACCTGATGGGACTGCTAAAGCGCTTCGTCCGGCACGACCTTGCCGACCTGCACGCCCACAACATCCGGGTCCGCATCATCGGCGAGCGCGAGGGGCTTGCCGCCGACATCCGCCTGCTGCTCGACGAAGCCGAGGGCCTGACGCGGGAGAATACCGGACTGACCCTCGTCATCGCCTTCAACTATGGCGGCCGTCAGGAAATCGTGCGCGCGATTCGCAACCTCGCGAAAAGCGTAAGGGCAGGGGAGATCGATCCGGCGTCGATCGACATGGACACGGTCGATGCGGCGCTCGACACGTACGGCATTCCCGATCCGGATCTCGTGATCCGTACGTCCGGGGAGAAGCGTGTGTCGAACTTCCTCACTTGGCAGACAGCTTACTCGGAATTCATTTTCATTCCCGATTTCTGGCCCGATTTCGACGACGCGACCTTCCGCGCCGCGATCGAGGAGTACTGCCGGCGGGAGCGCCGGTTCGGCGGCCTGAGCGCTCAGGCCGGCTGACATGGTCAAGGGCGAAGGCTCCTCTCCTGCCCCACCGCCGCGATGGCTTGCCACCGAACTCGGGACCCGCTTCGCCTCGGCCGTCGTGCTCGGGCTCGCCACGCTTGTTCTTGACTTATCACGGCGGATGGCTCTTCGCCTTGTTGTGGCTCGTCGCCGGGATCGCGGTCCTGGTGGAGTGGATCAACACCGCGCGGGTCGAGCCCGGGCTTCCGATCCAGGTCGTGCTCGGCGCGGCGCTGGCGCTGTTGACGGGGCTGTACCTTGCGGAGGCGCCCGCTTCGACCCTCGCCCTCGCAGCGGTCGCGGCGATCCTTGCCGGAACCGTCCTCGTCCGCAACCGGCGCGACCGGTTCTGGACCACTGCCGGGTTCGCCTACGCTGCCGTGATCGTCCTCGTGCCGCCGATCGTCAGGGATCGGCCGGACACTCGGCCTGGTGGGCGTGCTCTGGATGTTCGCGGTCGTCTGGACCACGGATGTCGCGGCGTATTTCACGGGCCGCCATTTCGGCGGTCCGAAGCTTTGGCCGCGCGTCAGCCCGAAGAAGACCTGGTCCGGCTTCGTCGGGGGGCTCGCCGGCGCGGTCCTCTGCGGCCTCGGCCGTTGCGGGGGTCGCGACCGCCTTGGGCTGGACGCCTCTCGCGGGTCTCCTCGGCCGTCGCGCTCGCCTCGGCCGTGGCGTCGGTCGCAAGCCAGCTGGGAGACCTCGGCGAGTCGGCTCTCAAGCGGCACTTCGACGCCAAGGATTCGGGCCACCTGATCCCCGGCCATGGAGGCGCCATGGACCGGCTGGACGGGTTCTGGGCCGTCTGCGTCCTGGTGGGGCTGGCGCTTCTTCTTCAACGGTGGTCGGGATGACGCGCTCGCTCACGATCCTGGGTGCCACGGGTTCGGTCGGCCGATCGACGGCCGAGGTCGTCCTCGCGCACCGCAACGCCTTCAGGGTCGAGTCCCTGGTCGCCTGCCGGGACGCCAAGGGGCTGGCCGCGGCGGCCCGCCGGCTCGGGGCGTCCTTCGCGGCGCTGGCCGACGAGAGGGGCGGAGGCGGAACTCAAGGCGGAACTCTCCGGCAGCGGCATCGGCTGCGGCGCCGGCAGCTCGGCGGTCATCGAGGCCGCGCAGAGGGACGCCGACATCGTCATGGCCGCAATCAGCGGCGCGGCGGGGTTGCGCCCGACCCATGCCGCCCTGAAGGACCGGGCGCCGCATCGCGCTCGCCAACAAGGAGAGCCTGGTCTGCGCCGGCGAAGCCTTCATGGCGGACGCCCGGCGGTCGGGCGCCGAAATCGTGCCGGTCGACTCCGAGCACAACGCTCTCGATCAGGCCCTCGCCGCCGGGCGCATCGAGGACGTCGCCACTGCGATCGTCACCGCCACCGGCGGGCCTTTCCGGACCTGGCCGCGGGACCGCATTGCAGCCGCCTCGCCGTCCGAGGCCGCGGCCCACCCGGTCTGGTCCATGGGATCGAAGATCAATGTCGATTCCGCGACCCTGATGAACAAGGGCCTCGAACTCATCGAGGCTCACCACCTCTTCGGGCTCCCCGACGAGCGGCTCGGCGTGCTCGTGCATCCGGAAGCCATCTTCCACGGGCTCGTGCAATGGAGCGACGGCGCCCTCACGGCAGGGCTTGCGCTCCCCGACATGAAGGTGCCGATCGCCAACGCCCTGCGACACCGGCAGCGCCTCGCCATGGACTTGCCGCGTCTCGATTTGGCCGCGATCTCTCGCTTAACGTTCGAACGAGCGGACGAAGCCCGTTTTCCCTGCCTTGCCCTGGCTCGGGCGGCGCTTCGGGAGGGTGGGGCGATGCCGACCGTCCTGAACGCCGCCAACGAGATCGCGGTCGGGGCCTTCATGGCGGGGCAAATCGGATTTTACGGAATTTCGGAGATTGTCGACACAGTTTGTGCGGCATTCTCGGGGCGGAGGCTCCCGTCCCCGGCCACGGTCGACGAGGCCCTGGCGATCAACGATGAAGCACGGCGCGCCGCGCGGCGGCTTGTGCCACAATGCGAAGCGGCGGCACCCTGAAGAGGGGGAGATGACGATGGATTTCTTAAGCATCATCGGAGGTGCGACAGGCTCGCTCCTGACGATCCTTATCTCATTCCTGGCCGTTCTGACGGTCGTCGTCTTCGTCCACGAGCTCGGGCATTTCTGGGTCGGCCGCCGGTGCGGCGTGGGCGTCAACGCGTTTTCCATCGGTTTCGGGCCCGAGCTCTGGGGCTTTACGGACCGGCATGGCACGCGCTGGAAAATCTCGGCCATTCCGCTCGGCGGTTACGTCAAGTTCGTCGGCGACATGAATGCCGCCAGCATGCCCGACCAGGCGCAGCTCAACCAGTTGTCCCCCACGGAACGCGCCGTGAGCTTCCCCCACAAGAGCGTCGCCAAGCGCGCCGCGATCGTCGCGGCAGGCCCGGTCGCCAATTTCCTGCTCGCGATCGCGATTTTTGCCGGCCTCAACTACATCAACGGACGCCAGGTCCTCGAGCCGAGGATCGAATCGCTCCAGCCGGGCAGCGCCGCCGAGCGGGCCGGTTTCCTGCCCGGCGACCTGATCCTCTCGATCAACGGACGCAAAATCGACAGCTTTTCGGAGATGCAGCGCCGGGTCAGCGCGAGCGCCGGCGAGCGTCTGACGATCGTCGTCGACCGGAACGGCCGTGAGGTGACCGTCGAGGCCACTCCGGACCTCAAGGAGCAGACCACGCCTTTCGGCAAGCAGCGGATCGGCCTGCTGGGCCTTAAGGCCTCCCGGAATCCGGAGGACGTGAAGCGGGTGTTCTACAGCCCGACCGGGGCCATTGCGGCCGGCGTGACGCGAAACCTGGTACGTGGTCGACAGGAACTTCGACTATCATCGGCAAGCTGCTCACGGGCCGCGAATCCGCGGATCAGCTCTCCGGACCCATTCGAATCGCGCAGGTCTCAGGCCAGGTGGCCAATCTTGGCGGTCTGCCGGCGACTGATCGGGCTCATCGCCGTGCTGTCCGTCTCGATCGGGCTTATCAATCTTTTCCCAATTCCGCTCCTCGACGGGGGGCATCTGCTCTTCTATGCCATCGAGGCCGTCCGCGGGCCGGCCGCTGAGCGATCGGGCCCAGGAAATCGGTTTCCGGATTGGGTTTGCGATCGTGGCGATGCTGATGCTCTTCGCCACCTGGAACGACATCGTCCACGTCGGGACGTCCATCATGGCCCGGGGGACGTGACCGGAAGGACACGCGGGCCAAAAATGCCACGGAGGCCGGTGAAGCTTCGTTTGCAACGTTACTTAAACTTTGTACAAGCGGTTCGAACCGATAAGGTTGCTCCGAAAGTTCCAATCTGCGCGGGCGAGATCCGCCGGATGCAAAGATTAAGAGACGGGCAATTGATGATGTCGACGACCCCGACCAGCCGGCGTAAATCGGCTAGAACCGCAGCCGTCGCGCTCGCTGCCTTCCTGGCAGGGGTCGGCGTGGCGGAAACGGCCTTCGCCCAGCAGGTGGTGGTCCAAGGAAACCGCCGCGTCGATTCCGAGACCATCCGTTCCTATATCGTCGGCTCCGGGGCGGGCTCCCTCGAGGAGGCGCGCCGCAATCTTCTCGCCACCGGAATGTTCTCGAGCGTGAGCGTGTCGCGGAGCGGGTCGCAGGTAATCGTCCGCGTCAGCGAGAGCTCCGTCATCAACCGGGTCGCGTTCGAGGGCAATCGCCGCGTCGATCGGGCGGTCCTCGAGGCGGAAGTCCAGACCAAGGCGCGCGGGCCCTACAGCCAGGCGATCGTCGACGCCGACGTTCAGCGCATCCTGGAGGTCTACCGCCGCACCGGTCGCGGGCTCGCTCAGGTGACGCCCCGCGTCGTGGACCTTCCGAACGGCCGCATCGACGTGGTCTTCTCGATCGTGGAGGGCGAGAAGACGGGCGTGAAGGAGATCCGCTTCGTCGGCAACAGCGCGATCTCGTCGAGCCGCCTCCGCAGCGTCATGACGACGACCGAGTCCAATTTGCTGAGCTTTCTCAAGAGCACGGACATCTATGATCCGGATCGCCTCGCGGCCGATCAGGAACTCATCCGCCGCTACTATCTGAAGAACGGATACGCCGACTTCCAGCTTCTCTCCGCGGATGCGGTGTTCGATCCGAACGCCGGCGGATACATCGTGACCATCACGGTGTCCGAGGGTGACCAGTACCGCATCGGCGGAGTGAAGTGGAATCCCGCATTCCCGACATCGACACGGCGACCCTGCAGAGGCGCGTCGTCACGTCGGCGGGCGACGTCTACAACGCCGACCAGGTCGAGCGCTCCCTCCAGAACGTCACGACGGAAGTGGCTCGCCGCGGCTACGCCTTCGCGCAGGTTCGGCCCGTCGGCACCCGCGATCCTGCAAGCCGCACGATCCAGCTCGGCTACGTGGTCGAGGAAGGGCCGCGCGTCTATATCGAGCGCATCAACGTCCGCGGGAACAGCCGGACCCGCGACTATGTCATCCGCCGCGAGTTCGACGTCGGCGAGGGCGACGCCTACAACAAGGTACTCGATCGACCGGGCCGAGCGCCGCCTCAACAATCTCGGCTATTTCAAGCGGGTCCGCATCTCGAACGAGCCGGGATCCGCGCCCGACCGCGTCGTCGTGAACGTGGACGTGGAGGATCAATCCACGGGTTCGTTCGGCGTGTCCGGCGGCTACTCGACGGCCGATGGATTCATCGGCGAGGTCTCGGTCTCCGAGTCGAACTTCCTCGGCCGCGGCCAGTATGTTCGGCTTGCCGGAACCTACGGCCAGCGCTCGCAGGGCGTCGACTTCTCGTTTACGGAGCCGTATTTCCTCGGCTATCGCTTGGCGGCCGGCATCGACCTGTTCTCGAAGTTCAGCGACCAGACCAAGTACGCCCGCTACGAGAACCGCGTGACCGGCGGCCAGCTCCGCCTCGGCATGCCTTTCACGGAAGAGTTCGGCGTGACGCTGCGTTACTCGCTGTACCAGCAGGAACTCGACATCCCGAACGACTACAAGCACCCCTACAACGATTGTACGGTGCCGCTCGCGGGCTTGACGGTCCTGAACCCCGACGGCACGCCAAACCGACTGTCGTGCGAGGGCAACGGCGAAGCATCGCTCGCCATCAAGGAGTCGCAGGGCACGTCGATGACGTCGCTCGCCGGCCTCACCTTCAATTACAACACGCTCGACAACACCAAGGACCCCCGGAACGGCGCCTACGCCGAGCTCAAGACCGACGTCGCCGGTCTCGGCGGCGATTCCCGCTACTTCCGCGCCACGGGCGATGCCCGGTACTACTACGAGATCTTCGAGGACATCGTCGGCATCGGCCGCGCCCAGGCCGGTCATATCGTGGGGTTCGGCGATGACGATCTGCGCATCGTCGACCACTTCTTCATGGGCCCGTCGCTGGTTCGCGGCTTTGCGTCCTCGGGCATCGGTCCGCGCGACATTTCGAGCCTCGACAGCCGATCCAACGCCATCGGCGGCACGACCTATTTCGGCCTGTCCGCCGAGGTCCAGTTCCCGATCTTCGGACTGCCGCGCGAGCTCGGCCTGAAGGGCGCGGTCTTCGCTGACGCCGGCACGCTCTTCGGCTACAAGGGCGCGACCATCTTCGACGTGAACGGCAACACCATCATCGAAGGCTTCAGCCCGACCACCGGCTGCACATTGAGCACGACGACATCGCAGGAATGCATCGTCGTCCGCGACAGCAAGGACATCCGTTCCTCCGTCGGCGCCAGCTTGCTCTGGAGTTCGCCTCTCGGCCCGATCCGCTTCGACTACGCCTTCGCGCTCACGAAGGACGAGGGCGTCATCGGCCCGAATGGAGTCCGCATCGGCGGCGACCGGACCCAGGCCTTCCGCTTCTCCGGCGGTACGCGTTTCTGATCTCAAGGAGGGCGCCGCTCGAAGCGGCGCCCTCGATCATCGGATCCATGGCAGAGCCGAACTTCATTCCGCAGACCCGGACAATCACCGTGCGTCAGGTGGCGGAGATGGCCCAAGCGACGCTCCCCGGCGGCGTGGACGGAGAGCGCGAAATCCGAGGCGTTGCCCCTATCGAGAGTGCCGGACCTTCGGACCTCGCCTATATGGACAACCCGGCCTATGCGTCGATCCTCGCGAACGTGCGGGCCGGCGTCTGCCTGGTCTCGCCGCGTTTCGCCGCGAAAGTGCCGCGGGAAACGGTGGCGGTCGTCACGCCCGAACCCTACCGGGTCTTCGCCGAGATCCTGGCACTGCTCTTTCCGAGCGCGATGCGGCCGCAATCCTCGTTCGACGCCAAGGGCATTTCACCCGGGTCTTTCGTGCACCCGACGGCGCGTCTCGAGTACGGCGTCACCGTCGACCCGGGGGCCGTCATCGGTCCGGGCGCCGAGATCGGGACGGGGACGATCGTCTGCGCTCAAGCGGTGATCGGACCTCAGGTCCGCATCGGCCGGGACTGCTCCATCGGGCCGAACGTCACCGTGTCTCATGCCTTCATCGGCAACCGCGTGATTCTGCACCCCGGAGTGCGGGTGGGGCAGGACGGTTTCGGTTTCGCCATGGGCCCGCGGGGCCACCTCAAAGTGCCGCAAGTCGGCCGCGTGATCATTCAGGACGACGTGGAGATCGGCTCCAATTCGACGATCGACCGCGGCGCGAGCCGCGACACGGTGATCGGCGAGGGGACCAAGATCGACAACCTCGTCCAGATCGCCCACAACGTGGTGATCGGCCGCCACTGCGTGATCGTCGCCCAGGTCGGCATCGCGGGATCCACGACTGTGGAGGACTTCGTCGCGATCGGCGGTCAGGTCGCCGTCAAGGGACACCTGCGGATCGGGGCCGGGGCGCAGATCGCGGCCACGAGCGGCGTGAACAACGACGTACCGCCCGGCGCCCGCTGGGGAGGCATCCCGGCCCGTCCCCTGCGCGAGTGGTTCCGCGAGATGGCGGTGCTGAAAAAGCTTGCATCGCAAGGCGATCTCGCCAAAGACGGCCCCGGCGCTCCGCAGGATTAGCGAAGCCGCCTCGTCCCTGGAGGTCAAGCCCATGACGGAAGCGCAGAACACGCTTCAGACGGCCGACATCGTCAAGATCCTGGACCTCCTGCCTCATCGCTATCCGTTCCTGCTGGTCGATCGCATCGTCGAGATCGACGGCGACCGTTCGTGCATCGGCATCAAGAACGTCACTTTCAACGAGCCGCAATTCACGGGCCATTTCCCGTCGCGCCCGATCTTCCCGGGCGTCTTCCTCATCGAAGGCATGGCGCAGACCGCAGGCGCGATCTGCGTGGCGTCGCGATCCGAGCAGGAAAAACCCAAGCAGGTCTTCTTCATGACGGTCGACAAGTGCAAGTTCCGCAAGCCCGTCGAGCCCGGTGACACGGTCGAGTACCACATGACGAAGCTCAACAACCGCCGGAACATGTGGTGGTACCGGGGAGAGGCGAAGGTGGCCGGAACACTCGTCTGCGAGGCCGAGGTCTCGGCGATGCTGGTGCTCTGATGGGCGGCACCGTCATTCACCCGAGCGCCGTTATCGAAGGCGGCGCCAGGATCGGAACGGGCGTGAAGATCGGGCCGTTCTGCATGGTCGGTCCCGATGTTTCTCTCGACGACGGCTGCGAGCTCGTCAGCCACGTGGCGGTCGCTGGCCGCACGACCATCGGCGCGCGGACCAAGATCTATCCCTTTGCTTCCATCGGCCACCCGCCCCAGGATCTCAAATATGCCGGCGAATCGTCGGTGCTCGAGATCGGGGCTGACTGCACCATCCGCGAAGGCGTCACCATGAACCCCGGCACGGCCGGCGGCAGCATGAGGACGGTCGTCGGCGACCGCTGCCTGTTCCTCGCGAACTCGCACGTGGCGCACGATTGCACCGTCGGGAGCAGCGTCATCTTCTCCAACAACGTGATGCTCGCCGGCCACTGCGTGATCCAGGACTTCGTGATCATCGGCGGCGGCGCGGGCGTGCACCAGTTCGTGCGCATCGGCCAGCATGCCTTCATCGGCGGCATGTCGGCCATCGAGAACGACGTGATCCCGTACGGCATGGCGATCGGAAACCGTGCCCATCTCGCGGGCCTCAACATCATCGGGCTCCGCCGTCGCGGCTTCACGCGCGATCAGATCCACGACATCCGTCGCGCCTATCGCCTGCTCTTCGCGGACGAAGGCACGCTGGGCGAGCGTGTGGAAGACGTGGCGGAAGAGTTCGCGACACACCCGTTCGTGCACGAGATCCTCGACTTCATCCGCGAGGGCAAGGACCGCGCCATCTGCACTCCGCGGGATCCCGTCGGCCCGTGATGCCGGGCCCCGTCGCGATCCTCGCAGGATCGGGTCAACTTCCGGTCCAGCTCGTCACGCATCTCGAGAGGACGGGTCGGGATCATCGGATCCTCGCGATCCGCGGCTTCGTCGACCCTTCGGTCCGGCGACGGGCCCACGCGGTGGTCGACCTGCTCGACATCAAGAAAATCCTTGCGACGCTCGACGCCTGGCGGCCGTCCCTGGTCACGCTGGCCGGTGCCGTCAGCCGCCCCGGCTTCTCGGCTCTGCTCGGCGCCTATTCGCTCGTGCGCAACCGCCAGGAAGTGAGAGACGTCGTCGCCCGCGGGGACGACCAGATGCTGCGCGGCGCCGTCCGGCTGCTGGAGGATCACGGCCACAAGGTCGTCGGCGCGCACGAGCTCGCGCCTGACCTCGTGGTTTCTCGCGAGCTCCGGGGGCGCATCGAGCCCGGCGACGAGGATCGCCACGCCATTGCGATGGGTCTCGAGCTCCTCGCTTCGCTCTCCGCCTTCGACATCGGGCAGGCCGCAATCGTCGCGCGGCGGCGGGTACTCGCCATCGAGGGTCCCGAGGGAACCGATCGCATGCTCCGGCGCGTCCGCCGCCTGAACCATTCCTGGTTCGGGCGAGCGAGACGGGAGGGCGGCGTGCTCGTGAAGGCCGCCAAGCGGGGGCAGGACTTGCGCGTGGACATGCCGGCGATCGGCCCGCGAACCGTGATCGAGGCGGCCCGTGCGGGTCTTTCAGGCATTGCCGTCGGCGCCGGCTCGACGCTCCTTCTCGATCGGCAGGAGGCGCTGCGGCAGGCCGACGGTCTCGGGCTCTTTCTCGTTGCCACGGATCTGCCGTGGACGGTGGAGGCTCTCCATGCCTGAGCGGCGCACGATCTGGATCGTCTCCGGGGAGGAATCCGGCGATCAGCTCGGGGCGAAACTCGTCCGCGCCCTGAAGGCGCGCCTGGGCGAGGACAATCTCGCCTGGGGCGGCGTCGGCGGCCATGCCATGGCAGGGGAAGGGATCGCCAGCCTCTTTCCCCTCGACGACATCGCCGTCATGGGCTTCACGGCGGTCGTCGCCCGGCTTCCGACGATCCTCAGACGGATCGTCGCCGCCGCGGACGCTGTCGTGGCGGCCGATCCCGATCTTCTCGTCATCATCGACAGTCCGGACTTCACACATCGCGTGGCGCGGGCGGTCCGGCGCCGCGCGCCGCACATCCCCATCGTCGATTACGTCAGCCCCTCCGTTTGGGCCTGGCGCCCTGGTCGGGCGACGGCGATGCGCGCCTATGTGGATCATCTCCTCGCCCTGCTGCCGTTCGAGCCGGAGGCGCACCGGCGCCTCGGCGGTCCGCCGACCACCTATGTCGGCCATCCGCTCGTCGAGCGACTCGGCGAGCTCCGCCCCAAGGGGAGCGAGCGCACGCCGCTCGACGAGGGGCCGCTGAAGCTCCTCGTCCTGCCGGGCAGCCGCCGTTCCGAAGTGGCCCGCCTCATGGAGCCGTTCGGCTTGGCGCTCGGCCTGCTGCGGCAGCATTTCGCCCGCCCGTTCGAAGTTACGATTCCTGCGGTTTTGCACCTCAAGGACGAGATCGCCGCGCGCGCCAAAGACTGGCCCGTGACGCCGACCCTGGTCCATGGCGAGGCGGCGAAATGGGCTGCGTTCCGCTCGGCCCATGCAGCGCTCGCAGCCTCCGGCACGGTGACCCTGGAGCTCGGGCTCTCCGGCGTTCCGATGGTCGTCGCCTATCGGGTCTCGAAGCCGGAGGAACTGCTCAAGTACGTCATCAAGGCACCGTCGATCGTGCTTACCAATCTGGTGCTCGGCGAGAACGTCATCCCCGAGCTCATCCAGTGGGATTGCACGCCCGAGAAGCTCGCCGCGTCCCTGTCGCCGCTCCTCGGCGACACGCCCGAACGGCGAGCGCAGCTCGCCGCCCTGGAGCGGCTCGACGGACTGATGCGCATCGGCCCGGAGAGCCCGAGCGAATGCGCGGCGCGGGTCGTGACGGAGCTGCTCCCGCCGCAATAACAAGGCGGCGACCACCGTCTCATCCCCGACCGCGCGGAGCACCAGCGTGTCATCGCCTTCGGACAATTCCCGACCGAAGCGGTGGCTTCGGACAGCGAGAGCGACTGTCATCTCCCTCGTACGTGCCGTTGCTCGTCACAACAAAAAAGGGCCCTCTCCGGGACCCCTTTTCATCCACGCGGAACCGGTCTCACCCCCGCTGCGCGATGGTGAGATAGTCCCGCTTCGTTGCGCCTACGTAGAGCTGGCGCGGGCGGCCGATCTTCTGGGACGGGTCCTCGATCATTTCCTTCCACTGTGCGATCCAGCCGACCGTGCGGGCGAGCGCGAACAGCACCGTGAACATCGAGGTCGGGAAGCCCATCGCCTTCAAGGTGATGCCCGAATAGAAATCGATATTCGGATAGAGCTTCTTCTCGATGAAGTAATCGTCCTTCAGGGCGATCTGCTCGAGTTCGATCGCCACATCGAGGAGCGGGTCGTCCTTGATGCCGAGCTCGTCCAGCACCTCGTGCGTCGTCTTCTGCATGATGCGCGCACGCGGGTCGTAGTTCTTGTAGACCCGGTGGCCGAAGCCCATCAGGCGGAACGGATCGTTCTTGTCCTTCGCCTTGGCGATGTATTCCGGGATGCGCTCCGGCTTGCCGATTTCCTCCAGCATCTTCAGCGCGGCCTCGTTGGCGCCGCCATGGGCGGGGCCCCACAGGCAGGCGATGCCGGCCGCGATGCAGGCGAAGGGGTTGGCTCCCGAGGAGCCGGCAAGGCGCACCGTCGACGTCGAGGCGTTCTGCTCGTGGTCGGCATGCAGGATGAAGATGCGGTCGAGCGCGCGCGAGAGCACCGGGTTGACCTTGTACTCCTCCGCCGGCACCGCGAAGCACATGCGCAAAAAGTTCGACGTGTAGTCGAGGTCGTTCTTCGGATAAACGAAGGGCTGGCCGACATGATACTTGAAGGCCATTGCGGCGAGCGTCGGCATCTTGGCGATCATGCGCATGGAGGCGACCATGCGCTGGTAGGGATCGGAGATGTCGGTCGAGTTGTGGTAGAAGGCCGAGAGCGCACCGACGCAGCCCACCATGATCGCCATCGGGTGCGCGTCGCGGCGGAAGCCCTGGTAGAACCGGCTCATCTGCTCGTGCACCATGGTGTGGCGCGTGATGCGGTAGTCGAAGTCTGCCTTCTGGCCCGCGGTCGGCAGCTCGCCGTAGAGCAGGAGGTAGCAGGTCTCGAGGAAGTCGCCGTGCTCGGCGAGTTGCTCGATCGGATAGCCGCGATACAGAAGGATGCCCTCGTCGCCGTCGATATAGGTGATCGCGGACTCGCAGGCGGCGGTGGAGGTGAAGCCGGGATCGTAGGTGAACATCCCGGTCTGGCCGTAGAGCTTCGAGATGTCGATCACGGAGGGGCCGATCGAGCCCGGCATGACCGCCAGCTCGATCTGCTTGTTGTCGTAGGTGAGCGTGCTGGAAGGAGCGCTCATGAGGGTTGGCCCTTTCTGATGAAGGCCGGGCGACACATAGCGCGGCCGGGTAGGCAGGGTAGAGAGGTCCGCAAAAGGCCGCGCCGGGCGGAGCCGCTCGGGACGGGCATGGGGTTCGGTAGCTTATCCATAGGATGCCATCAAGCGCGTCGAAAGGATGGAGCGATTGAGGCTAACCGAGCGCGTCCCTCAGCCGCGCCAGACTTTCCTCCTTCCCGAGCACCGCCATCACGTCGAAGAGCCCGGGGAGGTCGTCCGGCCGGTGAGCGCCGCCCGGAGGGGTTGTGCCACCTGTCCGAGTTTCGCGCCGAGAGCCTCCGCATGGGCGCGCACGACCTCCTCGACCGATGCGGCATTCCATTCGGAGACCGCCTCCAGCTTGTCCGTCAGGCCGGCGAGGCGCTCCTTCCCTTCCGCCAGCAGCGCCCGTGCCTTGTCGTCGAGGGCGAGCGGACGCCGGGCATAGAGGTAATAGGCGCTGTCGAGGAGCTCGACGAGCGTCTTCGCCCGCTCCTTCAGGCCCGGCATGGCCGCGAGGAGCTTCGCCCGCAGGCCGGTCTCGAATGTCGTGCCGAGAGAGCGCGTCGGCCCGAGTTCCGGCAGGAGCGCTTCCAGCGACCGCACGAGATGCTCGTCGGAGGCCTGGCGCATGTAGTGGCCGTTGAGGTTCTCGAGCTTGGCGAAATCGAAGCGCGCGGGCGACCGCCCGATCGATGCGAGGTCGAAGGCCTGCACCAACTCGCCGGTCGAGAAGATCTCCTGGTCCCCGTGGCTCCAGCCGAGGCGGACGAGGTAGTTGCGCAGGGCCTCGGGCAGGTAGCCCATGGACCGGTAGGCCTCGACGCCGAGCGCGCCATGGCGCTTCGAGAGCTTCGCCCCATCGGGGCCGTGGATGAGCGGGACATGCGCCATGCTCGGCACGTCCCAGCCGAGAGCCTGGTAGATCTGCGTCTGCCGTGCCGCATTGGTGAGGTGGTCGTCGCCGCGGATCACGTGGGTGACACCCATGTCGTGGTCGTCCACCACGACGGCG
This sequence comes from uncultured Alphaproteobacteria bacterium, assembly GCA_963723525.1. Lineage (GTDB taxonomy): Bacteria > Pseudomonadota > Alphaproteobacteria > Rhizobiales > Beijerinckiaceae > Microvirga. Next base: position 264,244 of record CAVRRI010000001.1, read on the forward strand.
AGCATGTAGGTCGGCGTGCCGTCGGACCGCAGCAGCACGAGGTCGTCGAGGTCCTTGTTCTGCCAGACGACGCGGCCCTGGACCGCATCCTCCACGACAGTCTCGCCGTCCGTGGGGGCCTTCAGGCGGATCACCGGCTTCACGCCGGCGGGTGCCTCGGCAGGGTCCCGGTCGCGCCAGCGGCCGTCGTACCGCAGAGGCTTGCCCTCGCGGCGCGCGGCCTCACGCATCTCCTCGAGCTCCTGCGGGCTCGCATAGCAGTGGTAGGCCCTCCCTACGGCAAGGAGACTCTCGGCCACCTCGCGGTGCCGGGCCGCCCGGGAGAACTGGTAGACCACGTCGCCGTCCCAGGAGAGCCCGAGCCAGGACAGGCCGTCGAGGATCGCCTGGATTGCCGCTTCCGTGGAGCGCTCCCGGTCCGTGTCCTCGATGCGCAGCAGCATCCTGCCGCCATGCCGCCTGGCATAGAGCCAGTTGAACAGGGCCGTGCGGGCGCCGCCGATATGCAGGAAGCCGGTGGGGGAGGGGGCAAAGCGGGTGACGACGGACATCGTGATGGGAAAACCCTGAAGACCGTGAGAAGAAAAGGCGCAGACCGACTTGGCCATCGAGCGGCGTCGTCTACCATGCGGCGGCGCCCCCGTTAAGCGACCGAGATGGCCGAGGACAACCCGAAAACGCACTCCAGGATCCCTCGCACGGCATCGCGCGCCATCACTCTGCCGCTCCGCTGGCCGGCGCCGAACCGGCGCGGGGCCGATCTCGGCGCCTTCCTGGCGCGGCAATGGGAGCGCGAAGTCGAGCAGCGACGCCTCTTTCCCTGGCTTGCGGTCTCTTTCGGACTCGGAATCCTGCTCTTCTTTGCGGCCGAAGGGGAACCGGCTCTGTGGACGCCCGTCGGCGCCGCCCTGTCATGCGCCGGGGCGGCCTTCGCATTGCGCCGCCGCCCCGCCGCAGCGGGGGTCATGATCGGCCTGACCGTCGTCTTCGCGGGCTTCGCAGCCGGCATCATGCGCACCCGCAACGTCGCGGCGCCCGTGCTGGCGCGGACCGTCATCGCCAACCTGCAGGGCCAGATCGAATCCGTCGAGCATCGCCCCGAGGGCGCAAGGGTGACGATCCGGGTCACGTCTGTGGACCGCCTCCCTTCGGCGGAGCAACCCCGGCGCGTCCGCGTGACGGTCCGCGACGCAGCGGGACTTGCGGCGGGGCAAGGGATCGCCGGTACGGCGCGCCTGCTGCCGCCGCCGCAGCCGGTCTGGCCGGGCGGGTACGATTTCGCCCGCGACGCTTTCTTCCGTGAGATCGGCGCGGTCGGGTCGTTTGTCGGCGCCATCGCCAAGCCGCCGGAGGTTCCGCATGGCGCGGGTCTTGCCGTTGCGGCGGCGATCGACGCGGCCCGCAATGGGCTCACTCGACGGATCGCCGACGCGATCGGCGGCCAGCCCGGCGCTGTCGCGGCCGCTCTTGTCACGGGCAAGCGCGGGCTCATCGAGGAGCCGACGAACGATGCGCTCCGTGCGGCCGGCATCTACCACATCGTCTCGATCTCGGGCCTGCACATGGTGCTCGCTGCCGGCACCATCTTCTGGCTGGTGCGGGCGCTCCTGGCACTATGGCCCATGGCGGCGCTGCTGTGGCCCGTGAAGAAGATCGCCGCGCTTGCGGCGATGGTGGGGGCCGTCGGCTACTGCATCTTCTCCGGGTCCGAAGTCGCAACCGAGCGCTCGCTCATCATGACGCTCGTAATGTTCGGGGCGATGCTCGTCGACCGGCCCGCGCTGTCGATGCGCAATCTGAGCATCGCCGCTCTCGTGGTGCTGGCCCGCGAGCCCGAGACGCTCATCGGTCCGAGTTTCCAGATGTCGTTCGGCGCGGTCGCGGCCCTGATCGCCCTGTCGCCCCTGCTTCACCCGAAAGTTCTGGAAGGCAAGCCCGCCACGATCCTCGATCGTGCCGGGCGATGGGGCGTGCGGGCCCTTGTCGGTCTCATTGCGATGACGCTCGTCGCCAGCCTCGCGACCGCACCCTTCGCCACCTATCATTTCCAGACGCTCAATCCCTTCGGCCTGATCGGCAACGGATTGGCCCTGCCGCTCGTCTCGCTCGTGGTCATGCCTGCGGCGCTTCTCGGCGTCCTGGCGTATCCGTTCGGCCTCGACCGTCCGGTCTGGCAGGTCATGGGTCTCGCCGTCGAGAAGGTGCTCCAACTGTCCGAATGGGTCGGCGCCTTCGAAGGAGCGAACGTGGTCGTTCCGGCTCCGGGCGTCGCGGCGCTCGCCTGCTGTGCGGGCGCTCTTCTCATCGCGACCCTTCCGGTCTCCGCCATCAGGTGGTTGGCTCTCCTGCCGGCGGGAGCGGGTCTTGCTTTCGCCGCGACGCCCGAGCGCTACGATCTCTTCGTCGACCGCGAAGGGGCGGGGGCCGCCGTGCGCAACGCCGCAGGCCGCCTCGTGATCGTCGGCCGGCCGTCCGGCTTCGTCGTCGAGCAATGGCTGCGGGCCGACGGCGACGGCCGGGCTACGGACGACGCGTCGCTCCGCGAAGGCACTCGCTGCGATCCGAAGGGCTGCGTGGTGACGACTGCGCGCGGCCTGAGCGTCTCCTACGTGACCGAGCTCGGCGCCTTGGAGGAGGACTGCCGCCGGGCCGCGATCGTCATCACGCGCCTCGATGCGCAAGGCTGCGGGGCCGGGCTCGTTCTCGACCGCTCCGCCCTGAAGGCGCGCGGCGCCACCGTCGTTCGCTTCGAGGAAACGGGCTTCGTCACATGGTCGACCCGCCGGGCGGGCGAGCCGCGCCCGTGGGCCGATCGGACGCCGTTGCCGAAGGTCGACGCTCCAACAAGCAGTCCCCCGCGTCCAGCGCGGCCGACCTTCGATAGCTTCGAACCGGACGAGGAGGTCAGTACCGGCGAACCAGGCTGACGAGCTTGCCCTGGATCTTCACCCGGTCGGGCCCGAGCACGCGCGTCTCGTAGGACGGGTTCGCGGCTTCGAGTGCGATGGACGACCCGCGGCGGCGGAAGCGCTTCAAGGTCGCCTCCTCGTCGTCGATCAGCGCCACGATGATGTCGCCCGTATTGGCACTGTCCTGCTTGCGGATCACAACGAGGTCGCCGTCAAGGATGCCGGCCTCGACCATCGAGTCGCCGCGGACCTCGAGGGCGTAGTGCTCGCCCTGTGCAAGGAAATCGGCCGAGAGGCTGATCGAGTGGCTGCGGTTCTGGATCGCGGAGATCGGCGTGCCGGCGGCAATGCGGCCCATGACGGGGATCGACATGTCGCGGCCCCTGTCGTCCGCGACGGCCGGCGGCGGGACCTTCGCCCGGCCGGCGAGGCCGCCCTCGACCACGCTCGGCTTGAAGCCGCGCTGAGCGGTGCCGGCCACGGTCTCCGGCAGGCGGATCACTTCGAGCGCCCGCGCCCGGTTCGGGAGCCGGCGGATGAAGCCGCGCTCCTCCAGCGCCGTGATGAGACGATGGATGCCCGACTTGGATTTGAGATCGAGCGCGTCCTTCATCTCGTCGAACGACGGCGGCACACCGGACTCCCGCAGCCGCTCATGGATGAAGCGGAGCAATTCGTGCTGTTTGCGCGTCAGCATGGGCAGGCCCTTCTGGCTCCGCTCGGGAGCGATTCTGAAACAAAGCACGAACAGAATAATCGTTCTTGCTGTGTTCTGCAAGCGTATAGCAAAGCTGACCTTTCGAAGCCGTTAGCGGAACCGGCCTTGGCGTGCGAAGGGAATCCCCCTCGAAGGCCTCAGCAGAACCGGTCGAGGCGGATGATGCGGCACGGCTCGCCGGCCTTCGCCGCAGGGGCGAAGGGAGGCCGCACGATGAGCGCGTCCGATCCTTCGAGGAGCCGCAGCATCGAGGAATCCTGCTTCGCATGAGGCGTCGCCTCCCCGCCGCGGAGCGTGGCGCGGAGATAGTCCTGCCGGCTGTCGTTGGCGGGAATATCAACGGCAAGAAGGGCGGGCTCGGTCGGGTCTGCGGCGGCCTGCGGGTCCCCCACCAGCGCCCGGAGGGCCGGCACCAGAAAGAGGATCGTGCAGACGATGGACGAGACCGGGTTGCCCGGAAGCCCGAGCAGCCCCATCGCGCCGAGGCGCCCGTGCAGGAGCGGCTTGCCGGGTCGCAGCGCCACCCGCCAGAAGCCGAGGCTCATACCCTGGCGCGCGAGGGCCGATTGCACGAGGTCGTGCTCGCCGACGGATGCGCCGCCGAGCGTGACGAGAAGATCCGCGCCGGCCGAGAGCGCCGCCGCGATCCGCTCTTCCAGCGCCTCGAACGTGTCTTTCGCGATGCCGAGATCGATGGCCTCGCCGCCGGACCGTTCGACGATGGCGGCGACCGCGTAGGGGTTCGACGCCACGATCTGGTCGGGGCCGGCCGTCTCGCCGGGGCGCACCAACTCGTCCCCGGTGGCCAGGATGGCGATGCGCGGGCGCCGCCGGACCGGCAACGTGCCATGCCCCATGGCGGCCGCAAGCGCGAGCCGGCGCGCATCGAGGCGCTGCCCGGCGTGCAGCATCGTCTCGCCGGAGCGGAAATCGAGCCCCGCGGGGCGGACGAACTGGCCGCGGCGCGGACGCTCCTTGATCCATACGGCGCCGCCGTCGCCCGCTTCCGTGTCCTCCTGGATGACGACCGTATCGGCGCCCTTCGGCACCGGCGCGCCGGTGAAGATCCGCACGGCCGTTCCGGCCTCGACGGATCTCGGGAAGCCGTGGCCGGCGGCGCTCGTCCCGATCACCGTCAGCAACGTCGGACCGTCTCGAATGTCGGCATGGCGGACCGCGTAGCCGTCCATGGCGGAGGCCGGAAACGGTGGCTGGTCGCGCAGGGACGAGAGGTCTTCGGCAAGCGTGCGGCCGGCACACCAGGGAAGGGGAATCATCTCCGTCTCGACAGGGTGATCGATGCTCGCCAGCACCCGGCGCAGGGCCTCGTCGACGGAGAGGAGGCTCATGGCGCCTCGAACGTGCCGGAGCGGCCGCCGCTCTTCATGCGCAGGCGCACGCCCTCGATGCGCATTCCGCGGTCGGCCGCCTTGACCATGTCGTAGATCGTGAGGCACGCGACCGAGACGGCCGTCAGCGCCTCCATCTCGACGCCCGTCCGGCCCGACACTTTCACTTCGGCGGTGACCCTCACGCCCGGAAGCTCATCGTCGATCACGCAATCCACCGTCACCTTCGACAGGAGGAGCGGATGGCAGAGCGGGATGAGCTCGTGCGTGCGCTTCGCCGCCATGATGCCGGCGAGCCGCGCCGTGCCGAGCACGTCGCCCTTCCTGGCGTCGCCCTGCCGGATGAGCGCGACGGTCTCGGGCCGCATCACCACCGCGCCCTCGGCGACGGCGGTGCGCGCCGTGACGTCCTTCTCCGAGACGTCCACCATGTTGGCGGCGCCGGACGCATCAAGATGCGTGAGCTTGCTCATGCGGCCGCCCCGAAGAGCAACCGGCGGGTCGCTGCCGCGACGTCCTGCTGGCGCATCAGGCTCTCGCCCACGAGGAACGTGCGGATGCCGAAAGCGGTCAACCGGTCGATATCGGCGAACGTGCCGATCCCGCTTTCGCAGACGGCGATCCGGTCGTCCGGCACGAGCGGCGCCAGCTCTTCGCTGACCTCGAGCGAGACCTCGAACGTGCGCAGGTTCCGGTTGTTGATGCCGACGAGCTTCGTCCGGAGCGGCAGCGCCCGTTCGAGCTCGGCGCGGTCGTGCACCTCGACGAGCACGTCCATGCCGAGCGCATGAGCGGTCTCGACGAGGCTCATGGCTTCGGCGTCCGTCACGCTCGCCATGATGACGAGGATGCAGTCGGCGCCCCAGGATCTCGCCTCGAACACCTGGTAGGGCTCGAAGAGGAAATCCTTGCGCAAAGCGGGCAGTCCCGAGGCCTCGCGAGCCCGGCTCAGGTCGTCGGGCTTGCCCTGAAAGGAGGGCTCGTCGGTCAGGACGGAGAGGCAGGTGGCGCCGCCGTCGCGATAGGCGCGGGCGAGGGCAGGGGGATCGAAGTCGGCTCGGATCAATCCCTTGGATGGGCTCGCTTTCTTGATCTCGGCGATGAGGGCCGGGCGACCGGCGCCGAGGTCGCGGGCGATCGCCTGCGCGAAGCCGCGCGGCGGCGGGGCGGCGAGCGCCCGGCGCTCGATCGCGCTCGTCGGCACCGCCTCCTTGGCGGCCGCGATCTCGCGGCGCTTGTAGGCTTCGATCCGGGCGAGGATGTCGCTCATCGGGTCACACGTTCGAGGACTTGATGAGGCGCTCCAACGCGCCCTTTGCGGCGCGGTTCTCGATCGCCTGCGAAGCGCGCGCCAGACCGTCCACGAGGTCCTTGGCCTCGCCGGCGACCACGAGGGAGGCGGCGGCGTTCAGAAGGGCCACGTCCCGGTAGGCCGTCTTGGCGCCGTCGAGCACGGCGCGCAATTCGGCGGCATTGTGGGCCGGATCGCCGCCCTTGAGGTCCTCCGGCCTCGCCGGCGCGATGCCGATGTCGTCCGGCGTGATGGTGAACCGGCGAATCGTGCCGTTGTCCAGCGCCACGACATGGCTCGGCCCCGTCGTGGTGATCTCATCGAGTCCGTCCGACCCATGGACCGTCCAGACCCGCTCGGACCCGAGTTCCTTCAGCACCTCGGTGAGGGGCTCGAGCCATGTCTCCGAGAAGACCCCCAGCAACTGCCTGGACACGCCCGCCGGGTTCGAGAGCGGCCCCAGGAGATTGAAGAGCGTTCGCGTGCCGAGCTCCACGCGGACCGGCGCCACGTGGCGCATGGAGGCGTGGTGGGCCTGCGCGAACATGAAGCACAATCCCGCCTCGCGGAGGCAGCGTTCGAGCCCTGCCGGATCGAGGCCGATCTTCACGCCGAGGGCATTGAGCACGTCGGCCGCACCTGAGCGCGAGGACGCCGCGCGGTTGCCGTGCTTCGCCACCGGCACGCCGCAGCCCGCGACGATGATCGAGGCGAGCGTCGAGATGTTGTAGGAGCCCGAGTGATCGCCGCCGGTGCCGACGATATCGATGGCGTTGGCGGGCGCATTCACGCGCGTCATGCGCCCCCGCATGGCCGAAACCGCGCCGATAATTTCGTCGAGAGCCTCGCCGCGGACGCGAAGCGCCATCAGGAAACCACCGGCCTGGGCGGGCGTCACTTCACCGGAGAGGAGGTCGTCGAAGGCGGCACGGGCCTCCTCGCGCGACAGCGACGCGCCGGTGGCGACCTTGGCGAGATAGGGCTTGAAACTGTCCATGGGGTTTCAATGCACGGGCCGGGCGGCATTGTCACGCCGGTTCCATTCCGCCGCCAGGTCAAAGAAGTTGCGCATGAGGGTCGCGCCGTGCTCGGTCAGGATGCTTTCCGGGTGGAACTGCACCCCGTGGATGGGCAGGCTCATGTGCGAGAGCCCCATGATCTGCCCGTCCCGGGTCTCTGCGGTGATCTCCAGCACCGTGGGGCAACTCTCCCGCTCCACCACAAGGGAATGGTAGCGCGTCGCCCTGATCGGCCCGTTGAGGCCCCTGAAGACCGTGCGGCCGCGATGCTCGATCTCCGAAACCTTGCCGTGCATGGGAAGCGGCGCCCTCACGATGGAGCCGCCGAACGCCTGGCCGATGGCCTGCATCCCGAGACATACGCCGAAGGTCGGGATTTCGGGGGCTCACCCGGTTCACGACGTCGAGGCAGATTCCCGCCTCGTTCGGCGTGCAGGGGCCGGGCGACAGCACCACCGCGTCGGGACGCAGGGCAAGAACCGCATCCGCCGTCGTGGCGTCGTTGCGGACCACCTCGACCTCGGAAACGGACGGGGCGATCAGGTGCACCAGGTTCCAGGTGAAGCTGTCGTAATTGTCGATGACGAGGACGCGGGTCATGGGGGCCGGAGGTTTGCCGACAAGCACAGCCGGGTCAAGCGCGACCCTTCTCCGCAACGTCGAATCCGCAACGTCGAACCCGGGAGGGCCGCCCCGGCCGGAACCGCTCCAGCCGCGGCCGATACGGCGCATTGCAACGAAAGGATCCCGACGCAGTTATGGATCCAGGTCTTTCGGGAGGACAGACATGGAAGGCGTCGGCTTCATCGCGATGCTGATCATCGGAGCGTTGGCCGGTTGGATCGCGGAGAAATTCACCAAGTCGGATCACGGGCTCCTGACCAATATCATCGTCGGCATCGCCGGCGCCTTCATCGGCGGCTTCCTGGCCTCGATGCTCGGCGTTTCCGTCCGCGGGTTCTGGGGGACGCTGATCGCTGCGATCTTGGGCGCAACGCTCCTCATCGTGATCTTCAGGGCCGTCACGGGCCGCCGGGCCACCTATTGACGGTCTCCTGCCGCGGCCGCCCGAGAGCGGGGCCGGGCCAAGTCATGAAGACATGGCTGGCCTGCCCCTCGTGCGGCGGCCATTTGCGATGGGGCACCGAAACCCTTAAGTCACCATTGTGACGGCATGCCCGGGAGCATGCCGCCCCAGGGATGACCTTCATGGCCGTCGTTCTCGACCTGTTGAACAAGGACAACCGCCCGCGCCACCCCGAGAAGGCGCACCGGCCGGACCAGCCCATCCTGCGCAAGCCCGACTGGATCCGCGTCAAGGCGCCGGGCTCTCCCAAATGGGCCGAGACCAACCGGATCGTCCGCGAGAACAACCTCGTCACCGTCTGCGAGGAGGCCGGCTGTCCGAATATCGGTGAATGCTGGGAGAAGAAGCACGCTACCTTCATGATCATGGGGGACACGTGCACCCGCGCCTGCGCGTTCTGCAACGTCAAGACCGGCCTGCCGGCGGCGCTCGACCGGGAGGAGCCGGAGAACGTCGCCAGGGCGGTCGAAAAGCTCGGCCTCGAACACGTCGTCGTGACCTCGGTCGACCGCGACGACCTCGCGGACGGCGGCGCGCAGCACTTCGCGGAGGTGATCCACGCGATCCGGGCCCGCAGCCCGAAAACCACGATCGAGGTCCTGACGCCGGATTTCCTGCGCAAGGACGGCGCTCTCGAGATCGTCGTCCGGGCCCGCCCCGACGTCTTCAACCATAACCTCGAAACGGTGCCGTCGAAATACCTCAAGGTCCGTCCGGGCGCGCGCTATTTCCACTCCGTGCGCCTCCTGCAGCGGGTAAAGGAGATCGACCAGACGATCTTCACCAAATCCGGCATCATGGTGGGCCTCGGCGAAGAGCGGAACGAAGTGCTCCAGCTCATGGACGACCTCCGCTCCGCCGACGTCGATTTCCTGACGATCGGCCAATACCTGCAGCCGACGAGAAAACATCACCCGGTCAACCGCTTCGTCACTCCCGACGAGTTCAAGGCATTCGAGACCACCGCCTACGCGAAGGGTTTCCTCCTCGTGTCTGCGACGCCGCTCACGCGCTCGTCGCATCATGCCGGGGAGGACTTCGCGAGGCTGAAAGCCGCCCGCCTCGCAAAAGTGTGAGAGGGCCTCGATGCCGACTTTCCGTACGGTGCGGCCGGTGAGGCACACGCCCCAGCAGATGTTCGACCTCGTCGCCGACGTGGAGCGCTATCCCGAATTCCTGCCGCTCTGCGATTCGCTGCGGGTGATGCGCCGCAGCCAGAGCGGAGAAGGGGTCGAGACTCTCGTCGCCTCCATGGGCGTCGGCTACAAGGCCATCAAGGAGAGCTTCACCACCCGGGTCACCCTCGACCGTACGCGACTTCGAATCCTCGTCGAATACGTCGACGGGCCGTTCAAGTATCTCGAGAACCGGTGGAGCTTCCGGGCGACGCCGACCGGTTGCGACGTCGAGTTCTTCATCAATTACGAGTTCAAGAGCTTCGCCCTCGGCCTCCTCATGGGCTCCGTGTTCGACAAGGCCTTCCGCCATTTCACGGAGGCGTTCGAGGAGCGGGCGGATCTGATCTACGGCCGCCCCGCCGTTGCCCGGGCGTAGCCCCTACCGGGCGGCGGCTTCCTCGAGAAGCCCCAAGGCATCGCTCACGGCGCTCCTGCGGACGGCTTCGCGTCCGAGATCGCCGTAGCGGCGCTCGAGATGGCGCGTCGCGGCTCTCGTCGAGGCGAGGCCGAAATGGACGAGGCCGACCGGCTTCTCGGGCGTCCCGCCGCTCGGGCCGGCAATCCCGGTGATCGCGACGGCGATGTCGGCGTGCGATCGGGCGAGCGCGCCTTCCGCCATGGCGCGCACCACGCTCTCGCTCACGGCGCCGTCGCGGACGATCAGTTCGGCCGGAACGCCGAGAAGCTCGGTCTTCGCCTCGTTCGAATAGGTGACGAAGCCGCGCTCGACGACCTGCGACGACCCGGCGATCTCCGTGAGGAGCCCGGCGACGAGCCCGCCGGTGCAGGATTCGGCCGTCGCGACCATCCACCCCCGCGCCGCGCAGGCGCCGATGAGGGCCGTTGCCCGCTCCTTCAGCTCCCGGTTCATGGCCTTCCCTCCGGAAGACGGATCGTGGCGGCGGCCTGCGCCGCAAGGCCTTCGCCCCGCCCCGTAAACCCCAGCTTCTCGGTCGTCGTGGCCTTCAGCGAAACCTGGTCGACCTCGACGCCGGCGATCTCCGCGATGCGTCGGCGCATGGCGTCGCGGTGGGGCTCGAGGCGAGGCGCCTCGCAGAGCAGCGTGGCGTCCAGGTGATCGATGCGGCCGCCGCGCTCCCGTACTTTGCCGGCGGCATGGGCGAGGAAGCGATCGGAGGAGACGCCCCGCCATTGCGGGTCGCTCGGCGGGAAATGCACCCCGATATCGCCGTCCGCCAGCGCTCCGAGGAGCGCGTCCGTGAGGGCGTGCAGGATCACGTCGCCGTCGGAATGCGCAAGGACTCCGCGGTCGTGGGGGATGCGCATACCGCCGAGCCAGACGTGATCGCCGTCCTTGAAGGCGTGGATGTCGATGCCCATGCCGAGCCGGGTGACGTACCCCATGGACAAACCTCCCAAGCGCCGCTCGGCATTCGCAAAGTCCTCCGGGCGGGTCAGTTTCGTGTTCTCAGGATCGCCTTCGAAGACGGTGACGGCGATCTCCGCCCATTCCGCCAGTGCGCCGTCGTCGGTGAAGCGATCCTCGCCCTCGGCCGCGGCTCGGCGATGTGCCCCGAGCAGCACATCGAACCGGAAGCCCTGCGGCGTCTGCACGGCGCTGAGCCGTCCCCGATCCATGGTGCCGACGACGAGACCGCCCTCGCCGACGACCTTGATCGTGTCGGTCACCGGGAGACCCGGCACCGCGGCTCCCGTCCGGCGCGCCGCAGCGAGCGCACGGTCGATCAGATCCGGCCCGACGAACGGGCGGGCGGCATCATGGACCAGGACGACCTCGGGTCCCTTCGAGACGAGGGCTTCGAGACCGGCCAGGACCGAGCCTTGCCGCGTCTCACCGCCGAAGACCGGGGGGAGGAGTTTGCCGGCCCGGTCGGCGCCGATCGTGGCGGTCGCGGCTTCGTAGAGTCCAAGATCGTCGGGGTGGATCACCGCGACGACCGATTCGAGGCCCGGATGCGCGACGAAAGAGAGAATCGTCCGCGCCAGAACCGGCTCGCCGGCCACAGACCGGTACTGCTTCGGCACTCCGTCGCCGGCCCGCAGGCCCCGTCCGGCGGCGACGATGATGGCTGCAGCGGACATGCGGGCACGGCCTCACGGTGACGTGACGCGCTGATAGTGCTCCCCGCGGGGTAAGGCAATTCCGCCGTTCTCCGACCGGGCAGGGAATTGCGGGCCTTCGGGGCTCGTCCAAATCCCTTGCTCTTTTCGCCGACTTGGCTATTTTTTGTGCAGAATGAATGCTGATTACAAAACAGGCGATTCCGGGTTCGCGATCGGCGGCGTCGTGGTCGCCGGAAGGGCCGTCCTCGCCCCGCTGTCCGGGGTCACGGACGTGGTGATGCGCCGAATCGCCCGCCGATTCGGGGCCTCCCTCGTGGTCTCCGAGATGGTGGCGTCGGACGAACTCGTCCTCGGCTCCGAGGAGGCGAAGCTTCGGGCCGAAGGCGAGGGGATCGAGCCCCATGTCGTGCAGCTCGCCGGTTGCGAGCCACGCTGGATGAGCGATGCCGTCCGGGTGGCCGAAAGCGCCGGCGCGCAGGCCATCGACATCAACATGGGTTGCCCGGCCAAGCGGGTCACCGGCGGCTATGCGGGGTCGGCGCTCATGCGGGACCTCGATCAGGCCTGCCGAATCATCGAAGCGACCGTCGCTGCCGCGACGGTGCCGGTGACCGTGAAGATGCGCCTCGGCTGGGACCACCAGAGCCTCAACGCTCCCGAACTCGCTCGTCGCGCGCAAGCGCTCGGCGTGAGGGCCGTGACGGTGCACGGGCGGACGAGACAGCAGTTCTACAAGGGGAACGCCGACTGGAACGCCATCGCGCCCGTGGTGCGGTCGATCGGCATTCCGGTGACGGCGAACGGCGACATCGGCTCGGCGGAGGATGCCCGGCGCTGCCTTGCGGCTTCAGGAGCCGCCGCCGTGATGGTGGGCCGTGCCAGTATCGGCCGGCCCTGGCTCGTCGGGCAGATCGGCGCGGCCCTCGACGGCCGGACGCTCCCGGATCCCTCGCCCGACACGAAGGCGGCGGTCGCGGTGGAGCATTACGAGGGACTTCTCTCGCTCTACGGCCGGCACGTCGGCATCCGGCATGCGCGCAAGCACCTCGCGGCCTATGCCGACGTGGCCATGGCGCAGGGCTTCGCGGCGTCGGCGGAAGAGCGCAGGGCACTCGTGACGTCCGAGACCCCGGCAGCCGTCATCCGGATCCTGCGCAGCCTCTTCTCGCGCCCCGAAAGGAAGGCGGCGTGATGGCGGCATCCGGCGAGCTCATCATGAACGCACTGCCGCTGCCGGTTCTGACGGTCGGCGGCGAGGGCCGCATCCACCACGCGAATTCGGCGGCGGAGGCGTTCTTCGATGCCTCCCTGCGCGTGATGCAGCGGCACCGGCTCAAGGATTTCGTGCCCTTCGGCTCGCCCATCGTCACCCTCGTCGACGAGGTGCGGCAGCGGGGTTCGAGCGTCAGCGAGTACCGGATCGACATCGGCACGCCGCGCACCGGACCGGAGCGCATCGTGGACGTGTTCGCGACGCCGCTCGGCGACGACAGCGACCATGTGGTGCTCATGCTTCAGGAGCGGACCATCGCCGACAAGATGGACCGCCAGCTCACGCACCGCGGTGCCGCGCGTTCGCTCACGGCGCTCGGCGCCATGCTGGCGCACGAGATCAAGAACCCGCTCTCGGGGATCAAGGGCGCCGCGCAGCTCCTCGAGCAAGCGGCGAGCGACGACGACCGGCTTCTGACGCGGCTCATCTGCGACGAGACCGAGCGGATCGTGAAACTGGTCGAGCGCATGGAGCTGTTCGGCGACGAGCGTCCCGTGGAGCGCGGGCCGGTCAACGTCCACGGCGTGCTCGACCAGGTGAAGCGTCTGGGCCAGTCGGGGTTCGCACGCCACGTCCGCTTCGTCGAAACCTACGATCCTTCGCTGCCGCCGGTCCAAGGCAACCGGGATCAGCTCGTGCAGGTGTTCCTCAACCTCGTGAAGAACGCCGCGGAGGCCATCGGGTACGACGCGCTCGAAGGGGAGATCGAGCTCTCGACCGCCTTCCGGACCGGCGTTCGCCTTCGGGTGCCGGGTTCCAAGGAGCGGATCAGCCTGCCGATCGAGGTGACCGTGAAGGACAACGGACCGGGCATTCCTTCCGACCTCGTCGGCGATCTGTTCGATCCATTTGTCACAACCAAGGCGCAGGGAAGTGGCCTCGGACTTGCGTTGGTTGCCAAGATCGTCGGCGACCACGGGGGAATCGTCGAGTGCGATCCCGCTCCCCGCCGCACGACGTTTCGTGTGCTCCTCCCCATGTCCCGCGCCAGCGACGGCCGCGGGTCCGATACCTGAGATCCAAGCAATGCCGAGCGGACACATCCTTCTCGCCGACGACGACGCCGCCATCCGGACGGTGCTGAACCAGGCGCTCTCCCGTGCCGGTTACGAGGTGCGTTCCACCTCGAACGCCGCGACCCTCTGGCGCTGGGTCGCGCAAGGGGAGGGGGATCTCGATCATCACCGACGTGGTGATGCCCGACGAAAACGCCTTCGACCTCCTGCCGCGGATCAAGAGGCTCAGGCCGGAGCTGCCCATCATCGTGATGAGCGCGCAGAACACCTTCATGACGGCCATCAAGGCGTCCGAGCGCGGCGCCTACGAGTATCTGCCCAAGCCCTTCGACCTGAAGGAGCTCGTCGCCGTGGTGGGCCGGGCCTTGTCGCGTCCGCGCGCGCCGGCGGCCGCCTCGTCTTCGCCCGAGAGCGAGGAGATCCCCCTCGTCGGGCGCTCGACTGCGATGCAGGAAATCTACCGGGCGCTCGCGAGGCTCATGCCGACGGACCTCACGGTCATGATCACGGGCGAGTCCGGCACCGGCAAGGAACTGGTCGCCCGCGCTCTCCACGATTACGGCAAGCGCCGCCAGGGCCCCTTCGTTGCCGTGAACATGGCGGCGATTCCACGCGATCTGATCGAGTCGGAGCTTTTCGGACACGAGAAGGGCGCCTTCACGGGCGCGACCGCCCGCAGCGCCGGGCGCTTCGAGCAGGCGGAGGGCGGAACCCTCTTTCTCGACGAGATCGGCGACATGCCGATGGAGGCGCAGACCCGGCTCCTGCGCGTGCTGCAGCAGGGCGAGTACACGACGGTGGGCGGCCGCGTGCCGATCAAGACGAATGTCCGCATCATCGCGGCGACCAACAAGGACCTGCGGATCTCGATCCAGCAGGGCCTCTTCCGCGAGGACCTGTTCTTCCGCCTCAACGTCGTGCCGCTCCGGCTGCCGCCTCTGCGCGAACGCGTGGAGGACATTCCGGACCTTGCGCGCCACTTCTTCGGCATCGTCGAGAAGGAGGGCCTCTCCCGCAAGCAGCTCGACGTCGAGGCCATGGATCGGCTGAAGCGCTATCGCTGGCCGGGCAACGTCCGCGAGCTCGAGAACCTCGTGCGCCGCCTGGCGGCCCTCTACCCGCAGGACACGATCACGGGCGCGATCATCGACGCCGAACTCGATTCGAGGCCCCTCGCCGTCCCTCAGCCGGCCGGCAAGCCGGCCGTCGCGGCCGGCGGCGACAACCTCTCCGATGCCGTCGAGCGCCATCTGGCGGAGTACTTTTCCGGCTTCAAGGACACCCTGCCGCCGCCGGGCCTCTATCATCGCGTCCTGCGGGAGATCGAGGGCCCGCTGATCGGGGCGGCGCTGGCGGCGACCCGCGGCAACCAGATCCGCGCCGCCGAACTCCTGGGCGTGAACCGCAACACCCTGCGCAAGAAGGTGCGGGACCTCGATCTCCAGGTGATCCGGTCCGGCCGCTGAGGCGGTTCGACGCGCCTCGACAGCCTCGCCCCGAACCCTGCTCGGGACCGTGCAGCGTGCCGGGCTCGGCATGCGTGAACCGCGCGGTTGAGCCAACTCGACGACCCATGTCGATCCAATCGACGCTGCGCGGACCTCGGACCGCACGGCCCCCTTCTGAGACGACGCGACGCCGCTGTAATAATTTGACCACAGTGTTGTGGTGGTGCATCACCACCAAACGAAGGGTACCGCCTCTCCAGCCGGGCGGCCGCATTGCGGGGCTAAGCCATTGAACGAGCGGGATCATCAGTCCCATCGCCCGGGAATCGCCGAGGCGACTCAGAGCGGTCCGGGCTGGCTCGGCCCGATGGCCGTGCTGGCGGCCCTTGCCTCGGCGCTGGCCACCTTCCTGGTCCTCGCGGGCCTGACGCCCATCCTGCCGACCCACGACGTCGTCCTGTGGGTCTTCGGCATCAATGCCGCGCTGGTGCTCCTCCTCGTCGGGCATCGTCACCTGGCAGACGAAACGCCTGATGCGGGAGCGGCGGGCCGGCACCGCCGGCTCGGGCCTGCATTTCCGCATCGTCAGCCTGTTCAGCCTCATCGCCGTTCTGCCGGCGATCCTCGTCGCCATCGTGGCGACGGTCACCCTCGAGCGCGGCCTCGATCCCTGGTTCACGGGCTCCATCAAGGAGCTCATGGGCAACACGGTCGCGATCGCCCGCTCCTATCGCGAAAACGAGTGCCGCTCGCTCGCCCGCGAGACGCAGCTCATGGCTGCGGACATCAACCGAGCCAAGGTGCATCTTCGACGCCGATCGGCGGGTCTTCCGCGAGTTCATGAGCTCCCGCGCGACCTTCCTCGGCTTTCCTCTCGCGATGATCGTCGAGCCCGACGGCACGGTCGTCGAGAAGGTCGAGCCGAAGGGCGCTGCCCGGCGTTCCGCCGCCGAGGGCCGCCGATCTCGAGGATGCCAGCGACACCGGGGCGCTGTGCCTGTTCACGGGCCAGAACAACATCTTCCGAGCGACCCTCAAGCTGCCGGCCCATCAGGGGCGCGTGCTCTACGTCGCCCGCGAGGTCGATCCGCGCGCTATCGAGTTCCCGGCGGTCGCCGAGGCGGGCGTCGCGATCTACGAGGCGCTCGAGCAGAAGAAGGTCGGGATCCAGGTCGCCTTCGCGTCGATGTTCACGCTGATCGCGCTGATCGTCCTTCTCTCCGCGATCTGGTTCGGCCTCAACTTCGCCAATCGTCTCGTGGCGCCGGTCCGCCGCCTCATCCACGCGACCGACCAGGTCGCGACCGGCAATTTCTACGTCCAGGTGCCGGTCCGCGGAGGGGAGGGGGACCTCGCCCATCTCGGCGAGACCTTCAACAAGATGACGTCGGAACTGCGCCGGCAGCACGACGGCCTGACGGCCGCGAGCGACCTCATCGACCGCCGCCGCCGCTTCACGGAGGCGGTGCTCTCCGGCGTCTCGGCGGGCGTGATCGGCATCGATGCGGACGGCCTCATCACCATCGTCAATCCGTCCACCGAAGTGCTCCTGGCGACCGCCGCGCGGCGATCTCGTCGGCCGGCCGGTCACCGCGTTCCTGCCCGAGGTGGCGCCACTCGTCGAGGAGGCGAGGCACAGCCGTCAGCGCATCGTGCAGCAGCAGATCCAGATCGCGCGGCACGGCAAGGAGCGCACGATCGACGTGCGCGTGGCGGGCGAGCATTCCCGCGGGGACGAGCGCGACCTCGTCATCACGCTCGACGACATCACGGATCTCGTCTCGGCGCAGCGCACGTCCGCCTGGGCCGACGTGGCGCGCCGCATCGCGCACGAGATCAAGAACCCGCTGACGCCGATCCAGCTCTCCGCCGAGCGCATCCGCCGCAAGTACGGGAAGGTCATCACCACGGACCGCGAAGTGTTCGACCAGTGCACGGCGACGATCGTGCGCCAGGTCGACGACATCAAGCGCATGGTCGACGAGTTCTCGTCCTTCGCCCGCATGCCGAAGCCGAAGATCGGCGACGAGGATCTCGCCGAGACGATCCGCCAGGTCGTGTTCATGATGCGCATCGCGCATCCCGAGATCGAGTTCGTCGATCGGGTGCCGCCGGGTTCGCTCGTCATGCCGTTCGACCGCCGGCTCGTCTCGCAGGCCGTCACCAACATCGTGAAGAACGCCACGGAAGCCATCGCCGCCGTGCCGGAGGCCGAGCGCGCGGCAAGGCGCAGATCACAGTGAGCGTCGACGAGAGCGACCCGGCCTACGTGTCGATCGCGGTCGCTCGACAACGGCAAGGGCTTCCCGGTCGAGGGCCGGCAGCGGCTCCTCGAGCCCTACATGACGACCCGGGAGGGCGGGACGGGCCTCGGCCTGCCCATCGTCGCCAAGATCCTCGAGGACCACGGCGGCGGCATGGAGCTTCTCGACAACCCGCACGGACGCGGCGGGCAGGTCCTCATGTGGATCCCGAAGAAAGCCACCGGCAGAAGCGGCCGAAGAGGCCCACGAACCTCGCAGAGCAATTTCATGAGCGCTGATATTCTCGTCGTCGACGACGAAGCCGATATTCGAGAACTCGTTGCCGGTATCCTCGAGGACGAGGGACATCGGACCCGCACGGCGGGCACCTCCGACGAGGCCCTGGCCGCCGTCGAGGCGCGCCGTCCGCACCTCGTCTTCCTGGACATCTGGCTCCAGGGGAGCCGTCTCGACGGCCTGCAGGTGCTCGACCTCATCAAGGGACAGCATCCCGACCTCCCCGTCGTCATGATCTCCGGCCACGGCAACATCGAGACGGCCGTTTCGGCCATCAAGTCGGGGGCCTACGATTTCATCGAGAAGCCCTTCAAGGCGGACCGCCTCGTGCTCGTCGCCGAGCGGGCGCTCGAAGCCTCGCGCCTGAAGCGCGAGGTGCGCGACCTCAAGGCGCGTTCCGTGCAGGCGAGCCGCATCGCGGGCAGGTCGGTCGCCGCAAACCAGCTCAGGCAAACCCTCGAGCGCGTCGCGCCCACGAACGCGCGCATCCTCGTGACGGGCGCGCCCGGCTGCGGCAAGGAACTTGCCGCCCGTACCATCCATTCCCTCTCGACCCGCGCCAACGGACCCTTCGTGGTGCTCTCGGCGGCGACGATCACGCCCGAGAACATGGAAGCCGAGCTGTTCGGCGTGGAGGGCACGGACGGCAGGGGGCGGCGCGTCGGGGCGCTGGAGGAGGCCCATGGCGGCACCCTCTACATCGACGAGATCGCCGACATGCCGCGCGAAACGCAGAACCGCATCCTGCGCGTGCTCGTCGATCAGAATTTCCAGCGCGTGGGCGGCACGACGCGGGTCCACGTGGACGTCCGCATCATCTCCTCGTCGAGCCGCGACCTCGCGGCCGAGATCGCGGCGGGGCGCTTCCGCGAGGACCTCTTTCACCGGCTCAGCGTCGTTCCGATCCGCGTCCCGTCGCTCGCGGAGCGCCGGGAGGACGTGCCGGAACTCATCGAGTTCTTCATGGAGCAGATCTCCGCCGCCACCGGCCTGCCGCGGCGCCGGATCGCCGACGACGCCATGGCGGTGCTCCAGTCCCACGACTGGCCGGGCAACATCCGGCAGCTCCGCAACAACGTCGAACGCCTGATGATCCTGACGAGCGGCGATCCGGATGCCGCGGTCACGGCCGAGATGCTGCCGTCCGAGATCGGGACGCTCGTGCCCTCGACGCCCGCCGGGGCCGGCGGCGAGAAGCTCATGGGCCTCCCCCTGCGCGACGCCCGGGAAATCTTCGAGCGGGAGTACCTGCTCGCCCAGATCGCGCGATTTAGCGGCAATATTTCCCGAACCGCGGAGTTCATCGGGATGGAGCGGTCGGCTCTCCACCGGAAGCTGAAATCCTTGAATATCGGCGGCTGAGAGGGACCATCCACGGAAAATTTGGCCATGGGCGGACGCAAGCGGAGCCTAACCCCTTGCGTAACGATGATGTTCGCCCTGTAATGTGAGCTGCCGGTCTCCGACCGCACGGGCGTGCGGACAACCATATTGGCGGCCCGACAGCCAAGACCGGCGGCGGCGGGCTGGCGAGGCAACTCTTATGGCGGGCGATCGCGCGCAAAATCTTCAGGACACCTTTCTGAACCATGTCCGGAAGAACAAAATACCCCTCACCATCTTTCTCGTGAATGGCGTCAAGCTTCAGGGCGTCGTGACGTGGTTCGACAACTTCTGCGTCCTTCTGCGGAGGGATGGCCACTCGCAACTCGTTTACAAGCACGCCATATCCACCATCATGCCGGGCCACCCCGTCCAGCTCTTCGAGCAGGCTGACGAGATCGCCGAAAAGGCCTGAGGTGCGAGATCATTCGACGTGACGGAGCCGCGCACTCCGGGGGAACATCGTCTAGCCCAGCTCGCCGAACCGGAAAAAGAGGTTGCGGCCGGAACGCGGACGCTCGTGGTCGGCCCGTACCTGACGCGCAGGAGGCGGGCCCGGCCGGGGGCCGACTCGACGGCCGGAGGCGGGACGAACCCGCGCCTTCCCGAAGCGCGCCTCGAGGAGGCCGTCGGGCTCGCCGGCGCGATCGACCTCAACATCGTGCAGTCGCTCATCGCGCCCTTGGCCTCGCCGAGGCCGGCGACCTATATCGGGAGCGGCAAGGTCGAGGAGCTCGGCGGCCTCATCCGTGCCGAAGAGCATCGGCCTGGTCGTGATGGATTGCGCGCTGTCCCCGGTGCAGCAGCGCAACCTGGAGAAAGACCTGGGGCGCCAAGGTCATCGACCGCACGGGCCTGATCCTCGAGATCTTCGGGCGCCGCGCCCGGACGAAGGAGGGCACGCTCCAGGTCGAGCTCGCCCATCTCAACTACCAGAAGAGCCGCCTCGTGCGCTCGTGGACCCACCTCGAGCGCCAGCGCGGCGGCTTCGGATTCCTCGGCGGCCCGGGCGAGACGCAGATCGAGGCCGATCGTCGGATGATCCAGGAGCGCATGACCCGGATCGAGCGCGAGCTCGAAACGGTCGTCCAGACGCGCGCCCTGCACCGCAAGAGCCGCCGCCGCGTGCCCTACCCGATCGTGGCGCTCGTCGGCTACACGAACGCCGGCAAGTCGACCCTGTTCAACAGGCTCGCGCAAGCCGAGGTGCTGGCCGAGAACATGCTGTTCGCGACGCTCGACCCGACCTCGCGCGCCATCGCTCTGCCGCACGGCGAGAAGGTCATCCTCTCGGACACGGTCGGCTTCATCTCGGACCTGCCGACCATGCTGGTGGCGGCCTTCCGGGCGACCCTCGAGGATGTGATCGAGGCGGACGTGCTGCTCCACGTGCGGGACGTCTCCCACGGCGAGAGCGAGGCTCAGGCCGGCGACGTGCACACGGTCCTGCGCGAACTCGGCATCGATCCGGGCGACACGGGCCGGGTCGTCGAGGTCTGGAACAAGGCGGACCTCCTCGCTCCGGACGAGCGCCGGCGCCTCGCCGACCGCATCGGAGCGCATATCCCAGGATCGGCGGCCGATCCTCATCTCCGCCCTGACCGGGGAGGGGAGTGCGGCGCTCCTCGCGGCCATCGAGGATCACCTCTCGACGGGCCGCCCGAGCTTCGAGATCAGCGTCGCGCCCGAGGATGGACAGGGGCTCGCGTGGCTGCACGAGAACACCGAGATCCTCGAGACGGGCGATGACGGAAGAGGGGCGCACGGTTGTGCAGGTCCGCCTCACGCCCGGCAAGGAGCCCCGGTTGCTCAACCGCTTCCCGCAGGCCCGCAGGCTATAGATCGCGCCGCTCGGCGCGCTTCGCCACGGTCCAGAGCCCTTCCATCTCGTCGAGGTCCGCGTCGTGGAGCGAGCGTCCCTGCGCGCCGAGCGCCGCCTCGATGGCGCCGAAGCGGCGCTCGAATTTCGCATTCGTGCGCCGAAGGGCCGCTTCGGGATCGATCCCGTGATGGCGGGCGAGGTTCGTCACCGCGAACAGAAGGTCGCCGATTTCGTCCTCGATCCGGTCCTGGTCGCCTTGCGCAGAGGCCTCTTCGACCTCGTCCAGCTCCTCGCGGATCTTGTCGATCACCTGGCCGGCATTCGGCCAATCGAACCCGACCTTTGCGGCTTTCTCGGTCAACTTTCCGGCCCGGGACAGGGCCGGCAGAGCCGTGGGGATTCCGGCGAGGTAGCTTGCGTCCTGCGCCGGCAGGCCGGCCGCCTCGTGGGCGGCGCGGCGCTCCGACCTCTCGGCCTGCTTGATCTCGTCCCACAGCTTCCGGACCTGTTCGGGAGCGAGGTTGCGCGCCTCCCCGAAGACGTGAGGATGGCGGCGGATGAGCTTTCGCGTGATCGCCTCCACCACGTCCCCGAACGCGAAGGCCCCTCTCTCCTCGGCCATGCGGGCGTGGAAGACGACCTGCAGCAGGAGATCGCCCAGTTCATCCTTGAGGTCGACGAGATCGCCGCGCTCGATCGCATCGGCCACCTCGTAGGCTTCCTCGATCGTGTAGGGCACGATCGACGCAAAATCCTGCTCCAGGTCCCAGGGGCAGCCCGTGCCTTGGGTGCGGAGCGCCGCCATGATCTCGAGGAGACGTCGGATGTCGCTGGAAGGGGTCATCACGGTACGGCCTGGATCCTGGGCGAAAGCCTGCGCGACGACATAGCGGGCGAGCCCGTCGCCCGGAAGAAGGAAATCGCGCATGGCCATGACGCGCCTTGCGCGCCCCGCTGCCCCGGCCGTCGCATTCGCCCGAGACCAGGGACGGTCGAGCGCCCACGCGCAGGTCGGCATCATCCTAGAGTGAAACGTTCACGCAGCCGCAGGCGAGGGAAGGGGCTCCAGATTCCAGTGGACTCTGGAGTGGATCCCCTTCCCGGCGCTCCGCGCCGCCGGGGATGACACGGGGCAGTTCCCACCACTCTGCGCGGCCCGGGTCGACACCGAGGCGCGTGAGCCGGTGTCATGCTCGCAAGCAACACAGCGGGCAGAGTTTCGCCGTTTTGCGACGCGAGCGAGCCCGAATTTGATCGGCAGTGTGGTTCGGGTGGTCAGGGCCGGCTCCATCGCATCAAGCAGTTCGTAAATGCCAGGAGTGCCGCCGCCGGGGTTCCGCCTTGAAGTCGAAGCACTTGCCAGCAAAACCAATGCACTATATAATAACCATTATATAGTGCGAGGGCATCCTATGCTGAGCTTCAAGGTAACGACCGTCGGTGCATCGGCCGGCTTCATTTTGACCAAGGAAGCGATGGCGAGATTGCGGGTCAGGAAAGGCGACACGGTCTACCTGACGGAAGCTCCAGACGGAGGCTACCGACTGACGCCGTACAATCCCGATTTCGAGCGCCAGATGACCTTGGCCGAGGAAATCATGCACCAGGACCGCGATATTCTCCGGGCCCTGGCAAAATAATGCTTTGGTCCTGGGTAGCCGCGGACGTGGTCTTTGCCGTGCACGATCGGCAACTCGCCGAACACGGTGGATTGGATGGCCTCCGTGATCGTGGTGCAGTGGAATCGGCCTTGGCAAAGCCCCGCAACCTCGCGGCCTATGGGACACCGGATGCCGCCGAACTTGCGGCGGCATATGCCTACGGCCTCGCACGCAATCACGGTTTCGCCGACGGCAACAATCGTACCGCTTGGGTGGTGGCCCGCTTGTTCCTGGCGCTGAATGGCTACCGCCTTCGTTTCGATCCGTCCGAGGCTGTCACGATCATCGAGGCGCTTGCTGCAGGTCAGCTCGCGGAGCCTCACTTGGCTGAGTGGTTCCGATCCAGAGCTGACAAGCCTTGATATCCGTCGTGGAGTGACGCCCTCCACACCGCGAGTTCTCGATCGAACATTTCGCATAAGATATATTATGGAACCAGAAGATGGATGTCTCGTTTTGCGGGAATCCAAGGATGATGCCGAAGATCGGACACCCTTCGCGGCCTGAGGTCCTCGGATTTCGCTACCACGCGCTCGAGGATGACGCAGCAGAGCCCGGTGATCATGCGGTTCGTTCCGCCGCGATCTCGACGACCACCGCAAGACCGTCGAAGGCCGGCTCGATGTGGTCCGGGAGCTCGGATTTCAGCCTCCCGTAGTCGAGATCCGTGTGCAGGTTCGTCAGGATGGCACGCCGCGGCTTCACGCGTTCGATAAGCGCCAGCGTTTCCGACACCGAGAAATGCGACGGATGCGGCGTGTAGCGCAGCGCGTCGATGATGAGCGTGTCGAGGCCCTGGAAATAGCGCATGCTCTCTTCGGGGATGCGGCTCACGTCCGGTGCGTAGGCCAGGTCGCCGATGCGCAGGCCGAGCGCGTCGATGTCGCCATGGGCGAGCCGGAACGGCACCGCCTCGACGATGCCGCCGCGGCCTTCGACGGCGACCGGATGGTCGGCCGCCATGGCGCGCGCTTCGAGGATCGGCGGATACTGGCTCCCGGGCGGCGTCTTGAAGCAATAGCCGAACCGCGTCGTCAGCATCTCGCCGGTGACCCGGTCCATGTAGACCGGCACCCGACGGCGCATGGCGATCGCGAGCGGGCGGAGATCGTCGATCCCGTGCGTGTGGTCGGCGTGCTCGTGGGTGAACAGCAAAGCGTCGAGTCGCCGGACGTCGGCGTCGAGCAACTGCTCCCGCAGGTCCGGGCTCGCATCGACGAGGATTGCGGTCGTGCCTTCTCGTCCGAGCCGCTCGACGAGCAGCGAGCACCGGCGGCGCCGGTTCTTCGGGTTCGCCGGATCGCACGCTCCCCAGCCGGAGCCGACCCGCGGAACGCCGCCCGAGGAGCCGCAGCCGAGGATCGTGAAGCGCAAGTTCATGCGGCGTCGCCCCGCTGCAGCCCGTCGGCCGCGGCGGCCTTGCGAAACAGGCGATAGAAGTTGTCCGTCGTGATCCGCGCCATGTCGTCTTCCGTCACGCCGATCGTGTCGGCCAGGACCCTCGTCGTGTGCACCACATAGGCCGGTTCGTTCTTGCGGCCGCGGTGCGGCTCCGGCGCCAGATAGGGCGCGTCGGTCTCGACGAGGAGGCGCTCGCGCGGCACCCGGGTCGCAATGCGGCGGATCTCGTCGGACTTCTTGAACGTCAGGATGCCCGAGAAGGACACGTAGAGCCCCAGTTCGACGCCGACTTCGGCTAGCCGGGCGGTCGACGAGAAGCAGTGGAGGACCGCATCGAAGCGTCCTCTCCGCGTCTCGTCTTCGAGGATCTCGATCATGTCGTCGTCGGCGTCGCGCGCGTGGATGACGAGCGGCAGGCCGCTCTCGCGGGCGGCCGCGATATGGGTGCGGAAGACGCGCCGCTGCACGTCCCGGGGACTCTTGTCGTAGAAATAGTCGAGGCCAGCCTCCCCGATCGCGATGCAGCGCGGATGCGCCGACAGGCGGACGATGTCCTCCGCCGGAATGTCGGGCTCGACCGCCGCGTTGTGCGGGTGCGTTCCGACCGTGAAGAACACGGCCGGGTTTGCCTCCGCCAGGGCGCGGTAGGTCTCGAAACGGCCCACATGCGTCGAGATCGTCACGAGACGTCCGACGCCCGCGCGTTCCGCATTCGACAAGACCTCCGGCAGGCGGCCGGCAAGGTCGGGGAAATCGAGATGGCAATGGCTGTCGATCAGCATGGACGGTGACGCCCCCTTCTCTCCCCCGTGTCGGCGATGTCGTCCATAAAGCGGATCGGCCGGCTTCCGTCCACCCTCCCGGTCACCGGGACGCGTAGACATCGCTCGCGAGTTCGGTCGCCCGGAATTCGGTGTCCAGGAGCCGGCGCGCGCGCTCGCGGTAGCGGAGGGCCTGGCGGTCCTCGTATTCGCAGGGCAGGACGACCGGGACCGTCAGGACGACGCTCTGGGCCGGGAGCACCTCGCGCCAGTCGTGGATGAGCTGCCTGTAGGCCGCTCCGACGGGGCGGATCTTGCGGTCGAGATCGTAGAGGCCGACGGGGGTGACCTCGTTCCGCACCTCGCGGAGGCCGTGATGCCAGTCGATCTGATCGGTCAGCGAGTACCAGGTGAAGCCGACGATCGGCACGCCGTTGTTGCGGACGCGGAGCACGTTGGCCCATTGCTTCCAGAGCCAGTTCACCGCCTCGTCGCCGTTGGCGCCCTGCATGAGGTTCGTCTCGGTGTGCATCACGGGGAGCTTGTAGCGCTCGTAATACTGGCGGGTGATCTCGTCGTAACCGAAGACGTCACCGGCGGCGGTCGTAAACCCATCCGGCCTGACCCTGTGCTCGTTCGTCACGTAGTAGTCGTTGCCCATCAGGCAGTGGTGGCGAAGCGACGAGCACTCGAGAAAGAAATGGTACTCCTCGCGCGTCATGCCGTTGTCCATCAGGTACTCGTACATGTCGGAATCGATGCGGCGGCCGTAGTTCAGGTCGAGCGACAGGAAACGCCGC
The DNA here is from genome assembly GCA_963723525.1 of uncultured Alphaproteobacteria bacterium. GTDB lineage: Bacteria > Pseudomonadota > Alphaproteobacteria > Rhizobiales > Beijerinckiaceae > Microvirga. The sequence continues at coordinate 289,946 of CAVRRI010000001.1, forward strand.
GCGTTCATCAGCTCCGCGGGCTTGATCGCGGCCGGGTTCTCGGCGTGGAAATACTCGGAGGACTCGCTTTGCACGAAGATGGCGTCGGGCCTGACCTCCAGGATGCACGCCATCGCGAGCACGTTCGCCTTCACGACGTGCTTCAGCGCCGTGACGAAGGCCTGGTCGCTCCGCAGCTGTTCGTTCCACCAGCCGTAGGCGGCGGAGAACAGCGCGCAGATGAACATCTCGTTGACAGGGGTGTAGAGCTGGACCCACGGGAAGCGGCGCGCGAAATCCTGCGCATAGGCGGCAAACAGCTTCGGAAAGTCGGGATTCTGGAAATTGCCGATCCAGTCCGGCACGCCGAAATGGCACAGGTCCACGATCGGCACGATATCGTGCTCGTAGAGATACGCGAACGTGACGTCCGCGAAGCTCCAGTCGTAGCGACCGGGGCCCAGGAACGTGGTGTGGAGCGGCGGGCCGTAGCGGAGGAAGTGGATGTCGAGCTCCCGCACGAGCTCGAAATCCGTGCGCCACTGTTCGTAGTGGCCGCATTTCCCCATCTGGTCGATGCGCGTGCGGCCGTTGTCGATGGTCGGGATGCTGTTCTCGATCCCGGTGGCGAACATGAAGGACGGCGCAGGCATGGCGACGCTTCCCGGTCGGCGCCCGCCCCCAGGCGCGAGGAAATGGAGGCTTATTCCGCCTCCGCCTCGACGTAACGCGGAAAGATCGGCTGAGGTTGCGGCAAGGCCGCTCCCGGCCTTCAGCCGGTGGCCGGCCCCGACCTGCGCCAGCACCCGATCTCCCGCCGGGACCGCGAGCAGGTCGAGGAGCTTGCCGGCCGCCGTCGGCACGAAGGGCTGGGCCATGATCCCGACGGCGCGCAGCACCTCCGCGGTGACGTAGAGGACCGTCGCCATCCGGGCCGGATCCTGCTTGCGGAGGATCCAGGGTTCCTGCGAGGCGAAATAGCGGTTCGCCTCGGCGACGACCGCCCAGATCTCCGCAAGCGCCGTATGCAGGGCGAAGTCCTCCATGGCCGCCCTCGCCTTGGCAGGCAGCCCGTCCGCCAGCCACAGGATGTCGCGGTCGGCCTGGGTGAGCTCGCCCGGCTCCGGTACGGCGCCGCCGCAGTTCCTGGCGATCATCGACAGCGAGCGCTGCGCCAGGTTGCCGAGGTCGTTCGCGAGGTCCGCGTTGATGCGGTTGACGATGGCCTCGTGCGAGTAGTTGCCGTCCTGGCCGAACGGCACCTCGCGCAGGAAGAAGTAGCGCAGCTGATCGACGCCGTAGGTCTCGGCGAGCGAGAACGGGTCGATCACGTTGCCGACCGACTTCGACATCTTCTCGCCGCGGTTGAACAGGAAGCCGTGGCCGAAGACGCGCTTCGGCAGCGGGAGCCCGGCCGACATCAGGAAGGCCGGCCAGTAGACCGTATGGAAGCGGACGATGTCCTTGCCGATGATGTGCACGTCGGCCGGCCAGTAGTGCCAGCGCGGGTCGTTCTCGTCCGGAAAGCCGGTGCCGGTGAGGTAGTTGTTGAGGGCGTCGACCCACACATACATGACGTGCTTCGGGTCGCCCGGCACCGGCAGGCCCCAGTCGAAGGTCGTGCGGCTGATGGAGAGGTCCTTGAGCCCGGAGCGGACGAAGCTGACGATCTCGTTGCGGCGGGTCTCCGGGCCGATGAAGGTCGGGTTCGCCTCGTAATGGGCGAGGAGCCGGTCCTGGTAGGCGGAGAGCCGGAAGAAGTAGCTCTCCTCCTCGATCCACTCGACCGGCGTGCCCGATCGGCGCGAGCCAGGTGCCGTCCGGCTGCCTGGCGCAGTCTCGCTCTCGTCGTAATAGGCCTCGTCGCGGACCGAGTACCAGCCGGAATACTTCGAGAGATAGATGTCGCCGCGCTCCTGCATCCGGCGCCAGAGCTCCTGCGTCGACGGCAGGTGGTCCGGGTCCGTGGTGCGGATGAAGCGGTCGTAGGAGCAGTCGAGCCGGTCGGCCATGGCGCGGAACTGCGCCGCCATGCTCGTCGACGAGGGCCTTCGGGCGTCGTGCCGCTCGTTCGGCGCCGTCTGCTGGATCTTGAGGCCGTGCTCGTCCGTGCCCGTCATGAAGAACACGTCGTAGCCGTCGAGGCGCTTGAAGCGCGCGATCGCGTCGGCGGCCACCACCTCATAGGCGTGGCCGATATGCGGGGCGCCATTCGGGTACGAGATGGCCGTCGTGATGTAGAACTTTTCGCGGTCCGGCCATGGCAGTCCTTCAGCAGCGGCTCAGGCCGTCCGCCGAACCGCGTCGGCAAGATCGTCGAACAGCGAGAGGACGAGGGGCCGGCGATCGAGATTGTAGACGTCGATCTCGCGCGCCTGGCGGGCGACCTTCTCACACACCTCCACCAGCGGCGCAAGGCGGGCGGCCCCAAGGGAAGCCCGGTCGGCGCAGGCGGCTGCTCACCCAGCGGTTGACCGTGTCGAGGGCGAGTTCGTAGGTCCTCCTCGGCGTCCCGGCGTGCCAAGCGTCTCGGCGAGCGACGAGGATTTTTCGCGGCTCGGTGCTGCGGCAGGGCGTCGAGGGCCTCGGTGATCTGCGCGACGAACGCCATCTTGTCCTCGTCGAGCATCTCGAGCGTCCGCCGGACCGAGCCCTCCCCGAGCGCGCAGGGCGTCGCCGCAGCAGGTCCTCCGAGGCGTCCGTCCAGGGTTTCCCGATCGAGGCGACGACCGCCCGGATCTCCTCGTCCGGGAGGGGGCGGAACGGCAGGCGCCGGCAGCGGGAGCGGATCGTCGGCAGGAGCCGCTGCGGGGCGTGGCTGACGATCAGGAAGACCGAGCGCGGCGGCGGTTCCTCGATCACCTTCAGGAGCGCGTTGGCGCTGGCGGTCGTCAGGTCCTCGGCGCTGTCGACGATGCAGACCCGATAGCCGCCGCCGGCCGCCGTGGAGCCGAAGACGCCGAGGGCGCGGCGCACGGCGTCGACCGGAATCGTGGCCGAAGGCCCCTTCTTGTCGGTCGGCCGGCGCCCGCCGGAGCACGGCGAGGTTCGGATGCGACAAAGCCGCGACCTGCCGGGCGACGGCGGAGCCCGGCGGTCGACGTCGAGCGTCTCGACCGGGGCACCGGGCGGAAGGTCGAGGAGGCGCCGGGCGACCCGGTAGGCGAAGGTCGCCTTGCCGATGCCCTGCCGGTCCGCCGATGAGCCAGGCGTGGTGCAGCCGCCCGCTCCGCATTCCGTCGACGAAGGCGCCCTCCGCCTCGGCGTGCCCGAAGAAGGCGAACTGCTCGCGCGGGTGCGGCGCGCCCTCGAGGCGGTCCGGCTCCGGCGAAGTCCGCGGCGTCACGCGACATGGGGCTTTGCTCCGCTCGGCTCGGCGAGAGCCGGCAGCCGTTGCCGCACGATGGCCGTCCAGACCGCTTCCTCGACCGCCTCGGCGTCCTGCGCGGCATCGATCACGACGCAGCGCGTCGGGCTCCTCGCGGCGATGTCGAGGAAGGCTTGCCGCAGGGCGCCGTGAAAGCGGCGTCCTCCGCCTCGAAGCGGTCGGTCCCCTCGCCTTTCTCGTCGCCGCCGCCGACGCGGCCCGCGCGAGGCCGATCTCCGCCGGCAGGTCGAGGATGAGGGTGAGGTCCGGCGCGGTGTCGCCGACCACGATCCGCTCCAGTGCTTCAGCCGCTCGAGGCTCACCTGGCCGAGGGCGCCCTGATAGGCGCGGGTCGAATCCGCGAAGCGGTCGCAGAGGACATGGATGCCCCTGATCCAAGGACGGCCGGATCCTGTGATCGAGATGGTCGATCCGGGCCGCGGAGAAGAGCAGCGCCTCGGCGAAGGGGCCGCACGATCTTCGCCTGCCCGTCGAGGATGAGCTTCCGGATCGCCTCGGCCTTCGGCGAGCCGCCGGGCTCGCGGGTGACGAGCACCGGGTGGCCGAGACCCTCGATGCGGCGGCGGAGCCGCTCGATCTGCGTGGACTTGCCGGCCCCCTCCCCGCCTTCGAACGTAATGAAGCGCCCTCGCATCAGCCGCGGTCGGTGACGGCCGAGAAGGCGCGCCGGATGAGGCCCGATCCGAACTCGAGCAGCCCGTCGAGAGCCCTCTGGCTCAAGGAGCCGGTCTGAACGTCCTCGCCGGCATAGAGCGGCAGCGTCGAGCGCCTGGCATTTCGCCGCGCATCACCTGAAGCCGTGCCGACCTGAGCGCCCTTGCTGGACCGGCGCCATGATCGGACCCTGATAGACGATCCTCGCGGCGAGCCGCTCGTTCGAGCCGCGCGGCATCAGAACGCGGATCGGCTTCGGCGAGACGAGCGGGAGGGAGCGGCGGTCGCCGCCATAGACCTGCGCCTCGCCGACCGTTTCGTCCGCGGCGAAGAGCTGGCGGGATTCGAAGGACCGGAAGCCCCACTCGAGGAGCTTGCGGGATTCGGCCGCCCGCTCGCGGGCCGTCTTGAGGCCGTTGACGACGAGGACGAGCCGCTGGCCGTTCTGGACCGCGGAAGCGATCAGGCCGTAACCGGACTCGTCGATGTTCCCGGTCTTGAGGCCGTCCGCCCCGATGTCGAGCGTCAGCAGCGGGTTGCGGTTCTGCTGCCGGATCTTGTTCCAGGTGAACTCCCGCTCTCCGAAGATCTTGTAGAGCTCCGGATAGGTCTCGATGATGTGGATGGCGAGCTTCGCGAGCTCGCGCATCGTGACCTTCTGCTCCGGATGGCCGTAGCCGGTCGCATTGCGGAACGTCGATTGCGTCAGCCCGAGCTCGCGGGCGCGCTCGGTCATCATGCGGGCGAAGTTGTCTTCGGTGCCGGCGATGCCCTCGGCCACGGCGATCGACGCGTCGTTGCCGGACTGGACGATGATGCCGCGCAGGAGATCGGACAGTTTGATGCTGCTGTTGAGCTGGGCGAACATCGACGAGCCGCCCGAACCGGCGCCGCCGCGCCGCCAGGCGTTCTCGGACACCGTGAACTCGGTGTCGAGCATTGATCCTGCCCTTCTGCATCTCGTGGAACACGACTTCGACCGTCATGATCTTGGCCATGCTGGCCGGGGCGGTGAGCTCGTCGGCGTTCTTCTCGAACAGGACGGTCCCGCTGTCGGCATCGATCAGGATGGCGTGCGGGGCGAGCGTCTGGAAGCCTTGCGCAAGGCTTGAGCCCGCCGCCGCAAGATACGAACAGACAAGGAGAATAACCCCAAGAATGGGCTTATGAGAGGCCCAGAGGGTGCGGACGAGAGCCATGGCCACACAATACCACGAAAGGAACGCGGAATGTGCGGCGACGGCGGCCCGAAATCAACGCCGAGCTTGCCGGAAGGTTAGTTTTGGGCGGAACGGCCCACAAACTTCGAGCGGTCGAGCGGCTCGAGGGAGACGCCCGTCCGGAAACCCGTCTGAGCCGGGAACGGTGCGGTGGTGAGGCTGGCCACGACCGGCCGCGACGGCGGCAGGAGCGGCCGCGCCGGTACCACCGCCGGAACGGGCGTCGCGGCGTTCGGGATCGTGCCGAGATCGAACGGACGCTCGGGAGGCAGCGGAACTCCGGCCACCGCCTGGCCGGCCGCCGCGGGCGACGGCAACGGCGCCTCGGCGGCGCCCTCCCCCTCGCTCTCGTCGGGCTCGTAGGTCCGGATGGAGATGGCGGTCCGCGCGGCGTCGGGCCGGGTGTCGGCCCTCGCGATCAGCGTCGCGGGCTGGCCGGTGAGCGACGCGGGCTGCCCGTCCGTGCGCAGGCTCGCCAGCAGGATCCGGTCGTCGCTGCCGTTCGGCGAAGCGCGGCCCACATACTCGACGCGGACGCGGGCCGTGCCGTTCCGCTTGAAGTCGAGCGCTTCGGCCGTCCGCTGCGAGACGTCGATGATGCGGTTGCCGTGATAGGGGCCGCGATCGTTCACGCGCACGATGATCGAATGATTGTTCTGCAGGTTCGTGACCCGCGCATAGCTCGGGAGCGGCATCGTGGTGTGCGCCGCTGCGATCGCGTAGCGGTCGAAGATCTCGCCGTTCGCGGTCATCCGGCCATGAAAGTTGGAGCCGTACCAGGAGGCCAGGCCTACGCTCGCATAGCGCGGGTTCTCGGCCGGAACGTAGGTCCGGCCGGCGACCATGTAGGGCTTGCCGACCATCTGCCGCCCGCCACCCTTCGGCACGGGCTCTCCGTCCTGAACCACCCTTGGGCTCGGGGCGACGCCGTATTTCGGATCGATGCCGCCGACTTTCTGCGAGCAGTTGGCCGCGCCGAGCGCGACGACCGTGACGCCGGTGAGGCGGAGCAAGCGGGAGCCGAGGAGAGCGTCGCGGAGCGGTCGCGATGAACCGAAAGTTCAGCTCGGCGTCACGAACCCGCATTCTGCCCCTCACCCAATGTCCGGCTGCTCGTTCGGAAGCGGCGGGCTTCGCCCGCGAATCTGCCTTCCCGGCAAGCCTGTTCTGGAAGTGCTAAAAGACCGTTAAAACGCCGCGCCTGTCAATGGCGAAGCTCGATCGTCATCAATGTTTGCCTACGCCTTCATTACGTTTTGAGATCAATGCCTTATTTGCCTTTTCTGAGATGCCGTCTCATGTCATTCGGGCGCCGTCTTGCCGCGGCCCGAACTTGACCTAAGGGCATTTTCGGCCGGCACCAGAATACCCTCCCTATGGTTATCTCCATGCCGCTTCAGCCGGGGTTGCAAGCCCCTGCCCTCCCCGCATCCCGGTTTCAGCGGATCCGCGACGCTGACGCCTGTCCAAGGATCCTGTCATCACAGGATCACGAGGACGTTCCGTCCGGCCTGCCCTTCTGGGCCGTGAGCTGGCGGATCGACAGCGCCCCGCGATGCTTGAAGAGCAGATCGACGGCTTCGAGCATCAACTGATGGATCTTGGTCCGCTCCGTGTAGGCGAGATCGCGCAGCTGATCGTAGACCGGCGGCTCGAGATAGACGGAGAGCTGCTTCGCCCGCTCCTTCAGCGTTCCCTGCTTGAGCGCCGGCACCACCGGCGGCGCAGGAAATCCCACGATATCGGAATCCGTGCGCACTGAACTGGGAACGGAGGCGGCAACAATGGATTTCAAGCTTAATTTATGCGGCTTTGACATGCTTTGAGACCTGCATTCGCTTCTCGAGCCAGGACCACAGCTTGCGGACTTCCTGCGCCGCCTGCCCGCTCGGATTGAACTCGGTCACGCCCTGGCCGAGGCCGATCGCATCCTGATGGTCGTTGCGCATGACGATGTTGACGTCCGGCAGGACGCCCAGCACGGCAAGACCGTCGGTGGCGTCCCGGACGCGGTAGCTGCGCGGCGGCGTCTGGTTCAACACGAAGGCGAACTTCTTCTCGAGCCGGTAGATGGCGGCGAGAGTCGGCTTGAAGGCGCGAAGATCGGCCGGCGTCGGCCGGCACGGAATGACGCAGAGGTCGGCCGCGCGGATCGCCGACAGGGTGCCGGGGCTGTCGACGCCCGGCGTGTCGATGAACACGTAATCGTAGGCCGAGCCCTGGAGGCGCTGCAGGATGTCTTCGAGCTGCGTCGCGTCGATCTGGGCGACTTCGGGCGACTCGCGCTGGCGGTGCTCCGCCCAGTCGCTGACGGTCGCCTGACGGTCCATCTCCAGGATGCAGACGGAGGCTCCGGCCTCCTGGGCGGCGATGGCGAGCGAGATGCAGAGCGTACTCTTCCCGCTCCCGCCCTTTTGGGTCACGAAGGTGATCGCCTTCATCCTAGTGTCCTCTTCTCACAGGATCAGATGACGCAACGCGGAATACCCGGCACTTCGGCCTCCTCGGGAGCGCGTTCGGGAACCTTGTTGCCGAGCGATGCCGTGATCCTGTGATGGGCCAATTTGGTTAACGATGTCTTAACCATCGCCATTTGGTCACCGGATCCTGTGATTTGTCCACCGGCAATCCCGCTCCGCTGCGGAGCGTGCCAACGCCTTGCCGCGCAACGAATGCAGGATCATCGGATGGACATGAGATCCCATGACGGGCGACGCTTCCGACAAGGCTTCCGGCGGGTTCGCATCGAAGGAAGGATCCCTGGATCCGGGGATGGCAGGATCGTGTGATTCCGAGTGCCGCCCGAAGGTTGACGGCTCTCGGTCCGCGGCACTAGACAGCCGGGGCAATCAGGCGCTCGAAGCTCCCCGCGAGCTTAGCCGATTTTCTTTGGGAAGGGTGGCCGAGCGGTTTAAGGCAGCGGTCTTGAAAACCGCCGTGGGCGCAAGTCCACCGTGGGTTCGAATCCCACCCCTTCCGCCAAGTCCGACACTGGGAGCCTAAGACGCGCGAGTTCCTTGTCACGGCTCAAGCCCTGTGGCGCCGATGTCCGGGCGCCGGCATCAGCTTCGGGGAGCGCCGTCCTCCGACGGGGCCAGAGGGTGGTCTGGACGTGGCGCAAACGGAGCACGTTCGCGCGAGTAGATCACCGCTTGCGTGCGGTTCGTGGCCTTCAGCTTGCGCATGATGTGCCTGATGTGAACCTTGACCGTGTTCTCCGACAAGTTGAGCTGACTTGCGATCCACTTGTTCGACCGGCCCCGCTGCAACGCCGCAAGCACGTCCAGCTCGCGGGCCGTGAAGAGAGCAGTCTGGTCACTGTCTCCGGGCCGGTCTGCGAATGGACTCGCGCCGCAATTGGGACCGAGTGCTAAGGGCGGCGGCAGCGGCGTCGGCGACGAGCATTGCCCATCGGCGCCGGTCTCCGCGCCGGAGAGCGCTTCGCGCGGGAGGCGGAGCGGATAATAGGTCCCCCCGGCCAGCACGAGGCCGACTGCCGCCATCGCGACCCGGAGCGGATCGGACACCGGCAGGACGCCACGCGCACCCGCATGGACGGCTTCGAGAGCAAAGCTCTCGCTGCCGCAGCCCATCACGATGATCGGCGTGCCGGGCAGATGCTGCTCAAAGGCTCTGACGGACGCGCCAACCGCGCCGGGCGCGTAAGGGCCGGGAACTTTGACCAACCCAAGCGCGATCGGCGTGCTCACCGTCGGGTCGATCTCGCCGATCTCGGCTGCGGCAACCACCAGGGTTCTGGAGAATGCCGCCTGCAGAACTTCGGCCAAGCACTCACGCGGCAACGGCTCCGGGTCGACGAGCGCCAACACCCGTTCGTGGGTCTGCGACTCATCGGCCGATCCTCGGCTGAAGATGGACAGTGAATTCATGGCAAGGTCCGAACAAGGTCCCCAGCCCGTCGGAAGTCGCAGTTGAATTGTGCGCAGGGCCCGCGGGCGCGATCCATACAATTCGAGGCTTCTCAGGAGTGGTTTCGCCGTGATGGTTAACACCCGCACGCCGGCGAGGTTTCCGGCCGAAGACAAATCTTGGGCATGCCTCCGCAGAAGGGCCGGATAACCCACCACATTCTCCTCCACGCCGGCCGGCAACGGCCAAGCTTTGGCCATTCTTCCGCCACGCGTCACCCTTACGGTCAAGCTTCATGCCGAGATGCAATCACACCGGCATGATGCGGGGGGCTGAATTGGGCGAAACAATGCACGACCGGGTCGTGCTGGTGGCGGAGGATAATGCCGTCATCGGCATGATGCTCGCCGACGATCTTCAAGATGCGGGCTACGCCGTCGCGGGCCCGTTCAGCCATGCCGCTGCCGCTCTCGCGCGGCTCCGGGATTTCACTCCGGATATGGCTATCCTCGATGTGCTGCTGAAGGACGGATCCTGCGCACCCTTGGCGCGGGAGCTTCGGGCCCGTGGCGTTCCCTTCATCGTGTTTTCCGGCCTCGATGCTGCGCCGGACCTGCCCGAGTTACAGGGCGTGCCCTGGGTCGTGAAGCCATCGGGCTTTGCAGAAATCGCGACCGCTCTCGCGACGCTGCGGTCGGACAGCGTCTCCTCGGTGGACACGGGCGAGAGCCCGAACGGGCAGCAACGACGCGCGACAGCCGCCGACCTGAACCGGATTGAATCGCTCCCGACCGTGAGCCCTTTCAGGCGGGTTCGACGAGAAGGCGATGGTCAAGCGCGGAGCCGAGTGCGGCCTCGTATCGATCCAGGTCGCCCGAGGCAACCCAAGGAGGCGACTTGCATCCTCTCCATAGCGTCCGCATTGGCACTCTTGAGGTCTCTCCGGATACAACGTTCGGCATTTCGATGACCATCGCTCGCCACCTCGCCCGCCTTCAGGTCCGCATCGAAACCATTGCGGAGCACAATTCCGTACCGGGTCCGGCCGGCTTGAGCCTCGAGGACACGCTGTCGGCCCTCACGCCGACGGGTCGCGACCGCGTTGCCATGCTTTTGGAGAAGGTGCGGGCCTTCTCAAACGATCCGGACGAGCGGACCGCAGCAGATCTTATCCGGGAATTGGCCGAGCGGACGTGGTCCTATCGAACCGCTGGATGAAACCCGCCCGGACGAGAAGCTTTACTGGCTCACCGCAGGTTTGGCCTGAGAGGCAAGACGTTGCTTGAGACTCGCGAGTTCGCGGGCAGCGGCATCCGCCCGCTGTTTCTCGCGTTTGAGGGCTTGCTCCAGCTCGGCTGCTTTCGACGACAGTTTCGCCTGCCCGCTTTTCAGCACTGCCACCTCGGCGACCGCAGCCTTGGCCCGCCGACGCTCGTTCTCGACGACGGCGCTGATTTCCCAAGCCTCGATTCGCCCTTGCGCAAGGCTGCGAGCTCATCCCTGAGCCCGCCGAGTTCCTGGGCCGCCGCGTCGGCGCGCCCCTTCTCCCGCGCCAGAGCATCGCTCAGGCGGCCGGCCTGCTCCGCGCCGCCGTCCGCCCGCTGTTTCTCGCGTTTGAGGGCTTGCTCCAGCTCGGCTGCTTTCGACGACAGTTTCGCCTGCTCGCTCTTCAGCAACGCCACGTCGGCGACCGCAGCCTTGGCCCGCCGACGTTCGTTCTCGACGGCTGTGCTGATTTCCCCAAGCCTCAATTCGCCCTTGCGCAAGGCTGCGAGCTCGTCCCTGAGCCCGCCGAGTTCCTGGGCCGCCGCGTCGGCGCGCCCCTTCTCCCGCGCCAGTGCATCGCTCAGACGGCCGGCCTGCTCGGCGCCGCCGTCCGCCCTCTGTTTCTCGCGTTGGACGGCCGGCTCGAGTTCCGCAACTCTCGCGAGCAGCTTCGATCGCTCGCTCTTCAGCACCCCAATTTCAGAAGCCGCGGCCTCAACCCGCCGACGCTCCTTCTCGACAGATGCGTTTGCCTCCGCGAGTTTCGACTCGCTTTGGCGCAAAGCAGCGAACTGCTCGTTCTTGAGGCGGCCGAGTTCCTGGGCCGCTGCGTCGGCGCGCTCCTTCTCCCGCGCCAGAGCATCGCTCAAGGAGCCAGCCTGCTCTGCACCGCCGCGAAGCTTCTCGATCTCCCGATGAGAGACCTCAAGGGCTGCCGTGGCCTGCTCAGCCCGGCTTCGCTCCCGTTCCAACGCGTCCTGCACTTCGGTGAGCTTCGCCTCGCTCGCCGCAAGGGCACTCCGCTCACCGTCGAGGGCCGCGCTCGCGGCTTCGGCTCGCGCCCTCTCGCGATCGGCCGAAGCGGTGAGTTCGGTGCGCGCTTTCTCCAACTCCTCACAGCGGTTCTCGGCCATCTTGTTCTCGGCCGACGCGGCGCCCGCAATCGTGCCGGCGCTCGCCTGCGGCTTGTCGAGGGTCTGCAGAAAAGCAGCAGCAAGGACCGGCACGAATTACGGGCGACGGCGTGGCCGAGAACAAGATGGCCGAGAACCGCTGTGAGGAGTTGGAGAAAGCGCGCACCGAACTCACCGCTTCGGCCGATCGCGAGAGGGCGCGAGCCGAAGCCGCGAGCGCGGCCCTCGAGCGTGCAGCAGGAGTGCCCTTGCGGCGAGCGAGGCGAAGCTCACCGAAGTGCAGGACGCGTTGGAACGAGAGAAGCGGACGAGAGAACACAGCAGCTCCTTGAGGCTCACATCGGGAGATCAGAAGCTTCGCGGCGGTGCGGGGCGGGCTCGCTCTTGACGATGCTCTGGCGCGGGAGAAGGAGCGCGCCGACGCAGCGGCCCGGGACTCGGCGGCCTCCGAGGAGCCGGCGGCTCGCTGCTTTGCGCCAAAGCAAGTCGAAACTCGCAGAAGCGAGAACGCGGCCTGTGCGAGAAGGAGCGTCGGCGGGTTGAGGCCGCGGCTTCTGAAATTGGGGTGCTGAAGAGCGAGCGATCGAAGCTGCTCGCGAAAGAGTCGCGGAGAGGCGAGCCGGCCGTCCAACGCGAGAAACAGAGGGCGGACGGCGGCGCCGAGCAGGCCGGCCGTACAGCAGCGATGCACTGGCGCGGGAGAAGGGGCGCGCCGACGCGGCGGCCCCAGGAATTCGGCGGGCTCAGGGAGCGAGCTCGCAGCCTTGCGCAAGGGCGAATTGAGGCTTGGGGAAATCAGCACAGCCGTCGAAACGAACGTCGGCGGGCCAAGGCTGCACAGTAGCCAAAGACGTAGGCATTGGTGAACAGAGAGCACGAGCTTTATTGACATCAAAAGCAAGCCGAGCTGGAGCAAGCCCTCAAAGGTACAAAAAAACACGGGCGGCGGCGGCGTACGGAGCAGGCCGGCCGCCTGGGCGGGGTTCTGGCGCGGGAGAAGGGGCGCGCCAACACAGCAGCCCCGGAACTAGGCAGGCTCAGAGAGGATGACTCGCAGCCTTGCGCAAGGGCAATGAAGAGAGGCTTCGGGGGAAATCAGCGCCGTCGTCGAGAACGAGCGTCGGCGGGCCAGGGCTACAGTAGCCGAGGTGGCAGTGCTGAAAAGCGGGCAGGCGAAACTGTCGTCGAAAGCAGCCGAGCTGGAGCAAGCCCTCAAACGCGAGAAACAGCGGGCGGATGGCCGCTGCCCGCGAACTCGCGAGAAAAGTGCAAGCAACGTCTTGCCTCTCAGGCCAAACCTTCCCGTGAGCCAGTAAAGCTTCTCGTCCCAGCAGGTTTCGTCCAGCTATTCGAGATAGGACCACGTCCGCTCGGCCAATTCCCGGATAAGATCTGGTGCGAGCTGCTCCGTCCGGATCGTTTGGAGAAGGCCCACAGCTTCTCCAAAAGCATGGCGACGCGGTCGCGACCCGTCGGCGTGAGGGCCGACTTCGTGTCCTCGAGCGCCCGGCAACCGAACCGGGTACGGAGTTGTTGCTCCGCAATGGTTTCGATGCGGACCTGAAGGCGGGCGAGGTGGCGAGCGATGGTCATCGAAATGCCAAACGTTGTATCCGGAGAGACCTGAAGAGTGCCAATGCGGACGCTATGGAGAGGATGCAAGTCGCCTCCTTGGGTTGCCTCGGGCGATCTAGAGAGGCAAGAGGCCGCACTCGGCTCCGCGCTTGACCATCGCCTTCTCCGCGTCGAACCCGCCTGAAAGGGCTACGGTCGGGGAGCGATTCAATCCCGTTGCAGGTCGGCGGCTGTGGCGCGTCGTTGCTGCCCGTTGCTGGCTCTCGCCCGTGTCCACCGAGGAGACGCTGTCCGACCGCAGCGTCGGGGGAGGGGAAGCGATTTCTGCAAAGCCCGATGGCTTCACGACCCAGGGCACGCCCTGTAACTCGGGCAGGTCCGGCGCGGCGTCGAGGCCCGGAGAACACAATGAGAAGGGAACGCCACGGGCCCGAAGCTCCCGCGCCGAGGGTCCGCAGGATCCATCTTCCGCAGCACATCGAGGATAGCCATATCCGGAGTGAAATCCCGGAGCCGCGCGAGAGCGGCGGCGGCATGGCTGAACGGGCCCGCGGACGGCGTAGCCCGCATACTTGAAGATCGTCGGCGAGCATCCTTCCAGATGACAGCATTATACGTCCGCCACCAGCACGACCCGTCGTGCATTGTTTCACCCAATTCAGCCCCAGCAGTGGTGCAGATATAATGCATCTCGGCAGTCAAAGCTTGACCGTAAGGGTGACGCGTGGCGGAAGAATGAGCCAAGAAGCTTGGCCGTTGCCGGCCGGCGTGGAGGAGAATGTGGTGGGTTATCCGGCCCTTCTGCGGAGGCATGCCCAAGATTCGTCTTCGGCCGGAAACTCTCGCCCCAGGCATGCGGGTGTTAACCATCACGGCGAAACCACTCCTGAGAAGCCTCGAATTGTATGGATCGCGCCCGCGGGCCCTGCGCACAATTCAACTGCGATTTCCCACGGGGCTGGGGACCTTGTTCGGACCTTGCCATGAATTCACTGTCCATCTTCAGCCGAGGATCGGCCGATAAGTCGCAGACCCGACGACGGGTGTTGGCGCTCGTCGACCCGGAGCCGCTGCGGGGGGGGGGTGGCCGAAGTTCTGGGGCCGGACGTCTCCAGAACCCTGGTGGTTGCCGCAGCCGAGATCGGCGAGATCCTCCCGACGGTGAGCACGCCGATCGCGCTTGGGTTGGTCAAAGTTCCCGCCCTACGCACCAGGCGCGGTTGGCGCGTCCGTCAGAGCCTTTGAGCAGCATCTGCCCCGGCACGCCGATCATCGTGATGGGCTGCGGCAGCGAGAGCTTTGCTCTCGAAGCCGTCCATGCGGGTGCGCGGTGCCACTGCAGGTGTCCGATCCGCTCCGGGTCGCGATGGCGGCAGTCGGCCTCGTGCTGGCCGGGGGGGCCTATTATCCGCTCCGCCCGCACAAAGCGCTCTCCGCGCGGAGACCAGCACCGATGGGCCATGCTCGTCGCCGACGCCGCTGCCGCCGCCCTTCACGCTCGGTCCCTGGACAGCGCGAGGTCATTCGCAGACCAGCCACGGAGACGTGACCAGACTGCTCTTTTCACGGCCCGCGAGCTGGACGGTGTTGTAGGGTTGCAGCGGGGCCGGTCGAACAAGTGGATCGCGAGTCGGCTCAACTTGTCGGAGAACACGGTCAAGGTTCACATCAGCGGCATCATGGGGGGTGAAGGCCACGAACCGCACGCGAGCGGTGATCTACTCGCGCGAACGTGCCTCGTTTGCGCCGCGTCCAGGCACCTCTGTGGCCCCGTCGGAGGGGGACACTGCCCCGAAGCTGATGCCGGCGCCCGGACATCGGCGCCACAGGGCTTGAGCCGTGACAAGGAACTCGCACGTCTCCCCTGAGGCGGACTTGGCGGAAGGGATTGATTCGAACCCACGGTGGACTTGCGCCCAGCAGCAGTTTTCCAAGAGACCCGCTGCCTTTAAACCGCTCGGCCACCTTCCCCAAAGAAAATCGGCTAAGCTCGCGGGGAGCTTCGAGCGCCTGAGAAAACCGGCTGTCTAGTCAGGCGGCCCGAGAGCCGTCGACCTTTCGGGCGGCACTCGGAATCGCGCCGTCTCCGCCGTCCGGATCCGGTTCCGATGCGAACCCGCCGGCGAGCCTTGTCGGAAGCGTCGCCCGTCATGGGATCTCATGTCCATCCGATGATCCTGCATTCGTT
>CAVRRI010000002.1:0-94200 GCA_963723525.1 uncultured Alphaproteobacteria bacterium
GTCTTGGCGGCGTCCGGCCTCTGCTGGAACACGCGCAGCATCGGGGTGTCGACGGCACCGGGACAGATCGCGTTGCAGCGGATGTTCTCGCGTCCGTAGCGCTTGGCGAGAGCGCGGTCAGACCGATCACGCCGAACTTCGCGGCCGAGTAGACGGGGCTGAACGGCGATCCGACGAGGCCAGCGCCGGACGAGGTGAACACGAACGAGCCGCCGCCGCGCTTGCGCATGTGGGGAATGGCCGCGGCGGTAATGACGACGGCGCTCCGGACATTCAGGTCCATGGCCAGATCGTACAGGTCATGTCGACGTCCTCGAAGGGGACAGGCCGGGATGGCCGCAGTGATTCCATGCGAAGTCGAGACCTCCCAGGCGCTCGGCCGCCTCCGCGACGACGCCCCTCGCGGCCTCGTCCTTCGTCAGGTCCGCGACGATCGCAATCGCCTTGCCGCCGCCGGCCGTGATCTCGGCGGCGACCGTCCGGCCTTGGCGCGATCGATGTCGACGACGGCGACGGCGGCGCCTTCCGATGCGAACCTCAGGGCGCCGGCCTTGCCCATGCCCGACGCACCCGCCGTCACGATGCCGAGCTTGCCCGCTAGCCGTCCCATGCCGCACTCCATCGCTGTGGCGCTGCAGATCGGGTGAGGTCCCGCTCCGCGAGTAAAATATCCAACCGAATGGTCGGCCTAACATTACAGGGGAACACAAAAAACTGTCAATCGTAAAACCAACCGACTAGACGGTCGACTTATATCGATTATGATGATCGTAAGCTCGTCGAGCGTCACAAGTGAGACAACGATGCCGCAAACCCAGCCTGCTCCCAGCCTGGTCTCCTGGCAGACGAACCTTTTCATCGACGGCTGTTTCGAGCCGGGCGAGGGAACGGAATTCGCCGTGGAGAATCCCGCGACCGAGGCTGTCCTCGTCGAGATGCGCGGAGCGTCGCTGCCGCAAGTGGATAGGGCTGTGCAGGCGGCTCGTCGTGCGTTCGAGTCGGGCGTGTGGCGGGATCCAGAGCTGCGCCGAGCGGCGCTGACGGCCCTCGCCGACATTCTCGAGCGCCGCGCGGCGGAGTTCCGCTCGGCGCTGGTCGAGGATATCGGAACGCCCGTCTCGGTCGGCAACTTCCTCCAGTTCGTCGGCCCCCTCGACATGCTGCGCTACTATGCCGGGCGCGCCGGCGTCGACCGTACGCGATCGCTCGGCCAGGACCTGCGGGCACCGGCCAGCGAGAGCATCATCCGCACCGAGCCGATCGGGGTGGTCGCGGCCATCGGCGCCTACAACAATCCGCTGCTCTACATCGCCTCGAAAGCCGGCGCGGCGCTGGCGGCCGGCTGCACGGCGGTGGTCCTGCCGAGCCCGCTGACGCCGCTTGCGGCGCTGTTGTTCGGGGAACTGGTCGAGGAGGCCGGACTGCCCCGCGGTGTCCTCAACATCGTCGCCGGCGGCCCGTCCGTCGGCCAGGCGCTCGTCGGCCATTGGGGCATCGACAAGGTCAGCTTCACCGGGTCTGTCGGCGTCGGACGGCAGGTGATGCGACAGGCGGCCGAAAACCTCAAAGGTTCGGTGCTGGAACTCGGCGGCAAGTCGGCGGGCATCATCCTGCCCGGCGCCGACATGGAAAAGGCGGTGCTGCCGCTCCATGCCCGGTACATCCGCAATGCCGGACAGGGGTGCCAGTCGCCGACGCGGGTGCTGGTGCCGCGGGAATCCTTCGACGACTTCGTCGACCTCAGCCGCGACGCCTATGCCAAGATCCCGGTGGGCGATCCCTGGGACCCGGCCACCATGGCGGGACCGCTGATCACCGCGGCGCACCGCGACCGCGTGGAAGGCTTCGTGGCGCGCGCCCTTGCGGACGGGGGCGAGATCCTCGCCGGCGGCGGCCGGCCCGACCAGCCGAGGGGCTGGTTCATGAACGGCGCGCTGCTCGGCGGTCTTTCCAACGACGCGGAGATTGCCCGGCACGAGCTGTTCGGCCCGGTCGCGATCGTCATGCCGTACGACGACGTCGACGAAGCGGTGGCGATCGCGAACGATTCCGATCTTGGACTCGCGGCCAGCCTCTTCGGCCCGCTCGACCTCGCAAAGGCCGTCGCCGAGCGGCTGCGCGTCGGGTCCGTCTACATCAACGGCGGAGGCAACTTCCGTGTGGACTCGGTGATCAGCGGCTGGAAAAACAGCGGGCTCGGCAAGGAATGGGGCGAGGACGGGCTGCAGGAATTCCTGGAAGTCCAGCACGTCCAGTGGACCCTTTGAGCGGGGTGTGCGCATGCTCCTGCGGCATGCCGGACCTCGAGAAACCCCCGGCACCAAACCGCAAGGAGACAGCGTGCCCACCTCTCAGCCTCCGCTCAGGCACCCCTTCACACAGCCGCCGGAGGCGGGTCATGTGATCGAAGCCGCACCGGGCGTCCTGTGGACTCGGCTGCCGCTGCCTTTCCGCCTCGACCACGTGAACATCTACCTGATCGAGGACGATGGCGGCTGGGCCGTGCTCGACGCGGGACTCGGCACGGACGTGTCGCGCGAGATCTGGGAGCAGTTGGCGGCCGGCCCGCTGGCGGGCCGGCCGCTGACCCGGCTGATCGTCTCGCACTCCCATCCGGACCATATCGGCCTCGCCGGCTGGTTGTGCGACCGCTTCGGGATCGACATGGCGACGAGCCAGACCGCCTGGCTCGGCTGCCTCAACGTCTCCCTCAGCCCCGGCGCGCTCGATGCCGAGCCGTACCACGAGATCTATCTCCGCAACGGGCTCGACCCGCAGATCACCGAGCTGGTGTCGACCCTCGGCCACCGCTACCTCAAGCAGGTCACGCCCCTGCCGCCGACCTTTCGTCGAATCGTGGCCGGCGACACGCTGCACATCGGCGGCCGGGACTTCGCGGTCCTGACGGGCGACGGCCACGCGGCAGAGCAGGTCATGCTCTATTGCGCCGAGGACAGGCTGTTCTTCGCTGCCGACCAGGTGCTCGCCAAGATCACGCCCAACGTCAGCGTCTGGCCGGTCGATCCCCAGGGCGATCCGCTGGGGCTCTATCTCCGGTCGTTGAAGACCCTCAAGGACCGTCTGCCGGAGGATGTCTTCGTCCTTCCGGGGCACCAGCTTCCATTCCACGGGCTCCATCGGCGCTGCGACGAACTCGTCGAGCATCACACGGCACGCTGCGCCGCCATCACAGAGGCCAGTGCGGCGAAGCCTTGCTCGGTTGCCGAACTCGTGCCGGTCTTGTTTCCCAAAGTGCTCGATCCGCACCAGCTCGGCTTCGCATTCAGCGAGACGCAGGCGCACGTGAACCGTATGGTCTATGCGGGCGAACTGGCCTGGAGTGAACCGCTCGACGGCATATGGCGGGTGGCGGCAGCGTCGTGACGGCGGCGATTCTCTCACACCAGCGTCAGGCCGCCGTCGATGACGAGGGTCTGGCCCGTCACATAGCTTGCCGCATCGGAGGCGAGATAGGCCACCGCGCCGGCGAGCTCCGCCGGTTCGCCAAGGCGTTTCATCGGGATCGAATTGCGGATGAGGTCGATAGTGTCCTCAGGCACCGTCAGCGTCAGGCCGGAGCGCATCTGGCCCGGCGCGATGGCATTGACCCGGACGCCGCGATCGGACCATTGCGCGGCGAGGTCGCGCGCCAGGTGGATCATGGCAGCCTTCGTCGTCGTATAGGGCACGATTTCCGCGACGTCGGGCGTGAAGGAGGTCAGGCCACCGGTCGAGGCGACGAAGATGATCGATCCCTTGCCGGCCGGGAGCATGACCTTGGCGGCCTCGCGGGCCGCCACGAAGGCGCCCGTCAGGTTCACATCGACGATCTTCGACCAGCCGGACAGGGGAATGCTCTCGGGAGCTCCGGACCATGAAGCCCCTGCGTTGTTGATCAGGATGTCCAGGCGCCCGAACTGCTCGACCGTCCGGGCGACCGCTGCCTGGACCTGCTCCTCTCGGGACACGTCGCACGCCATGGAGATGGTTCGGGTTCCAAAGCGGCGTTCGATGTCCGTGGCGAGCGCGCCGCAGAGCGGTTCCTTGCGCGCCGCGAACGCAATGCTCGCGCCCCTGTCGGCCAGGCCTCCGGCCATGGCGGCGGCGAGTTCCCCATGGCCGCCGACGATGAGGGCGACCCGGCCGTCGAGGGAAGTAAGATCATTGAGGAAGCCGGGCTGGAGATCGGTGCCTGGGGTCATGGGAACGGCCGTGCCGGAAAACGGGAAAGCACGGCCGCGGCGGATGAGAGCCGCGGCCGGGCGGTCGGGTTCAGCGGCCGATCCACCGGGCTTCGCGCTTCTCGAGGAACGCGGTCACGCCTTCTCGTGCGTCCTCCGACTGGTGCACCACGTTGCAGGCCAGCGTCTCGAGCGTGATCAGCGACTCCGTGTCCGCGTCGAGGCCGCGGTTCACCGCCATCTTGGTGATCCACATGCAGAACGGGCTCTTGTCGATCAGCGGCTCGCAGAAGCGCTCGATCAGGGAGTCGAACTCCTCCGGCGGCGCAACCTCGTTGACGAGGCCCCACTCGGCGGCTTCCGTGCCGGACAGGAGCTTGCCGGTCAGCATCAGTTCCTTGGCCTTGCGCAGGCCGACAAAGCGCGGCAGGCGGTAGATCGGGCCGGCGCCGCCGAACAGGGCGCGGCGGATGTGGAAGTCGCCGATCCGCGCGGTCGTGGCGGCGAGCGCGAAGTCGCAGGAGATCATCAGCTCGAAGCCGCCGGCGACGGCGTAGCCCTCGACGGCCGCGATCGTCGGCTTCTTCATGTTGAAGAAATGATCGTAGGTGCGCGCAGAGAGCTGAGCGAGGTCGAGCGATTCAATGGTCGTCGACAGCCTCGGGCCGACGAGCTGACCGAAGTCGGCGCCGGCGCAGAAGGTGTTTCCGCGCCCGCGGAACACGACGGCGCGCACGCGATCGTCCGCCTCGGCCTTGCGCCCGTACTCGCCGAGCAGTTCGAGGGTTCTCGGATTGATGCAATTCTTCACTTCCGGGCGGTTGATCCAGATCGTCCCGATCTGTCCCTTGACTTCGTACTGGACGAGTTCCTTGTCACTCATCGTGGTCCTCCTTGAGGTGATCCCATTCGGTCCGCCGAGAAGGCGGCCCGCTGGTGTTTGTCGCGGCAGGGCCCGACCGTGCCTTGCCGCGGGTCGTCGGATCGGGCGATGAGCCGCTTCGCGCACATTGTGGGCGGGCGTCCGATCGCCAGGGCCGTCCTTCCGAAAAATTCTGTCGACTGACTGGTCGGTCCAACAATAAAGAGAGTTTCAATCCTGTCAAGCGGTTGTCGCGAGACCCGACTGTCAACCATCTGGACGGTTGACTAATTCGCCTGTAGGTTGATGCGGAAGAGCGAGATCGCGGAGGCAATCGGTGGAAGCGAGGAAAAAGATCGTGAACAAGGACGTCGACCTGCCGGAAGAGGCGGGCGCCGCCCCGCGCAGACGCGGCCCGAAGGTTGACGTCGAGCTGACCCGCCAGCGCAGGGCGGACATCATGCGGGAGGCGGCGCGGCTGTTCGACAAGGTCGGCTATCACGGCGTCAACATGGAGACGATCGCCGAGGCCGCGGGCCTGAAGAAGCCGACGCTCTATCACTACATCCGCAGCAAGGACGAGATCCTCTTCGAGATCCACGAGACGATGATCGAGTCGCTGCGGAAGTCGATCACGGCACGGCAGGAACGCGGCCTCGACCCTGCGGAGATCCTCAAGGGCGTCTGCGAGGACATCTTCCAGCAGATGCACGACTACCCGGGCTACGTCCGGGCCTTCTTCGAGCACATGCGCGAGCTCGACGACGACCGCAAGAAGCAGATCCGCAAGGAGCGCAACGCCTATATGGCCCAGGTCATGGACGTGTTCTCGGACGGGATGGACCAGGGCCTATTCCGCCGCCAGGACGTCCGCATTGCGGCGTTGTGCCTGCTCGGCATCTGCAACTGGGCCTACCAGTGGTACCGCCCCGGAAAGGACCCCGAACCGGCGGAAATGGCGGCCCAGTGCTGGAACGTCATCGCGGGCGGCCTGCTCGCCGGAGACGCGGCGGAGCAGTCGAAAAGGGCGCCCCGCAGGAAGTGACGCCGCTCGCGCCTTCCCGTTGAGAACCGTCCGGCGGCCCCTCGGTGCGGTCGCAGCCTCCGCATGACGCCTCGGCTCCGGCGTCGAACTGCTCGACCGGAACCATGCGGTTGACGAGCCCGAGGCGCGTCAATCCGCCGGCCGTCGCCCCTTCGCCAGTCATCGCTTCACCTCGGCTTGGAAGCCCGGTCTGCACCCGTCCGGGCGACGAGCCTCGCTCGTCGTCCCGAGGGGCTGCTGACGCCGCCGCAGGGCCATCGCATGTCGGTTAGATAAAAAAACCGACTGGACGGTCGAAAGTTATCAGGTTAATTTGACACCACCTGCGACCCGCCGGGCCGCGTCTCCGATTGGCGAAGGTTTTCATGTTTGAATTTTCGGAACGCTCGAAAGACCTGCAGAAGCGCCTCACGGCCTTCATGGAAGAGCACGTCTATCCCAACGAGGCGCTCTACAAGCAGCAGCATGCTGCGTTGCCGGACCGGTGGGACAGCCCGCCGATCATGGAGGAGTTGAAACTGAAGGCGAGGGCGGAGGGGCTTTGGAACCTGTTCCTTCCCGAGAGCCATGACGGCGCCGGTCTGACCAACCTCGAATATGCCCCGCTCTGCGAGATCATGGGCCGCTCCTATATCGGCCCGGAGGTCTTCAACTGCTCCGCGCCCGACACCGGCAACATGGAAGTGCTCGAGCGCTACGGCACGCCCGACCAGAAGGAGCGCTGGCTTGGCCCGCTCCTGGAGGGCCGCATCCGCTCCGGCTTCGCCATGACGGAGCCGGGCGTCGCGTCCTCGGACGCCACCAACATCAGCCTGCGCATCGAGCGGAAGGGGGACGAATACGTCCTCAACGGCCGCAAGTGGTGGACCTCGGGGTCGGGCGACAACCGTTGCGAGATCCTGATCGTGATGGGCTTGTCGAACCCGGAGGGGCCCCGTCACGCCCGCCATTCGATGATTCTCGTCCCGAAGCACACGCCGGGTGTGCGGCTGGTGCGGTCACTGAAGGTGTTCGGCTACGAGCACGCACCCTGCGGACACTTCGAAATCGAGTTCAAGGATGTGAGGGTGCCTGTCTCCAACATGCTGCTGGGCGAGGGCCGCGGCTTCGAGATCGCGCAGGGGCGCCTCGGACCCGGTCGCATTCACCACTGCATGCGCATGATCGGCGTCGCCGAGCGCGGGCTCGACGCGATGATCGCGCGCGTGCGGCAGCGGACCGCCTTCGGCAAGCTCCTGGCCGAGCAGGGCACCGTGCAGGAAGCGGTTGCGCTGTCCCGGTGCGAGATCGAGCAGGCGCGCCTTCTGACCCTCAAAGCCGCGCACATGATGGACACCGTCGGGAACAAGGCGGCGCGCACGGAGATCGCAATGATCAAGGTCGTCGCACCCAACATGGCCTTCCGGGTCCTCGACCGTGCCATTCAGGTGCACGGCGGTGCTGGCGTGTCGGACGATTTCGGACTCGCCGATGCCTGGGCTTTCGCACGCGCGGTCCGTTTCACCGACGGGCCCGACGAGGTTCATCTTGCCAGCATCGCCAAGCTCGAGCTGCGCCGCGAGATTCCGGCGAAGCCGTGGTGACGGCGAAGGAGGGGCCGATGTCCGCCGAAGCGAACGTAATGAGCAATTCTCCTGTCCCTTCCGCCGGCAACGGCTTCGACGACGCGCGCCTCGCGGCCTATCTGCGCCGGGAAATCCCGGAATTCGCGATGCCGATGCGTTTGGACCGCATCCAGGGCGGGCAGTCGAACCCCACCTACATCGTGACGGCGGGCGCTCGTCGCTACGTCTTGCGCAAGAAGCCGCCGGGCGACCTGCTGCCGTCGGCTCACCAGGTCGAGCGCGAGTACCGCATCATGAAGGCGCTCGCCGGCTCGCCGGTACCGACGCCGCCGGTTCGGCTGCTGTGCGAGGACCCGTCCGTCATCGGGACGCCATTCTACGTCATGGACTTCGTCGACGGCCGGATCTTCCGCGACACGCGCCTGCCCGGCATGATACCGGCCGAACGCATCGCGATCTACGATGCCATGGAGGACACCCTGGCGGCCCTCCATGCGGTCGATTGGGCCGCAGCGGGGCTCACCGATTTCGGCAAGCCGACCGACTACGTCCGGCGGCAGATCGCCCGGTGGAAGCGGCAGTATCAGGCCTCGAAGACGCACGAGATCCCGGCCATGGACAAGCTCGCCGATTGGCTGGAGTCGAACGCGCCCGAGCGCGACGAGACGACCATCGCGCATGGCGACTTCCGGTTGGAGAACATGATCTTCCATCCGACGGAACCCCGACCGGTCGCCGTGATCGACTGGGAACTGGCGACGCTCGGTCATCCCCTTTGCGATCTCGGCTACAACTGCATGACCTATCACCTGCCGAGTTCCATGATCGGATGCGGGGGTCTGGCGGACGTCGACATTCGCTCCCTCGGGATTCCCGACGAGGAGACCTACGTGGAGCGCTACTGCCGGCTCACGGGGCGTGGCGGAATCCCCAATTGGACGTTCTTCCTCGCGTTCTCCTTCTTCCGCGGCGCTTCCATCCTGCAGGGTGTCTACGCCCGAGCCTTGCAGAGCAATGCGGCGCATCCGCAGGCGCTCGAGGTCGGGCTTTACGCGGCTCCGGTGGCCGAGATCGCTTGGGGCCTCGTCGACCGGTAGGTTGCCGTGCGAGTTTCGGCCGGACGGCAGGGTGCCGCCGGCCGTTCGATCCTACACGGCCCGGGCGGCCCGCTGAGCCTCGAACATGGCGTGGCTGATCCGGCGAGGCGTCACGCAGTCGCCCACGTGATGCACCTCGAGCCCGCCCGGCGATCCCGCCCGGGGGAGGGTGACGACCCGACGTCCCGTCTGCATGACGACGAGATCGCACGCGAGCTCTTCATCCTCCCCCGAGGTGAGATTCGTGAACGTGACGCATCCGTCGCCGGTGACTTCGGTTGCGGTGAGCACCCGGTAGGACATGGCCGCGCGGCCGAGGCGGACGAGGAGCGGCTCGATGCTCTCGTGGGGGATGCCGGCCGCGATCGCCGCGGAAGGCGTGGCGAAGACCACGCGCCACCCGGCTTCGGCCAGCATCTCGGCGACGCCATAGCTCATCCAGAAGCCGGTCCCGTCGTCGGCGAACACGGCTCGCCGTGCGCCGGCGGCAGCGGGCGCTCCGGCGGTGAGCACCTCCCACCAGGACAGCACCGCCGGTCCGCGGGCGTCAGCCGCGATCTCACCGGGGGCGGCACCGGTCGCGACGATGGCCGCATCGAAGCGGTCGGAGAGATCGCTCAGTGCCTCGATCCTGGCGCCGAGTTCCACGAGCACTCTTTCATGCCGCAATTCGCCCGCCAGATGGTCGACGATCCTCCGCAACTGGCCTCGATGAGGCAGTGAGGCGGCGAGGAGAAACTGGCCGCCCAGCCCGTTCGAGGCCTCGAACAGCGTCACGTCGTGTCCGCGCAGCCGAGCGACCCTGGCGGCTTCCAAGCCGGCCGGTCCGCCGCCGATCACGGCGACCCGCCGCTTCGAAGCCGCTTTGCGGATGGGGCCGAAATCGTGCCGGCGCTCGCGCCCGGCCTCCGGGTTCACGGCGCAGTGGAGATGCGGCGAGAAGGCGCGGCAATCCTGGTTGACGCCGACGCAGGGGCGGATCCGGTCGCTGCGACCGGTGGCGGCCTTTGCGGCGAAATCGGCGTCTGCGATGAAAGCCCGCGCCATGCCGATGACGTCCGCGGCGCCGCCTGCGAGAAGGCTCTCGGCCTGTTCCGGGCTCAGGATCTTCTGGGCCAGAACGACCGGCAGGCCGACTTCGCGGCGCAGGATTGCGCCCGCCTTCGCGGCGGCGGCCTCGGGCGCTGCGGCATCCTTGACATAGGCGCCCCGGGTTCCCAGCGTGATGTTGAGGTAGTCGACCGCGGCCGTCCTGGCGAGCGCTTGGCCGATCGACACCGTATCGCGCACACCGAGTCCGTTCGGTATTTCCTCGTCCGCTGAAAGCCGGACGCCAAGGACGAAGCCGTCTCCGCATCGCTCCCGGACGCGCGCGACGATTTCCATCAGGAATCGACTGCGCGACTCCGGGGAGCCTCCCCAGCGGTCGCTGCGCCGGTTGGTCGCCGGCGAGAGGAACTGGGCGATCAGGTATCCGTGCGCCGCGTGCAGCTCGATCCCGTCGTATCCGGCGGCCAAGAAGTTCTCGGCCGAACGTGCGAAGTCGTCGATGATGGCTTCGATCTCCGGCTCCCGCAGGGCATGCGGCGGGTAGGGATCGCGCGGTGAGCGTTGCGATGACGCTGAGACCGGCGCGAAGTCGGACTCTCCACCGGTCAGTTCGCGACCGAGATGCAGGACCTGTCCGACGATCTTGCCGCCTTGGGCATGCACGATCTCGCAGCGCCGACGCATCATGTCCCGATTGCCCTCCTGCCAGGCCTCGAAGAGCATGCGTTGGCGCAGAGTCGAGGACGGCGAGACGACGGACGCTCCGGTGATGACGAGCCCGAGCGATTCGTGCACGCGCGCCGCGAAGTAGGCGAGATCATCTTCGGTGAGATTGCCGTCCCGAACCATCGCCGTTCCGTGCGGAAGCATGGCGAGGCGGTTTGGCAGGTTCAGGCGGCCAGCCGCCAACGGGGAATGCAGGAGCGGGAATTCCGTCACCGAAGCCTCCTCCCTGACAAACCCGCGTAACCAATCGCCCGGGCGGGTATCCGCACGTTGCTTCTCTAGAAACAACCGACCGGTTGGTCGAAGAATAATCCACGTTCCGCCCGTGTCAACGGCCGCATGGCGTCGGCGAGGATCAAGTCGCGCGTCACGGGGCGGAGTAGCCACGGGCCCGCACCGAAAGACGACCCAGGCGTGGATCCTGGGTGAAGAACAGCCCGCCCCGGCGCACCGAATGCGCCGGCACGTAGTCGAACACGACATGGCTGGTCTCGTCCGCTCCGCCGCCCGAGAGCCTGCCTTCGACCTCGACCTGTGCGCCTGCCGATCCGCCCGTGTTGCGGGCCCGGAACTCGACCCTGTATCCCTCCGGAACCGACGTCACATTCTCCACCTCCACGACGATCGCCGGCGGCTGCGACGCGTCGTCAACAGCCTGCCGGCCGATCAGCCCGAACACGAGAAGCGCCAGCAGAAGTCCGATGCCGGACGCAAGCCACTCGAGCCAGGGCGTCCGCGGGCCGGTGCGCTGCTCGTCTCGGGTCGTGTCGTCTCGGCCCATGGCCGCCTCAAATGACCAGCCTGGCGATTGCGGCCCCCAGGGCGGCCGGAAACGCGAGCACCACGGTCATCATGGCGATCTGGGGCGGAGCCACGGCTTCCGTGCGTCCGAAGGTCCAGAGCACGTACAGGCTCACCAGGAGAGCAATGCCGTAGCCGGCCAGTGTGAAATGCAGAAAGGTCGACAGAAAGGTTCCGCCCTCGGGGCGGGTCTCTTGGCCGGAGAAGCCCACCGTGTAGACGAAAACGTGCAAGAGAACGATGGAGACTGCCCCTAGGGCGAGCGCGTGCCAGGGCGTCATCTGAAAGGCGATCAGGACCATCTCCTCGGTGGGCGCCACGTTGAACGCCAGGAACAGCGCTCCCGCCAGCATCAGGAAGAGTTCGCCCCCGTAGCCGGCCTCCCGCTTGCGCTCCTCCTCGGCTTCGGTGTCCTGTTCGGCCCCGAGTTGCTTGCGTCCGAGCATCGCTCCGATGCTCGCCGGTACGCTCTGCAGGGCCACCTTGCCGACGATCTCGCCCCAGGGCATGTCCGGGGTGACCACCCTGAAAAGGGCCAGTATGGCGGCCGAGGTGATCACCCCGACACCGAAGGCCGCGAAGGCGTCCAGCGCGTCCGCTTTCCAGCCGAAGGTCTTCTCGAAACCGGCGAAGGAGGACAGTCCGATCAGGATCGCGAAGTTGACGCTCATGAACAGAAGGAGGCGGCCCCGGCCCATCGTGAAGCCGAGTGACCACATTTCCATGGTCATCAGGAGCGGGACCGCAAAGATCACCGCACCCCCGAAGGCCCTCGCGAGGCCGATGGCGTAGACCCTGTTCGTTTCGGGACCTGCCGCGTCGCTCATCATCGCGCCCAGAACCGACAAGCTTGACCATAGGGGTAACTCGATGGATCGGCTGGTGTTCCGTAGCGAGCAATCCATGGCGAGCGCGGCGCAACCCTCATCGCGGATGGCACCCGCTCCGAAATCTCCTTGCGGGGGAGGTCGGTGGGATGGGCATGCGTTTGCCACCCGAGGGCCCACCGGGTAAGAGCGGCCTGTGGTGATGCCGGCCCATGCTCTGGCGCTTCGACACAATGAGGTATTCCGGATTGACGCGTGAGCTCGTTCTCCGGCTGAGGTCGGTGGGCAAGGTCCTGCCCAACGGGCGCCGGCTGTTTGACGGCCTCACGCTGACGCTCGAAGCGGGCGAGCATGTCGCGATCCGTGGTGAATCGGGCGCAGGAAAGTCGACCTTGCTGAACATCGTGGCGGGACTCGACAGTTCCGATTTCGGCGAGGTCAGGGTCGCCGGAGCCGATCTGAACTGGCTGGACGAGGCTGACCGGACTGCGCTTCGCCGTGACGCGATCGGGTTCGTGTTCCAGGCCTTTCACATCCTGCCGCACCTCGATCTCGAGCGAAATGTCGCCATTCCGCTGATCCTCCAGAAGCAGCCGCGCGCCTCGGCCCTCGCGCGCGCAGGCGAGATGCTCGAAGCCGTCGGGCTGGGCGACCGAGGGTCCAGCTATCCCCGCGAGCTTTCGGGCGGCGAGCTGCAGCGTGTGGCGATCGCACGCGCGATGGTGCATGAGCCCCGGCTGATCCTGGCCGACGAGCCGACTGGCAATCTCGATCCCGACACGGCGGCGCAGATCATCGGGTTGCTCGGACGGACCGTGAAGGAGCGCGGCGCGGCGATGCTGCTCGTAACGCACTCGCCGCTCGCAGCGGCAATGGCCGACCGGCAGCTCATGCTCACGCCGCACGGGCTTGTGTCCGCCGATGGCTGATAGAGGCACCATCGCCTATCGCTGGCTGATCGCGGGCGAGTTTCGCGCCTTTCCGATGCGCTTCGTGTTGGCCGGGCTCGCCATCGCGATCGGCATCGCGCTCGCCTTTGCGATCCATCTCGTCAATCGCTCGGCCGCCGAGTCCTTCGGGCAGGCCGTGCGGAGCGCCGCAGGTGGTGCCGACCTGCAGGTCCGCGGGGCGAGTGCGCTGGGATTCGACGAGGGACTCTATCCCAAGCTGATGGCGCTGAACGTGATCGCGGACGCCAGCCCGGTCGTGCAGCTGCGCGCGACGATCGGGGAGGCGGCGCGCCCGATCGCGCTTCTGGGACTTGATATCTTTCGCACGCAGACCGTTTCGCCGAGCCTCGTCATCAGGCCGCGGAGCGCGCGTGCAGACGCTGGAACGCGATCGACGGACCTTGACGCGGTGCTCGATCAAGACGCGCTTTACCTGTCAAGCGATGCCATGACCCAGACCGGTCTCGAGGTCGGCCACCGTGTTGGCGTGCGCGCAAACGGCCGGACGCATACCTTCGTAGTCGCAGGAGACCTGCCGGGCGCAGCGCCGGCGCAGGGCTTGGCCGTCATCGACATCGCCTCGGCGCAGTGGCGCTTCGACCGGCTCGGCACGCTCGATCGAGTCGACCTGAAGCTCGAGCCCGGGACCACCCTTGCCGACGCCAAGGCTCGGCTCGCGTCGGTTCTGCCTCCCAATACGCAGCTCAGCGACGCCGACACCGAGAGCCGGCGCAGCGACGCGCTGTCACGCGCCTATCGCGTCAACCTCGACATGCTCGCCCTGGTGGCGCTGCTGACCGGCGGCTTCCTCGTTTATTCGGCGCAATCGCTCGCGGTCACGCGGCGGCTGCGCCAGTTTGCGCTGCTTCGCACGCTAGGCCTTCAGAAACGGGCGCTCGCCGGCCAGCTGCTGGCGGAGGGCGCAGTTCTCGGCGTTGCGGGCGCGTTTCTCGGCCTGGCTGGCGGCTATGTCATCGCTGGTGTCGCGCTGCGTCTGGTCGGCGGGGATCTCGGCGCGGGCTATTTCGACGGCGCGACGACGACGCTCGCGTTCGCGCCCGAAGCGGCGATGCTCTTCTTCGGCTTTGGGGTCGCCACCGCGCTCGCCGGAAGCTGCGTGCCAGCCAGGCGCGCCGCACGGATCGCGCCCGCGCTGGCGCTCAAGGGTACGGGCGATCAGGGTGACCCAGGGCAGTCGCCCCGCATTGTTCCGGCCGCGACCCTGATCGGTGCCGGGGCCGTATGTGCCTTGCTTCCGGCGGTGCACCGGCTGCCGCTCTTCGGCTATCTCGCGGTGGGCCTGGTGCTGGCCGGCGGTGTCGCGGCGATGCCCTGGCTGGCGCGCCGGTTGTTGCGGCCGCTGGGCCGCGCGCAGCTGCGCCTTCCCGCCTTCGAGATGGCGCTCGGCCGCCTGCTCGGCGCGCCTGGCCAGGCCTCGATCGCGCTCGGCGGCATCGTCGCGAGCACCGGGCTGATGATCGCGATGGCGGTGATGGTCACCAGTTTTCGCGGTTCGGTGGACGACTGGCTGAAAGGCTTTCTCAGCGCCGATCTCTACCTGGCCCCGGCATCCAACGAGCCCCTGTTCGATGCCGACACGCAGCATCGGCTTGCCGACGCGCCGGGGATTGCGGGCATCGCCTTCAGCAAGGGCCTGGCCGTCACGCTCGATCCGGAGCTTCCCCCGGCGGCGCTGATCGTGCGCCCCGTTACAGGGCCCGGCTATACGCTGCCGGTGATCAAGCGGGCGCCACGGCCGGGGGAGGGGGTTGCGCTGTGGCTGTCCGAGCCGGCGGCGCGGCTTTACCGCGTGCAGCCCGGCGACACATTCACGCTGCCGATCGGCGCCGGCGGCGGCAAGGTGATGGGCTATGTCGCCGGGATTTGGCGCGACTATGCCCGGCAGCAGGGCGCCATCGTGATCGACACGCGCGACTATACGGCAATCACTGGCGATGCCGTCCGCAGCGAGGCCGCGGTCGAGCTCATGCCGGGCGCCTCTGCGGCGGCAGCGCGCGCGGCAATCCTGGCGCTCCTGCCGCCTGATATGGCCGGCCGCGTCAATTTCGCCGAACCCGCTGCGCTGCGCGAACGCGCGCTGCGGCTGTTCGACCGGAGCTTCGCCATTACCTATGCGCTCGAGGCGATCGCGATCCTGATCGGCCTGGCCGGCGTCGCAGCCACTGTCTCGGCCCAGACGGTCGCACGGATCAAGGAGTTCGGCATGATGCGCCATGTCGGCATGGGCCGAGGCCAGATCATCGCAATGCTCGCCCTCGAGGGAGCGCTCCTGGGGCTGGTCGGCATGGCGGCGGGAATTGCGGTCGGAACTGCACTGAGCCAGATCCTGATCCATGTGATCAACCCGCAATCGTTCAACTGGACGATGACGACACGCGTCCCCTGGGCACTGATCCTTGGCGTTGCGGCCGCGCTTGTTGCTACCGCAGCCGCGACCGCGATGATTGCCGGGCGCCAAGCGGTGTCGCGCGACGCCGTTCGTGCCGTGAGCGAGGACTGGTGATGCGGATGCGGCTTGCGCTCACGATGCTGCTGTTCGCCACAGGCTGGGCCGTGCCCGCGGCGAGCCCGCAGCCTGCCTATCCCGTCGTGACGCCGGGAGCGGAATTCCGCTTCCCGCGCGATCATGGCGCGCATCCCGCCTATCGCACCGAGTGGTGGTATTTCACCGGCTGGCTTGATGCCCCCGACGGCCGGCCGATCGGTTTCCAGATCACCTTCTTCCGCTCGCGCCCAGGAACCGATGCCGGCAATCCCAGCACCTTCGCGCCACGACAGATCATCTTCGCCCACGCGGCTTTGTCCGACCCCGCCCAGGGCCGGCTGATCCACGACCAGCGCATTGCCCGTCAGGGCTTCGGGATCGCGGAAGCCTACGAGGGAGATACCCGGATCGCACTGCTCGGTTGGCACCTCGACCGACGCGCCGACGGCGTCTTCCACGCCACGGCGCGCGCCCGGGATTTCATGCTCGACCTCACCTTTTCCCCGACGCAATCTGCGATGCTCAATGGCGAGGGGGGCTATAGTCGCAAGGGCTCGCGCCCTGAGCAGGCGAGCTATTACTATTCCATGCCGCAGCTTTCGGTCGCCGGGAGTGTGGTTCGCAACGGCAAACGGCAGGCGATGACCGGCCGCGCCTGGCTCGATCGCGAATGGTCGTCGAGCTATCTCCCGCCCGATGCCGTCGGCTGGGACTGGACCGGCGTCAATTTCGATGACGGCGGCGCGTTGATGGCCTTCCAGGTCCGGGGGCGCGATGGGCAGGCCCTTCATGCCGGCGGCACACTCCGCCAAGCCGACGGAACGCAACTGGTGCTCGCGCCCGAGGACGTGCGCTTCGTGCCCCGACGGCACTGGCGTTCCCCTCAAACCGGCGCGGTCTATCCCGTCGAGGCCGATTTCGAGATCCGGCTGCCCGCAGGCGTGCGCCGCATCCGCCTCTCGCCGCTCTTCGATGCGCAGGAACTGGACGGGCGTGCCACGGGAATGCCCAGCTATTGGGAGGGACTGGTCGCCACACCCGGCGGACGGGGCTACCTGGAGCTCACGGGCTATGCCGGATCGCTCGGCCTATGAGTTGCACGGGCACGGTAGCCTGAACTCCATCGAGGGGCTCGGACCGAACGCGGCGCCTCATCGTGTGAACAATTCAAAGCAAGCACGCCGGGTACGCTCCGCCGTCCAGCCCGGATCATGCCCGCGAATTCGCGATGGCTTTGACGCTCGGTTTCGGAACGAGAAGCATCGCCCGGATCCGGCTCTGGGCGGGCATCTCATAAAAGCGGTATGCCAGCCAGGAGGTCACGAGCACTGTTGCGGCATAGGCCGTGGCTAACGAGCAGCCAAATCGCAAAAGTTCCAATCCGAGGAAGTGCTTCTTCGTCATCTCTGTCCCCGTCAATGCCTATTTGCGAATAGGCCGAATAGACATCTGGCCTTTGCGGAAGCCAGAGCCTCGGACGGGCGACGACGCTAATGAGCAGCGCGTGGCAGAGAGCGGCACCAGGGTCCAGCCATTGCCGGCGGATGAAGGCGTCGGCTCCCCGCCAGAAATGTTCGATGGCGCTGCCGGACCTGTGAGGGAGTTGCTGGCTCGTTCCTGGGATGCCCGATCACCGGCTCGCCGACGTCCTCTGGGTCTCCCGCCCGTCTTTCGATTGTATGATGGCACGCATCTGACATGAGCAGGAAATCGTGAGCAGGGCATCGTGCCGATCGATCCACCCAAAGTACGCTCAAGCCCATCACGTCAACGAAAACTTGCAGCGCGTCCTATTGTGCAAGCGTGCTCTTGGCGCGTCCATCACGAGCACCATGCAATCGAACGTATAATGGCTTCCCCTTGCGGAATGATTCAAGCTCAACTAAAAACCCTTATGAGCTCTTTCAATCATCGCTATCAATCCACAGCCAGGAAGCGAGAGCGTCTTGGAACGGTAGCCCTGACAGCTTCCTTCTGCTTAGGTTTCGGCTTCTTCTTTACATCGAACTTTGCTTTCGACCAGCATCCCTTGGCGCCTTTTCTGCTGATGGAGGCGACATACGGCTGCCTTGTTCTCTGGTCTACCGCTCTCGTGATAAGCCGTATCGAACGCGGGACGCTGACTAAGCTCGATCTTTACTTCTTCATCACCCCATTCCTTCTGATGGGCCTGAGTGCCCTCTTTGCCTGGGCGAACTACGGGCAGCCGATCGTGCTCGGGATCGGAGAAGAACGCCGCAGCCTGTCGTTCTTGATGTGGTTCCTTTACGATCCGATCCGGCGCTCCTTCAAGCTCGATTTCGCCGCGCAATGTCGCGCATTCGTGTGGTGCGCCGCCGTTTACCTCGTTCTCGGGCTCCTCGTTCAAGTTCTGGCTCCAGGCAGCTTGCTCGCTCGCGACATCCCTGATCTCGACGTACGAAAACTAAGGATCACTTCCCCCGGTGAGTGTTTCTCGTTCTGCTTCCTCCTGGGTGTCACTTGGTTCGCAATCAGCGGCTCACGTGCATATGCTATTGCGGCGTCGGTTGGTCTGGCAGGGCTCCTCCTGATCGCTCAGACACGGCAGATCACAATCATCGTCCTATTGTTCGCGATTACAGGGCTCATGTTTCTGCGGCCCGTGCAGATTCTGAAGTTCGGCGCGGCGGGAGCGATTGCGGGAACCGCAATCCTTATGGCTTTCAACTTGGATCCGATCACGCCTCTCGTCGAACTGATCGCTCCGAACGCGGTTGAACTGGATCTGTCGCAAAATCCGCGGGGGGCTACTATTGAGATTACGATGAACCTTTTGATGGACAACCTCCTTGTGGGCCTTGGCAATGTCTCCGTGCTGCACGATGGAGGTCTCTTTCAGAGGCTATACGGTAAACATTTTTGGGTTAATGACGTTGGTCCGATAGGCGAAATCTTTCGCCTCGGGTTTCTGTGGTTTGCCTTTGCGATGGCCGCATTCATCGTGTTCTACAATACGTGGGCTCAGATACCTGACCGCACGAATAGAATGATTATAGCGATACTAATGTTGTACTTTATGGTTCAGGGGGTGAGTGTGGGCTACTTCTACGGGCGCGGGTCAACGCAGGCTTTCCTTCTTCTTCTCGGTTCCGCTGCGATCGCCGCCCCCCGACCGCATCGACACACTGTTGCGGCACCCGCCGCGGTGCCCGACCGCTTGGGACCGACGGGCATCGGACTTTGAACCGCCGGCACTCCGGTCCATTGGTACGGTGGATCAAGGAGCAGAACCGTTCACGGACTGCATCGCCTTCTTCCAACGGGCACGCGGTCGACAACCGGAGGACCCGAGGCACCACACGATGCACGAAGGGGTCACCAGCTCGGAACGATGCGCCGCGGCGGCTTCGCCGAGTATGTGATGGATGCGCTGCGAGTATCAGACTAGGTCTGGATCGTCACGTCCGGGACGGTGCAGGAGGATGGCGGCCAGAAGCGGGAAGACCGGCCATCGCAGGAACCTGCTTCGTTTGCCCGCTCGACCTTGCGTGCTTCGCCGCGTCTCGTGCGGGTCACACCACGTGATCGGGGGCGAGGGCGCAGGCCGTTCCCTCGCTGACCTCGATCTGCAAGGTCGTGTGCCCAATCCCGAAACGGTCCTGAAGCTCCCGCGCCGCTCGCATGAGGAACGGATCGCCGGGATGACCGGCAGGAATGACGAGATGGCAGGTCAGGGCGACCTCGGTCGTGCTCATCGGCCAGACATGAAGATCATGAATCCGGGCGACATTGGGCAGACTCTCCAGGTAGCGCCGCACCTCGCCTGGCTCGATTTGGGTCGGGACGGCGCTCAGGGACATGGCCAGCGAGTCCCGCAGCAGACCCCAGGTACCCGAGACGATGATGGCAACGATCATGAGGCTTACGAGCGGATCGAGCCAGAGCCAGCCGGTGAAGAGTATCACGACCCCCGCTATGACGACGCCCGCCGACACGGCCGCATCGGCCGCCATGTGCAGATATGCACCCC
Organism: uncultured Alphaproteobacteria bacterium; assembly: GCA_963723525.1. Lineage (GTDB taxonomy): Bacteria > Pseudomonadota > Alphaproteobacteria > Rhizobiales > Beijerinckiaceae > Microvirga. The sequence goes on from CAVRRI010000002.1 coordinate 19,602, forward strand.
GGATACTGAGATCTCCCTTACGGCCCGACGCGAAGAGAAATGCGGTCGTCGCGTTGATCACGATGCCGATCCCGGCAACGACCATCACCGTTGTGCCCGCCACCGGCTCCGGGTGGGAGAAGCGTTGCAGCGCCTCCCAGGCGATGGCCCCAACGGCAACGAGCAGGAATACGGCATTGAACAAGGCGGCGAGGATGGAGGAGTTGCGCAGGCCGTAGGTGAATCGCGGACTCGGCGGACGCCGCGCAAGAACACTCGCGACCCACGCAACGACGAGGCTCAGCACGTCGGAAAGATTGTGGCCCGCATCGGCCAGGAGTGCCATCGAATTGCCGAGGATGCCGAACGCGGCCTCGATCAGAACGAAGGCGATGTTCAGCCCAATGCCGACGGCGAAGGCTCGCCCGAAGTTCGCCGGGGCATGGGAGCGCCTGGAGCCGTGGTGATGATGCCCGTGCCCCTGCTGGTGGCCGCCGTGGCCGTGCTCATGATCGTGGTCATGGTCGTGCGCTTCCAACGGCGTGCCTCCATAGCTTCGCTTGACCTTCGTCCCTCCAAGGAGTCGAACCCCTCGACGGCCGGGGAACCGAGGACATCAGTGCGGCATCGAATCGGCCGCTGTTGGTGAACCTGTGGTTTTCGATGACGATGTGTTGCAGGCGCACGAGTTCATCAATGGACAGCGGGCGCTTTCCTGCCTGGGTCACCGCTCTCATCCAGCGTTCCAATCGGTTACGTTGCGGCCGTTCGCCCCCGATTTGGTACGATGCCTGGCTCTCGGCCAACACAGGAAACTTGCGGCGCGCGCAATGACTCCCTTGCTGATGTGCCCGACAAGTTCCTTGGCTTGCGTATCCCAACGCAACGGTCGCCGACAAGGGAATTTCGGCGCTTCTGGGGAGGGTCACTCCGGCGTCGACAGCAAGCGATTGATCGACCCGCGACCTGAGGACCGGGTCCGCATCCAGCCGTGCCCGAGCCGCTGCGCCGCCATCCGCCAACCCGCTCCAGGCCAAGGAAGGCGGCGTAAGGTAAGGCTTCTGCCAAGCGTCGGGCGCCTGCCGGGTCTTCTACAGCACTGCTGCTAACGACCGCAGCGGCCTTGGCCCAGTCTTACGGCAGCAACCGCAGCTATGGCGGTTACGGCTACGGCACCGGTTCGAACCCGAACAGCACCTATTTCGACGGCTACACCCGGCGCGACGGCACCTATGTCGGCGGACACTACCGCTCGATGCCAAACAACACGGTGGACGACAACTGGAGCACCTACAGCAACAGGAAGCCACGCACGCCTGTCCAAGGATACCGTAAGGTGATCAAGGCAGTGCCACGGAATCGCGAGCCATATGCTCGAGCGCGGTTTCACACAAGAGCAGGTTGTGCACGTGATGGGCTACATGCCGACCCCCACTACAACTTTCGATTATCCAGTGTAAGATCCACCGAAATACAAGCTACAGGGTTGTGAAGCCCATAGTGGCTCGGGGGCTTGTCTTGAAGCTAATCGACGAAATGCTGACGGTTCCGGAGAGGGAAACCAGTGGAACGACCGCGTTGGACCGCTTCGACTATCAGACCGCATGGGGCTTGGCGAAGGTCATGAAACTCCACCGCGGAGACACAGAGTACGCCGTAGCCTTCGAGTTCCATGACGACATCGTTGAGCTTGACGATGCCGATGACCCAGCCCTAGCGACTTTCTATCAGCTCAAGACGCTCAAGAGCGGAGCCTGGACCCTGAAGAAGATCGTTTACCGCGAATCCAGCGGCGGGGGGAAATCGAGGAAGCCGTCGTTTGCGGGCAAGATGTTCGACAACGTCAAGCGGTTCGGCAGTTCAGTGGACAGGCTGGTATTCGTGAGCAACCAAGCATGCTCCGAACTCGGCGATGATTACAAGGATTTCCCGTTTATCTCCGCGCCGAAGGAAAAGCTGGCCGAGTTCACGATTGCCATGAAAGCCGAGGACGCGGGCTTCCAGGACGCGCACGTGCCGCTGTTCTACTTCTCGTACTCGGATCTCAGCCTGGGTAGTTATGGTCGAACGCTGATGGCGGACGTTGCCGAGTTCGTGAGGGACGAGCTCGGCCTCGAGGACGTGAACTCCAGGACATTCGGCCTCATGCTCGTTGACGAGTGTCGGAAGCGATCAAAGAGGCTTGCCGACTTAGCGGACTTCACGGCTCTCAAGGGGGCGAAACTCATAACGCGGAATGACATGAACGGTTGGCTAGCCGTACTCAAGGGTAGACATACCCAAAGGGCAATATGTCCTTCAGTATAAGATCGTATACGCCCATTACCGACCCGAATGTTCATAGGCACTACCAGCGTCAAGGTATCGAAGCAGACAAATAACTCTGAAATGCAACGACAGCACCTCTTGATTTGATGAGCGCGACCTAGCGAGGCAGGGATGATCAGTCACCCGGTTCACAGGTAGGCAACTACTTCACAGTCTGCCTGCGCCAGTTCTCTACGGCCCTGTCCAGCCCGCCAATGGGCGTGCCGCTGGACCACCGATCCCAGAATTCAACGGTGCCGCTGTTCGGCTTGCAGGAGGGCTCCGAAACGCGGATACGACTCGGAAGCAGGCTCGCGTCACCCACAACCAACGCTTCCCCCGTGTCGAGGATCGGCAACAGATCGCCGAAGCTGCCGAGGCTGTCCGGCAGCAGGCGCCGGATAACAGCCTGGTCCTCGCCGTTCGTGAGCCGCATTGCCACGAGGTTATTGCATTGGCTCAGAACCGTTGGATTTACCTCCGAGGGACGCTGGCTGACGACCACGAGTCCTATGCCGTACTTACGTCCCTCCTTCGCGATGCGCTCGAATATCTCGATGGAAACGTCACCCGTCGCGTTCGAAAGTGAGCGCTCTGGAATGTACAGGTGCGCTTCATCGCATACGAGCGCAATGGGGTGCCTCTTTTCGGATGCGGTCCACTGCTGGACGGAGAAGGCCAGCCTTGCGACCAGGCTCACGATCAACGGAAGGACATCGGACGGTACTTCCGAGAAATCGATGATCTTGACGCCTCCATTGTTACCGGGCCGATCGGTGCGACCTGAGATGAGCGCGGTCACGAGATCGTTCAACCAGGGGAACGCGAACGTCGCCTCGGGTGCCTGGAACAGGAAGCCAAGGCGGCGATCCGTCCGCTTTGCGTCGAGGCGGGCGATCAGCCTGCTCAATTTGCCGTGGAAGTCGCCCTGCTTCTCTCTCCCAGCGGAGCCAATCACCATTTCGGCATTCAGGTATTCAAGCCGAGACATGACCCGGTCGAGGCTGAACGGAACCGGACTGTCTACGGTGAAATTCTCGAGAAACTCATTGTGTTTGCCCTCCTCCAGGACAGAGCGCTTCGCTTCGATGATCGTACGCGAGATCAACATGGACTGGTTCGGGGCATTCTGATCGCTCCTGTCCACGAACATGGAAACGAGGGCTTCGTATCCGAGCAGCCAGTACGGCAGGAAGATGACGCCGTCCTCGAGCGACTTGTCTCCGCCAAGATCACTTGGGCCAGCAATCCTGTAATGATGGAAACCATCGCCAGAGAGGGGCGTATACTCCCCGTGAACGTCGAACACGATGGCGTTGGCCTGTGGCAGTTCCGATACCTGCTCCAGGATGCGCGCGGTGGTCCAAGACTTCCCTGACCCCGTACTTCCGACAATCGTGGCATGCCTCTGGAAGAACTTGCTCCCGTTCAGGTAAGCTTCGGCCAAGTCATCGATGGTGTAGTGACCAAGTGAGAGTTTCTGCCCGTTCCCGGCAACGTTCGCGATCACCCGCATTAACGCAGAAAGCCGTTCTCCTTCCACGGCAAAGCAGTTCGCGTCGATCTCAGGTACAGTCTCGAGCGTCCTGAGAGTCTGTCCGCGAACTTCATGAGGAATAACATATTCTTCTGATCATAAGGCGGATGGAGGCGAGTTTCAGGAAGGCAAGCGCCTTGGCATTGAGGCACTCCCAGTCCTTGGCGAGCCTTCGGCATCGACCGAGCCAAGCGAAGGTGCGCTCGACGATCCATCGCTTGGGCAGCGCGACGAAGCCCTTGGCGTGATCGGATCGCTTGACGATCTCCGCGTTCACCTTTGTGATCGCCTTCTGCAACCCCTTTTGGAACCCCGGCCCCTGATAGCCGCCATCGGCATAGAGCTTGAGCAGGAAGGGATGCAGGCCGAACAACGTCGCCATGACCATCACGCCGCCGTCGCGGTCCTGGATGTCCGCGGCATGGACGAGCGCGTGCATCAGCAGGCCCTGGGTATCGACAAGAATATGCCGCTTCTTGCCCTTGATCTTCTTGCCCGCATCATAGCCATGCGGGTCGATGCAGTGCCCCCCTTTTCCGCGCTCTTCACGCTTTGGCTGTCGATGATGGCGGCGGTGGGCGACGCATCGCGCCCGGCCTGCTCCCGGCAGGTGACGTAGAGCGCATGATGGATGCGGTCGAGCGTGCGGTCCCAGGTCCACAGGTCGAAATAGTCGTAGAGCGTGGAGCGCGGCGGCAGGTCCTTCGGGATGGCTCGCCACTGACAGCCGGTTGCGAGCACATACATCAACCCATTGACGACCTCGCGCGGGTCGACCCGCCGCTTGCCACCGCCCGGTTTGCCCGGTGGGATCAGCGGCTCGACCAGGGCCCATTCCTCGTCGGTCAGGTCGCTGGGATAACGCAGGTGATCCCGCTTGTAGCGGGCGCGGTTCTCAATGGTCCACATCGGCACCTTCTTGCTCGAAGCCATGCCAGCCAACGAATCGCAACCAATTCCAGCCCCGCAAGCCTCAATCCGCCAACCAATTCCGCCGATTCAAAAAGTCTCCGGACAGACACTGAGGAACACGTTTTCACGGCTGCCCCGTCTGTCGATGAGCGTGCCAATCAAGGTGACACGGACGAGGTTCAACTCACTGTTTGCCGCCATTGGGTCGGCGCCCTCATCTACCTCGGTTTCCACAGCCGCCGAGGTCGCGCTTCGCGTGATCTTCTGGATGACACCAATGAGGTGTTGGCCCGGCCGACTGCTTTGGAGGACAGACAGCCGGTTAACCTGAAGTTGGCGAAGCTTTTGGGCGTCCGTCACCCTGACGACAACGGTGGCTGTGTCGACTGACAGGACTGTCCCAAGCGCTTCGTCGTCGGCATAGTCGAAAATCGGCATCCGGGCCTCACATTACGAGATCAAGAAAATCGGCCAGCTTCCAAAGTGACCTTCCTTCAAGGACGGCGCCTTCTTTGTACTTCGGGCAGAAGATCCGGGTGCCTCGGGGATGCTCCTCTAGCGCCAAGTAATGACCACATCGCCCACCCTCGAGAAACTGCCGCGCGTTCGGGCTAAGTACCTTGGTGATGACGACGATCAAGGCGGAAGACGTCTCGCACCTCTCGATCAACTTCGTCTGGAGATGAACATCGTTGAACCCGTATCCTATACAAAGGTAGGAACGGGCTCGCGAGAGGGAATTATCCGCCCCGGCCAGAATCGACCTGAAGGGCTCGGCATGGGTCCGCTTGTACTTGTCGTGCCCCGGGATAACGATGACTGGCGACATTTCAGCAAGCCGCGTGGGCATGATCGGGAGACCCACGATCACGTTGTCGCTGTCGCTGAACCAATCCAGCGATCCATGCACTTTCCAAATGTTGACGGTCCGCGCCTGTTTCCCGTTCTGATAGATTCGCATAGGCCTCTCGCCCGACCTGAGGCGAAGGTGACCATGATTGAACCCGGTGTAGTGACAGATGCCAGCAGCCTCGGCGGCATATTCTGCAAGCCGATCATAGTTCGGCGTGACTACGTCGATCTCAATGCGCGTACCCGAAAGCAGATGCTTGAAGAGACGCGAAAGAGGGAGTTCGGCGCGGTTGCTGACAATCCGCTCGAACGCCTTTTGGTCGGCGGGCGCGATAAGATCCTAGGTTGCGTCTATGATGCGTTCAGTCACCGCAATCGGCATTTGGACCGCGTCGAGGGCGCTCTCGAGGTCGAACGGTCTTTACCTTGTCGAGAAACTGGTCCCAGGAAGCCGCCTTACTCCGGAGTCGGAACGGTTGACCTTTACCGTCTCGGCTAGCCAGTCACTGAGTTGCCTCATTCCTGGAAGTCCGTGTGCGACCGAGGCTCCGCTGCCAAGAACGATGACTGGGACGTCTGAGACACACTTCTGTGCCAAGGAAGTAACGTGCTCTTCTAGCCCTTCGGCCATTCCAACCCCCAACAAGGCAAGTCCGGGCGGTCGTACTACGGTGCGCATTCGTAGTGCCGCGTCTATGGACACCGTTGTGTTCCTATGCCTGTCGATCTCCCAGTTCGATCTGCGTCTTGGGATAGCGTCTGTACACCCTCGACCGCTCCCGCGCTGGCAGCTTGGTTCTTTATCCCCAGATTGATCTCTGGCGACCCCAACGGAATCTGCTTTGTGATCTTGCTGGCGGAGGCCGCCGCGTGGGTGCGGCGGCCTGTTGGATCAAATGAGGCGGACTTTCGTGCCAAAAAGGCAAACTATCGTTCCACTCTCACGGAGCAACCTCAGGAGCTGGCGGGGCGATCGATCCACGCCATCTCTGGAAATCCAAAGCCGGGCTTTTCGTTCGTCCAGAGACTTGATGATCCCGCTCTGGCGAGTCCGCCGCAGGGTGCGGCGGACTTCAGGGGTGGTTTGAGGCGCACTTACGGGTGATTCGGACCAACCTTCCGGAGCAACCTCACTCACAAACCCGCCCGCTGGCTATGAGCACCCCGTCGTGCTGCCGCACGTATCGCACTTCAGACACGTCCCGTTCCGCACCAGCGTGAAGTTCGCGCATTCGGGGCAGGCCTCGCCGACATAGCCCTTCATCTTCGCTTCCGCGCGCTTGTCGGCGAGGGAGGGGCCGGCGCCGGCCGGCGTCGCGAAGGGGAGGGCGCCGATCTCGGCTTCGCCGAGCGGCCTCTCCACGGGCGCCGCGAGTTCGCCCTTCAGCGCCGTGGCGCCGAAGGTGCGGGCCGCAGCCCCGGGCCGGCATGCCGCGTGCGCCGCCCTGGACCAGCATCAGGCGGTCGGCATTGCCGCGGGTGAAGCCGCGGGAGACGACGGCCGTCGCCGGTGCCGTGGCGGGCGCCTTCGACTGCTCCTCGCCCTGGCCGATGGTGGTGGGGCCGGCCTCGGCCGGATCCACATGGGCGAGGTCGTTGCGGCCGAGATAGGACACCGCGAGCTCGCGGAACACGTAGTCGAGGATCGAGGTCGCGTTCTTGATGCGCTCGTTGCCCTGCACGAAGCCCGCCGGCTCGAAGCGCGTGAAGGTGAAGGCCTCCACGTATTCCTCGAGCGGCACGCCGTATTGCAGGCCGAGCGAGATCGCGATGGCGAAGTTGTTCATCATCGCCCGGAAGGCCGCGCCCTCCTTGTGCATGTCGATGAAGATCTCGCCCAAGCGCCCGTCGTCGTATTCGCCGGTGCGCAGGTACACCTTGTGGCCGCCGACCACGGCCTTCTGCGTATAGCCCTTGCGCCGGTCGGGCATCTTCTCGCGCTCGCGGACGGCCACAACGCGCTCGACGATCTTCTCGACGATCTTCTCGGAGAGTTGCGCGGCCTTCGCGGCGGCGGGCAGCGCGGCGAGCGCTTCGACCGCGTCCTCGGCATCCTCGTCGTCTTCGGCGATGAGGGCCGCGTTCAGCGGCTGCGAGAGCTTCGAGCCGTCGCGGTAGAGGGCGTTCGCCTTCAGCGCCAGCTTCCAGGAGAGCATGTAGGCGTTCTTGCAATCCTCGACGGTCGCGTCGTTCGGCATGTTGATGGTCTTGGAGATCGCGCCCGAAATGAAGGGCTGCGCCGCCGCCATCATGCGGATGTGGCTCTCGACCGAGAGATAGCGCTTGCCGATGCGTCCGCACGGATTGGCGCAGTCGAACACCGCGTAGTGCTCGGGCTTCAGGTACGGCGCGCCCTCGAGCGTCATGGCGCCGCAGACATGGACGTTCGCGGCCTCGATGTCGGCCTTCGAGAAGCCCAGGAAGGCGAGGAGCTCGAAGGAGGGATCGTTCAGCTTCTCGGCCGGGACCTTGAGCGTGCCGGTGAGGAAGTCCTCGCCGAGAGTCCATTTGTTGAAGACGAACTTGATGTCGAAGGCGCTCTTGAGACCCTTCGAGACCGCCTCGATCTTCTCGTCCGTGAAGCCCTTGGCCTTCAGGCTCGCCGGGTTGATGGCGGGGGCCTGGGCGAGCGAGCCGTGCCCGACCGCGTAGGCCTCGATCTCGGCGATCTCGGATTCGCGGTAGCCGAGCGAGCGCAGCGCGTCGGGCACGGCCCGGTTGATGATCTTGAAGTAGCCGCCGCCGGCGAGCTTCTTGAACTTCACCAGCGCGAAGTCGGGCTCGATGCCGGTCGTGTCGCAATCCATCACGAGGCCGATCGTGCCGGTCGGCGCGATGACGGTGGCCTGCGCGTTGCGGTAGCCGTTCGCCTCGCCGAGTTCGAGGGCGCGGTCCCACGCCGCCTTCGCGTGCTGCACGAGGCGCAGGTCCGGGCATGAGGCGTGATCGAGCGGGACCGGGTTGACGGACAGGCCCTCGTAGCCCTGCCGCCAGCCCATGGGCCGCGCGGCGATGGTTGCGGATGACGCGCAGCATGGACTCGGCGTTCTTCTTGTAGGCCGGGAACGGCCCGAGCTCGCCGGCGATCTCCGCGGAGGTCGCGTAGGAGACGCCGGTCATGATCGCGGTGAGCGCGCCGCAGAGCGCGCGGCCCCCATCGCTGTCGTAGGGAAGGCCCATGGTCATCAGGAGGCCGCCGATATTGGCGTAGCCGAGGCCGAGCGTCCGGTACTCGTAGGAGAGTTCGGCGATCTCCTTCGACGGGAACTGCGCCATCAGCACCGAGATCTCGAGCACGATCGTCCAGAGCCGGCAGGCATGCTCGAAGGCATCGGCGTCGAAGGTCTTGGCGGCGCGGTCGTAGAACTGGAGCAGGTTGGCGGAGGCGAGGTTGCACGCCGTGTCGTCGAGGAACATGTATTCCGAGCACGGGTTCGATGCCCGGATGCGGCCGCCCGCCGGGCAGGTGTGCCAGTCGTTCATGGTGGTGTTGAAGTGCAGCCCAGGATCGGCGGAGGCCCAGGCGGCATGGCCGATCCGCTCCCAGAGGTCGCGGGCCTTGAGCGTCTTCACCACCTTGCCGTCCTTGCGGGCGGTGAGGTTCCAATCGCCGTCCTGCTCGACGGCGCGCAGGAAATCGTCGGTGAGCGAGACGGAGTTGTTGGAGTTCTGGCCCGAGACCGTGAGGTAGGCCTCGGAGTCCCAATCGGTGTCGTAGATCGGGAAGTCGATATCGGTGTAGCCCTGCCTCGCGAACTGGATGACGCGCTTGATGGAGTTGTCCGGGATCATCACCCGGCGCGCCATCTTGATCTCCTTCTTCAGGGCCGGGTTCTTCTCCGGGTCGAAGCAGGCATCGCCCTCGGCCTCGCAGTTCACGCAGGCCCTCATGATGGCCTTGAGGTGCTTGCCGGCGAGCTTGGAGCCGGTGACGAGCGCGGCGACCTTCTGCTCCTCCTTCACCTTCCAGTCGATATAGGCCTCGATGTCCGGATGGTCGACGTCGACCACCACCATCTTGGCCGCGCGGCGCGTGGTGCCGCCCGACTTGATCGCGCCCGCCGCGCGGTCGCCGATCTTGAGGAAGCTCATGAGGCCCGAGGAGCGCCCGCCGCCGGAGAGCTTCTCGCCCTCGCCGCGCAGCTTCGAGAAATTGGAGCCGGTGCCGGAGCCGTATTTGAAGAGGCGGGCCTCGCGCACCCAGAGGTCCATGATGCCGCCCTCGTTCACGAGGTCGTCCTCGACGCCCTGGATGAAGCAGGCATGCGGCTGCGGATGCTCGTAGGCGGACTTCGACTTCGTCAGCTTGCCGGTCTTGTGGTCCACGTAGAAATGGCCCTGGCTCGGCCCGTCGATGCCGTAGGCCCAGTGAAGGCCGGTGTTGAACCATTGCGGGCTGTTCGGCGCCACCATCTGGCTGGCGAGCATGAAACGCAATTCGTCATAGAAGGCCCGCGCATCCTCCTCGGAGGAGAAGTAGCCGCCCTTCCAGCCCCAATAGGTCCAGCAGCCGGCGAGGCGATCGAAGACCTGCTGCGAGCGGGTCTCGGAGCCGGAGCGCTGGTCCTCCGGCAGGGCGGCGAGGGCCGCCTCGTCGGGCACGGAGCGCCACAGGAAGGAGGGGACGTCGTTCTCCTCGACTTTCTTCAGGCGCGCGGGCACGCCGGCCTTGCGGAAATACTTCTGCGCGAGCACGTCGCAGGCGACCTGCGACCAGGAATCCGGCACCTCGATATCGTCGAGCTTGAAGACGACGGACCCATCCGGGTTGCGGATCTCGCTGGTGGCGCGCCGAAACGCGAGGTTTGCATAGGGCGAGAGCCCGGAAGTGGTGTAGCGCCGCTCGATCCGCATCATCCGTTATCCTCTGTTGCCGGAGACACAATGCCTCCGCGCCACGCACGAGGCATGGCATTGTCAGCCCATGTTTTTGTTCAACGCCCCCACGGCCGGTTGTTCTTTGGCCGCACACAATGTTCCGCCCGAGTCTCGGACTTCCCCGGACGCGATCGGACAGGCGGCTCTCTCTGCCGCGCGTCGTCTTGCGCCAGCCCTTCTGGGAGAAGTGCGCCAGCCACTCAAAACAGCCGGCCGCCGGTCTCTGTTCGGCACCTCCTCAAGCTAGTCCCGTAGCACCCTTCACGTCAAGAACTTGTAGGTCGGACACTGGTTCCCTGCTAGATGTTGTGACGAAACTGTTAAAACTGTGGATGGAATTTAACCCTCTGTTAAGTCCAAGAGACTCCTTCAGGAATCCTTCGAAGGGCTGTGGCCAAGTCGGTCCCGCAAGGCTGTCGCGGCCCTGTCATGAGCGCCGACCGTGACCGTTTCGTCACGCGGCGGCCGACGCGGGCCCGAGCGTCGGGGCGAGGCGGCCGACATTCACATTTCGAAGCAAGTCGCGCTGACCCATGAGGGAATCGGCTGCGCCCCGCGCAGTTGCAACTGTCTTTACGTCAAACGGAGATTCGCGGTGGCCGACAGATCCCGAGCCGCCACTGGACTCGGGTGAGGGCCGCAGCCATATTCCGTGCGATTTCAGGATCCCGGCGATGAAACAGTTTCTGCTCCAGTTCTTCACATGGTGGAACGGCGCGACCCTCGGCACGCGATTCTACACTTGGCGATTCGGCGAGTTCGTCGGCACCGACGAGTTCGGCAACCGCTATTATCGCGCGAAGGGGCACGTGATCGATCCGTCGATCGGGGCGGAACGGCGCTGGGTGATCTACAACGGCGAGGCCGATGCCTCGAAGGTTCCGCCCGGCTGGCGCGGCTGGCTCTCGCACACTTTCGAGCGTCCTCCGACGGAAGAGCCCTACACGCCCCGCGCATGGGAAATGCCGCACCTGCCGAACATGACCGGCACTCCGCAGGCCTACCGGCCGCGCGGCTCGCAACTCGCGACCGGCCAGCGCCCGGCCGCAACGGGCGACTACGTGCCGTGGACGCCGGGCGAGTGAGAGCTACGCTCCGATCCCGTCAGAGCTTCGCGACAAGGGCTGCGAGCTGGTCGGCGCACTGACCCCAGCCTTCGTGAAAGCCCATCTTCTCGTGCGCCTCGCGGTCGGCTTCCGTCCAGTGGCGGACACGAGCCGTGTAGCGGGTCTTCCCGCCGATGTCCTCGAAGGTCAGGATCGTCGTCATGAAGGGCTTCTCAGACGGCTCCCACGCCGACGTGTAGGCATCCGTGACGACGAGGCGCTCGTTGGGAACGACATCGAGATAGACGCCGCGGTTCGGCAGCTCGTTCCCGTCGGGATCACGCATCACGATGAAGTTGGCGCCGCCCGGCCTGACGTCGAGCTCGGCGACGGGCGTCGTGTAGGGCAGGGGCGCGAACCATTGCTTCAGCAGTTCGGGGTCGGTCCAGGCCCGGTATACCTTCTCGCGCGGCGCATCGATGATGCGAGTCAGCACGAGTTCGCGTGCGGAGGTCGGGGCGGCAGCAACGGTCACGATCGCTCTCCTGGTCTTGTCCTTACGGCCCAAGGACGAACGGATGATCGCCGATCCGACACCGGGGCGAATTGGCGGGGCTCGTTAGCGGGTGAGCGCCCTCCTACAATCGTCATCCCGACGAGGCACGTGGGCTTTCGAGCTTGATCCTGCACCCGATCCTGAAGGTCGCGCTGCGCGCGCCCGAGAATGACGCCCAAGGCGTAGCAAGTCCTGTCGGGGAGCCTGCAGGAGCCCGGACCCGATCGACCGTATGTGGGCGGTTGGCCTTGACCCCGGATGGCGACCGTGATTCCTCGCCCTTTTTCCACCATGCTTCCCATGTTAACGCGGGGGCGGAATGCGGCCTGCGAGGCCGCGAGCGGGATGGATCTACATGAACGTCTGCATCCGGCGGGCGGTTTTTGTCGCCGCAGGCTTGGCCGTCACGGCGGGCGGCGCCGAAGCCGACAAGATCAAGAACCCGACAGCGGTGTTCTCCGGGCTCGACAAGATCACGGGGCGGATCGTTTCCTTCGAGGCGGCGATCGACGAGACGGTGCAGTTCGGCGCGCTGCAGATGACTCCGCGCGTCTGCTACACCCGTCCGCCGACGGAGAGCCCCAACACGACGTCATTCCTCGAGGTCGACGAGGTCACGCTCGATTCGAAGACGCGACGAATCTTCACGGGCTGGATGTTCGCGGCGAGCCCCGGCCTGCACGGTATCGAGCACCCGGTCTACGATATCTGGCTCGTCGAGTGCAAAGGCGGCACCGAAGTGATCGCCGAGCCGAAGGAGAGTCCGGCGGAGCCGCAGCAGCTTCAGCCGCAGCCTGCTTCCCAGCAGCGCCGGCCGGGGGACCCGGCGCCCGCCGTCCCTGGAGTGGCGCCCGCCGCCCCCCAGCCGATCCAGCAGGCCCCGATCCAGCAAGCACCGGCGCAGGCGCCTCGGCAGCCCTCCCAGCGCTTCTTCCCGACGAGCCCGCCGGTCATCAACACCGACCGCTGAACGCAGGCATCAGGGTTGCAATCGGCGGCCCAATGCCGCCAGGGCCTCGGCACCCGAGACCGTGCGGTTCCGCGGCCAGACATACCAGTCGCCCACATGGTCGAGCGCCTGCCGCAGCAGCAGCTTGTAGTCCCGGCGGGGCACTTCGACGGCGCCGAACTGGACGAGGTGCTCGGTGACGAACTGCGTGTCGAGCAACTTGAAACCGCCCTTCGTCAGGCGGGCGCCGAGGTGCACCAGGGCAACCTTCGAGGCATCGCGGGCGGTGTGGAACATGCTCTCGCCGAAGAAGGCGGCGCCGAGCCGCACGCCGTAGAGACCCCCGACGAGCCTCCCGTCCTTGTAGGCTTCCACCGTATGGCAAAAGCCGCGATCGAAAAGTTCCCCGTAGAGCTGGCGGATGCGGCCGCTGATCCAGGTCTTCTGCCGGTCCAAGGCGGGCGCCGCGCAACCGGCGATCACCCCGTCGAAATCATGATCGATGCGGATCTCGTAGATGTCCGAGCGCACGGTCCGGGCGAGGCGCTTGCCGACGTGGAAGTACGGAAGCGGCAGCACGCCGCGCTCGCGGGGCTCGACCCAGAACAAGCCCGGGTCCTCGGCATCCTCCGCCATCGGGAAGATCCCCGCAGCGTAGGCCTTGAGCAGAATCTCAGGCGTGATGTCGAGCGGCCCACCGTGCATCCTGTGGATTGTAGGGCAGGGCGGGAAGGACGGGAACAGGTTTTGAAACGAGGCGCCTCTGCCGCGCCCGTCCGGAGGCGGCCCAGCCTGGGCCGAACGTCCGAGCGGCCCACCCGGGAGAGAACCCGGCCTACTCGCCTTCGATCCCACCGGTCTTGAGATAAGCCTCCAGCCAGTGGATATCGTACTGGCCGTTCTGGATCTCGGCGTTGCGGACCAGGTTCCGGAAGAGCGGCAACGTAGTCTCGACGCCGTCGACCACGAACTCGTCGAGCGCCCGGCGCAGGCGCATGAGACACTCGTTGCGGGTGCGCCCGTGGACGATGAGCTTGCCGACGAGCGAATCGTAATGAGGAGGGATGCGATAGCCCTGGTACGCCGCCGAGTCGACCCGGACACCGAGGCCGCCCGGCGGGTGGAAGTAGGAAATCGTGCCCGGCGAGGGGCGGAAGGTCGATGGATGTTCCGCGTTCACCCGGCACTCGATCGCGTGGCCCTCGATCCGGATGTCCTCCTGCCGAACCGACAGCGGCGCCCCGGCGGCAATGCGGATCTGCTCGTTCACCAGGTCGATGCCGGTGATCATCTCGGTGACGGGATGCTCCACCTGGATGCGGGTGTTCATCTCGATGAAATGGAACTCGCCGTCCTCGTAGAGAAACTCGACCGTTCCGGCGCCGGCATATTGCAGCTCCTGCATCGCCTTCGCGACGACGCCGCCGATGCGCTCCCGCATCTCGGCATTGAGGGCCGGGGAGGGACCCTCCTCCCACACCTTCTGGTGGCGACGCTGGAGAGAGCAATCGCGTTCGCCGAGATGGACCGCATCGCCCCTGCCGTCGCCGAGAACCTGGATCTCGATATGGCGCGGCTTTTCGAGGTACTTCTCGATGTAGACCGCATCGTCGCCGAAGGCGGCCTTGGCTTCCATCTTTGCGGTGGCGAGCGCATGGGCGAGGTCCTCAGCCGTGCGGGCCACCTTCATGCCGCGCCCGCCGCCGCCCGCGGCGGCCTTGATGAGGACCGGATAGCCGACATCCCTCGCAATGCGCTTCGCCTCGGTCTCGTCGGCGACGCTGCCTTCCGAGCCCGGGACACAGGGGATGCCGAGGCGCTTGGCCGTGCGCTTCGCCTCGATCTTGTCGCCCATGACGCGGATGTGTTCCGCCTTCGGCCCGATGAATGTGATGCGGTGGTGCTCCAGCACCTCCGCGAAGCGCGCATTCTCCGACAGGAACCCGTAGCCCGGATGGACCGCATCGGCGCCCGTGATCTCGCAGGCGGCGATGAGCGCCATCACGTTGAGATAGCTGTCGCGGGCGGCCGGCGGCCCGATGCAGACGCTCTCGTCAGCGAGGCGCACATGCATGGCGTCGGCGTCGGCCGTGGAATGCACGGCGACCGTGGCGATGCCGAGCTCCTTCGCGGCGCGCAGGATTCTAAGAGCGATCTCCCCGCGGTTGGCGATGAGGATCTTGTCGAACATTACTCGATCACCAGAAGCGGCTCGCCGTATTCGACCGGCGTCCCGTCCTCGACGAATATGGCCGTGATCGTACCGGCGCGCGGCGCGACGATCTCGTTGAAGGTCTTCATGGCCTCGACGAGGAGCACCTTGTCGCCGGCCGCCACCTTGGACCCGATCTCGACGAAGTTCTTCGCTTCCGGAGAGGGCTTGCGGTACGCGGTCCCGACCATGGGAGAGAGGACGGCGCCGGGATGGTTCGCCGACCTGGCGGGGGCGGCCGGGGAGTCGTTCGCCGGCGGCGGCGCCATCACCGGAGGGGGAGCGGGGGACGCCAGGGCAGGAGCGCCCGGCATCGGAACCGGTACGGTGACCTGCGCGACCACGGAACGGGCCACGCGGATCCGCAGGTCGCCCTTCGCCACCTCGATCTCCGTGAGATCGGTATTCGCAATCATGGTGGCGAGCTCGCGCACCAGATCCGGATCGAACGGCGTATCCTTGGAGGTCATGGGTTTGCGGCCTCTTGTCATTAAGGAACTCAAGCGTGCGACGACGCCCGTTCGCGCATGGAGCCCGCGACGGCGTCGAGCCCGAGCAGATAGCTCCGCGGGCCGAAACCGGCGACCACGCCGATGCAGACGGGGGCGATGAGGGAGCGGTGGCGGAAGCTCTCGCGGGCATGGACGTTCGACAGATGAATCTCGACCGCGGTGACGCTCGCCCCCGATATGGCATCGCGCAGCGCCACCGATGTGTGGGTGTAGGCGCCCGCATTGATGACCACGCCAGCGCCGGCCTCTCCCGCCTCCTGGACCCAGGTGACGAGTTCGCCTTCGTGGTTCGATTGACGAAAAGCGAGATCCACGCCCGCCTCATCGGCGCGCGCGCGCACGAGCCGCTCGATATCGGCGAGGGCCAAGCTCCCGTAGATGGCGGGTTCCCGACGGCCGAGCAGGTTGAGATTGGGTCCGTTGAGGACGTGGACGGCGATCGTCGCCACGATTGAGCTCCGAATGGCGCCGCTTGGAGCGGAGCCGGAGCGGCCCTCTTAAACGAAGGCCGGGCGAGGGGAAAGGGGCGCACATCCGCCCCGTGCCGGCGGCCCCGCGCCGCGTCATCCTGGAACGGAGCGCATCACCCCTCGCTCGTCATCCTTTGGGGGCGCGCCCAAGTGGTTCACCGGCGGCGGGCCAAGCCGCCGCCGGTCGTTTCTCATGAGGGTGACGAGTTCCATGAGGTCGCCATCCTCGGACGGAGCGCAGCGCGGATCTTAAGGATCGCGTGGAGGCAATGGCGTCTTTTCGGCCTGGGATCTTCGGGTCTCGCTCCGCTCGCCCGAGGATGATGCCCTTTGCCCCGGGGAACATACCCCTAGCAAACCGCCTTCCCGCACTGCCGCACGCTCGCCACGGCTTGCCTCAACGGGTCGATGCCGACCGCTCCCGCGATGACCTCCTCGCCGATGATGAAGGCGGGTGTGCCCGAGAGGCCGAGTTTGTCGCCGAGGCCGACGTTCTCCTGCAACGCGTTGCGGATGTCCGCCGCCTCGACGTCCTTCTGCAGGCGCGCCAGGTCGAGCCCCATCTCCTTGGCGACCGCCATGGCCCGCTCGCCGTTCACCCGGCCGCGGCTTTCCATCACGCGAACGTGGTAATCGAAGAGCTTGTCGCCTTGAATCTGGTTCTTCACCGCGAGAGCGACGCGGCTCGCCTCAACCGAGTCGGGACCGAGGACCGGAAAGTCCTTCATGACGAGACGCAGTTTCGGATCGGTCTTCATGAGGGCGCGCACGTCCGCGAGCGCGCGCTTGCAGTAGCCGCAATTGTAATCGAAGAACTCGACGAGCGTGACGTCGCCCTGCGGATTGCCCGCGACGATCGAATGGGGCGCATTGAGGAGCGTCTGACGGTTCTCCTTGAGGGCCGAGGATTGGGCGACGCGCTGCTGTTCGGCTTGGCGCTTCTCCAGCTCCGCCATCACCTCCTGGAGGAGTTCCGGGTTCTTCAGCAGATAATCCCTCACGATCTCGCCGATGGCCTGGCGTTGCTGCTCGTTGAAGGGTGAGGCCGCCTGCGCGGCGGCGAGGGGAACCGACGAGATCGCTCCCACGATGAGGGCGGCGCGGAGCGAGGGGAGGGGGAAATGCATGGAGAGTCCTTCCGACGTCAGTCGTTCTTGCTCGGGCGATAGTTCAGAATGTCTTCGGCCTTGAGATAGCCCGCCGAGCCGGGAGGCAGCTTGGTCATGGCGCGGCTCGCCTGCGTCTGCGCGTTCTTCACGTCGCCGGCATTGAGGAAACCTTGGGCGGCGGCGAGTTCCGCCTGGCCGATGTCGCCCTTGCGCCCGTACGCCATGGCGAGATAGCGGAAGGCCTCCGGGGAATCGGGCTCGCGGGTCGTGGCGTTCTTCAGCTCCGGGATCGCGGCGTTGACGTCGCCGCTGGCGAGGAGCGCATGGCCCAGCATGGCCCGGATCGGTGCACCGTTCGGGACCAGCGCCACGGCATGGCGAAGGGACGGAACGGCCTCCCGGGCGCGGCCGCTCTCGAGGAGCGCCTGGCCCTTCAGTTCGTGAAAGAAGGCATTGCCGGGCTGCTCCGCGAGGAGACCCTCGATGGTCGCGAGCGCCTCGGACAGCCGGCCGCTCTTGTAGGCCAGCACGGCACGGGCATAACGCGCGGGCGCCGACGTGTTCGACGGCGGATATCGGCGCAGCACCGTGTCGGAACGCTCGACGAACCCGAAGAGCTTCGCACGCATGAGGTCGTGCCGCGCCTGCAGGGCGGGCGGGTCCTTGGCACCGAAATGCGGACTCTGCTTCGCCAGCCGTTCGAGCTGGCTGATGCGCTCGCGCGGCAGCGGATGGCTCAGCAGATAGGGGTCCACGGCGCGGGAGCGGAAGAGCCCGGACTCGTTGAAGCGCGCGAAGGTGTCGAGCATGCCCTTGGGCGACTGCCCGGTCGCCGCCAGATAGCGAAGCGCCGCCGAATCCGCAGCCTGTTCTTCCGAGCGCTGGTAGGCGAGGAGATTGCGCTTGACGAGCTCCTGGCTCCCCATGGCGAGCCCCATCGCGCCGGTGCCCGCACCACCGACCCGGTCGCCGCCCGCGGCCGCGCCCGCCATGGCGCCGACGCCGGCCAGCATGCCGATGACGGAGAGAACCTGCGCATTCGCCACCTGCTGCCGGAATCGCGCGAGATGCCCGCCGGCGATGTGGCCCGACTCATGGGCGAGAACGCCGACGATCTCGTTCGGCGTCTCGGCGTCCATGAGCGCGCCGACATTGAGGAAGATCTTCTGGCCGTTCGCCACGAAGGCATTGAAGGAGCGGTCGTTGACCAGGATGATCTTGGTCGCGCCTGAATTGATGCCTGCGGCCTTCAGCACCGGCAGGGCATAGTCGCGCAGGAGTTGCTCGGTCTCTACGTCGCGCACGATGCTGATGCCGCGCCGCTCCTGGGCCGCCACCGGCGAGAGCGCCAGCGACCAAACGGCGAACCAGGCGCCGGCATGGCCGAGAGCCCTGGTCGGGAAGCCTTTCATCCTGCGGCGCAGACGCATCATGACCCTAGTTGGTTAGCGGTTTTGAGCGGAGAGCGTCAATTCACGGCTTCGTTTGAGCCCTTGGGCCACGTTGCCCCAGGGTGCGCGAGGGGGTACGAGCCTGACATGAGTTCCCCGATCGCCAGACCCACCCCCGCCCTGTCCGATCCCGCCGTCGCCCGCCGGGCGGAGCGGGTCGCGCCCTTCCTCGCCATGGACGTGCTGAGCGCCGCGGCGGCGAAAGAAAGGCGGGGCGAGAGCGTGGTCCATATGGAGGTGGGCCAGCCCTCCGCGCCGGCGCCGCTCGCCGCTCGCGAGGCCGCCAGGGCCGCCCTTGAGGCGGGACGCATCGGCTACACGGAGGCGCTCGGCATCGCCCCGCTGCGCGAGCGCATCGCGCGGCACTACCGGGACGCCTACGGGCTGAGCGTGAAGCCCGGACGGGTATTGGTGACGACCGGCTCCTCCGCCGGATTCGTGCTCGCGTTCCTGGGCCTCTTCGATGCGGGCCAACGGGTGGCGATCACGGCGCCCGGCTATCCGGCCTATCGCAACATCCTGGAGGCGCTGGGGCTCGAGCCGGTCGTCATCCCGCTCACGAAGGCGGACGGCTGGATCATGACCGCGCGGGCGATCGAGCGCGTCCATGCGGACGCCCCGCTCCACGGCGTGCTCGCGATGAGCCCGGCCAATCCGTCCGGCACGATGATCGGCCGGCGGCCTCTGGCCGAGATCGGCGAGACATGCCGGCGCCTCGGGCTCTGGTTCGTCTCCGACGAGATCTATCACGGGCTTACCTACGCGGAACCGGCTTCGACGGCCCTCGCCAGCGACGAGGATGCGGTCGTCATCAATTCGTTCTCCAAATACTATTGCATGACCGGCTGGCGAATCGGCTGGATCGTCGTGCCCGAACGTCTCGTGCGGCCGCTCGAGCGGCTCGCGCAGAACCTCTACATCTCGCCGCCCTATCTCTCCCAGGTCGCGGCCCTCGCGGCGTTCGACGGCGTGGAGGAACTCGAGGCGGTGAAGGCGGGCTACGCGCGCAATCGCGCTCTGCTCCTGGAGGAGCTGCCGCGCATCGGGATCACGGACATGCATCCGGTCGACGGCGCCTTCTACATCTATGCGGACGTGGCGCGGTTCACGAACGACTCGATCGGCTTCTGCAGACGCATGCTGGACGAAACCGGCGTCGCGGCAACGCCGGGGACTGACTTCGACGCGACGGAAGGTGCCCACTACCTGCGGCTGTCGTTTGCCGGGTCCGAAGAGGACTGCCGCGAGGCGGTGCGGCGGCTGCGCGACTGGCTATGAATTGTCGGGAGGGCCGCACCAAGCCGGGCGCTCCTCTCGTCATCCTCGAGAGTGCGAAGCGCATTGATCGGCACCCGGTCCATAGGATCCCCGCGGCGCTCCGTCCGAGGACAACGCCTTTCAGGATCCGTCATCCTTCGGCGCGCTGAGCGCGACTTGAGGATGACGCACTATGGAACGCGTCATCCTCGGGCTTGACCTGGCTCGACCCGACGATCTCAGGCCCCGAAAGGCGCTTGATTCTCCTCCGCGACGCCGGCCGGGAAGAGCCGTCACGACCCGCTCAGGACCGACTTGGCCTTCGACCACCAGCCGGCGCGCTTCGGGCGGTCCGGATCCGGCGGCGTGAGGACGACGGCGACGGGTTCCGGCTCCGGGATGGCCGCGGGCTCGCGTTCCTGGGCGGCCGGCGCTTCGGGAACGTGTCCTCGGGAGTCTCCTGCGGACGATGCTCCTGGACGCGCGGACTCCTCGAAGCGGACTTCGGACATCGGCCTCTCGTCCTCCGGACCCTCCGGACGCGTGATCGGAATATGGCGGACGGCGGGCGCGGTGTCCGCCGGAGCCTCGATATAGGCATCGGGCATGTCGTCGCCGGTGGCGTCGTGATCGGCACCATTGGCGGCACGGACGACGCTCTCGCGGCCTTCGTCCGGTCGCGACCGCGACCGCCGCGGCGACCCCGGCGCCGGCGGCGGCTGAAGCGCTCGTCCTCGGAACCTCCGCCAGCCTCGCGGACGCGCTTCTCCGGCCTCGAGCTCGGGACCCTCCGCTTCCTCGCCCTCGTCCTCGTCGGATTCGGGCGCTCCCTCCGTGTGCGTCCCGGCGGCGACCTCGCGGTCTTCGCCTCGGCCGCCCCGGCGGCGGCGGCGACGCCGGCGCCGGCGGCTCGAGCCGTCCGTCGCCTTCGCGGGGCTGCTCGGATCGGACCGAGTTCGGCGGCGTCGGCGGACATCCTCCTCCTCGTCCTCCTGCCTCGATCTCCTCCTCGCCCTCCGCAGCCTCGTCCACCGGGACGACGGCATCGATCTGGACGCCGGTGGCCGGGGCCTTGTGCTCGACCTTCAACGGCCGGCTCGCCTCGCTCGACGGCGTAGGTCGCCGTGCCGGTGAGGCTCTCGTCGGCGACGATGGCGATCTGGACCCCGAAGCGGGTCTCGAGCTCGCGCAGATGGACGCGCTTCTGGTTGAGGATGTAGAACGCCGCCTCCATCCGGGTGCGGACGACGAGGTTGTGCGTGGCGCTCTTGATGAGCGTTTCCTCGACCGAGCGCAGCACGTGGAGCGCCACCGAAGGCGTCGAGCGCACGGTGCCGAGGCCCGCGCAATGCGGGCACGAGATCGACGAGGATTCGAGCACGCCCGTGCGGATGCGCTGACGCGACATCTCGAGCAGGCCGAAGGGCGAGATGCGGCCCACCTGGATGCGGGCGCGGTCGTTCTTCAGGCACTCGTTCAGCTTCTTCTCGACCGCGCGGTTGTTCCGCTTCTCCTCCATGTCGATGAAGTCGATGACGATGAGGCCGGCGAGATCGCGGAGCCGCAGCTGGCGGGCGATTTCCTCCGCGGCTTCGAGGTTCGTCTTGAGCGCCGTGTCCTCGATGTTGTGCTCGCGGGTGGAGCGGCCCGAGTTCACGTCGATGGAGACAAGGGCTTCCGTCGGGTTGATGACGAGATAGCCGCCGGACTTCAGCGTCACGTGGTTCGAGAACATGGCATCGAGCTGGGCCTCGACGCCGTATTTCGCGAACAGCGGCACGGGATCGCGATAGGGCTGCACGAGCTTCGCATGGCTCGGCATGAGCATGCGCATGAAGTCCTTGGCCTCGCGATAGCCCTCCTCGCCGGCGACAAGGATGTCGTCGATATCCTTGTTGTAGAGGTCGCGGATCGCGCGCTTGATGAGCGAGCCTTCCTCGTAGACGAGGGCAGGCGCGGAGGATTTCAACGTCAGTTCGCGCACGCTCTCCCACAGCCGCATGAGATATTCGTAGTCGCGCTTGATCTCGGCCTTGGTCCGCGACGCGCCTGCCGTGCGCAGGATGATGCCCATGCCGTCCGGGACGCCGAGATCCTGCGCGATCTCCTTGAGGCGCTTGCGGTCGGCGGCGTTGGTGATCTTGCGGGAGATGCCGCCGCCCCGGCCCGTATTCGGCATGAGCACCGAGTAGCGGCCGGCGAGCGAAAGATAGGTGGTCAGCGCGGCGCCCTTGTTGCCGCGCTCTTCCTTGACGACCTGCACCAGCAGGATCTGCCGACGCTTGATCACCTCCTGGATCTTGTACTGCCGGCGGTGGACGCGCGGGCGCTCGCGGACCTCCTCGAGGGCGTCGCCGCCGAGCTGCTCGACGATCTCGTGCTCCTCCACAGGTTCGCCGTTCGGGGCCACCCCGGCTTCCTCGTCGTCTTCTTCGTCGTCCTCGTCGGCACTCGGGTCCGACTCGATGGAATCGACCTCGGGATCCTCGTCGCGCCCGGCTCGGAACGTATCGTCGCCTGTCTCGGCCTCGGCGCGAGCCGGCGCGTCGGCGGTGCCGGAATCCTCGTCGGCTTCCCGACCGGAGCCTTCGACGATCGCCTCGACGTCGTCGTCCGGGGAAGGCTTGCCTTGCGGCGCGGCCGCCAGGGCGTCCTCGGCCTCTTCCGGCTCGATTTCGTCGCCGGTCGCCTGTCGCGCCGCTCGCGGCGAAGTCGTCGCCGGCGGGGGTTGCCTCGCCGTCGGGCAGAGCGCTCACCGTCTCGCCGGTGCGCGCCCGCTTGGCGGAGCCGCGGCGGCGATTGCGGCGGCGCTCCTCCTCGTATTCCTCGTCGCGGGCGGCCTGCGCCTCCGCCTCGAGGAGCGCCTGCCGGTCGGCAAACGGGATCTGGTAATAGTCGGGATGGATCTCGCTGAAGGCGAGGAAACCATGCCGGTTGCCGCCGTACTCGACGAACGCGGCCTGGAGGGATGGTTCGACGCGGGTGACCTTGGCGAGGTAGATGTTGCCGCGCAGTTGCCTGCGACTAGCGGATTCGAAGTCGAACTCTTCGACCTTCTGTCCGCGAACCGCCACGACCCGGGTCTCTTCCGGGTGGGAGGCATCGATCAGCATTTTGTTGGCCATGTTGAACTCTCGACATGGCGACCGAGGGCAACGCCTTGAGCATGGACCGCGCGAGAGGCGGCCGTCCCTGTCGCAGAAAACGGCAGCGGGTGCGGATTGCTCCGGGATTGCGTTCGATCGCCATCGCGCGCCTTGGGACGCGCTCTGGTTGAGGATGCTTAAGGAGGAGGACCGCCCCTATGGAGGGCGACGCGGCGATCGCGCGTATGGAACGGCGCCGATACGACAGTCAGAGCCGACTTCGCCTGCGCAACCATCCAACAACAGCCCTTTCGAAATCGATGTGCCGACACGAGGCGGACACCGGCAGATTTGGCGGAACCCGCCATTCGACACGGTCCGGAGGCCTGCTTTTGGGGTGGCGGAACGCCTCGAGCGGTCAACACAACCGTCTCCGGAGACTTTCCGTCAGATTCGGCCACGCCGGACGGGTCCTGATCATTACAGAGCGATTGTGTCGTTTGGCAAGATGGAGAGACACTGTGACCCATTTGCAACGTTGCGTAGTTGCAACAGGGGCCGCCCATTGCGGCAGGGACCGGAGACGAGCTGTTAACCGCAGCGGGGCTATCCGTTACGAGGGCTGCCGGGACAAACGGCGACCGATATGCTGATCACGCCGCTCAAACGCTTGGCCAAGCTGGCCTTATGCCTCGCCGCCCTGCTAGCGCCCGGGGGAATCGCGGCTGCGGCCGGTCCGAACAGACCCGAGACGGTCGCCATCGGCGTGCATGTGGAGACCGACGGCGGCAAGACTCTCTTCAAGATAACACTGTCCCAAGCCGTAACCGCGACCGCCCAGGTCATGGAACGCCCCGACCGTGTCATCCTCGACCTCCCGGAAGTTGCATTCCACCTGCCCTCCGAAACCGGGCGGCGGCGAGAGGGGCTCATCGCGTCCTTCCGCTACGGTCTGTTCGCGCCGGGGCGCTCCCGCGTCGTCATGGATCTCGCCCAGCCGGCCCTGGTGTCACGCATCGATACGCTGCCGCATCCGCGGGACGGATCGACGCTTCTCATCGTCGAGTTGGCGAAGGCCGAGCGCGACGAGTTCCACCGCGCCGCAATCGAGAGCGCATCGAGCCTCGCGGCGCCCGTGGTCGAGGCGGCGGCTGACAATCCGAAGGACAGGCGGCCCGTGATCATGCTGGATCCGGGTCATGGGGGCGTCGACCCTGGCGCGGCCGCGGCGGGCGGCATGTTCGAGAAGGACATCGTCTTCGCCTTCGCCCAAATGCTGAAGAAGAAGCTCGAAGGGGAGGGGCGATACCGCGTCCTGATGACCCGGGAGCAGGACGTCTTCATTCCGTTGGGCGAGCGCGTCCGGCTGGCGCAGCGGGCCAAGGCCGACCTGTTCATCTCGATCCATGCCGATTCCATCGCCGGCGGTCAGCAGGACGTGCGGGGATTCACGGTCTATACGGGATCGGAACGGGCCTCCGACGCCGACTCGGCCAGGCTGGCCGACCGGGAAAACCAGGCGGACTCGGTCGCCGGGGTGGAGAGTGGGGAGAACGCCGCCGAGGACGTCTCCGACATCCTGCGCGACCTCACGACCCGCGAGACCCGTGCTTTCTCGCACAATTTCGCAACACGGCTCGTGGGCGAGCTCGATACGGTGGCCCGGATGAACAAGAATCCCTACCGCCAGGCGGGATTCCGGGTCCTGCGGGCGAACGATACCCCGTCCGTGCTGGTGGAGTTGGGTTATCTTTCCAGCCGCAAGGATTTCGATCTTCTCACCTCGGACGAGTGGCGCGACCGGTCGACCGCCGCTATGACGGCGGCCATCGACCGGTTCTTTGCGACGAGGCTGGCCCGGCAAGGCGCCGCCCCAGTTTCACCATAGACGGAGTCAATAGGCTTGGCGGGGGCGCGATTCCTCGTCTAACGTCGGAAGGGCACCGAAACGGCCTAGCTGCGTTGATGTGGAGATCGACGTTCGCAGTCCAGCGGAGCGAGCGCCATCCAAGGCGCCAGAACGGAATTACCTGCGGATGCGCATCATCCTACGATTTTTCGGGTTCCTGTTCAGCATCGGCGCCATCCTGTTCCTCCTCGGAACGGGCGCACTCGCCTATTTCTACTGGCACTACTCGAAGGATCTGCCCGACCACGCGGCGCTCGAAAAATACGAGCCTCCGGTCATGACGCGCGTCCACGCGGCGGACGGCAGCCTCATTGCCGAATACGCCCGCGAACGGCGTCTCTACCTTCCCATCCAGGCGGTGCCGAAGCTCGTCATCGGCGCGTTCCTCTCGGCCGAGGACAAGAATTTCTACAAGCACATCGGGATCGATCCGGAGGGCATCGTCCGCGCGCTGGTCAACAACCTCCGCAGCGGCGGCAAGCAGGGCGCATCGACGATCACGCAGCAGGTGGCGAAGAACTTCTTCCTCACGCCCGAACAGACCTACGAGCGAAAGATCCGCGAGGCCCTGACGGCCCTGCGCATCGAAGCGACGTTCTCGAAGGACAAGATCCTCGAGCTCTATCTCAATCAGATCTTCCTCGGCACGTTGACCCCGGGCCGCAACCTGTTCGGCGTGGCGGCGGCCTCGCTCGACTATTTCGGCAAATCCGTGCACGAGCTGACGATCGCCGAGGCGGCCTATCTGGCCGCTCTCCCGAAGGCGCCGAACAACTATCACCCGTTCCGCCGCACCCAGGACGCGATCACCCGCCGCAACCAGATCATCGATCTGATGGCGGAGAACGGCTACGTGCCGCGGGCGGATGCGGATGCCGCCAAGAAGCAGCCGCTCGGGGTCAATCCTCGCTTCGTCTCGCCGAACTCCATCGCCTCGGGTTACTTCGCCGAGGAGGTCCGCCGCGAGATCGGCGAGCGATACGGCGAGCAGACGCTCTACGAGGGCGGCCTCTCGATCCGCGCCACCCTCGACTCCAAGATGCAGGCCATGGCGCGAAAGGCGCTCACCGACGGTCTCGTGCGGTTCGACGAGGCGCGCGGCTGGCGCGGCGCCCCGTCGAAGCTCAACCTCGCGGGCCGGGAATGGGGGCTGGCGCTCGCCGAAGTCGCGGCCATGGCCGACGTTCAGCCCTGGCGCCTCGCGGCGGTCCTCGAAGTGGCCGGCGGACAGGCGCGCATCGGCCTGCAGCCGCGGCGGGAAAGTTCCGGCCAGGTCGTGCGCGAACGGGAAACCGGGACGATCACGGCCGACGGCGTGAAATGGACGCGTCGCCCGATCGATAGGGCCCTGTCGGTCGGGGACGTGATCTACGTCGAGCCGATCGAGAACAAGCCGGGCCAGTACCGGCTGCGCCAGGTGCCGGAGATATCGGGCGCCATCGTGGCGATGGATCCCAACACGGGCCGCGTCCATGCGATGGTGGGCGGATTCTCGTTCGACCAGAGCGAGTTCAACCGCGCGACCCAGGCCCTTCGTCAGCCGGGCTCTTCGTTCAAGCCGTTCGTCTACGCGACCGCGCTCGACAACGGCTACACCCCGTCGAGCATCATCCTCGACGCACCGTTCACGCTCGATATGGGTCCGGGCCAGGAGGCCTGGTCGCCGTCGAACTACGACGGCAAATCCGCCGGCCCGCGCACCCTGCGGTACGGCGTCGAGCATTCGAAGAACCTGATGACCGTACGCCTCGCCAAGGACGTGGGCATGCCGCTCGTTGCCGAATATGCGCGGCGTTTCGGAGTCTACGACGACATGCTGCCGGTCCTCTCCATGTCGCTCGGGGCGGGCGAGACCACCGTCATGCGCATGACGGCGGGCTATTCCATGCTCGCCAATGGCGGGCGGCGCATCCGTCCGACCCTCATCGACCGCATTCAGGACCGCTCGGGCCGGACGATCTACCGTCACGACGATCGCAAGTGCACGGGCTGCGACGCGGAGAATTGGGACACGAAGGGCACGGCCGAGCCCAAGCTCGTCGACACGCGCGAACAGGTGCTCGACCCGCTCACCGCCTATCAGGTCACGTCGATCCTGGAAGGCGTAGTCCAGCGCGGCACGGCGCAGGTCGTGAAGGCGGTCGGCAAGCCGCTCGCCGGCAAGACAGGCACCACCAACGACGCCAAGGACGTCTGGTTCGTGGGCTTCTCGCCGGATCTCGCCGTGGGCGTGTTCCTCGGCTACGACAAGCCGCAATCGCTGGGCAACTCTGCCACGGCCGGCCAATATGCCGCTCCGGTCTTCCGCGACTTCATGCAGATGGCTTTGAAGGAAAAGCCGGCGACGCCGTTCCGCGTGCCTCCGGGCATCAAGCTCATTCGCGTCGGCGCGTCGAGCGGCATGCGCGCCGGGCCGGGTGAGAGCGCCGGCGTCATACTCGAAGCGTACAAGCCCGGCACCGCTCCGCCCGACAGCTTCACGGTGATCGGCGGCGACGCGACGGCCGGCATCTCCTCGGAGGGGGACCGGACCGTGGGCGCCGGGACGGGCGGGTTGTATTGACGGCCAAGGACGAGTAGCGAGGGCCGCGGAGGGGTTGCGCCGCGGCGCCGTGCCCTTATCTGACCTCCGCACCCCCAACCGAGTTGCCGCTTTACGATCCCCAACAGCCATGCGCGCAGAAATCGAACACCTCGTAGACGAGACAAAGCAGTCGGTCGGGCTGCTGAGGAGGCATCTTTGACTGGGACAATGCCCAACGCCGCCTCGCCGAGCTGAACGCCAACGCCGAAGATCCGAATCTCTGGAACGATGCCGAGGCCGCCCAGAAGATCATGCGCGAGAGGACCGCGCTCGAGGACCAGATCACGGCCATCGAGCGCGTCGAACAGGAACTCGACGACGCCCTGACGCTCATCGGACTCGGAGAGGCCGAGGGCGACGACTCCTCGGTCGCTGAGGGTGAGGAGGCGATTCGCGCGCTCCACGCCGAGGCCGCCCGCCGGCAGGTCGAGACTTTGCTTTCAGGCGAGGCCGATGCCAACGACACCTATCTCGAGGTGCATTCGGGCGCCGGCGGAACCGAGAGCCAGGACTGGGCCAACATGCTTCAGCGCATGTATGCGCGCTGGGCCGAGCGGCGGAAATACAAGGTCGAGGTGCTCGAAAGGACCGACGGCGAAGAGGCCGGCATCAAGAGTGCGACGCTGCTGATCAAGGGCCACAACGCCTATGGCTGGCTCAAGACGGAATCGGGCGTGCACCGCCTCGTCCGCATCTCGCCCTACGATTCCAACGCGCGCCGGCACACGAGCTTCGCTTCGGTCTGGGTCTATCCCGTCGTGGACGACCGGATCACCATCGAGATCAAGGAATCCGATTGCCGCATCGATACATTCCGCTCATCGGGCGCCGGAGGGCAGCACGTCAACACGACCGACTCGGCGGTCCGCATCACGCACATCCCCAGCGGCATCGTGGTGGCCTGCCAACAGGAGCGCTCGCAGCACAAGAACCGGGCCACGGCCTGGAACATGCTGCGCGCCCGCCTCTATGAGGCCGAGCTGAAGAAGCGCGAGGAGAAGGCGAACGCCGAGGCTGCCGCTAAAACGGATATCGGCTGGGGTCACCAGATCCGCTCCTACGTGCTTCAGCCCTATCAGCTCGTGAAGGACCTGCGCACCGGGACCCAATCGACGAACCCGGATGCCGTGCTCGACGGCGATCTCGACCCGTTCATGGAGGCCTCGCTGGCGCAGCGGGTCTATGGCGGTGCCGACGAGGTCGAGGATGTCGATTAGGGGCGGGGGGGCCGGCTTGTCTCGGAACGGCTCGCCATCAGGGCGGAAATGGCGGCTCCGGCCTTGAGGAACCGCTGCGGATCCACGGCATCCCCGTGGACGCGGGTTTCATAATGGAGATGGGGACCGGTGGAGCGCCCCGTCGAGCCGACGCGGCCGAGGACGGCGCCGGCCTTGACCTCCTGACCCACGACGACCGCAATGCTGGCCAAATGGGCGTAGCGGCTGGTCACGCCCTGCGGATGCTCGATCTCGACCATGTTGCCATAGGCACCCGAATGTTCGGCGGCTACCACCCGACCCGCGCCGGCGGCACGCACGGGCGCCCCGAACTCGGCCCGGAAGTCGAGGCCCGTATGCATGGCGGGTCCGCGCGTGAAGGGATCGGTCCGGATGCCGAAGCCGCTCGAGAGATCGATCTCGCCGTCGATAGGCTCGCCGAAAGGAAGCTTCGAGATGGAGCGGCGCAGATGGTGAACACGCGCAAGGCTCGCCTGCGCCCGCTGGAGGCCCGCGTCGAACGGCTTGTCGCCGAGATCGACTGGAACGAGCGGGCCGCCGGCCTGGGTCTCGGCCGGCGCGAATGCGCTCGGATCGAGCCCGGCCTTGCGGATCGCCCCCTGCAGCTTCATGCCGGTCAGCTCCGCCTGTCCCGCGAAGGAACGGAGCCTGCGGACCTGCTCGTCTTCGAGGAGTTCCAGTGCGGACGAAACCCGGTCGAGGTTTCCCTTCAGCCGGTCGAAGCGGTTCTGGGGCTCCGGGGGCGTCTCCGCGGGGCGGAGGCGGAGCTGGAACAGGCCGGAAAGGTAGGAGGAGGCCGGAGCATTCGCGGCGGCCTCGACGGGTTGCCCCAGATCGAGCTTCGACGGGATGCTTCCGGTTGTCGTTACGGCAAGGCCGTCGACCTGGGCCTGGCGAGCCTCGACGGCAGCTTGGCGGGCCAAAAGGACCTGGACTTGCCGTCCGAGAACCTCCTGCTCGAGGAGGCGCTGGCTCGAGACCTCATCGAGCTTCGCGCGAAGGGCGACCAGCTTGTCCTCGTAGAGGCGCTTTTGCGCGGCCTGTTTTTCCAGGAGCTTCAGCGCCACCTCGTCGCGGGCGACGAAATACCAGACGCTGGCCGCCGACCAGGCCGTGAGGAGCGCCACGCCCAACGTGCCTGCGATGATGGTTCGGCGCCCGACCGTCACGGTGGGCGAGCGGCGCGACCAGCGAAACTTGGGATGGTCGGTGAGCAGAGGGCGGGTACGCATGGCGCCGGATCCGGACGGGACTGACGCGATGGAACGCGATTAAGGTTAAGGAAGCGCAAAATGGATTACAGCGCCTTGGCTGCCTCCAGCACGTCCTCGGCATGGCCCGGGACCTTCACCTTGGACCAGATCCCGGCGATCGTTCCATCCCTGTCGATCAGGACGGTCGTGCGCTCGATCCCCATGAACCGCCTGCCGTACATGCTCTTCTCGACCCAGACCCCATAGGCCTGCAAGACTTTCTTCCCTTCGTCCGACGCGAGCGGGAAGTCGAGTGCGTGTTTCCGGCGAAACTTGTCGTGGCTCTTAACGCTGTCGGCGGAAACGCCGATGATCTCGGTGTCGGCTGCGCTAAACTGCGCTTTCAATGCCTGAAACTGCTGTGCCTGAAGCGTGCAACCGCTCGTATCGTCCCTGGGGTAGAAGTAGAGGGCGACTTTCCTGCCTTCCAGATCCTTCAACGTGATGGGCTCCCCGCCCGTGGCGGGAAGCGAGAAGGAGGGCGCCTTGTCCCCGACGCTCAATGCCATGGTTGCCTTCCTTTCGACGGAATGGTGGTATTTGGGCTCGCTCCCACGGGACCCGCGCATAAGTATGTCGCGGGGACCAGCCAAGCGCGCTAGGTTTCCAACGAATCCGTTGCCTATCTCGTCCCGCTAACGACGCTTCCGCCGGCGCCCAGGTATGAATGACCTCGCAAGCACGATCCAGCGCCGGATGCGTTTCGCCCGGTCTGGGCGTCTTGCGCGCATTCTGCGCGGCACGCTCTACGTCAAACTGGCGCTGCTTCTCTTCATCACGGTTGCCGTCGGGCTTCTGTACCTTCGCCTCAGCGCCGGACCGCTGAGCTTCGGCCGTCTGCCGGAACGGGTCGCGGTCTCGCTGGCATCCCGCATTGGGCCCGGCTGGAGCGTGACTCTCCGCAACACGGCGCTCCAGCTCGAAGACGGGTCGCCCGCGCTTCGGGCGACGGGACTCGACATCCGCAATCCGGAAGGAGCGTTGGTGCTGAGGGCGCCGTACGCCATCCTGAGCGTCGGTGGAATGTCGCTCCTGACCGCGAGCTTCCAGCCACGTTCCATCGAATTCCGGGACCTGCAGGTGCGGGCCTCCCTCAATCGGGACGGCTCGTTGAGCTTCCTGCCCGGCCAGGATTCGGTGGGCGGCGAGGACGATCCCGTGCCGCTGCCGCTCCCGCCGCCGGTCGGCGCGCAGAACATCGTGGCCGCCGGACCAGCCGACCCATCGCCGGTTTCGGTCGCGGTCGGTTCGCTCTTCGACCTGATCGTCGGCCCGAGCGGCATGTTCGGCGCGCTCGACAAGGCGCGGATCACCAACGCGCGGCTCACCGTCGTGGGCGCAGACCAGCGCGAGCGCGCGACGTTCAACCGCGTGAATGCCGTGTTCGAGCGAACGGAGAAGGGCGGCCGACGCTTCGAGGCTTCCCTCGACGGCCCCGGCGGCACATGGCGGCTATCCGGCGACGCCACTGCCGATGCCGGCGGCGTTTATTCGGGATCGATGGTCGCCACGGATGCACCCGTTCAGGACCTTCTCCTCCTGTCCGGCCTCTCGGCGATGCCGGCGACCACGAACCTCAAGATGTCCGGCAAGGTCGATGCGAGCTTCGCCGATGGTCGAGTGACCGACCTCGCGGCAAGGCTCTCCAGCCAGGCGGGCACGATCCAGATCCACGATCCGGACACTTCGCCGCTCATCGTCGACATCCTCTCGCTCGACATGGCCTGGAACGAGGCACGGCGTTCCCTGCTGGTGAAGCATCTCGACCTCAAGGGCGGAGACACGAAAGTCAGGCTCGAAGGCGAGCTTGCGGCGCCTGCCGGCGAGCCCACGTGGAGCGCAGTGCTCCGGAGCCGGGACGCGACCCTGAACGGCGCGTCCGCGGGCGAAGCTCCCGTGCGGATCGACGAGGCAGAGGCGCGGCTGAACGGCAGCGACGGCGTCACCATCGAATCCCTGACCATCCGCGGTCCGGCGCTGGCGGTCGACCTCAACGGCGTGCTTGCGCCCTCCGCCGACCCGCGGGGTCTCAAGATCGAGGTTCGGGCGTCGAATACCGCCGTCCGGCATGCCCTGAGGGTCTGGCCGGAGGCGGTCGCATCCAAGGTGCGCCGTTTCCTCGTGGCCAATCTGAAGGAAGGCACGGTCGAGCGGATCGGCGTGAAGGTGGCAATGTCCGGCGCCGACATGGACGCCGCATTCGGCGAAGGACCGATTCCAGACGAAGCGGTGAGCCTCGACTTCGCACTGACCGATGCCGTGTTCACAGCCGCGGCGGGTCTGCCGCCGCTCGCTCAAACGACGGCAAGCGGGACCATCACGGGCCGTGGGGCGACCGTCCGAGTTCCGAAAGGCATCGTCGCGATGGCGGATGGGCGGTCGCTCGCCGCATCCGAAGGATCCTTCGTCATCGACAACTACTGGCCTGGCGACGCGGTGGCACGGATCGACTTCCGGCTTCAGGGCGGGGCGGACGGCTTGGGCGCGCTGCTCCTTTCGCCGCTCATCCGCGAGATCGCGGTGATCGACCTCGATCCGGCGAACATCAAGGGGCGGACGGAACTGAAGGTCGCAATTGCGCTCGCCGTCAACGATATTCCGGCCGTCACGGACCTGCCGCTCACCGTTCAGGGAACCGCGTCGGAACTTACGGTCGACAAGGTTCTCGGCAAGGAGCGGCTGGAAATTCCGATGCTCACGATCGCGTACGACAGGGGCAATCTCGCCATCAAGGGCGACGGCAAGCTCGCCGGTCTGCCCGCTTCCGTCGACGCCCGTCAAACGCGCGAGGCCGGGGGCGAGGCTGTGGTATCCTTCACCCTCGACGACGGGGCACGAGCCCGCAAGGGGCTACGCTTCGGCTCGCAGCTGGCCGGGCCACTGCCGGTGAAGGCGGCCATACCGCTCGGTAAGAACCCGCGTCAAGGCGTCCGAATCGAGGTGGATTTCGCTCGTGCGTCGGTCGACGGCCTCGTGCCAGGTTGGACCAAGACGGCCGGCCGACCCGGCAAGTTGGCCCTCACCCTGATCGAAGGCCCTCTGAACGAGATCCGCGATCTTCAGCTCGATGCCGGGCCGGTACAGCTTCGCGGCTCGGCTTGGCTCAACGCCGAAGGCACGGTCGAGAAGGCGGACCTTCCGACATTCAAGCTTTCGTCCGGCGACGACATGCGGCTGCAGATCGAGCGTGCGAACGGCATCCACAAGGTCGTGGTGCGCGGGAACGTCGGAGACGCGCGGCCCTTCATTCGTTTCCTGAACGCCTCGCCGGCACCCACGCCGCGGGGCGCTCAGGCCAAGGCCGACGCGAAGGACATCGACCTCGACGTGGCGCTGAGCATCCTCACCGGGCACAACGACGAAGCGATCACGAACGCCGCGATCAAGGCTTCGCTGCGCCGTGACAATCTGCGCCAGCTCGACCTCGAGGGTCGGCTCGGCTCGTCGAACGTCGTCGTGCAGACCGTTCCCAAGGCGGGCGGCGGCAGCCCGGTCATCGTCGCGCAAGCGGAGGACGCCGGCCGAATGCTGCGGTTCCTCGACATCTACCGGCGCATGGAGGGCGGCGACATGGTCGTCCAACTTGCGACCGGTGAGGGGCCCCAAGTCGGCTTCGTGATCCTTCACCGCTTCTTGCTGCGAAACGAGCCGGCTCTCCGGCGCATCATCCCGACGCAGACCCAGGTCATCGCCGGGACCGACAGCAGCGGCCGGCCGCAAAGCGTGCGGATCGACGTGAACGAGGTCGGCTTCACGAAGGCACGGGTGGATTTCCTCAAAACCGCCGGACGGCTCGACTTCAAGGACGCGGCGATTTGGGGACAGTCGATCGGCTTCACACTCGGCGGCTTCATCGATTACGCGCGCGACCGCGCCGACATCACGGGTACCTTCGTGCCGGCCTACGGCCTCAACAATGCCTTCGCTCAGGTGCCGCTCTTCGGTCCGCTTCTGAGCGGCGGACAATACGAGGGTTTGTTCGCGGTCAATTTCCGCATCTCGGGCCAGGCCAGCGCGCCGACCCTCACGGTCAACCCGCTCTCGGCGGTGGCACCGGGCTTCCTGCGCAAGCTGTTCGGCGTCGGCGGCACCGGCGACGGGCAGACCGGCTCGATTCCGCCGAGCGCGCGCGACAATCCCAACAACTGAAGCGCGTCAGGCCTGCACGGGCCTCAGCAGAACGTGGCGCTTCTTGCCGAACGAGAGCTTGATCACTCCTTCGGGGGTCAGGTCGCTCGTGCGCAGGACGCTGCGCTCGTCGATGACCGCGCGGTCGTTGACGCGCAACCCGCCGCTCCTCACCTGCCGACGGGCCTCGCTCGTGGAGGGCACCAGTTTGGCGTAATCCGGCCCGAAGGCGGCAAGCACCCCGAGACCGGCTTCCAGCACTCCGGTGTCGATCTCGATCGTCGGCAGCGTCTCGGCGAGCGCTCCCTGCTCGAAGGTCTTCCGCGCGGTCTCCGCTGCTTGTTCGGCGGCCTCGCGGCCGTGCAGAAGAGCCGTCGCCTCGGTTGCCAGAACCTTCTTGGCCTCGTTGATCTCCGAGCCCTGCAGCGCCTCGAGCCGACGGATCTCGTCCATGGGAAGCGTCGTGAAGAGCCGAAGGAATCGGCCGACGTCTGCGTCCTCGGCGTTCCGCCAGAACTGCCAGTAATCGTATGGCGACAGCAGGTCGGGATTCAGCCACACGGCGCCGGCGGCGGTCTTTCCCATCTTGGCGCCCGAGGATGTGGTGAGCAGCGGCGTCGTGATCGCGTAGAGCTGCGGCGTTCCCATCCGGCGGCCGAGGTCGATGCCGTTGACGATGTTGCCCCACTGATCCGAACCGCCCATCTGAAGCGTGCAGCCGTACCGCTTCGCCAGCTCGACGAAGTCGTAGGCCTGCAGGATCATGTAGTTGAATTCGATGAAGGACAGCGGCTGCTCGCGGTCGAGGCGCAGGCGAACCGAGTCGAAGGTCAGCATCTGGTTGACGGAGAAATGCCGGCCGACATCGCGCAGGAAAGCGATGTAGTTGAGCTTCAGGAGCCACTCGGCGTTGTCGGCCATCACCGCGTCCGTCGGTCCCCCGCCGAATCGGAGGAACCGGGCGAAGACGGAGGCGATGCCCTGCTTGTTCGCCTCGATCTCCTCGTCGGAGAGGAGCCTGCGGCTCTCGTCGCGGCCCGACGGATCGCCGACCCGCGTGGTGCCGCCGCCCATGAGCGCGATGGGCTTGTGCCCCGTCTGCTGCAGCCAGTGCAGCATCATGATCTGGACGAGGGAACCGACATGCAGGGAAGAGGCCGTGCAGTCGAAGCCGATATAGGCGGTGATCCGACCCTCGCTGGCGGCCTTGTCCAGCCCCTCGAAATCGGAGGCCTGATGGATGAAGCCCCGCTCGGAGAGCACCTTGAGGAATTCGGATCTCGGCGCGCTCATCGCGTCTCTCGTCGATGTCGCAGGAAAGTCGGAGAGGCGCGTTTATCAGGTTCGGAGTCGGGATTTCACTCCCTTCCGCCAGAGCATCGGACCCAAAAGTGGAGTCCACTTTTGGGATTCGATCCGATGCTCCCCTTTGCAAGCAGCGCATCGTTCGGCGCGGAAAACCGGGTCCACTTTTCCGCACGATGCGCTGGAATGGCGCCCTCTTGCGCTTGATCCTCAACCCGATCCTCAAGGTCGCGCTGCGCGCGCCCTAGGATGACGTGTGAAGCTGGGGAGGCGGACGCTTCGGTTTCAAGCCGCCTTTTCGGCCTTGCCCAGCCGCTTGGTCAGGTACTCGTCGACCGATTCCATCAGTTCGTCGACCTTGCCGTCGAAGAAGTGGTTCGCGCCCTCGACGACGGCGTGCTCGATCTTCACGCCCTTCTGGGTCTTCACCTTTTCGATGACGCTGACCACGTCCTTGACCGGGGCGACCCGGTCCTCGGAGCCGTGGACGAAGAGCCCGGACGAGGGGCAGGGCGCCAGGAACGAGAAATCGTAGCGGTTCGCCATGGCGGCGATGGAGATGAAGCCTTCGATCTCCGGACGGCGCATCAGAAGCTGCATGCCGATCCACGCCCCGAAGGAGACGCCCGCGATCCAGCAGGCACGGGCGTCCGGGTTCACCGATTGAGCCCAGTCGAGGGCGGCGGCAGCGTCCGAGAGCTCGCCCTGGCCGTGGTCGAAGGCGCCCTGGCTCCGGCCGACGCCGCGGAAGTTGAAGCGCAGCACTGAAAAGCCGCGATTCACGAAATTATAGAAGAGGTTATAGACGATCTGGTTGTTCATCGTCCCGCCGAATTGCGGGTGCGGATGAAGAATGATCGCGATCGGCGCGCCTTTTTGCTTGGCGGGCTGGTAGCGCCCCTCGATGCGCCCGGCGGGACCCGTGAAAATGACCTCAGGCATGAAGTTTCAGACCTCTCGTGCGGGCGGCCGCCGGCTTGCTCTTGCCCGCGCAGGGCTCCTGAACCGTCGAGAGAGCCGCAGGTGTGGTGCCCCACGGCTTCTTGACTCAGGGCCTTGGCGTTCCCTAAATCGCCCTTAGAATAGTTCTAAAGACGGTTCCTGGGCCGCCGCCCGTCGCAGCGGCCCGTTCAGGCATCGTCGCCTGCGGCTGATGTGGTCGCGTGCTTTAGCACGGCAACCAGGGTCAATTGCAAGACATTCCTGATTCGGGAGCCTTTGGGACGCACGGCATGAGCCAGCGCAGCTACCTTGACCACAATGCCACCTCGCCCTTGCGGCCCGAGGCGGCGGAGGCAATGGCGCGCGCGTTTCAGCTCCCCGGCAATCGCCTCCTCGGTCCACGCCGAGGGGAGGGCGGCCCGCGCGGCCGTCGAGCGGGCGCGGGAAGAAGTGGCCGGCACTGGTCGGGGCGGCGGCGAGGAACGTGGTCTTCACCAGCGGCGG
This sequence comes from uncultured Alphaproteobacteria bacterium, assembly GCA_963723525.1. Lineage (GTDB taxonomy): Bacteria > Pseudomonadota > Alphaproteobacteria > Rhizobiales > Beijerinckiaceae > Microvirga. The sequence goes on from CAVRRI010000002.1 coordinate 56,578, forward strand.
CACCGAAGCCGCCAACACGATCCTGACCCCCGGGTTCCGTCGAACCGGCGAAACCGGACCGGCAATCCTCCTCCTCGGGGCCACCGAGCATCCCTGCGTGCTCGACGGGCACCGCTTCGCCCGAGCGGAGCATATCCCGGTGGACCGGGACGGCTTGGTCGATCTTGCCTGGCTTGATGCCCGCCTCCCACAAGCGAGGGAGGGGGTTCTGGTCTCGATCCAGACCGCCAACAACGAAACCGGTGTGGTGCAGCCTGTCCGCGGAGGCGGCGCGGCTCGTCCATGCCCATGGCGGCCTCATCCATACGGACGCGGTCCAGGGCGCCGGCAGGATCCCGCTCGACATCGACCCGGCTCGGCGTCGGACGCCGTGACCCTCTCGGCCCACAAGCTCGGCGGCCCGAAAGGGATCGGCGCGATCATCCTGGCCTCCGACCGGCTCGAAATCGCCGACCGGCTCGTCCGAGGCGGCGGGCAGGAGCGAGGCTACCGCGCCGGGACGGAGAACGTCGCAGCGATCGCCGGGTTCGGCGAAAGCTGCCGAAACGGCCAGACTGGCGGCTCGGCGAGGAGGCCGCCCGGATGCGTGTGCTGCGAGCGCGGGCCGAGGCCGCGCTTCTCCGTGCTCGCGCCGGAAGTCGTGATCTTCGGCGGGACAGCCGAGCGGCTGCCCAACACATTCGCCTTCGCCGTCCCGGGTCTCAAGGCCGAGACGGCGCTGATCGCCTTCGATCTCGAAGGCGTCGCCCTCTCGTCCGGCTCGGCCTGCTCGTCGGGCAAGGTGAAGCGCTCCCATGTCCTCGAGGCCATGGGAGTGGAGCCTCGGCTCGCCGAGGGCGCTTTGCGTGTGAGTCTGGGGTGGAATTCCACCGAAGAGGACGTCTTGCGCTTCGCAAAGGCGTGCGAAACGGTGTTTGCCACCCTATATAAGCGACGGGCCAGCGCGGCTTGAGACCCGCTTTCCCGTCATGATCCGTCAACCCGCGGCCCTTGAAGCCGTGAGAGGTGAGGAGAAAAGCCGATGCCTGCGGTGCAGGAGACGATCGAGCAGGTCAAGCTCATCGACGTTGATCAATACAAGTACGGCTTCGAGACGATCGTCGAAATGGACAAGGCTCCCAAGGGCCTGTCCGAGGACGTGATCCGCTTCATCTCGGCCAAGAAGGGCGAGCCCGAATGGATGCTCCAGTGGCGCCTCGACGCCTACAAGCGCTGGCTCACCATGCAGGAGCCGACCTGGGCGCGCGTGTCGTACGACAAGATCGACTATAACGAGATCTACTACTACGCGGCCCCGAAGATGAACGCGGCGCCGAAGTCGCTCGACGAGGTCGATCCCGAGATCCTGAAGACCTACGAGAAGCTCGGCATCCCGCTGCGCGAGCAAGAGATCCTGGCCGGCGTCGAGCCCTCGAGCCGCGTGGCGGTCGATGCGGTATTCGACTCGGTTTCCGTGGCCACGACCTTCAAGGAGGAACTGAAGAAGGCCGGCGTGATCTTCATGCCGATCTCGGAAGCCATCCGCGAACATCCGGACCTGGTGCGCCGGTATCTCGGCTCGGTCGTGCCCGTGACGGACAACTTCTTCGCCACGTTGAATTCGGCGGTCTTCACCGACGGCTCGTTCGTCTACATCCCTCCCGGCGTCCGCTGCCCCATGGAGCTGTCGACCTACTTCCGGATCAACGAGAAGAACACCGGACAGTTCGAGCGCACGCTCATCATCGCCGACAAGGGCTCCTACGTCTCGTATCTCGAGGGCTGCACGGCTCCGAAGCGCGACGAGAACCAGCTCCACGCCGCGGTGGTCGAACTCGTGGCGCTGGACGATGCCGAGATCAAGTACTCGACGGTCCAGAACTGGTACCCGGGCGACGCGGAGGGCCGCGGCGGCATCTACAATTTCGTGACGAAGCGCGGCGATTGCCGGGGCAAGAACTCGGTCATCACCTGGACCCAGGTGGAGACCGGCTCGGCGATCACGTGGAAGTATCCGTCCTGCATTCTGCGGGGCGACGGCTCGCGGGGCGAGTTCTACTCCATCGCGGTGTCGAACGGCATGCAGCAGGTCGATTCCGGCACGAAGATGATCCACCTCGGCAAGAACACGTCGAGCCGGATCATTTCGAAGGGGATTGCGGCGGGCCGGTCGCAGAACACCTATCGCGGGCTCGTTTCGGCTCACCGCAAGGCGACCGGCGCGCGCAACTTCACGAACTGCGACTCGCTCCTGATCGGCAACGATTGCGGCGCGCATACGGTGCCGTACATCGAGTCGAAGAACGCGTCCGCCGTGTTCGAGCACGAGGCGACCACCTCCAAGATCTCCGAGGACCAGCTGTTCTATTGCCAGCAGCGCGGCCTATCGGAGGAGGAGGCGACGGCCCTCATCGTGAACGGCTTCGTGAAGGACGTGCTGCAAAAACTCCCGATGGAGTTCGCCGTCGAGGCGCAGAAGCTGATCGCGATCTCGCTCGAGGGAAGCGTCGGCTGACGAATCAATCCATCGTCGACCGGAGCACGGTGGCGCGAAAGCCAGAATCCCGGTCGGCTGAATTCGAAACGAGGTCCTCGTTCGGCGCGGAGCGCGGCCCGAGGACGATGCAGGAGCGGATGTAACCGATGCTCGAAATCAAGAATCTCGTCGTCAAGGTCGACGACAAGCGCATTCTCAACGGACTCGACCTCACCGTGAAGAGGGGCGAGGTCGCTGCCATCATGGGGCCGAACGGGTCGGGCAAGTCGACCCTGTCGTATGTGATCGCCGGCAGGGAGGACTACGAGGTTCTCGAGGGCGAGATCCTGCTCGACGGCGAGAACATCCTCGAGATGGAGCCCGATCAGCGCGCCGCAGCGGGTCTCTTCCTCGCCTTCCAATACCCGCTGGAGATCCCGGGCGTCGCCACGATGACGTTTCTCAAGTCGGCCCTCAACGCCCAGCGCCGCAGCCGCGGCGAGGCCGATCTGACGACGCCCGACTTCATCAAGCGCGTCAACGCGGCGGCGAGCCAGCTCCACATCGACAAGGAGATGCTGAAGCGGGCGCTCAATGTCGGCTTCTCGGGCGGCGAGAAGAAGCGCATGGAAATCCTCCAGATGGCGCTGATGCAGCCGTCCTTCTGCATCCTGGACGAGACCGATTCCGGCCTCGACATCGATGCGCTGCGCATCGTCGCGGAGGGCGTGAACGGGCTGCGCTCGCCCGATCGCGCCTTCCTGGTCATCACGCACTACCAGCGCCTCCTGAACCACATCGTGCCGGACACGGTGCACGTGATGGCGAACGGGCGGATCGCGAGGTCGGGCGGCAAGGAGCTTGCGCTCGAGCTCGAGGCCAACGGCTACGCGGATTACCGCGAACAGGCGGCGTGAGGACCCCGGCATGGGCGCAGTAACCCTCATGAGAACCCCCGCCGAGACGGCGTTGGCGCAGGCCTTCGAGACCGCCAAGGGCAAGCTCCCGGGCGACCGCTCCTCACGCGAAAAAGCGTTCGCCGACTTCATCGAAGTCGGCCTGCCGCATCGGCGCGTCGAGGAGTTCAAGTACACCGACCTGCGGGCGGCGCTGCGCGAGGCGGCTCCCTTCGGCGAGAAGCCCTCGGGCGAAGACGCCGATGCAGCGGTCGCAGCCGCGAAGGCGTTCGGCGAAATGGACGCGACGAGGATCGCGATCGTCAACGGCTACGTGGTGCGGGAGGCTTCGGAGCTCCACCGGCTGCCGCACGGCGTCGAGATCACTACCCTGAGCGAGGCCTTCGGTTCGGACCATCGGTTTCTGAAGCTCCTTACACCGGTGCCGCTCGCCGCCGAAAACCCGGTCTATCGCCTCAACACGGCATTCATGGCCGACGGCGTGCTGATCCGCATCGCCGCGAACACGACGCTCGATCGGCCGATTCACCTGCGCTACGTCACTGCGGGCGTGCCGGCCGTGGCAACCGCGACGCGCACCCTCGTCGTCGTGGAGGAGGCGGCCTCCGTCACGCTGCTCGAGAGCCACGAGGGGCCGGACGGCATCGCCTGGCAGCTCAACGACGCGGTCGAGTTCGTCGTCGGGGATCGCGCCAAGGTCTGCCACGTGCGCCTCAATGCCGAGGGCCGCGACGCGATCGCGCTCTCGACGCTCACGGCCAGCCTCGGCGAGGCGGTTTCCTTCGACACGCTCAATGCGGTCGTGGGCGGTGGAATTTCGCGTCATCAGGTGTTCCTCACCTTCGCGGGCAACCGCTCGTTGGCGCGGATCAACGGCGCCACGATGATCAAGGGCCGGCAGCATGCGGACTCGACGCTCGCGGTGACCCATTCGGGGCTTCACTGCACGAGCCGGGAGTTGTTCAAGACGGTCATCGACGGCGAGGCCACAGGTGTATTCCAGGGCAAGATCATCGTGGAACCGCAGGCACAGAAGACCGATGGGCGCATGATGTCGGCGGCGCTCCTTCTGTCGGACAGCGCCTCGATGAACAACAAGCCCGAACTCGAGATCTTTGCCGACGACGTGCAATGCGCCCACGGCGCCACGAGCGGGCAGCTCGACGAGGATCTCCTGTTCTACATCATGTCCCGCGGCGTGCCGCAGGCCGAGGCCGAGAGCCTGCTCGTTCAGGCCTTTCTGGGCGAGGCGATCGAGCTGGTGGAATGCGAGAAAGCTCGAGAAGCGCTCGTCGGCATCGTCGAGGAGTGGTTGAAGTCACGCTCCTGATCTCCGCCTCGCGGAGAGGGAGGAGCGAAGCGGAAGTCGGTGGGGATGAGGCTTGCACGGTTCTGGCCGAAGCTCACCCTCAATCCCCGACCCCTTCCGACAAGGAGAGGGGCAAGAGGTCACCATGAATGCACCCATCGCTGCTCCTTACGACGTCGAGGCGACCAGGGCCCAGTTCCCGATCCTGTCGCAGCAGGTCTACGGCAAGCCCCTCGTCTATCTCGACAACGCCGCCTCGGCGCAGAAGCCGCGGGCCGTGATCGACGCCATGGTGCGGTGCATGGAGACGGGGTACGCCAACGTCCACCGTGGTCTCCACTTCATGGCAAACGCGGCAACGGAGGGGTTCGAGGAAGCCCGCGAGACCGCGCGGCAGTTCCTCAACGCCGGGTCGGTGGACGAGATCGTGTTCACGAAGTCGGCGACGGAGGCCTACAACCTCGTCGCGGATTCGTTCGGGCGGATTGCGATCGGGGAGGGCGACGAGATCATCCTCTCCATCATGGAGCATCATTCGAACATCGTGCCCTGGCATTTCCTGCGCGAGCGCAAGGGCGCGGTGATCAAGTGGGCCCCGGTGGACGACGAGGGGCATTTCCTCGTCGAGGAGTTCGAGAAGCTCTTCTCTCCCCGCACGAAGATGGTGGCCATCACCCACATGTCGAACGTGCTCGGCACCGTGACCCCCATGAAGGAGATCATCCGCATCGCCCATGGGAATGGGGTGCCGGTCCTCGTGGACGGTGCGCAGGGCGCGGTGCACCTCGCCGTCGACGTGCGCGACCTCGACGCCGATTTCTACGTCTTCACGGGGCACAAGGTGTACGGCCCAACGGGCATCGGCGTGCTCTACGGCAAGCGCGAGCATCTGGCGAAGATGCCCCCCTACCAGGGTGGCGGCGAGATGATCCTCGAGGTCCGCAAGGACGCGATCACCTACAACGAGCCGCCCCACCGCTACGAGGCGGGCACGCCCCCCATCGTCGAGGCGATCGGCCTCGGTGCCGCCCTGCATTTCATGATGCAGCTCGGCCGCGAGAACATCCAGGCCCACGAGGCGGCTCTCTCGGCCTATGCCCACGAGCGCCTGGGCAGGATGAACTCGATCCGCATCATCGGCCGCGCCAAGGGCAAGGGCGCCATCCTGGCCTTCGAGATGAAGGGCGCCCACGCCCACGACGTGGCCACCGTGATCGACCGGCAGGGGGTGGCGGTCCGGGCAGGCACGCATTGCGCCATGCCCCTCCTGGAACGCTTCGGCACCACCTCGACATGCCGGGCGTCCTTCGGGCTCTACAACACCTTCGAGGAAGTCGATAAGCTGGCCGAGGCCTTGCAGAAGGCCGAGGCTCTGTTTGGGTGAGGATCGAGATCGTGACCGTCTCCACACCGCCAGAGGGCGCAGCGCCCAATACGCCGGAGGTTTCGCTCGGCTCGGCTATTCCGCCGGACGAGCTCGACCGCCTGACCGACGACATCGTGACGGCGCTGAAGACCGTCTACGACCCGGAAATCCCGGCCGACATCTACGAACTCGGGCTGATCTACCGAGTCGAGATCGACGACGACCGGGGCGTCACCGTCGACATGACGCTCACCGCGCCGGGTTGCCCCGTCGCCGGCGAGATGCCCGGCTGGGTCGAGAACGCCGTCGCGACCGTACCGGGCGTCAAGGACGTCAAGGTCAACATGGTCTTCGACCCGCCATGGGATCAGAGCCGAATGTCCGACGAGGCCCGGGTCGCGCTCGACATGTGGTGAGCCTCCCGCCGTGCCGACCCTGAACGGCATTCTCGAAACGGCGCTGTACGTCGATGACCTCGACCGGGCGGCCCGTTTCTATGAAGACGTGCTCGGTCTCCATCCGCTCACGGCGGACCCTCGGCTTCGTTCGTATGCTGTCGGAGGCCGGAGCGTTCTCCTTCTCTTCCTTCGGGGCGAGACCCTTAGGACCGTGACCTTGCCGGGCGGCACGATTCCGCCCCATGACGGGCATGGGCCCCTGCATATCGCCTTCGCTGTCGCGGCGGAGGAGCTGCCGGCTTGGGAAGAGTGGCTGACCCGGCAGGACGTAACGGTCGAAGGCCGCACCCGGTGGCCCCGCGGCGGCGACAGCATCTACTTCCGCGACCCCGACGGGCACCTGCTGGAACTCGCAACCCCCGGGATCTGGGCCATCTACTGAGGGATGTGGTCAGGGCACCGCGCTGCTGGCCAGGTCCAGGAACGAAAAAGTCAGCGACCGCAAGGTGTTATCCGTCCGATGCTCCCGGTTCTGCCTGAGCAGCGGGGCAGGACTTCTCCAGGGGAACTCGACGTTCGTTCACGGCATGATTACATAGGGATAGGAAACTCGTTTGGCCCGGGCCTTGAACCCGGCGGCCGGGAGAGGCGGATGGCATTACCGAGCCTTAAGGTCATGAGCTTGACCGACGCGGCGGCGAGCCGCGTCAAGAACATCATCGCCAAGGCCGAACGGCCGATCGTGGGCGTTCGCGTCGGCGTCAAGAACGGCGGCTGCGCCGGCATGTCCTACACGATGGAATACGCCGAGAGCGTGAACCCCATGGATGAGGTGGTCGAGGACAAGGGCGTGAAGGTCCTGATCGACCCGAAGGCCGTGCTGTTCCTCCTCGGCACCGAGATGGACTTCCAGACGACGAAACTCTCGTCCCAGTTCGTGTTCAACAACCCGAACCAGACTTCCGCCTGCGGCTGCGGCGAATCCGTGGCCATTACGCCGGCGACCCCGGGGCCCCTTCAGCCGGCCGAGTAGACCATGGACGCCGAGAGGATCCAGGACCTGTTCCAGGAGCTCGGCCCGGTCCGCATCCGGAAGATGTTCGGAGGTCACGGCATCTATGTCGGGCAGCGCATGTTCGCGCTCGAGGCGGACGGACAGATCTACTTGAAGGTCGACGAGACCAACCGGCCGCAATTCGAGGCGGCCGGATCCCATCCGTTCGTCTATGAGGCGAAGGGCAGGACCATGTCCATGAGCTATTGGCTGATGCCGGAGGCGGGGATCGACGACCCTGCCGAGGCGGCCCGCTGGGGCCGGCTCGGCATCGAGGCAGCGGCACGCGCGCCGGCCGCCAAAGCCCCCCGGAAGCGGCGGACTTGAAGCGCCCGGTCATCCGGTGAACCGCAGCCCTCTCTATCATCTCTGTCATCCCCGGCGAGCTTCGCTCCGGCCGGGATGACACTGACACGCTGAGCACCCTCCGAGGATGAAGAAGGCCCACTTCTTAAGGATCGGGTGCCGATACGGGCGCCTCTCTCGGCCTGGGATCCTCGGGTCAAGCCCGAGGATGACGCCGGAAAGGTCCTCGAATCTCGCTCCGCTCGCCCCGCGGATGATGGCTCGATTCAGAATCCACAGGCAGAGGACGAGACGCGGTCCCGTTGCGGCTGCGCCGAGCCGTCCAGGCCTTCAGGCGACTTTGGACAAGCGGTCCTGATCGGTGTGGTCCGAATCCGTCACGGTGCGGTTCCGTCCCGAGCGCTTGGCGATGTACATGCACTGATCGGCGCGATCCAGCAGTGCGGTCCCGGTCTCGCCGCGGCGGAATTCCGAGACGCCCACCGAGATGGTGATCTTGCCGAGCGATTCTCCGGTGGAGCGCTTCACGAGCTCGCGGTTGAGAACGCTCTGGCGGATTTCCTCGGCCACCGCACGGGCGTCCTCGAGCGAAGTCTCCGGCATGATGATGCCGAACTCTTCGCCGCCGAAACGCGCAAGCGTCGCCTTGCTCTTCACCTGCTCGCGCATGGTCATGCTGACCAGGCGCAGAACCTGGTCGCCGGTGAGGTGGCCGTACAGGTCGTTGAAGCGCTTGAAATGATCGATGTCGATGACGATGAGCGCGAGCGCCGACTTGCCGGCGTTCGCCGCCTCGACGGACTTGTGCAGCATGTCCTGGAAATGCTTGCGGTTGGCGATGCCGGTGACCGGGTCGGTGATCGCTTCGACGCGCACGCAATCGAGCGTCTCGCGGAGCGTTTCGATCTCGCTGCGGGTTTCCTTCAGCCGCGACTCGAGGTGCTGGTTCGTTTCGGTCACCTGCTGGGTGGCGCGCACGACGGTGGCGACCAGGTCGCGGATGCGGTTGCGGTCGACCGGACCGGCAAGGTCGTTCGAGAACGCCTGCAGGGATTCGCCGTATCGGGTCGTCGAGCCGAGGGCGGCGTCGATCATGTCCATGACCTGATCGATCTCGCCGAGCATGAGATTGCTCGCCTTCTCGGTGTCGCGGGCCGCACGGGTCGCGGCGAGGTGGTCCTCGTACAGTCGCTCGATGTCGGAGTCCTTGAGCGAGCCACGCTCAGCCGTGAGCTTCTTGATCTCGTCGTTCATCGCCGGCTTATGCCCGCTCACGTAGGTGTACCACACCTCGTAGCTGCGGGGATCCGCCGAAGAGCCATAGGTCTTCATCAGCTCGATCGCGCGCTGCGCGATGAAGAAGGACCGATCGATATCGACGTGCTCGTGCTGCATCATCTTCGGGCGTCTGCTGGCGTCCTCCACAGGCTTCGGAGTCCGCTCGTCCTCAGGAGACCAGAAACAACCGAAGAAGTGGTTAAACGGGGCGCGCGGATTATTTCGAGCGCTTGCCTTGTCCGGCCAGCAGAAAGGCCGGGATATGATCCCCGAACCCGACGACTTCGGATCCGCCGTCGCTCCGATCCCGCCGGTTTTCGCTCTGCCGGTCGCGACCCGGCCGGCCCTGCCGTTCGGACCTCGCCGGAGGGGACCGCTCCGGGGCAGCCTTTCGGGGCTCGCGCGCCGGTCGCTCGCGACCTTTCTCCGCAGGGGAAGATGGGGCCTCCGCCTGCGCCGCCGGTTCGCGACGATCTCCTTCTCCGCCGCTCCGGCGGGTGCGCACGCGTGTCCTCGATCCGTCCCTCTCCCGGCGGGAGGATGCCCGAGGCTCCGCGGACGGCGGACGTTCGGCCACGCTCGGCCCTTCCCAGGAGATCGGCTGCTGGATGAGCCGCTCGATGGCAGTCAGTGATTTTTCATCCCCCCGAGCCACGAGGGTGAAGGCATAGCCCGAGCGCCCGGCGCGGCCCGTACGGCCGATGCGATGCACGTAATCCTCGGCATGGTGCGGGACGTCGTAGTTGAAGATGTGGCTGACGGCCGGGATATCGAGTCCGCGGGCCGCGACGTCGCTCGCCACGAGCACGGTCGTCTCGCCGGCGCGGAAGCCCTCGAGCGCCGCCATGCGGGCCCGCTGGTCCATGTCGCCATGGAGAGCGGCCGCATTGAAGCCGTGTTTCTGCAGCGACCGGTGGAGCACCGCTACGTCGCGCTTGCGGTTGCAGAAGACGATCGCGTTCTTGAGATCCGTGGCTCCGCGGATGAGTTCGCGCAGCGTATCGCGTTTTTCGTGCGCTTCCCGCCCGGTCGCCACCAGCCGTTGGGTAATGGTGGCAACCGTCGAGGCCGCGCGGGCCACCTCGACCTTGACGGGGTTGTGCAGGAAGGCATCCGCCAGCCGCTGAATCTCCGGCGGCATGGTGGCCGAGAAGAAAAGCGTCTGCCGGGTGAAGGGCACGAGCTTCACGATGCGCTCGATATCGGGGATGAAGCCCATGTCGAGCATGCGGTCGGCCTCGTCGATGACCAGGAGTTCGACGCCCGAGAGGAGCAGCTTGCCGCGCTCGAAGTGATCGAGGAGGCGGCCCGGCGTGCAGATGAGCACGTCGACGCCGCGGGTGATCTTGGCATCCTGGTCGCCGAAGGAAACGCCGCCGATGAGCAGGGCGACCGAGAGGCGGTGGTTGACGCCGTAGCGTTCGAAATTCTCCTCGACCTGGGCGGCGAGTTCGCGCGTCGGCTCGAGGATGAGGGTGCGGGGCATGCGGGCACGGGCCCGGCCCGACTCCAGTTTCGTGAGCATAGGGAGCACGAAGGCGGCGGTCTTGCCGGTGCCCGTCTGGGCGATGCCGAGGACGTCACGGCGGGCGAGCACATGGGGGATGGCTTCAGCCTGGATCGGCGTCGGTTCGGTATAGCCGGCGGCCGCGACGGCTTGTTGAACCTTTTCGCTGAGTCCGAGTTCGGCGAACGACATGGAAGCTTGGGTACCGTTGAGGGCGGCCTGCAGTGCCAGCCGCCTGGTTTAACGGCAACGAACGGGAGCAGGACTGGTTTCGCTTGGATGCACGACCCAAGCCGTCTGGGTGCGGCGGACCATAGGACAAAGCTTTGGCTTGTCAATGGAAAGCGGGAATGGCCGGCCGGATCGGAATGCTTGTCCCCAAGCCTCGCCCGAGCGGCGCGGAGAGGCTGTTGCAACGCCAGCCCGCCGCCGACCCCCACATGGCGCATGGAAATCGTGGCGCGAAACGATGTGGGGATTCGATCCGCCGGCGCCATCCCTCGATGACGGCCGTGCGCGAGCGGCGAAGCGATTCGCGTCCGCGAGTCACCGCGCGCCGATTGCAGCAGCCCTATTGGGCATCGAGACCCGTCCGCGCCCGCGCAGCTCAAAATACGGTCAATGAACCCTTAAGGGCGAAGGCGGTGTTTCGATGCTCACCCGACACGATTGAGAAAGCTTCGTTTTCCTTACAGTAACAGAGTGGCATATACGCAGCTTGTAACAATATAATCCTATTCAGACCCCAGCGAATGCTGCCTCGGAATTGTCTGAGGTGCAGGTTTTCAGGGCTTCTAGGGTAGTTGTTGCACGAAAGTGACAGACCTTCCGCAGCGGTTCAGCTAAGAGCGTAGCCGGATCCCTCAGAAAACGGACCATTGAAATGAAAAAGATTCTCCTCTCTTCGGTTGCCTTCCTCGGCCTGACCGCCGGCGCAATGGCGGCGGACCTGCCTGCCCGCACTGCACCCATCGCGCCGATTGCCGCCGTTCCGATCTTCACCTGGACCGGTTTCTATGTCGGTGCGCAGGTCGGCTATGCCTTCTCCGACAGCGACGACAACAACCTGTTCGACACTGCCCCGTTCGACGTCAACGGCAGCACATTTCAGGTCGTCAATACCGGCTTGTTCGACGACGAGGACGAGGACGGCTTCACGGTCGGCGGCCACGTCGGCTACAATTTCCAGTTCGGCGCGTTCGTGGTCGGCGCCGAAGCCGACATCGAATGGGTCGACGTGGGCGGGGGCCGCAACATCACGGTAACCGTCTCGAACCCGGCGTGCCGGTCGAGACAGTTCACGGTCGCCCTCGGCAGCGATCTCGAGTTCATCGGTTCGTTGCGCGCCCGCCTCGGCTGGGCATGGGATCGGGCCTTGATCTACGCCACCGGTGGTCTCGCCTACGCGAGCTTCGACACCGGCGACAACAACTTCCTGGGGGTCGGAATTAACCCGTTCTTCGCGAATGGCGACGACGACACGGTGTGGGGCTGGACCATCGGCGCCGGTGTCGAGTGGGCCTTTACGAACAACCTGACGGCGCGGCTCGAATACCGCTACACGAGCTTCGACCGCGACAGCAACACCTTCTTCGTCGTAAACCCGGCGTTCGACAGCGACGACAGCGCCGACTTCCACGCCGTCCGTCTCGGCGTGTCCTACAAGTTCGGCACCTACTGAGCCGACCGGCTCGGAACCGCAAAGGCCCGGTGGCGACACCGGGCCTTTTCTTTTCGATCGCCGTTCGGCCGGCGGGTCGGCCGCGCCGGTCCCCGGGGTCGCGCTGCGCGCGCGAGGATCACTGTCTGACCGCTCCGCTCGCCCGGAGATGTCATGCGAGAGAGGCGTCGGCTCGCCGGCGCCGATGCTGTCCGCTAACGCGCCGGACGCGCAAGCACGCGATAGAACCCGTCCGCAGCATCGCCACCCGTGATCCGCGCCTGCGCGAGCGCCGCCAGAACCCGCTCGGCAATCCCGACGCGGTAGTGCAACGGGTCCCAATAGTTCGAATCCTCCGTCGTGACCGGCGAGGGAATCCGGAAATCGACGACGACCGCTCCGTGCCGTCTTCCCATGGCCGCGATCCGCTCCTTGCACGCCGCCTCGACCGGGGCTTCCGCGCCATGCGCCTGCGCGGCGATGTGGATCGGCATCATCGTCAGTACGACGGCGGTCGACCTGGGCACGCGAGCGAGGAGTGCGTCGAGCCAGCCGAAGGCCGGAAAGGACGCTGTCGGCACGTCGCCGGCTGCGGCCGTGTCAGCGGCGTAGGTCGGCCTTTCTCCGGAGCCGTAGATGTGGAACCGGGCCCTTTCCACATCGTAGACCATCTCATCGGGCACGAAGACTTCGTAGCCGTCGCCGCGGATGCGTTCGGGCATCAGGCCGGCGTACCGGAGCGCCAGCCGGCCGGCGATCTCCACGCTCTTCAGATTCAACAGCTTCGCGTAGTCGTCGAGGCGGTTTTCGTCGTAGAGCCAGGGCGGGAACACCCGGAAGGTGAGCCTCTTGCGATCCGCGTCCGCATCACACCAGTTCCGGTCGAGTCCGAAGACCAGAGCTTTGGGCTCCGGCACCTGACGCAGGAAAAGGTCTGCAAGTTGCATCTGTTCCCAGGGCGTTCCGGAGTTGAGCCCGAGGTTGACGAAACGGCCGCCGAAAACGGCGTTGAGGCGGTCCGGATCGAGCAACCTCACGGTCGACGTCCCGAATAGGGCTGCATCGAACCGTCCCGACCGGACGATCTGCGGGTACATGAAACGCTGATTGAGGTCCATGATCGGGCGCGTCGCGCGCAGACCATAGGGGTCGAGCAGCAGCACGAAGCCGTAGAGGACGGCGCCAATCGCGAAAGCCGAACAGCAGAGGGTCGCCGCAAAGGCGCGCCAGGATCGCGGGTCGTGCGACACGGTCATGGCGGCGTGATCGTCGCCGGCGGGCTCGCTGTCAACCGGACCGAGGGTCCGTCGGCGCCGGGCCGTGCGCTATGGTCGCATCGGCAGGGCCGCTCGTCAGTATTTTCCTTGGCGCACCAGCGTGAAGAACTTCGCCTGCTCGGCGGCGTTCACGAAGGTTCCGGTGAACCGCGTGGTGATCGTCGTCGAGCCCGCCTTCTGCACGCCGCGCATGGACATGCACATGTGCTCGGCTTCCAGCATGACGGCCGTGCCGACCGGCTTCAGGTATCTTTCCAGCGCGCCACCGATCTGACTTGTCATCGTCTCCTGCGTCTGCAGGCGGCGGGCGAAGACCTCCACGAGACGGGCGAGCTTGGACAGGCCGACCACGCCCAGCGACGGGTAGTAGGCGATGTGCGCCTTGCCGAAGAACGGCACCATGTGGTGCTCGCAATGCGAGTAGAAGGCAATGTCCTTCACGAGCACGACGTCGCGATACCCCTCGACCTCCTCGAAGATGCGGTCGAGAACGTCGCCCGGATCCTGCGAGTAGCCGCTGAAGAACTCGGCGAACGCCTTCACGACGCGCTTTGGAGTGTCCGACAGGCCCTCCCGTGTCGGGTCGTCGCCGACGTGGCGCAGCAGTGTCCGAATGGCCTGTTCCGCTTCCGTACGGGAAGGACGATCGTGTGGGAGTTCGGCCTGCGCGGCGAACTCGCTGATCAACGCAACTGGGTTCATGATCGCGGACCGCTCACGCGACGAGACCGAGGGCGGGGGCGCTCGCGCCGTCGCCGCGATAGATGCAACCTTCCGTCGAACCAGCAAAGCCCCGCTTCAACTCGACCTCCTCCAGTCCCGGAAAGCGGGCCTTGAAGAGCGTCCATAGATATTTCGTGATGTTCTCGAGCGACGCGACACCGATGCCCGGCCGTTCGTCCAGGTTGGAATGGTCGAGCCCGGGTTCTTGGTGATCGCCCTTCACCTCCCGAATGAAGGATTCCACTTCATAGAGGTTGACCGGCCAACCGAACTTGGCGTCCGGAATCCCTCCGAAGGTCAGCTTCGCCACGAACGTATGCCCATGGAGGCCGGAATAGGGCGGCACCGAATGAGCCGCCTCGAAACTGAACTCGCAGTACGTTCTCACTTGACCCCCAGGCTCGTCGCGCTCGTCGGTTACTCTATTGAGGTCCGACAGAACGTGGTCGTATACTATTCAACCTTGCAAGCGAAGCTTAACAAGTTCATAAGATGCCGCCCCGACCGGCACACACTTTGTTCATCTGCTGACGGTATCTTGCTTTTTCAACGCAACAATCGGTCAGCTTCCATGAATATACTCGTAAAAGCCGCACTCACGCTGGTTCTCTTCGCACTCGGAAATCCGGCGCAATCCGCGCCCCTTCCCCAGCCGAAGGGCGAAGTCATCCTCGAAATCGCCGGCAAGATCGGAAACTCGAACAGCGGCGGCGTCGCCACGTTCGATCGCGAGATGCTGGAGACGCTCGGGCTCGAGACGGTCAAGACGGCCACTCCCTGGCACACCGGCGAGGTCCGGTTCGAAGGTGTTCCGCTGAAAAAGCTGTTGGCCAACGTCGGTGCATCGGGGACAACCGTGAAGGCCGTGGCTCTCAACGACTATGTCACCACGATCCCCATCGAAGACTTCGAGAAGCACGGGACCATCCTGGCTTTGAAGCGGGACGGGCAATATATGCCCGTTCGGGACAAGGGGCCGCTCTTCATCATCTATCCCTACGATAGCGATCCCAATCTCAGGTCGCAGATGTATTACGCGCGGTCTGCGTGGCAGGTGAAACGCCTCGAGGTTCAGCCCTAGAGCCGTTCCCGGGGAGGTGGGGTCCACTTTACCGGAAAAAGGCTGCACAGAACGGTCGAGAGCCGATCCCACGCCAGCAAGACTGCTTCAGCCGAGTCAGACCGTCCTGGGACCTGTCATGAGTTTCCGCTCACGCCCCACGTTCCTGCTCGCAACGGGCGCCGTGTTGATCACGGCGGCCGCCATCTATCTCGGTTTTCTGATCGAGCGGCGTCAGGACGAGTTGAGCCGTGCGTCGCGATACGACCTGTCCTTCACCGCCGCGCAGGCGGTGGTCGAGGCCGCCCGTCTGGGACAGACGATCGCCTCGTACGCGGTCGTGCCTCACCGCGTTTCGAAACGGGATGTCGAACTCAGGCTCGACATCTTTCTGAGCCGTGTTCCTTTGACGGACGGGATGGAATTCCGGGCGCTGGTCGCCGAAAGCGACGAGAATGCCCGCGCCATCGCAGCCCTGCGCGCCGGAGCGGTCGAGCTCACGCCCCTCGTCGACGATCTCGACGACAGGCGGAAGCTCGAGGCCGCGATCGGGATCATCGGCAATCTCGTGCCGCAGATGTCCCGGCTTGCCTCGGCGGCCAACCTGCGCGGCGCGACGACGGCCTATGAGGCGCAAAGATCCCTCCTGCACCTGCATTGGCTCTTTTCGGGCCTTTCGCTCTCCCTCGTTTGCGCAGGCGCCATACTCCTCTTCTCGCTTGCGCGCCAGAACCGGGTCCTGGCCCGCACTCGGGAAGAAGCCGAGAGGGCGAAATCCCAAGCCGAGATCAGCAGCCAGGCGAAGACGGAGTTTCTCGCGGCGATGAGCCACGAAATTCGTACTCCGCTCAACGGCATCATGGGCTTCACCGACCTCGTGCTGGATCGGAAGGAGCTCGATTCGTCCATCCGAAGGCAAGTCGAACTCATCAAGACCTCCGGCGCGGCGCTCCTGACGGTCGTCAACGACGTCCTCGACTTCTCCAAGATTGAAGCAGGTGCCGTCGAACTCGAGGCGAAGCCGTTTTCCCCGGTGGCTCTCCTCGACAACTGCGTCAGCATCGTCCGCGAGATCGCGGCCAAGAAGGGATTGGGCCTGACGGCGCAGCACTCGGTTGAAACGCCTGAAAGGGTGATGGGAGACGAGCCGCGCGTCCAGCAGATCCTGCTCAACCTGCTCAACAACGCCATCAAGTTCACGCCCTCCGGACGGGTGGAAGTTGCCGTGGGAGTCGAGAGCGGACCCGGAATGAACCTCCTCAAGTTTTCGGTCACCGATACCGGTATCGGGATCCCGGAAGACAAGCAGGACCGACTGTTCCAGCGCTTCAGCCAGGTCGACGGCTCTGCGCACCGCCAGTTCGGAGGAACCGGCCTGGGACTTGCGATCAGCAAGCGGCTGGTCGACCTCATGGGCGGCGGCATCGGGGTCGTCAGCGAACCGGGAAAAGGCTCGACCTTCTGGTTCGCATTGCCGTTTTCCGAAGTTGCCGGTTCGAGCCCATGCTCCGAGGACGAGGAACTCTCCGCCTCGGCCCTGACAGGCCGCGTCCTCCTGGCGGAGGACGTGGAGATCAACCAGGAGATCATCAGAACCATCCTGACCGCCGCCGGCCATGAGGTCGAGGTGGTCGCCGACGGCGCACAGGCCATCGCAGCCGTTCAGGAGCGCCCGTACGACTTGATCCTGATGGATGTGCAGATGCCTGTGGTAGATGGTGTTCAAGCGACGCAGCGCATCCGGGCGCTGGGTGAACCTGTGGCCTCCATTCCGATCGTCGCGCTGACCGCAAACGTCTATGCGGAACAGGTCGCGAGCTTCCTTGCGGCCGGCATGAACGATCACATCGGCAAGCCCATCGAACGGCGTAAGCTCCTCGGCACCGTAGGCCGGTGGCTCCAGAAGGCAGGAGAGCACCGCACGGAAGGAAGCGACCGCATGCATCCTCCGGCTCTCGATCGGGATGTCTTTCGCGAGCTCGTCGAGTTGATGGGGCAGAGCGGCTCCGCGAGAATGCTGGGCCAGCTCGACGAGCTCCTTGCGGCTCTGCCGGATTTCGCTCCGACGGGCCTCGACCGCCAAGCGCTTGCAAAGCAAGCGCACAAACTCGTCTCCGCCGCCGGCATGCTCGGCTTCAAGAGCCTCTCGGCGCTCTGCAGCGAGCTCGAGAGAGTCTGCCTCGAGGATGGCAATCTCGCTCCAATCCTCCAGAGAGTTGGATCGGCACGTCGGGAAGTCATGTCCGAAATCTCGACGCTGCGGCAGGCGGCATAAGCTCCGAGGTCGTCGCGAGCGTTCTTGCGCGGTTCGCGACGAGCTTCATGACGGGACGAGGCCGGATCAGCCGGTGTCGGTGGCACCCTCCGGCGAGCCCGATCTCAACGGCCGATCCGTCCGAAGACCGTTTCGAGGATCTGCGGATCGAACGGTTTACGCAGGAAGATCCCCTGTCCGAAGGGACCTCGCGGCTCTCGCGCTGAAGCCGACGCGTAGACGATGGGCTTTCCCGGCCAGAGCACGCCGAAGGCCTGCCCGACGCTCTACCCGGTGACGTTTCCGGCCAGTTTGCTATCCGTGTAAAGTCCATGCAGGGACGGCGCGCCGGCGATGATCTCGAGGGCCTCTTCGCCCGATCCACTCGAGGCGACGATGACCTCGTAGCCGAGATCGCCGACCACCATTGCGACGGCTTCGCGAACGGCTTGATCGTCCTCGACGACGAGCACCGAGAGCGGCCCGGTCACGATCAACCTTGTCCCTGCAGCAGATCGAGGATCTTCAGAGCGATCGGCCAGGGGAGCCGCTTGTTGACGTAGACGTGAGCCTCGCCGCCGTAGTCTTCGATTCGGATGCTGTCCTGCGGTTGGCCGCCGAGCACGGCGGGGCGACCGCGCTGCCCCCCGGAGAACCCTTCCGCTTCCGGTTCGAGGTCGAGCGCCGTCGCCAGGGCCAGCCGGTACTTTGGACCGGGTTGGCTGCGGCCTTTGAGGTAATGGTTCAGATTGGCCGGGTTGAAAGTCTGACCCTCGGGGAGGCGGCGGGTCACCTCTCTCGCCGTATGCGCCTGGGTCCATCCCTTCCGCCGCATGCTTTCCGCCAGCCGTTCCGCAAATGTGCGATGGTCGGTCATATAGTCCTTGCCCCCGATCCAGAGCATCGCCACGTGCGGCCCTCGGGCCTTCACGAAAGCGACATTACCCCACTTGAGGTATGTATCGTCATATCCTTTCGTGCAATGGCTAAGTCATGAGCCACCCGCGAATGCTGCAGGCCATCGAACTGCTCTACGAGGCGTCCCTTCTGCCGGGCCGTTGGCCGGCAGCGCTGGAAGCGCTCGCCAAGGCCTGCGGGGCGACGGGAGCGACCGTTTTTCGGTTCCCGACCGCGGCCGAGCGCGCGCTCACCACGACGAATCTCGCAGAGGCGACTGACGCCTATGCGAGGATCTGGTGGGCCTATGATAGCCGCTCCCGTCGCATGGTTCCGATGGGCGCAGCTACAGGGCCGCTGACCGATGCCGATCTCCTGAGCAGCGAAGAGCGGTCCCGCGATCCCTTCTACCAGGAATTCCTGAAGGCGTATGGCCTTGGCGATTTCGCCGCCGTGACCGTGGCGCCCGTTCCCGGAACGCGATTGGCCGTCACGGTCGAGCGGGGCTCGGGGCCCTTTGAGAAGGCCGAACTCGACGCATTTGCACTCCTGAGCCGGCACGTTGCCCAAGCGGCTGCCACCGCCGCCCGACTGCAAGTGACGGAGCGTTTCGCCACGGAGTTGGCTCACGCGGCCGATCGCGTCGCGGCCGGGTTGATCTTCATCGACGCCGAGGGTCGGGTGAGTTTCGTCAATGACCTCGGACGGCGCATGCTCGGGGACGGTCTGTCGATCGCCAGCGAATACCTCAAGGCGGCAAATCCCACAGACCAGCGGAAGCTCGATCGGCTGATCGCGGCACTGCTCCCGGGCTCGCAACCTCCCTCGGGAGAATCCTTGTTCATCTCGCGGCCCAGCGGCAAGAGCCCCCTTGTGGTCCAGGGTCACCCAATCGGCCCGCGAACGGATCTGCCCTTGGAGCAGCTCGGGGTGAGCGGCAGCGGGGGCTTCCTCATCGTCCACGATCTGGCGGCTGAGCAGCCGCGATCCGTCGTGCACGACCTTCAGCGCATGGGCTTGTCCCGGGCGCAAGCGCGGGTGGCCGAACTCGTCGGCCGGGGAGGTTCGGTCAGGGAGGCCGCGGAACGCCTCGGCGTCGTCGAGAGCACCGCACGCACGCAGCTCAAGGCAGCCTATGCGCGGCTCGGCATCGGCCGACAGAGCGAACTCGCCATCCTGGTGACGAAGCTCTCCGCGCTGCGTATGTCTTAGGTTAAGCGAGCGAAGCACCCGCCTCCCCAGCGCATCGTGCGGACAAGTGGACCCGGTTTTCCGCGTTAAACGATGCGCTGCTTAAGAGAAAGAGCATCGGACCCAAAGGTGGAATCCACTTTTGGGTCCGATGCTCTAGGCGTCATCTCTCTCGCAGGGCGTCATCCTCGGGCGTCTCCGGATCGACTCGGCAACACTCGATCAACGCCCGACGAAATAGTCACGAAACGAATCCCGCCTCTGATGGCGCCGTTAGGGAAGGGATTTCATCGTGACTGCATCGACACTCAGCTTCAGATTGGCCGTCTGCTTCGTTATCGCCGGAATGGCGATGGGGATCGGCATGGCGGCGTCCCAAGACCACTCGCTCATGCCGGCGCACGCGCACCTCAACCTGCTCGGGTGGGTGTCGCTGTTCCTGTTCGGCATCTACTACGAACGCCGTCCGGCACTCGATGCGAGCCGCCTCGCGCTGATCCAGGTCGGCGTGTGGTCCATCGGCACGAGTATCTTGACGATTGCAGTCGCCGCTATCCATCTGGGCTACACCGCCGCCGACCCGGTCGCCGGGATCGCGTCGCTTGCCGTGTTGGCCGGGATGCTGATGTTCGCGTTTTTCATCTTCCGCGCCGGCAAGGCTGTCGCTCCGGCTACGGACCCTGCGATGACGCCGGCGGAGTAGCGGGCGTCGGCAGGTAAGCCGACGCCCGGATGGAGGGCCCCGTCGCTCAGGCGACTCGGCTCTCCGCTCCACGCCAAGCAATGCGCCCACGATCCGCAATTTCGAGTGGATCGGGCTTATCCCGCCCGAAGTGGGCGGGAGCGGACGTCAGCAGCGCTTCGGCGCGGACGAGGTCCGCCGGCTCGGCCGTATCCGGCATGACCGCGAGCCGGGTTCGGAAGCGATGCGATTCGCAAATGACTCGACATGGTTCGGGATCCCGACCGCCCGCCGGGGAAGCACCACCAGATCACCCGCGTGCATCTCGGCGAGGTGAACGACAGGATGAGAAGGCCAATTGAACGATACGGCTGCATCCCGGGCGAGGGCCCCCGGCTTTGCCCGACACAAGCGGCTCAAGACGGGCCGATCACGATTTGTGTCGTTTTACTAACGTAAACGGTGTCAAAGTATGGATTGTATGAACACGGGGCATGCGGATTAGACCTGAGGCCGACGGTGCGCCTGTACTTTCATCTGGTGACCGATAGGGAAACCCTCCCCGATCCAGAAGGCGTCGAGGTCGACAGCGTCGACCAGGCACTCGCCGAAGCCTTGCGGGCTCTGGACGAACTCCGGAACGAGAATCCTGCCGCAACCCCAGGTTGGTTAGGTTGGACGCTTAACGTCACGACGGAGGAGGGGAGGATCATCCTCACTGTCGATCTCGGACTCGGGCCGCTGATCCAATGAATGGGTGCGATCCGAATCCGGCGGTGTGCCTGTCGTATGCGGCGGCTCCGGGATCCGGCGGAGGACACGTTTCAGGTGATTCCAGACCTTGCCGCGAACAGCGTTGCCGTTGTCGGTCATACGATCCCACTCGCAAATGCCGCCGCCAGCGGCGCTCCTATCCTAACAGGATAAATAAATGCTCCTACATCGCCGCGAGGTCAATCGGAAGCCGGCCAGCTCTTTGGGGACGCGCGCCGGATCGTTCTCGCGTTGCCGATGTTGAGAGTCGTGCCGAGCAGCGGCTGCACGGGTTGCCGTCGCCGATCGTCAGCGAACTTCCGAACCGGCGCTTAGGGTCATTAGCGCGCGATCAATCGCCTGCAAATACGAGCCTTCGGCACCGATCCGGTCCAAGGCCGACGGCGTTCCGCCGAGGGTTGTGTGCACAAGTCCCGATGATGTCTTTCCCGCAATCGGTCATTTGACATCCGGTCTCGACCTTCAACTGTATCAGTAATCGTCCCGATCCTGCCGTGCGTGCAGATCGAGCGAGCACCCGCCTGACCGCCGCGACAGCGGAGCAGGTCCTTGCAATCGAACGTAGCGCCCATTCGACGAGCCGATCAAGCAAGCAGGCGAGCAGACCGATTCCGCGACCCCGTTCGTCTCACTCCCCGCCGTGGATGCAGCGACCGGGCGTCGGGTCGTTCCAAGCGGAACCAAAGCCGCAGGTTTCCATTGGCCCTGAGAGATGACGATGGAGGCGAGCATGCCTGACGAGAAGATCGATCAGAAGCGCCCGGCTCAAGCTGAACGCGAGCCGAAAGTAGAACAGCAGCGACACGTCGATGACACGGTCGACGACAGCTTCCCCGCCAGCGACCCGCCCGCCTGGACCACGACCGGGGCGAAGAGCGTTGCGGCTCGCTGCGATCCCGACGAGCCCTCCGGCCGCTCCAGTGAGGCGGCCGACAAGGCCGGACGAGATCAAGGCGCACTGGGGCAGGCCTCGCGCTTCGTCGAAGAGGCCTACGAAACGGGCCGTCGCTATGTCCGCGACGCGCAGCAACGTCTCCCCGGCGCCGCGCGCAGCATCCCCCAGGTTCGACACGCCGTCGCGCGGCCGGTAGAGACCTATCCCTTGACGGCTCTCATCCTGGCCGGAGCGGCAGGCTTCGGCCTTGCTTGGTTCATCTATGGGAGCCAGTCAGCTCGCGGAGGCCGCAAGTTGCCGGCGTACGGGAAGCGCTCGCAGTACGGGTGGCGGCCAAGCGCCATGGGTGGGTCGGAGCGGCTTCGTGAGGAGGAGCGCTTGGCTTCGCTCAGCCGGGCGGCCGGACGGGTGAGCTCGGCGCAGAGCAGCTATTCGGAATAGTGACGCGCGCGGAGCGGTAGCTGCGGTCGCACGTGTCGGCCAGAAAGGCGGACGCGCTGCTCACGAGGCGGGGCGCGTGTCGTATCCCGCGCCGTCGGCGGCGAACCGTGCTTGTTGACTCTGAATGGAGCGCAGTCCGTCATTCGTCATCCTCATGCCCCGTTTCCCACGCACTCCACCTGGCGTTCAGGCTTCTCGCCGTCGTGGTCCTGCATATTAGACCGACACTGCGCGTTCTTCGACAAGCTGCGGGGTACGCGGCAGTAGGCTCGCATCGGCTCCTTCCCAATAACGGCCTACTGCCGGGGGAGGGGACATCGACCTCATGGCCGCCCACGATCCGCTCGCATTCACTTTCGTCGATCGGCCCGAGATCCTTCACCGATCGGTTGCCGTCGATGCGGCGGGAGGCGAACGGAGCGCCACGCTTCTCGTTGTCCCATCGAGCGCCTTTGGGCGCGTGAACCCGTATGGAGGAGAGTATGCTGAAAAAATCCCTGCTGGCGGGCTTGGCCGCCGCGGCCCTGATCGGGCCGCCGGCCTTCGCCCAGACGAGCACCACCCCCGCGCCAGGCGCCGCCCCCGGTGCCCCGGCGACGGGCGCTCCTATGCCCAGCACAGCGCCGGCCAATTCCGACGCGTCGATGAGCCCAGTCGCCGGCCAGTTCCTCCCGATGCGCCAGCCCGATCAGTTCCGGGCCTCGGATTTCATCGGGGAGCGGGTCTATGGCGCCAACGACGAGAGCATCGGTGAGATCAACGACGTGCTCATGGACGCCAAGGGCCAGGTCGCGGGGGTGATCATCGGGGTCGGCGGCTTCCTGGGGATCGGCGAGAAGGACGTCGCCCTGCCGATGAGCGCGCTGCAGTTCCGCGACGAGCCGCCGGCCACCGCCGCCACGACCGGCCGCGACACCGCCACCACCGGGACCACCGGCACCGCCGGGACGACCCCGCCGGCCGGCGGCGGCACCGCGGCGGCGCAGGACGACGACGGCGTGCCGAACCGCATCGTCGTGTCGATGACCAAGGACCAGCTGCAGCAGGCGCCGGCCTTCCGGGACAACCCGAACGAGGCCACCGGCACGACACGGACGAGCCCGCCGGCCTCGACCACCGCCCCGGCCAATCCGAACGCGCCCCGGCAATAGACCCGGGCCCGGACCGCGCCGCCCTCCGGGGCGGCGCCGTTCGTGGCGCGGCACGCGACGTGCTCGCGACCGGAGAGGAATAGCGATGTGCCATTCTCTCCCTTCGGTTCAGCGATGCACGTTCCGCCTCTTCTGGGGTGTATGGGCCCGCTGAACGCTGCCAGTTTCCTCCGGGATTCCGAGCACGCGGCTCGCCCCGCTGCGGAATCCGAACGAAGCCCCGCCCACGACGCTGCCGACAGCCGCTCCGACGGGACCCGCCGCCCGGTTGCCAACCGCGGCGCCCACTTTCGCGCCTCGCACGATCGCTTGTGAATTCGCCGCGGGTGCCGCCAAGACCGCGATCCCGGCGGCAGTCAGTAGAATCCGAAGTTTCACTGCCGGATCTCCTCTCTGTGGATCTACGGACTCAATCGTGGAAGCGATTGGGGGTTCCTGCCCATGTTCGCCGGCGGCGCCGGGTCGGACATGAAAGGCCTCCTTCAGGATGGACGCCGAAGGAGGACCGTCCCGAGCACCACTTCTCACGCAGCATCCCGGGGGACGTTCGGACAACTCCGGCCCCAGTGTCCGGTTCGAGCTTGGTGTCGCTCGGAAACGCCCAGGGCTGTGGTGCCGATCACAGACAATCGAACCGGGCGGCGCGATGTTCGGGTCAGCAGGCAGGAGGCTCGCATGACCATCACGATCCTGGATCCCCTGACCGGAAATCGTGTGACGATATCGCTCCCGGGCCTTTCCGCGGACGAGCAGCGCTGAGGAGAGGCCATCATGGCGGCCGACGTCGAATTTCCCTTCTTTCGCTGTGAAGAGTGCGGGTGCGAGGCTTTCGTGATCGTCGGTCCCGTCGAGGATCGCGCACCCGTTCGCTGCGGTGCGTGCATGACCGATGTGGGTGCTTGGGCCGAGTTCCGGGCGGAAATCGAATCGCGCATCCACGCGTTTCGTCTGGAACAGAATCGGCGATCCTGCCCGAGGCCGACCCTCGTGAGGTTCGACACCGCCGGAAGCCGATGACGTAGCATGGGCCCGGCGCGGCCGGGCGTGCGAATGTCGCTTGCGGCCACGCGTCGGCGGGCTGTGCTTTCCCAGTTCGCGCTCGATCGAAGCTGAGACCTCGCCATAGGCCCCGAGTAGATCCGGGTCCGTCGAATCCAGAGCACGCGAGTTCCATGCTCACGCGATCAAGTCGAGCTGCGCTCGACGGTGATCGGAACCGTCGTTCCTCGGCCAGGGTTGCCCACTCGAAGCCCTGGGTGGAATGAAGTGAGCACGGAACGGTCGGGAGGAGATCGCCCGCAGAGCGGGCAGCCCAAGCGGGACGTCATCAACGTTGCCGCAGCGATTCCCGCTCCGCAGAATCTCTCCGGCGGCGATCGCGTGCTGAAAGCCGCTTCCAAGGCGCCTGCCGTCCTCCGAAGGACTATCGAGACAGGAGCGGCGGCCGGTGCTGCAGGAGTCCGGCGGGCGAGGGTCTTGTCTGCCCAGTGCGGCGCGACGATCTCCTCCTGGCTGGGGCTGGCACGACGCCCCGTGACAAGGGCCGGTTCGGCCGTCCTGCGAGCACTGGGTCGAGCGCGGCTGCGACACGCCCTCATCGTCGGCGGTGCTCTCGCCATCCTCCTTGGGGCGGTCGTGGCCCACAGCGTCGCCACGCTGCCGCTGAACGGCGGACTCCAGGTCGATCCGGCGCCCAGCGCCCTCGTGATCGAGGCGGAGGGCGGCACCGTCTTCGCGACGCGCGGCATGTTCAAGGGAACGAGGCTCGGGGCCGCCGACGTGCCGGAGCACCTCAAGCAGGCCATCGTCGCCATCGAGGACAGGCGCTTCTACGACCACATCGGCATCGATCCGAAGGGGATCATCCGCGCCGCCTTGCGCAACTGGCAGGCCGGCGGCACCCGCGAAGGCGGCAGCACCATCACCCAGCAGTTGGTGCGGCTGATGTTCCTGTCGCCCGAGCAGACCATGCGCCGCAAGATCCAGGAGGCGATCCTGTCGCTCTGGCTGGAGCAGCAAGCCGGCAAGGAAGAGATCCTGCTGCGCTACCTGAACACGGCCTATTTCGGGTCCGGGGCCTACGGCGTCGATGCGGCGGCCCGGCGCTACTTCGGCAAGCCGACGAAAGACCTCACGCTGGGCGAGGCGGCCATGCTGGCGGGCCTCGTCCGTGCTCCCTCGCAGCTTGCGCCGACCCGGAACTTGGGCGGCGCGAAGGAGCGTGCCGATACGGTGCTGCAAGCGATGGTCGAGACCGGCGCAATCACCGCGCACCAGGCGGAGGTCGCCCGTGCCGAGCCTGTGAATCTTCGCACACCGCCCGAGACGCCGCCTGGGACGAACTACTTCGTGGATTTGGCGGCCGCCGACGCACGGCGCCTCATGGGCGGGGCTTCGGGCGACCTGACCCTGCGAACGACGCTCGACCTCGAACTCCAGCGGCTCGCCGAGGGTGTGATCGAGCGGCGGCTGGAAGCCGAGGGGCGGCCGAAGAACGTCTCGCAGGCAGCCCTGGTCGCCATCGCCCCGGACGGCGCCATCCGCGCCCTGGTCGGCGGCCGCGACTACGAGACGAGCCAGTTCAACCGGGTCACCCAAGCGCGGCGTCAGGCCGGCTCGCTGTTCAAGCTCTTCGTTTATCTGGCCGCCCTGGAGCGTGGCTACACGCCTCAGGACACCGTCGTCGACGGTCCGACGCAGATCGGCGACTGGGAACCCCAGAACGCGAGCGGACGCTTCAGGGGGCCGGTGTCCCTGCGGGCCGCCTTCGCGCAATCCATCAACACGGTCGCCGCTCGGCTCGCCGACGAGGTTGGGATCCAAGCCGTGATGGACATGGCGAAGCGACTCGGCGTGCGCTCCGAACTGCCGGCCGTGCCCAGCCTCGCTCTCGGCTCGGCCGAGGTTACCCTCCTGGAGATGGCTCGCGCCTACGCGGTGGTGGCGACGGGCAACGAAACCATCGAGCCCTACGCGGTCCGCTCGATCCGTGGCGCCGGCCAGCAGGCGCTGGTCACTCGGCCGACACCTCGCTCGAGCGCTCCGGCGGGCCTGAGCGAGCGCCGCGGCATGATGCTCGACCTGCTCCAAGCGGTTGTTCGAGAGGGAACCGGCAAGGCAGCGCGCCTGCAGAACGTGCCTGCGGCGGGAAAGACCGGCACCACTCAGGAGTACCGGGACGCTTGGTTCATCGGCTTCACCCCCGACCTGATCGTAGGCGTGTGGGTCGGCAACGACGACAACACGCCCATGAACAAGGTCGTGGGCGGCGACCTGCCGGCGGAGATCTGGCGCGACTTTCTCACCAGAGCGGATTCCCTCATCGCGAGAAGCAAGTGGCCCGCAGGAACCCAAGTCGCGCGGTCGCCCGATCCGCAACCGGTATCGCCTGCACCTGCTTCCGGCAGGATCGTGCGCGGGGTACCCGAGGTGATCGACACCGGTACCCTTGCGATCCGGGGCGAACTCGTGCGCCTGGAGGGCATCACCGGAGAGGGTGGGACGATGGCGCGCCAGCTCGCCCGATTCCTGCGTCGAAGGGAGGTCGTGTGTGCCCCATCCGAGACGCCCGGCCTGCAACGCTGCCAGATCGGCACCGAGAACCTGTCGGAGATCATCCTGGCCGCCGGCGGCGGGCGCGCGACCCCGGACGCACCGCCGGAGCTACTCGCCGCCGAGGACCAGGCGCGCTCGGAACGCCTCGGGGTCTGGCGCCGCCGACGTTGAGCGCCGGCCGCTCATCGCGGGAGGGCGATCGCCGGCCTCAACCTGCCTCCGTCTCGTCCGGCGGTGATGCGCCTCTGGCGGAGTCGTCTCGATGGCTCTGCGCCAGAAGGGCGGGAGGAGGGCCGCAACCTCGTCATCGAAGGGCCGGCGGCCCGAAGCGGAAAAGGGTCCTCTTTCGGAACGCACCCTCGATCTCTTCGATGGCGCATCGTTTTGTGCGAAGAACCGGTGCCCATTTCTTGACACGTGCGGGCATCGGACCCAAAAAGTTGACCCCGCTCTTGAGCTCCAGCCGATGCGCTTTTTCGTAAGCGGCGCATCGTACGATGGGGAAAACCGGGTCCACTATTCCGCACGACGCGCTACGCTTTTGACGATTTCCCTTAACCCGCTTGCTCTCCTCGTCGGCGTCGCTGGGCTCATCGCGCTCCAGGGGTTCATTCTTGCCGCCATGGGACAGCCGCCGATCTGCGAGTGCGGCTACGTGAAACTATGGCACGGCCTCGCTTCGAGCCCGGAGACTTCCCAGCATCTCACGGATTGGTACACCTTCTCGCACGTGATCCACGGCATTGCGTTCTATCTGATCCTCCGGCTCGTGGCGCCCGACACGCCCCTCGGCCTCAGGTTTGCGCTCGCCATCGGGCTGGAAGCGGGCTGGGAGATCCTCGAGAACACGCCGCTCATCATCGATCGATACCGCCAATCGGCACTCGCGGAGGGTTACTTCGGCGACAGCATCATCAATTCGATTTTCGACACGCTTGCATCCGCCTTCGGGTTTGTTCTCGCGTGGCGCTTGCCGGTCTGGTCCGTCGTCGTGCTCGTGCTCGCGATAGAAATCGTATCCGCCTTCATGATCCGCGACAATCTCATCCTCAACATCATTCAACTCGTCTACCCCAGCGAGGCCATTTCCCGCTGGCAACTTGGAGGTTGAGAGGGGCCGTGCGCACCATGAAGACGATCTCCACGTTCTCAGCGTCAGCCGGACGACGGTCGAGACCCATCGCGCGGCGGCCATGCGCAAGCTCAAAATGGAGACGACCGCCGCCCTGATCCGCTACGCGATCGCGGGCTTGTGGAGGCGTGACACGCCCGCCCGCCGGCCGCTGAGGCCATCGTGCGAAGAAGCGGAAGCCGGTTCTTCGCCAAACAAACGATGCTTCACAAGAAGTTAGAACACGCGGTCCGATTCACGTCGGAGGACAATTGATCTCGCGGCGGTGTTCCGTGCGTGCACTCGCTCTATTGCTGGGGCTCGCTCCCGGGCGGGGGCGTGGAGCCTGCGCCGATGGGCGCGATCACGATCGCCGCCGCAAGCAGGACGGCAACGGTAGCGAGAACCGGCGCGCCGACCAGCGCGAGAACGTAATCGGTTGCTCCAAGCGCCACAATTACCGCGACGAAGAGAGTTGCAGCTGCGATGAGGATGACCGTTGGCATGGTGTAGCCTCCGCAAAATGTTCTAAGGCGGCCGGATCGCGTCATTCGGGATTTGACGGACAGCGAGCCGACCGCGGTAGCCAGGTCGAGGCTGACGAGGAACGTGACGATGATGCAGGGACGGCTCTTCTCTGGGCCTGTCGAGAGTGATGTTGTCGCCCGCGAACGATCCCTGCTCGCGCCCGGTAAGGCCGCCAGCCGCTCTTCCGGAATTTGGGCGGCTCCGCCTGTTGTCTGCCGCCGCTCGGCGGAGCCGGACCGAGGCGGAAAGAGCGGCTTTTCCGTCTCTGCCCCATGATTCTCAGGCGAGATTGGCTCAAAATCACCTGTATCTTTCGAGGTATATTCGGGTACGGGTCATGCTCGTTCTGCGCATCGGCGGCAATCGCGGTGAACGAGCCTAGTCGCTGCCAAGCTTGCCCCAGGTTGTCGGTTGTTCCGGCCGCATCGCGCTCGGCCGTCGAACCCATACCAATCCACGGACCCGCTTGCGACGGGCTCTCTCGTCTTGCAAACCAACGCCATCGCGCATCGGTGGACGGTCGTTTGCATCCTGGCTCCGATGTCCGCGTCGGCATGTGAGAGGAGGGCGAGCGGATTGGAATGCTCGCACCATCGTCTTCTGTCCAATCACATTGTCCAGGGGCAGTGTCGGGGACGGTGCTGCGACGACCTCTGCTCCGGGCGGCGTAATTCACGCACCGACCCTGAAGAAGCCCATTGCAGGCAAAGCCGCGAGAGGAGCCGGAGTGAGGCACATTCGCGGAGCATCGGGTCCCAACAGACGCTTCGGAGGATTTGCAGAAGGCTGTCTCGATCCCGTCAGTCAGGATCATGTCACTGCCCTGAGACTTGTTGACGTAGCGTCAGATACTCACGTTGGATTGGATTCGAGTCAGGATGATTCTTGGATGGAGTGTGAAATGGGAAAGCCGGACGCCGGAATCATCAAGGCTGCCGACGGCTCCGTCCGGGAGCGCGTCCGCAAGATGCTTCGCCAGATCCCGCTATCCCCCCGAGAACCCGTTTTCACATTGCAAGCAAAGCGTGCTCCTGAGCTAAACCGGGTTGCCGTCGAGGTTGAGTGAGAAAACAACCCTGCCGGCGGCATCCTCTATCCTGAGCCTCCAACCTGACCAGTCTCGAGCCGTCGCCTGATCCTCCGCTCGAACTTCGGCGATCGCCCTCAGCGCCTCCCGACGAGCGTGAGCGAGATCTTTCACCTCTATGCCTCTCTCGTCCCTGATGATTTCGATGTCATTCGTGAGGTGAAAGTGGAGGCGCACGACTGACCCTTCTCGGATTCGGACCTCAGTCGTGGGTCCAAACCCCGGCAATTTCGAGTCGCCGCCGTGACAAACCCCGTCCTACGCCCGGGTGCCGGTGAGCCCCAACGAAGTTGTCCTCGAGCGGGCTTGAGCGGCCTTCCATCCCTCCCACCCCCGTTCATACTTCGTAAGGGGAATAGGGGTTATGCGTATGCGCCCTCAAGCCTTTAGGCTGCCTGCGGTACGGTCGGGTACGCAGCCGGAGAGCGCCATGCGGCTCTTCTTTCACCTCGTAGACAGCCAAGACACGATCCACGATCTGGAAGGTGTCGAGGTGATCGACCTGGAGCACGCCCAGACCGAAGCGATGCGGGCCATAGCCGAGATACGGCAGGAAGATCCGTCCGCCCCTCGGGACTGGTCAGGCTGGACCCTCAGGGTCACCGATGCTGCGGGGCGGGTCGTTCTCTCCTTCGATCTCGATGGCGGAATTCATTGAACGCGGCGGACCTTTCGACTTTGCCCGCTTCCGCTGAAACATGGCGAGGCGAAAATGCGCGATCACGTTCCTCGCAGAAGCTCGGAATGGCGCACGATTGCAGTATGCTCCTAACCTCATCCGGTTTGAGACCGTGTCTCTGCATTGGCTCATCTGAGTGAACTGCGGTCCGCAGTCTATGCGGCGGGTCTCCCCTGCAAATCATGCCGCCGCCGGTCGTTGGTTGCTCATAACCGGCGAACTCAACCCGGAGCTGGCGAACGCGCGACACGTGAACAAGCTTCGGGCCTGCCCTCATCGCACCAGCAGCTCTCGTGCTTACCTCACGTGTAGGTGAAGGTCACAACGCTCGTCGGAAAAGCCGTGACCCGACAATCCTGCCTGTAGCGAAATGGGCTGGTCCACTCCCCGTCGGAAAGGTCCTCCTCACGCTGAGCGCTTCCCATGAAAAAGCGTCCCGTCGGTTGTCGGCTCTGGAAATCCCTCATCAGCGTCATCTTCAAAAGCCAACCGGCGCCTGTGGCGTCGGACGCACCTCCGTCGAAATAGTAGGCCTGTCGTCCACTGGCGGCGCCGCCAAACCCCGCTAAGACACGCCCCTTGGCGCGCGCGACTGCGCAGAAGGCGTACTTCCGCATGAAGATGGAGCGCAGGATATGATTGAATGCGGTTTCGATGATGTTCGAGGGGATCAACTTCCGTTGCTGCATCACGGTCTTGCTGAGCAGAAGATGCGGCGTCAAGATCAAGGCCCGCAAGCCAGACCTCGTTTCCACCTCAACGTCAGGATACAGGTGTGCGGCTCGTTTCAGATTGCGCCGCACGTTCGCACTGACACTCCGCTCATAGTCGTCCCAAGACTTCCAGCGCCCAAAGTCGACGGCCTCAACCATAAACCGCTCGACCGCTTCCACCGTGACTCCGGGCAGCGCCGCTATGTCTTTCTCTTTCGGAGGCTCAAGACTCCAATCGGAGCCATAGACGTAGCGCCCCGGCCCCGACATCCGCAGCATCGCCTGCAAACATGCAGTCCACGTCGTCCGGTGTTCGGGCAGCAATTGGATGCCATCACTGAACAGTCTCTTGTGCCGCCCCCTACCGATCGCGCACTGGCCAATTTTGACGCGGTCGTTTCCGCGTCGAAGAAAGATGCTGCAGCAGCGCGTGCGGAACACTTTGTGATACTTGAGCTGCCAGATGGCCATCCAACCGCGTAACGCTCGGTGGGACGCGTCGCATTTCAGGGCGAACTCATCCCAATCTGCCGATGGTCGATCGAGGCGTTCGACTTCGATATGAGATGCATCGGAGAGAAGGGCCTCGACGGAGACCGCACCCGCGCATAATGAAAGTGTGCGGTGCCTTGGCCGGGTCTCTTCGATGCGGTCAAAGGCCAGGTCAGGATCCACACCCGCATCCATCGCAGCAGGCACGGCGCTTTCAGTCATGTCACGGTCCTGTCGAACTCAGAAGCCACTGAAAGATGGTTACGCAGGTGAGACGGATCGGCATCACTGACGGCCGCCGGGCGCCCTGGGTCGTCCCGCTCAGGCATACGGATCGCCGGTCCTACTTGCCTTTTCAATGGCACGATTTCGTAGCGGTCCGCTTTCGCGATTCACTCGACTTTTAGCGAAGCGACGCGGCGGCACTATAGCAAGGCTCCGGTGCGGGCGGGCCAAAAGGGCTGGAGGTCGATGCGGAAGAGCCGCGTACCTTTGACGAGGGCGATGTCGGGTTCCTGACCACCTACGCCAATCTGATCGGCACGGCTCTGGCGCGCTATGAGGCCGAACAGAAGGCGCTCAGGACCGCCCAGGCGCGCACGCAGGCGGACGCCGTGTGGGAGACCCTGGTCCGCGAGTTGCAGCACCGGATGAAGAACAACTTGCAGACCATTATCTCCTTCCTGTCGCTCCAGCGCCGTCAGGCCGACACGTCCACTGGTCGCCAGGGCTTTGCGCGTGTGATGGAGCGGGTTCACGCCATCGCCCTCGCTCATGATCAACTCTCGCTCAAGGAGGGCATGAGCCATGTGGAATTCGGTGATTATCTCCGTTCGCTGTGCGCCAATATCGATCCCCACAAAGGAAACGTGGCGCTGGAGGTTGAGGCGAGGGCCGCAACCGTGCCGCTCGACCGCGCCGTTCCGGCCGGACTGATCGTCAACGAGCTGGTGACGAACGCCTTCAAGTATGCCTTCGAGGAGGGTCAGGAGGGTCTGATCCGGGTGGTCTTCGCCCTCGATCCCGAAAGCGGCGAAGCCTCCCTCACGGTCGAGGACAACGGCAAAGGCATGGGGCCGCCGCGCGAGGGCGGCCTTGGGCTGACCCTCATCGACGCTTTCACTCAGCAGCTTGCCGGTCGCGTGGAGCGCGATCTGGTCGAGAAGGGCACTCGAACAAGAGTGTGGTTTCCCCTGGCGATTTGAGCGCGTCGCGCGGGCGAGCGGCTGGCAGTCTGCTGTATCCTGGGCACTTGAACCTGCGCCATGTGGAAGACGGGCCGGAGCGGTATGGCGCATCAAATTGTTTCGACACATCCCTTGATCACGAACCGCGCCTCCTCTCGATACCATCCTGATGGTGGAGGCTGTTGGACGGCGTTGTATCGAACCTCACGGCTGGACCAGCATCCCGATTCCGGACGACGGGGCAGCGCGGGTCTCAGCGGCTGAGGGCCTGCGGATGGCGCGTTCGAGGGACTGAGCGCAAACGGGTTGATCTGAGTCTCTCACTATTGTGCGGGTGGGCTGAAGCGCCCATCGTCTCGAACTGCTCTGCGGGTCCGTAGCCCGTCCTGTTTGCAGAGGGTTATGCTATGGCTATGCGCGGTAGAAGGCTACGAACCGAAGTGGAGGGCGTCGCAATGGCGGGAGCGGTTGGCGGCCACACACCCTGGTGGACCTGGGTTTGGCCAGTGCTGGCGTTGGTTGTGTTTGGGATGTCCGTTCTCGTCGGCTTACCCGGCCCACTCACCATCATCGCGGGCTCTACGCTGATTGCCGCCGTGTTCGCAGCCGTCTACCACGCCGAAGTGGTGGCGCATCGCGTTGGCGAGCCCTTCGGCACCCTGATTCTGGCGCTCGCAGTGACGGTGATCGAGGTCGCCCTGATTGTCTCGATCATGTTAGGCGGCGGGAGCGATAAGTCAGGATTGGCACGCGATACGGTGTTCGCAGCCGTGATGATTATCTGCAATGGACTGGTCGGGCTGTGCCTGCTCTCGGGCGGCATCCGGCATCGCGAGCAAGGGTTTCAGCTTGAGGGCGCGCTTGCCGCGTTGGCGGTTCTCGCGGCCCTGACCGTGCTGACCCTCGTAGTGCCGAACGTGACAACCAGCGCTCCAGGCCCGGTGTTCACTCCCTCCCAACTCGCCTTTGCGGGGTGTGCCTCATTCGTGCTCTACGGGTCGTTTGTGTTCGTCCAGACCGTGCGCCATCGAGATTACTTCCTGCCCCCGCCTGGCGGCAACGAGGAAGCGCACGTACCCCCACCGCCTACCAAGGTGGCCCTCTTCAGCCTCGCATTGCTCGTCGCCTCGCTGGTCGCTGTCGTGGGGTTGGCGAAGGCGCTCTCGCCGACGCTGGAGGCCGGAGTGGCGCGGGTTGGTGCGCCGAAGGCAGTTGTGGGCATCCTGATCGCCGCGCTGGTGCTCCTGCCCGAGGGCCTCGCCGCACTGCGGGCGGCCAAGGCCAACCGACTTCAGACCAGCATGAATCTGGCCCTTGGTTCGGCTCTCGCCAGCATCGGCCTGACGATCCCGGCGGTGGCGGTTGTGTCGATCTTGATTGGGCAGCCTCTCGCGCTCGGCCTCGGCCCCACGGAGAGCGTGCTCCTCGCCCTCACGCTCCTGATTGTCGTAATCACGCTGGGGACCGGGCGCACGACGGTGCTCCAGGGCATCGTCCATCTGGTCATCTTCGCGGCGTTCTTGTTCTTGGCCGTCGTGCCATGATGAGGATGCACGATCACCGCGACGGGAGCCTGATCAGCAAAGAGTGGGGTCCCGAGACGGGTCAGAACGGCTTCTGACCAGACATAGGGCGAAGCCAGATCCGATAGGGACTTGCGGCTCCGGGGGCGCACCCAAGGACCAACACGCGGTAGAGTGGAAACGGGCTGCGCGGCCCGGGGTGACGGAGGATCGGAAGCAACCATGCGTCTACAACCTAGGCCATTCCGCGGGTCATCACTACAAGCGTCCCAGGTAGCTTAGTCGAGCAGGCTCCATCGCAGCCTGTTCGGTGAAACCGCCGAGAGCACGGCTACGTTGAGCCATAGGATCTTGGTGTCCCATATGGCAAGGGAGCGAGTTCATGGCCGCAACAGGGATCAGCGGGGCCGCAGCAGCCGGTTCGCCGGGATACGGGCACGCAGCGCCGACCTCGTTCTGGGCTCTGACTCTTGGCTCTATCGGGGTGGTGTATGGCGACATTGGCACCAGTCCGCTCTACGCGCTGAAGGAAAGCCTCGCCGCCGCGACCGGGCAGGAATCTCCATCCTTACGCGCGAGATGGTACTGGGAGTGGTGTCCCTAATCCTCTGGGCACTGATCATCATTGTGACCATCAAGTACGTCGTCTTCGTCCTGCGGGCCGACAACAATGGCGAGGGCGGCACTCTCTCGCTCGTCACACTGGCCCAGCGCGCCCTCGGGCACAGCACCGGGCTTACCATCATCCTCGGCATGGTAGGGGCCTCCCTGTTCTATGGCGACGTCATCATCACACCCGCCATTTCGGTGCTCTCGGCGGTCGAAGGCCTCAAGCTCGCGACACCCGCTTTCGAGCCTTACGTGGTGCCGCTCAGCCTCGCCATTCTGATCGCCCTCTTTGCCGTCCAGCGGTTCGGCACGGCCGGCGTGGCTTCGTTCTTCGGGCCGATCACCGTCTTCTGGTTCCTCGCGATGGCGGGCGGAGGCCTGATGCACATCCGAGATGATCTGAGCATTTTCGCCGCGGTCAACCCGGCCCATGGCCTCGGTTTCCTGGCGAGCCACGGGACCGCCGGGCTCCTTGCGCTCGGGGCGGTGTTCCTGTCAGTCACCGGCGCGGAGGCGCTCTATGCTGATCTGGGACACTTCGGACGCTCGCCGATCCGCACGGCCTGGCTCGGCCTAGTCCTCCCTGCGCTGGCCCTCAACTATCTCGGCCAAGGTGCCATGCTGCTGGCCCATCCTGAAGGATTGGAGAACCCGTTCTTCTTGCTCTATCCCTCCTGGGCGCTGTTGCCGATGGTGGTCCTCGCGACCGTGGCGACGATCATCGCGAGTCAGGCGGTGATCACGGGTGCCTTCTCAATCTCGCAACAGGCGATGCATCTGGGGGTCCTGCCTCGCTTCCGGGTGCTTCGCACCTCGGAGACCGAGAAGGGGCAGGTCTATATCCCCTTCATCAACTGGCTCCTGCTTGCCGCTGTGGTCCTGCTGGTCATCCTGTTCGAGACCTCGAGCGCCCTGGCGGCCGCTTACGGTCTGGCCGTGACGGGGGACATGGTCATCACCTCGTGCCTGCTGTTCATCGTCGCCTGGAAATTTTGGACATGGTCACCTGCCCTCACCGCTCTGGTAATCGCTTCGTTCTTCGCCATCGAGCTGGTGTAACTCGGGGCGAACGCGCTCAAGATTCCGCAGGGCGGCTGGTCCCGCTCGTGGTCGGCACCGGGCTGTTTATCCTGATGCGAACCTGGCGCAAGGGCATGCGTCTACTGTCCGAGCTGGCGCACCGTGGACGCCCGCCTCTCTCCGAGTTCATCCGCAACGCCGAGAGCAGCCTGGTGCCGCGCGTGCCCGGCACGGCGATCTTCCTGACCGGGAACGCCGCGGATGTGCCGGCGGCCCTTCTCCACAACATGAAGCACAACAAGGTGCTGCATGACCAGAACGTCATCCTCACTGTGGTCACCGAGGAGGTGCCGCGTTTGGGCGAGGAGGGGCGCGTCACCGTCGAGGAACTCTCGGACCGCTTCTCGCGGGTGACGGTGCGGTTCGGGTTTATGGAGGACCCGAACGTCCCGAAGGCGCTCGAACGGGCCAACTTCAGTCTGGAGAACGTCTCGTTCTTCTTGTCGCGGCGAGCGCTGCAGCCGTCGCCGACTTCAGGACTGCCGCTCTGGCAGGATTACCTATTATTCCCATGGCCCGGTCCGCCAGTGACGTGTCGGACCAGTTCTGCATTCCGGAGGATCGCGCGGTCGAGGTCGGGGCGCGGATTACGATATGATAGTGACCCTGGTCAGATCGGAGCATCGTGGTAGGAACGGGCCGGAGCACCTCCAGGCGATGCGCTCGGAAAGTCCATCACTGTGCGGCGGTGCCGGGCTACTCAGAAGGTGCTTTCCCGCTGTTCCTTCTCTGCAGCTCCGCGGTGCGCTATAGATCCAGACGAGAAGCTGCCCGCAGTTAACGCTAGACGGCACGAAGCAGTGCCATAGGGTCGGGACCACGAGTCCTCTGTCGAGCAGCATCCTCGTCTACGTGGGGTCAGGCATTGTCGTCGTGGGAGGAGCTATCGTGCATGCGGTGGCCCTTCCCGACTTTCCAGAGCACCGTCAGCAGGCTTCATCTGTGGAAGGCGAAGCCATGCCTTCTCCAGCTTTCACCACCACAGCGTTGAGCCCGAGCACGCACGAAGTCCGCAGAGCGAGGAACAGGGCAGAGACCAAACCGGGCAAGCAGGTCTCGGTGCCGTTCGCCTCCATCCCTGATGCCGATGCCGCTCTCCGAGCGAAGTAGGGAAGAGACGGCCCTTCTGGAAGAGGCGGAGCATGAGATGTGGTGTTCCGGGCATGGGCAAGGCGAGCAGGGTCCGAAGCTGTTCGAGCATGCCAAATCCTGAACCTGGAAGGCATCGAAACGGGCAGAGTTCGCGATATCGATCCGACCATCTCGGGATTGGTGGAAGATCAAGAACCCGGAATACGAGAGGCGGTTAAGGAAACAATGCCAGGTGGGATTTCGTGGATGCGAACGTCAGACCATCGGCAGGAGCCGAAAGCCCGGAATGACGACCTCATGCCTTCAACGGCGACGTGGTTATCGGGCGCGTTATTTAGGTGGTAGCGGAGCCGACGGGGGCTGGTGGACGTG
>CAVRRI010000003.1:0-25811 GCA_963723525.1 uncultured Alphaproteobacteria bacterium
GTCATGAGCGGCGCGCGAACCTGCTGGACGAATGCGAGAGCCTGAAGGCCCGCCTGGCGCGCTCCGTGTCGTCGTCCGCGGCCGTCGGCAGGCCCTCGATCGCGCCCTTGCTCTCGTCAACGGCGTGCCCGGAAACCCGGAGAGCTTCGGAACGCTGCACCGGATCCTGGAGTTCCCAATCCTACCGGCTGGCTTATTGGCGGGTCGCGGCGAGCGACATCAACTATCGGAGGTTCTTCGACATCAACGGCCTTGCAGGCCTGCGCGTCGAAGACCCGGAGGTGTTCAGGCAGACGCATGCGCTCATCCTCCGCCTGGTCCAGGAGGGATTGATCCAGGGATTACGGATCGATCACGTCGATGGCCTCGCCGATCCGGCCGGCTACCTGCAGGCGCTGCAGGATGCAGCAGGCCCCGGCTTCTACATCGTCGTCGAGAAGATCCTCACGGCGGGGGAAAAGTTGCGCCCTTGGCCGGTGGCGGGCACACGGGCTACGAGGCGCTCAATCTTATCGACGGCATTTTCGTCGAAACCGCTGCCGGCGGCCGCATGCTGGACCTCTTCCGCGGGATCTCGGGCATCGAGGGCCGGCCCGACGCCTTGCTGCGCGACGTGAAAGCCGAAATCCTGGAACTGAGTTTCGCGAGCGAACTCGAAGTGCTCGTCTCGGACCTGAAGCGCCTTGCCGATCACGACCGCCATACGCGCGACTATACCGCCTTTGCCAGCCGCCGCGCGCTGGTCGAGATCATCGCGCGCTTTCCGGTCTACCGGAGCTATCTGACTGACGGGAGCCCGCGCCCGAAGATCGATCCCTGATCGAAGAGACGGTCGAGGCCGCCAAGCGCTCGAGCGCACTTCCGGATGTCACGGTCCATGACTTCGCCGCGGGTGCGCTCCTATCCGACCTCTCGTTCCCTCCTAAGGCGATCTCTGATCCTGACCTCATCCGCCGGTTCCGGCGCCGGTTCCAGCAGGTGACCGGACCCGTCATGGCGAAAGGGCTGGAGGACACGCTCTTCTACCGGTACATGCCGCTCCTTTCGCTCAACGAGGTCGGCGGCGACCCGAGCCGTTTCGGCGTTTCGGTCCGCGAGTTCCATCGCGCCAATCTCGAGAGGGTCCGCCTCACGCCGAATGCCCTGATCGCGACAGCGACCCACGACACCAAGCGCGGCGAAGATTTCCGCCCTCGGCTGCATGCGCTCTCCGAGTTCCCCGAGGAATGGTCTCGGATGCTGGAGCACTGGCACGATATTGCGTCGACCTTCCCGTCGGATGGGGACGAAGTGCCGGACCCCGGCGAGCGATACCTCATCCTTCAGTCCATCCTGGGTGCATGGCCGGTGGAGTTGCTCGGATCCAAGACCGACGGACCGCCCTCGCCGAGTTCAGGGAACGCATCGAGGCTTATGTCGTCAAAGCCTTGCGCGAAGCCAAACGCCACACGAGTTGGGTTCGCCAGAACGAGCGCTACGAACGGATCGCCATCTCTTTCGTGCGCGAACTCCTCGCTTCTCAGAGTCCATTTCTGACCACGTTCCGACCGTTCGCCCGCCGCCTCGCGTATCTCGGGATGCTGTCGAGCCTCTCCCGGACGGTCCTCAAAGGCACCGTGCCGGGCGTGCCGGACTTCTATCAGGGGACCGAGTCGTGGGATTTTTCGCTCGTCGATCCCGACAACCGCCGACCCGTCGATTATGACCGCCGGACGAGCGAGCTCTCGTCATCCGAGCCGATCGCCGCGCTATTCAGCCGATGGACGGACGGGCGGATCAAGCAGCGTCTGATCCGCTGCCTTCTCGCCGACCGGTCCGCCAGCCCCGAGCTTTATGCGTTCGGCGACTATCAGCCCCTGAATGTCACCGGCCCCAAGGCAGGCCATGTCCTGGCCTTCATGAGGTCGTTCTCCGAAGAGCGGCTCGTCGTCGTCGCGCCGCGCCTCTTCGCGGCCCTCGTTTCGGACGAACGCGCCCCGCTCGCAGGCGCGTGGGAGAGAACGCGGATCGAGATTCCCGCCGGTGAATGGAGGAATACCCTCACGGACGTCTCCGTGACACTCGGAACGGAAGGATGCGTTGCCGCGGAACTGTTCGATGTCCTTCCGGTGGCGGTGCTGAGGGCTCGGTCGTGACGGGAATGTACCGCGGCTTTGGAATGAGCAGGACCACGGTCCCCGATGCGTGCGTCCCCTTACGTTCCGTTCACGGTATGGTTTCCGTACGCCGCGGGGTGATCGGCTCGCTCAACGGAAATGCGTCGCTCGGCGCACCTGGACGACGGCGGGCGCGATGGTTTTCCCGGGTCGAAGGCTGGAGGTTGCGATGACGACAGAGGTCAGGATCGCTGCGAAAACGACCCGGCGTCGGACGAAGCGGGCCGCCGCCGCCCCCTCCCCCCTCGCCGACGAAGCCATTGCGGCCATCGTCCGCGGCGATCATTCCGACCCGTTCGCCGTGCTCGGCCCGCACGAGATTTCCCCCGGCGAATGGGAAATCCGCGCGATGATTCCGCACGCCCTTGCGGTCGATCTGCTCGACACAGACGGGGCGAGCGTCCTGGCGCCGATGGAGCGTAGCAACGACGCAGGCTTCTTCGTCGCGAGGGGTGTCAAGGCGGAGCAGCGCCCATGGTACCGGCTGCGGGTCGAGACCCCGCACGGCACGTTCGTCCGATACGATCCCTACTCCTTCGGTCCGATTCTGGACGACGAGAGTCTTGCGAGTGCCGGGGACGTCGGCAGCGACGCCCACTACCGCGTCCTCGGCGCCCATTGCAGGACCATCGGCTCAGTCGACGGTTTTCTGTTCACGGTGTGGGCCCCTTCGGCACGCCGCGTCAGCCTCATCGGCGATTTCAATGATTGGGACGGGCGGGCCCATCCCATGCGGTTGCGGTATCCCGCGGGGATCTGGGAGCTGTTCGTTCCGGAACTGCCGCCGGGCACGCGCTACAAGTTCGAGGTGACGGGTCCCGACGGCCAGCTCCTGCCTCACCGAGCCGACCCTGTCGCATTCGAGTCCGAGCGCCCCCCGGCGACCGGTTCGGTCCTCCGCGACCTGAAGGAACTCGACTGGGCCGACCGCGCCTGGATGGAGAAGCGCGAGGCCCGGAACCCCCGCAAGAGTCCCATGGCGATATACGAATGCCACCTCGCGTCCTGGGCGCGGGTGCACGAGGAAGGAAACCGATATCTCACATACCGCGAGCTCGCGGAGCGTCTCATCCCGTACGTCAAGGATCTGGGCTTTACGCATATCGAGCTGCTGCCGATCACCGAGTATCCGTTCGACGGGTCCTGGGGATATCAGCCGGTGTCGCTCTATGCGCCGACGAGCCGCTTCGGGTCACCGGACGATTTCGCCGGCTTCGTGCAAGCCGCACATGATGCCGGAATCGGGCTCATCCTCGATTGGGTGCCCGGCCACTTCCCGAACGATCCGCATGGACTCGGATCCTTCGACGGCACGCATCTCTACGAGCATGCCGACCCTCGCCAGGGATTCCACCAGGACTGGGGGACGTACATCTACAACTATGGCCGTCGGGAGGTTGCGGCATTTCTCATCGCCAATGCACGCTTCTGGCTCGAGCACTACCACCTCGATGCCCTGCGGGTGGATGCGGTCGCATCCATGCTTTATCTCGATTATTCCCGCCGCCCCGGCGAGTGGGTGCCAAACCGCCACGGCGGCAACGAGAACCTCGAAGCCATCGAGTTCCTGCGGCGCATGAACGAGGCTGTCTATCGTTACTCGCCCGGCGCATTCACCGTCGCCGAGGAATCGACCGCGTGGCCCGGTGTCTCGCATCCGACCTACACCGGGGGTCTCGGGTTCGGATTCAAATGGAACATGGGTTGGATGCACGACACCTTGCGCTACATCGGCAAGGATCCGATCCATCGCCGCTACCACCATCACGATATCACGTTCGGCCTAGTCTACGCCTTCAGCGAGAACTTCATCCTGCCGCTGAGCCACGACGAAGTCGTGCACGGCAAGGGGTCTCTCCTCGGCAGGATGCCAGGGGACCGGTGGCAGCGTTTCGCGAATTTGCGTGCCTATTACGGCTTCATGTGGGCTCATCCCGGCAAGAAGCTTCTCTTCATGGGCGGCGAGATCGCCCAGGAGCGGGAGTGGAACCACGATCAAAGTCTCGACTGGCATCTTCTCGACGATCGTTTCCACAAAGGCGTCCAGTCGCTTCTTCGCGATCTGAACGCGGTCTACCGCGCGATCCCCGCCCTCCACGAACGCGATGCCGAGACGTCGGGCTTTCAGTGGCTCGTCGCCGACGACGCCGACAACAGCGTGATCGCCTGGGCGCGGCGGGGCGAGAACGAGAGCGAGGTTGCCGTCGTGGTCTCCAACTTCACGCCTGTCCCGCACGAGAGATACCGGATCGGCGTCCCTCTGCCGGGCCTCTACCAGGAGGTGCTGAACACTGATTCGGAGATCTACGGCGGCAGCAACATGGGCAATCTCGGCGGCGTGAGCGCCGTCGCCGCCGAGAGCCACGGCCAGCCCTGGGCGATCGAACTCACGCTGCCGCCCCTCGCCACGGTCATTCTGCACAGGGCGTCCACAGCCTCGTGACGAGCGTCTCAGGCGGTAGGCACGCCCCAGATCCCTTCCGCGTACTCGCGGATGGTCCGGTCCGACGAGAACCACCCCATGCGGGCCGTGTTGAAGATGCTTTTGCGCCACCAGGCGGAAGGGTCGCGCCACAGTCGGTCGACCTCCCGCTGAGTGTTCCAATAAGCCTCGAAATCGGCCACGACCATGAATCGGTCGTCGACGCGCAGCGCTTCGACGAGTCCCCGGTAGCGCGCCGGGTCATCCGGAGAGAACAGGCCGGCTTCGATGCTGCTCAAGGCCTGTGAGAGCCGCGGCGAGGACTCGATCGTGTCGCGCGGGTCGTAGCCGCGCCGGCGTTCGACTTCCTGAGCGGTCAGTCCGAAGATGAAGATGTTGTCCGGGCCGACGCTATCGCGGATCTCGATGTTGGCGCCGTCGAGGGTGCCGATCGTGAGGGCGCCGTTGAGGGCGAGCTTCATGTTGCCGGTGCCGGATGCTTCGAGTCCTGCTGTCGAGATCTGCTCCGAGAGATCCGCAGCCGGCATGATGCTTTCGGCGAGGCTGACGTTGTAGTTCGGCAGGAACGCCACCTTGAGGCGCCCCGCCACGGCGGGATCGTCGTTCACGACCCGGGCCACGTCGTTGACGAGCTTGATGATGAGCTTTGCCGTCGTGTAGCTCGGTGCCGCCTTGCCGGCCAGGACCTTCACGCGCGGAACCCAATCCCGATCCGGTTGCTCTCGAATGGCATGCAGAAGCGCTACGGTCTCGAGGATGTTCAGGAACTGCCGCTTGTACTCGTGGATGCGCTTGACCTGGACGTCGAAGAGGGCAGCCGGATCGACTTCGAGACCGATCCGTTCCCGGATGAGGTGCGCCAGCTTCTCCTTGTTCCGGGTACGCTCCGTCGCGATTCCGAGCTGAAACGCCGGGTCTTCGGAAAACTCCTCGAGCCCGCGGAGCGCATCGGCGTCGTCGAGAACGCGTTCTCCGACGGCGTCGACGATCAGGCGTGTCAGTCCGGGGTTCGCCCGGTGGAGCCAGCGTCGAAACGTGATCCCGTTCGTCTTGTTGAGGATCCTGTCGGGGTAGAGGACATGCAGATCCCGGAACACGGTCTCGCGCATGAGTTCCGTATGCAGGGCCGAGACGCCGTTCACCTTCCGAGAACCGAGAAAGGCCAGGTGGCCCATGCGCACCCGCCGGCCACCGTTCTCTTCGATCAGCGAAACCGCGCCCACATTGTGGTCTCCGAGGCGTCCCTCCTCCGAGAGCTTTTTCAGGTGCAGCCAATTGATCAGGTAGATGATCTGGAGATGGCGAGGGAGAAGCCGTTCCAGCAATGCGACCGGCCACGTCTCCAGCGCCTCCGGCAGGAGCGTGTGGTTGGTATAGTTCAGCACGTTCGTGGTGATGTGCCACGCTTCGGCCCAGGGAATGTCGTGCTCGTCGACGAGGATCCGCATCAGCTCCGGAACCGCGAGCGCCGGATGGGTGTCGTTGAGCTGCACGGCCGCGCGTTCCGGCAGCGAGTAGAGATTCCCGTTCTCGTCGAGATGGGTACTCACGAGGTCCTGGAGGGACGCCGATGTGAAGAAGTATTCCTGCCGCAGCCGAAGCTGTCTGCCCTCCGGCGTCTCGTCGCTCGGATAAAGCACCTTCGAGATCGCATCCGCATGCGCTTTGGCGGCCTGCGCCTCCACGTGCCTCCCATCATTGAATGCATCGAGTACCAGCGGCTCGGCGGCGCGGGCGCGCCAGAGGCGCAGCAGGTTCGCCCGGCGCCCTCGCCAACCGACGACGAGCATGTCGTGCGCGACCGCCAAGATGCTCTCCGCCGGCCGCCAGATGTGCCTGATGGCATCACCTTCGCGGACGAGTTCCACGTCTCCCCCGAACTTCACCGAATGGACGCGTTGGGGCCGCACGAACTCCCATGGATAGCCGGAGGATAGCCAGCTGTCGGGCTGCTCGCGCTGCCAGCCGTCGACGATCGTCTGTCGGAACAGACCGTGGTCGTACCGAATGCCGTAGCCGATAGCCGGAATATCGAGCGTCGCCATGCTGTCCATGAAGCAGGCCGCAAGGCGCCCGAGGCCACCGTTACCGAGTGCCGGATCCGGTTCGATCCTGAAGAGGCGCTCGAGCTCGACGCCGAGTTCCGACAGGGCCGAGCGTGCCGCCCCGGTGAGTCCCAGGTTGCCGAGAGTCTCGGCGAGCCGCTTCCCGATGAGGAACTCCATCGACAGATAGCAGACCCGCTTCGCGGCTGCGCTCCGAAGCGCGGACGCATTGAACGCGTCGACTTCGCGATCCCGAAGCGCGAGACATGTCGCAGCGTACCAGTCCGCATCGGTGGCGTTCCGAACGCCCTGGCCGACTTGGTAGGCAAGCTTGGAGAGGATCGCTTCGCGCAACCCGGCGG
The DNA here is from genome assembly GCA_963723525.1 of uncultured Alphaproteobacteria bacterium. GTDB lineage: Bacteria > Pseudomonadota > Alphaproteobacteria > Rhizobiales > Beijerinckiaceae > Microvirga. Next base: position 7,007 of record CAVRRI010000003.1, read on the forward strand.
CGTCGCTGCCGGAGATCACCGCGGGCAGGTCCAAGGGGACCGGCGGCGGACTCTCGTCCGCGCCTATCGTGGGAACCATGTTGCTCCGCAGGGCCTTGTGCACGCGTCGAATCCTCCAAGCATCCAAGTCGCCGGCTCCCCTACGATCTTCGCAGGGGAACGACTGGGAAACTTAGCAGATGCCGCGGCCAAGCCCGATGCGTCCTGACACCGCTCTCGACGGGTCACTAGAGCATCGGACCCAAAAGTGGAATCCACTTTTGGGATCCATCCGATGCTCACCTTTCGAGAACTGCGCATCGTTCGGCGCGGAAAACCCGGTCCACTTTTCCGCACGATGCGCTAGGGGCGGAGCCGGATCGACCTCGCTCAAGTCCGCTCTTTCAGGGTCTCGCCCTTGTCGACGCGCTCGGCCTTGTCCTCGCGAAGCTCGCGCTTCGTTCGGCGAAGCTGCTTGGCGACTTTGGCCAATGCGCCTTTGAACGCAAGATAGATGTCCTTGTCGTGAGCCTCCGCGCTTTTCCGAGGGAGAGCACCCATCTGGATATTGACCGTGCAGCGGTAGGTGATCCCCTCCTTGCTGAAGTGGACAGTCGCGCGGTTCAGTCGCCCAAAATACTTGCTGGCGACCCGCAAGACCTCCTCCCGCGCATAGTCAGGAAGGCTGTCGCCGAGATGAACGCCTGCGCCTTCGATCGTAATAGCCCCGTCCACGCTCTCCAGCCTCATTCGACACTCCCGGTGCGTCGCAAGACATCGTGCTCGAAGCAATCCACTGTTTAACCTTCTTTAGGGAACCTGTCTCGCATGACAAGCTGATATCCGAGATTCTCATCCCCGAGAGCCGTCCCCGGACGCGCGTTCCTCATAGGGCTCATCCTCGGGTCGCGCTGCGCGCGCCCAAGTGGTTCACCGGCGGCGCCGACCCGCAGGGGGTGGGACGCAAAGCTGCGGCCTGATCCTGACGGCCCGACTCGAGCAGCCCGGGTCCGCTCGTGGGTGTCGCCCGATCAGTGCAGCTTCACGCGCGGCTCGGTCTGTCGCGTCAGAAGGCGGGCCGTCGTATCGAGGACGACCTTCGATGTGCCGTGAAGGGCTCTCTGATGCATCGCGTACAGCGACTGGTACATGAGGCGCGCGAACAGGCCCTCGACAAAGAAGTTCTTGCCCCGGATGAACCCCATCAGGTTACCGACCGTGCTGTACTCGCCGAGCGAGACCAGCGAGCCGAAGTCGCGATAGCGGAAGGGCTGCAGGGGCTTTCCCTGGAGCCGCCGCTGGATCTGTTTGAAGAGGTGCGTGGCCTGCTGATGCGCGGCCTGCGCCCGTGGGGGAACCGGCGTCGGCAGATCCGGCGTGACCAGGTAGGCGCAATCGCCGATCGCAAAGATGCTCGGATCCCGCGTCGTCTGGAGCGTCGGAGTTATCACGAGCTGATTGCTCCGGCTCGCTTCGAGACCGGCGAGGTCCTTGAGAACATCCGGAGCCTTGACGCCCGCGGCCCAGACCACGAGTTCCGAGGGAACGAAGGTGCCATCGGCGAGGTGCACGCCCTTGTCGGAGACCTCCGTCACGCGCGATTTCGTGCAGACCTCGATGCCGATCCCATCGAGAAGCCGCATGACGCTTTCCGAGACCCGCTCCGGCACGGCGGGGAGGATGCGGTCGGCGGCTTCGATGAGCGTGATCTTCAGATCCTTCTCCGGGTCTATGCGGTCGAGGCCGTGCGCAACGACCTGCCGAACGGTCCGGTGCAGTTCCGCGGCGAGTTCGGTCCCGGTCGCACCGGCGCCGATGATGGCGACGTGCAGCTGGCCCGGTCGCACGGGTCCGGGCTGCGCGTGCGCCCTGATGAGGCTGTTGACCAGGCGCTGATGGAAGCGCACGGCCTGATCGGGCGTATCGAGCGCGATGGCATGCTCCTTCACCCCCGGCGTGCCGAAATCATTGCTCCCGCTGCCGATCGCTATGACCAACGTGTCGTACCGAAAGGACCTGGGCGGAGTGATCTCGCGGCCCTCGTTGTCGAAACTGGCCGCAAGATGCACCTCTTGCCGTTCGCGGTCGAGGCCGACCATCTCGCCGACCCGGTAGCGGAAATGGTGCCGGTGCGCCTGCGCGAGATAGTCGACCGCATGGTGGCCGGCATCCATGCTGCCGGCCGCCACCTCGTGCAGAAGAGGTTTCCAGATATGGATCCGCGAACGGTCGACGAGCGTCACAGCCGCTTTCTTGTTCCGCCCGAGCCGGTCGCCGAGCTTCGTCGCGAGCTCCAGCCCGGCCGCCCCGCCACCGACAATGACGATCTGGTGGAGCGACGGCTCGGCGACCTGTGCCGGAGCTCGGTCCTGACGAACCTCCGACTGCGTACCCAAGCGAGGCTCGTCGGACATTGTCCTCGGTCCTTTGCGTTCGGCCCTTAGGCGCGGATCGGTTGCGGCCCACCCGCCTCAACGACATCGTCCTCAACCTTGACGGTCTCCGGTTCGTCGGCTTCGAGATCCGTCTCCTGGTCGAGACCGCGGTGGAGACGCTTCTCGTCGAGTGCCCCTTCCCACTTCGCGACGACCACGGTCGCAACGCCGTTGCCGACAAGGTTCGTGAGCGCGCGCGCTTCCGACATGAACCGGTCGATGCCGAGGATCAGGGCGATGCTCGCAACCGGGATCGTGCCGACCGAAGCAAGCGTAGCGGCCAACACGATGAATCCGGAACCCGTGACTCCGGCGGCTCCCTTGGAGGTGAGCAGGAGGATGGCGATGATTCCCAATTGCTGCGACAACGTCAGATCGGTGTTGGTCGCCTGGGCGAGGAATATCGCCGCCATCGTGAGATAGATGCAGGTCCCGTCCAGGTTGAACGAGTACCCGGTGGGAATCACGAGCCCCACGACCGACGTCTCGCAGCCCAGATTCTCCATCTTCGCGATCATGCGCGGCAGCACCGACTCCGAGGAGGATGTGCCGAGGACGATGAGCAGTTCCTCCTTGATGTATCGGATGAACTTGAGGATCGAGAACCCGCAGAGCGCCGCGATGGCTCCGAGGACACCGAAGACGAACAACAGGCAGGTCGCGTAGAACGACAGCATGAAGTTGCCGAGCGACAGGAGCGTTCCGACACCGTACTTCCCAATGGTGAAAGCCATCGCACCGAAGGCCCCGATCGGCGCAAGCTTCATCACGATTCCGACGATCTTGAAAAACACGTGACTGACGACATCGATCAGCCGCAGGACGGAGTCGCCGCGCTCACCGAGCGCCTGGAGCCCGAAGGCGAACAGAATGGCGAAGAACAGGACCTGCAGGATCTCGCCGGTTGCAAAGGCGCCCACGACCGTCGACGGAATGATATCCATCAGGAACGCGACGGTACTCTGGTCCTTCGCCTTCGCCGTGTAGGTCGCGATCGACCTGGTATCGACCGTCGACAGGTCGACGTTCATCCCGACGCCGGGCTGCCACACGTTGACGACGATCAGACCGATCACCAGCGCAAGTGTCGTCACCGCCTCGAAATAGATGAGCGCCTTCAGACCGACACGGCCGACCTTCCTCATGTCCTTCATGCTCGCGATGCCGTGCACGACCGTGAAGAAGATGATCGGTGCGATCAGCATCTTGATCATCTTGATGAAGGCATCGCCCAGCGGCTTCATCGCTTCGCCGACGGAAGGATAGAAGTGCCCCAGGAGGATGCCCATCAGGATTGCGCCGAGAACCTGGACGTACAGGTGCTGATACCATCGGCCCTGATGATGAGATCCCAGGGCCGCCTCTGTCGGGGTCGCCGTCGCCATGTTGCGTTCTCCCTCCAAGAGTCCGATCAGCCGGCCTGTACGGCGGATCCGGCGGCAACCGCCGTCAGCGCGGTCATGTTCACGATTCCTCTCACCGTCGCCGTGGGCGTGAGAATGTGAACCGGCTTGGCCGCGCCGAGCAGAATCGGCCCGACGCTGATGCCCTGCCCGGCAACGACCTTCAGCGCGTTGAGGGTGGCATTCGCGGCATCGACGTTCGGCATGATGAGGAGATTCGCCTCGGCGGAAAGCTGCGCATCCGGGAAGATGCGGTTGAGCAGCGGCTTGCTGAGGGCCGCATCGGCATGCATCTCGCCCTCGACTTCGAGATCAGGAGCGCGGCGGTTGATGAGCGCGAGCGCGTCCCGCATTTTCCGCGCCGAGGGATCGTTGGCGGTCCCGAAGTTGGAATGCGACACGAGGGCGACGCGCGGCGTCTGGCCGAAGCGTCTCAGCTCCGCTGCGGCCAGTACGGCCATTTCGGCGATCTCGTCCGCCGTCGGGTCGAGGTGGATGTAGGGATCGCAGATGAAGACCGTGTGCCGCGGCAGCTGGAGCAGGCTCATCGCCGCGAAGTTATTGGCGCTCTCGGCGAGCCCGATCACCTCCTCCACATAACGGAGATGGTTGGCATAGGCCCCGAACGTACCGCACAGGAGCCCATCCGCCTTGCCCCCGCGCAGCAGCATGGCGCCGATCAGGGTGCTGTTGCGCCGCATCTCGGCCGCGGCGACATCGCGGGACAGGCCATGCCGCTTACGTAGCTGGTAATAGACCTCTGCGGCTTCTGCGATGGCGTCCCGGTCGTCGAAGCTTGCGATCTGCACGTCGCGTCCGGGTTGAAGGCGAAGGCCGAGCGTCTCGAGCTTTTTCGCGATGACGTCCGGTCGGCCGACCAGGACCGGCGTGGCGAGACCCTCGTCGACGGCCACCTGCGCGGCGCGAAGGACACGGTCGTCCTCGCCTTCCGCATACACGATGCGCTTGCGACCGGATTCGGCCGCCGCTGCAAAGACCGGCTGCATCACCGTCCCGGACGTGTAGACGAAGCGCTGCAGCGACCGTCGATACTCCTCGAGGTTCGCCAGCGGCCGTGTCGCGACGCCGCTCTCCATGGCCGCCCGCGCGACGGCCGGCGCGACCTTGGTGATGAGCCGTGGGTCGAACGGGCGCGGGATGAGATAATCGGGACCGAAGCTGATGTCGTGAGTGCCGTAGGCTGCCGTCACGACGTCGGATTGTTCGGCCTGGGCAAGCTCGGCGATGGCCCGAACGGCCGCGAGCTTCATCTCCTCGTTGATGACGCTGGCACCCACATCGAGGGCCCCGCGGAAGATGAACGGGAAGCAGAGGACGTTATTGACCTGGTTGGGGTAATCCGAACGCCCGGTCGCGATGATCGCGTCGGGCCGGACCTCCTTCGCAAGCTCCGGCCGGATCTCCGGGTCCGGATTGGCGAGCGCAAGGATCAGGGGCCTCTCCGCCATGGTCTTCACCATCTCGGGCTTGAGGACATTGGCGGCGGAGAGCCCGAGGAAGATGTCGGCACCCTCGACGATGTCCTTCAAGGTACGGGCCGATGTCCGGCGGGCGTATTGCGCCTTCTGCTCGTCCATGGCCTCGGTGCGGCCTTCATACACGACACCCTTGGAGTCGGTGACGAGGACGTTCTCCTTTCGAAGCCCGAGTCCGACCAGGAGATTGAGGCACGCGATGGCGGCCGCACCGGCACCCGAGCAGGCGAGCTTGACGTCCTCGATGCGCTTGCCGACCACCTGCAGGCCGTTGAGGATGGCGGCCGCAGCGACGATCGCCGTCCCGTGCTGATCGTCATGGAAGACCGGGATTTTCATGCGCTCGCGCAGCTTCGTCTCGATGACGAAGCACTCCGGCGCCTTGATGTCCTCCAGGTTGATGCCGCCGAAGGTAGGCTCGAGCGAGGCTATGATGTCGATGAGCTTGTCCGGATCGGTCTCGTCGATCTCGATGTCGAACACGTCGATGCCGGCGAACTTGCGGAAGAGGCAGCCCTTGCCTTCCATGACGGGCTTGCCGGCCAGCGCTCCGATGTCGCCCAGGCCCAGCACGGCCGTGCCGTTCGAGATCACGGCAACGAGGTTCCCGCGCGACGTCAGGTTCGCGGCCTCGAGGGGATCGCGCTTGATGGCGAGGCATGCGGCCGCCACCCCTGGCGAGTAGGCCAGCGCGAGGTCGCGCTGGGTGCTCATGTCCTTGGTGGGCAGAACCGTGATCTTCCCGGGGGTCGGGAAACGATGGTAGTCGAGGGCCGCCTTGACCAGGAGTTCGTCTGCGTTCGGTTCGGATGGGCCGGCCCGGCTGCCCGATGCGAAGTTCACTTCCTGATTCATGTTCGCCTCTCTAGGTGGATGTCAGAGGAGGGACGACGCCGGCATCGGTGCCCGCGAGCCGGATCGGCGGCGTATGGCAGGCCTTCCGGCGTGCTTCGGCGTCGGTCTCTGCTGCGTGCGCGGGCCATGGCCGCCTCCTCAAAAACAGCAGCCCTGTACGCACCCCCAAATCGGCTCAGTGCGCCTTTTTCGCCTCCTTCTTCGGGAGGTAGAGGTCGGTGATCGTGCCTTCGAAAGCTTCCGCCGCCATTCCGATCGTTTCCGACAAGGTCGGGTGCGGGTGAACCGTCAAGCCGATGTCCTCGGCGTCGGCACCCATCTCGATGGCGAGAGCGGCCTCGGCGATCAGGTCGCCGGCAGACGGTCCGACGATGCCGCAGCCGATGATCCGGTCGGTCGTCTCGTCGAACAGAACCTTGGTGAGACCCTCGTCGCGCCCGAGCGACAGGGAGCGGCCGCTCGCAGCCCAGGGGAATATGCCCTTGCCGTACCGAACGCCCTGCGCCTTGGCTTCGTTCTCGGTCAGGCCGACCCAGGCCACTTCCGGATCCGTGTAGGCGACCGAGGGGATCACCTTGGCGTCGAAGAAGGCGTTCTTTCCCGCTGCCGTTTCGGCTGCGACCTTGCCCTCGTGCACCGCCTTGTGGGCCAGCATGGGCTGACCGATGATGTCGCCGATGGCGAAGATGTTCGGGACGTTGGTCCGCATCTGCCGATCGACCGGGATGAACCCGCGCTCGTCGACCGCGACCCCGGCGTTCTCCGCGCCGATCTCCCTTCCGTTCGGCTTGCGGCCGACCGCCACGAGGATCCTGTCGAAGGTATCGGTGGCCGGGGCGCTGCCGCCTTCGAAATGGACCGTGAGCCCCTCCCCGTCCGGCGTGACCTTCGTCACCTTCGCTTTGAGGAGGATGGCTTCGTACTGCTTCGAGATCCGCTTCATCAGCGGCGTGACGATGTCGCGATCGGCGCCCGGGATGATCTGGTCCATCAACTCGACGACCGTCACCTTCGCGCCGAGCGCGTGATAGACGGTCGCCATCTCCAGGCCGATGATCCCGCCGCCGACGACCAGCAGGCGCTTCGGGATGCCGTCGAGTTCGAGCGCGCCCGTCGAGTCGATGACGCGCGGGTCGTCGTGCGGGATGAACGGCAGCGTGACCGGCTCGGATCCGGCCGCAATGATCGCCTGCTCGAAACTCACGATCTTGGCGTCGCCGTTTTCGGAGCGCACTTCGAGCTGATTCATGGAGACGAACCGGCCGACACCCGGGACCACGGTCACCTTCCGCTGCTTGGCGAGGCCCGCCAAGCCGCCCGTGAGCCGCTTCACCACGCCGTCCTTCCAACCGCGCAGCTTGGCGACATCGAGGGTGGGGTCCCCGAAGGCGACGCCGTGGGCCGCCATGCTCCTGGTCTCGTCGATGACCTTGGCGGCGTGCAGGAGCGCCTTCGACGGGATGCAGCCGACGTTCAGGCAGACACCCCCAAGGCTCGGCCAGCGGTCCACGAGCACGACCTTCTTGCCGAGATCCGCGGCCCGGAAGGCCGCCGTATAGCCGCCGGGCCCGGCGCCGAGCACCAGCACCTCGGCGTGGAAGTCTCCCGATGCAGCGACAGGGGGTTTCGGAGCCGGCGCGGGGACTTGGCGCCCGCCAGCACGGGCGTCGGCCCTGGCTTCGAGGGCCGACGATCCATAGCCCGCTTGCCCCTGTCCGGGCCCATGTTGGCCGAGGGACGCAGCGGGAGCGGCAACGCCGCCTTCCATCACGGCGATCACGTCGCCTTGCGACACCCGGTCTCCGATCTTGACCTTGACGTCGCGAACGGTGCCGCCCTGCGCCGCCGGCACCTCCATGGTGGCCTTGTCGGATTCGAGCGTCACCAGCGGGTCGTCCACCTTGATCGTGGCCCCCGGCTCCACATGAACCTCGATGATCGGGACGTCCCTGTAGTCGCCGATATCGGGGATCTGGACCTCGATCGCCTCGTAGACGCCGCTCGGGCTGCCGTAACCGGGTTGGCCCGGGCCCGGGGACGGCGAAGCGTCTTCCTTGACTCGCTCCTTGGGCGGCACGGCGGGCGCACCCTCGGCCTCGAGCGTGGCGATCAGGTCGCCTCGAGAAACGCGATCCCCCGTCTTCACCCTGACCTCGCGCACCGTTCCGGCCGCCGCCGCCGGCACGTCCATGGTGGCCTTGTCGGACTCGAGCGTGATGAGGGTGTCGTCCACGGCGATCCGGGCACCCGGCTGCACGTGCACCTCGATCACGGGGACGTCCTTGAAATCACCGATGTCGGGCAGGCGGAGTTCGGTCGTGGTGCTCATCGCGGTGTCTCTCCGCAGGCGGGTCGGGCGTCGTGGGGGTCGTCGGTCAGAGGATCAGGCGGCGAACGTCCTCCAGCACATGGGCGAGATGACGCGTGAAACGCGCGGCCAGCGCTCCGTCGATGACGCGGTGGTCGTACGACATGGACAGAGGAAGCATCAGGCGCGGCTTGAACGAAGCGCCGTCCCAGACCGGCGCCATCCGCGAGCGAACGACGCCCAGGATCGCGACTTCGGGGGCATTGACGAGCGGGGTGAATGCGGTTCCGCCAATTCCCCCGAGGCTCGAGATCGTGAAGGAAGCCCCCTGCATATCGGCGGAAGTGAGCTTGCCGTCGCGGGCCTTCTTCGAGACCGTCCCGAGTTCCTGGCTGATGTCGCCGATGCCCTTGCGGTCCACATCACGGATGACCGGGACGACGAGTCCTTCCGGCGTGTCCACCGCAACGCCGATGTGGTAGTAGCGCTTGATGATCAGGCTGTCCTTCTCGGGGCTGAGCGAAGCGTTGAACTCCGGAAACTGCTTGAGGGCCGACACGGAAGCCTTCATCAGAATGGCGAGCAGCGTGACCCGATAGCCCTTGTCCTTGGCGGTGGCGTCGAGTTCCTTTCGGTAGGCCTCCGTTTCGGTGACGTCCGCCTCGTCCTGATGGGTGACGAGAGGCACGTTCAGCCAGGCGCGGTGAAGGTGCGGACCCGAGATCTTCTTGATCCGCGGGAGGGGCTTCGTCTCGATCGGTCCGAACTTGGAGAAGTCCACCGCCGGAACTTCGGGGATTCCCATGCCGCCCGCCGGCGCGGGGGCCGAGACAGGCGCGGCCGGGCCTCTGAGAACCGCCTTCACGTCGTCCTTGGTGATCCGGCCCTTCTCGCCCGTGCCGCGAAGAGTCGTCAGGTCGATATCGAGTTCGCGTGCGAGGCGCCTGACGCTCGGGCTCGCATGCACCTGCCCGAAATCCGCCCGTGCTCCCGGACCGTTCGCCTTAGCCGGGGCCGCCGTCGGGCGGCGGTGGAACCGGCGCCGGCTCCTGCTGCTCGATCAGGGACGGAGGCTCGGGCGGCGCTGCGCCGTCCCCGCTCTTCAGCAGCACGATCGGATGGCCCTGGCTGACCTTGTCGCCCAGCTTGATCAGCAGCTTCTCGATGACCCCTGCCGAGGGCGCAGGGACCTCCATGGTAGCCTTGTCGGATTCGAGGGAGACGAGGGGGTCGTCTGCGTTCACCGCATCGCCCTCCTTCACATGTACTTCGATGATCGGCACGTCTTTGAAGTCGCCGATATCGGGGATCTTCACCTCGGTCGCCACCGCGTTCCCTCCTCCGGTCGGGCGGCCTCGTTGAGCGGGCCGCTGTTTCGATACCTTGGGCGCAGCCTCAGACTTTCCAGGGTGGTGCTTTCTCCGCGTCGATGCCGTACTTGGCGATTGCCTCCGCGACCGACGACGGCTTGATCTTCCCCTCCTCCGCCAACGTCTTCAGCGCCGCCACGGCGACCCAGCGCCGGTCGACCTCGAAGAAGTCGCGCAGGCGCCTGCGGAAATCGGAACGGCCGAACCCGTCCGTGCCGAGCACCCGGTAGCGGCGCGGCACGAAGGGCCGGATCTGATCGGCGAAGAGGCGCATGTAGTCCGTCGCGGCGACGACCGGACCCTCGCGGGACTCGAGGCAGGTCTCGACGTGGGACTTGCGCGCCTGTTCCGTCGGATGGAGCAGGTTCCAGCGCTCGACCGCCATCGCCTCGCGGGCCAGCTCCGTGAAGCTCGGGCAGCTCCACACGTCGGCAACAACGCCGAAATCCTGCGCGAGCAGGTCCGCCGCGGCGATCACCTCCCGCAGGATCGTACCGCTGCCGAGGAGCTGAACGCGGGCTGCCTTCTTGGTCCTCTGCCCTTCCCGGAACAGATACATGCCTTTGAGGATCCCGGCCTCGGCGCCTTTCGGCAGGGCGGGATGCTCGTAGTTCTCATTCATCACCGTCAGGTAGTAGAAGACGTCCTCCTGCTCCGCGTACATGCGGCGGAGGCCGTCCTGGACGATGACGGCGACCTCGTACGAGAAGGTCGGGTCGTAGGAAACGCAGTTCGGGATCGTGGCCGAAAACAGGTGGCTGTGCCCATCCTCGTGCTGCAGGCCCTCGCCGTTGAGGGTCGTCCGGCCCGCCGTGCCGCCGATCAGGAAACCCCGCGCCCTCAGGTCCCCGGCCGCCCAGGCCAGATCGCCGACCCGCTGGAACCCGAACATCGAGTAATAGATGTAGAATGGGATCATCGGCGTGTTCGACGTGGAATAGGCGGTCGCGGCCGCGATCCACGACGACATTGCCCCGGCCTCGTTGATGCCCTCCTGGAGCATCTGGCCGCTCCTGTCCTCCTTGTAGAACATGAGCTGGTTGGCATCCTCGGGCCGGTAGAGCTGGCCGACCTGCGAGAAGATTCCGAACTGGCGGAACATTCCCTCCATGCCGAACGTGCGGCTCTCGTCCGGAACGATCGGCACCACGCGCTTGCCGATGGTCTTGTCGCGTAAGAGCGTATTCAGGACCCGCACGAACGCCATGGTGGTCGAGATCTCGCGCCCGTCGGTCGCCTTCAGCTGCGCCTCGAAGGCAGACAGCGGAGGGATGTTCAGGGGATCGGATGTCCGCCGGCGCGACGGCAGATAACCGCCGAGCGCCTCGCGGCGGCTCCGCAAGTACTGCATCTCCGGGCTGTCGTCGGCAAAGCGGATGAACGGCATCTCCTTGAGCTGCTCGTCGGTCAGGTCGATCTGGAACCGGTCGCGGAACTGGCGCAGCACCGCCTCGCCCATCTTCTTCTGCTGGTGGGTGATGTTCTGGCCCTCGCCGGCTTCGCCCATGCCGTAGCCCTTGACGGTCTTGGCGAGGATCAGGGTCGGCTGTCCCTTGTGCTTCATCGCGGCCGAATAGGCCGCGTAGACCTTGCTCGGGTCATGCCCGCCGCGGGTGAGTTTCCAGATCTCGTCGTCCGACATGTCGGCCACCAGCGCCGCGGTCTCCGGATAGCGGCCGAAGAAGTGCTGCCGGATATAGGCACCGTCCTTCGACTTGAAGTCCTGGTACTCGCCGTCGACGCATTCCTCCATGAGCTTCACGAGCATGCCGGACGTGTCCTTCGCGAACAGGACGTCCCAGCCCGAGCCCCACAGCACCTTGACGACGTTCCAGCCGGCCCCCCGGAAGTTGGCTTCGAGCTCCTGGACGATCTTGCCGTTGCCGCGCACCGGCCCATCCAGCCGCTGCAGGTTGCAGTTGATGACGAAGACGAGGTTGTCGAGCTTCTCGCGCCCGGCCAGCGATATGGCGCCCAGGCTCTCCGGCTCGTCCATCTCGCCGTCGCCCATGAAGGCCCAGACGTTGCGTCCCTCGGTCTTGGCCAGACCCCGGAAGTGAAGGTACTTGAGGAACCGTGCCTGGTAGATCGCCATGAGGGGCCCGAGCCCCATCGAAACGGTCGGAAACTGCCAGAAGTCCGGCATGAGCCACGGGTGCGGATACGAGGACAGGCCCCGGCCGTCGACCTCCTGGCGGAAGTTCAGGAGTTGCTCCTCGGTGAGCCGGCCCTCCAGGAAGGCACGCGCGTAGATCCCGGGCGAGGAATGACCCTGAATGTAGACGAGATCGCCGCCGTGCTCGTCCGAGGCAGCGCGCCAAAAATGCATGAAGCCGGTGTCGTAGAGGGTCGCGGCCGACTGGAAACTGGCGATGTGGCCACCGAGCTCGGACGATTCCTTGTTGGCCTTGAGGACGATGGCGAGAGCGTTCCAGCGGATGGCCGACCGGATCCGATGCTCGATCGCCCGGTTGCCCGGGTGGGGTTCCTGCCTCTCGACGGGAATCGTGTTGATGTAAGGCGTGGTCGCGGAGTACGGAACGGGAGCGCCTTTCCGCCGAGCTCCGTCGATCACCTGTTCCAGGAGGAAGTGGACTCTTTCCGGTCCTTCGAATTCCAGGACGCCATCCAACGAGTCGAGCCATTCCCTGGTCTCGACCGGGTCAACATCGCGGCTGCGATCCACCGTCACCTCCCTGGCGCTACCCGTCGGAGCAGATGCGCTGATTATTCGGCACGAAGGAGCACGGCCGTTGCCTTCTCATCCAGGTTATCGACGCCAACGCGACATCACAGGCGTGAGTTTCAGGCCCGGCCTCCTGACAAAAATCTCGTCGCCGCCAGATTGGTCAAGGCCTGCATCATCCTATCTTTGGAGGTAAAATGAGGACGCTTCACATCGGCGGCAGAGAGCCCGAGTCTGCCGCTCGTCGTTGCAAGCTGACATGAACCGGAACTGCGCCGTCGAACGTGAGGAATCTTCGCACCATGCGCCAAGCACTGAAGATCTTCGCTATTCTGTTGCTGTGCAGCGGATTGTACGGACCCGCATCGGCCGTGGAGCCCCACTGGCCTTCGTCACTGACGATCGGCACTGCATCCCCGGGAGGGACGTATTACGCCTACGGCGAAGGGCTGGCGCGCATCCTGACCCGCGCCCTCGGGATTCCCGTCACAGCACGGCCGACCGAGGGGCCGGGGCAGAATATTCTCCTTCTTGAGGCGGGAGAGATTCAGGTCGGGTTCGTCACCTTGGGAATCGCTCTGCAGGCCTGGAACGGATCGGGCTCCTGGACCGGCGGCAGACAGCTGAGGGAGATGCGCGCGCTCTTCCCGATGTACGATACACCATTCCAGTTCATGGCCCGCGAGGAGACCGGCATCCGTTCGGTCGGTGAATTCAGCGGCAAGCGCGTCGGCGTCGGCCCGCAGGGCGGCACGACGGCTGCCTACATTCCCGAGTTCTTCAAGGTCCTGAAAATCGACGGCTCGCTCGCCCACGGCGACTGGGCCGACTTGGCGGCGCAGGTGCAGGCCGGAACTCTCGATGCGCTCGCGGTGGCGGCCGGGGTTCCCTTCCCGTCTTTCATCGAGCTCGAACGGAAAGGAAGGGTGCGCTACCTTCCGCTCGCCCCGGGCCAGATTCTCGAGCTTCGTCTCGCCATGCCGGAGCTCGCGGCCTCGACGGTCGGTGCGGGCACATACCCGTCCTTGAGGACCAACTACGGGACCGTGGGACTCTACAACTTCGCTGTGGCCCATCGCGGTCTTCCGGCGGACCTCGCCTACGCCATTCTCGAGGCGGTCTTCGCGAACCATGACGAGCTGGTGGAGGTTCACTCGGCCGCCGCCGAGACGGTCCCGGCGAATTTCACCCGCAACACCTTCCTCCCGTTCCACGACGGCGCCAGCCGCTGGTACCAGAACAAGGGTGTGCTCGGAGTCATCCACGGTGACTGAACAGACGAGATAGCGCACCGTGCGGAAAAGTGGACCCGGTTTTCCGCGTTAAACGATGCGCTGCTTGCAAGAAGGGAGCATCGGATGGATCCCAAAAGTGGATTCCACTTTTGGGTCCGATGCTCCAGTCTGCCGTCGAAGCTCCACGATTACAGATAACTCAGCCACCCCTCCGTCCGGCTCTGCTTGAGTGCCGCGAACCAGCGGCACAGCGGATAGAGGAGCATGACGACGAGCAGCGTCATGGCATACACGCCCGCCAGACCGAGGCCCCAATCGGCCGGCTTGCCGCCAGCAAGGCCGCCGAACAGCCATGAAGCATCGCCCGTCGTCGCGAGCGCGAACGCGATCGCGAGGCCATGGATGAGGAAGAGGTGGGCGACATAGTAGAAGAACGGCACCCGCCCGAACGTCGCGAGCCAGAGAGCCGTGCGCCCGCGAGCCCTCTCGAATGCCGCGAGCAGAAGCAGACCGGGTCCGAGCGTCATCAGCAGATAGAGGAGCGAGGGCGGGTACTTCTCGCAATTCACGAAGGACAGGACCGTCGAGACCGCGCTCTCCTGAGGCATCCACGGCGCAGGGTCGCCGTAGACGTTCGAGACGCGCAGGAGGACGAAACCCGCGATCGCGCCAACACCGAGCGCGACGAGCCGGCGAACACGGGCCGCGCGCTCGAGACCGAACACCGGACCGAGCGCATATCCCACCGCCATCACCCCGACCCACGGGATGAGCGGATAAAGGGCGAACAACGTCGCATCGCCGAAGCGCAACAGCTTCGGCTCGTGCAGGAAGGTCCAGACCCATCCGGCGGAGCCGAACTGCTCGGCCCTGATCCCGTCGAGGAGGTTGTGGCCGGCGATCATCGCGAGGCCGAGCGCGGCGATGGCCGGACGCGGCCAATACACCAACCCGGACAGCACCACCATCGAGGCGCCGATCGCCCAAATCACCTGCGTGACGAATGAACCGGCTCCGAGGTCGAACGTCCAGCCGAGCCGGACGAGCGTAAACTCCATCAGCACGAGGAAAAGGCCGCGGGTGAAGAGGAAGCGGCTCACCTCCGACACCGTCCGCCCTCGCGCCTCGTAGAGCTGCGCGGAGACACCGGCGAGGAGGATGAAGACGGGCGCGCAGAAGTGGGTGATCCAGCGCGTCAGGAATAAGGCGGGGTCGGTCACGTCCCGGGGGTTCAAGCCGCTCGAGCCGAAGAAGTCGCGCGTGTGGTCGAGCGCCATGAGCACCATGACGAGTCCACGCAGGAGGTCGACCGAGATGAGGCGCGGCCGGGCTCCGGAGGCAACGGACGACGGACACTTCGAGGTGCCGGCCTTCCGCTGCGCGGGCGGCTGTCCGACACGTTCCAAGAGAAGGGTCATGACATTCCTCACGAGAAGGGCGCGCATGCTCCCTTGCGCGGGTCGCCCCGACTGTGACGGCGATCACGGATCGTCTGATGCTCCGTTGCGGCCCTCCTCCTGCAGGCCCGCTCGCGCGCGCATGCGCGCGCATGCGCCATTATGAACGCGCGTGCGGATTCAGAAAGGCCGCCGCGGCAGTCGAGCCTGCCGGCGAGCCCAACGCGGGTCGCCGCGACGAGGCTCGTTACCTCCGGCGTAATCGACCTGCGGCTATGCGCGCGACATCGTGGCTCGGCCAGACCGAGGAGAATGCCATGATCGCCTACGCCATCGCGCATCTGCGCCAAGTTTCCGTAGGGCCGGAGATCGTCGAGTACCTCGAGCGCATCGACTCGACACTCGAACCATTCGGCGGCCGCTTCATCATCCATGGCGGCCCCGTCGACGTCCTGGAGGGCCAATGGGCCGGAGACCTGATCGTGATCGCGTTCCCTGACCGGAATTCCGCCCATGCGTGGTATGCATCGGCATCCTACCGGGCCATCCTTCCGCTGCGCACCGGTCATTCTGCAGGGACCGCGTTCATTGTCGAAGGCGTCCCGGAGGGACACCACGCCCTGGACGTGCTCGGGAAAGCGAAGAGCGTCGTGCGCAGCACCTGAACCCCATCCCCCCTTCCTCGTTTCCCCTCCAGCGCCCCTTGGGCGCGATCCCAGAGAAGAGAAATGGAGGGATGTATGGTGAAGATGATCCTTGCTGCCGGCTTGGCGGCATCGGCCCTTCTGGCCGGCGTGGCCTCCGCCCAGACCCAGGTCCCGACGACTCCGGCCGGACCCGGACAAGTGATGACCCAGATGCCGGCCGATCTGATGCCCGGGTCGAAGTTGATGGGCGTCGACGTCTATGGCGCCGACAATCAGAAGATCGGCGACATCGACGAAATCCTCGTTGACCGACAGGGCAAGATTCATGGCCTCGTCGTGGGTGTGGGCGGTTTCCTCGGCATCGGCGAGAAGGATGTCGCGATCCCGTTCGAACAAGTGCAATGGATGTCCAACCGGGAGGTCCAAGCCTCCACCGGTACGGCAACCAGCACCGCCGGCGGCGTGACGACGCCGAGCGCCCCCACGGCCGGCGGCGCCAATCAGCCTGCGACGACGGGCAGCACCGGCACGGCAGGGACGGCCGGAACCGCAACCACGGCGGGTGCGGCCGGCGACGACAACGTGCCGGCCCGCGCATTGGTCAAGATGACCAAGGCGGACCTGCAGAATGCGCCTGAGTTCCGCTACAGCGGCGACATGGGCAGCGCAAACCCAGGAGCTGCAGGAAACACGAGCCCGCCTCCTGCCGGCGCCCCCCGCCCCGGCACTGCTCCGCAGCAGTAACGGCCGGCGAGGCCGATAGAGGCCACCCTGCGCGTTTCCGCCCAAGGTGGCCACGTTTGCAGCGTCCTTAGCGCATCGTGCGGAAAAGTGGACCCGGTTTTCCGCGCTAAACGATGCGCTGCTTGCAAAAGGGGAGCATCGGATCAAATCCCAAAAGTGGATCCCGGTTTTCCGCGTTAAACGATGCGCTGCTTGCAAAAGGGGAGCATCGGATGGATCCCAAAAATGGATTCCACTTTTGGGTCCGATGCTCTAGGTCAATCGCGTCCGGCGACGGAGCAAAGGTTCGCCTCTCTCGGCCTGGGATCCTCAGGTCTCGGGCCGCGCGCCCGAGGACGGCGAACTCACAGGCGTCATACTCGGGTCGCGCTCCGCGCGTTTTGCGCCCCCGGTGGACCGCCGGCGGCGCCTACCTGCAGCGGATGAAACGGACGCAGCCTCCCCTCGGCCCGTCACTCCAGCGTGCGCAGCAGCGCGCGGATGGACGTGTCGCGGCACAGGCCGGGGTCGTCCGGCATTTCGGCACGCAGGCTGTTTCGAGCGGGATCGTAGGACGCGAAGTAGATGATCCGGATCTTCCGCTGGCGGAGACTCAGCGTGAGCTGAAGCGCTGCCTCGTCCGCGAGCCGGGCGTCGAGGACCGCCGCATCGGGGCGGAGTTCGCCGAGGGCCCGAAGTGCCTTTTCGGCATTCGGGAACGCCCCCGCCACCGTGCAGCCCACGTTGTCGAATTCCCGAGCGAGCGCGGCAGCCGTTGCCTCATCGCCGGCGGCGATCACGAGCGTCATCGGGCGGTCGGTCGGCAGTCGGCTCACGGGCACCATCGGACAGGCAGGACGAGACACCAGCATCCTCCCGTCCGGTCCCGGACGCGAGTACATATGTTAACGCTCCGCCGCCTCACGCATGCATCACGCGGTGACGGCAGGCGGCCCCACTTCATGCCGCTTCAGCAGCCGTTGCAGATGCTGCGCATGATCAGGCGGTTGATCCGCGCCGTCCTGCGCTCCAGCTCCTTCTCGCGAGCCTCCGCTTCCTCGGTAAGCCCGGAGCCGGAGGCCCGGCCGCTCGCCGTTGCGCTCTGGCCTGCCGTCCCGCCGCGGGTGGTGGCCCGTCCCCCGGTCGATGCCTCGGAGCCGGGCGGCGGAACGGGAGGCGTCAGCGCGTTGGGGTCGGGCGCGGTGGAACTCTGTCCAGCCGTGCTCCGGGTGCCGGCATCCTGATTCTCGGTGGCCTGGCCTTCCATCGTTTGGCCTGAGCGCGGCGGGAGCACGGTCGAACCGCCCGTTGCGGGCGCGGTACCGCTCGACGGCGATGCGGACCCTGCCGGCGACGACGAGGGCGAGCCGGTCGACGTTGAGGTCTGTGCCATGACAGGCGCGGCGAGGCACGCCGCAAGGGCGATGGCAACGGTAAGGCGGGACATGTTCGTCCTCCCTTGGGGCATCGTCTGTGAACTCAACGCCGGGACATTCACGCCGGTTGCACGAGGAACGGCCGCCATTCCGTGAGGCTTACGGGACCCTCTTCGTCGATGATCCGCCGTTCCACGGGAGCGAGGCCGTGCCTGGCCAGCACGGCCTCGGCGCTCTCGCCTTCCCCGCAGGCCGAGAACAGCGCCACGCCCTCGCCGATCCATGCGTCCTCCGCCCGCGTCAGGTGGAAGACGTCGTAGCCGAGGGCAAGGAAGAGATCGAACACCCGCTGCCCGCCCGGCACGGCCACGCGCCCGCCCCCGGGCAGCACCTTCGCCACGGCCTCAAGCCAGGGAGTGCCTGCGGGGTTCCACCACCATCCGTCGGGACGGCGTTCGAGCCGGCGCACCGAGGATGAAACCACCATCCGGAGCCTCTCCTTCGGGTTGGGATTGGCCGCGTGCCCGAGCCGCCCCAGCACGGTGAGCGCGGCGCGGTCGAGCTGCGCCTGGAAGTAGGCCCAGTCCGCCTCTCTCCGGAGCACCTCCGGCGTCGCCCCGCTCGCGTCCGCGATCCGGTCGTCGCGAGACACGATGGCGTAGCCGTGAACCTCGATCGCAGTCATGTCGCCTCTTCGCCTTGGGCCGTCCGAGGGGAGCGTTTCTCCCTCAATGTGTCACCGTGGACCAGCGTCTTCAGCGCCGGTGGACGAAGCTGGATGGCTGACGGCAGAAGCGCGGTGAATGCCGCCCTTCCGGGCTGGAACAAAATCTTTACCTGAGATCGCCCTCGCGGCTGGACCGCACCCGGTCCGCAATGGCCGTGCGCAGGAGAA
>CAVRRI010000004.1:0-256439 GCA_963723525.1 uncultured Alphaproteobacteria bacterium
TGCTCGGCATGTACGGAAAGGTCGCGCTCGGTCCGGCGAGCGTCGGGGCACGGTTCGCGATCCGGGACGTGAATGCCCGCGAACTGGCGGCGATCCTGCCGCTCGCCGTCTTCGTGCTCTGGGTTGGGCTCTATCCGAAACCGTTTCTCGGCGTCATGGACGCCTCGGTGAAGAATCTCCTGGCGCAGGTGCACGGCAGGGGCGCCGGCCGATGACCCCGGCCGCGCTTTATCAATCGGTCCTCGCGAGCCTGCCCGAGATCGTCGTGATCGCCGGAGCCTGCGTCCTGCTGATCCTGGGACATTTCGTGCCGAAGGGCAGGGAACATGTCCTCATCTGGGCTTCCGTCGCGATCGTGCTGGTCGCCGCCGCGGGGACGCTCATGCTCGCCGGCGAGGTGCGGCCGGCTTACACGGGCATGTTCGTCGCCGACCGCTTCGCCGCCTTCTTCAAGGCCGTGTTCTACCTCTCTACCGTCCTGACGTTCCTTCTTTCGCGGCAATACGCCGAGATCGAAGGGATCGCGATGAGCGAGTACTACGTCCTGCTGCTCTTCGCGCTTTCGGGCATGATGATCATGGCCTCGGCGACGGACCTGCTGTCGATCTATGTCGGTCTCGAACTGACGGCGTTCTGCACCTATGTGCTGACCGGTTTCCTGCGGCAGCAGCGGCGGTCGAACGAAGCGGCGCTGAAATACGTGATCCTCGGCGCGGTCTCGACCGGGATTTTCCTGTACGGCGTTTCCCTGGTCTACGGGCTCACCGGAACGACGCAGCTCGACGGGATGGCTGCCGCCGTCGCCCGCGGTCCGCTCGATCCGGGGTTGCTGCTGGCGGTGGTCTTCATCGTCGCGGGGCTGGTGTTCAAGGTCGGCGCGGTGCCGTTCCACATGTGGGTGCCGGACGTCTATGAAGGCGCGCCGACGACGATCGCCGCCTTCATGTCGGTGGGACCCAAGGCGGCGGGGTTCGCGGTGATCCTGCGGGTGTTTCTCAACCCGCTGGTCGCAGCCTCGGACGCCTGGATCATCGTTGCGGCCATTGCGGTGGCGACGATGGCGCTCGGCAGTTTCGTGGCGCTCGTGCAGGACAATTTCAAGCGCCTCCTGGCCTATTCCAGCATCGCCCATGCCGGGTTCGCCCTGTTCGGAGTGGTGGCCGGCGGTGCCGACGGGATCGCCAGCGTCATGCTCTACCTGCTGATCTACGCGTTCATGAACCTCGGCATCTTCGGCGTCGTCATCATGATGCGGAACGGCGATTTCTCGGGCGAGGTCATCGACGACTATGCCGGTCTCGCCAAGCAGCATCGCGGGCTGGCGCTCCTGATGCTGC
This sequence comes from uncultured Alphaproteobacteria bacterium, assembly GCA_963723525.1. Taxonomy (GTDB): domain Bacteria; phylum Pseudomonadota; class Alphaproteobacteria; order Rhizobiales; family Beijerinckiaceae; genus Microvirga. The sequence continues at coordinate 1,338 of CAVRRI010000004.1, forward strand.
TTTATCTGTTCTCGCTCGCCGGCATTCCGCCGACGGCCGGGTTCTTCGCCAAGTTCTACGTACTGGTCGCGCTCGTCGAGCGGGGGTTCGTCATGCTGGCGGTGATCGCGGTGCTCCTGAGCGCCGTCGCCGCCTACTTCTATATCCGCATCGTCATGGTGATCTACATGCGCGAGCCGGAGCGCGCGTTCGACCCGGCTCTGACGCCCTCGGTCCGCGCCACGCTCGCCGTCACCGCCGCCGGCACCATCGGGATCGGCCTGTTTCCGTCGTGGTTTCTAAGGCTTGCCCAGAGTTCCGTGTTCGGCGGCTGATCGATTGGGTTTGCAATGGTCCGGACGACGGAATACGCTTGACGCGCTTGAAAGGGATGCCCAAGTCGCTTCCCGGGGGCCGCGTGATCGGTCCGCAAGGGGTCGGTGGCGGCCTGAGCAGAGCCCTCGGCGGGTGATCGAGGCAGTGCGCCATGACCGGAATGGAATTCCTGCCGGTTCTCTTCATGGTCGCCGGAATCGTTCTGGTGGCGGCGGCGACGCTCTTTGTCTCCTCGCTCCTGCGCCCTTCCAATCCCTATCCCGCGAAGAACATGCCCTATGAATGCGGCATGGACCCGGCCGGCGAGGCCGCCGGGGGCCGCTTCAGGGTGCAGTTCTTCATCCTGGCGATCCTGCTGGTGGTCTTCGACGTCGAGACGATGTTCCTCTTTCCCTGGGCGGTCGTCCTGAAGGAGATCGGGATCGTCGGCTATGTCGAGATGTTCGTCTTCATCGTGCTGCTTCTCGTGGGCTTCGCCTACGCCTGGCTGAAGGGGGCGCTGGAATGGGAGGCGTAGGCGAGGCGATTCGCGACAGCGTGCTGTTCACCACCGCCGACAGCGTCATCAACTGGAGCCGAAGCTCGGCGCTGTGGCCCGAGACGTTCGGGATCGCCTGCTGCGCCATCGAGATGATCTCGGCGGGCTGCGCGCGCTACGACCTCGACCGGTTCGGGGTGGTGTTCCGACCCTCGCCGCGCCAGTCCGACGTGATGATCATCGCCGGCACCGTGACGCGGAAATTCGCGCCCGTCGTGCGACGGCTCTACGACCAGATGCCGGAGCCGCGCTGGGTCATCGCGATGGGCACCTGCGCGATCTCGGGCGGGGTCTACAACACCTACGCCGTGGTGCAGGGGTCGGAGACCTTCGTGCCGGTCGACGTGCATGTGCCCGGCTGCCCGCCGCGGCCCGAGGCGCTGATGCATGGTTTCCTCCTGCTTCAGGAAAAGATCAAGAAATCCCAGGCGCTGGCCGGGACGCCCCTGGGCCGGGTGGCGGCGTCATGAGCGTGGCGGCGCCCCTCAACCGCGCGCCCCTCACGGAGCGCTTCGGGGGGGCAATCGAGGATCTCGGCTCAGCGCATGGCGTTCACGCCTTCGCGGCTCCGCCCGGCATGATCGTCGAGCTTTGCCGGTTCCTGAAGGACCATCCGGCGCTCCGGTTCGATTTTTTGTCCGACATCTGCGGGGTCGACCATCACCCCGAGATGCCGCGCTTCGAGGCGGTGTACCACCTCTATTCCCTTTCGAACAAATGGCGCGTTCGGATCAAGTGCCGCCTCGGCGATCCGCCGCGGATCCCGTCGGTGACGGGGGTCTGGCGCACCGCGAACTGGCATGAGCGCGAGGCCTGGGACATGTACGGGATCAGGTTCGAGGGTCACCCCGACCTGCGCCGGATCTACATGTGGGAGGGATTCGAGGGCTTCCCGCAGCGCAAGGACTTTCCGCTCCGGGGCTACAGGGACAAGCTGAACCCGTTCGGCGCCGAAGGCCCGCCGCCGACGCAGCCCGACCTCGCCACCAGGGACATTCCATAAGGGAGACCGTTCCACGCCGGGGACCTGAGATGACCGAAGTCACGGAACTGATTAGGCCGGACGGAGAGGCGCCCCACACCAAGGAGGTGCTTCTCAACCTCGGCCCGCAGCATCCGAGCACCCATGGGGTGCTGCGGCTCGTCCTGGAACTCGAGGGAGAGTACGTCGCGCGCGTGGACCCGCATATCGGCTATCTCCACCGCGGCACCGAAAAACTGGCCGAGAGCTTCACCTACACCCAGATCTTTCCCCTGACCGACCGGCTCGACTATCTCTGCCCGCCGTCGAACAACCTGGCCTTCGCGCTGGCGGTGGAGAAGCTCCTCGGCATCGAGGCCCCGATCCGCGCGCAATATATCCGCGTGATGATGGCCGAGCTGGCGCGGATCTCCGGCCATCTCCTGATCACCGGCGCGCTGCCGATGGACCTCGGCGCCATGACGGCGCTGCTCTACGCCATGCGCGAGCGCGAAATGATCATGGACCTCCTGGAGATGGTCACCGGGGCGCGGATGCACACCTCCTACTGCCGGGTCGGCGGCTTGCGCGAGGATCTGCCTGACGGGTTCCTCCCCAGGATCAAAGAGTTCTGCGACATCTTCCCGAACCGGATCCGCGACTATGAACGACTCGTCGAGAACAACCGGGTGTTCCTGAAGCGCACGCAGGGGATCGGCGTGATCTCCGCCGAGGACGGCATCGACCTCGGCCTGAGCGGCCCGAACCTGCGGGCATCGGGCGTCGATTGGGACATTCGCCGCGACGAGCCCTACGAGATCTACGATCGGCTCGATTTCAATGTCGTCACCCGCGACGACGGCGATTGCTACGCGCGCTGGCAATGCCGGGTCGAGGAGATGCGCGAGAGCATTCGGATCATCGAACAATGCCTCGAACAGATGCCCGAGGGGCCGTTCCAGATCGACATGCCGACGATCGCCTTCCCGGTGAACAAGGACAGGGTGCACTGCTCGATGGAGGCGCTGATCCAGCATTTCGACCTGTCGGCCTACGGTTTCAAGGTGCCGAAGGGCGAGGTCTATTCGGCGATCGAGGCGCCGAAGGGCGAGCTCGGGTTCTACATCATCAGCGACGGGTCGGAGAAACCGTTTCGGATGAAGGTGCGGGCACCGTCGTTCGTCAACCTTCAGGGTTTGTTCGGGGTCGGCAACGCCCGCTATCTGGCGGACATGATCGCCGTGCTGGGCAGCCTCGACCCGGTGATGGCCGAGGTGGACAAGTAGCAGGGGGGCTTTGTTGCGGATGAGCATGCGCGACGAGATCGAGGCGGCGGCGGCGCGATATCCCGACCAGCGCTCGGCGATCATGCCCGCGCTTCTGATCGCCCAGAAGGAGCATGGCCATCTGCCCGGCCCGGTGCTGGAGGAGGTCGCCGACATCCTCGGCGTCGAGCGGATCTGGGTCTACGAGCTGGCGACCTTCTACACCCTCTTCCATACCGAGCCGGTGGGCCTGTTCCACCTGCAGCTCTGCGATAACGTCTCCTGCATGCTGCGCGGATCCGAGGACCTGCTGAGGCACCTGGAAGCGGAGCTCGGAATTGGGGAGGGCGGCACGACCCCGGACGGGCTGTTCACGCTGTCGACCGTCGAATGCCTCGGCGCCTGCGAGATGGCGCCGGTGATGCAGGTCGGCGACGATTATCATGGCGACCTCGACGTCGCGCGGGTCGACGCGCTTCTGGAGAGGCTGCGGGCGGCGGCGGGGCAGGCGGCCGGTGCCGAACTTGCCGCAGCCGCGCCGCCGGGAGAATAGCGCCATGTTCGAACCGGTGCTTCTCAGGAACGTGGACGTGCCGGACGGCCACCGGCTCGCGGCCTACGAGGCCGGCGGCGGCTACCGGGCGCTGGCGAAGGCGCTGCGCGAGCACACGCCCGACGAGGTCATCGACCTCGTCAAGCAATCCAACTTGCGCGGCCGCGGCGGCGCCGGATTCCCCACCGGGCTGAAATGGAGCTTCGTGCCGAAGCAGGCCCGCAAGCCGAAATACCTGTGCTGCAACGCCGACGAGGGCGAACCGGGCACTTTCAAGGACCGGCTCATCATGGAGCGTGACCCGCATCTGCTGATCGAGGGCCTGGCGATCAGCGCCTACGCGATCGGGGCGGAAACCGCCTATGTCTACGTCCGCGGGGAATACGTCCTGGCGATCCGGCGGCTGGAACAGGCCATCGCCGAGGCCCAGGCGAAGGGGTATCTGGGAACGCGGATTCTGGGTTCCGATTTCAACTTCGTCGTGCACATCCATTGCGGCGCCGGCGCCTATATCTGCGGCGAGGAGACCGCGATGCTCGACTCGCTGGAAGGCAAGCGGGCGCAGCCACGTCTCAAGCCGCCGTTCCCGGCGGTCGAAGGGCTCTACGCCAGCCCGACCGTGATCAACAACGTCGAGACGCTGGCCTGCGTGCCGCACATCGTGGCGCGGGGGGCGAACTGGTTCCGCGGCATCGGCCCGGACAAGAGCCCCGGCCCGAAGCTCTATTGCCTCAGCGGTCAGGTGCGCAAGCCCGGCCTCTACGAGCTTGCCGATGGGCATACCCCTGCGCGAACTGGTCGAGGACCACGCCGGCGGAGCGCTGCCGGGACGCAGGATCAAGGCGGTGATCCCCGGTGGAGTCTCGGCGCCGGTGATCCCCGAGAGCGGGCTCGACGTCGGCATGGACTTCGACTCGCTCGCTGCCGCCGGCTCGATGCTCGGCTCGGCCGGAGTGATCGTGATCGACGACTCGACCTGCATGGTCAAGGTCGCCACACGGATCATCGCGTTCTTCCACCACGAGTCCTGCGGCAAGTGCACCCCGTGCCGCGAAGGGCTGGATTGGGTCGTGAAAGTGCTGCGGCGGGTGGAGGCAGGGCAGGGCGAGCCGGGCGACCTGGACCAGCTGCGGGCGCTCTGCAAGGGCATTTTCGGCAACACGTTCTGCGCTCTGGGCGACGGCGCGGCCATGGGGCTGCGGGCGGCACTGGCGCATTTCGAGCATGAATTCGTCGCTCATATCGAGGAGCGGAGGTGTCCGTTTCACTAGCGCATCGTGCGGAAAAGTGGACCCGGTTTTCCGCGCCGAACGATGCGCTGCTTTAAGAGAAAGAGCATCGGATGGATCCCAAAAGTGGGGTCCACTTCTGGGGTCCGATGCTCAAGGAGCGCTTGACGAAAATGAGCCGCGAGGGAGCCATGGTTCGCGTCACGATCGACGAACACACGCTGGAGGTGGAAGCACGCTCCACGATTCTGCAGGCCGCCGAGCGCCTGGGCATCGAGATCCCGACCTTCTGCTACCTGAAGCGGCTGCCGGCGCTCGCTTCATGCCGCATGTGCCTGGTGGAGATCGAGGGGCAGCGGCGGCTGCAGCCGTCCTGCGCCACCGCGGTCACCGACGGCATGGTGGTGCGGACGAACACGCCGCTGATCGAGGAAACGCGCTCGTCCATGCTCGACATGCTGCTTGCCAACCATCCCCTCGACTGCCCCATCTGCGACAAGGGCGGCGAGTGCGAGCTTCAAGACATGGTGATGGAATACGGCCCCCGCGAGAGCCGGTTCCGCGATGCCAAGCGCGTGTTCCACTCCAAGGACATCCGGCTCAGCCCGGTCATCATCATGAACGTCAACCGCTGCATCCAGTGCCAGCGCTGCGTCCGGATGTGCGAGGAGGTCGTCGGCGCAGTCGCCCTGGGCACCGTCGAGAAAGGGATGGACACCGCCGTCACCGGCTTCGAGGGCAGTCTCGCGAGCTGCGACCAGTGCGGCAATTGCGTCGAGGTCTGTCCGGTCGGCGCGCTCATGAGCTTCCCCTACCGCTACAAGGCGCGGCCCTGGGACCTGGTCGAGACCGACACGGTCTGCCCGCATTGCGGCACCGGCTGCCAGCTCACCGTCGGCGCCCGCAAGGGCGAGTTCATGCGGGTCCGCTCGAAGTGGGAGCACGGGGTCAACCGCGAAACGCTGTGCGTGCGGGGCCGCTTCGGCCTCGACTTCGTCGCGAGCCGGGACCGGATCAAGCGGCCGATGATCCGCCGCGACGGCGCCCTCGTGCAGGTGTCCTGGGACGAAGCGGGGGATGATCTGCGCCGGCGGCTCTCGGCCGTTGAGGGCATGGCTGCGGGCGGGCTGGCCTCGCCGCGCCTGCCCAACGAGATGCTCTATCAGTTCCAGAAGCTGATGCGGACGGTGTTCCGGACCAACAGCATCGACTGCTCGTCGCGCTGGTCCACGCCCTTCGATGCGCTCGGCCCGTTGGTGGCGGGCTTCTACACCCGCACGCCCGTGCAGGAGGTGATCGGCAGCGACTGCGTGCTGGTCGTGGGCGGCAACGTGACGGACGAAAACCCGGTCACCGAATACCTGCTGCGGGATGCCGCGCGCCGGCGGCAGGTGCGGCTGCATATGCTTTCGGCCCGGCCATCCCGACTCGACGCCGATGCCGAGACGGTCGTTCGCGTTCAGCCGGGGGGCGAGGCGGCGAGCCTTGCCGCGATCGTGGCCGGGCTGGCGGCGGCCGGTCGGACGGTGCCGGGCGACATTCTCGTGGATATCGGTGCGGCGAGCGGCGGGCCGGCAGCGGCTACCGACCAGGAGGGGAGGGGCGCTGCGGCCGCCGCGCTGCTGGAAGCCCGCAGCGTCGCCGTGCTCGTCAGCGCCGATCTCCTGAGATCGCCGGAGGCGCGCGCGACGCTGCAGCAGCTCGCCAACCTGCTGCAGGTTCTCCGGGCACTCGGCAAGAGCCCGGCGATGCAGTTCCTCTTCGACCGCGCCAACCAGATGGGCGCCTGGGACATGGGGGTTCTGCCGGCCGTGCTGCCGGGCCTTCGCCCGGTCGCCGACGAGGCGGCGCGCAAGAGTCTCGAAAGGGCCTGGGGCGCCGAAATCCCGTCCGAACCCGGCGCGGATTTCGACGCCATGCTGGAACTCTGCCACGGGGGGCGTATGGGTGCGCTCTACATCGCCGGAAGCGATCCCCTGATGGCCTATCCCGACCGGGCATTCGTGGAGCGGGCGCTGGGCGCCGCCGATCTCCTCATCGTGCAGGACACCTTCCTCACCGATACGGCGGGTCTGGCCCATGTGGTCCTGCCCGCGGCGGGCTATGGGGAGGAAACCGGCACCTTCACCAATAACGAGGGCCGGATCCAGAAGGTCTGCAAATTCCGCGAACCCGCCTTCGAAGCGCGGGGCAATCTGGCGATCTTCGACTTCGTCGCGGCGCTCCGAGGCCGAGCCTTGCCGCCGTCGACGCAAGACCAAGTCTTCGACGAGATCGCCCGGCTCGTTCCGGCCTACCAGGGGCTGACGCAGGACGCGCTCGGCGCCGACGGTGCCTTCACCAGGGCGGCCCCGACACCGCCGGCCGGCCAGTTCTTCGCCCCCCCGCCGGCCCCGCATCCCGCCGGCGGGCTCATGCTGGTCACCGGCAACGGCCTGTTCCACAACGGGTATGTTTCCGAACGCTCGGAGATCCTGAACACGGTCGCGGACGATCCCTATGCGGAGATGAGCGCGCAGGATGCCGCGCAGCTTGGGCTTTCGGACGGCGAGCAGGTGATCGTGCGGTCCGCCCAGGGCGAACTGACGGCGCAGCTCAAGGTGAACAGGCGTTTTCCGAGGGGCCTCGTATTCGTTCCCGAGAACTACAGGACGCTGCGTCTCAACAGCCTGATGCGGCGGGGCGAATACCCGTGTCCGGTGGAGGTTGAAAGGGCGCACGCGGCGCTCGAGCTTGCCGCACTCGCCGCGGGGCTTGAGGACCTCGGCTGAGTGTTGCCGCGCTCCCGAGGCTCCAGTCTGCCCGCTTCGGGCCGCCGGCCGCTTTTTCGTTCACGTTCGCCGGATATTCCGCCACCAGTCGTAGCCCTGCTGCCCGCTCGACTCGACCCGCACGTCTCGCTCGGTGTTGAGGTGCGCCGCGACCACGCCGCCGCCGGTCGCCGCCTTGCCTGGCTTGCCGAGCAGATCGTCACGCCCGATCACCAGGTCGCTGGAGGAATAGCTCGAGAACTCGTATTGCTGGCCGAGCGCGATCGCATCCGCCGGGCAGGCGTCCTCGCATAATCCGCAGAACAGGCAACGCGCGGTGTCGATCTCGAACTTGGCCGGCCGGCGGTTGCCCTTCTCGTCCTCGTAGGGGACGACCTCGATGCAGTAGCAGGGACAGATCCGCGCGCAGAGCTCGCAGGCCACGCACTTGATCTCGCCCTTTTCGTCGCGCTTCAGGAAGTGGTGCCCGCGGTAGCGCGAATAGGGCAGCCATTTCTCCTTGTCCGGATACTGCATGGTCACGGTCTTGGAGAACATATAGCCGAAGGTCAGCGCCAAGGCGTCCGCGAGATCGGCGAAGAAAGCCCAGCCGATCCATTTGCCGCTTCTGTCCGGTGCACGCGACATCGCCGCCTCGCTTCGGAGCCGCTGCTGGCCCTAAAGGAAGAACGACGCCGGTGATAATTATGTTCGCCAGCGACAATGGAAGCAAGACTTTCCAGCCGATCGCCATCAGTTGATCGTAGCGGTAGCGCGGGAAAGTGAAGCGGAACCACATGAACACGATAGACGAAGAACGCAACCTTGAGGGCGAACCAGAGGAGCGGCGGCAACGGGATCAGCACGCCGTTCCAGCCGCCGAAGAACAGGATCACCGCAAGGACCGACACCAGCAGCATGATGGCGTATTCGCTGACCATGAAGAGCGCGAACCGGATGCCGCTGTATTCCGTATGGAACCCGGCCCCCAGGTCGCCTTCCGCCTCCGCCAGGTCGAAGGGGATGCGCTGCGCTTCGGCAAGCCCCGCGACGAAGAAGACGAAAAACCCGACCGGCTGGTAGACGATGTTCCAGACGTCGGCCTGCGCCCGCACGATGTCGAGCAGGCTCATGGATTGCGCCAGCATGACCACGCCGACGACCGCGAACCCCATCGGGATCTCGTAGCTGATCATCTGCGCGCAGGTCCTGAGACTGCCCAGGACTGCGTATTTGCTGTTCGCCGCCCAGCCGCCGAAGATGACGCCATAGACCTCGATCCCGATCACCGCGAAGACGAAAAGGAGCGCTACGTTCATGTTGGAGACGTAGAGCGTGATCTCGGCCCCGAGGACCGAGACGCTTTCGCCGAACGGGATGGCTACGAACACCACGAAGGGCGGGGCGAGCGCCAGGATCGGCGCCAGCTTGAACAGGAAGCGATCGGCCTCGGCGGGGATGTGGTCCTCCTTGGTCAGGAGCTTGATCCCGTCCGCCACAGGTTGCAGCAGGCCGTGCCACCCGACCCGCATCGGCCCCATCCGCTGCTGCATGTGCCCGGCGATCTTGCGTTCAAGCCAGGTCAGCGGCAGGGGCATCAGCAGCAGGACCGCGATCAGGATCGCGACCTTGAGGACGATCAGGCCAAGGGCGACGACGAGTTCCATGTTCCGCGGCTCCGTGTGCCGACGGCGGCGCGCTTTGTACAAGATTATCACGGCCTTACCGCCGCTGGCTATGGCATGCCGGCCGGCAAACAGGAGGGATCGGCAGCCGCGACCGGCGAACGATGCGCCGCTGGTCGCAGCCGACGGCCGTGGACCCGCGGGCAGCGATCGACATGCCGACCGAGCGGTGCGGCAAAACAGACGTCGTGCGGAGCCTTGTCGGATCGCTCCCCAGCCGCCCGTCCTTGCTGACGCTGCCCGTGAGGAGAGGAAGGGGAGAGCGTGACGAGAACGCAAGATCGGTGTGGGTTGCCGAGCAGCGAGCGTTCGGCGCTCGAGATGGCGTGCTATGGAGTGCGGCACGCGTGGCGATGTCGACGCCATCCGATGCTCTGGCGGTCCAGTCACGCCCGAGAAAGCCGTGCCGACCGCCGATCCCGATCCTGTCGCCTCAGTAGCTGAGCGTCGTCGCGTAGAAATTGGCGAGCTTGTCGATCTCCCGGTCGCTCAGCTGGGCCGCCACGCTGCGCATGCGCGTGTAGATGTCGTTGCGCCGCTCGGCGGTCTTGAAGGCGCGCAGCTGCCGGGCCAGGTACTCCCGGTTCTGGTGCGAGAGCGTCGGGGTCTCCATGGGGCCGCCGGCAGTGGCACCGTGACAGGAATTGCAGGCCGGCAGTCCGCGCGCCGGGTCGCCGCGCTCGACGAGGCGCACGATGTCCTCGTCGACCACTTCGGCCGTCGTGGGATCGAGGGCCCGCTTCGTGCTTGCGGCGAAATGGGCCGCGACGCCGACGATCTGCCGCTCGTCGAGACCCTGGACGATGCCGGACATGACGTCGTGCACGCGGCTGCCGGTCTTGTAGTCGTTCAGCTGCTTGTAGATCGCGACGGCGGACTGGCCCGCGAGATTGGGGTTCTGGGGATCGGCGGCGATGCCGCGCTCGCCGTGGCAGGCAGTGCAGCCCTGAGCGGCCTCTGCGCCCGCCGGCGTCGGCTGCCCGAGGCTGCGGAGGAGGTCGGTGCTCCAGACGACCTGAGTCGTCGGCTGGGCTTTCGCCTCGCTCGTCGGCTGCGGCACGGCCGGAGATCCGGGCAGGATGCCGACCGCGCGGCAGATCGCCGTGAAGGCATCGAGGCCTGCCGACCGGCCCTGCACGATCGGAAGGATCAGGAAGCCGAACACCACCGAAAAGGCGAGGATCGAGACGATGATGACGCTGGCCCAGATGCGCCACGGCTTGTCGATTTCGCGGAGTTCGGCGGGCTTCATGGTCAGCCTCTCCCGTCGACCCTGTGCACGATCGCCTCGGGCGGGTTGATGATGAAAAACTGCGCGACCGGGTAGCCGTAGGCCGCAACCATCAGGACGAGCACCAGCACGTTCCAGAGGGCGAAGCCGTTGAGCGCCGCCGGGACCCGCTCGGGCGGATGGACGGCCACCGCGTAGAGCGGCCGGAGACCCGCCGCCACGACGGCGCGTGCGCGGTGGAATTCGAGCAGGTTCCAGACGAACAGGAGCGCACTCGCGAGCAGGATCACGCCGCCGGCGAACGATACGATCACCCATGGACCCCAGCCGGCGATGTTCGGATCGGCGTAGTTGAACGTCGCCACGCGCCGCCACTGTCCCTGCAGGCCGAGATAGTGCCAGGGCAGGGTCATCACCATCATGCCGATGAACCAGAGCCAGAGCTGCACCCGCTGCAGGCGGAGCGAGACCGGTCTGCGATCGGTGAGCATCGGCCAGATCGCATACGCGATGGCGAAATACATGATGACGACCGTGCCGCCGAAGATGAGATGGAAATGCGCCGTGACCCAGGAGGTGTTGTGAACCATGGCGTTCATCCCGAAGGACATGTTGACGAGCCCGCCGCCGCCGCCGAACCACAGCATGAAGAAGGCCATGCCCGTCGCCAGCACCATCGGCCGGTCCCAGGGCAGGGCCCCGATCCAGCCGAAGAGACCTCTGCCTCCCCGCAGCCGTCCCGCGATCTCCAGGGATGCCGTGATGGTGAACACCGTGAGCAGGGTCGGGGCCGCGACCAGTGCCGTGAAGCTCATCTGCAGGAACTTGAAGGCCGAGGACTGCTGCGGATCCATGAACAGGTGATGCATGCCCACCGGCAGGCTGTAGATCAGGAAGAGAATGAAGGTCAGCCGGCCCATCGTATCGCTGTAGAGCCGCCCGCCCGCCTCCTGCGGCGCCATGGTGTAGAAAGCGATGTAGGCGGGGATCAGCCAGAAATAGACGATCGCGTGCAGGGTCCAGGAGAACAGCGTCCGAGAGAGCCCGACGTCGATCGCTTCATTCCAGCCGAAAGCGGCGGGGATGACCTGGAACAGCAGTTCGGCGGCAACGCCCACCGTGGTCCAGAGCCACATGACGGCATTGGCCACCGTCGCGAACATCGCCAGCGGCACAGGAACACCCGGGTTGGCGCGTTTGTACTGGAGCATGGCCAGGATCATCAATCCGCACCAGATCCAGGAACCGACCACCACGAGAACAAGGCCGATGTAGAAGTACGGGCTTGCGGTGAGAGGCGGATAGAACGTGAAGAGAACCGTCGCTTGCCCGGCAAAGATGGTCGCGGCCGCCATGAGAGAGCCCAGGATCCCGAGCGCGAAGCCGAGCCAGGCGAGACCCGGCAGCGGGAGGGGGCGGCCGAGGGACGTTTCGGCGACGTAGTAGCCGAAGCCCATCACCATGAAGGTGGTCAGCACATACGCCATGGAGACGCCATGAGCCGTCACCGAGGTGAAATAGGCCTGTGCGGTGAGGAAGGGAGCGGGCAGGGGGCTCCTCGCCCACATCTGCCAGACGCCGAGCACCGCCGCCACGGCGAAGGCCGCAAAGGCCACCCACAGATGGAACAGGGTCAAGCGCCTAGCGTGCGTCACAGCTTGCCCTCCCGTCGGCGCCGGGCCTGAATTCGTTCTCGGGCACGACCCGCACCGTCGCCCACATCTGGCTGTGGCCGAGGCCGCAGAACTCGTGGCATGGCATCAGGAGATCGCCGGTCTTCGTGAAGACGGTGTGCACCTGGCTGACGTAGCCAGGCACGATCATCGTGTTGACGTTCGTGCCCGTGACCAGGATGCCGTGGATCACGTCCGGCGTGGCGAAGCGGAGGGTGACGGTGCGGTTCGCGGGCACCACGATGCATTGCGGCTGAAACACAAACTGCGTCGCGACGATGCGGCTCGTGACCTGGTCGCCTGCCTCCACCCTCGTGCCGAGATTGCCCTCCGTGAATTCGCCCGTGAGGTGGAGCGTCTTCGGGTCGATCGTCTCGATATTGCTCGGCGGGTTGATGTGGTGGACGACACCCGCGTAGATGATCGCCAGCATGATGGCGGTGACGACGGCGGACACGAGGGCGGTCCACCACAGCTCCGTCTTCAGGATTTCCTGTTCGGTGTCGGCCCGCATGGATCACCCCACCATGCCGCGGGGCAGGAACACATAGGCATACATCAGGAACCAGGCGACCAGCAGCAGTCCGACCGTCAATCCCGAGATGGCGAGCGCACCGCGCGGGACCTCCCGCATCACGCGCTCCAGCGCCGCGTCGTCGAAAGCGTCATCGACCCCGGAAGGGCTGCGGGTCGCGGGATCGGCCTTCGGAACGAGCGTCATGCGATCCCCCTGAAATCAGAGGCCTGCGCTCCCAAATCCTGGGCAAGGATGCGGGGGGACCATCGATGCCCGGAGCAGGCCAAGACGCGCTACGCTCAAAACGCGTGTGGCGAAGCTTGGTTCCATCGGCGGGGATTGCCGAGCATCGTGGCCGGAGGGTGCCTTCCTGCGCCTGCGGCCTGCCGGCGCCGGACTCAACTCCTCAAGGCGATGCCTCCGAAGCCGGCGAGATCGGCGAAGATGGCGGCGGCAACCCCCGTCGCGACGAGGACGAGGCCGACCAGGAAGATCCGGACCGATCGGTTGTAGCGCGTGAGGATCAGAGATTTGACCGACAGCATGTCGGCGAGCGACTTGATCTGGAACGCGATGCCGAGCGTGATCGCCGCGACGGCGAAGAGATCGGCAGGCGACCACTCGCCCGGGGTTCCGGCCCAGCGGCTCAGGAATCCCAGCGAGAATCCGACCACGACCCCGATAGCGGTGAGGGAACCATTCCGGAACGTCGAATCGATCGTGCTGCGCCGCGAATGGGGCTCATCGGACTTCGCCGCTTCGTCGAGCATATGAGGTTTCGCCTCTCGCCGGTGCTCGGCAGGCCGGGCCGCTCCGGTCCTGACCTAGAGCATCGGACCCAAAAGTGGACTCCACTTTTGGGATCCATCCGATGCTCCTTCTCTTCAAGCAGCGCATCGTTCGGTGCGGAAAACCGGGTCCACTTTTCCGCACGATGCGCTTGTCCTGACCCTGCAGGCACCTCGGAATGACGCCCGGGATCAGATCCGTGATCCTACTCGAAATTCCGCGGAGCGGACCGTGCTCGCGAGACGCTCCCAATCGCAAGATGCGGTACGCCGGCACGACCCTGCCCGTCCGAGGGAATAATCTCCCCTCGGGCGAGCGGTTTCCTGTGAACGCAGGTCCGAACGACTATTTGGCCGGGGCGGTCTCCTTGGCGGATTTCCCGTCGGCGACAGCGTCCTGGGCCGCCTTGTCGGCCTCACGACGGAGCGTCTCGACCACGCCTTTACGCTGGGCCTCGAGTTCGTTCCGGCGGGCGGCGTCGGCCTTGGCCCTCTCCTCGGACATGTAGGATCCTCTGTAGTGGCACATGATGTCCTCCATCCGTGTGCGGCATCACCAACTCGGAATCCCGCCCGGCGGTTCCCGGTTGCCAACCTCGCCGTGAAGCGTCTGCCGGCGCCTCGCTCGGCAAGGCTACCGGGCAGCAGCATCATCGGATTCCTCATCGTCGCCCGACGGCGAGAGAGCCCACGCCTTTTCGGCGACCTGACCGATGCGGTCTGCCGCGGCCCGCTCGTCGGGATCCGCCGAAAACGCCCGTACGTGCTCCAGAAGCATCGTGACGCGCCGGCGGCCCCTTTCGGTGAGGGCGGCCAGGGTCTCCTGGAGGCTCAAGCCTGTCTCGCCGGGCACGGAATCGTTCTCGGCGATGGTCTCGATCCGGACCTGAAGGCGAACGAGATACCGAGCGACGCTCATGACAACGCAGCACAGAGGCGGAATAGAAGCAAAACAGGGTCACCAGTTCAGCGGGGCTTTCCGCAGCGTTCTCTGTATACCCCGTGTCAACTTCCCTAGCGTAAGTAGTTTTACGCCTTCTGCCCGCCCCGGGTCATTGATTCAGTCGAACCTCAACAAGAACGACGATTCGGCACCAGAAGGGGCAAGCCAATGACCGATCATCAGTGCGGCGCGACCGCGGTTGCTTTCTCTCAATCCAACCTGTCTTCCCGCAGATACTTTACCATCGGTCAGCTTGCCCGCGAGTTCGGGCTGACGCTGCGGGCGCTCAGGTTCTACGAGGACCGCGGTCTCATCTCTCCCAAGCGCGAGGGGAACACCCGTATCTACACGCTCCGCGACCGGGCGAGAGTCGCAGTCATCGTCCGGGCAAAGGCGCTCGGGTTCACGCTTTCCGAGATAAAGGATACCTTGGCCGCCGAGGACCCGTTCGGCGAGCCGGCCGGCTTGACGCTGACCGAGGCCCAGGTGGCCGATCAGATCGCCCACCTGGAGCAGCAGAAGGCCGACGTGGATGCCGCATTGGCCGAGCTGAACGCGCTCAGGGCGAAAATGCTGTCGGCGAGAGCGGCCTGACCCCCGCCGGAGCCGGTGCCGGCCGCGCATCGCCGGATCCGTTCGCATGGGCCGAACCTGGGGCTGCGGCACGAAGGCTGGCGGCATTCCCGGAACGCCGCCGAGACCATAGCGCTTGTCCTTCCGCTATGCCGGACTGGGGAGCGGGAGGATGCCGGTGGTGGCCCGCATCGGCGATCGGATCAGGCGAGTCCTCGCTTGGGTCAAACGCCGCCTGAAACGCAGCGAGATCGGGGACCTGGAGCACGGGCACGCCATCCTGCGTGAAGTTGCACGGCGCAGGAGCTGTCCCGTCCCCGAGGTCGCCTCCCGGCTCGGTCTGCCTCGCGAGGCTTGCCTCGAAGTTCTCACGGAACTGGAGAAACGCCGCCTCGTCAGGCTGAGCGAAGATCGCGGCGTCGCACATACTCGCCTGGTCGCAGTCACCCGGAAGGGGCGAGCCCTCGCGAGGCGCTGATTGTGTGCCCCGCGTATGGCGCTCCAGGGCGCCAATAAAGGGCGTCGATCTCGCCTAACGCCGATCATCCTCGTGGCGCGTCCGTGTCATCCCCGGCGAGCCGAAATCGCTTATGCAAGGGGATCCAGCTCCAGTGGACTCTGGAGTGGATCCCCTTCCCGGCGCTGCGCGCCGCCGGGGATGACACGGAACGCGGCTGCGCGCCGCCGGGGATGACGAGCAACCTATATGAGGTCTGTCGCGGGCTCCTGCCGGCGTCACGCCGCCGCGCGATCCAGGACGATGGGAAGAGTTGCTTCCGGTCCCTTCTCGATCACTTGCCGAATGGCGTCCAGCACCTCGAAGGGCGTCGGATGGTTCAAGATCAAATCGCCTGCCGGAGAGGTCTTGGGCTCTGTGCCCGCGATGACGGCGGGACGGTTCGGATGCCTGTCGTGATACGCGTCGGCGACGATCGCACCGTCGATCAGCCCGGGGAGCTCGGCCCGGCAGTACAGCCAGTCGACACGGCGCTCCCGGTTCCGCAAGATCAAGAAGCCCCGTTCGCCGGTCTCCGCCGTCGCAACCTCGTAGCCGCAGGCCCGCAAGCGTTCGGCGAGGGCGATGCGAAAAATGGCGTTGTCGTCGACGACGAGGATCCGTTCCTGCTGGCCGGTGCTCTCGCCGGTGATCATGACGGCCTCCTGGTGCCTCGCCGTTCGTCGAAGTGCCGGAGGTTCGACGGCGGCACGGTGACGGACACGCGACCCGATCTGAAATGAAGATCGCGTCTAGCGTTCAAAGCCTAGACCTATGAGACTGCCGGGACCGTGCGGCGTGTCACATCGGACTCCCCTTCGAATGGAGAGGGCATGACGCGAGCAGCGCCGCCCGCACTCGGCCCGATGGTTGAACGAAGTGAGGGACAGGGATGATGGGACGCAAGCATCGGGTCGCGGTCGTCGGACTAGGAATGGCGCACAAGCCGCACGTGCAGAGCCTGCGCGAACTGAACCAGCGGGTCGAGATCGCGGTGTGCTGCGCGCCGAGCCGTGCGCGCCGGGAGGATTTCGCGCAGGCGCAGCCGGACCTGCGCGTTACAGGCGACGTCGAATCGATCCTTGCGGACAGCACGATCGACACCGTCCTGCTCCTCACGCCGCCGACGACCCATCTCGACCTCGTCCGGCGTTGCGCCTCGGCCGGCAAGCACGTGCTCCTCGAAAAGCCGGTCGAGGTCTCGGTCGAGCGGGCACGGCGATGTGTCGAGGCGATGGAGCGCGCCGGACTGCGGTTCGGCGTGGTCCTGCAGCATCGGTTTCGGGCCGCTTCGCGGAGACTGCGTGCAATGGTCGAGAGCGGCGAACTCGGCGCGCTCGTGTCGGGCTCGGCCGCCGTTCGGTGGTGGCGCTCGCCCGAATATTTCGCCGAGCCGGGGCGCGGCACGAAAGCCCGCGACGGAGGGGGCGTGCTCCTGACCCAGGCCATTCACACCCTCGATCTGTTCCAGAGCCTCACGGGACCGGTCACGCGCGTCGCCGCCATGGCGGCGACGTCGCCTCTGAGGTCAATCGATACGGAAGACATCGTCGCCGCGGCGGTCGGATTTGCGAACGGGGCCATCGGCACCATCGACGCGACGACGGTTTCCTATCCGGGCTTTCCGGAGCGCGTCGAGCTCGCCTGCGAGAAGGCGACGGCGGTCCTGCTGGCGGAAAGCCTGGAGGTGCATTGGAAGGACGGCCGGTCGGTCCGGGACCAGGGCAGTCTCGCGGGCGGAGGCGGAGCCGACCCGATGGCGTTCTCGCACGAGGCGCACAGGGCGCTCCTCACCGACTTCCTCGATGCGATCGACGAGGAGCGCGAGCCGGCCGTCAGCGGGCGCGAGGCCCTCCGCGTTCAGGTGCTGATCGAAGCCATCCTGCAATCCGCGGCGGAGGGCCGTGCGGTCCAGGTGCCGCAGCTTCGCTGACGGGCCTCGTTCCGGTGCGTTCTACGGCATGTACTGGCCGCCATTCACTTCGAGGATCTGGCCGGTGACGTAGCTGCTCATCCGCTCGGATGCCAGATACAGGAAGGCGCCGACGCATTCGTCGACCGAGCCGAGGCGGTCCATCGGGATCGTCGCCTGCATGGCGGCGAGTTGCTCCGCAGTCGAGTAGCGCTCGTGGAACGGGGTGACGATCACGCCCGGCGACACCGCGTTGACCCGGATCCGGTCCTTGACGAGTTCCTTGGCCCACCCCCGCGTGGCGGTGGCGATGAAGCCCTTCGCCGCCGCATAAATCACCGACCCCGGCCCGCCGCCGTGACGCGCCGCGATCGAACTGACGTTGATGATCGAGCCGCCGCCTTGCCCACGCATCCGGAGGGCCGCCTCGCGCATGAAGCGCACAACCTGCTTGACGTTGAGTTCGAGCACCGCGTCGACGTACTCGTCCGTATACTCGACGACCGGCGTGCGCCGGATCAGCGCCCCTGCATTGTTGACCAGGATATCGAGGCGCCCGAACGCCTCCACGGTTCTCGCCGTGATCTCCGCCGCGGTTTCCGGCAAGGTCACGTCGCCCTGGACGGCGATCGCCTCGCCGCCGCTCTCGCGAATGGCGGCGACCACTCCCTCGGCCTGGTCCCGGCTGGCGTTGAAGTTGACGGCCACCCGGGCGCCGTTCCGCCCGAAGGCCAAGGCGGCGGCGGCTCCGATGCCGGTGCTGGCGCCCGTGATGAGGACGGCCTTGCCCTTCAGATCGGGGATGATGGCGATTTCAGGCGAGCGAGCGGGTGCGTTCATCGCAGGAACTCCGGCGAAATGAGGCTTGGAAGGAAGAGGGCGACCTGTGGCCAGACGATGAGGAGGCCGAGAACGGCCAGCATCGGCAGCAGCATGAGCATGGTGTCCCTGAGCACGTCCTTCATGCGCACGCCCGCGATCGCGCAGGAGATCATCAGGCAGAGCCCGTACGGCGGCGTCACGAGGCCGAAGGCCAGGGACACGATTCCGATCATGGCGAAATGCACCGGGTCCATGCCGACCGCCTTGGAGAGCGGGTCGAGGATCGTGCCGACGATGATGATGGCCGGGATCGCGTCGAGAAAGCAGCCGACCACGAGGAACACGAAGGCGATGAAGAAGCCGGTGGTCGTGTGGCCCATTCCCCAGGTGCCGACCCCTTCCAGGATGGTCCTCGGGATCTGGTAGTAGGCGAGAAGCCAGCCGAACGCGCTCGCCGTGCCGACGCAGAACAGCGCGACGGCGGCGAGTTTGCCGGTGTCGAGCAGGGCATAATGCAGGCCTTTCAGGTCCATCTCGCGATAGATCAGCAGCGAAAGCGCGCCCGCGTAGAGCACGGCGATGCAGGCCGACTCGGTGGCCGTGAACCAGCCGAAGATCTTCCCTCCGATGATGATCATCGGCGTGGTCAGCGCCGGGACCGAGATGAGAAGCGAGCGCCCGAGCTCGCTCCAGGTCGCGCGGGCATAGGTCGGATAGCCCCGTGCCGTGGCATAGGCGTGGACCGTCGCCATCTGGGCAAGGCCGATGAGGAGCCCCGGCACGATGCCGGCGAGGAACAGGGCGCCGATGGAGACCGTCAGGATGCCGCCCCAGACGATCATGAGGATCGACGGAGGAATGATCACCGCAAGGACCGCCGAAACGGCGGTGATGGCGACCGAGAAGGAGTCGTCGTAGCCCTCCTTGCGCTGCGCCTCGATGAAGATCTTCGACTGGCTTGCGGCGTCGGCGGTCGAGGAGCCGGAAATGCCGGCGAAGAAGATCGACAGAACGACGTTGATCTGCGCGAGGCCGCCGGGCCAATGGCCGACCATGGCGCGCGACAGCTTCATCAGCCGGTCGGTGATGCCGCCGACGTTCATGAGATTGGCGGTCAGGAGAAAGAACGGCACCGCCAGAAGAATGAAGGAATTGTACGCGTTGAAGGTCTCCTGCACGAGCGTCATGGCCGACAGGCGCGGCTCGATCACGAGGATCGGAAGGCATGCCAGCGCGAGCGCGAAGGCGACCGGCACGCGCAGCACCAGGAAAAGGAAGAACAGCCCGAACAGGATCAGAGCCGCCTGGCCGGCCGTCAGCACCGCTCCCGTCATGAGGGGCTCCCTCCCGTTCCCGCAGGAAGGCCTTCTCCAGGGGGTGCCCGGCCGATCAGGATGTTGAACTCGTCCCAGATCTGCTCGCCGACGAAGATGAGCCACGTCGCTCCCGTGATGGGCCAGGCGATGTGGATCATCCAGAGCGGAAGTTCCGCGAGCTCCGAAATGCGATACCAGCCGAACTGCGTGAACTCGATCCCCGACCAGACGAAGACCAGGGCGACCACAAGGATCCCGAGCCGCGCAACGAGCTTGACGGCTGCCTCGCCGCGCCGGGGCAGGTCCGGCCAGATGTCGACCTCGAAATGCGTGCTCTCCCGGACGCCGATCATCGCGCCGAGCATGATCGTCCACACGAAGAGAAGGCGCGCCATCTCCTCGGTCCAGATGTAATGCGGGATCAGCGACGTAAAGCGCGCGAAGATCTGCAGGGTGACGGGGAGGACCAGGATGGCAACGGAGATCGCCAGGAGCCAGGAGAGGGCTTCGCCGTACCAGGCTGCGAGCCGTCGCCAGGCGCCCGCCCGGCCAACCGTCTTCGCCATCATTCCATCTCCGCGCGGCTAGACTAGCGCATCGTGCGGACAGGTGGGCCCGGTTTTCCGCGCCGAACGATGCGTTGGTCCGATGCTCCATATCGAGGAAACGCGGCCCGATGCCCGCGCCGGGCCGCGTCTTCTTCGGCTTGGCGTCAGGCGAGGGCGGTCATGCGGTCGAGGATCGAGTCCGCTCCGATCTCCTTCGCGTAGGCCGCCATCACCGGATCGACCAGCTTCTTCATCTCCGGGCGCTCCTTGAACACGATGCGCTTGAGCTTGCCGGCCTTCTCGAGCGCATCGAGCTTCGCCGTATCTTCCGAGGATTCGATCTGCCGACCGTGGGCGCCGGCCTCCTTGCCGGCCTTGATCACCGCCTCCTGGAGGGCGGGCTCGAGCGCCTTGAAGGTTTTCCCCGAGAAGCACAGCGGACGAATGGTGATGGCGTGCTCGGTCATGATGAGGTTCGGCCCGACCTCGAAGAACTTC
Organism: uncultured Alphaproteobacteria bacterium; assembly: GCA_963723525.1. Lineage (GTDB taxonomy): Bacteria > Pseudomonadota > Alphaproteobacteria > Rhizobiales > Beijerinckiaceae > Microvirga. The sequence goes on from CAVRRI010000004.1 coordinate 21,951, forward strand.
ATCGATTCGACGCCGGCCGCCTCGTTCTCGCCGGCGTTGATGACGCCGTTCTGAATGGCGTTGTAGACCTCGTTGTAGGCAATGACGGTCGGCGCCATCCCGATCGCCGCGAAGGTGCGGCTCCAGATCGGCGCGCCCTGCACGCGCACCTTGAGTCCCTTGAGCTCGGCGAGCGTGCCGGCGGGCTTGTTCGAGAAGATATTGCGGACGCCGCCGCCCGCGTAACCCACGAGCATGACGTCGGCCCGTTGCGCGATCTCGTCCGCGATCGGCTGCAGGAGGTCCTGATCGAGGACCTTGTTCCAGTGTGCGAGGTCGCGGAACAGGAACGGCGCGTCGATGAACGGCGCGGCCTTCGAGAAGGTCGACATATGGGCCGGCGAGACGATCGCGTAGTCGACGGCCCTCCCTTGAGCCATGTACTCGAAATACTGCTTCTCCAGCCCGAGCGACGAATTCTTGTGCAGGATGAAGTTGATCGGCTTGCCGTAATATTGCTGGACCAGCTCGCCGAACCTGGTGAGCGCCTTCGTGAAGGCATGGTCGTCGTTGAACTGCGACGCGCCCTGCAGCGTGATCTGCGCCTGGGCGCGGACATAAGGCGCGGCGACAAGGCCAGCGGAGATCGCCAGGCCACCGGCAAGAACGTCACGTCTTCTCATGCTTTCCTCCCGTGTTACGACACCATCTGCGTGGATATTGCGCAGTATTGCAGCGGCTGCGGGTTCCGCCAATCCGGTTTCCGTCCTTCATGGACATGACGCGCCGAAGCTTCACTTGAACAAGCTCGGCAGCCAGAGCGTCAGGGCAGGCACATAGGTGACGAGCAGCAGCACGACGAGCATCGGAATGTAGAAGATCATGATGCTCTTCGAGACGGCCTCCATGCTCACCTTGCCGATCGCGCAGCCGACGACCAGCGTGGGCCCGACCGGCGGCGTCAGGAGGCCGATGCCGAGATTCAGGATCATGATGATCCCGAAATGGACGGGATCGATGCCGAACTTGACGACGATCGGCAGGAAGATCGGCGTGCAGATGAGGAGCATCGGCGCGAGATCCATGAACGTCCCGAGCGCCAGGAGGAGGATGTTGATGAGGAGGAGCAGCGTGTATTTGTCGCTGGCGATGGACAGGAAGAACTGCGCCGTCTTCGCCGGCACCTGCATGATCGCCATCATGTAGCCGAACGCGACCGAAAACCCGATCATGATCATGACCATGCCGACGGTGCGCACGACCCGTCCGACGAGAAGCGGCAACTCGCTCCAGCGATAGTCGCGATAGATGAACATCGTAACGAGGAACGAATAGATGCAGGCGACCGCCGCGGATTCGGTCGGGGTGAACACGCCGCTGAGGATTCCGCCGAGAATGATGAAGACGGTGAGCAGGCCCCAGAACGCCTCGACGGCAATCCTGACCGCCTGCCTGAATGGGATGACTTCGCCCTTCGGGAAGTTCTCCCGGTGCGCGATCGTCAGGACCAGGATCATCAGGGAAAGCCCGAGCAGGAGTCCCGGGACGGCACCGCCGAGAAAGAGATCGGAGATCGAGATCGTGCCCCCGGCGGCGAGCGAATAGATGACCGCATTATGGGACGGCGGGATCAGGAGCGGCTGCAGCGAGCCTGAAACCGTGACGTTGACGGCGAACAGCCGCGGGTAGCCGTTCTTGATCATCTGCGGGATCATCACGGAGCCGATCGACGCCGTATCCGCCACGGACGAGCCCGAGATGCAGCCGAAGAAGGCCGACGCCAGGATGTTGACCAGGGCCAACCCGCCCCGGATCCAGCCGACGAAGATCTTGGCCAGGTTGACGAGCCGCGCCGCCATTCCGCCCTCGGCCATGATGCCGCCGGCGAGGATGAAGAACGGGATGGCGAGGAGTGCGAAGTCGTCCATCCCGTCCGACGTCTTCAGCATCACGGCTTCGAGCGGAATGTCGATCCACAGGGCGGCCAGGATGGCGGAGAGGCCGAGCGCGTAGGCGACCGGCATGCCGAGCAGGCACAGGAGGAAGAAGCTGCCGATCAGGATGAGGATGTCCATCAGGCCCGTCCGCGGCTCACTGCAGGCTTACTCGGTCGCCGTGTGGCTGATCGCCTCTTCGTCGGGCTCTGCGAAAAGATCGCCCGTCCACAGACGCTCGATCACGAACAGGGTGGTGATCGCGCCGCCGAGCGGAACGGGCAGATAGGAGAATCCGGCGGTGATGACGGGGAAATCGGCGAGAGCCGAATACCAGGTTGTCTGAACGAGCCTGACGCCCCAGATCAGCATGAAGAGGTTGGTGAAGGCCATGCAGGCTTCGATGAGCCAGCCGATGACGATGCGAGTCGATCCGCCGAGGGCATCGGGGACGACCTTCACTCCGATGTGGAGTCCCTCCCGGTAGCAGACCGCGGCCGACATGAACGAGAACCAGATCATCAGGAGCACGGCCATCGGCTCCGGCCAGGAGGAACCGACGTTGAGGACGTAGCGGGTGAACACGCCCCACGGAATGATGATCGTGATGACGACGAGGCAGAGCCCCGCGATCACGAGGCACAGGCGGTGGAGGAGATCCATCGCCCGGATGTAGGACGTTTTCATGGGAGCCCCCTCGAGCAAAGCCGGATGTGCCGGCGCGGCGTATGATTCACGCCCGCGCCGGCCAAGGAGCGCAAGCTCGATGCGTCCATCGCAACGGCCAGCCCTCCGCTCTCATTTAGACGCAAGGACTACTTCACGTCCTGGATGCGCTGGATGAGCTCCTTGTGCTGCGCCCCGTACTTATCCCAGACGGGTTTCACGGCATCCTGGAACGGCTTCTTGTCGGCGATCTTGATGACTTCCACGCCGTTCGCCCTCATGTCGGCGAGCGCCTTCTCCTCCATCTCGTACCAAAGCTTGCGCTGCTCCTGCTGCGCTTCCTTGGCGAGCTTCGCGATGACGGTCTGGTCCTCCTTGGAGAGGCCGTTCCAGACGCGCTTCGAGAAGACGAGGATTTCCGGGATCATGAGGTGCCCGGTTTCGGAATAGTGCTTCGCGTAGCGGTAATGCTGGCCGCTCGAATAGCTCGGGTAATTGTTCTCCGCGCCATCGACGACCCCGGTCTGCAGGGCGTTGATGAGCTGGTCGAAGCCCATCGCGACGCCATTGCCGCCGATCGCATTCATGGTGTCCACGAAGACCGGATTGCCCATCATGCGGATCTTGAGGCCCTTGAGGTCCTCGATCGATCGGATCGGCTTCTTGCTGTTGTAGACATGCCGCGTGCCGGCATTCATCCAGCACAATCCGATGAGGTTAGCCGTGGGATGATCGGAGAGCTTCTTCAAGAACTCGTCGCCGATCGGACCGTCGATCACCTTCTCCATGTGGGCGTTGTCGCGGAACATGAAGGGCAGGTTGAAGACGTTGAGTTCGGGCACGAGCGGCCCCATCGGACCGACGCTGATGCGGGCCATGGCGAGCGCGCCCACCTGCGCCTGCTCGATCATCTCCTTCTCGCCGCCCAGTTGCATGGACGGGTACATCTGGACGCTGAGGCGCCCGTTGGTCGCCTGCTCGAGCTTCTTGCCCAAGCGCACGACGGCTTCCACGGTCGGGTACCCGAGCGGATGCACGTCGGTGGCCTTCAGCACCATCTTGTCCTGCGCCCGGGCGCCCCCATCCCATCCGGACACGCCCACGGCGAATGCGCCCAGGAGCGATAGCACGTCCCTCCGTTTCATCGGTTTCCTCCACAAGTTCGCCGACCGTTGCTGGCGTCCGCCGGCGTTTTTCATCGGGCGCAGGGCGCCCATTCCGCAACGCTATCTTGCGGTCATAGGCGCGTCAAATACTGACGCTTGGAAGTAAAGGTCAGAAAATGAGTCGTATTGGCGTAACTTTATCGCGGATGGAGCGTATCAGGGCTCCCGCACCACGCGCTGCCCCGTCAGTCTTTCCTGAGCCTTGACGAGACCGCCGACCATCTCGCCTCCGAGGCCCAGGGCGGAGGCCTGGACGAAGGCTTGGTGGACCGCCTCGCCGAGCGGGGACGGCAGATCCAGGCTCTCGGTCATGTGCGTGTAGTAGCGGAGGTCCTTCCGGGCCAGGTCGAGGCCGAAGCGAAGCCCCTCGTAGGAGCCGGAGAGCAGGGCGGGTACGATCATCTGGAAGATGCCGGAATTCGGCCCCCCGGCGCTGACGACCTTGTACAGCGCCTCGAGGTCGACCCCCGCCTTGGATGCGGCGACCAGAGCCTCCGCGATCAGCGCGGCCTGGCCCATGGCGAGAAAATTGTTGATGAGCTTCGTCCGGTGTCCGGCGCCGGGGCCGCCGACGTGAAAGATGTTCTCCGCGAAGGCCCGCAGCACCGGCTCGACGCGATGAAAGACCGGGGGCTCGGCCCCGACCATCACGTTGAGCCGACCTTCCGCGGCTTCCTTCGGCGTCCGGGCGAGGGGCGCGTCGACGAAGGGCACCCCCCGGGCGGCGAAATCCGCATGGATGCGCATGGAGGAGGCGGGTTCGCTGGTGGAGCAATCGACGACCACGAGTCCCTCGCGGGCCGCTCCCAGCAGGCCGTTGTCTCCGTAGACGATCGCCTCGACCTGGGGCGAGCCGGTCACGCAGAGGACCACGATGTCGGAGCGCTCGGCGACGTCGGCCGGGTGCAGGCCCTCCTTTGCGCCCCTGCCGACCAAATCCTCCACCGGCTGACGGTTGCGGTGGCCGAGCACCGTCGTGGCGAATCCCTTGGCCACGAGATTGGATGCCATCCCGTGCCCCATCATGCCGACGCCGATGAAGCCGATCCTCGCCCTGTTCATGATCGCGGTGCTCCTGCCCAGTGGTCGTGCGACATGCCGAGATGTAAGCGACCCCCGAGGGGGATCACGCGACCGGCTCCCACGCGCCGGTGCGCTCCGAGCGCAAGACGGCGTCGATGACGCGCATGTTGGCGAGAGAATCCTCGAGAGTGGGCTGGATCTCGCCGCCGTCGCGGATGGCGTGTGAGACCGCATCGCCCTGGAGCGTGTATTGATTGCACGGTGCGAACTCGATGACCTCAGCGCCGGATCCCAGCACGTCGCGGCCGTCATCCACCACGATGCGCGTCGGGCGATCGTCCGGGGCGTTGACCGGCACCTCGATTTCGATGGAGCCGGCCGTGCCGAAGATCCGGACCCGCTGCGCGCGAGCGAGCTGCGTCGAGCAGAACAGGCTCGCCTGGCCGGCCGGGAAGTCGAGCAGAACGGAGGTGTGCCGGTCCGTGAGCATTGCCGGGTCGCGGTCGATGAGCCCGATCGCGCCTCGGGGCTCCGCCCGGAAGGCGAGCCGGGCGAACTGGATCGCATAGCAGCCGATGTCCATCAGGCCGCCCCCGCCGGTTTCGGCACGGTTCCGGATATTCTCGGGGTCGAGGTTCGAATAGGCGACGTGCGCCTGCACGGCGCGGACTTCGCCGATGCGGCCGCCCGCGATGACGTCGCTCACGGCAATCCATTGCGGGTGATGGCGCACCATGAAGGCTTCGACGATGAGCTTGCCGCTGCGCTCGCGCGCGGCGACAAGGCGCGTGGCCTCGCTCGCCGACAGGCCGATGGGCTTCTCGACGAGGACGTGCTTGCCCGCCGCCAGGGCGCGCTCCGCCCATTCGACGTGAAGATGGTTGGGCAGCGGGATGTAGACGGCCTCAATTCCGGCGTCGCCGAGCAATTCCTCGTAGGAGCCGTAGGTTCTCGGAATCCCGAGTTGGTCGGCCACCGCGCGGGCCCGTGCGGCATCGCGGGACGCGATCGCGTCGACTCGCGTGCGCGAGCCCTGATTCATGGGCCCGATGACCCGCTCGATGCCGATCCTCGCCGTGCCGAGCACGCCCCATGAGACCTTCATGCCGCCACCCTGAGAATGCGCCTTGGCCGTGAAGTCCTGTTCAGGATCGACGGGCTCAAGCGTTACATCATCACTTGAGACGATGCCGATCATGCTGCCGCTTCTAAGAGAACGCACAAACCGGGGTCGAGCAAGAGCCCCGGCCGGATGCTTCGCTGTCCGTCGCTCTCCACGCGATCGACACTGGCTGCCGACGGGGGGACGCGCCATATCCGGGCCATGACGAAAAAGGCGCCACCACCCCCCGCCGAGCCGCGCCGACGCCCGCCCGCCAAGGAGCCGGCGGGCTTCCGGTCGCCGATCCGGATCAGCATCGATCGGGAGGCGCTCGCCTCCCTCGACAAGCGGGCCATCGCCGCCCAGGTCGGGGTCGGACTTGCAGCCGGCTGGCTGGCCAGTTGGGTGGTCGGCGGCAGCGGTCTCCTGCGCTATCTGATCACCGGTCTCGTCGGCTCGCTCGTCGGCGGGATCCTTCTCGAGCGACTGGGGTTGGACCTCGGCATCGACAACCCTCATCTCAACCGAATCGCAACCGCGACCGTGGGCGCCGTGGTCGTGGTCCTCCTCGCCAAACTGATCGCCTGATCGCGCCGGCGGCAGGGGCGCGAACCGGCGCGCGCTCCGTCGGCGGTCGCATCGAGGGTTACCTTCCCGGCCGCAGCTCGTCGAGCGGCACGGCGCGGCGCCTCACCGCCTCGCCGGCCTCGTTGCGGAGAGACAGCGTCAGGGTTCCCTCCCACCAATCCACGTCGATCGTACCGAAATTGGCGGCGCCATAGACGGCACCGAGCCGATTCGGCCCTGCTTCGCGGTTCGCCGGAAAGACCTGGTTGATGCCGCTCGAGGTGATCTCGACGAAGGGATAGGGCACTCCCTCGGTCTCCCGATAGAGCGCGCCGATGTGACGATCGCCGGATATGAACACGACGCCGTTCGCCCCCGTCTCGCGGATCAGGTCGAAGAGCCGCCTGCGCTCACGCGGAAAATTGCCCCACCGCTCCCAGCCGTGCCCTTCGGCGACGACCTGGATCGAGGAGACGATAAGCCGAAGCTCGGCCGGCTCCTTGAGCCGATCGGCGAGCCAGGTCCACTGCGCCTCGCCGAGCATCGTCTTGCTCGCGTCGTCGTCCGGCCGATAGCGCTCCCTGCCGGCAGCGCCGCGCTGGTCGGTCGGCCGCAGGGGCGAGCGGAAGAAGCGGGTATCGAGCAGGATCGTCTGGATGCGGCGGCCCCCGGGTCCGAAGATCCGGGCATGGTAGACTCCCTCTCGCCGGTGACGCTCGTCCGCCGGCGGCACTTCCCAGAATTTCAGGAAGAGCTTCTGGGCTTCATGCCGGCCGGCGAAATCCGCGCCCGCATCGTTCTTTCCGTAGTCGTGGTCATCCCAGGTGGCGAGGTGCGGGACCGTGCGGCGCAGCCTCGCGAGCCCTGGTACTGCAGAGGCGAGCGCATAGGATTCCGCCAGGCTCGCGAGCAGATCGGACTCGGGCACATCGCGCCCGCCGCGGACGTCGCCGTAGACGTTGTCGCCCACGAACAGGAAGAGTTCCGGCCGGTAGGCGAGGACCGCGTCCCAGATCGGCTGCGGCTTCTCCTCGTCCGCACAGGACCCGAACGCGATCCGGGTGAGGGGAGGTGGTGCTTCCTGGGCTCGCAACGCATCCGCCCGCGGGAGACCGGCAGAGAGCAGCAACACGAGGGCGACCCACGTCTTCGCGCTCCTCATCGACGCGCTCCCGAAAAAGTCCGTCAGGCTCTCGATCCGCGCCGCGGCGCCTTGCGTCCTGCCGACATCCTTTTTCGCTTCGCCTTCTTGCCCGAGAGTGGCTTCGCCATCTCCGCCAGAACGGCGCGCTGCTGGCGGCGGATCGCATTGGCCGCCACAGCCGTCCACCAGCCGGCCGCCCGATTGGCCATGCTGAGCCAGAGGGATCGCGGTGTGCCTTTCATGGTCCTTCTCCTGCGGGCTTAACGGCGCTGCGGCAGGAGGGATCCACTTCGGCGGAAAGTTCATGCCGCTGGCTGGACGTGACCGCCCTCGCCGAACGGCCGCCTTGAGCCTAAATTAAGATCGTCCCGGCAGGGGTGTCCACGCCTGCACCTCGGAGGACAAGCGGAGGACGAGATCGATGACCGCTTTCAACATCGTACGAGTGCGCGTGAAGCCCGGACGCGAGGACGAATTCATCGATGCGCATCGTCGGGTTCCAACCGATGTGCCGGGCCTGCGGCGCGGAGTGCTCGTCAAGACCGGCGAGCGCGTCTATTGCTTCCTCGGCGAGTGGGACAGTTTCGCGGCGCTCGCCGCGGCGCGGCCCCGCATGGATTCCGTCCTGGCGACCTTCCGCGACACGCTGGAAGAGCTGGACCATGGCCTCGGAATTGCCGATGCCGTCTCGGGTGAGGCCGTTCTGGATATCGAAGCCGACCGTCATTCGCGCGCCTACGCGGAGAGCATGGCCTGACGGGAGGTGTCATCCTCGTTGAACGGCGTCATTTGCCTATAGGGCGTCATCCTCGGGCGCGCGGAGCGCGACCCGAGGATCCCAGGCCGCGAAAGACGCCGGAACCTCGACCCGATCCTCGAGGATGCTCAAGCCATCATACGGTGGCCGCTCACCCGCTGTTTCGAAGCCCGGCGGCGATTCCGTTGATCGACAGGTGGATGCCATTGACGACCCGCTCGTCGTCGTTGCCCATGCGCAGCCGTTTCAGCAGCTCCACCTGGAGATGGTTCAGCGGATCGATGTAGGGGAAACGGTTGCGGATCGAGCGCGCGAGAAGCGGGTTCTGCTCCAGCAGGGTCGAGTGCTCCATCACGGCGAGCAGGCACTCGATCGAACGCTGCCACTCGGCCCGCAGGCGCGGGAAGATCGCGTTGCGCAGGTCCTGATCGCTCACCAGTTCCGCGTAGCGCGACGCCACGGCGATGTCGCTCTTCGCCAACACCATGTCCATGTTGGACAGCAGCGTCCGGAAGAACGGCCACGTGCGGTACATGTCCCGCAGCAGTTCGAGGCCAGTGCCGGGATGGCGTGTTCGGAACGTTTCCACGGCCGAGCCGAAGCCGAACCAGCCGGGCAGCATGAGACGGCACTGGGCCCATCCGAACACCCACGGAATGGCGCGCAGGTCCTCGATCCGGCGCGAGTTGGTCCGGGAGGAAGGGCGGCTGCCGATGTTGAGCTGCGAGATCTCGCCGATGACGGTCGACGACCAGAAGTAATCCTCGAAGCCGGGCGTTTCGTAGACAAGGTCCCTGTACGCCGCGAATGCGGCCTGCGACAGCTCCTCCATGGCGGACGTGAAATCCGCGCGCGGCAGCGGATCTCCGGCCGCGAGCAGAGTGCTCTCGAAGGTCGCCGCGGCCAGGATCTCCAGGTTCCGACGCCCGAGTTCGGGGTTGGAATACTTGGCGGCAATCACCTCGCCCTGCTCGGTGACGCGAATCGATCCCTGCACCGTCCCGGCGGGCTGGTCCAGGATCGCCTGGTAGCTCGGTCCGCCGCCGCGGCCGACGGACCCGCCCCGTCCGTGGAACAGGCGCAGCCGCACGCCGTGGCTGCGGCAGACGGCGGCCAGCGCGATTTCCGCCTTGTGCAGTTCCCAGCCGGAGGTGACATAGCCGCCGTCCTTGTTGCTGTCCGAGTAGCCCAGCATGACCTCCTGGGTTCGGCCCCTTCCGTCCAGCAGGGCGCGGTACTCCGGCAGGCGCAGGCAGCCGTCCACGACCGAGGCGCAGGTCCTGAGATCGTCGATGGTTTCGAACAGCGGTACGATGTTGACCGCGAGCGACGGCCCGGCGGGCAGAAGCAGCCCGACCTCCTTGAGGAGGACCGCCACCTCCAGGATGTCGGAGACCGAATTGGCCTTCGAGATGACGTAGTTCGGGACCGCGGCTGCCCCTAGGCGCCCGTGGGCCCGCGCGGCCTCGCGCAGGATGGCGAGTTCGGAGGTGGTCTCCTCGCCGTAGCGCACGTGCGGCGAGGCGAGGGGACGCATCGTCCGGAGTTCGGCCAGGAGCAGTTCCTGCCGTTCGGGTTCTCCGCGCGTGCGATAGGAGGTGCCGGGACCCGCGGTCTCGAAGAGCTCGGCGATGGTCCGCTCGTGGACGTCGGCGTTCTGGCGGAGGTCGATGGCCGCCAGATGAAAGCCGAAGGTGGCGATCGCCCGGCGCAGCGTCCGGAGCCGTCCCCGCGCCAATGTCGAGGAGCCGTTGGCGCGGAGCGAACGGTCGATGATCGAAAGATCGGCCAGGAGGCTCGCCGCGTCCCGGTAGGCGGGGGCCTCGGCAACGGGCTGCCGGTGCGTGCCGAGGACGCCGAAGGCCGACGCGGTCGTGGCCAGTCGCGCGTAGATGCCGGCGATCGCCCGGCGGTACGGTTCGTCCATACGGTGCGGTGAGGTGTCGGGCGACGCGTCGGCGAGTTCCTGCACCTCGCTGGAGACGGACACGAGCCGCCCGTCGAGGGACAGTTCGCCGCCGAGCCGATGCACGTCCTCGAGGTAGTAGTTGAACGCGCATTCGGCTTGGAGCCGGAGCGCCTGCCGGAGGGCCTCAGCCGTGACGAAAGGGTTGCCGTCCCGGTCGCCGCCGATCCAGCTGCCGACCCGCAGGAACGAGGGGAGGTCGTGCTCGCCGAAGCATGAATCGTAGCTCGCCAGCGCATCCTCGACCGTGGCGTAGAACCTCGGCAGCTCGCGCAGGAACGTGTGCTCGAAGATCGACAGGCCGTTCATGACTTCGTCCACCACCTTCAGTCGATGGCGCCTGAGGAGGCTCGTCTGCCAGAGCGTCAGCACCGCGCGCCGGAGCGCTTCGTCGTTCTCCGCCTCCTCGGTGGGTGTGAGCCGCTGCCGGTCCCTCTCGGCGATCAGGGCCGCGATCTCCATCTCCCGGTCGATGGTGCTGCGGCGGCGGACCTCCGTCGGGTGGGCGGTGAGGATCGGCGCCACGAGGGCGGATCCGAAGAACGCCTTCAGCTCTGCTGCCGTCACCCCGGCCTGGCGGGCGCGGTCCAGGGCATGCGCCATGGTGCCCTCGCGGGGCGGGGATCCTGCGCGTGCATGGGCCCGGGTCCGCCTCAGGCGATGCTGATCCTCGGCGATGTTGGCGAGGTGGGAGAAATAGCTGAACGCGCGGATGATCTGGAGCGCCCGGCCGCGGGAGAGGGCGTTGAGGATCGCCTGCAACTCGGCGCGCGCCGCCGGGTCCTCGTCGCGGTGGAAGCGGATCGAGGTCTGGCGGATCTGCTCGACCGTCGCGAAGACCGACTCGCCCTCCTGGGCCCGGACCGTATCGCCGAGGATGCGGCCGAGCAGGCGGATGTCCTCCCAGAGCGGCAGGTCCTTGTCGGCGGGTTCGACTTGCGTCACGGCAGATCCTCGAGGCAAGGAAACGGCTCACGGCACGCCGACGCGGCATGGGACGGCCGCCGCTCACCATTGTAGCAACGGCCGTGCCATCGGTCTCCGCCCGTGATTCCACGGTGTGCGGGCTTCGCTGCCCCGGTCAGGCCGCGTGGCGGTGGGACGGGCTGCGGGAAGCCGCGATGCCGAAGGTCTCGTACAGGGCCGCCATCCGGTGGACGGCGAGGTCGGGATTGCGCAGGAGGCGGGCCTGGTCGGCCAGCCGGAACACCTCCGTGTAATGCAGGAGGCCGCGCGCCGACTGCATGCCGCCGACCATCGTGAAGTGGTCCTGGAACCCATTGAGCCACGCCAGAAACACGACGCCGGCCTTGTAGAACTGCGTGGGCGCCTCGAAGACCTTGCGCGACAGGGGCACGGTCGGCGCGAGGATGGAGTCGTATCCCTCGCGGTCGCCCTCCGCCAGCTTGGCCAGCGCGGCCGCCGCCGCAGGCGCAATGGGATCGAAGATCCCGAGGAGGCCGTGCGAGAATCCCCGGTCGTCGCCGGCGATCAGCTCCGCGTAGTTGAAGTCGTCGCCCGTATACATGAGGACGCCCTCGGGCAGGCGGCGGCGGAACGCGATCTCGCGATCCTTGTCGAGGAGGGAGATCTTGATGCCTTCGACCTTCGCCTGGTTGTCGCGGATGATCTGGAGCACGGTCTCTTCGGCCCGGTCGAGATCGGCGGAGCCCCAATAGCCTTCGAGGGCCGGATCGAACATCGCGCCGAGCCAGTGGAGGATCACGGGCGAGCGCGCCTGACGCAGGATCCGCCCATAGACGCTCGCATAGTCGTCGGGGCCCCGCGCCACGCGGGCAAACGCGCGGCTCGCCATCAGGATCACGCGGCCGCCCTCCGCCTCGATGAAACCGACCTGCTCCTCGTAGGCGCGCAGGACATCCTCGAGGCCCGCGGCGGCGAGCGGATCGAGATGGTCCGTGCCCGCGCCCGAGGCGAGATCGCCGCCCTCCGCCCGCGCCGCTCGGATCGAGCGCCGGATCAGCTCCTTCGCCGTGGTCCAGTCGAAGCCCATGCCGCGCTGCGACGTGTCCATCGCCTCGGCGATCTTGAATCCGAGACGCCAGAGATGGCTCCGGAACGCCATGGTGGCGTCCCAGTCGATGGCCACGCGCATCCACGGCGTCTCGTTTGCGAAGGGATCCGCCACCACGTGGGCGGCCGCGTAGACGGTGCGGACAGAGCGGTCTGACGCGGTCTCGGGATACGGAGAGGCGGGGCCCAGCCGGTAGGCCCTCAGCGTACGGTCGGGACGAGGCAGCATGATCGTGGGCATCTCGGGTCCTCCCCAGGGTGGATCTTTTCCGCTTGACAGCCGGCGCTCAAGAGGTCATCGTTTGGAACGTTCCAAATTAGAACACGAGACGACGGGAGGATTCAAGATGGAACTTACGAGCAAAGCAGGCTCCGCTCGGTCTATCTTCAGCCGATAACTTGGAACGTTCCAAGTTTTTGGCGCTCCCATGACATCCCGGGCCACGATCGTCGACATCGCCGAGAGGGCGGGCGTTTCGAAATCCACCGTCTCGCTCGTGCTGTCGGGGTCTCCGCTCGTGAAGGCGGAGACCCGCAGCAAGGTCGAGGCGGCGATCGACGAACTCGGCTATGTCTACAACCGCGGCGCGGCGAGCCTGCGAACGGCGCGCTCGAACATCGTCGGCATGGTCATCAACGACCTCATGAACCCGTTCTTCGCGGAGCTCGCGGTCGGGATCGAGCGGGCCCTGCAGGGCTCGGACTACATCCCGTTCATCGCCAATACGGGCGAGAACCCCGCTCGGCAGGCGCAGGTCTTCCGCTCCATGCGCGAGCACGGCGCCACCGGGATCATCGTGTGCCCGGCCGTCGGGACCGATGCCGCGGCCCTCAGCGAGATCACGTCGAGCGGCATCCCCGTCGTTCAAGCCATGCGCCGCGTGCCGGGGGTCGATGCATCGGCCGTCATTCCCGACAACCGGGCGGGCGGCGCCCGGGCCATCGAGCACCTGGTCCGTCTGGGCCACCGGCGCCTCGCGTTCCTGGGCGGCTTCTCGCGCATGAGTGCATTCCGCGAACGGTCGCGGGCTTTCTCGACGGGATGGAGCGCGCGGGCCTGAAGGCCGGACCGGCGAACCTCATCGAGGCGACTCCCACCAAGGCCGGCGGCGTCGCGGCCCTCGCTCATGCGCTCGCCCTTCCGGAGCCCCCGACCGCGGTGCTCTGCTTCAACGACATCGTGGCCGTGGGCGTCGTGCATGCGCTGGCGCAGCGCGGCCTCAGGGCCGGAATCGACGTGGCGGTCGTCGGTTTCGACGATATCGCCGAAGCCGAGCACATGGCGCCGCCGCTGACCACCGTGGCGGTCGACACGATCGGCCTCGGCGAGAAGGCGGCGCAGATGCTGCTTCGCCAGATCGAGAGCGGGCGGCCCCGGGTCGAGACCTATACGGGCGAGGCTCGTCTCATCGTGCGGGAGTCCTGCGGGGCCTCCAGGGCGCATTCCAATTCTTTCGAGGGAGTTGCCTGATGACCCGGTGGGGATTGATCGGCGCGAGCACGATCGCGAAGGAATGGGTGATCGGCGCCATCCGCGAGGCCGGCGGGGAGGTGGTCTCCGTCCTGTCGGGCGACGCGGGACGGGCGGCACGCTACGCCGCCGACAACGGCATCGCCCGGCACACCTCCTCCCTCGACGAACTGGTGAACGATCCCGGTATCGACGCAGTCTACATCTCGACCACCAACGAACTGCACAAGGCGCAGACGCTCGCGGCCGCGAAGGCCGGCAAGCACGTCCTGTGCGAGAAGCCGCTGGCGCTGAACCTCGCCGACGCCCGCGACATGGTGGACGCATGCCGGCAGGCCGGCGTCGTGATGGGGACGAACCATCATCTGCGCAACGCGGGCACGCACCGGGCCATGCGGCAGGCCATCGAGGAGGGGCTCGTCGGCCGGCCGCTCGCCGCGCGCGTGTTCCATGCCGTCTATCTGCCGGCGCACCTTCAAGGATGGCGCATCACCAGGCCAGCGGCCGGCGGCGGCGTCGTGCTCGACATCACGGTGCACGATGCCGACACCCTCCGGTTCGTGCTGGACGACGAGCCGCAGGACGTCGTCGCGATGACGCAGTCCGCCGGCATGGCGCAGGGCGCCCTCGAAGACGGCGTCATGGCAGCGGTGCGGTTCCGGTCCGGCCTCATCGCGCAGCTCCACGACGCGTTCACCACGAAATACGCCGGCACGGGATTCGAGGTCCACGGCACCGAGGGCTCGCTGATCGGCCGCAACGTGATGACGCAGAGGGCGATCGGCGACGTCGTCCTGCGCAACGCGGAGGGAGAGCGCGCGCTGCCGACCGATTCCACCAATCTCTACGTGCGGGCGCTGGAGCGGTTCCACGCCGCGATCCGCGGCGACGGCACGCCCGCGGCGACCGGCGAGGACGGTGTTCGCTCCATGGCCTTGGCGCTTGCCGTCCTGAAGGCGGCCGAGACGGGGCAGCGCACGCCGGTCGTCACAGGGTGGGAGGGCTGAAGAATGGCTTTCCCCCGCATCGTCTCCGCCGCCGAAGCCGCCGCCCGCGTGCCGGACGGAGCAATCGTCACCGTGTCGTCCTCGAGCGGGCTCGGCTGTCCCGATGCGGTGCTGGCGGCCATCGGCAGGCGCTTCGACGAGACCGGGGCGCCCCGCAACCTCACGACGCTGCATCCGATCGCCGCCGGCGACATGTGGGGCATCAAGGGGATCGACCATATCGCCAAGCCCGGCCTCCTGAAGCGCGTCCTCGCGGGCTCCTACCCGAGCGGACCGTCCGCCGCCGAACCGCCTGCGATCTGGCGCATGATCACCGGTGACGAGATCCCGGCCTACAACATCCCGTCGGGCATCCTGTTCGACATGCACCGCGAGGCGGCGGCGAAGCGCCCGGGCGTCCTGACGAAGGTCGGCCTCGACACCTTCGTCGATCCCGCCCGGGAGGGTTGCGCCATGAACGGAAGGGCGGCCGCGGAGCCGGTCGTCCGGAAGGTCGAATTCGCCGGCGACACCTGGCTCTTCTTCCCGACCATCACGCCGGAAGTCGCGATCATCCGGGCGACCACGGCGGACGAGCGCGGCAACCTCTCCTTCGAGCACGAAGGCGGCTATCTCGGCCCGCTCGACCAGGCCCTCGCGGTCCGCAACAACGGCGGCATCGTCATCGCCCAGGTCAAGCGCATCGCGAAGGCCGGCTCCCTCAAGCCGCAGCAGGTCATCGTGCCCGGCATCCTGGTCGACTGCATCGTCGTCGCGCCCGACCAGATGCAGACGACCCACACGGTCTACGACCCCGCCATCTCGGGCGAGATCTTCCGCCCCATTTCGAGCTTCCGGCTCGCCGAGTGGGGACCCGGCAAGGTGATCGCCCGGCGCGTGGCGCAGGAGCTGCGCCACGGCGATGCGGTCAACATCGGGTTCGGCATCTCGGCCAACGTGCCGCGCATCCTCATCGAGGAGGGAAAGCACGGGGCCGTCACCTGGGTGATCGAGCAAGGCGCGGTCGGCGGCGTGCCGCTCCTCGACTTCCAGTTCGGCTGCGCCTCGAACGCCGAGGCCATCGTGCCCTCGCCCTACCAGTTCACCTATTTCCAGGGCGGCGGCTTCGACGCCTCGCTGCTCTCGTTTCTGGAGATCGACCGGCAAGGCTCGGTGAACGTCTCGAAACTCGGCGTGCGCCCGCACGTCACGGCCGGCGCGGGCGGTTTCGTCGACATCACCGCCAGGGCGCGCAAGATCGTGTTCTCGGGCTATTTCATGGCGGGCGGCAAGCTCGCCGTCGAGGACGGGAGGCTCAAGATCGCGCAGGAGGGCAGGGTCAGAAAACTGGTCGAGCAGGTCGAGCACGTCTCCTTCTCGGGCCGCCGCGCCGTCGAGCAGGGGCAGGACATCACCTACGTCACCGAGCGCTGCGTCATGCGCCTCACCCCCGATGGGATCGAAGTGACCGAGATCGCACCGGGGGTCGATCTCGTATCCGACATCCTGGAGAAATCCGAGTTCCCGCTCCTGGTGCGCGAGCGGCCGCGCCCGATGGACCCGTCCCTGTTCCGCCCCGAGCCGTTCGGCCTCGTGCTGGGAGGCCGCAATGAATGAAGCGGTCCCCGCCGCCACCGTGAGCGAGGCCGTCCTGGCGGATGGCGCCGTTCGCCTTCGGCGCGACGGTCCGGTCGCAACGATCATGCTCGACCGCCCGGGCAAGCTCAACGCCCTGACGCCGGCCATGATCAGGGCCCTCGAGCAGGCCGTCGAGATTGTCGAGGGCGACGGCGAGATCCGGGCCGCGCTTCTGACCGGAGCCGGTGAGAGGGCCTTCTGCGTGGGTGCCGACATCGGCGAGTGGGCGGCGCTCGAACCCCTCGACATGTGGCGGCGCTGGGTCCGGGAGGGCCACCGGGTGTTCGACCGCGTGGCGCGGCTGCGGCAGCCGCTGATCGCGGTGCTCAACGGGCATGCGCTCGGCGGCGGGCTCGAGCTCGCGGCGGCGGCCGACCTTCGCATCATCGAGGCCCACGCCAAGGTCGGCCTGCCGGAAGCCGGGATCGGCACCGTTCCCGGGTGGTCCGGCACGCAGCGCCTCGTCCGCCGGGTCGGACCGCAGGCCGTGAAGCGCCTCGTCCTCACCGGCGAGTCCATCGCGGCCGAGGAAGCTCTGCGCCTCGGCCTCGCCGACGAACTCTGCGAATCGGGACAGGGGAGGGCGCGCGCCGAATTGCTCGCGCGGTCCATCGCGAGCCGGGCGCCGGTCTCCGTGCAGCTCGCAAAGCAGCTCATCAACGCCGCCGAGGGGGAGGAGACCTCCGCGGCCCTGGAGGCGGTCGCCGGCGCGCTCGCCGCCTATACGGACGACGGCCGCGAGGGCGTGGCGAGCTTCCGCGAGAAGCGGGCGCCCCGGTACAGGAACAGGTGATCCCATGAACGCACCCGCCCTGATCCGCACGCGCCTCGACGAGGCCCTCGCCCGGATCCCGAAGGCCTTCGGCCTCCTCGTCGACGGACGCTTGCGGAGGGAGGCCGCGGACGGACGCACGATCGAACGCGCGAGCCCGGCCCACGACGTCGTGGTGTCCCGCTATCCGCGCGCCGGCCCGGACGAGGTCGAGGCGGCGATCGCCGCAGCCAGGACAGCCTTCGATCACGGTCCCTGGCCGCGCATGACCGGCGCCGAACGCTCGCGCATTCTCCACCGGGCGGCCGACCTGATCGATGGAAAGGCCGAGATCTTGGCCCTGCTCGACGCCCTCGAGGGCGGCAAGCCGATCGCCCAGGTGCGCGGCGAAATCGCCGGGTCGGTGGACATCTGGCGCTACGCGGCCGGGCTCGCGCGGGACCTGCACGGCGAGTCCTACGCGCATCTCGGCGAGCGGAAGCTCGGCGTCGTGGTGCGCGATCCGATCGGCGTCGTCTCCATCATCACCCCGTGGAACTTCCCGTTCCTGATCGTCAGCCAGAAGCTGCCTTCGCCCTCGCGGCCGGCTGCACGATCGTGGTCAAGCCGAGCGAGCTGACCTCCGCGTCGACCCTTCTCCTCGGCGAAATCCTCCTCGAGGCAGGCATGCCGGCGGGTGCCGTCAACATCCTGGCCGGGACCGGACCCGAGGTCGGGGCGGTGATGACGGCCCATCGGTCCGTCGACATGGTCTCCTTCACGGGATCGACGCCGTCGGCAAGCGGACCATGGCGTCGGCCTCCGACACGCTGAAGAAGGTCGTCATGGAACTCGGCGGCAAGAACCCGCAGATCGTGTTCGACGACGCCGACATGGAGGCGGCGGCCGACGCCGCGGTCTTCGGCGCCTTCTTCAATGCGGGCGAGTGCTGCAATGCCGGAAGCCGGCTCATCCTCCAGCGGTCCATCGCCGAGGATTTCGTCGCTGCGGTGGTGGAGCGCTCGAAGAACGTGCCGGTGGGCGATCCGCTCGATCCGGGCACGAAGGTCGGGGCGATCATCACGCCGCAGCACCTCTCGAAGATCGAATCCTCCATCGAGGAAGCGAAAGCCGCGGGTGCCGACCTTCGGCTCGGCGGCGGGCGCCTCCCATTCCCGGCCGGCCTCTTCATGGAACCCACGGTCCTTTCCGGCATCGAGCCCAACATGCGGATCGCCCGCGAGGAGGTCTTCGGGCCTGTGCTCTCGGCGCTCGTGTTCGACACCGAGGACGAGGCGGCCGCGATCGCCAATGCGACCGAGTACGGCCTGTCGGCGGGAATCTGGAGCCGCAGCTTCGACCGCTGCCTCACGGTCGGCCGCCGCCTGCGGGCCGGAACGGTCTGGATGAACACGTTCATGGACGGCGCTCCCGAACTGCCCTTCGGCGGCTACGGGCAGAGCGGGCTCGGCCGCGAGCTCGGTCGCGGAGCCGTCGAGGATTTCACGGAGACGAAAACGCTCCATATGCATCACGGTCCGCGAACGGCGTGGTGGACAGGGTCGAAAAATGCGGTTGACTAGGATTTGGATGGGATAGTCCCGCCAAATAGTGGGAGGATAACGATGACAGTGAAGAACATGCTGCTCGCTACCGTCTTCGTCGCGGCGGCCACGGCCGCTCAGGCGCAGACGAAGGAAGTCGAGATGGTTCACTGGTGGACGTCGGGCGGCGAGGCCGCGGCCCTCAACGTCCTCAAGGAAAACCTGCAGAAGCAGGGCTACTCGTGGAAGGACAACCCGATCGCCGGCGGCGGCGGCACGCAGGCGATGACCGTGCTTCGCGCCCGCGTGACCTCGGGCAACATCCCGACGGCCGTCCAGATGCTCGGCTTCGACATCCAGGATTGGGCGGAACAGGGCGTGCTCGCCGACCTGACGCCTCTCGCCCAGAAGGAGGGGTGGGACAAGGCCGTTCCGCCGGCCCTGCAGAAGTTCTCGAAGTACAAGGACAAGTGGATCGCCGCTCCGGTGAACGTCCACTCGACGAACTGGATCTGGGCCAACAAGGCCGTCATGGACAAGCTCGGGGCCAAGCCGCCGACCACTTGGGACGAGCTGATCGCGCTGCTCGACAAGGCCAAGGCCGCGGGCGTCACGGCCCTCGCCCACGGCGGGCAGGCCTGGCAGGACGCGACGCTCTTCGACTCGGTGGTGCTCACGACCGGCGGACCGGACTTCTACAAGAAGACGATGATCGACCTCGACGACAAGGCCCTGGGGTCCGACACGATGAAGACCGTGTTCGAGCGCATGACGAAGCTGCGCTCCTATGTGGACGCGAACTTCTCCGGCCGCGACTGGAACCTCGCCTCCTCGATGGTGATCAAGGGCGACGCCGCGATGCAGATCATGGGGGACTGGGCGAAGGGCGAGTTCGTCAACGCCGGCAAGAAGCCCGATCAGGACTTCCTCTGCTTCCGCTTCCCCGGCACGCAAGGCAACGTGACCTTCAACTCCGACCAGTTCGTGATGTTCAAGGTCGGGCCGGACCGCCAGGCGGCGCAGAACGCCCTCGCTTCGGCCACCATGGAGCCGGCATTCCAGTCGGCGTTCAACGTGGTGAAGGGTTCGGCGCCGGCGCGGACGGACGTTCCCGACACGGCTTTCGACGCCTGCGGCAAGAAGGCGATCGCCGACCTCAAGGCGGCGAGCGAGAAGGGAACCCTGATGGGTTCCATGGCTCACGGGCACGCCAACCGGGCCGCAGTGAAGAACGCCATGTACGACGTGATCACCCGCCACTTCAACGGACAGCTCCCGACCGATCAGGCGGTGAAGGAACTGGTCACGGCCGTGAAGAGCGCGTCCTGACGCCGACGACGCTCCGGAAGCAAACGACGGAGCGGAACGCATCGGATCCCGTCCCTCGGCCTTCGCCCGCGGGACGAGGTCCGGCCCCAACGCCGGTGAGCGCGCCGCAGAGCGTGCCGCCGGTCCGGCGACGGCGAGGTCCATGCCCGCCATGCGCCAGGCCCGATGTTCCGGGAGGAATCGATGACTTCGACCATGGCGGCGCCCATCGCCGCGCGACCGAGCCCGACCGAGCGCGCCCGCGCCCGGATGCAGGAATGGCTCCCGAAGCTGGTGCTGGCACCCTCCTTCGCCGTCATCCTGATCTTCGTCTACGGGTTCATTCTCTGGACGGTCTATCTGTCCTTCACCCGATCGCGGATCCTGCCGGTCTACGAGCTTGCCGGGTTCGACGCCTACGCCCGGCTGTGGTCGCAGCCGAACTGGTGGAAGGCGATCGAGAATCTGGCCATCTTCGGCACGCTTTACATCGGCATCTGCATCGCCCTCGGCCTTCTCCTGGCGATCCTGCTCGACCAGAAGATCCGCGGCGAGGGCGTGCTCCGCCCGATCTATCTCTATCCGATGGCGCTGTCGTTCATCGTCACCGGAACGGCCTGGAAATGGTTCCTCAATCCGGGCTTGGGCCTGGAGAAGACCATGCATGAATGGGGTTTCGCCGGGTTCAAGTTCGATTGGCTCGTGAACCCCGACATGGCGATCTACACGGTGGTGATCGCCGGCGTGTGGCAGGCGTCGGGCTTCTGCATGGCGATGTTCCTCGCCGGCCTGCGCGGCATCGACAGCGAGATCCTGAAGGCGGCCCAGATCGACGGCGCGAGCACCTTCGCGCTCTACCGGCGGATCGTCATTCCGCTCCTGCGGCCGGTCTTCCTGTCGGCGTTCATCGTGCTCGCCCACATGGCGATCAAGTCCTACGACCTCGTCATCGCCCTGACCGGCGGCGGGCCCGGCAACGCGACCGAACTGCCGTCGACCTTCATGTACTCCTACACCTTCACGCGAAACCAGATGGCGGTCGGCGCCGCGAGCGCGGTCATCATGCTCATGACGATCTGCGCCATCATCGTGCCGTACCTCTACTCCGAGCTCAGGGAGAAGAGCCAATGAGCGCCGCTGCCGCCACCCGCCCGCCGGGAGCTTCCCTGGTCAACACGGTCGTCATCTACGGCCTGCTCCTGGGCTTCGCCCTGATCTACCTGCTGCCGCTCTTCGTGATGGTCGTCACGTCGTTCAAGACCCTCGACGAGATCCGCGACGGCAACATGCTGGCCCTGCCGGTGAACCCGACCGTCGAGCCCTGGCTCGCGGCCTGGGGGACGGCCTGCGTCGGTCTCACCTGCGCGGGGATCAAGGGATACGTCTGGAACTCGATCGCGATGGTCGTCCCGGCGGTCGCGATCTCGACCCTGCTCGGCGCGCTCAACGGCTATGTCCTCACGAAGTGGCGCTTTCCCGGTCACAAATGGGTGTTCGGGATGATGCTGTTCGCCTGCTTCATTCCGTTCCAGACGGTGCTCATCCCCATGGCGCGGATCCTCGGCATCGTCGGGCTCGCGGATTCCACCGCCGGACTGGTCCTCGTGCACGTCGTGTACGGCCTCGGCTTCACGACCCTGTTCTTCCGCAACTACTACGAGGCGTTCCCGAACGAGCTGATCCGTGCGGCGCAGATGGACGGCGCCGGCTTCTTCCAGATCTTCCGGCGGATCCTCCTCCCGTCCTCGGGTCCGATCATCGTCGTCGCGGTGATCTTCCAGTTCACCAACATCTGGAACGACTTCCTGTTCGGAGCTTCCTTCACGACGGGCGTGAACGCGCCCATGACGGTGGCGCTGAACAACCTCGTCAACACGTCGACGGGCGTGCGCGAGTACAATGTCCACATGGCGGCCGCCATGATCGCGGCCTTCCCGACCCTCCTCGTCTACGTCCTCGCGGGACGCTACTTCGTGCGCGGTCTCATGGCCGGCGCCGTCAAAGGATGATCGACATGGCGTTTCTCGAAATCTCCGGTTTGCGCAAGCGGTACGGCGCCGTCGAGATCCTCAAGGGGATCGACCTGACCCTCGACCGGGGCGGCTTCCTCGTGCTGGTCGGGCCCTCGGGCTGCGGCAAGTCCACGCTTCTCAACACGATCGCGGGCCTCGAAGGCATTTCCGAGGGCACGATCGCCATCGGCGGCGACGTGGTGAACGACCTCCACCCGTCGAAGCGGGACATCGCCATGGTGTTCCAGTCCTACGCGCTCTACCCGAACATGAACGTGGCCCAGAACATCGCCTTCGGGATGGAGATGCGCGGCGTGCCGAAGGACGAGCGCGAGAAGGCGGTCGCCGAGGTCGCCAAGATGCTGCAGATCGAGCATCTCCTGAAGCGCAGGCCCGGCCAGCTCTCCGGGGGGCAGCGCCAGCGGGTCGCCATGGGCCGTGCGCTCGTGCGCAAGCCGAGGGTCTTCCTGTTCGACGAGCCGCTCTCGAACCTCGACGCGAAGCTTCGCGTCGACATGCGCACCGAGATCAAGCGCCTCCACCAGAAGACCGGGGCGACGATCGTGTACGTGACGCACGACCAGATCGAGGCGATGACGCTCGCCACCAAGATCGCCGTGCTGAAGGACGGCGAACTGCAGCAGGTCGGCACGCCCGCCGAGATCTACAACCGGCCGGCCAACCTCTTCGTCGCCGACTTCATGGGCTCGCCCGCCATGAACCTCATCAAGGCGAAGGTCGCGAACGGCGGCAACGGCAAGGCGTTGTCCCTCGCCCGCAACGGCGCGGCGCCTCTCCATCTTCCGCTCGCCGGCGAGTTGGCCTCGGCCGCGGTCGAAGCCGGCCAGGAGGTCATCCTCGGTGTGCGGCCGGAGGCGATCACGGACCGCGACGGGGCCGATCGCAACGCGCGCCACGTTCAGCTTCTCGATTGCCAGGTGGAGGTCGTCGAGCCGGCCGGCGCCGACACGTTCGTGGTCACCCATCTCGGCGGCAAGGAGGTCGTCGCGCGCATGCGGGCCGATGCCGACGTCCAGGCCGGGCAGACGATGCCCTTCGCGTTCAATCTCGAGAAGGCCGTGCTCTTCGACCCCGCGACGGGGAGGCGGATCTGACGATGGCGCGCGAGCCGGACGTCCTCATCGTCGGCGCCGGGATGGGCGGGTCCGCGCTCGCCTACGCGCTGAAGGACACGGGATTGCGCATCCATGTGCTCGAACGGGGAGGGTACCTGCCGCGGGAGGCCGCGAACAGCTCGGTGGAGGCCGTCTTCCATCAGCAGCGCTACCGCTCGGTCGATGTCTGGACCGACCGGAACGGGAAGCCGTTCAACCCCGGCATCCACTATTACGTGGGCGGCAACACGAAGGTCTACGGCGCCACGATGATGCGGCTGCGCGAGCGGGATTTCGAGGATCTCGTTCATGAGGACGGCGTCTCGCCCGCCTGGCCGGTCACGTACGGCGAACTCGAGCCCTACTACGCCCGCGCGGAGGCCATCATGGGTACAAGGGGCGAAGCCGGATTGGATCCGACCGAGCCGCCCCACTCGACGGCCTATCCGTACCCTCCGGTCCCTCACGACCCGCCGATCGCAAAGCTCGTCGACCGGCTGAAGGACCAGGGGCTGCATCCCTTCCCGCTGCCGGTCTCGATCCAGCAGGGCCACGGCGGCGCTTGCATCCGCTGCATGACCTGCGACGGCTTTCCGTGCCCGTACGACGCGAAGGGCGATGCCGAGAATTGCTGCCTGCGGCCGGCGCTCCTGTCGGGGAACGTCACCCTCGAGACGAACGTGAAGGTCCTTCGGATCCTCACCTCCGCCGACGGCCGCTCGGTCACCGGCGTCGAGGCGGAGACGCCCGGCGAGATTTCGATCCGGCGGGCGCCGGTCGTGGTCCTCGCCGCAGGCGCGATCAATTCCGCGGCTCTCCTGCTGCGCTCCGCGACCGACCGGCATCCGCGCGGGCTCGCCAACGGGTCGGATCAGGTCGGCCGCAACTACATGGCCCACAATCCCACGGCCGTCATGGCCGTGAG
Organism: uncultured Alphaproteobacteria bacterium; assembly: GCA_963723525.1. Lineage (GTDB taxonomy): Bacteria > Pseudomonadota > Alphaproteobacteria > Rhizobiales > Beijerinckiaceae > Microvirga. The sequence goes on from CAVRRI010000004.1 coordinate 46,039, forward strand.
CCCGAAACGCACCGCGGTGAATTACCAGAAGACCTTCGCGGTCAACGACTACTATTTCGGGATGCCGGGCTACGAGAAGCCGATGGGCAACCTGCAGATGCTCGGCAAGCTGCAGGCCGGCATGCTCACCGCGAGCGTCCCGTTCGTCCCGCGCGCCGCGATGGACGCCGTCGCGCGCCGCTCCTTCGACTGGTACGTGATGTCGGAAGACCTGCCCGATCCCGAGAACCGGGTCGTCCTCGACGGCCGGACCATCCGGCTCATCTACCGGCAGAACAACATGGGGCCCCATCGCCGCCTCGTGCGGGAGGTCGGGCGGATCATGCGGCGGCTCGGCTCGCCGCTCGTCATCTCGAAGTGGCTTGGCCTGCAGACGACGTCGCACCAGTGCGGCACCGTCCGGTTCGGCAGGGATCCCGCCGCGTCCGTGCTCGACCCCTCTTGCAAGGCATGGGACCTCGACAACCTCTACGTGGTCGACGGCGGGTTCTTCCCGTCCTCCGCTGCGGTCAATCCTGCGCTCACCATCGCAGCTCAGGCGCTTCGAGTCGGCGATCATCTGAAGGAGCGTCTCGGTCTGGCCAGCGCCAGCGGGGCGCCGGCGACGGCATGAATACGCGTCTCGTCGCTCTCGTCACCGGCTCGCGGCAGGGAATCGGCCGCGCCGTCGCGGAGGCGCTTGCGGGTTCGGGCTTCGACCTCGCCCTGTTCGATCGGGAGCCGTGCGAGGACACCGAGGCGGCCTGCCGCGGCCTTGGGGCCGCGACGCTGTCGCTGCAGGGCGACCTCGCCGACCTTTCGTCCCACGGCCGCACCATCGAGACCGTCGCGGACCGCCTCGGACGCCTCGATTGTCTCGTCAACAACGCGGGAATCGGGGCCCCGGTCCGCGGTGACCTTCTCGATCTCAAGCCGGACAATTTCGACAGGGTGATCGCCGTCAACCTGCGCGGCACGATGTTCCTGACCCATGCCGCCGTGCGCTGGATGCTGGCTCATCCGGCGTCCGACGCAGCCTCGCGATCCATCGTGACGGTGACTTCCGTCAGCGCCGAGATGGCGAATCCGGAGCGCGTCGAATATTGCGTATCGAAGGCGGCGCTCTCCATGTGGGTCCGCGCGCTCGCCGTGCGGCTCGCCCCGGAGGGGATCGGCGTCTTCGAGGTGCGCCCCGGCATCATCCGCACGGGCATGACGGCGCCGGTGGCCGCGCGCTACGACGAGCGCATCGCGGAAGGGCTCGTCCCGTCGCGCCGCTGGGGCGAGCCGGAGGACGTTGCGAAGGCGGTGATTGCGCTGGCGCAGCCGGGCCTCGCCTTCGCGACCGGGAGCGTCCTGCACGTCGATGGCGCGCTCTCCGTCTCCCGGTTCTGACCGAGGCCCCGCACCGCCATCGCACAGGAGGCTCACATGTACGACTACATCGTCACCGGTGGCGGTCCGGCCGGCTGCGTCCTGGCGCGGCGGCTCTCCGACGATCCCGCCGTGAAGGTCCTTCTCGTCGAGGCCGGCGGGCGCGACTGGCACCCCTTCATCCACATGCCGGCGGGGTTCGCCAAGATGACGAAGGGGATCGCGAGCTGGGGCTGGTCGACGGTTCCGCAGAAGCACCTGAAGGACCGCATCCTCTGGTTCACGCAGGCCAAGGTGCTCGGCGGCGGCTCCTCGATCAACGCCCAGATCTACACGCGCGGCCATCCGCTCGACTACGATGCCTGGGCAAACGAGGAGGGCTGCTCGGGCTGGAGCTATCGCGAGGTCCTGCCGTACTTCAAGCGCGCCGAGGACAATCAGCGTTTCGTCGACGACTATCACGGCACCGGTGGGCCCCTCGGCGTCTCCATGCCGGCCTACACGCTTCCGATCTGCGACGCGTTCATCCGGGCCGCGCAGGAGATGGGCATCCCCTACAACCACGATTTCAACGGCAAGCACCAGGAGGGCGTCGGCTTCTACCAGCTCACGCAGCGCGACAGGCGCCGCTCATCGGCTTCCGTCGCGTATCTCAATCCGGTGCGCGACCGGCCGAACCTTTCGATCAAGACAGGCGCCACGGCCGCGAGGGTGCTGATCGAGCGGGGGCGGGCCGTCGGCGTCGAGCTCATCGAAGGGGAGGGCCGCACGACCACCATCCGATGCGAGCGGGAGGTTCTCGTCACGTCCGGCGCCTTCGGCTCTCCGAAGCTGCTGATGCAGTCGGGCATCGGCCCGGCCGACCACTTGCGGGCCGTCGGCGTTCCCGTGACGCACGACCTTCCGGGAGTCGGGTCGAACCTCCAGGATCACCTCGACCTGTTCGTGATCTGCGAATGCACGGGCGATCACACCTACGACAACTACGCCAAGCTGCATCGCACCGTCTGGGCGGGCCTCCAATACTTGCTCTTCAGGACCGGCCCGGTCGCCTCGAGCCTCTTCGAGACCGGCGGTTTCTGGTACGCGGATCCGGATGCCCGGTCGCCCGACGTCCAGTTCCACCTCGGTCTCGGCTCCGGCATCGAGGCCGGAGTCGAGAAGCTGAAGAACCCCGGCGTGACCCTGAATTCCGCCTTCCTGCGCCCGCGCTCCCGGGGGACGCTTCGCCTGGCGAGTTCCGATCCGGCGGCCGCGCCGCTCATCGATCCGAACTATTGGGATGACCCTTACGACCGCACCATGGCGCTCGAGGGCTTGAGGATCGCGCGCGAGATCATGCGCCAGAAGGCGCTTGCTCCCTACGTGCTCGAGGAGCGCCTGCCGGGACCGGGCAAGCTCGGCGAGGCGGATCTGATCGACTATGCCTGCCGCCACGCCAAGACCGATCACCATCCGGTCGGGACCTGCAGGATGGGCCGCGACGAGATGGCGGTCGTCGATCCCGAATCGCTGAAAGTGCGTGGGATCGAGGGGCTCCGCATCTGCGATTCCTCGATCATGCCCCGGCTCGTCTCCTCGAATACCAATGCGCCGACGATCATGATCGGCGAGAAGGCCGCCGATCTCGTCCGCGGCGTGCCGGCGCTTTCGTCCATCAACTTCGATGCCAGGCGCGACGCGGCCTGAACGACCCGCCGCGGCTCGGCGCGTCGTGCCGGCCGATGGTCCATCCGTCCCAAGGGATTGCCTCATGATCCGCCATGTCGTGCTGATCCGGTTCAAGGACCCTGTCGACGAAGCCGCCGCCGCGGCCTTGTTCGACGAGATCAAAGCCGTCCAGCCGCTGATTCCCGGCATTTTGAACGTCGCAGCGGGGCGGAGTCTGGAATTGGAGAAGCTCGAAAAGGGGTTCAGGCACGGATTCATCGTTGAGTTCGAGAACCGCGCCGCGCTCGACGCCTACCAGAATCACCCGGACCACCGCCGGGCCGGCGCCCGCCTGGTCGAAGCCGCGGAGGGAGGGCTCGACGGCATTCTCGTCTTCGACCTCTCAACCTGAGGCGAGCCTTGTGCGGCCTGGCCGGGCCGACGCCGCCCTGCGCGGACTTATTCCGGCCACGGTTCCGCGGTCATTCGGGGGTCGATTTGATTCACCTGAGGTTTATTCATGGTTGATTGGGGTCGAATTCTCGAGATCGGCATCGCGGGCGCTCCCGCGGCCGCCTTCCTGTTGTTCGCCGCCTGGTCCCTTTGGTTCGTCCGCCGCCTCTTCCGGGGTCTCGCGCGGCTCGTCCGCCGTGCACCGAGAGACGTTCCGGTGCAGGACGTCTCGCGAAAGACGACGATGAGGATCGAGCCTGTCCTGGAGCCGGTCGCGCCCGCGTCGCCGGTCGACGCCCATGAACTCGCGGCGGCGGTCCAGGCTCTGATGCACAGGGTCGAAGTTCTGGAGCAGCGGCTCGTGACGCTTTCCGAGTCGCGGATGTCCGGGAAGACCGCCTTGCGGATCGTGCGCAACGAAGAGGTCGAACCCGTATAGGGTTGTTGGCTCACCGGCCGCCGGCCGCCTCGATGCGAGCCAGTGCGTCGCGAAGGCCGTCGGCGAAGGCGGGATCGCCGTAGAGATCGTTGTGCCCCGCATCGGCGATCGTCCGGTCGAAGACCAGGTTCGGGACCGCCCGGCGCAGAGGCTCCGTGCGCCGGTGGGGCACGATCGAATCCCGGCCCGCCGCGATGACGGCCGTGGGAACCCGGCTCTCCCGGACGAAATCCACGAGCGACATGCGGTGTCGCAGGACGAGGCCGACGGGCGCCCATGGAAAATGCTCGCTTGCGAGGGCTTCGAGGGAATCGAACGGCGTCACCAGGATCATCCCGGCGACCGGCCGATGGCGGGCGAGATAGGCCGCGACGCCGCTCCCGATGCTGAATCCGACGGGAACGATTCGCCTGGCGCTCTCCCGTTCGAGGTGATCGAAGATCGTGAGCGCGTCGCCGAGGAGCGCGTTCACGCTCGGAAATCCGGTGCTCGGGGCATAGCCTCGGTAATGGAAGGCGACGACCTCGGCGCCGGGCAGGAGGTCATGGAGAAGGAGAGCCATGGTCTCGGCGTTCCAGGCGTTCCCGCCGAACCCGATAAGGAGCGGCAGCCGATCGGCCGTGCGATCGGCCGGCCCGAGCCGAACCCCGCTCAGCCGCTCCCCGTCCGGGGTCCCGATTTCGAGGCGTGCGGCCGAAGCGGGGAGGGGCGGTCCATGAGAGGCCGCGAGGTGCGTCGGGAAAAGGAGCCTGGACTGAGCCAGGGACATGACGCCGACGATGCCGACATACAGGAGAAGGATGCCGACGGCGAGGCTAGCAAACCAGATAGCGGACGACATGGGACGAACTCGGAACCGGGAGGGCAACGGGCCTGCCATCTCCCGGGCAGCGATCCTGCGGCCGCAGCGATCGACCTCCAATCGCCATGGCCGGCAAGGTCACGAAATGCGGCCGATGAAGTCGCGCTTGCCGATGGCGATCCCGTTGTGCCGCAGGATGTCGTATGCGGTGACGAGGTGGAAGAAGAAGTTCGGCAGGATGAATTGCAAAAGGTAGGGCTGACCTTTGAACGTCACCGTCTGCCCGCCGAGCGGCACGTTGATGTCCCGGTCCTCCGAGCCGTCGATCCGGGCGGGGTCGACGCCCTGGATGAAGTCCCGCACGCCGGCGAGACGCCGCTGCAATTCCTCGAAGTCCTTCTCCACATCCTCGAACCTCGGCACCTCGATGCCGGCAAGGCGGGCGGTCCCGGCCTTGGCGTGGTCGGAAGCGATCTGCACCTGACGGACGAGCGGGTACATGTCGGGCGCCAGCCGGCTGTTCAGCAGGACCGCGGGATCGATCTTGCGCTCGGACGCCTGGGCGGCCGCCTTGGCCAGGATCGCCGAGAGGTTGGTCATGCCTTGCACGAAGACGGGCACCGACGCTTTGTACATCGATAGGGTCACGGGAAGACTCCGGTATGAGGTCGGGGCAGCGGCCCCGGAGTGCGACACGCTATATCATCTGGCGCGGCGCGAACCAGAGTGACGTAGCGGTATGTAGGGTCGCTCACGAGACCCCGGCGAGGATTGCCCTGAGTCGGTCGAGGCCGTCCGTCAGGGCGGCCGGGCCCGGCTGCAGAATGATCGAGCTCTTGATCTCGTGAAGCGATCCGGCGCGGACGGCCGGAAGGGCGCCGAAGCCGGGCCTCGCCGCCACCCGGTCGGGGACGAACCGCTTGCCGCACCAGGAGCCGACGATCACGTCCGGATTGGCTTCGATCACCTGCTCGGCGGTGACGATGCGGCCCCGTGCGTCGGGGGCTTTGGACCTCTCGGCGAACACATCGACTCCGCCGGCGATCTCGATCAGTTCCGAGACCCACCGGATGCCGGAGATCATCGGCTCGTCCCATTCCTCGAAATAGACGCGCGGCCTCGAGGCTCGTCCGGCCGACTCGGAGCGGACCTCGTCGAGACGCCGCCGAAGGATCGCAGCGAGGTCGCGCGCCCTCTCGGGGCAGCCGACCAGCGCCCCGAGCGTCTCGATCATGCCGAGGATCCCGGCGATGTCCCGCTGGTTGAAGGCATGGACGGCGATGCCGGCCCGGACGAGGTCGCGAGCGATGTCGGCCTGCAGGTCGGAGAAGGTCAGGACGAGATCGGGCTCGAGCGCCAGGACCTTCGGAAGATCGGCCGAAATGAAAGCCGAGACGCGCGGCTTCTCGCGGCGGACCTGCGGCGGCCGGACCGCGTAGCCGGATACGCCGGCGATGCGGCGATCCTCGCCCAGAAGGTAGAGCGCCTCGACGGTCTCCTCGGTGAGGCAGACGATGCGTTCCGGCGGGTATCTCATGGGCGGTCACCTGAGGATACGCGGGCGCGCGACGCGCGAGTCCCTATGAGCGATTCCCCCGGGGGACCGCAACTCAACGGGCGTCGGCCGAGAGCTTCCCCAACTCGTCGTCCACTTCGCCGAGTTGCGCGTTCACGATCGCCAAGGCCAGCCGGGTGAAGGTCCGGTGCCGCTCGATGCCGGACGCCCGCATCTCCGCGGTAAAGGACCGTGCCTCGACCCTCGACAGAACGCCCCGTCCTGTCCTCATCCCGATCCCGGAGAAGCCGTAGAATCCGATGTCGTAGGCCTCGTCGGGCTCGGGGGTGAAGGACTGGAGGTCGCGGATCCGGTCCCGCCACCTGAGCAGGGATTCCCGGCGCTCGAGAAGGTGGGTTCTCAAGATGAGCCGTTGCTCGGCCGACATCTCGGAGACGCTCTTGAAGGTCAAAGCCGCACCTCACCCCCGGGTGATATCCTGCCGGACGTGACAAGGACCGCGCCGGGTTTTGCACCCTGTCCGCGGTCCTTTGGCCCGTGTTGCCCCCACGGGTGGTCTGAATCCTGGCTAGGTGATTTGCTGCGTCGCAGCAAGTGCCACTTAGGGCGGGTCGGCTCGTCCGCTGCATCGACTTCCGGCGCTAAACATCGGATGCGACTCGTCATTCCCGCGCGAAGCGGTGCCCGAGATTTCGTCGTCGGCCCGTAGAACGCCATGCTAGACTCGCCTCGCGTGGGCGAAGGGTTCGACAAGAGGACAGACACGATGGCGGGCTTCCTGATCCGAGTGCTGATCGTCTCGCTCGGCCTTTGGGTCGCATCGGAAATCGTCCCCGGGATCGAGGTGCGGGACGGCGCGACTCTCATCGTCGCGGCGCTCCTTCTGGGCATCGTCAATGCTTTCGTACGGCCCGTCGCGGTCGTGCTGACACTGCCGCTGACGATCATCACCCTGGGCCTCTTTCTCGTCGTCATCAATGCGGGAATGCTCGCACTCGTGGCATGGCTGCTCGACGGATTCGACGTCTCCGGGTTCTGGTCCGCCCTGTTCGGCTCCGTCGTCGTCAGCCTGACGGGTTGGGTGGCGTCCTGGCTCATCGGACCCCGCGGCCGGGTCGAGGTCATGGTCGCGCACGGCCGGTACGACCGCGGGACGCACCGCTGGGAGTAGCGGGCCGAGCGGAGGCGCGACCCGAGGATCTCGGGCCGCGAATGGCGTCATGAGGCTTCACCGCCGGCCGCACCGCCTTGCCGAATCGCCGACCTGAACCAATTCAAAGCCACACAAACGGACGCGAGGAGGCGACCTTGACGGTGGATCGTCGTTGCTTGCTGGCCGGAGGATTCGCTCTGGTCGCGACCGCCGGCAAGGCGCAGCATGAGCACCATTCCGGCCAATTCGAGCGCTTGAATGCGCCGGGCCGCATCGACCTGCCCGATCTGCACCGGCAGCAGGCGGTGAGGGACAGTGCGGCTCCGCCCGCAGCGGCACAGGGGCGCTGGTCGGCGCGTGCGCCCCTTCCGCTCCCACGCACCGAAATGGCCTGGGCGGCGGAATACCGCGGACGCGTGCACCTCGTGGGCGGCTACGCCGAGCAGCGGGTCGACCGCCCCTACCATCATGCCTACGATCCCGGCACGGATCGCTGGGAGACTCTGCCCGAATTGCCGCGTGGCGCCAATCATGTCGGCGTCGCGACGCTCGGAGAGAGATTGTATGCCTTCGGCGGTTTCCTCGAGCAGAACCGGACGCCCCATGACGGCGCCTTCGCGTTCGACGGCGAACGGTGGCACACGCTCCGGCGCCTGCCGGAAGCCTGCGGGGCGATCTCGTGCGTCGCCGTCGGGGGGCTGGTCCATCTGATCGGCGGAGCCATCGGATCGGACAACCGCCGCTCCATCGACTGGCACCTCGTCTACGATCCTGCGGCGGACCGTTACGCGCGGCGTCAGCCGATGCCCGTCGCACGCGATCACACGGGGTTGGTCGCCGTGAACGGATTGATCCACTTGATCGCCGGGCGCGTCAACTCGTTCCACACGAACTCGAACCTCCATCACAGCTATGACCCGAAGTCGGATCAGTGGATGTTCAGGGCGCCCATTCCGACCGCGCGCTCCGGCCATGGCGCCGTGTGGTATCGCGACCGGATCTTCGTCATGGGCGGCGAGGGGACCAGCCGAGTCTTCGGCCAGAACGAAGCCTACGACCCTGCCCGAGACCGCTGGGAGGCCCACGCCCCGATGCTGACGCCCCGTCACGGGATGGGGGCCGTGGTCGTGGGAGACGCCATCTTTGTCGCGGGCGGCGGGCCGCAGATGGGCGGTGGCGTAAAAAGCGCCATCAACGAGGCGTTCACGCTCTCTTGAGCGGTCGGGCCCCTCCCGAACGGATCACCGCGGCGTCGGCGCGACCGGCACTCCGGCGCGTGCATTCGGGCAGTGTCGCTTCCGGTGCTCGACCCGACCGGCATTCATCTGATACAGGGCTCGCCGTGCCCGATCCCGCTCCTCCGGCGGCACGCTCACATTCCCTCAGAGGTCACCGATGCAGTTTCGCAATCTCGGCACATCAGGTCTTCGGGTCTCGGTGATCGGCCTCGGCTGCAACAACTTCGGCGGACGCATCGCCCTTTCCGCGTCGCGTCTCGTCGTGGACAAGGCGCTCGATTGCGGCGTCACGTTTTTCGACACGGCCGACATCTACGGGAATGCCGGCGGTTCGGAGGCGATCCTGGGCGAGATCCTCGGCGCCCGCCGCCAGGATATCGTCCTCGCGACCAAGTTCGGCATGGTCATGGACGAGGAGCGCCGTCTCAAGGGAGCCTCGCGCCGCTATATCATGCGGGCAGTCGAAGACAGCCTGCGGCGGTTGAGGACGGACTGGATCGATCTCTACCAGCTTCATGAAACCGATCCGCTGACGCCGATCGAGGAGACGCTGCGCGCGCTCGACGACCTCATCCGCCAGGGCAAGGTGCGCTATGTCGGTTGCTCCAACCTGCCCGCCTGGCAAGTGGTGGAGGCGCAATGGACGTCGAAGAGCCTGGGGCTCAATGCCTTCGTCTCGTCCCAGGACGAATACAGCCTGCTCGTGCGCGGCATCGAGCGCGAACTCGTGCCGGCCGCCGAGGCTTACGGCCTTGGCATCATCCCTTATTTCCCCTTGGCGAGCGGTCTCCTCAGCGGCAAGTACAAGCCCGACGCTCCGTTGCCCGCGGGTACGCGGCTCGCCAGTACGCAGCGCCTGGCCGACCGCTACCTGACGGACGAGAACTGGGCAAAGGTCGAGCGGCTCGAGCGGTTCTGCGCGGAGCGGGGCCGAACTCTGCTCGAACTCGCTTTCGCGTGGCTTCTCGCCCGACCGCAGGTCGCGAGCGTGATCGCAGGTGCGACCAGGCCCGAACAGGTCGAGCAGAACGTTGCGACAGCGGCATGGGTGCTCAGCCCGGACGATCTCGCCGCGGTCGACAAGGTGCTCGCCGAAGCCGCTTAGCGCATCGTGCGGAAAAGTGGACCCGGGGTCGCAGAATCGTTCGCACCATGAAGCTGTCTCGCTCCTTCTTCGACCGCGGCGTCGCGGCGGTCGCCCGCGAACTGATCGGAGCCACCCTTCTGGTCGACGGCGTCGGTGGGCTGATCGTGGAGACGGAAGCCTATGCGTCGGACGATCCCGCCTCCCACAGCTTCAATGGACCGACCCCCCGGAACGCGGCGATGTTCGGTCCGGCCGGGCACGCCTATGTCTATCGTTCGTACGGCATTCATTGGTGTCTGAACTTCGTCTGCCGGTCCGGAAGTGCCGTTCTCGTCCGCGCCCTCGAACCGACGACGGGTGTCGAGGCCATGCGATCGCGGCGCGGAGTCGACGATCCGCGCCTGCTCTGTGCGGGGCCGGGCCGGCTCTGCCAGGCCCTCGCCGTGACGGTCTCGCATGACGGGGCGGCGCTCGACCGGCCGCCCTTCTCCGTGGAGGCAGGCTCCCAGCTCGTGGATGTGGTGGCCGGAGGGCGGATCGGCATCACGCGCGCCGTCGATGCACCCTGGCGGTTCGCTCTCCAGGGATCGCGATACCTCAGTCGGCCGGTGCGCTCCGCCGATTAGGAACCTGCCGGCGAGGCCAGCTCGACAAAGAATTGCGATGGCATCACGCCAAGGGATGCATGGGCGATGCTCGAATCGGCAGCCCCAATACGAAGGGCTCAAGGACCAATTCCTAGCCCTCAAGCCCTCTGGCCTCCGCGCATGGCGGGTGGGGGTCCGCCACTCGCCACTTTGCGCTTGATGCTCCGCTCCGTCCAGTCACGACGGCGCGACTGCGGTTTCCGCCGAGTGTCTGCTCAATCGATCCTTGACACGATTGTTGGACAGGCGGAGCCTTATCGTCGCTGCGACTGCAGAATGCCGGCTCCCGCGTGATCGGCACACGGCTGAGATGGAGGTCTCATGGATCCACCTCATATCGGCGCCGCCTTGACCGCCTCGGGCATCGGACCAGCCTCGGGGTAGCGGCATTCGGGTTCGTAGCGGTGGAGGCCGCCCGATTGTGGAATAGCCTGTACCGACGCTCACGGTATTGCGTACTGCATAAGTCTTGCGAGGACTGCCATGACCTTGTTCGATGAGCGCGAACGCGCTTTCGAAAGCCTGTTCGCCCACGAGGAGGAGTTGCGGTTTCTCGCCGTTGCGCGGCGCAACGAGCTTTTCGCTCGCTGGGCTGCCGAGCAGATAGGGCTGCGCGGAACGGAGTACCGCGACTATGTCCGCTCGTTCGTCGAGACCGCCGTTCAGCCTCAATCCGACCGTGACCTCATGGACAGGGTCCGCGCCGATCTGCTGGCCTACGGTGTCGAGACATCCGATGAGCGCATCGCTTCGGCGTTGTCGTCCGCCGCGGCCGATGCAGCCCGGCAGGTGCGGACGCAAGCCCGTGACTAGGCCGTATGAGCCGCGGCGTGGGCCTTGAACGCCCCGATGCCGACAGGAGGAGCCTATGCTGCAACGCCTTGCTTTCCAGTTCTCCGAAGGACCGCCCGCCGTCGTCATCGCCGGGCTGGCAATCCTCCTCTGCCTTGCCCTCTTGCTCGGAGTCATCTGACGAGCAATGCTCCCCCGGGCGGCAAGAGGGGCGTGGTCCTGGGGCGAGCGGAGCATCTTCATGCTCGTCACCCTCATGAGAGACGACCGGCGGCGGGCCAAGCCGCCGCCTTGTCCTCCCCGGCGGGCGGGATGACACAGAGGCGGCCGCGCGGCCGAGGACGCCACATTCTTCGGTCCTGGACTCGCCCCGGATTGCTCCTCGCCTAAAATGCGAATAGCGGACGGACCCAGAACCGGGCGTTTCGGCTGCCGTTCGCTACGATGACCGAAGGAGAATCCCTTGAGCAGCTCAGATGCCATGACGGCCGGACGGCGGTCCGGCACCGGGTTCAGCCTCGAGCCGCCGACGCCGTCCGAACTCAGGACGCTCGCGCAGGATCTCACCGACGAGGAGCGCGAAGTGCTGTTCGAGCACGGCACCGAGGCGCCGTTCTGCGGGATATTCAACGAAGCCAAGGCGAAAGGCACCTATGTCTGCCGTCTGTGCGGGCTTCCGCTTTTCCGCTCCGGCACGAAGTTCGAATCCGGCACGGGCTGGCCGAGCTTCTTCGATCCGCTGGACCGGGACCACATCGCCTTCGTCGAGGACCGAAGCTACGGAATGGTCCGGACCGAAATCCGCTGCGCGCGCTGCGAGGGCCACCTCGGACACGTCTTCAGCGACGGGCCGCCGCCCACGGGAGAGCGCTACTGCATGAATTCGGTCTCCATGCAGTTCGTGCCGGAGGGCGATCCCCTGCCGGACCGGCTCGGGCGCGGGCTTCCCGAGGGCGGGCCGCGGCCTTAGCGCATCGTGCGGAAAAGTGGACCCGGTTTTCCGCGCCGAACGATGCGCTGCTGAAGAGAAAGAGCGTCGGAGGGATCCCAAAAGTGGGGTCCACTTTGGGTCCGATGCTCTCGCGATCGAAGGACAGGGGGCCATGCATCTGAACGCGTCCTGCCATTGCGGCGCCGTGCGCTTCTCCGTCACGGCCTACGCACCCGTGCCTTACCTCCGCTGCTACTGCTCCATCTGCCGCAAGACGGCGGGAGGGGGCGGGTACGCGATCAACCTCGGCGCCCGGGCGGACACCCTTCGGGTCGAGGGCGAAGACGCCATCTCCGTCTTTCGCGCGAGAACGGACGGCACCGAGAGCCCGGCGGAGCGCCGTTTCTGCGCGCGCTGCGGATCGGCGCTGTGGGTGTGGGATCCGCGATGGCCCGAACTGGTGCATCCCTTCGCGAGCGCCGTCGACACGCCTCTCCCGGAACCGCCGGAGTCTGAGCACATGATGCTCGAACTCGAAGGCGAACTGGGTGCGCGTCGAGGCGCACGGGCCGGAGAGGCGTCATCCCGGGTACCCGTCGCAATCCCTGGAGGAATGGCACCGCGCCCACGGGCTCCTCGACGGCAGCTGACCGGAGCCGGGGCGGCGCCTGCAGCCGAGGGAACTCACCTTCCCCCGGCGCCTGCCCGGGCCCCGCCCCTGCGCTTCGGGGCCGCCGCCTTGCGGGTCCGCCGGGGACCCGAACTGCCGGAATCGACGGCCGACGCGATCAGGGATTCGGCGACCGTCACGAAATGAGCGCTGGGTCCGTCCGGACCGACGCTCTGTCGGCTGACCCGGGCTCCTTCGACGAGGAGCCAGAGCGTATCGGCCAGCATCCCGGGATCCCGAGCGCCCGCCGCCTTGCAGAGGTCCGCGAGGCGCCGGTGCTGCGAACGCTTGTAGTCTTCGACGACCCGCCGGGCCGGATGATCGTTCTCGGGCAACTCGACGGCTGCGTTGGCGAGGTTGCAGCCGCGTCCTTCGCGGGCGACGCATTCGGCCGTCCCCCTGGCCCAGCCATGGAGTTGAGCCAGCGGATCGCCCGGATGGGCCTCCTCGAGCCCGGTCCACCATGCCTCGGCGCGCTCCGCCTGATCCCGCATGCATGCGGCGATCAGTTCGTCCTTCGACCTGAAGTGACGGTAGAGGGTCATCTTGTTCGTGCTGGCGGCCTCGACGATCGCATCCACGCCGATTCCCTTGATGCCATGCTTGCGGAACAAGTCGCAGGCGGTGCCGACGATCCGGTCACGGGGTCGAATCTTCGGATTCCCATCCTCCATCAGGTCGTCCTCTCGATTCGGCCGGTTCGGCAGCTTGACGAGCTGTTACCGATCTGTAACAAAGACCTGTTACTGACTGGTAACATCGGCCGGTAAGGGTGTCAAGGATTCGGAGCGGCAACGCGCCCGGTTCGTCGTCTGGACCGGGCAGCCGGCACGGCTGCGCCGGCGCGGCCGGTTCCGACCGGACACATGAAGACAGCGCGCGGACGGGAAGCGAGCATCCATGGTGAACTTCTTCATCCAGCGGCCGATCTTCGCCTCGGCGCTCGCCGTCATCATGATCCTCGCGGGAGGCATCTCCTTCTTCCTGCTGCCGGTCTCGCAATTCCCGGACATCACTCCGCCTCAGATCGTCGTCAGCGCGCGATATCCCGGCGCCAGCGCGCAGGTCGTCGCCGACACGGTCACGACGCCCCTCGAGCAGCAGATCAACGGCGTCGAGGGGATGATCTACATGTCCTCGACGAGCTCCAATGACGGCAGCTCGAGCATCACCGTCACGTTCGATGTCGGCTATCCGCTCAGCACGGCGGCGGTCGACGTGCAGAACCGCGTCTCGCAGGCGGCCTCCTCGCTGCCGGCCGTCGTCAACCAGTCCGGCGTCACGATCAAGAAGCAGAATCCCAATTTCGTGATGATCGTGAACCTGACCTCGCCCGACGGTTCCGTCGACCCGGTCGCGATCAGCAACTACGCGTATCTGCAGATCGCGGATCCGCTCAAGCGGATCCCGGGCGTGGGCGATGTCCAGATCTTCGGCGAGCGGCGCTACTCGATGCGCATCTGGCTCGATCCCGACAGGCTCGCCAAGCTGGGTCTCACCGCCGTCGACGTCCAGAATGCGGTTGCCGAACAGAACATCCAGGTTGCCGCCGGCAAGATCGGCCAATCGCCTGCGCCTTCCGGGACGGCCTTCGAGATGCAGGTGAATGCCGTCGGCCGCCTCAGCGACCCGGCTCAGTTCGGGGAGATCGTGGTGCGAGCCGATGTCGGCAGCGGCGCGGTGGTCCGGCTGAAAGATGTGGCCCGGCTGGAACTCGGCGCGCTGCAGTACGGATCGTCGGCCTTCTTCGGCGACGACGAGACCGTGGTGCTCGGGGTCTTCCAGATGCCCGGCTCCAACGCCCTGGACCTTCGTCAGAGCGTCAGGGACAAGATGGAAGAACTGTCGAAGCGCTTCCCGAAAGGGATCGCCTACGCGGTGCACTACGACACCACACGCTTCGTCTCGGCAGCGATGCGCGACGTCGTGCTCACGCTGGGCGAAGCCCTGATCCTCGTTGTCGCGGTCGTCTTCGTCTTCCTGCAGAGCTGGCGCACGACGATCATCCCGACGATCGCGATTCCCGTTTCGCTCGTCGCGACGCTCGCCGTCATGCACCTCTTGGGATTCTCGCTCAACATGCTGAGCCTGCTCGGCATGGTTCTGGCGATCGGCCTCGTGGTGGACGATGCCATCGTGGTCGTCGAGAACGTCGAGCGGCAGCTCGAGGCCGGTCTGTCGCCGCTTGCGGCGACGAAGGCGGCGATGAAGGAGGTGACCGGTCCGATCATCGCGACCACGGCCGTGCTGATGGCGGTCTTCATTCCCGTCGCCTTCATTCCCGGCGTCGCCGGGCGGCTGTACAACCAGTTCGCCCTGACGGTGGCGATCTCGGTCGGCCTCTCGGCCTTCAACTCGCTCACCCTCAGTCCCGCCCTGAGCGCCGCCTTTCTCCGGCACAGGGAGCCGCCGCGGTTTCCGCCTTTCCGCTGGTTCAACGCCGGCTTCGAGTGGACGGCGCGGGCCTATGCGCGCAGCGTGAGAGGTCTCGTCCGGTTCCGCTGGGCCATGGTCGGGTTGTTCCTCGCCACCTTGGCGGGAACCTACGCCATCTGGGAGCGCATCCCGACGACCTTCCTGCCCGTCGAGGACCAGGGCTACTTCTTCGTCATCATCCAACTGCCCGACGGTGCTTCCCTGGAGCGGACGGAAGCTGTGGCCAAGCAGGTTCGGGACATCCTTCAGGATACGCCGGGAGTCGACATCGTCGGTGCGATCAGCGGCTTCAATTTCCTGACGGGCGCCGCCCAATCCAACGCTGCGGCGGAGTTCGCGATCCTCAAGCCGTGGAACGAGCGCGGGCCGGACCAGCATGCCTCCGCAATCGTCGCGTCCGTCCGGCCGCGCCTGCTGCAGATTCCGGACGCCCTGGTTTTCAGCTTCGATCCTCCGTCCATTCCGGGGATGGGGGCGACGGGGGGATTCGAGTTCCAGGTCGAGGACCTCACGGGCCGCGGCGCCGTTGCGCTGAACGAGGCCACGCAGGCGCTCATTGCCGAGGCGCGAAAGCAGCCCGAGATCAATCCCTACCAGCTGTTCACGACCTTCAGCACCTCGACGCCGCAATACCAGTACGACTTCGACCGCAACAAGGCGAAGCTCCACGGGCTCAATCTGCCCGACGTGTTCAACACGCTGCAGATCTATCTCGGTTCCCTCTACGTCAACGATTTCAACCTGTTCGGGCGCACGTTCCGCGTCACGCTCCAGGCCGACCAGGAGGCGCGCGGGTCGGCGGCGGATCTCGGCCGCATGTACGTGCGCAACCCGTCCGGCGGGATGGTGCCCCTGAGCACCCTCGGCAGCCTTCGGCCGGTCGTCGGCCCCGAGACCATCCCCCATTACAACAATTATGGATCGGCCTTGATCAACGGCGGCGCGGCGCCTGGCTACAGTTCGGCCCAGGCCGTGACGGCGATGGAGCGCGCCGCGGCGGCGGCGCTCCCCCGGGACTTCGGCTTCGAATGGACGGGCATCACCTTCCAGGAGCTCAAGGCCGGATCGATCGCCACCGTCGTGTTCGCCCTCGCCATCGTGTTCGTCTTCCTCATCCTGGCGGCGCAGTACGAGAGCTGGTCGATGCCGTTCATGGTGCTGCTCGCCGTTCCGCTCGCCCTCTTCGGTGCGCTCGCCGCGTTGTGGCTGCGGCAGATCCAGATCGACGTCTATTCCCAGATCGGGTTCGTGATGCTGATCGGGCTGGCGGCCAAGAATGCGATCCTCATCGTGGAGTTCGCCAAGCGCCGCCGGGAGGAGGGCCTCGACATCGTCGAGGCCGCCATGGAGGCGGCGCGCCTGCGCTTGCGGCCGATCCTGATGACCGCGTTCGCCTTCATCCTCGGAGTCGTGCCGCTGATGTTCGCGACGGGAGCGGGTGCGGCGAGCCGTCAGTCGATCGGGACCACCGTGTTCGGGGGCATGCTGGCCGCAACGCTGCTGACGCTGCTCTTCGTCCCCGTGTTCTACGCCGTCATCGAGCGGCTGCGCGAGAGCCGGTCGCACGGCGGGGCCAGCGCATCGGTCCTTCGCCGCCACACTCCCGAACCGGCCGAATAAGGCAGGAGGCCAGCACCCATGCGATACTGGAAAACAATCCTCGCGACGGTGATCGCGCTCGGCGCGGCCTGGACGCTGCACCCTTGGCTGCAACACGAACTCGGCATCAGGGGGAACGGGGCCGGCGCCGCGACGCCTGCCGCGGCCCCGCCTCCGATGCCCGTTCCGATTACGTCGGCCGTGCGGGAGACGCTGCCGATCGTCCTCGAATACTCCGCGCGAACGGAGGCCATCCGCCACGTCACCCTGCAATCCAGGGGAGCCGGATACCTGCTCGAGCAACTCGCCGCGGACGGCACGGACGTGCGCGCGGGCGAACTGCTCTACAAGATCGATCCGCGCGACTTCGAGGCCGCTCTGGATCAGATCAAGGCCCAGGAACTGCGCGACGCCGCTTCGCTCGAATATCTGCGTTCCAACCTCGATCGGGGCGCGGAACTCGCGAAGAGCGGGCACTTGTCCAAGGACCTCTTCGATCAGCGCGCCAGCGCCGTCCGGCAGGCCGAAGCGGCCCTGGCCATGGACCGGGCGGCCATCCGGACAGCGGAACTCAACTTGAGCAACACGGAAATCCGGGCACCCTTCCCGGGCAGGCTGGGGCGCAACCAGGCCCCGGTCGGCACGCTCGTCAGCGCGTCGGGCACGGTGCTCAACACCCTCGTGCAGCTCGATCCCATCTACGTGACGTTCAATCCGAGCGAAACGGACCTCGCTCTCATTCAGAAGGCCCGAGCAACAGGCGAAGTGGAAGCCGACGTCGCCGTGCCGGGCGGCTCGGAAACCGGACACAAGGGCAGGCTGACCTTCCTCGACAATAGCGTCGACCGCAGCACCGGAACGATTGTCGCCCGCGCCACCATCGAAAACGACGAGATGTCGCTCCTACCAGGCCAGTACGTGCGGATCAGGCTGCGCGTGGGGACCCATGCGGACGCGCTCATGGTCCCGCAGACGGCCCTCGGGTCGAGCCAGCTCGGACAGTACCTGTACGTGGTCGGGCAAGACAACAAGGTCGAGCAGCGGCTCGTCTCGCTCGGACCCACGCACCGCGACCTCGTGGTCGTCCTGAGCGGCATCACGGAGCGCGACCGCATCATCAGCGGCAACCTGCAGAAGATCGGCCCCGGCCTGCCGGTCCAGCCGCTCCCGCGGGCGGCCGGTTCATGAGAGTGCGCCGCCTTGTCACTAGATGGTGCGGCGAACGCCATCCCTAAATGCTGATCTCGGCGTCGGAGCACAGCCTGGTCGAGCAAGCAAGAATGTAGCCGTTCTGCTCCTCCTCGGGCGCGAGGCCGCCGTAGTGATTCATCGCGACCTCCCCACCAATCAGTCTGATACGGCACGTGCCGCACAGGCCCTGGGTACATCCGCAGGGAATGACGACGCCCTGCCGGAGGGACGCCTGCAGGACGGTCTCGTTCTCTCGAACCTGAAGGATGCGCTCGCCCACCCGCAGGAGATGGATCGCTGCCTCGGTATCGGAATTCTCGTGAGCGGATGCCACCGGCACGGAAGACGCCAACGGGCCGAAGGCCTCGGTGTGAAAGGCGTCCCTGCGTCCACCCTCGGCCGCATGGACAAGTCTCGCCTCGTCCATGAGGCGAGCCGGGCCGCAGCAAAAGACCTCGCGGCGGGCCAAATCCGGGATCGCGACGGAAAGGAGCCGGCGGGAGAGTCGGCCGCGAAGGCCGAGCCAACCCGGAGAGGCCCGGCTCACCGTGATGGACACGGAGAGGTTCGGCATGACCACCTGCAGACGGGTGAGTTCGACGGCAAACAGGACCTCGTCCGGAGACCGTGCCGCGTGAAACCAGGCGACGTCCGCATGCGGGTCCACGGTGGCGAGGTGGCGCAGCATCGACATCAACGGTGTCGCGCCTGAGCCGCCGGACAGGAATGCCAGCTTGTCGCCCGACCGGCGCGCCAGGGTGAAGCGGCCGCGCGGCGTCCCGCTCCGGATCGTCGATCCGAATCGCAGCGTCCCGTGAAGCCAGCCGGTGGCCCGTCCGAACGGGTGGGCCTTGACGGTCATCTCCACCACCCCATCCGATCGCGGCGCGGAGGAGAGGGAAAAGGTTCTGTAGAGCGCTTCCCCGTCGCAGAAGAGTGCCAGGGTGACAGACTGCCCCGCTTCGTGACGAAAGCCCTCCGGGTCATCGGCAAGGAAAGTGAAAGTCTTGACTGTCGGGGTCTCGTCGCGAATGCCGATGCAGGTCAGGGACACGGTACCGGAGAGAGCTCCGACGGGTGCGAAGGCGCTCGTCGAAACAGAATTGTCCATCGTCCGCTACTCGGCCGCAGCGAGGCGCGGAGTGGGTCGGTTGGCATAGGCCTCCATCTTGCCGGCGTACCATTCCGAGAAGTTGGTGAGCATGAACTCGGATGGAGCGAGGGGGCCCGGCTCGTAGGCTTGGGACCGGATGCCGAGATGGTTCCGCTCGGCCAGGATCCGGTCCTGGTCGTTGGTGGCGGTCCATACCTCCGTCAGACGACGGATGTCGTAATCCACGCCATCCACGGCGTCCTCATGCACCAGCCACGTGGTGCGGACGGCGGTCCGGTTCGCCGATAGCGGCAGCACGCGGAAGTGGAGGATGTGATCGGAGAGGAAGTGGTGCCAGTTGTTCGGCGCTCGGAACATTCGCACGGAGCCGAGTTCCGGATCGGTGAAGTCGCCGAGCAGCTTGTTGCAGGCCCGCCCCCCATCCATCGTGAAGGACACCGCGCCCTCGTTAAAGGGCAGCCGGATGCAGCGGAATTCCACGCCCCCGTCAGCAGGGCGATGAGGCAGGCCCTGCGCATCCCATTTGGCGGTCGAACGGTCCATGAGCCCCTTGAACGCCGCGTTCGCGGCCGGATCGTCCGGCAAAGCGAACTCCACGAGGGTCACGAGAAGCTCCGGATGATTGCCGATGCAATGGTAGCACTCGCGATTGTTCTCGATGACGAGCTTCCAATTGGCCTCCTCGACGATCGTCGACGTGAAGGCGACCTTGGTCCTGTCCGGCTGATGCGGAGCGATGTAGGGCGTGATCGCGGCCCGGTAGCGGTCGAGCGAAGGCGGATCCTCCGCGATGCACACGTAGACGAGGCCGCAGATGACCTCGGCCTTCGCCGGCTTCAGCCCGAATGCGGAGGTGTCGAAATCCTTCGGCATGTGGCGCGCGTTGATCAGGCGCCCGTCGAGCTCATAGACCCATTGGTGATAGGGACAGACGAGTCGGGTGACACGGCCCTTCTCCGCGTTGCAGATGCGGGACCCGCGGTGCCGGCAGGTATTGTGGAAAGCCCGGACCTCGCCGCCGCGATCGCGCAGGATCACGACCGAGCTGGCGCCGATCTCGAGGGTGAGATAGTCGCCCGGGTTCTTGATCTCGCAGATGTTGCAGGCGAACAGCCAATCGGCCGCGAACACCGCTTCGAGATCGGCCTGGAAGATCTCCTCGTCGATATAGAGGGCCTGTGGCAGGCTGAAGCCCTGCCGTCGCTCGTCAAGGAGAGTGCGCAGGCGGTCGCGAAGCATTCGCCGTCCCTGAAATGGCGGAGATCGGATGTCGCACTATCGGCGATTCCCACAGGAGGGGCGCCGGAAATTGCGACATCAACCCTGGGCTTTGCGACTGCCGCCACGGGTGGGTGCGGTCGCTTTCCCTCGGGCCGATGTCGGAAATCCGATCATGCATAGGCCCCTCCGCTGCAAGGATGCGGTCACCTGAGGACAGGTTCTTTCCGGAGCAGACGATGCCGCTTCCCCCCAAGGCCCGCTATGTCGTGATCGGAGCGGGCATCCACGGCCTTTCCACGGCCTATCATCTGGCGAGGCGGCTCGAAGCCAAGGGCCGCTCTTCGGAAGCCGACATCGTGGTCCTCGACAAGGGCAGGATCGGTTCGGGCGCCTCCGGCATCGCGTGCGGGGTGGTGCGCAACAACTATTACCAGCCGGCCATGCGCGAGTTGATGGCGCATTCGGTGAGCGTCTGGGAAAGCGATCCGGAAGCCTACTCGTATCATCCGGTCGGCTATATGCAGATCAGCCCGGAGGTGATGCACGAGGGGGTGGCGACGATCTACGAGCAGCAGAAGACTATCGGCTATCACTCGACTTTCATCGAGGGCGAGGCTGATTGCATGCGCTACATGAGGAACCTGTTCGACGATTGGCAGGCCAAGAACATCACCTCCGTCCTGCACGAGAAGAAGGGCGGATACGCCAACAACATGGCCTCGCTGCGCGGCCTCTCGAAGAAGGCGGTCGACCGGGGCGTGCTCATCCTGGAGGGCGTGAAGGTCACCGAGTTCGAGTTCGGCCACAACAGCCGAGCCGTTTCAGCGGTGATGACCGACCAGGGCCGGATCGAGTGCGACTACGTGATCGTCGGCGCGGGGCCGTGGGTGCGCGACTTCTGGACCATGCTGGATTTGCCGAAAACGGTTTCGGTGAAGGGCCGCGACGGCACGATGCACGATGACATTCCGATGTGGCGCTTCTGGCAGTTGGAGGAAGGCGTGCTCGGCGTCGACCCCGGGTTCCTCACCACGAACGACGACAGGATGCCGCCCGTCATCCACGTGGATACCGATGCCCCCCTCTACTCCGATAGGACCGGTAAGCTCATCACCGACAAGTTGTGGGGCCTCTATTACAAACCCGATTTCCACTTCGACGGCATCCAGGGTGGCGCCATGCCATACAGGATCGACACGCCCGTCGACGCGGTGGCGATCGACCCTTACGGCCCGCAGAGTCCGGAATTCGTCGCATCCGAGGATTTCGCGGACATGTGGACCTCTGCGCTCGCCTTTTGCCACAAGCGGTTCGAAGGCCGTTCGGGCTTGTATCACGACGAGAAGTCCGGCGGCATCGGTTGCTTCACGCCCGATTCGTTCCCGGTCTTCGATGTGTTCCGCGAGAACTGCTACGTCATTGCCGACTCCAACCACGGCTATAAGATGATCGGCGTCGGCGAACTCGTGGCGCAGGAGATCCTGGGCGAGGGCTGCGCTCTTCTCGAACCGTTCCGCCTGTCCCGGTATGCCGAAGGCAAGCTGCACCCGGTCTCGACGAGCCCATTCCCCTGGAGTTGACGGGCGGAACCCGGGCATGGTCCACCGGCTTGGCCATGACCCCGCTTTGAGGCCCGCCGGTTCGGGTGATAACGTTCGTTCATGATGCCCGCAGACCGCAAGCCGAAGCCGCAGACTTTCGTTTTTCTGCTGGTGCCCGGCCTGTCGATGATGAGCCTGTCCTCGGCGATCGAGCCGCTTCGCTCCCTCAATCGGCTCGTCCGCTCCGACGCCTACCGGTGGTGCCTGGCGAGCCTCGACGGAACGCCCGTCGAGGCCTCGAACGGAATCGCGTTCCCGACAATCGCAGCCAACGATGCCCTGGCGGAAGCCGATTTCTTTTTCGTGTGCGGGGGACTGCGGATCCGCGAGGCCGACGAGAAACGCTACCTGGCGGTCCTGCGGCAGGCAGGGCGCTCTCGGATCCCGGTGGGGTCCCTCTCGACGGGCTCCTATCTCCTGGCCCGGGCCGGCCTCCTGTCGGGCTATCGGTGTACCATCCATTGGGAGAACCGGTCGGCTTTTCAGGAGGATTTCCCCGACCTCGACTGCACCAACAAGATCTACGAGATCGACCGGGATCGCCTGACCTGCTCGGGAGGCACCGCCGCAATGGACATGATGCTCCACCTCATTGCCGACCGGCACGGCGCCGATCTCGCTCGGGGCGTCGCCAACCAGTTCCACCACGAGCGCATCCGCGACGAGCGTGAGGAGCAGCGCGGCGGCAGGCTCGAAGTGCTCACGCAATTCCCCGAGAAGGTGCGGCAGGCAATCCGATTGATGCAGCGCCACATCGAGAACCCGCTGCCGCTGCCGGATATCGGCCGTCGAATCGTTCTCAGCCCCCGGCAGCTCGAACGGCTGTTCCTGCGCCACACCGGGATGTCCCCGCTCCGCTTCTACATGCAATTGCGGGTGGAGCGGGCGCGCGAGCTCCTGCTTTATTCGGACCGCCCAGTGATTGAGATCGCCGTATCGGCAGGCTTCACCTCCACCTCCCATTTCGCCACCTGGTACAAGCGTATCTATGGCGTCCGCCCGTCGGATATGCGGACAAGCCAGGTGCCGGCCGCGGGTCTCGCCGAGGAGCGCGGTCGCAAACGGGCGTGAAAATGTCGGAAATCTGACGGGAGCGGCTTGGTGCTTCCCGGATGATCGACCGAATAAGGGCCGACAAACGGCTCACAGGGGACGCGGTTGGAGACGGTCCGTTTCATCGTCGCGAATCTGCCGTTAATCTGGCAGCGCACCGTCGAGCACGTCCTGCTCGTCGGAGCCGCGGTCTCGATCGCGATCGTGACGGGAGTGACCCTCGGAATCGTCATCACCCAGAACAAGACCCTCGCGGACCGCGTGCTCTATGGGGCCGCGGTGATCATGACGATCCCCTCGATCGCGCTGTTCGGCCTCCTCATTCCGGTTCTGTCGTTGATCGGGCAGGGGATCGGCTATCTGCCGGCTCTGATCGCTCTCATCCTCTATTCCCAGCTGCCGATCATCAGAAACACCTATACGGCGATCATGAACGTCGACCCGGCCCTGCGGGAGGCTGCGCGCGGCATGGGCATGACGACTCTCCAGCGCCTCAGGGCGGTGGAGCTTCCCATTGCCCTGCCGGTCATCGTGAACGGCGTTCGCAATGCCGTCGTCCTCAACATCGCGATCGCGGCGATCGCCACCTATATCGGCGCCGGCGGGCTCGGAACGTTCATCTCCCGCGGTATCTCGCAGACGGATATCCGGCAGCTCATCACCGGTGCGCTGGCCGTGAGCCTTCTCGCCATCGTTGCCGATTTCGGACTTCTCGGCCTGCAGCGGCGCCTGACCTCACCGGGGTTGAGGGATTAAGATGATCCGGCTCGACCGCGTCACGAAGATCTTCGGAACGGTCACTGCCGTCGATGGCGTGGACATGGAGGTACCGAGCGGCGCGGTCTGCGTGCTGCTCGGGCCGTCCGGCTGCGGCAAGACCACGACCATGAAGATGATCAACCGTCTGATCCCGCCCACGTCGGGCAGGATCTTCATCGACGGGCGCGACACGTCCGAGGTCGACGAAGTGACGCTGCGGCGCTCGATCGGATACGTCATTCAGCAGATCGGCTTGTTCCCCAACAAGACCGTCGAGGAGAACATCTGCGTCGTTCCGGATCTCCTCGGCTGGGAGCGCAGGAAGTCCCGTGCGCGGGCGGCGGATCTCCTCACCCTCGTCAATCTCGACCCCGCCATCTTCCTCAAACGCTATCCGAAGGAATTGTCGGGGGGCCAGCAGCAGCGCGTCGGGGTGGTGCGGGCGCTCGCCGCCGATCCGCCCGTGCTCCTCATGGACGAGCCCTTCGGCGCCATCGATCCGATCAACCGGGAGGTGATCCAGGACGAGTTCATGAAGATCCAGGCGGCGCTTAAGAAGACCGTGGTCTTCGTCAGCCACGACATCGACGAGGCGGTGAAGATGGCTACCCGGATCGCCATGTTTCGCGACGGGCGGCTGATCCAGTACGACACGCCGGACAGGATACTCGCCAACCCCGTGGATTCCTTTGTCGCGGAGTTCGTCGGTGGCGACCGAACCTTGAAGCGCCTTCGGCTCGTCAAGGTCGGCGACGCGATGATGAGGGATCCCCCCAGGGTCGTCGGGGAGGACCCGCTCGAGACCGCCGTCGCCTGCATGCGCGATCACGGGCACGTCTCCATCGTCATGGTCGGCCCTCGTGGACGTGCGCGGGGCATGGTTCGGCTCGACGAGGCCCAGGGTAAGAAAGGCCTCGTCAGCGAGCACGTGGAGCCCCTGCCGGGCGTCATCAACGTCAAGGACGATCTCCGCAATGCGGTGTCGATGATGTTCAGCCACGGCGCGACATGGCTCGCCTGCGTCGACGACGACGGCTTCTATATGGGTTACGTGACCCAGCGCGGCATCACCCGGCTCCTCGGCGCGAGCTACCGAGACTGACCGCCATGGCCGTATCCTCCCTCCATTCGGCGGCCCGGATCCTTCTCATCCTCGGCGTCTTCGCTTCCGGCGCCTTCCTTCAGGCCCGCGGCGTGCTACCCGGCATCCTCCGCTACTGGTCGGACATCGTCTATCTCACGCGCCAGCATCTCGAACTCGTCGCCATGTCGGGCGGCATCGCGACCGCGATCGGGATCCCCTTGGGGATCATCCTCACGCGCGGTCCCGTGCGGCGCTATGCGAACGCGATCACGCAGTTCGTCAATCTCGGCACCACGATCCCGACCTTGGCCATCCTGGCGCTGGCTATGTCAGTTCTCGGGATCGGAGCGCCTTCGGCCATCTTCGGGCTCATGGTCCTCACGCTCCTGCCGATCGTTCTCAACACGATCGCGGGTTTGCGCATGGTGCCGGCCCATCTCGTCGAGGCGGCCCGCGGCATGGGAATGACCCCGGCGCAGATCCTGTTCAGGGTCGAGCTTCCCAACGCCCTGTTCGTGATCCTCGCAGGCGTCCGGACGGCGCTCGCAATCAACGTCGGCACCGTGCCGCTTGCCTTCCTGATCGGCGGCGGCGGTCTGGGCGAACTCATCTTCACCGGCATCGACCTGATGGAGCCGACGATGCTGCTCGCGGGCGCGATCCCGACCGGCCTCCTGGCGATCATCATCGATCTTCTCGTGGGACAGTGCCAGTTCTGGCTCATCCCGCGAGGGGTAAACCCGCTGCGCTGAACGGCGGGTCCCGCACGACAAGGAACAACAGAGAGGGAATTCCATGTTGACGACGAAACTCACCGGACTCGTGGCGGCTGCGACGCTGGCCTTGGGCATCACCTCCGCTTCGGCCCAGACGGTCGTCGTCGGCGGCAAGAATTTCACCGAGCAGCAACTGATGGCGGAGATGACCAGTCAGCTTCTGCAGGCCAAGGGGTTCAAGACCGACAAGCGCGCCGGCTTGGGTACCGCGCCGCTGCGCCAGGCCCAGGAGGCCGGCCAGGTGGATGTGTATTGGGAGTACACGGGCACTTCGCTCATCACCTTCAACAAGGTGACCGGCAAGCTCGACGCTGCCGCCACCTACGCGAAGGTGAAGGAGCTCGATGGCGCCAAGGGTCTCGTCTGGCTCGATCCGTCGAAGGCGAACAACACCTACGCGCTCGCCATGCGCAAGCCGGACGCAGAGGCCAAGAAGATCAAGTCGCTCTCGGATCTCGCCGCCAAGGTGAAAGGCGGAGAAGCGCTCAAGCTGGCGAGCAACGCCGAGTTCTACGCCCGTCCGGACGGCTTGGCGCCACTCCAGCAGACCTACGGATTCGAGTTCGACCGCGAGAACGTCGTGCGGATGGACACCGGGCTCGTCTACCAGGCGCTGAAGGACAAGCAGGTCGACGTCGGCCTCGTCTTCGCTACCGACGGGCGTATCCCGGCCTTCGATTTCGTTGTTCTCGCCGACGACAAGGGCTTCTTTCCGAGCTATGCGCTCACCCCGGTCGTCCGCAAGGAGACGCTGGACAAGAACCCCAAGCTGGCGGACATCCTCAACGGCCTTTCGGCGAAGCTGGACGACGCGACGATGGCTAAGCTCAACGCCTCGGTGGACGTGGACAAGAAGACCATCGAAGAAGTCTCGACAGGATTCCTCAAGTCACAGAACCTGATGTGATCCGTGGGGGAGCGGCCGGTCCGCTCCCCTGATCCGCCATCCGAGGGCGCCGTGAGAGTTGCCGCAGCCCAGATCGAATGCCGTCCCGGCGACATAGCGGCCAACCTCGAAGCTCATCTCGTCGCCCTGCGGGCCGCGCAGGGCGAAGGCGCCGCCCTCGTGGTCTTTCCGGAACTGTCGCTGACGGACTATCTCGCGGAGCCCGACACGGCGGCCCTTGCGCGTTCGGCCGATGATCATGAGTTGCGTGAGGTAGCGTCCGCCGCCGGCGGCACGATCGTCTCGATCGGCTTCATCGAGCGGGGCGGAGACGGCCGCTTCTACAACGCGCAGGCACTCCTGCACCGCGGCGCCTGCCTTCACGTGCACCGCAAGGCGAACCTGCCGACCTACGGCCGGCTTGCGGAAGGGCGCTATTACGCGTCGGGCCGAACCGTCGAATTGGCGCCGGTGGCCGCCGGCTGGAGGGCGGCGACCCTCATCTGCGCCGATACCTGGAACCCCGCGCTGCCGTGGCTCGCCGCGATCCAGCACGCGGACCTCCTGATCGTTCCCGTCGCCTCGTCCGTCGATGCGGTCGACGACGAATTCGACAATCCCGGTGGATGGGAGCTCAATTTGCGCCACACTGCGATGACGTACGGCCTGCCGATCGTCATGGCGAATCATTGCGGCCGGCGGGGCGGGCTTTCCTTCTGGGGCGGCTCCCGCATTCTCGACCCGTACGGGTGTGAGCTGGCGCGGGCGGGTGCGGAGAGCGGCCTTGTCGTCGCCGACCTGAACATGGCCGACGTGGCGGCCGCACGGCAGCGCCTCCCGACCATCCGCGATGCGGATCCGGATCTCGTTTTCACCGTGCTCGGCCGTGTCCTCGGCCAACGGACCCGTCCATGATCGACAGGGTTCCCTTCATCCATCGGCTTACCTTCGAGGACCTCCCGGAAGTGGTCGTCTCTCAGGCCAAGCGCTGCCTCCTCGACCTCGTCGGCGTCGCGGCCGCAGGTCGCCGGACCGACCTGTCGCGCATCGTCAATGCCTTCGCGGTCCAGCAGTTGGGTGCGAGCGCGGGCGCCGCGCGCCTCATCTTCGACGGGCGCCGCGCGAGCCCGACGGGCGCCGCCTATGCGGGCGCCTCGACTATCGACGCTTTCGACGCTCATGACGGTCACAAGCTCACGAAGGGGCATGCCGGCGTCGCCCTGCTGCCGGCCCTGCTCGCCGTGCTGGACTCGACGGGACGCTGGGACGGACGGGAGTTCCTGACCTCCCTCGTGCTCGGATACGAAATCGCGACGCGGGCCGGCATCGCGCTTCATGCGAGCGTCAGCGACTATCATACTTCCGGCGCCTGGAACGCGCTCGGCTGCGCCGCCGTTGCTGCGCGTGCCCTCGGGCTCGACGAAGCACGAACGCGGCATGCCCTCGGTATCGCCGAATATCACGGGCCGCGCAGCCAGATGATGCGCTGCATCGATCATCCGACAATGATCAAGGACGGCTCCGGCTGGGGCGCCCTCGCTGGGGTCTCCGCGGCTTATCTGGCCGGCGAGGGGTTCACCGGTGCGCCCGCGGTGCTTCTGGACGAGGACCCCGAAGAGACTTTGGGCGATCTTGGCCGGCGCTGGACCATCCTCGAACAGTACTTCAAACCCTACCCGGTCTGCCGCTGGGCCCAGCCGGCTGTGGAGGCTGCGGCCTCGCTTCTCGACGCAGGACTATCCGCCGCGCGGATCAGGCGGATCGAAATCCGCACTTTCGGGTACGGCGTCAGGCTCGGGACGAGACCTCCGGTCACGACCGAGGAGGCGCAATACGCCCTCGGGTTCCCGGTAGCGGCGCTTCTCGTGCGGGGCCGTCTCGGCGAGGACGAGATCACGGCCGGCGGCCTTGCCGATCCGGAGATCCGGGCCTTGGCGTCCCGCATCCGCGTCGTCGAAGATGAGGCGTTCAGCGCGCGGTTCCCCGCGGAACGGATCGCGCTTGCCGAGATCACGCTCGACGATGGTTCGGTCCGGACATCCGCCCCGATGCCCGCGCGCGGCGATCCGGAAGCGCCACTGACGGACGGCGAAATCCTCCAGAAATTCCGGACGTTGACGGGAAGGCTGCCCGCAGCCCGCCGGGCGGCGATCGAGGACGCCATCCTGAATCTCGACCGCGCCGAACCGGCCGCAGCCGCGCTGGCCCATGCGGTCCTGGAACCGATCGGCGATTCAGCGGGCCATGCGCCTCCCGGCGAGCCAGACGTCACCTCTCGACCGCGGCGGCGAGGGGACGACGGCGGGAGGGACCGCGAACGCGAAGGTGACGAGCCCTGCTAGGAGACTTGCCGCCGCGATGCCGAGGGCCATCGTCGAAGTCGACGGCACGGCGAGCGGGACGGCTTGCCCCGCGGCATAGGAACCGAGATAGACTGCCATGTAGATCGCGAGCGCGCGGCTGCGGCCGCGGGCGTTGCGCCCTGTTGCCAGATTGATCCAGTTCTCCATGGCGACGTAGAGAAGCGCGATCCCGACCAGCGCCATGGTCCGCAAGCCCATTCTCGTCACGAAGATCGGCCCCGCGAGGTAGACGGCGAACAATCCCGCAGAGAAGTCGGAGCCGGCCGCGCCGACGACAGTGCTGTCGAGGCCGGCGGAAACGGCACCGGCCGCGATCGCTGTGAAGGCGATCCCGTTTGCGAGGAGGACGAGAGACTCTCCGATGAAAAGCAGCGTCAGGCCGGGAGAGCGGAGCGACGCCCGCGGGCGGGTGGGGGACGGGGAGATCGGGTACATCGGTCCGATGAGAGGTGGATCGCACCCGATCTCATCCTCGCCAGCCCTGGCGACCCGGCACTCGCGACGCTTCGGCGGGTGTTTGCGCGCCCGGCCGGTCGGCGGGACATGACGCTTTTTGTGAAGAACACGACGCTCCCGGACATGAATACGGGCGTGTTATCGGGGAAGTTCGAGCCCACCAAGCCGGCGGTCCGTCCGTCCGGCTGTACCCGGCAGCCATGCGCTACTCGCTTTTCACGCTCGCCAAGAACGCCCTCGGCGGTCACAAGGGCTGGACACCGCAATGGCGCGACGCCGAGCCTCGCGACGCCTACGACGTCATCATCATCGGCGGCGGCGGCCACGGTCTGGCGACCGCCTACTACCTGGCGAAGGAGTTCGGCATCCGTGATGTGGCGGTCCTGGAGAAGGGCTGGATCGGCGGGGGCAACGTGGGTCGCAACACCACGATCGTGCGGTCGAACTACCTGCTGCCCGGGAATATTCCCTTCTACGAGCTGTCAATGAAGCTGTGGGAGGGGCTGGAACAGGACTTCAACTACAACGCCATGGTGAGCCAGCGCGGCGTGCTGAACCTGTATCACTCGGACGCTCAGCGCGACGCCTATGCGAGGCGCGGCAATGCCATGCGGCTCCATGGCGTCGATGCCGAGCTGCTCGACCGGGACCATGTCCGGTCGATGCTGCCTCTCCTCGATTTCGACAATGCGCGCTTCCCGATCCAGGGCGGGCTGCTGCAGCGCCGCGGTGGGACGGTGCGGCACGATGCGGTGGCCTGGGGCTATGCGCGCGGGGCGAGCGACCGAGGCGTCGACATCGTGCAGAACTGCGAGGTGACGGGCTTCACGATCGAGACCGGAAGGATCGTCGCACTCGCGACGTCGCGCGGAACGATCCGCGCCAGGAAAGTGGGAATGGCGGTCGCCGGCCACACCTCGCGCGTGGCCTCGATGGCGGGACTTCGCCTGCCGATCGAGAGCCACGTTCTCCAAGCCTTCGTCTCAGAGAGCCTGAAGCCCTTGCTTCCGGGAGTGATCACCTTCGGGGCAGGGCATTTCTACGTCAGTCAATCGGACAAGGGCGGCCTCGTCTTCGGCGGCGATATCGACGGCTACAACTCCTATGCCCAGCGTGGCAACCTGCCGGTGGTCGAGGACGTGTGCGAAAGCGGCATGGCGCTGATGCCGATGATCGGCCGCGTGCGGTTGCTCCGGAACTGGGGCGGTATCATGGACATGTCCATGGACGGCTCGCCGATCATCGACCGGACGCCCGTCGAGGGACTCTATCTCAATGCCGGCTGGTGCTACGGCGGATTCAAGGCGACGCCAGCCTCCGGCTGGTGTTTCGCGCACCTGATCGCGAAGGACGAGATGCATCCGGTCGCCGCCGCCTATCGGCTCGACCGCTTCGCATCCGGCGCCCTCCTCGACGAAAAGGGCCAAGGCGCCCAACCGAACCTGCACTGAGTCCGATGCGGATCCCTTGCCCCTTCTGCGGTGAGCGCGACCTTCGCGAGTTCACCTATCTCGGCGACGCGACCGTGGTACGCCCCGATCCGGCGGCTCCGGAAGCCGAGCGGCGCTTTTTCGATTACGTATACCTGAGAGACAACCCAGCCGGCGACCATCGCGAGCTCTGGTACCACGCCCAGGGCTGCCGCTCGTGGATCAGGGTCGTGCGCGATACCCGTACGCACCGAATTGCCGGGGCGGCCCTCGTCGCAGAGGCTTTCCGATGACTGGCGGCCCATCGAACCGGCTTGCAGCTGGCGGACTGATCGACCGTTCGCAGCCTGTCTGCTTCCGTTTCGACGGCAGGTGTTATCAGGCCTTTTCGGGCGACACGCTCGCATCGGCGCTCCTCGCCAACGGCATCCGGTTGGTCGGACGCTCGTTCAAATACCACCGCCCGCGCGGCATCCTTACGGCAGGACCCGAGGAGCCGAATGCGCTCGTCGAACTGCGCACCGGCGCACGCCGCGAGCCCAACAGCAAGGCGACGGCGGTCGAGCTCTTCGAAGGTCTCGAGGCCGCGAGCCAGAACCGCTGGCCCTCGCTGGCCTTCGATCTGATGGCCATGAGCCAGCTCTTCTCGCCATTCCTGATCGGCGGGTTCTACTACAAGACCTTCATGTGGCCGGCCGCCTTCTGGGAGAAGGTCTACGAGCCGATGATCCGCCGCGCCGCCGGCCTCGGCCGGGCGAGCGGTCTTCCGGATCCGGACCGCTACGAGAGCGCGACGGCCCATTGCGACGTGCTGGTGATCGGCGCCGGACCGGCCGGTCTCGCGGCGGCCCTCGCGGCCGGCCGCAGCGGCGCTCGCGTGATTCTCTGCGAGGACGACTTCCGCCTCGGCGGCCGTCTCCTGGCCGAGCGCCGCGAGATCGGCGGAATCGCCGGCGCCGCATGGGCCGGCGAGGTCGAGGCCGAGCTCGCCGCGATGCCGGAGGTCCGCATCTTCCGGCGCACCCAGGTCTTCGGCGTCTATGACGGCGGCACCTACGGCGCCGTCGAACGCGTATCCGATCATTGTCCCGTCCCGCCGAGCCACCAGCCGCGCCAGCGGCTCTGGCGGATTGTCGCCCGCCGCGCGGTCAACGCCATGGGGGCGATCGAACGGCCGATCGTCTTCGGCGGCAACGACCGACCCGGCGTGATGATGGCGTCCGCGATCCGCGCCTACGTGAACAGGTTTGCCGTGGCGCCCGGGCGCAAGGTCGCGGTGTTCACCTCGACCGACGACGGCTGGGCCACGGCGTCCGACCTGGCCGCGGCGGGCGTGCGGGTGGAGGCGGTCATCGATCCGCGCACGGACGTGCATGATTTGGTCGTGCGGCGAGCGGGTCAGAGCGGCGCCCGCGTGCTTCTCGGTGCGACCGTGCTCGATGCACACGGCGGCTCGCGCGGCGTGACGCGGATCGACGTGGGCAAGCACGGCCAACGAATCCGGATCGCCGTGGATACGCTCGCCGTGTCCGGCGGCTGGAACCCCCAGGTGGCGCTCACCACCCACCAGGGCGCCAGGCCGCGCTGGTCGGACGATCTCTCCACCTTCGTGCCCGAAGGCTTGCCGGACGGCATGACCGTGGCCGGCGCGGCGAACGGCGTATTCTCCCTCGCATCGTGCCTGAAGACGGGTGCAGGGGCCGGGGCGGCGGCGTGCGCCGACCTCGGGTTCCGGGCTCGGACCGGATTCGCGCCGGTGGCGGACGACGAACCCGTCGCGGTCCGAGCACTTTGGCATGTCACCGGATCCCGCAAGAAGGCCTTCGTCGATCTGCAGAATGACGTGACGGTCAAGGACGTGGAACTCGCTCACCGGGAAGGCTTCCGCTCGGTGGAGCACCTCAAGCGCTACACGACACTCGGGATGGCGACCGACCAGGGCAAGACCTCGAACGTCAACGGCCATGCGCTGATGGCGGGCCTCATCGGGCGCACGATCAGCGAGACCGGGACAACCGTTTCTCGCGCGCCGCATCTGCCGGTGGCGATCGGCACGTTCGCCGGTCCGCACCGGGGCCAGCACTTCAAGGCGACCCGCTATACCGCCGGGCATGATTGGGCGCTCGCTCACGGCGCCACGATGGTCGAGGCCGGACAATGGCTGAGGCCGCAATGGTTCACGAAGCCGGGCGAGGCTGATTGGCTCAACAGCGTCACTCGCGAGGCGAGGACCGTGCGCTCTGCGGTCGGCGTGTGCGACGTGTCGACTCTCGGCAAGATCGACATCCAGGGCAAGGACGCGGGCGCGTTTCTCGACCGGGTCTACATCAACGCTTTCTCGACGCTGCCTGTCGGCAAGGCGCGATACGGCGTCATGCTGCGCGAGGACGGATTCGTGATGGACGACGGCACGACCGCGCGGTTTGGTCCCGAGCATTACGTGATGTCCACCACCACCGCCAATGCCGCGAAGGTGATGCAGCATCTCGAGTTCTGTCACGAGGTGCTGTGGCCCGAGCTCGACGTTGCCATGGTGTCGGTCACCGAGCAATGGTCGCAATATGCCGTCGCCGGCCCGCGGTCGCGCCACTTGCTGCAGACCGTGCTCGGTTCCTCCTTCGATCTGTCGAACGAAGGATTCCCGTACCTCGCCTGCGCGGAGTTCAGACTCGGCAAGGTGCCCGTCCGCATGTTCCGCTTGTCGTTCTCCGGCGAGCTTGCCTACGAGATCGCCGTTCCGGCCCGCTTCGGCGACAGTCTTGTTCGAGCCATGATGCGCGTCGGCGGACCGTTGGGCGTCGCGGCCTACGGGACAGAGGCCCTCGGCGTGCTCCGCATCGAGAAGGGGCACGTGGCCGGCAATGAGCTCAACGGCCAGACCACCGCACGCGACCTCGGCCTCGGCCGCATGATGTCAACGAAGAAGGAGTACATCGGGCGAGTCATGGCCGGCCGCCCGGCTCTCATGTCGCCGGATCGACCGACCCTCGTCGGCTTCAAGCCCATCGATCCGGCGCAGCGCCTCCGGGCCGGCGCGCATTTTCTCAAGGTCGGCGCTGCTGCGGCGGCCGAAAACGACGAGGGATACATGACGTCGGTCGCTTTCTCTCCCCACATAGGCAGCTGGATCGGTCTCGGCCTCATCGTCCGCGGGCCCGAGCGGATCGGCGATCGGGTGCGGGCCTACGATCCGGTCCGCAATGGCGATGTCGAGGTCGAGATCGTCTCGCCGGTCTTCGTCGATCCCGAGGGAGCGCGCTTCCATGGCTGATGCAACACCGCTCGCCGCGCGCTCGGCCTTCGACGGCCTTCTCGACCCGGTCGGTCCGCCGGAGGCGGCAGGGGTCGTAGCGAGCGAGCGTCGCGATCTGCAGATCGCGACGGTGATCGGCCGCCGGGGCGCACATGCGCTTTCGGCTCGCGTCAAGGCAGCCTATGGAATCGACCTGCCTCCCGGCCCCAGGCATGTCGGGTCGGGTAGAATGGCGTTCGTGGGGACCGGTCCGCGGACCTGGCTTGCCATCTGCGAAGGCGGGGACCCATTGCCGGATGAACTCCGGCGTGACCTCGGCGACGTCGCCGCCGTCTCAGACCAGTCGGACGGGTACGGGGTCCTGCGCCTCTCGGGCCCGAAGGTTCGCGCGATGTTCGAGAAGGGGCTGGGCGTCGATCTGCATCCCCGCGTCTTTCACGCCGGCGATGCCGCCGTCACGGCGTGCGCCCATATCGGCCTGATCCTCTGGCAACTCGACGAGGCGCCAACCTACGAGGTTGCTGTCTTTCGCAGCCTCGCGTCCGGGTTCCGGCACTGGCTTTACGAGAGCGCGGCGGAGTATGGATTGAGAGTTGGAGCGACCGGTCGAGGTTGATCGCGACGCGTCGCGCGCTTCCGCGATCGGCCTCCTCTCAGCTTCCAGCCGGAAAGCGACCATGTCCGCCGCGCAATACGTCCTGACCCTGTCCTGCCCCAACCGCCCGGGGATCGTTGCCGCCGTATCGACGCATCTCTTCCGGAACGGCTGCAACATCCTCGATGCCAACCAGTTCGACGATACCGAAAGCGACCGCTTCTTCATGCGGGTCGTATTCAACCCCGTCGACGAGAATGCGTCGGTCGAGGCCGTCCGAGAAGGCTTCGCCGCCATCGCGGAACAGCACCGCATGACGTTCTCGATCAAGAACCGCGGCGAGCGCCAGCGGGTCCTGCTGCTCGTCTCGAAATTCGACCACTGCCTGGCCGATATCCTCTATCGGTGGCGCATCGGCGAACTGCAGATGGACCTCGTCGGCATCGTGTCGAACCACCCGCTGGAGACGTACGCCCATCTCGACTTCAAGGGCGTTTCGTTCCACCACCTGAAGATCGCGCCCGAGACCAAGCTCGAGCAGGAAAGCGAGCTCTGGAACCTGATCAAGTCGACCGGGACCGATCTCGTCGTGCTGGCGCGCTACATGCAGGTTCTGTCCGACGCCCTCGCGGCGAAACTCCTCGGACGGTGCATCAACATCCATCATTCGTTCCTGCCGGGCTTCAAGGGGGCGAAGCCCTACCACCAGGCCCACCAGCGCGGGGTGAAGCTCATCGGCGCCACCGCCCACTATGTCACCGCCCATCTCGACGAGGGGCCGATCATCGAGCAGGACGTCGAGCGCATCAGCCATCACGACACGCCGGACGACCTCGTCCGCAAGGGCCGCGATATCGAGCGGCGGGTGCTCTCGCGCGCCATCGCCTGGCATCTCGAGGGACGGATCCTGCTGAACGGGTCGAAGACGGTCGTCTTCCGGGATTGATTCGCGCGAATGCTCGACGTCCTCCGCCGCTCGCCGGCCTTCACACGCCTGTCACGATTCACAGGGCAAGACCGTCGGGCCGAGGGATTTGACAACATTGTTGCCTCGGCGGACACTCAAGCTTGGCTGTACGAACCATCGAGTGCTTCGTGCGCCGGGGAAGATCGGTCCGTAGAGGTCGAGAGAAGGGGAGAAGCATGCGATCCATACGTTTCGTTGCGGCAGTTTTGGCCGGCGCCCTGCTGATGGGGGCTCCGGCGGCAAGCCTGGCCGAGGAGGTTGTCGTCAAGCTCTGGTCTCGCGCGGACCGGAGCGGGCCGCTGCGGGCGGGGAACATCGTCGCCGCCGCCGAGACCCTCAACGCGGCCTTGAAGGCTTCGGGTTCGGACAAGACCGTGAAGGTTCAGGTCTTCGAGAACCCCGCCACCGGCTTCGACGCCGACGCCCTCGATCATCCTCAAGGCGTTCGCCGTCAATCAGGGACCCGACCTTTACGTCACCGGGCACGGCTGGATCGGGCGAGTTCGCCAGGTCCGGCTATGCCATGGACATGGAGGACTTCATCAAGAAGAACCAATGGGCCTTCGGCGACGTGATCCCGGTGCTGTGGGACGCGGTGAAGTACAAGGGCAGGGTTCACGCGATCCCGCAGGATTCCGAGATCCGCATGTTCTTCTACAACAAGGACATGCTCCGCAAGATCGGCAAGGACGAGGCTTTCATCGAAGCGCTTCCCGCCCTCGTCGAGAAGGGCGAGTTCACGATGCAGGATCTGTCGAACCTCACGAAGGAGGTCGTCGACAAGGGCGCGGCTCAGATCGGCATGGTTCATCGCCCCAATACCGGCGTCGACTATCTCATGACCTTCGCGTCCTTCGGGGCGAAGTTCTTCGACGAAGCCTCGGGGCAGCTCCTGCTGCCGAAGGCCGAGATGCGCAAGGGGCTCGAATGGTACGCCGCGAACGCCGCGAACGGCGTCACCCCGAAGAACAACACCGCGATGTCGTGGGACGAGATCCAGAGCGCGTTCAAGACCGAGAAGGCCTTCATCTACCACCAGGGCGTCTGGGCGGTGACCGAGTGGATGCTGGGCGACGCGAAGGGCGCGACCTGGCCCAACGACAAGGCCTTCTTCTTCAAGAAGGTGGGCTGGATTCCTGCGCCGGCCGCCGTGAAGGGCGGCCAGCCGTCGAACCTCTCGCATCCGATCGTCTACGTGGTGAATCCGAAGTCGAAGAATGCGGAGCTCGCGGCGACACTCGTCGCTTTCGCGACGCTGCCCCACTACAACACCAAGCACGCCGTCACGACCGCCCACACGGCCATCCTCCACGGCCAGCGCAGCATGCCGGATTTCGCGAAGGCGTGGTATCTCGATGCGGCGACGCCCATGCTGGCGCGCTCGACCTTCATCCCGAACCACCCGGATTTCGGCCGCTACAACGCCGCGATCTTCAAGGCGCTGCAGGGCGTCGAGACGGGACGGCTCACGCCCGCCCAGGCGATCGACTTCCTCCAGGACGAGATGTCGAACGAGATCAAGGGCGTGAAGATCGTCGAGAAGCTCGAGCTGAGCGAATAAGCGTCCCGGGCGGCGCCGCGCCGCCCGGGACCTCCTGCTCCCATGGTGTCAGCTTCCGCACGACGGCACTGGTTCGACCGCGTCCTGTTCCTCGGGCCGGCGACGCTGCTGCTCGCGATGTTCTTCGTCGTCCCCGTCATCGTGGACGTCGGCATCGCCTTCACCGACATGGGCCGCACCTCAAGGTGACGGAGCTTCACGACCGAGAATGTCCAGCCGCATGTTCGGCGGCGACAGCCGGCTTCCGGGCGTGATGCTGGCGACGCTGACCTACGTGCTGTGCACGCTCGCCCTCTTCAATGTGGGCTATGCCCTCCTGCTGGCGCTGCTCACCACCGCTCTGCCGGACCGGGCCGGCGAGCTTCTTCCGCGCCATCTGGTTCCTGCCGCGCATGAGCCCTTCGGTGGTCTACGCCCTCCTGTGGACCTGGGTGGTGGCCCCGACCGACTACGGCCTTCTCAACCAGGCGCTCGGCGGGCTCGGCCTGCCGCTCGCCGACCTCAAGAGCAACGCGCCGATGCTCCTGGTCGTCCTGGCGAACGGCTTCGTCGGCGCCTCCTTCGGGATGATCATCTTCACGAGCGCGATCCGCTCCATTCCGGAGCATCTCTTCCATGCCGCCCGCGTGGACGGCGCCGGCGGCCTCGCCATCGTCCGGCACATCACCCTGCCGGCCATCCGCTGGCAGCTCAGTTTCGTCACGATCTACCAGGCGCTCTCGCTCCTGGTCAGCTTCGAGTACATCTGGCTCATCACCAACGGCGGGCCTTTCTTCGACACCACGGTCTACGCGCTCTACGTCTACCGGCGCGCCTTCGACAACGGCCAATACGCCTACGGGGCGGCGCTCGTCCTCGGCCTTGTCGCGGTGGGCTCCGTGCTGGCGCTGGTGCTCTGGCGCTTCTTCGACATGCGCGCCCTTCTGCAGAAGCCGCGGATCGAGGTGAACTGATGGAAGCCGTGGTGCGCCTCGAGACCCCGCGGGACGTCGATTGGCGGCGCCTCGCCGAGCGCGCGCGGATCCGCCGGCGCGCCACGAACATTCTCCTGTACGGGTTCCTCATCGTCGGCTCGCTGCCGATCGTCGTGCCGTACCTGTGGCTCTTCACGGTCTCCTTCTCGGGACGCACGGGCGCGACGACCATCGGTGCTCTGGCTGACGCTCGCGATCCTGATGCCGGCGATGCTCGGCTTGCTCATCCTGCGGGCTTTCGTTGCCGATCCGAGACGCCTGCGGCGATTGGAGTTCGGTCTCGCGGGACTGACGCTTTGTGCCCTCGCGGTCCTGACCGGGCCCCATCTCCACACCGACAACTGGCGCTTTCTCTGGATCGCGGACATCGCCGACCAGCTCAAGGGGGCGGGCGGCGTCGCCGGCGAGCACCCGAGCGTCTGGACGGCCTTCGGGAACTCGCTCTTCCTCGCGACCGCCCAGATGGTGCTGGTGGCCACGATCAGCACGCTCTGCGGCTATTACCTCTCCCGCTTCGATTTCCCGGGCCGCGCCGGCTACCTGAAAGGGCTCCTCGTCCTTCACGCCTTTCCGGTGATGACGCTGATCATCCCGATCTTCCTCCTGATGTACTGGGTCGGGCTCCTCGATACGTTCACGGGCGTGATCCTCGTCATCATCGCGCTCGAATTGCCCTTCGCGATCTTCGTCATGAAGGGATTCTTCGACGCGGTGCCGTGGGACATCGAGATGAGCGCGATGACGGACGGTGCGTCCCGCCGGCAGGCCTTCCTCCTGGTGGTGCTGCCGCAGGTCAAGGTCGGCCTTCTGGCGGTCGGCGTCTTCGCCTTCCTTCGCGGCTGGGAGGAATACGTCTTCGTCCGTACGCTCCTGTCCCAGAAATCGAACTGGACGATGAGCATCTACCTCTTCTGGATGCACGAGGACATGATGGGCACGGACTACGCCATGGTGTCGGCCATCGGCGTGTTCTACGTCGTGCCCTCCGTGGTGCTCTATGCCATCTGCCAGAAATACCTGACGCAGATGTCCATCGGCGGGATCAAGGGCTAGCGCATGGCACGCATCGAACTGAGCGCGGTGGCGAAGCGGTGGGGCGACATCGCCGCCGTGGAGCCCACCGATCTGACGATCGGCGACGGCGAATTCGTCGCCATCCTGGGCCCCTCCGGATGCGGCAAGTCGACGACGCTCTTCATGCTGGCCGGGATCTACACCCCGACGGAGGGGCGCATCCTGTTCGACGGGGCGCTCGTCAACGAGGTCGAGGCGCGCGACCGCAATATCGGCATCGTGTTCCAGTCCTATGCGCTCTACCCGCACATGACGGTGCGCGAGAACATCATGTTCCCCCTCCGCTTCAAGAGGGTGGGCCGGGAGGAGGGACGGACGCGCGCGGAAGCGGCCGCGAAGCTCGTCCAGGTCGAGGAACTCCTCGACCGCAAGCCCGGTCAGCTCTCCGGCGGCCAGCAGCAGCGGGTGGCGCTCGCCCGCGCGCTCGTCAAGGAGCCCCAGCTTCTACTGCTCGACGAGCCCTTGTCCAACCTCGACGCCTCCCTGCGGCTGATCATGCGGAGCGAGATCCGGGGCCTTCAGCGCAAGCTCGGCGTCACCACGATCCTGGTCACCCACGACCAGATCGAGGCGACCACCATGGCGGACCGGGTGATCTGCATGAGCAAGGGGCGCATCGAGCAGATCGGCACGGCGGACGATCTCTACCACCGGCCGGACAGCCTTTTCGTCGCGAGCTTCATCGGTTCGCCGCCGATCAACCTTCTCGACGGGACGGCGGTGGCGGGGCGGATGAACGTCGGCGAAGCCTCCTTGCGGGTCTCCGGCGCCGTCTCGGGCGAGGTGGTGCTCGGCATCCGGCCGGAGGCGATCCGTCTCGGAGAGGGCGCACTGCAGGGGCAGATCGTCGACACCGAACCGCACGGGCGGGAGACCTTCTATCATCTCGCGACGCCCCTCGGCCCGGTCCGCTCCATCGAGCCCGGCGGCACCGCTCGTTTCCGGATCGGCGATATGGTGCCGTTCGCGATCGAGAAGGGCCTCGTCTTCGATGCCGGAACACAACGGCGTATCCCCGATGCGGGCCTGGAGACGAGCGCGTGAGGCCCAGGCTGCCGCGTCTCAAGTGGCATCAGTTGCGCCGCCGGCGATCGGATCCCCCCTTCCTGCGCCGGAACCTCGAAGAGGCGCTTCGCACCGGCGCCGCCTGCGAGGTCGATCTCGTCTTCACGGCGGACGGCCATGCCTTCTGCCTGCACGATCTTCTGCTCGACCGGGAGACGACCGGTTTCGGCCCGGCCGCGGAGGCGACCCGCGCGGAGGTCGAACGCTTGCGCCAGCGCGCGGAGGATGGCCATGTCCTTGCCGACCGGCCGCTGTTCCTCGACGAGATCGTCGATACGGTCCGGCGCATCGGCGCATCCGAACCCGGCCTGGTGCAACTCGACATCAAGGCTCCCATCGAGGCGCTCGGTTCGGCGGCTCTCGAACGATTCGGCAGGGTGCTCGGCGATGCCGCGCCCGCCTTCGTGGCGGGCGGCTACGACTGGGCGATGATCGAGCGCTTGAGGGAGGCCGCTCCCGGCATGCAGGCCGGCTTCGACCCGCTCGCCCATTACCCGCGGTCCTGCGCTCTGAGCGCGGCGGAATTCCGCGCGCTCGGAGAACGGACCCTGGCGATCGCCCCCGACGCTGCGATCTTCTACCTCGAGGCGAAGCTCGTCCTCGCCGGCCTCCGGGCGGGCGTCAATCTCGTCGAGATCGTCAAGCAGGACGAGGCGCTGGTCGACGCCTGGACCCTGAATCGCGGAGGAGCCCGACCTCAGGTCCGATCTGCGCCGCCTCATCGCAGGCGGGCTGCGATCAGATCACCACGGACGATCCCGACATGCTCGGGCCGATCGTTCGGGGAGATCGCCTCGTGCCCGTGATCCGCATCGTCGCTTCGCCCTTCTGAGGATCTGTCCATGACCTACCGCCCGCTCGCCGCCGAGGCCGGTTTCGTCCATGTCTGCGCCCATCGCGGCCACAGCATCGACGTGCCGGAGAACACCATTCCGGCCCTGGAGGCCGCGGCCCGGCACGGCGCGACCGTCTGCGAGATCGACGTGGTGCTGACCCGGGACGAGGAAGTCGTGCTGATGCACGACGAGTTTCTCGACCGCACGACCACCGGGAAGGGGCGCGTCGCCTCCTATGATCTGAGGGAGCTCTCGGGTCTCGACGCCGGAACGTGGCTCGACCCTCGTTTCGCCGGCACGCGGGTGCCGACGCTGGCCGAGGCGCTCGAGACCGCCCGCGCGCACGGCATGGGCCTTCTCGTCGAGATCAAGGAGCGCCAGCGGGCGGACCGCCTGATCGAACGGCTCGGCGCAGTCCTCGATGCCCAGGAGGCGGTCGACGGCGTCCTCGTCATCTCCTTCGACCATCCTTCGCTCCTGAAGGTGAAGGATCGCATTCCCGGGGTCCGCACGGAGATCATCACCCATGCGCGCCATGTGGACCCGGCCGCGATGGCGCGCCGGGCCGCATGCGCGTCGGTCGCCATCGAGGCGGAGATGTTTCACGTCGACGACGCGAGAGCGCTGCACGAGGCGGGCATCGCGACGCGGGTCACGATCCCCCGCCCCGACAGAATCGCCTACCGGAAGGCGCACGGGCTCGACATCGAGGCAGGCATCGCCGCGGCCCTGTCGGAGGGTCTCATCGACGTGCTCGCGGCCGACGAGACACGCCAGGCGGCCGAATGGGTCCGCGGTCACTCGCCCTTTCGCCCGCCAGCGCCAAGCGCGGGCTCGCCTGATCCTCATAGAGCCGCGAAATCCGGGGCGTTACCCCAGCACCTTGAGGTGGCGGATCGGTCTTCCCGGCGCGATCGTCTCGGCGGCGCGGATGATGCCCTGCGCGTCGATGCCGAAATGCCGGTAGAGGTCGGCGATCGTGCCGGTCTGCCCGAAATGCTCGACCCCGAGCGAGCGGGTGCGATGCCCCATCACCGAGCCGAGCCAGGCGAGGGTCGCCGGGTGGCCGTCGATCACGCTCACGATCCCGCAATGGGGCGGCACGTCGGCGAGCAGCCGCTCGATGTGCGACCGTGCATGGACGAGCCCGCGCTCGCGGGCCCGCTGCGCCGCCGTCCAGCCGGCGTTGAGCCGGTCGGCCGACGTGACGGCCAG
This sequence comes from uncultured Alphaproteobacteria bacterium, assembly GCA_963723525.1. Taxonomy (GTDB): domain Bacteria; phylum Pseudomonadota; class Alphaproteobacteria; order Rhizobiales; family Beijerinckiaceae; genus Microvirga. The sequence continues at coordinate 88,279 of CAVRRI010000004.1, forward strand.
GAGCCCGACGTCGCGGCGGTCCTCGGCCATGAGCCCGACGGCCTCGATCGCCTCCGGCGCCACCGTTCCGGCATAGGCGACGATCACCTGCGCGTTGGGGCCGGGCCGGCGAATCCAATAGGCGCCGTCGACCACGTCCGCGGCGAGCTCGGGCGTCATGGTCCGCTGCGGCTGGTCGAGCGTGCGGGTGGACAGGCGCAGGTAGACCGAGCCGCCGGTCTCGTCGCGCAGCCAGGATCTCTTGCCTGCGTCGCCTTCGCCGGGTTCCGCCTCGCCGCTGCGCTGCATGTAGTCGAACGCGAAGCGCATGATGACCGACAGTTCGTCGACGAAGGCCGGCTCGAAGGCCGCGAGCCCGTCCTGCGCCATGCCGATGAGCGGCGACGAGATGGATTGGTGCGCGCCGCCCTCGGGCGCCAGCGTCACCCCCGAGGGCGTCGCCACCAGCAGGAAGCGGGAATCCTGGTAGCAGGCATAGTTCAGGGCATCGAGGCCGCGCTGGATGAAGGGGTCGTAGAGCGTGCCGATGGGCAAAAGCCGCTCACTGAAGAGAGAATGGGAGAGCCCCAGGCCCGAAAGCAGGATGAACAGGTTCATCTCGGCGATGCCGAGCTCGATATGCTGGCCCCTCGGCGAGAAGTCCCACGCGAAGGTCGAGGGGATGCGCTCCGCCTTGAAGACGTCCTTCATCTCCTGCCGGGCGAAGAGCCCGCGGCGATTCACCCAGGCGCCGAGATTGGTCGAGACCGTCACGTCGGGGGAGGCCGTGACGATGCGGTCGGCCAGCGGCTCCCGCGACCGCGCCAGCTCGTTGAGGATGAGCCCGAAGCCCTGCTGGGTCGACATCTGCGGCTGCCGCGGCGTCGCGAGCTCCGCCGGCACCGGGATCCGCGGCGCCTCGTAGCGGCGGCGCCCTCGTGCGTTGAAGGGCACCGCGGCGAGGAAGCGCTCGAGCGCGGCGGGCGGCAGGCTCGAGCCCTCGAACCGCTCCCATTCGTGTCCCGGCCGCACCTTCGCGGAGGTGCGGTAGCCGTCCATCTGCGCGGGCGTCAGGAGCCCGGCATGGTTGTCCTTATGGCCGGCGAGCGGCAGGCCGAAGCCCTTGATCGTGTAGGCGATGAAGACGGTCGGACGGTCGTGGTCGATGGACTCGAACGCTTCGAGCAGGCTCTGCAGGTCATGGCCGCCGAGATTGCCCATGAGGCGCGCCAGCTCCTCGTCGGAGCGGCGTTCGATGAGCCGCGTGACGGGGCCCTGGTCGCCGAGATCGTCCAGGAGCCGCTTGCGCCAGGCGGCTCCGCCCTGGAAGGTCAGCGCCGAATAGAGCTGGTTCGGGCAGGTGTCGATCCACGCGCGCAGGCGCTCGCCGCCGGGCTCCCGGAAGGCCTCCTGCATCAGGGAGCCGTGCTTCAGCACCACGACGTCCCACCCGAAGGCGCGGAAGAGCGCCTCGAAGCGGGCGTAGAGTCCCTCGCGGATCACCGCGTCGAGGCTCTGCCGGTTGTAGTCGATGATCCACCACGTGTTGCGCAGCCCCTGCTTCCAGCCTTCGAGCAGCGCCTCGAAGATGTTGCCCTCGTCCATCTCGGCGTCGCCGACGAGGGCGATCATGCGGCCCTCGGGCCGGTCCGCGCCCCAGCCGTGCGCCCTCACGTAGTCCTGGACCAGGCTGGCGAAGAGCGTCTGGGCGACGCCCAACCCCACCGACCCGGTGGAGAAATCCACGTCGTCGACGTCCTTGGTCCGCGACGGATAGGATTGCGCGCCCTTGTAGCCGCGGAAGGTCTCGAGCTTGTCGCGGGTCTGGTTGCCGAGGAGGTACTGGATCGCGTGGAAGATCGGACTCGCATGGGGCTTCACGGCGACCCTGTCTTCCGGCCGCAGCACCGCGAAGTAGAGCGCCGTCATGATCGTCGAGAGGGAGGCCGAGGAGGCCTGATGCCCGCCGACCTTCAGACCGTCGGCATTCGGCCGCAGGTGGTTGGCGTTGTGGATCGTCCAGCTCGACAGCCACAGGACCTTGCGTTCGAGCTCCGCGAGAAAGGGGAGGCGGGGATCGCTCATTGGAGATGATCCATTCGGCATGCGGGTGCCGATCCTTATAGGGTCACCACGGCGGCCAGGACCAGCCCTCACGGCAGGGTGCCGGGCCTTAAGACATCGAAAAGGCGATGCCGGTTAGAAACGGCCCAGCAATCGTGATCGGGAGACCGGGAGCGGGCCTGGCGTGCCATGACGGACGATGCGGCGATCGAGGCCCAGTTGGGGGCCCTGCGGGAACGGTTCCGTAACCGGCTCGAATCATACCGCGAGCGGCTTCTCGTCATCCGCAACGAGATCGCCTTCGCATCGGGAGCGGACCCCATCCGACGGCTCAAGACCCTGGCGCACGAGCTTGCCGGTTCCGCCGGAAGCCTCGGCTTCGCCGAGATCGGCGAAACCGCCGCCGCCCTCGAACAGGCCGCCGACCGGGTCCTCGACGGCTCCGACGAGCCCGCCATCGTCATCATGCCCATGCGCCAGCTCATCCGCGAGGTCGAGTTCTCGCGGTGATCGGGGGAGGGCGGGGGTTCTTCATGAGGGGTCATCCTCTTTGAAGGGCGACATCCTCGGGCGAGCGTCAGCGAGACCCGAGGACCTCAGGCCGGGCGCCCTTATCGTCACCCGATCCTAAAGATCTCCGCTGCGCTCCGTCCGAGTGAGGATGACGAGGGAGCGGGCGCCCCTCAGGCCCTTTCACCCCTGACGATGTGAAACGTCAGGGCGCCGCCGGCGGCCGTCTGCTCCGCCAGCGTGTCCCCCGTCTCGCCCACGAGATGCGGGATATCGATCGCCGCGAGCGGGTCCGTGCAGGTCACGACGAGGCGGTCGCCCGGCGCGAGGGGCTGAAGGGCCTTGCGGGTCTTCAAGGCGGGGAGCGGGCATTTGAGCCCGGAGAGGTCAAGCTTGATCTCGGCCATCGGTCTGCTGGACAACGGGGACGCGTCACATGACACTGCCGGTTCTTTCAACGCAATCGTTCGGTGTCCAGCGTATCGCTCGTGTCGTCCCCGTTGACTCTGGCCCCCCTCGGCGTCGTCCTCGAGGAACTGAAGGCCCTCGCCGCGCCGTCGCCGCCGCGCATCCTGCCCGTCCGCGCCGCGGCCGGACTCGAACTGGCCGAGGACCTCGTCGCGCGCTCCGACGTGCCGCCCCGGGCCGTGGCGCTCATCGCAGGCTTTGCGGTCGCGTCGCGCGACCTTGTCGGCGTCTCGGCCTATGCGCCCGCGCTCCTCGCCGAGCGCCCGCCGTTCGTCGCGGCGGGATCCGTCCTCCCGGCCGGCACCGATGCCGTCGTGCCGGCCGATGCGGTGACGGAGGGCCCCGCGACGGAGATCGTCATGGCCGTCTCGCCCGGCGAGAACGTGCGCCGCGCCGGCGAGGACGCCGTCCGAGGGCAGATCCTGCGGCGCAGGGGCGAGGTGCTGCGGCCGCTCGACGTGCCGATCGCCATCGAGGCTGGAATCGCGCAGGCGGCCTGCCGCGGCGCGCGGATGACGCTCCACTGCGCCCCCGAGCATGTCGCGGCCCTCGAGCCTCTCAGGGCCTCTCTGCCGAGCGGCATTCATATGGCGGTTCTGCCGCTTGCGGCCGATCCGGCCGGCGGCTGGTACGTCGCCGCCGACGCCGGGTCCGATCTCGTGCTCGTCCTGGCCGATCCCGCGGGGCGCGGCATGGATGAGCAGGCCCGCGTGCTCGCGAAGGGGCTTGCGCTGCGGGGCGCCGAGGACGTGTCGGTGGCAGTCGAGGAGGGGAGGCCGGTCGTGGTCGTCCCCCCGAGGACCGGCGCTCTTCTGACGGTGCTGTACGGCCTCGTCCTTCCCCACCTCTCGTCCTTGGCCGGACAGGAGCGGCGCAAGCCGACCTTGAGCGGTCGGCTGACGCGCAAGATCGCCTCCTCGGTCGGCCTGACGGAGCTCGCGCTGCTCCGCCCCGTAGCCGACGGTCTCCAGCCGCTCGGTGTCGGCGCGCTCACCCTGGCCGCCTGGGCGCAGGCCGACGCTCTTCTGGTCGTTCCTCCCGAGAGCGAGGGCTATCCGGAGGGCGCTTTCGTCGAGGCGCTTTGCCTATGAACGGCCGGACGCCACCCGAGAGGATTTCACCCGGGACCGCCCCGCGCGAGGCCGTCCGCCAGGAGCAGTTCCTGACCGTCCTGTCGCGCGAGGACGCGGCGCTGCGATGGCGCGAAGCGTTCGCGGCCGAGCCCGTCGGCCGCGAGAGCGTGCCCCTCGCCGAGGCGCTGGGCCGCGTGCTCGCCGAAGACCTCGTCTCGCCGGTCGACGTGCCGCCCTTCGACCGGTCGGGCGTGGACGGATTCGCGATCCGCGCCGCCGACGCCGCAGCGGCGCGGGACGGAGCGCCGGTCATCCTCGCGCTCAATCCCGAGACGATCGCCTGCGGCACCGCGCCGACGCTGCCGGTCGAGCCCGGGACGGCGACGCCCATCGCCACCGGCGGGCCCGTGCCGCGCGGGGCCGATGCGGTGGTGATGATCGAGCACACGGAGGCGCTCGAGGGCGACCGCGCGATCGCGCTGCGCCGGGCGCCGTCGCCCGGCCAGTTCGTGGCCTTCGCGGGCTCCGACATGGCGCGCGGCGAGACTTTTCTGAGGCGCGGCACGCCGATCGGTTCCCGGGAGATCGGGATGATGGCGGCCTGCGGGATCGCGTCGGTGCCGGTCTTCCGCAAGCCGAGGGTCGCCGTGCTCTCGACCGGCGACGAACTGACGGCCGCCGGCGATCCGCTGCCGCCGGCCGCGATCTACGATGCGAACGGCCCGATCATCTGCGCGGCGGTGGTGGAGAACGGCGGCGAGCCCGTCTTCTTCGGCGCCGTGAACGACGACGAGGCGGCTTTGGGCGAAGCCATGCGCCGCGCCTTCGCATCCGCCGACATGCTGATCCTCTCCGGCGGCACCTCGAAGGGGGCAGGCGACCTCACGTACCGGCTCGTTTCCGGGCTCGGCCGGCCCGGCATCGTCGCGCACGGCGTTGCGCTGAAGCCCGGCAAGCCGCTCTGCCTCGCGGTCTGCGACGGCAAGCCGGTCGTGGTGCTGCCGGGCTTTCCGACCTCCGCCATGTTCACCTTCCACGACATGGTCGCGCCCGTGCTGCGCCGCATGGCCGGGCTTGCCGAACGCGCCGAGGTGAGCGTGCCGGCGACGGTGCCGGTGCGCGTGCCCTCGGAACGCGGGCGCACCGAGTTCGTCATGGTGGCGCTCGTCGAGCAGGACGGCGCCTATGTCGCGTATCCGACCGCCAAGGGCTCGGGCTCCGTCACATCCTTCACGCAGGCGGACGGCTTCATCACCATCGATGCCCTCGCCGATCATCTCCCGGCCGGCGCGCGGGCCGAGGTCACCCTGCTGACCCCGCAGATCCGCGTGCCGGACCTCACGATCGTCGGCAGCCATTGCACCGGCCTCGACGCCCTCGTGGGCCGCCTCGCCGGGCAGGGCTATTCCGCGAGGCTGATGGCGGTGGGTTCGCTCGGCGGCCTCGCGGCGGCGCGGCGCGGCGAATGCGATCTCGCGCCGATCCACCTCATGGACCCGGCGACCGGCCTCTACAACGCGCCCTATCTCACCGAAGGGCTCGAACTCGTGCCGGGCTGGCGCCGCATGCAGGGGGTGGTGTTCCGCAACGGCGACGAACGCTTCGAGGGGCAGGGCGCCGAGGAGGCGATCCGCCGGGCCGCCGCCGATCCGGCCTGCCTGATGGTGAACCGCAACCAGGGTGCGGGGACCCGCATCCTGATCGACCGCGCGCTCGCGGGCGAGCGGCCGAACGGCTATTGGAACCAGCCGAAATCCCACAACGCCGTCGCCGCCGCCGTGGCGCAGGAACGGGCCGATTGGGGCCTCGCCATCGCGCCGGTGGCGCGCGCCTACGGCCTCGGTTTCCTGCCGCTCGCGGAGGAGCATTACGATTTTGCGCTGGTCGCTTCCCGTCGCACAAAAGCCGCGGTCTGTGCGTTCCTTGATCTCCTCGATCGGCCGGAGACCCGCGAGGCGCTCCGGGCCTTGGGGTTCCGTCCGGCCGCCGCATGATCCGAACGCTCCTCGTCCTCTTCGCGCTCGTTCTGCCTGACATCGCGGCGGCGGAGCTGCGCGGCCATGGCGGCCCCGTGCGGGCGGTCGCCGTCTCGCCCGATGGGCGCCTCGCGCTTTCCGGCTCCTTCGACCAGTCGGCCATCCTCTGGGCCGTCGACGAGGGCGCGGCGCTCGCCGTGTGGCGCTTTCACGACGGGGCCGTGAATGCCGTGGCGAGCCTGCCCGACGGACGCTTCGCGACGGCCGGCGAGGACGGCCGCATCGCCTTGTGGCGGGCCGGGCAGGGTGCGCCCGAGCGCGTGATCGAAGCGCACCGCGCATCCATCGTCTCGTTGAGCGTATCCCCGGACGGCGCGGCGCTCGCCTCCGCCTCGTGGGACGGCACCGCGCGGGTGACGCCGCTGGCAGGCGGGCAGGCCCGCGTGCTCGACGGGCATCGGGGCAATGTGAACGCGGTCGCGTTCCTGCCGGACGGGCGCCTTCTCACGGCCGGCTACGACGCGACGCTGAGGCTCTGGCCGAAGGGCGAAGGGGCGCCGGCCGTGCATCAGCTCCCGACGCCCCTCAACGCCGTCGTGGCGGCCGGCGGCGAGATCGTCGCCGCGGGCGCAGACAGCGTCGTCCGTATCCTCTCGGATGACGGAACGATGCGGGCCACGGTCGAGGCGGGTCCGACGCCGGTCATCGCGCTCGCCGCCTCGCCCGACGGCGCGCGCGTCGCGGCGGCGACCATCGGCGGCGCCGTGGCGGTGATCGAGCGCGCTCCCGCCAAGATCCTCTTCACGCTCGTCGGCCCCGGCCTGCCGGTCTGGTCCCTCGCGTTTCGGCCCGACGGCGCCGAACTCCTCACCGGCGGCGCCGACCGCCTCGTGCGCCGGTGGGACATGAAGGCCGGGCAGCACATCGGCACGGTCGTCATGTCGAAGCCCGAGGATGCTCTGGCGTCCTTCAAGGGCGAGCGCGGCGCCGAGGTCTTCCAGGCCTGCGCCGCCTGCCACACGCTCACGCCGGACGGCGGCAACCGCGCCGGCCCGACGCTGCACGGCGTCTTCGGCCGGCGCATCGCGACCCTGCCCGGCTACAACTTCTCGCCGGCCCTGAAGAATCTCGACATCGTGTGGGACGCGACGACCATCGCGAAGCTCTTCGAGATCGGCCCGTCGCACTACACGCCCGGCACGAAGATGCCCGAGCAGGTGATCGGCAACGCCGCGGATCGGGAGGCGCTGGTGCGGTTTCTGGAGAAGGCGACGCGGTAGCGCATATCCGGTGTCGTCCCGGGCGCGCGAACCACCACCTCCGTGAGGTCAACCCCGACCCTGAGCCGAAAGCGTTAGGGAAGGGGATCCACACCAGAGTCCACGGGAATCTGTATCCCTTCCCCTCGCTTCGCTCCGGCCGAGGACGACACGTGGCGTCTCCTCCGCTTTGCGCCATACGATGGTAACGAGGGACAGGCTGGCGACGATTTCAGGTTCGTCTGACGGAGCGGGCAGCGCAGTAGGAACCGACGGATCGCTTCATCCTCATCTCATCCGACCTGCTCTCTCGCTACTGCTCGTACGAACGTGCCGGGCGTGGCCTGTATCGCGGCAGGCTCCACTTCCGCGTCAGCGCCGCACCTCGGAGCGCAAGCGCCGCGACGAAACCCGCGGGCGCGGAGAGGTCGCGCGGGAGGCCGAGCCCGTGGAGCGCGACCAGGACGAGGGCGCCGAGCAGGGCCGCCGTCACGTAGATCTCGCGCCGGAGGATGATCGGGCTCTCGCCGCCGAGGATGTCGCGGATGATGCCGCCGAAGGTGGCGGTGATCACGCCCATCACCACGGCCACGAAGGGCGACGCGCCGGCCGCCAGGGCCGTCTCGGCGCCCGTCACGCTGAAGACGGCGAGCCCCACGGCGTCGAGCCAGAGCACCGCCATGAACCGGGATTGCGGGATATGCGCGGTGAAGAAGGCGACGGCGGCGACGGCGATGCAGAGGATCGCCTTGGCGGGCTCGCGCACCCAGGTCACCGGCGCGATGCCGAGCAGCAGGTCCCGCAAGGTGCCGCCGCCGACACCGGTGGCGACGGCGAGGAGCGCGAAGCCCACGATGTCCATCTGCTTGCGCGAGGCGACGAGCGCGCCCGTGATGGCGAAGGCGAGAACGCCGAGCGTGTCGAGCACGGCGGTGATGGTGGCGAGCATCGGAAGCCTCCCGGCGTCCTGGCGAGGACGGCGCTAAAGGCTTGAAGCCAGACTTTTCGGGTTACGACAACTCCCCGCCCTTCTCACGCTCGCGCAGATAGTCCTCGGTGGTCCTCGGCTTCGGGCGCTCCGGCATGTGCGGGTCGAAGCTCTCGCCCACCATCGCCTCGACGCGGCAATCCTCGCACATCATGAGCACGCGGGTGCGGTCGACGCCGGCGGAGCCCGAGAACATCCAGTGCTTGTCCTGGAGCTTTCCCACCACGCGCTCGATCGTGCTCTTGGTGCCGAAGGGCTTCGCGCAGACGATGCAGTGGAAGGGCTCTTCCTCCTTCACGACCCGGCGCGGGTTGTCCCAGGCCTTGAAGTCGAGCTGCGGGACGAGGGTGATCGCGTCCTCCGGGCAGGTGGCGGCGCACAGGCCGCACTGCACGCAGAGGCTTTCCGTGAAGCGCAGCATCGGCCGCTCGGGATTGTCGGCGAGCGCATCCGCCGGGCAGGCGGAGACGCAGGCGAGGCAGAGCGTGCAGGCCTCTTTGTTCACGGCGAGCCCGCCGAAGGGGGCGCCCGGCGCGAGCGGCACGACGTCGACCGGCGCGGGTGCCGCCCGATGGAGCTCCCGGAAGGAAAGTTCGAGAACGCCGCGCTTCGCCCCGCGGGGGACGAAGCTCGCGGGCGCCGCGGTCGGCGTGCCGGGGAGAAGCCGGTCGAGGGCCGCGCGGAGCTCATCGGGATCGTCCGTCTCGATCACGCTCACGCCTTCCGCGCCGTACCCGAGGGCGGCGAGGGTCGTCGCCGCGACGGAGATCGTGCGGTGAAGGCCGGCAAGGTCGTGTTTCGGCTTCGCCCGCGCGAGGAAGCGGACGGCCGCCGCGCCGTACGCGAAGGCTGCGGCGACGGTCTCCGGGCCGACCTGCGTGACCTCGTTGACGCGCAGCGGCAGCACGTTCGCCGGGAGGCCGTCGCCGAAGCGCGCCAGGGCATCGATCAGCGCTTCGCCATGGTCGCCGTCGTGGAGCAGGACGACGGCGGTCCCGCCGCCGGCTTCGCGATAGGCCTGGAGCAAGGTGCGCAGCCTGCGCATGACCGCGTCTGCGGGCGGGAGGGCGTAGGAGGCGGCGCCGGTCGGGCAGGCCGCCGCGCAGGCGCCGCAGCCGGCGCAGACGGCCGCATCGATCGCCACGTGATCTCCGGCGGGCGCGATGGCGCCGGTCGGGCAGAGATCGAGGCATCGGGTGCAGCCGGTGATCCGGGAGCGCGAATGGGCGCAGAGATTCTCGGTGAACTGGATGAAGCGCGGCTTGTCGAATTCGCCGACGAGGTTGCCGGCTTCCGCGATGGCCCGCTCGACCGCGACCGGGTCGTGAGGGTCGGCGCGCAGATAGCCGGGGCGCAGCTCGGGCGCGGGGAAGAGCGGCCGGTTGCCCGAAAGATCGAGCACCAGGTCGCAGGCGGAAGTCGCGCCGTCGCGGGGCTCGCCGAAGACGAGGCGCCGGCGGGAGGAGGGGGAGGGGAGGGCGTAATCGTCCACCTCCAGCGTGAAGGCGCCGAGATGGCCCGTGGCGCCGGTGATCGTGCCCTTGAGCACCGGGAATTCGGTGGTGCGGGGCGGCGTCACGTCGCCGGGGCGGTCGAGGAGGACGGTGACGTCGAGCCGGTCGGCGAGGCGCCGCCCCGCTTCGATCGCCGCCTCGTCGCGGCCGTAGATCAGGGCGACGCCTTCGCTCTTCAGGGTCACGAGCTGGATCGGCGGCGAGGGCTCTGCGGCGGCGGCGAGGAGCGCCGCCATCTTCGGCGCGGCCGCCTCTCCCTCGTTCGACCAGCCGCCGGCCTCGCGGATGTTCGTGAAGGCCATGCGCTCGGCGGCGCCGAGCTCTTCGGCCATCTCGGAGAAGAGCGGGGCCTCCTGCGTGCAGCCGATGGTGACCGGCTTGCCGGAGCCGATGAGCTTTCGCGCGAGGTCCGCCTGCCGGCGGCACAGGTGATCGGCGGTGACGAGGCTTCCGCCGCAACCCTTGGCCAGCGTCGCCTCGTCGAGGGTCATGGTGCCCTCGCAGGAGCAGGCGACGACGATGCGGTCCGCTTCGGTCAACGGCGTCCACCCTTCGTTGGAGGCGTCGTGACGCCCCTCGCGTTCGGCCAGCACCCTTCTATACTAGAACGGCTCGAAGGAACGATAGAGACCCCCGGTCGCAGGAAAATTCAAGGACGCCAGACAGATATGGTCGTGCTGGGCGACGAGCCGACGATGCCGGGCTTGACCCTGCCGCCCGCCTACCGGCTGGTGCGGCCGGAGGAGGCGGGCGACGCCCACGGCTGTGCCTGCCGCATCGCCGCCGAGGAGGGCGCCGGCGCCTTCGTCTGGGCCGACCGGCCCGACGTCTTGGACTTCGCGGTGGTCCTCGAGCCCGACGAGCCCCTCGTCTCGGCCCGCCGCGCGGTCTTCGCCGGCATGGCGGCGATCGCCGATGCGCTCGCCTCCTTCGCGCCGCCCGAGAAGCCCATCACGTTCGTGTTTCCGACGACGGTCCGTTTCGATGGCGGCCGTCTCGGCGGCGGGCGCCTCGCGTGGCCGGAGGGGTGCGCGGAGGATGCGGTGCCGGACCGGCTCGTCTTTTCGGGGATGCTGCTCGCTGAGCCGGGGCCCGGGGCCGATCCCGGCGCCCATCCGGACGCGACCTGGCTCACGGAGGAGGGATTCGATCCGGCCGAGCTGCGGGAGGTCGTGGCGAGCTTCGCCCGGCACCTGATGGTCGCCTTCGACGGCTGGGCCGAGGGCGGCTTCAAGGCGGTGGCCGACGCCTACCTGGCGCGGCTCCCGAAGGAGGCGGGCGAGGGCCGCCGCGGGATCGACCAAAACGGCGATCTCCTGCTCCACCGCGAAGGCGGGCTCGAGCGCGTGCCGCTCTTGGCCGGCTTGCTGGAAACGGCCTGGCGTGATCCCGGCACCGGGTTGCCGCGGCGGTGAACACGATGAAGTTCCTGCGAACCCTCCGTCTCGATCCGTCCGACACTTTCGTGTTCGCGCGCGCCGCCGAGCCGGGCGAATGGGCGGTCACCGGCTCGGTGCTGTTCTGGGGCGCCGATCCCGGCGATGCGGCGCCGAAAATGCGCGCGGCGTTCCGGGCGGGGTTTCTGGGCTTGACCAGCTTCGGCTTCTCGACCCTCGTCGAGGTCGCGGAGATCGGGACGGAGGAACGGGACGCGCTCGTCGAGACCTTCGCGGCTGCGCTCCTCGAGCGCTTCGGCGCCCCCGATGCGGACGCCGCGCGAGAGGCCGCGCGGGAGGAGATCGCCTTCGCGTCATCGCTCTGCGACCACGAGATCGGGACGGTGATCGCCATGCGCCGCACCGTCGAGGAGGGCGCGATCAGGGAGCAGTTCCGGACCCTGCGCCGCCGGGATCCGGCGCCCCCCGGAGCCGACCGGCTGCACGCGCTGGCGCGGGCCTTCGAGTTCGTCGAGACCGACGAGCCGGAGGAACGGGTGGACCTGCTCGGATTGATGGACAAACGGTGATGCGCGAGTTCTGGGTTTCGTCGGGCCACCATCTCACCCGCCGCACGGAGAGCGGCGGCCTCGCGGTCACGGACGAACTGCTCGCCGCCTATCTGGCGCGGCCCGAGCTGATGCCGCCGCCCGACGCCTGCGAGGCGGAGCGGGCGCTGCATGCGAGCGTCATGACGAACCCGCGCCGGCCGGTATCACCCGACGACATCGAGGCGATCGCCGACGCCGATGCGCGCGAGAACTGGACCTTCCTGGCGGCCTTCCGCGACCGCCTCGTCGCGTCGCCGAGCGTCGAGGCGGCCTATCTCTCCTTCGTGCGGGATGGCGCCGGCCCGGTGCCGCCGCTCCTCCTCGACCATCTGGTCCACCTCATCCTCCGCAACGCCCTCGACGGCTGCGAGGACCCTTATGTGCTGCGGGCGGCCGAGCTGTTCTTCCGGCCGCAGCGGGCCTCGATCCATGAAGGCACGGTGCTTCTCGCCGACGCGGAGATCGTCGAGGAGCACGCCCTCGGCCGGAGCCGGTCGCCGCTCGCGGCAATGCTCGGCCAGGAGCCGGCGAGCGAGCTCGACGTCCTCGACGACGAGAATGCCTGGACCTACTGGAGCCGGTCCGACGCCTTCACGATGACGCTCGACATCGGTTCGAACCCGCGCAGCCGCGAGGGCCTCGCCCGCGTCATCGAGGTCTGGCTGCGCCATTGCCTGGGCGTCGAGAGCACGGTCGAGCCGATGGCCAGGATCGAGGACCGGGACTGGCGCTGGTTCGTCGGCCTCGACGCCGAGGGCACGCGCATCGGCAATGCGCTCTGGACGGGCGAGACCATCGACGCGGACGCCGCCTCGCGGGTGATCGCGCTGTTCAGGCTCGCCTTCGCGCCGGGCACGCCCGTGGAGGCGAGGGCGGCCGGGCGTCCCGTCTATCTGCTGCTCGCCATGACGCCAGACAGGGCGGTGCGGATGAAGCCTCAGAACCTCATCGTGGGCCTGCCGCTCGCCGGCCGGGCGCGGGCGGCCTGACCATGGCGCGGGATCATTTCACGGTCGGCGTCGTCGTCGCGAGACGCAAGCTCAAGGGGCCGTGGGCGGACCACGCCTGGCTTCCCGTCGCCGTGCTGCCGGCCGCGCCCGACCTGCCGGTCGGGACGAGGCTTGGCGTATCCGGCGACGAAGAGACCTTCTACGCCGGGCCGGCGGAGGTGTCCCTCTACGCTCAGGCGACCGGCCACTACGGGGACAATCTCACGGCCGTGCAGCCCTCGCTCTGGGTGGTGCTCCGGACCATCGGCGACGAGGTCGAGATCGCCGCCGTGACGGCGGATCCCTACGAGGGCGAGGCCCTGGCGGAGAGCATCGGCGACATCGTGGAGGCGGTGCCGATGCCGGCGGACGTGCGGGCGCGGCTCATGACCTTCTACGAGGCCTTCCACGTGGAACGCGGCTTCTTCAAGAGGCAGCGCGACCGCGCCGATCCCGAGGCGCTGGCCCGCCGCGGCCCGGCCCTGCGGGGCGAGGAGGATGAATCATGAACAGCGCCGAGTTTCTCTCCCGCTGGTCGCGCCGCAAGCGCGAGGCCGGCCGCGACGCGCAGCGGGAGAGCGAGCCGGCGGCGGAGCGGGAGCCGGTCGCGGAAGCGGCGGCCGATCCTGCGGCCGCGGAGGGCGAAGCCGAGATCACCCCGGAGGAGATCGCCGCCCTTCCCAGGATCGAGGACCTGACGCCGGACGCCGACATCACGGCCTTTCTTCGCAAGGGCGTGCCGGAGGTACTGAAGAACGCTGCGCTCCGCCGCATGTGGTCGCTCGATCCGGCGATCCGCGACTACGTGAGCGAAGCCCGCGAATATGCCTACGACTGGAACGTGCCGGGCGGCGTGCCGGGGAACGGACCGCTCCTGCCGACCGACGATGTCGACGCGATGCTCGGCCGAATCTTCGGTGATGACGACCGCGAACCGGAAACCGCCATGCCCGGGTCCCCGGCGCGCGTCGGGTTGTCACATCAGCGCGAGCCGGAGTTGCCCGCGGCACCCCCGCCGGAGGCGAACGAGCCCGGCGCTGCGGACGATGCGGTGCAACATGAAACCGGCTCCGAGCAAGCTGCCGAATCCGTTGCCGCTCACCTCGGCCGAGCTCCGCTCGAAGGAGCGGTCGAGGCGGATTGCGCGCGGTCGCGTGTTGCACTGCAAAAAGCCAACGAGCCTCAGGTCCCGGACACGCCTCGGCCGCGCCGTCATGGCGGAGCCGCACCAGTTTGAAATCCTTCAAAACTACCCTTGTCGTTGGGTCATAGCCTCCTATTATGGCCCCAAACACAGAGAGCGCGGCGCGTTCGATGCCGTGCGTGCGACGGGATGGAAATGCGAGAGGGTGGTCTCGACGAGGCGATCCGGGCGGCTGGCGGAATCGGTGCGCTGGCTCGCGGGTTGGGAATTTCGCAGCCCGCCGTCTCCAACTGGCAGAAAATTCCGGCCGAACGGGTGCTGGCGGTCGAGGCGCTGACGGGCGTCCCGCGCACGGTGCTGAGGCCCGACCTCTACCCCATGTCCCGTGACGATTCCGGCGAGCCCGAGGCCGACGAGGTCGACCTCCTCCGCTCGCACGAATACGGGCTTCTCGCGATTCTCTTCGGGCGCGCGCCGACAAAGGACGTGCTCGCGCATCTCTCCGGCCTGAAAGGCGACGCGAGCCCCCTCGGGCTCGCCCATATCCGGCTCGCGGAGGCCGCCGCGGAGATGGATGCCGGCGCGATCTCGAGGGAATACTTCGACCTGTTCATCGGGGTCGCGCGCGGCGAGCTGCTTCCTTACGGCTCCTATTACTTGACCGGCTTCCTGCACGAGCGGCCGCTCGCGCGGGTTCGCGACGACATGGCACGGCTCGGGATCGAGCGCGTGGACGAGCAGCGGGATCCGGAGGACCATATCGCCATCCTCTGCGAGGTGATGGCGGGGCTCGCGGCCGGCCGCTTCGGCACGGAGCCCGGCGCCGATCGGGCCTTCTTCGAAAGGCATCTGAAACCCTGGGCGGCCCGGTTCTTCGCCGATTGCGAGACGGCGCGGCACGCGCGGTTCTACAAGGCTGCGGGAGCCGTCGGGCGCCTGTTCATGGAGATCGAATCGGAGGCCTTCGCGATGGATGCGTGAGCGAGCGCGTCCTGGACAAGATGATCGGGCGGTGTCGCGCCGCCCATCGGCCGGAACGGGCCCGGCCCGTTCGATTGGAGGACGGCATGACGAGCAAGAACGACAAGGCGATGGATCGCCGCAACTTCCTTCGCAATCTGGGCGGCGTCTCGACGGCGGCCGTCGCGGCCGTCTCGTCGCCGATCGCCGCCACGGAGGCCGGCGCCTACGACCCCGGCGCCGACGAGACCAAGGCCCGCTATCGCGAGAGCGACCACGTGAAGGCCTTCTACAGGACCAACGGCTACGAGACGCTCAAGAAGTGAGGATCGCCCGATGCTGATCAAACGCAAGAGCGGCGAAACGAGCCGCGGCAAGCTGCAGGCCCTCACCTCCGGCCTCGCCTCCGGCACGATCGATCGCCGCACGTTCCTCAAACGCTCCGGACTCGCGGTCGGCGGCCTGGCCGCCGTCGGCTCGATCCAGCTCGGCTCCGTGCGCAAGGCGGCGGCGCAGCGCGCTCCCGGAGCGCCGATCGAGATCAGGAAGAACATCTGCACCCATTGCTCGGTCGGCTGCACGGTCACGGCGGAAGTGCAGAACGGGGTCTGGGTCGGCCAGGAGCCGTCCTGGGAGAGCCCGATCAACCGCGGCACGCACTGCGCCAAGGGCGCTTCGGTGCGCGAGATCGTGCACGGGGAGCGCCGGCTGAAATACCCGATGAAGCTCGTCGGCGGCCAGTGGCAGCGCCTCTCCTGGGACCAGGCGATCAACGAGATCGGCGACAAGCTGAACGACATCCGGGCGAAGTCCGGCGCCGATTCCGTGTTCTGGCTCGGCTCCGCGAAGTTCTCCAACGAGGGCGCCTATCTGTTCCGCAAGTTCGGCGCCTTCTGGGGGACGAACTCCGTCGATCACCAGGCGCGCATCTGCCATTCGACCACCGTGGCGGGCGTGGCGAACACCTGGGGCTACGGCGCACAGACCAATTCCTACAACGATCTGCGCAATTCCAAGACGATGCTCCTCCTCGGCGGGAACCCGGCCGAGGCGCACCCGATCTCCCTGCAGCACCTGCTGTCCGGCAAGGAGATCAACCGGGCGAACTTCATCGTCGCCGACCCGCGTTTCACCCGCACGGCCGCTCACGGCACCGAGTACGTGCGGCTGCGCCCGGGCACCGACATCCCGTTCCTGATGGGGATGATGTGGCACATCGTGAAGAACGGCTGGGAGGACAAGGAATTCATCCGCCAGCGCGTCCACGGCATGGATCAGGTCGTCAAGGAGATCGAGAAGTACCCGCCAGACGAGGTGGAGCGGATCACGGGCGTTCCCGGCGAGCAGATGAAACGGGTCGCCGAGAAGTTCGCCAAGGAGAAGCCCGCGACGCTGATCTGGTGCATGGGCCAGACGCAGAAGACGGTGGGCACCGCCAACGTGCGGGCGTCCTGCATCGCGCTGCTCCTCACCGGCAACGTGGGCAAGAACGGCACCGGCGCCAATATCTTCCGCGGCCATTGCAACGTGCAGGGCGCGACCGACCTCGGCCTCGATATCACGACGCTGCCGCTCTATTACGGCCTCACCGAAGCCGCCTGGAAGCATTGGGCGCGGGTCTGGGAGGTCGACTACGAGTGGCTGCAGGGCCGTTTCGACGAGGTTCCCGCGAAGGGCGGGCGTCCGGCCCGCAACCGCAAGCAGAACATGGAGCTGCCGGGCATCACCTCGACCCGCTGGTTCGACGCGACGCTCTTGCCCGAAGAACAGGTCGACCAGCGCGATCTCATCCGCGGCATGGTCGTGTTCGGGCATGGCGGCAACACCGTCACCCGCATGCCCGACGCGGCGCGCGGCCTGGCGAAGCTCGACCTCCTGGTCGTCGCCGATCCCCACCCGACCTCCTACGTCTCGATGGCCGATCGCAAGGACAACACCTACCTCCTGCCGATCTGCACGCAGTTCGAGACGTCGGGATCGCGGACGGCGTCGAACCGCTCGCTGCAATGGGGCGAGCAGATCGTGAGGCCGATCTTCGAGTCGAAGGACGACTACGAGGCGATGTACCTCCTGGCGACCAAGCTCGGCTTCGCCGACCGGTTGTTCAAGAACATCAAGGTCGCCAACGGCCGGCCCGAGCCGGAGGACATCCTCCGCGAGATCAACCGCGGCGGCTGGTCCACGGGCTATAGCGGCCAGTCGCCGGAACGCCTGAAGTCTCACATGAAGAACCAGGGCAAGTTCGACCTCGTGACGCTGCGCGCCCCGAAGGACGATCCGGAGGTGGGCGGCGATTACTACGGCCTGCCGTGGCCGTGCTGGGGCAAGCCCGAGATCCGGCATCCGGGCTCCCACGTCCTCTACAACACGTCCCTGCACGTGAAGGACGGGGGCGGCACGTTCCGGGCGCGCTTCGGCACCGAGCGGGAGGGGCAGACGCTCCTGGCGGAGGGCTCCTACTCGGACGGCTCGGACATCACCGACGGCTATCCCGAATTCACCATGGCGGTGTTCAAGAAGCTCGGCTGGGATCAGGACCTGACCCCGGAGGAGACCGCGATCATCAACCGGATCGGCGGCAACAACGTCGATGCGGTGAGCTGGGCGACGGACCTGTCGGGCGGCATCCAGCGCGTCTGCCTCGACAAGGGCGTATCGCCCTTCGGCAACGGCAAGGCCCGGGCCGTGGCCTGGAACCTGCCCGACCCGATCCCGGTGCACCGCGAGCCGATCTACTCGCCGCGCCCGGATCTCGTCGCCAAGTATCCGACGCGGCCCGACGAGCGGCAGTTCCGCCTGCCCAATATCGGCTTCTCGGTGCAGAAGGCGGCGGTCGAGAAGAACATCGCCAAGGATTTCCCGATCGTGCTCACCTCGGGCCGGCTCGTGGAATACGAGGGCGGCGGCGAGGAAACCCGCTCGAACCGCTGGCTCGCCGAACTGCAGCAGGACATGTTCGTCGAGATCAACACGGCGGACGCGGCCGACCGCGGCATCAGGGACGGCCAGTGGGTCTGGGTGAACGGGGCCGAGAACAGGGCGCGGGCGCGGGTGAAGGCCCTCGTCACCGACCGCGTCGGCCGCGGCGTCGCCTTCATGCCGTTCCACTTCGCCGGCTGGTACGGCGGCGTCGACAAGCGTGGGAATTATCCCGAAGGCACCGACCCGATCGTGCTCGGCGAGAGCGTGAACTGGGTGACCACCTACGGCTTCGATCCGGTGACCAACATGCAAGAGACCAAGGTCACGCTGTGCCAGATCCAGGCGGCGTGAGCGGGAGGCTTTGACGATGGCTCGAATGAAGTTCCTCTGCGACGCCGACCGCTGCATCGAGTGCAACGCCTGCGTCACCGCCTGCAAGAACGAGCACGAGGTGCCGTGGGGCATCAACCGCCGGCGCGTCGTCACCTTGAACGACGGCAAGCCCGGCGAGCGCTCGATCTCCATGGCCTGCATGCACTGCACCGACGCGCCTTGCGCGGCGGTGTGCCCGGTGAACTGCTTCTTCACGACGGCGGACGCGGTCGTGCTGCACTCGAAGGACCTGTGCATCGGGTGCGGCTATTGCTTCTACGCCTGCCCGTTCGGCGCGCCGCAATATCCGCGCGTCGGAAATTTCGGGACCCGCGGCAAGATGGACAAGTGCACCTATTGCGCCGGGGGCCCGGAGGCCGACGGCTCGACGGCCGAGTACATCAAGTACGGCTCGAACCGCCTCGCCGAGGGCAAGCTGCCGCTCTGCGCGGAAATGTGCTCCACGAAGGCGCTGCTCGCCGGCGACGGCGAGATCATCGCGCAGATCTACAAGGAGCGTGTGGTCAAGCGCGGCTATGGCTCCGGAGCCTGGGGCTGGAAGACCGCCTACCGCGAGACGGTGGCCATCTGACGGCGAATCGCGGGCCGCCGTCGGGCGGCCCCTGCGTCCCGGGACGAGGATCGAGGGAGGGAGACCCCGATGAAGTATCAGACGATCCGCGGCGCGTGTGCGGCATTGGCCGTCGCCGCGGCCATGGTGCTGGCGGCGCCGGCCTTCGCAACCAGCGCGACCTCCGAGGGGCCGGCGAACCAGGGCGGCACGACCGCCAATGCGGTCCAGGGCCCTGCCAATGCGTCGAATCCGACCGCGAGCGCGGTCATCCGAGGATCAGCTCTTCCGGCAGCTCGACAAGCTTTCCGGCCGGGTCACGATCCCGGACGGGAAGGCGGCGATCCTCCAGCAGCCGCAGGGGCGCGAATACCAGGGCTTCCGGGAAGGCACTCTGCCCTGGCTCGGCGGCATCTTCGTCATCGGCATGCTCGTCGCTCTCGCGGCCTTCTATTTCACGCGCGGCCGCATCCGCCTCGAGCACGGCGAGGAATCGGGCCGCAAGATCCTGCGCTTCAACGCCTTCGAGCGCTTCACCCACTGGATGACGGCGATGTCCTTCATCGTGCTCGCCATCTCGGGGCTGAACTACATCTTCGGCAAGCGCCTCCTCATGCCGCTCATCGGCCCGGACGCCTTCGCGGCCTGGTCGCAATTCGCCAAGTACGCGCACAACTTCCTGTCCTGGCCCTTCATGCTCGGTCTTCTGTTCATGCTGGTGGTCTGGATCCGCGACAACATCCCCGACCGCACGGACGTCGAATGGCTCCGTCGGGGCGGCGGCTTCGTCGGCAGGGGCGGTCATCCGCCGGCGCGGCGCTTCAATGCGGGACAGAAGCTGATCTTCTGGTCGGTGATCCTCGGCGGCATCGCGCTGTCCGCGTCCGGCATCGTCATGCTGTTCCCGTTCTCGGTCGCCGACATCAGCGGGATGCAGCTCGCGCAGTACATCCACGCGACCGTCGGCGTGATCCTGATCGCCATCATGATCGCGCATATCTACATCGGCTCGCTCGGCATGGAGGGCGCTTACGACGCCATGGGCTCCGGCGAGGTGGACCTGGCCTGGGCCAGGCCCACCACAGCCTCTGGGTCGAGGAGCAGACGGCCAAGACCGCGTGCGGCCCGCAGACCGGAGCGCGTCCGGCCCCCGCCGAGTAGAGGGACAGGCGCTACGCTGCCGTCATCCCTCAGGGCGCGCTCCGCGCCTGAGAGGATGGCGGATGACGCGTGTGCGTTCGCCGTCACTCTCCGGTCTTGCCCCCTGGCATCCGAACGATTTCTTTTCTACGAGTGGGCTCATGCGCGTGATCGGACTGGCGGGCTGGAGCGGGGCGGGGAAGACGACGCTGCTGCGCAGGCTCATTCCCGAGCTCAACGGACGGGGCCTCTCCGTCTCGACGGTCAAGCACGCCCACCACGCCTTCGAGATCGACCAGCCCGGCAAGGACTCGTTCGAGCATCGCCTCGCGGGGGCCTCCGAAGTCCTCGTCGCGTCCGGGCGCCGCTGGGCGCTCGTCCACGAATTGCGGGGCGACCCGGAGCCGGGCCTTGCCGAGCTCTTGCGGAAGCTCGCCCCCGTCGATCTCGTCGTCGTCGAGGGCTTCAAGGCCTATGCCCATCCGAAGATCGAGGTACACCGCGCCGCGAACGGCAAGCCCTTCCTCTTCCGCGACGTGCCGAACGTGAGGGCCATCGCTGCGGACAGGCCGGTTCCGGACTGTCCCGTGCCGGTGGTCCGGCTCGACGACGTGATCGCCATTGCCGATCGCGTGCTGGAATTCGCCGGACCCATCGAGGAGGTGGCGGCCGAACTCCACGCGCAGCCCACGCCCGAGCGCGTCCGTCCGCGCCGCTGAACGTCTCGCTGGCAAGAGGCCGTGATCGATGGCGCGTCTCGTTTTCGTGACCCATCCGGAAGTCGTGATCGATCCTGCGGTTCCGGTGCCGGACTGGCCCCTGTCGGCGAAGGGGCGGAGCCGGATGGAGGTCTTTCTCCGCGACCCGATCGTCCGGGACGTCCGCCTGGTGGCCTGCAGCGGCGAGCGCAAGGCACGGGACGGCGCGGAGATTCTGGCTTCGCACTTCGGGGTCCCGATCCGAGTCGACGAGGAACTCGGAGAGAACGACCGGTCGTCCACGGGCTTCATCGCTCCGCCGGAATTCTGGGAGGTGGTCGATCGTTTCTTCGCTGCCCCGAACGAGAGCGTCCGGGGCTGGGAGCGGGCGGCGGACGCGCAGTCGCGGATCGTCCGCGCGGTCGCGCGCGTCGCGCGCGACGCGTCCGTCGGCAGGCGACGTCGCCATCGTCTCGCATGGAGGCGTCGGCGCGCTCCTGCTCGCGCATCTCAAGGGGGCGCGGGACGCCCGGCCCTTCGCTCAACCGCATGGCGGAGGCGGATGCACCATCGTCATGGACCGGGAGCGATCTGACGCTCATCGAGGGCTGGCGGGTGATCGACCGGGACGCCGCGGTCGCATAAGCTCGCACCGCCATGGCTCAACTTTCGAACGACTGCTTCGCCTTCGGCGGGCCGCTCATGTCGGTGGACGAAGCAAGGGCGCTCATCGTCGAGCGGCTGGAACCGGTGACGGCGACCGAACGCGTTCCGCTGGCGGATGCGGACGGACGCGTGCTGGCGGAGAGCGTCCTTGCGCCCATCGACCTGCCGCCCTTCGACAACTCGGCGGTGGACGGCTACGCCGTGCGGTCCGCCGACCTCGCCGCCGAGGGCGAGACCGTTCTGCCGCTGAGGCGGCCGCGCGGCGGCCGGCGCGGGTCCCGTCGCTGCGGTGCCGCGGACACGCGGTGCGAATCTTCACCGGAGCCCCCATGCCGGCCGGGCTCGACACTGGTCTTCATGCAGGAGGACACGCGCATCGAGGGCGGCCGCGTCGTGCTGCCCGCGGGCCTGAGGCCCGGCGCCAACCGGCGGCTCAAGGGTGAGGATCTCGCGAAGGGCGCGATGGCGCTGGAGGCCGGACGCCGTCTCGGCCCGGCGGATCTCGCGCTGCTCTCGGGCGCTCGGCCTTGCGGATGTCGCCGTCGCGTCGCGCCTCGCGGTCGCGGTGTTCTCGACCGGCAACGAGGTCGTCTCGCCGGGCGAGCCCCTGCGCCGGGCGGCGCTCTACGATGCCAACCGCTTCATGCTCCTCGCTCTGTTGCGCCGGCTCGGATGCGCGGTGACGGACGGGGGCATCCTGCCCGACCGGCGCGAGACGGTGGCGGAAGCGCTCGCAGCGGCATCCGGGTCGCACGAGCTCCTGATCACGTCGGGCGGCGTGTCCACCGGCGAGGAGGACCACGTGAAGGCGGCGGCGGAGGCCGCCGGATCGCTCACGTTCTGGCGCCTCGGCATCAAGCCGGGGCGCCCCGTCGCCATGGGAATCGTCCGGGGCAAGCCCTTCATCGGGCTGCCCGGCAATCCGGTTGCGGTCTTCGTCACCTTTGCGCATGTGGCGAGGGCGCTCGTCGCGCGCCTTTCGGGCGAGACCTATCACGCGCCCGAACCGCTGCCGGTGGAGTCCGGCTTCGCCTACCGCAAGAAGGAGGGCCGCCGCGAATATCTCCGCGTGCGGCTCGTCCGCGACGGCAACGGGCGCGTCGTCGCGCAGAAACACCCGCGCGAGGGCGCGGGCGTGATCACGTCGCTGACGGAGACGGAAGGGCTCGTGGAACTCTCCGAGGAGACGACGCGGGTCGAGCCCGGTGACGTCGTGGGTTTTCTCCCCTACGCCATGCTTGTCTGATGGTCCCGCTTGCGCCGGATTCTAGCTTTGCGGCGGGCGCGGCTCGCCGGTCCATTCCGGGCCGACGAGGTTGCTGCCGGGATCGCCGACGCGGGCGCCCGATCCGACGAAGGCCTGGTAGGCCGGCTCCTGCTCCCGGTTGAGGATGAGGGCCGCCGCATAGGCCAGGATCAGCGTCGCTACCGCGGACAGGATGATCATCTTCACGGGCATGCCTCCCAACGCGATCTTGTCATTCTATGAGATGTGTCGCGAAACAAGCCGGCTTTCAAGGGTTTAGGGTGCTTCTCGCAAGAACGGGAGCCGCCTTCCGGGCGGATTTCAGCCTTGGCGCCGATCCGGTCGGCGCCCACGGGCACGGTCTCAAGGCTCGCCCCAGCGGCGGATCGTCTCTTCGCCGGCGTCGAGATCTTCCGGCGCGTTGGCGTTGAAGAACGGGTCGAAGGGATTCGCCGACCAGCCCGCAAGGGCGACGCCGTGACGGGCCGTCCAGCGGTCGATCTTGCGCTCTTCATCGACGGTAAGCGCATGGCGCAGGTCGTCCTTCAGGTCGACCGTCCAGAGCGCGTCGACGGGGTGCGTCCGGCCGTCCGATTCGGCGCAGGCGAGGGGCGTTCCCGCCGCCTCCCGGGCAGCATGCAGGCGGCTCACGAGATCCCGCGGCAGGAAGGGCGTGTCGGCGGCGACGCTGGCGACGAAGCGGATTTCGGGGCGGTGCATGGCCGTCCATTCGAGCGCCGCGAGGATGCCGGCGAGGGGCCCCGCGAAGCCGGGAACGCTGTCGGGAACGACCGGGAGCCCTGTCGCGGCAAAGCGCTTCGGATCGCCGTTGGCGTTCAGGATGAGCCCGTCGCATTGCGGCGCGAACCGTTCGATCACGCGGTCCAGGATCGTGCGCCCGCCGATCGCGCGCAGCGGCTTGTCGCCGCCGCCCATGCGGCGCGCCAAGCCGCCGGCGAGGATCACGCCGAGGGTCGGAGCCGTCATCCGCCGATCCCCGCGGCGGAGACGGCGGAGCGTGGCGTCTCACTCATCGGCCGTCCCCTTGCGCTGATGCTTCGCGCTTTCTTCTTCGACGTAAGAGAGGTCCTGGTCGAATACGATGCGGTCCTCGCCCGAGAGCGCGACGAAGCGCTTTCCCCGCGCGCGGCCGATGAGCGTCAGGCCGCACTGGCGCGCGAGCTCGACGCCCCAGGCGGTGAAGCCGGAGCGGGAGACGAGGATCGGGATACCCATGCGGACGGTCTTGATCACCATCTCCGACGTGAGGCGGCCGGTGGTGTAGAAGATCTTGTCGCCGCCTTCGACCTGATGCCGGAACATCCAGCCCGCGATCTTGTCCACCGCATTGTGGCGTCCGACGTCTTCCATGTAGACCAGCGGGCGGTCCTCCTTCGCCAGCACGCAGCCGTGGATGGCGCCGGCTTCGAGATAGAGCGATGGCGTCGTGTTGATGGCGTGCGTGAGGCGATAAAGCCACGAGGTGCGCAACGGCGTCCTCGGTAACGTGATCGTCTCCAGGGCCTCCATGAGGTCGCCGAAGGCCGTGCCTTGCGCACAGCCGCTCGTCTGGGTGCGCTTCTTGAGCTTGTCTTCGAAATCGGTCTGCCGCTCCGTGCGCACCACGACGACCGAGAGGTCCTCGTCGTAGTCGACGCCCGTCACCACGTCGTCGGGGTGGAGCATGTTCTGGTTGAGGAGGTAGCCGAGGCCGAGGTACTCGGGATAGTCGTTGATCGTCATCATCGTAACGATCTCCTGGGCGTTGAGATAGAGCGTCAGCCCCCGCTCGACGGTGACGGACGTCTCGACTCCCTTTCCAGCCTCGTTGACGCCGGTCACCTTGCGGGTGAGCCGCGGATCGTCGGGATCGGGGCTGATGAGAAGACCGGGGCGATGCTCGTTCATGGGGATCATTCTAGCGCGGCGGTCGACGCCGTCCCAGGGGCTGCCGGAACAGCCCCCGGTGCGGCCAGCGGCGGCGTACGTGCCCCACCCGTTCAGCCGGCCCAGCCGTTGCTGCGGGTTCCGATCGCACTAGCATCTCCTCCACACCCGCCGGGAAGGTCGCAGAGAGGCCGGACGAGCGGAGCATACGGGAGAAACGCCTTGAAGATCACCCTCACGCGTATCGTCGCGCTTGCGGCTGCCGCCTGCGCGGTCGCCCCCGCCGTGGCCCAGAACTGGCCGCAGCGCCCCATCAGCCTGATCGTGCCCTTCGCGGCCGGCGGAGGCACCGACGCCTTCGCGCGGCCCCTCGCGCAGCAGCTCGACAATCAGCTCGGGATGCGAGTCATCGTCGACAACCGCGCCGGAGCGGGCGGCAACACGGGTGCCGCCGCTGCCGCCAAGGCAGCGCCGGACGGCTACACGTTCTTCGTCGGCGCCACCCATCACGTGATTGCGCCGTCGATGTATGCCAAGCTCGCCTACGACCTCCAGAAGGACTTCGTGCCGATCGGCATGGTGTCCCAGGTCCCGCACGTGGTCGTCGTGCATCCTCAGAAGGTGCCGGCGAAGACGCTCCAGGACCTCGTGGCGACGGCGAAGGCCAGCGCGGGCAAGCTGAACTACGCTTCGGCGGGCGCCGGCACGGCGCATCATCTCGCGGGCGAGCTGTTCAAGCTGCTCACGGGGACCAACATCGTCCACGTGCCCTATCGCGGCGCGGGACCGGCGATGCAGGACCTGGTGGCCGGCCAGGTCGACATGGCCTTCGACGGCCTCGGCAGCTCCGCGGCCCAGATTTCCGGCGGGCAGATCCGCGCCCTGGCGGTGGCCTCGCCGCAGCGCGTAAAGGCGTTCCCCGACCTTCCGACGGCTGCGGAGGCCGGCGTGCCGGGTTACGAGGTCTCGACCTTCTACGCGCTCTGGGCGCCCAAGGGCACGCCCCCCGCCATTGTCGAGCGCATGACGAAGGAACTCACGACCGCGCTCCAGGCTCCATCGATCCAGGACGCCTGGGCGCGGCAGGGCTCGGACATTCCGACACTCACGGGAGCGGAATTCGGCGCCTTCGTGAGCGCCGAGATCGCGCGCTGGGCCAAGGTGGTGAAGGACGCCAACCTCAAGCTCGACGAGGCCCAGTAGAGCGCGACGCTCTCCAGTCCTACTCGATCACGATCCGCGGTGCGGGACGCGCCGCGCCGCCGCCCGACAGCCTGTCCCAGACCTGCCGGGCGATGTCGCGGTAGGCGCGGCCGTGGCGGCTCTCGGGATCGACGGCGACGACCGGACGGCCGGCATCGGACATCTCGCGGATCGCCATGTCGAGGGGCACCTCGCCTAAAAACGGCACGCCCAGGCGCTCGGCTTCCGTGCGGGCGCCGCCGTGGCCGAAAATCGGGGTTTCGTGCCCGCAATGGGGGCACACGAAGGTTGCCATGTTCTCGACGATGCCGAGGATCGGGACTTCGACCCGCTTGAACATGGAGACGCCGCGCCGCGCATCGATGAGCGCCAGGTCCTGCGGCGTGGAGACGATGACGGCGCCGGCGAGCGGCGTTGCCTGAGCCATGGTGAGCTGGGCGTCGCCGGTGCCCGGCGGCATGTCGACCACGAGCACGTCGAGCTCGCCCCAGGCGACTTCGCGCAGCATCTGCGTGATGGCCGACATCACCATCGGGCCGCGCCAGATCATCGCCGCCTCCTCGTCTACGAGGAAGCCGATCGACATGACGCGGACGCCGTAGCCGTCCATCGGCTCGAGAATGCGGCCCGAGACGACGCGCGGCTTGCCGTGAATGCCGAAGAGTTTCGGGGCGGACGGGCCGTAGATGTCGGCGTCGAGAAGCCCGACCTTGATGCCCAGCGCCTGCAGGCCGAGCGCCAGGTTCACCGCCGTGGTTGACTTGCCGACGCCGCCCTTGCCGGAGGCGACCGCGATCACGTGCTTCACGCCCGGGATGATCTGCGCCTTGGGGGAGGGCGCCTGCGCCGGACGGCCGGGCGGCACGTTCGGGGGCGTGGCCGGGCCTTTCGGAACGGGCCGGTCCGCGGTGAGGCTGACGAAGGCGCCATTCACGCCGGGGAGGTTCCGAACGGCGGCCTCGGCCGCCCGGCGCACGCGCTCCATGGCTTCGGCTTCCGCGGGCTCGATGGCGATCGAGAACATCACGCGGCCCGCCTGATCGACCACGACTTCGGACAGGCGCCCGGACCGGGTCAGGGTCGGGCCGTCCGGACCGGCCTCAACCGTCGCAAGGGCCTGCAGCACCTGTTCACGGGTAATCGTCACGGTTCAATCCCTTCGCCAAGTTTCCGCCTCGTCTTCTCACGCCGTGTCGGCGCCGTTTCCCGTGATCTATAGGCTCGGATGCGATCCGTTAAGGCCCGGCATGCCCGAACCGTTCACCATCGGCTCCGAAGAACGCATTGCGCACGCCCTGGAGAGCCGGCACCGGACAGGCGACAGGCTACGCCGACGCGCATCCATTGCGGCTTCGGCCGAGGTTGAACAAGCGCAACCAAACCCTGGCTGACCCGTTGTCACCGAGCCCTTCATCGGTCGGCACGGCCGACCGGCCGCCGTCCGGCGCGGCGCGTTACCGACAAACGAGGAGAGATTCATGCACCAGCACGGCCACGACGATCCGAAAGCCGCGAAGCTCTACGCGATGATCAAGGACATTCGGATCGCCATGATGACCACCATCGACGCCGATGGAATGCTCCACTCGCGGCCGATGTATGCGCAGGAGGCGGACGAGCATGGCGATCTGTGGTTCTTCACCCGGATCCAGAGTCCAAGATCACCGAGATCTCACGCGACGACGAGGTGAACCTCGCCTACAGCGATCCCTCGAAGCAGCACTACGCATCGATCTTCGGCCGGGCGGAGATCGTTCGCGACAAGGCGAAGATCGAGGAGAAATGGTCGGAAGGGATGCGCGCTTGGTTCCCCGACGGTACCGATGATCCGCAGATCGCGCTGCTTCGGG
The DNA here is from genome assembly GCA_963723525.1 of uncultured Alphaproteobacteria bacterium. GTDB lineage: Bacteria > Pseudomonadota > Alphaproteobacteria > Rhizobiales > Beijerinckiaceae > Microvirga. The sequence continues at coordinate 115,745 of CAVRRI010000004.1, forward strand.
TGCATCCCGTCAAGGGCGAGTATTGGGACGGCCCGAACTCCACCGTGCTCCACCTCTACGGCATGGCGAAGGCGGCCCTGACCGGTCAGCAGCCGACGGAAATGACCGAGCAGGCGAAGGTCGATCTGAAGGGCTGAGGGCCCGAAGCCCGCCTCTTGCGCCGTTTCGGGGAGAAATCGCGGGACTCCCGGACGCTTCCGTCTCGTCGGCGGGCTCGCGCCGTCGCAGCTTTTCGTTCGAAGTCCGCTTCGATATGTTCGCGGACTTCGAACGAGGAGTTCTGCGATGGTGGACATCGCGACACGGGTCTACAACCACACATGGAAGATCGACCCGATCGTCCGGTCCGTGCTCGATACGGATTTCTACAAGCTCTTGATGGCGCAGTCGATTTTCCGTCGACATCGGGACGTGGCGGTCACTTTCGGCATCAAGAACCGCACGACCCGGGTGCGCCTTGCCGAAATCGTCGATGCGGGCGAGCTGCGCGAGCAGCTCGATCACGTGCGCACGCTGCGGCTCACGCGGGGCGAGTCCACCTGGCTTCGGGGCAACACCTTCTACGGCAAGCGGCAGATGTTCTCGCCCGAGTTCATCGCCTGGCTCGAGACGTTCCGGTTCCCCGAATACCTGCTGGAGAAGGAGGACGGGCAATACGTCCTGACCTTCCACGGACCCTGGATCGAGACCACCATGTGGGAGATTCCCGCGCTCGCGATCCTCAATGAGCTGCGTTCGCGCGACGTCCTGAAGAGCATGGCGAAATTCGAGCTGCAGGTGCTCTATGCGCGCGCCATGACGCGGGTCTGGGAGAAGATCCAGCAGTTGAAGGCGCTGCCCGATCTCTCCATCGCCGATTTCGGCACGCGGCGCCGTCACGGCTACCTGTGGCAGGATTGGTGCGTGCAGGCGATGATCGAGGGCCTGGGCAACTCGTTCCTCGGCACGTCGAACTGCCTCATCGCGCTGAAGCGCGAGGTCGAGGCGGTCGGAACCAACGCCCACGAACTGCCGATGGTCTACGCGGCGCTCGCCGACACCGATGAGGAACTCGCGGCCGCCCCCTACCAAGTGCTGCGCGACTGGCAGGAGGATTACGAGGGCAACCTGCGGGTCATCCTGCCCGATACCTACGGCACGTCGTCCTTCCTCAAGCACGCTCCCGAATGGATGGCGAACTGGACCGGCATCCGCATCGATTCCAAGGACCCGATCGAGGGCGGCGAGGAGGCGATCGACTGGTGGCTCTCGCGCGGGCAGAACCCGAAGGAGAAACTCGCGATCTTCTCCGACGGTCTCGACGTCGACCTGATCCACGATATCCACCGTCACTTCCAAGGCCGCATGCGCATCGGCTACGGCTGGGGCACGCTCCTCACCAACGACTTCCGCGGCCTGGCGCCGAACGGGGCGCTCGACCCGATTTCGATCGTCTGCAAGGTCATCTCGGCGAACGGGCGCCCGGCCGTGAAGCTCTCCGACAATCCCAGCAAGGCCATGGGGCCGAGGGCTGAGATCGAGCGCTACAAGCGTGTGTTCGATGTCGGCGTTCAGACGGCGCAGCCGGTCCTGGTGTAGCGTTCCCCTCCCTTCGAGGCGAAGGAAGAATTCGATGAAGATCGACCTCAACTCCGACATGGGTGAGGGTTTCGGGCCCTGGCCGATGGGAGACGATGCGGCGATGCTCGACATCGTCACGTCCGCCAACGTGGCTTGCGGCTTCCACGCCGGCGATCCCCAGATCATGTTCCGCACGGCGGAGCTCGCCCGGAGCAAGGGCGTCGCCGTCGGCGCGCACCCGGGTTTCAACGACCTCTGGGGCTTCGGGCGCCGCGTCATCCGGGGCGACGGCCCTCAGGAGATCGAGCGCATGCTCGCCTACCAGATCGGCGCCATGCAGGCCGTCGCGACGCTGGCCGGGCATCGGGTTTCATACGTGAAGGTTCATGGCGCGCTCAACAACATGGCGAACGAGGACGACGAGCTTGCGCTTGCCCTCGCGCGCGCCGTGAAGGGCGTCGATCCGAACCTCGTCCACGTCTGCATGCCCGGGCTCGCCATGGAGCGTGCGTCCGAGCGCATCGGCTTGAAGATCGCGCGCGAGTTCTTCGCGGACAGAACCTACGAGGACAACGGCAATCTCACGAGCCGCAAGAAACCGGGCGCCGTGCTGCACGACGCCGAGGAGGCGGCCGAGCGAGTGCTGCGCACTCTGCGCGAGGGCGCCGTCACGACCGTGTCGGGGAAGCGCATACCCGTTGCGATCGACACGATCTGCGTCCACGGCGACGAGCCGAGCGCCGTCCGGATGGCCCGCACGGTACGAGCGAGGCTCGAGGCGAACGGGTTCACGCTGGCGCCGTTCGCGAGCGCCGCATGAGCACTCCGTTCAAGGACCATTTCTCCACGCGGTCGGCCGACTATGCCGCCTATCGGCCGACCTATCCCAGGGCCCTCGTCGATGCGCTCGCGGACCTCTCGCCCGCCACCGGCGCCGCGCTCGACGTGGGCTGCGGAACCGGGCAGCTTTCGGTGCTGCTGGCCGAGCGTTTCGCACGCGTGATCGCATCCGATGCCAGCGCGCAGCAGGTCGGGCAGGGGACGCCGCACCCTCGCGTCGAGTATCGCACCGCGCCCGCCGAGAGGAGCGGGCTTCCGGGCGGAAGCATCGACCTCGTGACCGCCGCCCAGGCAGCCCATTGGTTCGACCTGGCGGCCTTCTACGCGGAAGCGCGGCGGGTCCTGCGGCCGAGGGGCGTCATCGCGCTCATTACCTACGGAATCATGGAGACGGAAGCCGCGCTGGACCCGGTCATCCGGCACTTCTACTGGGACGTGATCGGCCCCTATTGGCCACCGGAGCGGCAGCACGTGGAAGAAGGCTACCGATCCTTTCCGTTCCCCTTCGAGGAACTCGCCGTGCCGGCGCTCGCGATCGAGCTGCGATGGCGCCGCGACGACCTCCTCGGCTATGTCGACACGTGGTCGGCCGTACGGAGCGCCGAGAAGGTCTTGGGCCGCGCACCGCTGGAGGACTTCCGACGCGCGGTCTATGCAGTGTGGCCCGATTCCGGGACGCTCCGGAGCGTGCGCTTTCCGATCTCGCTGCGGGTGGGACGGGTTTAGCGCATCGTGCGGCCAAGGGGACACGGTCTTTGCGCGCCGAACGATGTGCCGTTCTCGACAGGTGAGCATCGGATGGATCCCCGAAGAGGAATCCACTTCCGGGTCCGCTGCTCGAGCCGCAGTTTCCCACTCCGCTCTACGCGATGCGCTCAGTCGGCTTGCTCTCGCAGGTCACGGCTCACGCCGAGGGAATCATGGATGATGACGACGACGCCCGGCCACGGTCCGGCGCCCGGCGGCCGGCCGAGATAGGCCGGCATCTCGCCCCGCCGGGTTCGGATGCTCGCGCTCATTTCCGGGTCTCTCATCCCCTCCCGACCGCTCAGATGATGCCGGGCATCGTAGTTGACATGCGTCAAACCCGAATGATGCGCCGGCCATAGGATAATTCATTCCGCATCGAGATTGCCCGCGATTGGAGACGACAGATGGACGAAGAAATCAGAACGAAGATCCTGACGCTGTTGGACCAACACCGGATCATGACGATCGCCACGCTGAGGCCGGACGGCTGGCCGCAGGCGACGACCGTCGGCTACGTGAACGAGGGCCTCACCCTCTACTTCCTCTGCGGCCTGGACAGCCAGAAGGCGGCGAACCTGGCGCGGGATGATCGGGTGTCGCTGACGATCGACCACGACACGCCGGATCTGATGGCGATCACCGGGCTGGCCATGGCGGCGCACGCGCAAGCGGTGACCGATTCCGCCGAAGCGGGCAGGGTCTTGCGAATGCTCCCGCTGAAGTATCCCGAGCAGGTGCCGCTGCCGGTGCCGATGCCGACTCCGGAGGACGTCCGCATCTTCCGCGTGACGCCGGCCGTCATCTCCGTGCTCGACTATTCCAAGGGTTTTGGGCACACGGATCTCGTCACCTGCTGAGCGCGTGTCCCAAGACGAGCGTGCGGCCCGCGTCAGGCGCCATGCTCGACCGGGGGCGGCAGTGGGAAGAGCGTAACGAAGCGCTCGGCGGCGCGGCGATCCCCTTCGAGCGAAAGCGCTCCTCCCGCGATCAGCGCCTCGAGGGGCCGGCCGCCATAGACCGCGGCGGCGATGGCCGGCGCCGTGCCCGTGAGCACCACGGTCGCATCATGCAGATCATCACGGGCCACTTCGATCCGTCCGTCTGCCACGCGGGCGAGAAAGGTTTCCGCGCCGATGCGCAGGCCGATCCGGGCCTCGAAGCCTTCGGCGCGGCGAGGGTCGAGCATGGTCCGGAACGAGATCAGCAGCGAGACGGCGCTGAGGGGAAGACTCGGATCGTGGTCCCGCGAGCGCGCGGCCCACCGGCCCAACGCCTGGAAGATCGGTTCGCTCTCGTAACCCCAGGGCGTCAGTTCATAGACCTGGGCGGACGCCGGCGGCGGGAGCTTGCGGCGAGCGAGGATGCCGGCCGCTTCCAGATCGTCGAGACGCTGGGTCAGGATGTTGGCGCTGATGCCCGGGAGATCGTCGCGCAGATGGCCGAAACGCTTCGGACCGAGCAGCAATTCGCGCATCACCAAGAGGGCCCACCGCTCGCCGACGAGATCGAGCGCGTGCGCGGCGGCGCACGCGTCCTCGTAGTTGCGGCGTGACTTAGTCACTTTTTGTGACTTCATGGTTGCAATTAATAACTAACGGAGTCAGGCTGTCAAACATCGCCTCCTGGAGACGCCAATGATCAGGATGATCTTCGTGAACCTCCCGTGGCCGAACTCGCGCGAGCCCCGGGATTCTGCGGGCGCAATCGGGAAGTGACGTCGATGGATGTCGCGGCTGCTCGAGCCGCCATGGCGGCAGCCCGATGCATCCACACCCCCGGCAGCCGATGAAATCGAAGGGAGATGAGCCATGGGATACGTGGACGGATTCGTGGCAGCGGTGCCCGCCGCCAACAGGGAGGTCTATCGCAAGCACGCCGCCGAGGCTGCGCCCCTCTTCAAGGAATTCGGCGCGACGCGGGTCGTCGAATGTTGGGGGGACGATGTCCCTGACGGCAAGCTCACGGACTTCCGCGGTGCCGTGAAGGCGAAGGATGACGAGGTCGTCGTGTTCAGCTGGATCGAGTATCCGTCAAAGGAGGTCCGCGACGCCGCGAACCGCAAGATCATGACCGATCCGCGCATGAAGGCGATGGGCGAACAGATGCCGTTCGACGGCAAACGCATGATCTTCGGCGGCTTCGCGCCGATCCTCGACGTCTGAAGGAAGACGGCCGCTTCAACGGGGACGTGCCGTCGACGTCGGAAGGCGACGCTTTGGCGCGGCCCCGCCAGCACGAGAGTTGAGCGACAGAGATGAGCGACACGGCAAGGGTCATTCAGCATCTTTGATTCGAGAAAGACATGCAGGCGGCGATCCGAACCGGTCCGCGAGAGCCTCTTTGGGCTCACCTTCGCGGACGACAAGAAGCGTGCCCGCTGGATCGACGGAATGCGCCGGCAAGGCGGGCTTGGCGGCTGACGGCGCTGCGCTCGCATGGGTTTCGCGCGAGGCGCATACCCATGGCGAGCGGCCCCAAGCAGCGGCTCCGCGGCGTCCGGCTCCGGCTGTGCTTCAGGGGAGAGCCGGAGGTCGAAGGATGCGCCGCGCTCAGACCGGCAAGGGGCGTGTCCCTGCGCCGGAGGGCCGGAAGGCTCGTGCGGCGACGATGGCTAGCGCCAGGAATGCGACGAGCGCGACGAACTGCGCTGCAATGAACGGGGTTTCGGTCCCCGTCGGAGCGCTCGCATGAAGCGCGGGGATCTTCAGGAAGGCCTGCGCGATAGCGACGAAGACGAGGAAGTAGACGCTCGCAACGGCCGTCACGGCGTAGATCCGCCGCCACGGGCCGGCGAGATGAAAGGCATAGAGCGCAAGGACCGCCGCCGCCAGCACGACGAGCGCGATCCCGCCGACCACGTGGGACGGCAGAACGCCTGAAAACGGGAAGAGGAAGCCGGTCGCGCTCGGTGCCGACGGCGGTGGCCAGGAAGAGCGCCGTCCATGTCGGGTGATTCTGTCCGCGGAACAGGCCTGCCGCCACGATCAGGCCCGCTCCCAGCGCGATGAGACTCAGCCAGGTGTGAAAGCCGACGAGGGTTGTGGGATCGAACATGCTGAGGATCTCCGCTTGATCGTGGGCCAGGAGCAACGGGACATTGCGGGAGCGTCGGCAATCATCGGCCTCCCTATGCCGACCGGAATGGAGATTGGACTACCGAACCCGGCATTGCCAAGGCCGATCTCCTTGGCGGGTTCCAATCCGATGGTGCTGGCCGGCATTGCCGCAGAGCAGCCGGGTCGACTCAATCCCGCACCAGCTCCATCTTGTCGACATCCACGAGCCCGAAATCGGTGATCTTCAGGTGGGGAATGACCGGAAGAGGCAGGAAGGCGACCTGCAGGAACGGCTCCGGGAGCACGACGCCGAGAGCCTTGGCCGCGCCGCGCAGCGGATGAAGGGCATCGCGGACGCGCTCATAGGACAAGTCGCTCATCAGGCCGGCGACCGGGAGCGCGAGCTCCGCCCGCACGGTGCCGTCCGACACCACGACGAAGCCGCCCTTCAACTCGATGAGGCGGTTGACGGCGGCCGCCATATCGGAGTCGTCCATGCCGACGACGCAGATATTGTGGCTGTCGTGGCCGACCGACGAGGCAATGGCTCCGCGGCGGATGCCGAAGCCTCGGACGAAGCCGACGCCGATGTTGCGGTTGACGCCGTGGCGCGCGACGACGGCAACCTTCGCGACGTCCTGATCGGAATCGGCCGCGCGTGCGGAGGATCGCACCGGCAGCGTGAGACGCAGGTGCTCGGTGATGATCTTGCCCGGAATGACGCCGATGACGGAAGTCTCGCCGCTTGTGCCTGCGATGCGGACGTCGTCCGCCGTGACGCGCTGGGCCCTCATGCTGTCGAGACCGACCGGCGCCACGGTGCCGCGCGAGGCGAAGAGCGCATCGTCCACCAGGCGTCCGCCCGCGACCACGTCGGATACCGCGCAGGTCTCGAGATCGTCCAGCAGCACGATGTCGGCACGCTTGCCGGGCGCGATCATGCCGCGGTCGTCAGGCCAAAGGCCCGGGCCGCCGTGAGCGACGCTGCGCGATAGGCGGGGAGCGGTTCGCAGCCGAGGCGGACGAGCTCGCGGAGCATGAAGTCCAGATGGCCCTCTTCGGCGATGTCGAGCGGGTTGCGGTCGTCGGTGCAGAGGGCCAGGAACGGGGAGGTTCGCACATCGAGGAGGGGTGCCAGCGCGTGCAGGTCCTTCGAGACCGAGCCTTCGCGTATCAGGACGGTCATGCCCTTGCGGATCTTCTCGAGCGCTTCTTCCGCCGTGGTCGTCTCGTGGTCCGTGCGGATGCCCGCCGCCAGGTAGCCGTTGAGGTCGAGCCCCCGCACGAGCGGCGCGTGCCCGTCGATATGGCCGTCCGAGAAGAGCTCGAGCTTCGCGAGACAGGCGGGATCGGCGGACAGGAGCCCCGGGAAGTTCATGAACTCGGCAAGGCCGATGACCTTGCTGTGCCCCTTGTAGCGGGCAAGGTCCGGCGCCTCGATCCGCGCGCCGGCGGTTTCGAGATGGGTCGCCGGAACGCAGCTCGACAGCTGGATCCGCAGGTCCATGGCCGCGTGCTCGGCGGATTCGAGGAAGTAGTCGAAGGCGGCGGTGCCGATCACGTTCGCCATCTCGTGCGGATCGCAGATCGCGGTGGTGACGCCGCAGGGCAGGACGCAGCGGTCGAATTCGAGAGGGGAGACGAGGGACGATTCGACGTGGAGATGCGTGTCGATGAAGCCCGGGACCGCGATGCGGCCCCGTCCTTCGATCGTGCGCGCCCCGCGATACGCGCCGTAGGTGCCGACGATCGTGTCGCCACAGACGGCGATGTCGGTCGGCGTCAGGGTGCCGGTGACGAGATCGTAGAGGCGCACGTTCGCGACGACGAGATCGGCCTCGTCGGCGCCGCGGCCCTGCGCGATGCGGTGTGCGATCGTCGCGGCGTCGAGCTTCTTCGTCATGTCCCCTCGTCGGATGTCCTCTCGCCCGGTCGAGACCGACGCGGTCGAGCTTACGGTGGAGGGCGGCCCGAGGCGAGCGCAAACCGGGCGGTCCCGACCGGTCTTGCGGAACGGGGGCGTCGTTCACACATTTCTCCCCGGCGCGGCGGGGTGTCGCCGCAGCCCGGAGGAAGGAATGGCGTCCCACAGTGCTGTTTTCGAGGCGATCAAGGCATCCGGCCCCACCAGGGCGGATTCGCTGGCGCGCATCACCCTCCTGACCCGGCTGCTCGACAGCGCCTTCCTCATTCCCGGCCTCAACCGTCGGGTCGGCCTCGACGCGATCATCGGCCTCGTGCCGGGCATCGGCGACGCCGTTTCGGCCCTGCTGGCGAGCTACATCATCTGGGAAGCGCGCCAGCTCGGCCTGCCGCGCTGGAAGATCGCGCGCATGATCGGCAACGTGGCGGTCGATACCGCCGTCGGCGCGATCCCTGTCGCAGGCGACGCGTTCGACCTGTTCTTCAAGGCAAACGAGCGTAACCTGCGCATCATCAACGAGCATTTGAAGCGCGGCCCGAAGGAGATCGAGGGCGTTGCGGTGCGGCTGGGCGAGGAAGAACCCGTCCTTCGGCCTCGGACGGTGCGCAGCGGCGGACCCAAGGTTCGCCGATAGGGTGCCATCCTCGCCGCCGTCCCGCGATCGCGGACACGGCGTCACGCCCGGGACGGGCGGGCGGAGTTCATCTGTGGCTCGAGATGAACTGCTTGAAGCGCTCCGATCGGGGCGCCCCGAACACCTCCTTCGGCGCGCCTTCTTCTTCCACGACGCCCTTGTGGAGGAAGACCACCCGGCTCGACACGTCGCGGGCGAAGCCCATCTCGTGCGTCACCACGAGCATGGTCCGGCCCTCTTCGGCGAGCGACCGCATGACGCGCAGCACCTCGCCGACGAGTTCGGGGTCGAGGGCCGAGGTCGGCTCGTCGAAGAGCATGACCTGAGGCCGCATGGCAAGCGCACGGGCGATCGCCGCGCGCTGCTGCTGGCCGCCGGAGAGGTGCGACGGGTACTGGTCGCGCTTGTCGGAGATGCCCACCTTCGCCAGCAGCTCTTCGGCCTCCCGGACGCATTCCGCCTTCGGCCGCTTCTGCACGTGGACGGGAGCCTCGATGACGTTCTCCAGGATCGTCATATGGGACCAGAGGTTGAAACTCTGGAAGACCATGGCGACCTTGCTGCGGATGCGGTCGACCTGGCGGCCGTCGGTGGGTTCCATGCCGCGGCGGCCCTTGCGCAGCCGGATCTCCTCGCCGCCGATGCGGATCTCGCCCGAATCGGGCACCTCGAGCATGTTGATGCAGCGAAGCATCGTCGACTTGCCGGAGCCGGAGGCGCCGAGGATCGAGATCACCTCGCCGTCGCGCGCTTCGAGCGACACGCCCTTCAGCACTTCGAGCGGTCCGAAACTCTTGCGCAGATTGCGCACCGAGACGGCGGAGACGGTTTCGGATGCCACAGGACGGAACTCCTTAGACGTGCGCCGCCTCGAGGCGCGCCGGGATCGGAGGCGGGCGGCGAAGATGCGGCGACAGCCACCATTCGAGCGCCATGATGGCGCGCGTCACGAGGAAGTTGAGGACGAGGTAGATCGCGCCCGCGACGATGAAGATCTCCACCGCGCGGAACGTCTGCGAGATGAGCTTGTGGGCGATGCCCGTGAGTTCCATCATGGTGATGATGGACGCAAGGGACGTCGCCTTCACCATCAGGATGATCTCGTTGCCGTAGGCCGGCAGGGCCTGGCGCACGGCGATCGGGAAGACGATGCGGCGGAAGAGCAGGAAGCCCGACATGCCGCAGGCGCGCGCCGCTTCCACCTGGTTCGCCGGTACGGCCTGGAGCCCGCCGCGGATGATCTCGCTGGCATAGGCCGCCGTGTTGAGCGTGAGCGCGAAAACCGCGCACCAATAGGGCTCGCGGAAGAAGCCCCAGAGGCCCCATTCCTGAAGCGTCGGGCGGAACTGACCGAGGCCGTAATAGATGAGGAAGATCTGGACGAGGAGCGGCGTGCCGCGGAAGACGAAGACATAGCCTCGCGCGATCCAGTCGAGCACCGGGACGCGGGACATCCGCATGAGGGCGAGCAGCATGGCGAACACGGCGCCCAGCGCGACGGAGGTCGCCGCCAGGTTCAGCGTCAGCGGCACACCTTCGAGAAGGCGGAGAAACGTCTCCTTCATGAACGCGAAGTCCATCAGGCGGCCCTCCGGACGCCGCGCAGCGAGCGATCCTCGGCCTTCTGGAAGAACACCGTCGAGACCCAGGTGATCAAGAGGTAGAGCGCCGCTGCCGTGACGTAGAAATCGAACGGACGCCGGGTGGAGCCGGCGCCGACGGCGGACTGGCGCAGGAGCTCGACGAGGCCGGTGACGGAGATCAGCGCCGATTCCTTGAGCACGAGCTGCCAGACATTGCCGAGACCCGGAATGGCGTAGCGCAGGACTTGCGGGGCGATGATGCGGCGGAACATCAGCCAGCGGTGCATGCCGACGGACTTCGCGGCCTCGAGCTCGCCCTTGCTCAGGGTCTGGTAGGCGCCCCGGAACACTTCCGCCTGATAGGCGCCCGAAACGACGCCGATCGCGAGGGAGCCGACAACGAAGGCGGGTACGCCGATGAAGCCCTCATAGCCGAAGAGACCGGCGAGGGCGCCGAGCGCCGCGCTGCCGCCGAAATAGAAGAGATAGATGACGAGGAGGTCGGGAATGCCGCGCAGAACGGTGGTGTAGCCGTCGGCGAGGCCCCGCGCGATCAGGCTCCGCGAGAGCTTGCCCCAGGCGACGCCGGTCCCGATGAGCGCTCCGGCGACAAACCCGCACAGCGCGACGGCGAGCGTCATCGCCGTCGCCATGAGCAGTGCCAGGCCCCAGCCGTTGGGGCCGAAGCCCATGAGCTCGAAGTAGCTCAGTTGTTGCACGGTCCGGGCATCCTCTCAGATCGTCTCGCGGCGAGCCGCGGATTCGGCGTCATCCCCGGCGCTGCGCGCCGCCGGGGATGACACGGTCGGCGCATCGCTCCGTCCGAGGGTGACGGCCTTAGGGACGCCGCCGCTCAAGCTTGCGGTGCGGCGTCGATCTTGAACCACTTCAGCGAGAGTCTCTTGATCGTGCCGTCGGCGAGCGCGGCCGAGATCGCCTCGTCGAACATGGCCTTCAGTTCCGTATCGGTCTTGCGGAGCCCCACCGCCACGCCGCGGCCGAGGACGTCGCCGCGGACGCCCGTGCCGACGATCGTCATGTCCTTGAATTCCGGCTTCTCGGCGGTGGCGGCAAGCGCCCCCTGACCGGCGAAGATCGCATCGAGACGGCCCGCCGCGAGGTCGAGATCGTGCTGCTCGGTGGTCTTGTACTCGCGGATCTGGATCGTGTCCTTGAGGTACTTCTCGAGGAAGAGCGCGTTCACGGTCGAGACCTGCACGCCGACGGTCTTGCCCTTGAGCATCGGCTTCCAGGCTTCGATCGCCTTCTTGGCGGCTTCCGGGTCCTTGTCGAGGCTCACCGTCGCCCCGGTGCCGGGCAGCTTGGCGAGCGGACTGTCCTTCATCACCGCGAAGCCGTGCGGAGTCGCCGCGTAGGGCTGCGAGAAGTTGAGCACTTCAAGCCGCTTCTCGGTGATGTTCATTCCCGCCATGATGGCATCGTACTTGGAGGCCTGGAGGGCCGGGACGATGCCGTCCCAATCCTGCGCGACGATCTCGCACTTCACCTTCATGCGCCCGCACAGATCGTTTGCGAGGTCGATCTCGAAGCCGTCGAGCTTGCCGTCGGGCCGGGTGAAGTTATACGGCGCGTAAGCGCCCTCGGAGGCAATCCTCACCGTCTCCCACTTCTTGCCCTGCGCCGCCGCGCCGCCCAGGGCGAGGGCGGACGCGAGAAGCCCGAAGCCGATTGACTTAACGAAACCCATGACTGTTCCCCTGCTGAACGGGCGGCCGTTCGACGGCTGCCCTTGGCTCAAGCTAATCCGCAAAGCGGAGCGGAGCGCAAGGGCCCAATTGGCTGATCCGGCGCCGATCGCTGCCGAATTCGGCTGCGGCAATCGCAAGAGGGCGCGGCATCGGCCGCGCCCTGGGACACCGGACCTGCGCCGGCGCAGCGCATCGTGCGGACAAGTGGACCCGGTTTTCCGCGTTAAACGATGCGCTGCTTAAGAGAAAGAGCATCGGAGGGATCCCAAAAGTGGGGTCCACTTTCGGGCCGATGCTCTAGCTCAGCGGGGTCACGTCCGACTTGAACCACTTGTCGGAGAACTTCTTCACGGTGCCGTCCTTGATGGCGGAATCGATGGCCTCGTCGAACATCTTCTTGAGCTCGGCATCCTCCTTGCGGAGCCCGACGCCGACGCCCTTGCCGAAGACCCCGCCCACGAAGCCCGGACCGACGCCCACGAAGTCCTTGAACTCCGGCTTCTCGAGAGTGCCTCGGATCGCCGCGGAATCGGCGGTCAACGCGTCGATGCGGCCAGCGGCGAGGTCGAGGTCGTGCGCCTCCGTGGTCTTGTACTCGCGGACCGTGACCGTATCCTTGAAGTACTTGTCGAGGAAGTTCGCATGGGTGGTCGAGACCTGGACCCCCACTGCCTTCCCCTTCAGCAGGGGCTTGATGGCCTCGATGGCCTTCTGTGCCTCGGCGGTGTGTGCTATCCAGGTTGAGCTTGACGCCGGTCCCCGGCATCTTGGCGAGGTCGGAATTCTTCGGCACGAGCCAGCCGTTCGGATCGTTCGCATAGGACCGGGAGAAGTCGATCGTCTTCATCCGCTCCTCGGTGATCGACATTCCGGCCATGATGGCGTCGTACTTCTTCGCGGTGAGCGCCGGAATGATGCCGTCCCAATCCTGCGCGACGATCTCGCACTTCACCTTCATGCGGCTGCAGAGTTCGTTCGCGAGGTCGATCTCGAAGCCGTCGAGCTTGCCGTCGGGCCGGGTGAAGTTCTACGGCGCGTAGGCGCCTTCGGATCGCGATCTTCACCGTCTCCCATTTCTTGCCTTGGGCCGCTGCGCCGGCGACCGCGAGCATCGAACCGAACACGGCGAGGCTGATGACCTTGAACAGTTTCATGGAGTTCCCCTGTCGTGCGGGGCCGCGATGGCAGCCCGCTCATCACTGATGTCCAAAAACCGGGGCACCGGTCCTTCGCGGGCCGATGCAAGTGGCTAAAGTAACAGCGAAACCGAGGCGCGTGGCAAGCCCGGCGGCAAAGCCGGGCCGAACCGCGGTGCCGGAACCGGCGTTCTTGATGGACGCAGCCGTTCGGCGTCCGGGAGAGCCGCATGACGCCGCCCACTCTCCACATCTGGGATGCCTCCTGGGACCTGAGGCTCGCCGAGTGTCCCTGCGATGCCGATTTCATCGACTGGCTCGATGCCAACGGCGTCGTCGAAGCGGCGATCTTCCATTTCGGGACGGGGGCCCATCATCATGTCGGGATCGAGTGCGCCAGGCCGAAGCGGCGCAATGCGGTCCTCGGCATCACGGCCTCGCCGCAGGAGCTCGAGGCCTTCGTGGCGCTGGCGATCGCGAGACCGGACGTGCTGCGCCATTACGCCTGCATGTTCGGCGACATCTATCTCCTCAACGAAAAGCTCCTCCCGGTCTTCGACGCCGCGACCCTCTTTCACCTCTGCGAGTTCCGCGGGGAGAAGAACGACGCCTATGGGGCGATGACGGATCTCGCCCTCGCCGAACTGCTCACCGACAGGACGCGGCCCGGCGGGCATATCCTGTTCTTTCCGGGCTCCTATGCCTTCGACCGGGCCGACCACAGCGCCAAGGACGTCATTGCCGCTTGGGAGAAGAGCAGGGACGTGGAACGGCTGGGGATGTTCAAGTCGCTGCTGGTCTACCGCAAACCCGCATGAGACCCGGCCTGCGGGCGTCGGCACAATCGCCGATTTCCGCCGCCGTGGGTTTCGAGCCTTGCGGTCGGCCGGGCAAGGCGCGAGAAGGGGATCGACGCAAGGCCAGACGATGACGGTCCCGATTGCACCCGTGCCCCTCCTGGAAACCCTCGCCGGCCGCCTCGGATCCGCCCACGTGCTGACCGCGCCCGCCGACATGGCGGGCCATCTCGTCGAGCCCCGTGGTCTCTACAGGGGAGTGGCCAGCGCCGTGGTGCGGCCGCGGGACACGGAGGAGGTCGCTTTCGTCGTGCGGGAATGCGCGGCGTCCGGCGTCCCCGTCGTGCCGCAGGGCGGCAATACCGGGCTCGTGGGCGGAGGCGTGCCGCAGGGCGGCATCGTCCTGTCGCTCTCGCGGCTCGACCGGATCCGGGCGGTGGATCCCCGCAACGCGACCATGACGGTCGAGGCGGGCTGCATCCTCGCGAACGTGCAGGACGCGGCTTCGTCGGCCGGCTGTCTCTTTCCCCTGTCGCTCGCCTCGGAAGGCTCCTGCCGCATCGGCGGCAATCTCGCCACCAACGCGGGCGGCACCGCCGTCCTGCGCTATGGCGCCATGCGGGACCTCGTGCTCGGCCTGGAAGTGGTGCTGGCGGACGGCCGGATCTGGAACGGGCTCAGCGGGCTGCGGAAGGACAATACCGGTTACGACCTGAAGGACCTCTTCATTGGCTCGGAGGGCACCCTCGGCATCATCACGGCGGCAGTGCTGAAGCTTTTCCCGCAGCCGCGGGCGCGCGCCACCGCCTTCGCCGGGTTCGCCTCCGCCCGGGCGGCGCTCGACCTCTTCGAACGCCTGCGCGAAGCGGCGGGCGATCAGCTCACCGCCTTCGAGTACATGCCGAAGTTCGGGCTCGACACCGTCCTGAAGCACGGCGCGGGCGCGGTGCGGCCGCTTCAGGGCGATCACGCCTCCTTCGCACTGATCGAACTCTCTTCGCCGCAGCCCGACGCGGATCTCCGGGGTCTGATGGAACGTGTGCTGGGCGCCGCGCTCGATGAAGGCCTCGTGGAAGACGCGACGGTGGCCGCGAGCGAGGCTCAGGACCGCGCGCTCTGGCACCTGCGCGAGAACCTGTCGGAGGTGCAGCGGCACGAGGGCGGTTCCATCAAGCACGACGTGGCGGTGCCGGTGTCGCGGGTCGCGGAGTTCATCGAGACGGCGAGCGGCGCCTGCGAGGCGGCGATGCCGGGCCTCCGGATCTGCGCGTTCGGCCATGTCGGCGACGGCAACATCCACTTCAACCTGTCGCAGCCCGTGGGCATGGACAAGGACGCGTTCCTGGCCGAGTGGGGGCGCTTCAACCGCATCGTCCACGACATCGTGCACGGCATGCAGGGCTCGATCTCCGCCGAGCACGGCATCGGCTTGCTGAAACGCGACGAGATCCTGTTATACAAGGATCCTGTTGCGATCGACCTCATGCGGACTCTGAAGCGGGCGCTGGACCCCGACAACATCCTCAACCCCGGCAAGGTGTTGCCGCCCCTGGGAGCGACGTCGTGAAGACATTGGACATTCTCGGATTCGGCGAGCCGCTCATGGAATTTGCGGAGACGGAGCGAGGCGGCGAACGCCTCTATCTGCCGGGCTTCGGAGGCGACGTGTCGAACGCGATCGTCGCGGCTGCGCGCCAGGGCGCGAGGACGGCCATGTTCACGGCGCTCGGCGACGACCCGTTCGGACGCGACTTCCTCGGATTGTGGGACCGGGAAGGCGTCGACCGGTCGTCCGTCGTCGTGCGGCTGGGCGGCCGCACGGGAGTCTATTTCATCTCCTACGGCGAGGAGGGCCACGTCTTCTCCTACGCGCGCGCCGGCTCCGCCGCGAGCGTCGTGACGGCGGACGAACTGCCCCTGCAGCAGATCGCGAACGCGCAGGTGCTCCACGCGTCGGGCATCAGCCAGGCCATCTCGACTTCGTGCGCCGACGCGGTCTTCGCCGCCATCCGCCACGCGAAGGCGAACGGCACGGTCGTGAGCTACGACACGAACCTTCGCCTGCAGCTCTGGCCGCTCGACCGCGCCCGCGCGATGATCAACGCGGCTACGGCTCTGAGCGACATTGCCCTGCCGGGTCTCGACGACGCGCGCCAGCTCACGGGGCTCGACCGGCCCGAGGAGGTGTGCGCGTTCTATCTCGGCCTCGGATGCAAGGTCGTTGCGCTCACCATGGGCAAATCCGGGACCATGGTGGCGACCCCGGAGCGGCGGGAAGTGATCGCCGCGAAGCCCGTGGAGGCGATCGACGCCACGGGTGCGGGCGACACCTTCGACGGAGCCTTCCTCGCGGAGTGGCTCGCCCGGCGGGACCCCTTCACGGCGGCGGCCTACGCCAATGCGGCCGCCGCGCTGTCGACCCTCGGCCACGGCGCCGTCGCGCCGATGCCGAAGCGCGAGGCAGTGGAGGCATTTCTGCGGGCCGCCTGAGTATGGCTGTTCCTACATTGTAACATACATGTAGGAGCATAAACCATTGATGGGATAGACTATTCTCCCATCGGCAGCAAAGCTTCGGGATAGCCTCGCCCGCCGCGAATAGGCTATGAGCGGCCTTCGCGTCATGGGAGGCCCTCCGTGTCGAAACTCCCCCTCGTCCAGGGTCTCCGCGCCGTGGCCGCGCTCTCCCTCGCGATGGTCCACGCGAAGCACGATGCGGGCGCGCTCGCCGCGGCGGCCGGGCAGGCCTTCGTGTCCCACGACCGCTTTCCCTGGGTGGCCGGGGTCGATGTGTTCTTCGTCATCTCCGGTTTCGTCATGGTCCACGCCTCGCGCGGCCTGTTCGCGCGGCCCGGAGCGTCCGGCGTCTTTCTCGCAAGGCGGGTCGCCAGGATCGTGCCGCTCTATTGGGGGACCACGACGCTCTATCTGGCGGTGGCGCTCGCGGTGCCTTCCCTCCTCAACAGCGCCTTGCTCGAGCCCTGGCCCGTCCTCGCCTCCTATCTTTTCATCCCGTTCGCGAGGCCCGACGGCGCGGTGCAGCCGATCTATTCGCTCGGCTGGACGCTCAACTACGAGATGTTCTTCTATGCGCTCTTCGCGCTCGCGGTCGCGCTGCCCCTCCGGCGAGCGGTCGCGGCGCTCGCCGCAACGCTTGCCGCGCTCGCCGCCTTCGGCGCGCTCTTCCGGCTCCCGCAACCGCTCGCGTTCTGGACCGATGCCATCGTTCTCGAATTCGCCTTCGGTCTCGTCATCGGTCTCCTTCGAGCCGAAGGGATGACGTTGGGGCGAATCGAACGGGCCGCATTGGCCCTCCTCGGGGTCGCGCTGCTCGCGCTCGACTTCACGCGAGGCGACCTCTGGGCCCCATTGCCGCGGGTGCTCGGCTGGGGGGGGCCGGCGGCCCTCATCGTCGCCGCCGCGGCTCTGGGCCGCGAGCGGGCGCCCTCCGCGAACTGGGCGACGCGGCTCGCGGTCGCGACCGGCGACGCCTCCTACGCGCTCTATCTGCTGCATCCGTTCGTGATTCGTGGCGGCCGGGCCTTCGCAATGCGGACGGGGCTGGCGGACGTCATCGGCCCTTGGGGCTTCGTGGCGCTTTCGCTCTTGGCGGCGACGGTCGCCGCCCTTCTCGTCCACCGATGGTTCGAGCGTCCGGCGACCGAGCGGGCGAGGCGGCGCCTCGAACGCTCAAGTGCGGAGAAGCGTCCGGCCGGGCGCGGCGACGCGGCTCAGCGACAGCATTCCTAGGCCGCCGATGCGGCCCTCATCGCCGAGACCGCGCAATTCGCCGGTCAGGAAGAAGCCGGTCTCGTCGCGACCCACCGTGAAGAGATGATAGCCGGCCTTGTGGGTGAGGGTTCCGCCCCGCGCCGAGGCAGAGGGCGCCCCCACGACCGGCACCGGGCCGTTCGGCCCCATGAGGTTCGTCAGCGAGCCGACGTGGTTATGGCCGTGCAGGATGAGTTCGGCGCCCACACGGGCAATGAGCGCCTCGAACCTCGGCGCGTCCGTGAGGTTACGCCCCGCCTGCGCGCCGCCCACATGGGGCGGGTGATGGATGAGCACGATGCGGAAGCAATCGCAGTCCCGACCGAGCTCGCCCAGGATCTCCTCCGCTTCCGCGACCTGCCGGCGCCCGAGCCGCCCGCTCGCCACGAAGGGGAGGGTCGGAATGGCGGAGGAGAGCCCGAGGATCGCGATCGGTCCGCGCCGCCGCACGAACGGAAAGCACCTCTCCTCTCCGTCGTCGCCCCGCGTGAAGGGGCCGATCGCCTCGAGCAGCCCCGCGAGGGAGCCAGGCACATAGGCGTCGTGATTGCCGGGCACGAAACTGACTGCTTCGGGGCTGCCGAGACCGTCCATGAAGACCCGGGCGGTCGGCCATTCGTCGGGCAAGCCGATATTGGACACGTCGCCCGTGCAGGCGATGTGGTCCGGCGCCTGTGCGTGGATGTCCGCCACGAGTTCGGCAAGGAGCTCCATGTCGTGCGTGCCCTGCCGGCTTCGATGCCAGTTGAACCAGCCGGTCAGTCGCTTGTTCAGAAGCTCGTGCAATTGCGGCCGGGGGAGCGGCCCCACATGCGGATCGGTGAGATGGGCAAGGCGGAAGATCGTGGGCATCGTCGGGCGAATGGCTCCGGCCGCTGCTGACAACGTGGGCCGGGCAGCCACAGTTCGGTCCCGGCCGACCGTCGTCAAGCGCTGCCGATGAAGATGCCCGCCAGCAGCACCAGCACGCCGCCGACGATGACCTGGAAGGCGGCGCGCAGGAACGGCGTGTCCATGTAGCGCGTGCGGATCCAGGAAATCGCCACGAGCTCCACCGCGACCACCAGGGCGGCGATCGTCGTCGCGAGATAGAACGCGTTCGGCCAAGTGTCGGGCACGAGATAGGGCAGGGTGTGGCCGATGCCGCCGATGGCCGTCATCACCCCGCAGACGAGGCCGCGGAGCCACGGCGAACCGCGCCCGGTGATGAGGCCGTCGTCGGAGAGCGCCTCCGTCAGCCCCATGGAGATGCCGGCGCCCACCGACGCCGCCATGCCGACCAGAAACGTCTCCCAGTTGTTGTGAGTGGCGAAGGCGGCGGCGAAGAGGGGCGCGAGGGTCGACACCGATCCGTCGATGAGCCCGGCGAGGCCCGGCTGCACGTATTGCAGCACGAAAAGCCTGTGTTCGGCATGGGCCTCCTGAGCCTCCGCGTCCGCGGTCAGGTGGGCCTCGTGCAACTCGCCCGCCTTTTTCTCGTGCCCGCGCTCCACTTCGGCCAGCCGGGTGAAGAGCGCGCGGACCGAGACGTCCGCCGTCTGCATGGCGGCGCGGTCGTAGAAGTTCGCGGCCTGAAGCTCCATCAGCTCGGCCTCTCGGCGCATCTTGCCGAGGTCGAGCCCGGGGCTCCACCAGATCGCACGGCGCTTGAGAAACCCGCGCACGTCCTCCCGCCGGATCGGAGGCAGGTGCTCGCCGAATTTTCCGCGATAGAGTTCGTAGAGCGAGTTGCGGTGGCTGCGCTCCTCCTCGGCCATGGCGTCGAAGATGCCGGCGGAGGCCGCGAAGTCGGGACGCAGGCGGTCCGCGAAACTCTGGTAGATCCGCGAGTCCTCCTCCTCGTTGGCGATGGCGAGCGCAACGACCTCTCGTTCCGTCAACTCGGACAGAGCTTTCATCCCGGCCTCCGTTTAGAATTTTTCTAAAGAGGTCCGGTCAAGCCATCAAGAGGCGCTCTTTCGGCCCCTTGCCGAGTCCAGGACGAGGGTCGCGTAGAGGCTGGCCTCCCAGCGTCGAAGGAGAGACCGGCCTCGCCCCTCGACGAGGCCGGAGATGACGATAATCGATCAGTACTGAGTGCCCGGAATCAGCGTCGAGTAGATCGCATGGTCCCTCAGGTCGAGGGCGGGAGACCAGACGAAGCGGACGGAGCGGTTGAGCCGGGAGAGGAGAAGAGAGAGGAACATCGGAGCACCTTTTCAACATGCTCTATATAGTCCTGCATTCCACGCAGTGCGTCTTCCAAGTTGCAGGGTCAGCCATGCGATCCGCGAATAGCTTTGTTCATCTTCCTGTCATTGGGTTCGGCTTCGTGGCATCTCAAGCCCCATGAGCCGTGACCCGGAGATGCCGAATTCCCTGTCCCAGGTCATCATCCGGCACGCGCTCCATACCTATTGGCGCTTTGCACGGGGACTGACCATGGGCGTTCGGGGTGCCGTCCTCGACGAGAAGGACCGGATCTTCCTGATCCGGCACACCTACGTACCGGGATGGCATCTGCCCGGAGGCGGCGTCGAACCTCGCGAGAGCGCCCTCGATGCATTGGCCCGAGAGCTCTCACGAGGAAGCACGGATCGCGCTGGACGGGCCGCCCCGCCTCCATGGGGTCTTCTTCAATGCCGGCCTCTCGCGGCGGGACCACGTGGTGGTCTACGTCGTGAGGGATTTCATCCAGATCGAAGAGAAGCGGCCCGACCGGGAGATCGCAGCGGCGGGCTTCTTCTCCGTCGACGCCCTGCCGGAGGGCACGACGGCCGCGACGCGCCGCCGGCTTGCCGAGATCGCCTCGGGATCTCCGCCCTCCACCACCTGGTAGGTTTGCGCCCGCAGAGCTTCGCTGCTATGGCGTCGCGCAAAGGCCGCAACCCCTCATGACGAACGCCCGGATCCTGCGACGACGAATCGGCTGAGACCCGCTCCAAGCCGCCTCCTCGCACGTCACCCGGAGCCGTTCCGTGACCGAACTCTCCCTTGTCATCCGTCCCGAACTGCCGATCGATCACGATGGCATCGAGCGCCTGCACGAGCGCGCCTTCGGCCCCGGCCGCTTTGCCCGCACGGCCTACCGCCTGCGGGAAGGCTCGCCGTCCCTTCTCGATCTCTCGTTCGCGGCGCTGGTCGGCACGCTTCTCGTCGGCTCCGTTCGGATGACGCCCGTGCGCGCCGGCGAGGTGCCGGCGCTCATGCTCGGTCCGCTCACCGTCGAGCCCGCCTTCGAGGGGCGCGGGATCGGAGCGGCCCTGATCACGCGCTCGATCGAAACCGCGCGGGCCAAAGACCACCGCCTCGTCCTTCTGGTGGGCGACGAGCCGTATTATTCCCGCTTCGGCTTCAAACGAATCCCGCCGAAGCGACTGGAATTGCCCGGGCCGGTGAACCCGGACCGTTTCCTCGCGCTCGAACTGGTCGAAGGGGCGATGCGGGACGCACGCGGGCTCGTGACGGCATCCGGCGACCCGGTCCGAGCCTAGCGCGGTGACCGCCTCGGATCCGGCCCTTCCGCACCGCGCCATCGTCGGACTTGCGATTGCCCAGATCGTCGGCTGGGGCACAAGCTACTACGTCCCGTCGGTCCTCGCGCCCGAGTTCCGGGACTCCCTCGGCCTGTCTCAGGAAGCCGTATTCGGGGGCATCACGATCATGCTGCTCGTGGGCGCCGCCGCGGCCCCGGCCACCAGCCGGCTCATCGAGAGGCGCGGTGCGCGGGCCGCACTGATCCTCGGTTCGGCCTTGTTGGCCGTGGCGCTGTTCCTGCTTTCCCAGGCCCAGGGCCTCTGGTCATATGCTCTGGGCTGGGTCGTCGTCGGCCTTGCGACGCCCGCGGCGCTGACTCAGGGCGCCTTTTCGGCGCTGGCGGAGATCGCCGGACCGGGTGCCCGGCGGGCGATCGGACGCCTTCTCCTCATCACCGGGTTTGCCGCGACCGTATTCTGGCCGCTCACCGCCTGGCTCGAGTCCCTGGCGGGGTGGCGCGGTACGCTTCTCTTCTATGCGGCCATGAACCTCGTCCTGTGCGTCCCGCTGGCGGCAAAGGTCGTGCCGCGCCTCGATCATGCCCGGGCCGCGAATCCCGCGGCAGCGCTCCCGGAACCTGCACTCCCAGCCGTGCATCCGACGGGCGAACGGGCGGCGTTCGCCCTTTGCGCCGTCGCGTTTTCGGCAGCGGGAATCGTCTCTGCGGGCCTGGGTCCTCTGATGGTCCTGATCCTTTCCGCCTTCGGGCTTCCGGACGCGACGGCTATCGGCATCAGCGCCCTCGTCGGGCCGGCAGCCGTCGCCGCGCGGGTCGGCGAAGTCGTCCTGGGGCCGCGGGTCGGCATCATGGCGGTGGCGCTCGCGGCCACGACGCTCATGACGATGGCGATCGGGCTGCCGCTCGTCGCCGGGACGTCCGCCTTCATTGCCGTCCTCTTCGTGGTCGGCTACGCCATGTCGGCGGGCACCATGACCGTCGTGCGCGCGGTGATGCCGCTCACGCTGTTCGGGCGCGAGCGATACGCGCGGCTCCTGGGTCGCCTCGCCGTCCCCCAGAACGCCGTCCTTGCGGTCTCGCCGATGGTTCTGGCGTCCGTGATGAGCAGGACCGGCCCGGACGCCGTCCTCTGGATCGCGCTTGCTGCGGCCATCCTCTCGCTCGGGGCGATAACGGGGCTGGCCATCCTGCCGAACCGCCCCGAAGTGGATCGGGCGCCCTGAAGCCGCTATGAACCGTGCATGTTCGAGGGTTTCCAGACGGCCTTCATCGCAACATCCGGCGCCGGAATCCACCTTCGCCGCGGCGGCAGCGGTCCGCCCCTGCTGCTCCTTCACGGCCACCCGCAGACGCACGCCATGTGGCACCGGATCGCGCCGCGTCTCGCCGAGGAGTACACGGTGGTCTGTGCGGACCTTCGGGGCTACGGCGACAGCGCGAAGCCCGCGACCGACGAGGAACACCGGCCCTATTCCAAGCGGGCCATGGCACAGGATCAGGTGGAGGTCATGGAGGCTCTTGGGTTCACGCGGTTCGCCGTCGTGGGCCACGACCGCGGCGGACGATGCGCCTACCGCATGGCGTTGGATCACCCCGACCGGGTGGCCGCGCTCGCGGTCCTCGACATCCTGCCGACGGGAGAGCATTTCCGACGCACCGGCGCCGATTTCGCGCTCGGCTACTGGCACTGGTTCTTCCTCGCGCAGCCCCATCCGCTGCCCGAGACCCTGATCTCCGCCGACCCGGATGCGTTCTATCTCAGGCGGGGGCGCTCCATGTTCGCGCCCGAGGCGCTCTCCGAATACCGCCGCTGTTTCACGGATCCCGCCACCATCCGCGCCATGTGCGAGGACTATCGGGCGGCGGTCTCGATCGACTGGCCGCTCGACGAGGCGGACAAGGCATCGGGGAAGCGAATCGCCTGTCCGGTCCTGGCGCTCTGGGGCGAGGAGGGCTCGCTGCCGCGCTGGTACGACGTCGTCCGGGTCTGGCAAGACTGGGCCCAGGACGTGAGCGGCCGCGGGATCCAGTGCGGCCACTACCTCGCCGAGGAAGCGCCGGAAGAGACACTGTCCGCGCTCCTGCCGTTCCTTCGGAAAGCCGGACGTTGAGGCAGTCCCGCCCCTCGTCGTGTGAGGGCGCTGCGCTCCGGGCGGGATGACACTGTCGCTTGCGGCTTGCTCGGCTTACGCGTTTCCGCGCCTTCCTTCGGCGACCCAGGTCGTCACCGTCGCGCCGATCAGCAGGACGAGGCCGAGCAGGCCGAGCGCCAGCGGGAACACGGACACGCCGCGCACGATGGCGCTCTCGCTCGGCCTGATGCCGATCCAATCGCCGCCGGCAAAGCGCGATCCGGACCGGACCGGGAGAATGCGCGGTACGGTCACGTCCGAGCCGCTGTCCGTCGCGATGCGGCGGACGGAGCCGCCGGTGGCTTCGGCGATCGTGCGGAGTTGCTCCGTGTCGCTGAACACGTCGTTCAATTCGCGCGGATTGGCGGGGCCGACGCTGACGAAGGCGACGAGGTCGCCGGAGCGGAGCCGGTGAAGGCCGAGTTCGCGGGTGGCGGCGTCCGCGGTGAACAATCCGGGCTTCTCTTCCCTGAGAGCGATCGTGCGCTCGGCGCCGCTCGGCGTCGTGAGAGTCACTGCGTCGGCCGCCTCCTTCATGGTCTGGCGCTCGATCCGGATGTCGCGGCCGGTGACGGTGGCGCGCAACGCCTCTTCCTCGAGCGCCGGCTCCTTCATGAGCCAATGGGCGAGGCGG
Source organism: uncultured Alphaproteobacteria bacterium (assembly GCA_963723525.1). Lineage (GTDB taxonomy): Bacteria > Pseudomonadota > Alphaproteobacteria > Rhizobiales > Beijerinckiaceae > Microvirga. The sequence continues at coordinate 139,746 of CAVRRI010000004.1, forward strand.
CGCAGCAGGTCGAGATGCGGGCCGCCCTCCCGAAAGCCGCGGGCCCAGAGCCAGGCGTGATCAGACAGCAGCAGCGCCACGCGGCCCTTCTCCTCGCGACGCAGCACGAGAAGCGGCAGCTCGTTCGCGCCCGACATCAGGGCCTGGTCGCTCGCGAGCTGTGCGCCGATGATCCGCAGCCACTCGCCCCAGGCCGGCGGATCCTGCTCGGAGCCCGGGAGCTCGCGGGTAACCGGATGCCGTTCGCCGCTGCCGGTGATGCGCGCCTTGTAGGGCTGCTCGACGATGCGTCCGTCCGGATTGCCCGGGATGATGGGCGAAAGGCGCGTGCGGGCGAGGCTGGAGGGCCCCGCGAATTCCGGGCCTGCCGCCACCATCATCGCCCCGCCTTCGCGCACATAGCGCACGATATTCTCGAAGTAGGTCGACGGCAGGACGCTCTGGTTGGCGTAGCGGTCGAAGATGATGAGGTCGAACTCCTTGATCTTCTGCTGGAATAGCTCCCGCGTCGGGAAGGCGATCAGCGACAGCTCGTTGATCGGCGTGCCGTCCTGCTTTTCAGGGGGGCGCAGGATGGTGAAATGGACGAGATCCACATTGGCGTCGGATTTGAGAAGGTTGCGCCATGTGCGCTCGCCCGCATGCGGCTCTCCCGAGACGAGGAGCACGCGCAGCTTCTCGCGGATGCCCTCGACGGTGACGACCGCGCGGTTGTTCGCCTGGGTGAGTTCGTTCGGAAGGCCGTCCACGTCGAGTTCGACGACATTCGGGCCGCCATGATCGATGCGCACCTGGATCGAGAAAGGCTGGCCCGTGCGGATCGACTGGCGCATGAACTCCTGACCGTCCCGGCGCACCGTGACCACTGCGGAGCCCGCGCCGCCGCGTTCCAGCACCTGGGCTCGGATCGTCTGGTCCTTGCCGACGATGCCGAAGCGGGGCGCCTCGAGAAGCTTGATCTGGCGGTCGCGCTCGTTGGGGCGCCCGGTCACGAGAGCGTGCAGCGGTGCGCGGAAGCCGAGGCCCTCGACGGAAGCCGGGATGTCGTGCACGACCCCGTCCGTGACCATCACGACGCCGGCGAGGCGATCGGGCGGGACGTCGGCAAGTCCGTTGGCGAGCGCAGCGAAGAGGCGCGTGCCGTCGTCGCCTCCGCCGTCATCGGACTCGATGAATCGGGGCTCCACGTCGGCGAGGGAGCCGAAGCGGCGCTGGAGCTCGTTGCGGACCGCCTCCGTCATGGCCGGGCGGTCGCCGAGCGTCTGCGAGGTCGAACGATCGATCACGACGGCGACGATGTCCTTCACCTTCTCCCGCTCCTCCTGGACCAGGGACGGGTTGGCGAGCGCGAGCAGTACGAGGGCGAGCGCCGCGGCGCGGATGAGCGCGACGGTGCCGCGGGAGACGATCGCCAGGGCGGCGAGGAGCGCCGCCACGATGCCGAGCGCCCAGAGCGCGTATTCCGGGACGAGGGGCGAGAAGCTGAGAGTGAGCAGCTGCATTCCTACTGTCCGAGGCGTTCGAGCAGGGCCGGGACGTGGACCTGGTCGGCCTTGTAATTGCCCGTGAGGGCGTACATGACGATGTTGATGCCGCCGCGAAGGGCTATCTCGCGCTGGCGCGGATCGCTGCCGACCGTCGGGTAGAGAGCCTCGCCGCGCCTGCCCACCGCCCAGGCGGCGGCGAGGTCGTTCGAGGTGATGATGATGGGTGACACGCCGTCGCCGGAGCGCGCCGGACGGCGTTCTTCACCCTCGGCCTCGGGCGGCAGGGCTTCGACCCAGGTCTGGCCGCCGGCATAGCGGCCGGGGAAGCTGTCGAGGATGTAGAAGGTCTTGGTGAGCACGTGGTCGCGCGGCACGGGTTCGAGCTCCGGGATGTCGAGGCTCGCCAGCATCCGGCGGAGATACTGGCCTTCGGGGCTCGGCGCGCCGCCCGGGCGGACGTTGAGCGCATCGCGGGTGTCGAAGATGACGGTCCCGCCGCCCTTCATGAAGCCGTCGAGGCGCCGGATCGCGGCCTCGCTCGGCTGCGGGCGGGCGGCGACGATCGGCCAGTACAGCACCGGGTAGAAGGCCACCTCGTCGCGGTTCAGGTCGATGCCGATGGGCTCGCCCGGCTCCAGGGCGGTGCGGGAGGTGAGCACCTGCGTGAGCCCCGTGAGCCCGGCCTTGCTCGCCGCGTCCACCTGCGCGTCTCCGGTGACGACATAGGCGAGCCGGGTCACGAGCGCCGCCTCGGCACCCTCGCGGGTGAGCGGCGGAAGCGGCGGTGCCGGCGACCCTTGCGCGCGGGCCTCCCGGTCGGAAACCGAGACCAGGAAGAAAGCCAGCGCCAGGGCGGCGGGCGCTGCGCCGGCACGGCGGAGCCGACCGAAGAGGCTGGCGAGGTGGCCGCTGAGCCAGAGGGACACGAGAGTGTCGGCGATCAGGAGCACGAGCGCCAGGGTGAGGAGCGGGGCGCGCAGATCGACGGTGCGGGCGCCTTGAAGCCCTGCAATCCGTGCGTTGAGAGGCGTCAGGTCGAGCGGCGTCAGCCGGTCTCCCGGCACGAGCGCGTTGACGGCGAGACTCGAATCCACGGGACCGTAGAAGCCCGGCGGATGCTCGTCCGTGGCGCGCTCGGCGTAGTCCCGGGCCACCGCCCGGGCGGTGGCGGGCGGCGTCGAGAGGATACCGTAGCCGTCGAGGGTCAGGCGGGGAGCGACGGTCCGGGTGTCGGCATTGCGGGCCTCCGCGCCGATGTCGTCCGGCGTGCCGGCGAGCGCCGTGATCCGCCGCAGCATGTCGACGAAGAGACCCGAAAGCGGAAGGTTCGACCAGGTCGTATCGGCGGTCACGTGGAACAGCACGATGAGACCGTTGCCGCGCTTGTCGGCGGTGACGATGGGCGTTCCGTCGACGAGGGATGCCCAGGATCTGGAAGCCAGATCGCTGTCCGGTTCTGCAAGAATTTGGCGCCGGATGCCGATCTCGGCCGGGACGGGCAGTCCGAAAAACGGGCTTTCCCGGGTGAACGGGGCAAACGTGCGCGGCGTATCCCAGGAGAGCGTGCCGCCGATGGTGCGCCCGCCGCGGCGCAGGCGCACGGGGACGAGATCGTCGTTGCCGGCCGCCAGCCGCGACCCGGCGAAGCGCAGGAGAAGGCCGCCCTTCTCGACGAAGGCGGACATGCGCCCGAGCGTTTCCCGGTCGAGGCCGCCCACGTCGGCGAGCACCAGGATCGAGACCTGTTCGTCCAGGAGCTGGCGCACGGCGTCGGCCACGCCGCCCTTTCCTTCGCGCACCTCCGCATAGGGGGAGAGGGCGCGGCCGATGTAATAGGTCGGCGCGAGCAGCGGCTGGGCCTGATCGGTCGTGCCGCCGAAGACGAGCCCGATGCGACGGCGCTTGCCGCGCTCGTCCACCAGCGTCACGGCGCCGGCGGAGCCTTCGCCGAATATCTCGATGCGGGCGATCGCGTTGCGCACCTCGATCGGCAGATCGAAGCGGGTGGTGGTCTCGACCGCGTCGCCGTCGAAGGCGAAGCGGGCGTCCGCAAGGGGCAAGTTCTTGAGGTCGAGAGCGCGGACCACGCCGGAGTCGCGTCCGTTGGGCTCGGCACGGACGATCCGGACGTTGAATTCACCCCCGAGGTTCTCCGTGCCGGCGAGAGCCAGCGCCGGGGCGCGGTCCGATTTGATGACGGTCGTCCGCCGCTCGGCTGTCATGCGAGTCAATCCTTCGATGAAGGCTTGCGCGTCTACGCCGCTCACTCCGTCGCTGATCCACACGATTTCGGCGTCCGGCGCTTCGGCGAGGAAACGCCCGATCGAGTCGAGATGGACACTGCGGTCGGGAAGGTGGGGCTGGGGCCGGTAGGTGCGGATTCGTTCGAGAGCGGCGCCCGGATTCGAGGGCCGAATGTCGCCGGCCCGGTCGGCGAGGCCGATCACCGCGACGCTCCGCCCTTCGCGATCCGCCGCTTCCACACGCTCTACGGCGATATTCAGGCGCTCGCGCCAATCGTGCGCGGCCGCAAAGCCGTTATCGACGAGGAGGAGCAGAGGACCGCCCCGGGCGTCGGTGGCAGCCGGGTTCCACACGGGGCCTGCGGCGGCGATGATCAGGAACGCGGCGAGCACGAGCCGCAGGAGAAGGAGCCACCAGGGCGTCCGCGCAGGCGTCTCCCGCTCGGGCAGGAGGTCGGCGAGGATGCGGAGCGGTGGAAAGTCGATGCGCTTCGGCTGCGGCGGCGTGATGCGCAGGAGAAGCCAGATCGCCGGGAGGGCTGCGAGAGCCGTGAGGACGAGGGGTGCCGCAAAGGTGAGGGGAAGGCCGAGCATGATTCACCGAGCCCCCAAGGTGGTGCCCCTGGAGGTGGTCACCAGGGTCATGAGACGCAACGCCGCCTCGCTGGCCGGCCGATCCGTCCGGTGGATCGTCATGGTCCACCCGCGCCCGCGCACCAGATCGGCCAGCGCCTCCCGGTGCCCGGTCATGCGCTCGCGATAGGCGCTGCCCCATGAGACGGCATCGCCGATGCGCAAACGCAATCCCGCCTCGAGGTCGTGGAGGATGGCCTGGCCCTGGAACGGGAAGGTTTCCTCCACGGGGTCGACGACCAGCACGAGGTGACCGCGGGCGCCGCGGCTCGAAATGCCTTCCACGATGCTCGCGATCTCGTCGAGCGGGGACAGGAAATCGCTGATCAGCACGACCTCGTCGAGCGTGGCCACGGGAGCGCTGGGCGGAAGGTCGTCGTCGAGGGACCAGCGGTCGGAGATGAGCGCCTCGGCGATCTTCTCGGCAATCTGCCGGGTGGCGCGTGGCGGCATCAATCCCAGCATCCCGACACGCTCGCCGGCATCGACGAAGACATCGGCGAGCGCGAGACCCAGGACCAGGCCCCGTTCGACCTTCGACGCCTGGGCCAGATCGGACACGTAGGCCATCGAGGCCGACCGGTCCATCCAGAGCCAGACCGTGTGGGCCGTCTCCCATTCCCGTTCGCGCACGTAGAGCCGGTCGTCCCGGGCCGAGCGGCGCCAATCGACGCGCTGCGCCGCCTCGCCGGTCACGAACGGACGGAATTGCCAGAAGCTTTCGCCGGGTCCCGACCGCCGGCGCCCATGAATGCCGTGCGACAGGGTCGCCGCCACGCGCCGCGCCTCGAGCACGAGGCGCGGCATGCGCTTGGCGAGCGTCAGCGCATCGATCGTTTCCTGTCGGCCAGGAGATCGGGCGTCTGCGGGAAGGACCCGGACGCGTGCCATCGGGATTGCCTTAACTGCTCAGCTTTGCGGTCAGGCGTGCGATGACTCCGGGGATGCTCTCCCCGTCGGCCCTCGCCGAGAAGGTGAGGGCCATACGGTGCTTGAGGACAGGCTCCGCGAGAGCCACGACGTCGGCGATGGAGGGAGCGATGCGGCCTTCGATGAGCGCGCGCGCCCGGACCGCGAGCATGAGAGCCTGCGAGGCCCGGGGCCCGGGGCCCCAGAGCAGCTTGTCGGTGATGCTCGCATCGCCCTCGCCGCCGGGGCGGCCGGACCGCACGAGGTCGAGAATCGCCTCGACGACGCTCTCACCGACGGGAAGCCGCCGGACGAGACGCTGGGCGCCCATGAGCTGTTCGGCATCCATTACGACGGCCGGCTTCTGGTCGTCGGCGCCGGTGGTTTCGATCAGGATGCGGCGCTCGGCGGCGCGATCGGGATAGGTCACGTCGATTTCGAGAAGAAAGCGGTCGAGCTGAGCTTCCGGCAGCGGATAGGTGCCTTCCTGCTCGATCGGATTCTGCGTCGCGAGGACGTGGAATGGCTTCGGCAGATCGTGCCGCTCGCCGCCCACGGAGACATGGTGCTCCTGCATGGCCTGGAGCAGGGCCGACTGGGTGCGGGGGCTCGCCCGGTTGATCTCGTCCGCCATGAGGAGCTGGGCGAAGATCGGGCCGCGCACGAAGCGGAACGAGCGGCGCCTGTCTGCGCCTTCGTCGAGAATTTCCGACCCGAGAATGTCGGACGGCATCAGGTCGGGCGTGAACTGGACGCGTCTCGCATCGAGGCCGAGGACGCAGCCCAAGGTCTCCACGAGCTTGGTCTTGGCGAGGCCCGGCACTCCGACCAGAAGGCCGTGGCCGCCGGACAGGAGGGTCACGAGCGTGAGATCGACCACCCGTTCCTGACCGAAAATGACGTTATGGATCGCCTCCCGCGCGCGTCCGATGGTCTCGAGCGCAGCTTCCGCGTTTCTGACAATAGCTTCATCGAGCGCGGTCGGCGCTTGAGCGATGCTGGCCGTCATGAGGTTCTCCTCGGTCACCCGTATCATCGCCCCTGCAATTAATGTTCCGTCTTCGCCGTCACGATGCAAGCGGGTCGATGGGCCGCAGCGACGGCCCGGTGAACCTGGACGTCACGCCGCGCGTCTCCTAAGCGTAGACTTTCCAGATTAGGCAATTAATGAGCATTCCGCCAACGTCGATCCCGTCCGTTCACTTTTTTGTGCTCGCCGCATAGTCCGTTCGTGCCCCACCCATGACCACGCCCGACCGAGCCTCACCTCATGACGGCCTGCCGCCCGGCAGCGCGATGGCGCGACTCGTCGAAGCACTCGCAACGGAAGGCGTGCGCAAGGGGTTGCCCCCCGTCGAGCACTGGAACCCCGCCTATTGCGGCGAGATCGACATGCGCGTCGCCGCCGACGGGACCTGGCACTATAACGGCTCACCCATTGCGCGGCGGGCTCTCGTGCGCCTGTTCTCGACGATTCTGCGCAAGGATCCCGATCGCTATGTCCTCGTCACGCCGGTGGAGCGGGTCGGCATCGAGGTGGAGGACGCACCGTTCATCGCGGTGGAAATGGCGGTGGACGGCGAGGGCGATGCCCGGCAGATCGCTTTTCGCACCAATCTGGACGATCTGGTGCTGGTCGGCTCGGAGAACCCGCTGCGTTTCGAGAAGGACGCAACCGGCGGCATGAAGCCCTACGTCCGTGTGCGCGGCGATCTCTGGGCGAGGGTGACCCGGGCGCTCACGCTCGACCTCGTCGAAATGGGCGAGGAGCGGGATGTCGAAGGCCGTCCGGTCTTCGGGATCGCGGCTGCGGGCGTCTTCTTCGAGGTTGCGCCGGCCTCGGAGCTCGACGGAACCGCATGACCGCACTCCCCCTCGCCACGTCCGATTTCCTGGCTCTCGCCCGCGAGCGCCTGCGATCCGAGCCGCCGAACCTCTCCGATGCATTGGCCAATCCGCGCGGCGACCACACGCTCGACGACGTGCCGCTCTCCATTCCCCTCGATCCGAAGCCGGCGGCGGTGCTGGTGCCGGCCGTCATGCACCCGGACGAGCCGGCGCTGCTCCTCACCGAGCGCGCCGCGGGCCTTCGGCAGCATTCGGGTCAGATCGCCTTCCCGGGCGGCCGGGTCGACCCCGGGGACGGATCTCCCCTCGAAGCCGCCTGCCGCGAGGCGGCCGAGGAGATCGGGCTCGACCGTCGGCTCATTCGCCCGCTCGGCTATCTCGACGCCTACTTGTCGACGACGAATTATCTCGTGACCCCTGTCGTTGCGGAAATCGCGCCCGGCTACACCCTGTCGCTCAACCCGCACGAGGTTGCGGACGCCTTCGAGGTGCCGCTGCGCTTCCTCATGGATGGAGCGAACCACCAACTCCACTCCAGGGAGTGGAAGGGCCGCCTGCGCCGCTACTATGCAATGCCTCACGGTGAGCGTTACATCTGGGGCGTGACGGCGGGCATCATCCGCAATCTCTACGAAAGGCTCTATCGCCCATGACGCGGGCCATTTTCGGCGAGGCGCTGCTCTTCTTCCTTCCGTTCGCCGCGTTCGCCATCTATCTCCTGGTCCGCCGCCGCAATCCGTTCGCCTGGATTCATTGGAGCGACCAGACGCTCTGGCTCGTCATCGCCGGGCTCGGCTGCGTCATCGCCGCCCTCATCGTCACCGGCATCACGGCGGACCGCGAGACCGGCGCCTTCCAGCCGACCCGGTCCGAGAACGGCCGCATCGTGCCCGGGCAGTTCAGGTGACGCGGAACTCTCGATCGTTCGGCCCTCGCGGCGTTGCTCGAACGCCCGCACCTCGGGCACCTGCTCGGGGTCCTCGACGGGGACGGGGAGGAAACGCGGGTCGTCGGGGGCGCCGTCCGCAACGCTCTCCTCGGGCGGCCCGTCAACGAGATCGACTGCGCCACGACGGCGCTCCCGGGGGAGGTGACGCGGCGCGCCGAGGCCGCCGGCTTCAAGGCGGTTCCGACGGGCATCGAGCACGGCACGATGACGGTGATCGTGGAGGGCGAGCCGTTCGAGGTGACGACCCTGCGCGAGGACGTCGAGACCGACGGACGCCGCGCCGTCGTGCGCTTCGGCCGCGATTTCGCGGCCGACGCCCGCCGGCGCGACTTCACGATCAATGCGCTCTCGCTCGGGGGAAGGGGCGAACTCTTCGACTATGCGGAGGGTCTTGCGGACCTAAAGGCCGGCCGGGTCCGGTTCATCGGCGATGCGGGCAAGCGCATTCGCGAGGATTACCTGCGGATCCTGCGTTTCTTCCGCTTCTTCGCCGAATATGCGGAGGACGGGCCGGATCCCGCCGGCCTCTCCGCGGCGGTCCGCGAACGGGCTGGGCTGGCGACTCTCTCGCACGAGAGGATCCGCAACGAGCTTCTCAAGCTCCTGGGCGCGCGCCGCGCCGTCGAGACCATTGGGATCGTTGCCGACCACGGGCTTCTCACGCTCCTCCTGGGAGGGGTTGCCGAATCGGGCCGTTTCGAACGGGTGGTCTCCGGCGAGAGCGACCCCGAGCCGGTGCGCCGGCTCGGCGCGCTGGCGGTCCTCGTCGAAGAGGATTGCGACCGTCTGCGCGAACGCCTGCGGCTGTCGAACGAGGAGCACGAGCGCCTGCGCCGTTACGCCCGCCTCGTGGCCGTTCTCAAGACGCGTCCGCTACCGGTCGATGCGCGGGCCATCCGCGTCCTCGTCGCCGAGCATGGGGTCGAGCCTGTCCGCGACGCGCTCCTCGCCATCGGCGGCGAGCCGCTTCCCGTCCTGATTGACGACGCGCTCGGAACCCTGGAGCGTTTCCATTCCGGTGCGGAACCGGTGCCGGTCTTTCCCTTGCGCGGCGCCGATCTCGTCGATGCCGGTGTCGCGCGAGGGCCGAGGATCGGGGACCTTCTGGCGTCGGCGCGCCGCGCCTGGCTGGCCGAGGGGTGCCCGACGGACGAGGCGGCCCGGGCCGCCCTTCTGCGGCGGGCCCTGGACCTTGCGTAAGGGCCAAATCCGACTCGATTCCGCAAAGCGCTTCTCCTAAGCTCCGCCCGCCCCAGAAGGAGTCCCATGGCGCGGGAGCCGAAAACGCCAGCCGATCTCGTCCGCCGCGTCGCCGCGAAGCGCAGCAAGGGGCGCGCCGACGATTCGAGCCGCGGCCGGGACGACGGCTGGCGCCGCCAGACCTACCGGCTGCCGCGGACGGAGGCGCAGGCGACCGCGCGGGAATGGTTCGACCGCTACCCCAAGGCCGCCTACATGACGGAAGTGGAGAGCTGGCGGGTGCTCGACGACGGACTCATCGAGTTCACCATGCGGCGGCTGCCGAGCGCCGACTGAGCCGCGATGCGGCATCCGGCGCCCGACGGTCGATGGCGGCACGGCGACATCGCCCATCGTTCGCAACTACCGTGAGAGGGATCGTCTACCTTCGTGCGGTGGCGATCGATGCGGCGATCGCAGCGATGGAACGGATCAGCACCAGCGGATCGTCCCTCGATGGAATGAAGCCGCGCCGCTGCCAGAACGCGGCGGCGTCGACGTCGACCGCGTTGACCATGAGGGCGCGGCCTCCAACGAGAGCCGCAGCGGTCACGCATCGCTCCAGAGCATGCTTCACCAAGCCCGTGCCGATGCCGCGGCCGGCCCACGCGACGTCGGTCGCGAGCTGGCCGAGCAGCAGACAGGGGACCGGGTCAGGAGGTTGGCCGGTGCGGATCGCCCGAGGCAACACGCTCGCCACGACGGCGGTCGGGGCGAGGCCATAGAAGCCGGCGACTCGACCCGCCTCGTGGACCACGAGGACGGCGGTGAAGCCCTTTTCCTGATTGGAGAGCGCCCTGGTCTTGAGCCAATGATCGAGCGTCGGCTTTCCGCAGGTGAATTCGGAAACGTCGCGCGCTGCGGTCAGCGGTTCGGGAGCCGAGAGGGCCAAGGCTCAGCGTTTCGCGACGTATCCCGGCTCCCAGGGTGCCGGACGCTCCGCGAGCTCGACCATCTCTGGCACGGCGGCCGCTGGTGCAGCCAAAACGGCCATGAACTCGGAAAACCCGTCCGGGCTCATGCGAATCAGCCGGTGCTCCATCAGCACGTCTTCGGCGGCTCGAACGGCAGCGTCGCGCACGAAATCGGTGCGCGACCGGCCCCGAAGTCCTGCGGCGCGATCGATGATCGCAATGTCCGCCTCTGGGAGGCGCATCGAAATCGGATGTTCCTTGCGTTCGGCCTTGGTGGCCATGTGCGTTCTCCTGGCCCGCAAGATAGTCGAACGTAGTGCAAATTGCAATACGACATGATTGCTGCGGGCCGACTGGAAGCCAGAACCAAGGCCGCTTCGCCTGAAGAAGTTTCAAGGCCAACGCACGCTCGGCGGCATGGACGAGAGGATCGACTCGATGTTCCCGCCGGTCTTGAGGCCGAAGATCGTGCCGCGGTCGTAGAGCAGGTTGAACTCCACGTAGCGCCCCCGCCGCACCTGCTGCTCGACCCTGTCGGCTTCCGTCCAGCCCTTCGCGAAATTGCGGCGGACGATCTCCGGGTAGACGAGCAGGAAGGCTTCGCCCACGTCGCGCGTGAAGGCGAAGTCCTCGTCCGCGTCGCCGGACCAGTGATAGTCGTAGAAGATGCCGCCGACGCCGCGGGGCTCGTCGCGGTGCTTGAGATAAAAGTACTCGTCGCACCACGCCTTGTAGCGGTCGTAGGGCGCTGAGGGGAAATGCCGGTCGCAGGCCTCGCGCATGGCGCCGTGGAAGAGCTGCGTATCCGGGTCCGACTGCGTGCGGCGGCGGTCCAGCACGGGCGTGAGGTCCGCGCCGCCGCCGAACCAGGCTTTGGTGGTCACGACGAAGCGGGTGTTCATGTGGACCGTCGGCACGTTCGGGTTCCACGGATGGGCGATGAGCGAGATGCCGGCCGCCCAGAAACGCGGATCCTCGGCGGAGCCGGCGATCTGCCCGCGGAACTCGGGGGCGAACTCGCCGTGGACCGTCGAGACATGGACGCCCACCTTCTCGAACACGCGCCCGCGCATCATCGCCATGACGCCCCCGCCGCCGGGCCCGCCGGCAGGGTCCCTGCGCTCCCACGGTTTGCGCTCGAACCGGCCGGGCGTGATCGCCTCCGGATAGAAGGGGCCCGAGGCTTCGCGTTCGAGATCCTCGAACGCGGCGCAGATCCGGTCCCGGAGGGCAGCGAACCAGACGGGAGTTTCGGCTTTGAGGCGGACGACGGGGTCGGGCATGGAAAACCTCGGTTCAGCTCCCGGTGCCGGGCCGGGGAAACGAGCGGGTCTGCCGCAGCGCCTCGCCCAGGATCATCGCCGCCGCGACCGCGATGTTGAGGGAACGCAGGCCCGGCCGCATGGGGATCACGATCCTGGCATCGGCGGCGGCGTGGACCTCGACCGGCACTCCGGCGGATTCGCGGCCCAGGAGGATCACGTCGTCCGGCCGATAGGCGAGATCCGTGTAGGGCAGGGCGCCCGTCGTCGTCGCCAGGACGAGGCGAGCGCCCGATGCCGCCCGCCACTCTTCGAAGCTTTGCCACGAGACATGCCGGGTGATCTCGACCCGGTCGAGATAGTCGAGGCCGGCGCGGCGGAGGTTCCGGTCGGAGACGTCGAACCCTGCCGGCTCGACGATCTCCACGGGAACGCCGAGGCACGCCGCCATGCGCAGCATGGTGCCGGTGTTCTGAGGGATGTCGGGCTGATAAAGGCCGAGGCGGGGCATGAGGCGTCATCGGCGCACCGGGAGCCGCCGTCAAGTGAACCCAGCCGCGGCGTTGCTGTTAAAAGAAGGCCGCGAGGAAGGCCGAAGAGGACAACATGTTTCAGTGGCTCGAGCGCCGGATCGATCCTTTCAAGCCCTTCGACGACACCCGGATGCCGCCGCAGTCGGTCTTCGGGTTCGCGGCCTATTATCTCAAGCCGATCAAGGGCTGGCTCGTCCTCATCTTCATCACCAATCTTGCCATCGGCTCCCTGGAGTCGGGACTGTTCTTCCTCATCGGCTGGTTCGTGGACCTCCTGTCGCAGCATAACCCCGAACAGGTCTGGGCCGATTCCCGGGGGCTGCTCATCGGGGCGGCCCTCGTGGTGCTGGTCGTGCGCCCGGTGCTGCATTTCGTGCACGAGGCCATCGTCAACCAGGCGATCGTCCCGCAGACCACGAACATGATCCGCTGGCGCACGCACAGCTACACGCTCGGCCATGCGGTCTCCTATTTCCAGAGCGACTTCGCGGGGCGGCTCGCGAACCGCATCACGCAGGCCGGTCCTGCGCTCCGCGAGGCGGCGGTCGAGGTCATCGACCGGCTTTGGTACGTGGCGATCTACGCGTTCACGGCGCTCGGGGCCTTCTCCACGACGAGCGTGTGGCTCGCGCTGCCGACACTGGGGTGGATCGCCGGCTACACGGCCCTCATCTGGTATTTCGTGCCCCGGGCGCAGGAGCGCTCGCGCAACAACGCCGACAAGCGGTCGGTGCTCGTCGGCCGCATCGTCGACAGCTACACCAACATCCTGACGGTCAAGCTCTTCGCCCGCGGCGCCGAGGAGCGCTCGGCGGTGCGCGACGCGATCGCCGCGCACACGCGCTCCTTCCTGCATTCGCTGCGCCTCATCACGGGAGTCAACGCCGCGCTGCAGGTCCTCAACAGCGTCTATCTGGTCCTGACGGCGGCCATCGCCGGCTGGCTCTGGTCGCTCGGCGAAATGACGCCGGGCGCCATCGCGGCGGGTCTTGCGCTCGCGCTCCGGCTCATCGACCATGTCGGGCTGGGTGATGCAGGTCGTGCGCGGGGTCTTCGAGAACATCGGCATCATCCAGGAGAGCATGGAAACCATCGCCCGGCCGCATGGGATCCTCGATCTGCCGGGAGCGACGGAACTCCGGGTCGAGAAGGGCGAGGTGCGCTTCGAGAACGTCTCCTTCCATTACGGTCGCGACGCGGGTGTGATCGAGGGGCTGAACTTCACCATCCGGCCCGGCGAGAAGGTCGGGCTCGTCGGCACGAGCGGCGCGGGCAAGACCACGATCACGGCGCTGCTGCTGCGCCTCCACGATCTCGAAGGCGGACGCATCCTCATCGACGGGCAGGACATCGCGGCCGTGACGCAGGACAGCCTCAGACGGCACATCGCCGTCGTGACGCAGGACACGTCGCTCCTGCACCGGTCGATCCGGGAGAACATCTCCTACGGTAAGCCCGGTGCGACCGACGCCGAGATCGAGCAGGCGGCCCGCCTCGCCCACGCCCACGACTTCATCATGGACCTCGAGGACCATCGCGGGCGGCGCGGCTACGACGCGCATGTGGGCGAGCGCGGCGTCAAGCTGTCGGGCGGCCAGCGCCAGCGCATCGCGATTGCGCGGGTGATCCTGAAGGACGCGCCGATCCTCGTCCTCGACGAGGCGACCTCCGCACTCGACTCGGAGGTCGAGGCCGCCATCCAGGAAGCCCTCTCCACCCTCATGCGGGGCAAGACGGTGATCGCCATCGCGCACCGGCTCTCCACGATTGCGGCCCTCGACCGTCTCATCGTCATCGACCGGGGCGACATCGTGGAGCAGGGGACCCATGCCGATCTCCTGCGGGAAGGCGGCCTCTATGCCCGCCTCTGGCAGCGCCAATCGGGTGGCTTTCTGGGGGCCGCCGAGGCTTCCGCAGCCTGACCGCGAGCAGCACCGGATCCCCTGCGATATCCCCAGGGATCCTATGGACAGAGCGGCTTGAGCGTGCGAAACAGCGCCCGCGCGGCGACGCCCAGTCGCATTGCGCGCGCGTCGGCGCGTGTGCTTGGTCCACAGGCTGCGTGCCGGGCGGGCTTGCCCCAAGCCTCAGACGACGCGCGGGTTCCCGTTCGTTCGAATGCTGGAGAGCCGTCTTGGCGAACACCTCCACCACCGCCGCCGAGCCGACACGGCGCGATTTCCTGTTCATCGCCACGGGGGCCGCGGCTGCCGTGGGCGCCGCGAGCGTGGTCTGGCCGTTCGTCGCCTCCATGGCTCCGGATGCCGAGACCGTCGCGGCGGGCGCTCCGATCGAGGTGGACCTTGCGCCGATCGCGGCCGGGCAGATCGTCAAGGTGTTCTGGCGCGGCAAGCTGATCTTCGTGCGCCACCGGACGCCGGAGGAGATCAAGGCGGCAGAGGACATCGACGTCAAGACGCTGCGCGATCCCGAGCCGGATTCGGCGCGCATCAAGGAAGGCAAGGCCGAATGGCTCGTCGTGTACGGCAGCTGCACCCACCTGGGTTGCGTGCCGCTCGGCCAGCAGGGCGATTACAAGGGTTGGTTCTGTCCTTGCCACGGTTCGGTGTTCGACACCTCCGGCCGGATCCGCGGCGGCCCCGCGCCGATCAACCTGCCCCTGCCGGAGTACACGTTCGTGTCCGACACGAAGATCCGCATCGGTACGGCGACGGCGTAAGTCCGCGGCGCGTCATTCGAACAGGCGAACACGATGAACCAGCACCACCCCACCGCCTACGTTCCGAGGAGCGCCTTCGGCAAGTGGTTCGAGAGCCGCCTGCCCGTCGCCGGCCTCATCCACTCGTCCTTCATCGCATTCCCGGTTCCCAGGAACCTGACCTATTTCTGGACGTTCGGCGCGATCCTCTCGTTCATGCTCGTCTCTCAGATCGTGACGGGCGTGTTCCTCGCCATGTACTACACGCCGCATGCCTCGATGGCCTTCCAGTCCGTCGAACACATCATGCGCGACGTGAACTACGGCTGGCTGCTCCGCTATCTCCACGCCAACGGCGCCTCCATGTTCTTTGTCGCCGTCTACATCCACATCTTCCGGAACTTCTACTACGGATCCTACAAGGCGCCCCGCGAGGTACTCTACATCCTCGGGGTGATCATCTTCCTGCTCATGATGGCGACGGCCTTCCTCGGCTACGTCCTGCCCTGGGGGCAGATGAGCTATTGGGGCGCCACCGTCATCACGAACCTGTTCTCGGCCCTCCCGATCATCGGCGAGACGATCGTCAACTTCCTCTGGGGCGGCTATTCGGTCGGCAATCCGACGCTGAACCGCTTCTTCTCGCTCCACTTCCTGCTGCCCTTCATGATCGTGGGCGTCGTCATGCTGCACATCTGGGCGCTGCACGTGCCGGGGCAGAACAATCCGACCGGCGTGCCGATCAAGTCCGGAAAGGACGCGGTGCCCTTCACGCCCTACGCCACGATCAAGGACCTGTTCGCCGTCGCGGTGTTCATGCTCTTCTTTGCCTGGTGGGTCTTCTATCTCCCCAACTATCTCGGGCACGCGGACAACTACATCCCGGCGAACCCGTCGGTGACTCCCTCCCACATCGTGCCCGAATGGTACTTCCTGCCCTTCTACGCGATCCTGCGCGCGATCCCGGACAAGCTCGGCGGCGTCATCGCCATGGTCTCGGCGATCCTGATCTGGTGCTTCATGCCCTGGCTCGACACGTCGAAGGTGCGCTCCACCGCCTATCGCCCCGTCTACAAGTTCTTCTTCTGGGTTTTCGTCCTCGTCTGCGTCCTGCTCGGTTGGCTCGGCTCGAAGCCGGCGGCGGGCGGGTACGTGCTCGCGGCACAGATCTGCACCGCCTACTACTTCGCCCATTTCCTGATCGTGCTGCCGGTGCTCGGCGTCGTCGAGCGTCCGCTGCCGCTGCCGAATTCGATCCTCGAATCCGTCATCGGCGTGCAGAAGCCGGGCGCCGGGCTGCCGGCCGGCGCCACCGCCGCACCTTCCACCAAGGGCTGATCGCGAGCGCCGGGGATCCAACGACCATGATGAAACGTACTCTCCTCGTCGCCGCCGCCATCCTCGGGCTCACGGGCCCGCTTCACGCCGCGGGCGAGACGCCGGTGCCGCCGCAACTCAGGTGGACCTTTCAGGGCCCGTTCGGGAAGTTCGACCGCGCGCAGCTGCAGCGCGGCTTCAAGGTCTACCGCGAGGTCTGCGCCTCCTGCCACGGCATCAACTACATCGCATTCCGGAACCTCGCAGAGCCGGGCGGCCCGGAATTCTCCGAGGCGCAGGTCCGCGCTCTCGCGGCCGAATACAAGATCAAGGACGGTCCGAACGAGGCGGGCGACATGTTCGAGCGTCCCGGCCGCCCGGCGGACCGCTTCCCCGACCCGTTCCCGAACGAGAACGCCGCGGCTGCGGCGAACGGCGGCAAGGCGCCGCCCGATCTTTCGCTGATGGCGAAGGCCCGCACCTACGAGCGCGGCTTTCCGTGGTTCGTCCTCGACGTGTTCCGGCAATATTCCGAGAACGGCGCGGATTACCTGGTGGCGCTCCTCAACGGCTACGGCGAGCCGCCGCAGGACGTCACGGTGCCCGAGGGGGGCCATTACAACGAGTACTTTCCCGGCCACATCATCGCGATGCCGAAGCCGATCAGCGACGGGCAGGTCGAGTATCCGAAGCTCGAGAACGGGCAACCTCAGGTGCCTGAGACGGTGGATCAATATGCTCGCGACGTCACCGCTTTCCTCGCCTGGACGGCGGAGCCTCACCTCGAGGCGCGAAAGGCGATGGGCTTCAAGGTCATCGCCTTCCTGATCCTCCTGTCGGTGCTGCTCTATTTCACCAAGAAGAAGGTCTGGGCCCGCGTCGGCGGCGAAGTCGAGGGCTATGCGACGCCTCCGATGACCCACAATCCGTGACGAAAGGACGAGGCCCCGCTTCGGGGCCTTTCTCCTGATGGGCTGCATGGCGAGGAGAGGGAGGTCGTGACGCGAGCGGTGCTGGGAGTGATCGGCGGATCCGGCGTCTATGACCTGCCGGGGCTCGAGGACGTGCGCGAGGAGCGCGTGGCGTCGCCCTGGGGCGAGGCTCTCGGATGCGCTCAGGCTGGGGCGCATCGGCAGCACCGACGTCGTCTTTCTGCCCCGACATGGGCGCGGCCACCGCTACTCGCCCTCCGACATCAACTACCGCGCCAATATCGACGTCATGAAGCGGGTGGGAGTCACGGACATCGTCTCGATCTCCGCCTGCGGCTCCTTCCGGCAGGAGCTCCATCCGGGCCTGTTCGTGTTCGTGGACCAGTTCGTCGACCGGACGTACAAGCGGGAGAGTTCGTTCTTCGGCAGGGGCTGCGTGGCCCATGTCTCGGTGGCTCACCCGATCGGCCCGAAGCTGCAGCAGCGACTCGCCGACGCAGCGACTGCCGAGGGCATCGCTTTCGCGCGCGGCGGATCCTACGTCTGCATCGAGGGGCCGCATTTCTCGTCCCATGCCGAGTCCACGAGCTATCGCGAACTCGGCTACGACGTGATCGGCATGACCAACATGCCCGAGGCGAAGCTCGCGCGGGAGGCCGAGATCACCTATGCGACCATCGCGATGGTCACGGACTACGATTGCTGGCACCCGGATCACGACGCCGTGGACGTCGCCTCCGTGCTGCAAGTCGTCCGCGCCAATGCCGAGCACGCCGCTCAACTCGTCGCCCGCGTGGCGCGCGATTTTCCGGCGGAGCACGAACCCTGTCCCGTCGGCTCCGACCGTTCGCTCGACGGGGCGATCATGACGGCGCCGTCCGCCCGCGATCCTGAACTCGTGAAGAAGCTTGACGCGGTGGCGGGACGGGCCCTCTCGCTTTGACACAGTTCGGCCCCATTCGGCTCAGGGGCCGTTCAGGCGAACCCGGTCTTGCTTTCGCCGTTACACAGTGGATCCCGGAGGTCCTTCATGAAACGGCTCCTTACCCTCTCCGCTCTTGCCGGCATCGTCCTGGCCACGGGCGCTCAGGCCGGCAACACCTCGTCGAACTCGAGCTCGAACTCTTCAAACGGGGTCCATACGCGCGTCGACACCATCGTCACCGACGACCATCGCGGCCGCCGGATCTACGAGCGAAGGGTCTATCGCCGGGACAACCCTTACGTGCAGCGCAGCTTCCGCCAGCGCCGGATCATCGAGGATGACGACGATTGAGACCGGGGCGGGGGCTGTCATCCTGTGACGGGGCGCAGCCCTTCCCAACTGTCGCCATCCGCGGATGGAGCGCAGCGCAGATCTTAAGGATCTGGTGCCGAGAAGGGCGCCCTTTTCGGCCTGGGATCCTCGGGTCTCGCTGCCGCTCGCCCTGACGATGACGCCTTGTGGTTTCGGCGGCCAAGCGGATCCACTTCGACGGAAAATGCTCTAAGGTCGCGACATCTCGTCAAGGCGATCTCCATGGACCCGCATCTCGTCACCGATCTCAAGGCCGCGATCCGCTCGATCCCGGACTACCCGAAACCCGGCATCGTGTTCCGGGACATCACGACGCTGCTCGGCGACGCGCGGGCGTTCCGCCGGGCGGTCGACGAGCTGGTCTATCCGTATGCGGGCCGCCGCATCGACAAGGTCGCGGGCATCGAGGCGAGGGGCTTCATCCTCGGCGGCGCCGTGGCACATCAATTGTCCGCCGGCTTCGTGCCGATCCGCAAGAAGGGCAAGCTCCCGCACGAAACCGTTCGCATCGCCTACTCGCTCGAATACGGCGTCGACGAAATGGAGATCCACACCGACGCGATCGGCCAGGAGGAGCGCGTCCTCCTGGTCGACGATCTCATCGCCACCGGCGGCACAGCGGTGGCGGCCGCGCAACCTGCTGCGCCAGATCGGCGCGAACATCGTCGCGGCGTGCTTCATCATCGACCTGCCGGATCTGGGCGGCGCCCAGAAACTGAGGGAGCTCGGCGTCGACGTCAGGACCCTGATGGCGTTCGAGGGTCACTGAACGTCAAACGAGCCGGAGCTCGTTGCAGGGCCGTACCGGTCAGGAGCGGGACGAGGCGCGGGCGAGCGACCGGCGCATCTCCCAGAAGACCGCGCCGTCGAAGGCGAACACCTCCTCGCCGTGCTGGTTCACGCCGCTGTTGCGGTGGAAGGCAAGGCCCCATCCGGGACGGGACGCGGAGGGGCGGGTCGCGATGACCTGCGAGCGGTACGTGATCGTGTCGCCGGCGTAGACGGGCTTCGACCATTTCAGGTTCTTGAAGCCGGGCGAGGGCCCGAGCTGGGGCGGCGGTTCGCCTCGGCGCCGGCACTCGGCCCAGGACCGCTCGCGATGGGCGATCATCTGCTTCATCCAGATCGCCGCCGTATGCCAGCCGGACGCGCAGAGGCCGCCGAAGAGGCTCCGCTTCGCGGCCTCGGGATCGACGTGGAAGGGCTGCGGATCGAACGTCTTCGCGTAGCGGATGATGTCCTCGGCGGTGAACGTACAGGAGCCGAGCTCGCTGACCGCGCCGACGGCCATGTCCTCGAGGAAGGGCATCGGCGTCGCGCCCGGAAGCTCGGAGACTTTCGGAGTGCTCGGCGGGAGAGGCCCGCCCCCCGGCGCCGGCGGCCAGGGGTGGCCGCGCCGGCCGAACATGGCCCAGTTGGACTGGGCGAGCACGGTCTCGTCCCGTTGGTTCAGCATCTCGAACCGGAAAAGGAGAAACCCGATCTCGGGCCGGCTCTTCGAGATGCGCGAGTCGGTCACGGTGGCGCGGCTCCGCAGGCGATCGCCCGGACGCACCGGAATGAGCCACTTCACCTCCTCGACGCCGGGAGCGCCCATGGAGGTCGCGTTGAGCAGAAGGCCCTCGGCCACGAGCCGCATGTTGAGGGCGCAGGTGTGCCAGCCCGAGGCGATGAGAGCGCCGACGAACGTGCTCTTTGCCGCCTCCTCGTCCGTGTGGAAGGGTTGCGCGTCGTATTCCCGCGCGAAGGAGACAATGTCGTCCTTCGTGACGGAGATCGGTCCGAAGGTGTCGGACCAGCCGACGGGGAAATCTTCGAAGAAGCGGAGCATGGAGGTCACCAGGGTTTCACCGCCCCTACCACGCCGGGGTCGAGCTTGTCCCTTGCGCCAGCGGCGGCGGTGCCGCGTGCGGCACGCAAAGCATGAGGCGGGATCGGGATCAGCCGCGAAGCGCGCGCCGGCGCTCCAGGCTCGCGGCCGGCCAGAGCTCCTTGACGTTGTAATAGACGTCGAAAGCCGGCGTATCCGCCGGCAGGGGGACCCAGGGGAGCTTCGAGCGGGTAAAGATGTGGACGTCGGGCTTCAGCGCCGCGGGATCGTCGAGCGTGCCGACGCGGACGAAGCGGAGCGCGGGGCGGTGCCCGTAATCGCTCCAGACCGCGGCCCGGCACGAGGGGCAGCGATAGATGTCGTGCGGCCGCCCGCTGTCCGTGGGCACCGCCACGGGCTCCGGCTCCCCCGCAAGGATGTCGATCCGGTCGGTTTCGATGATGGCGTTGAGCACGAACGCGCTTCCGGTCTGGCGCTGGCAGTCCCGGCAATGGCAGCAATGCACGAACATCGGCGCCGACCGCAACCGGTAGCGTACCGCTCCGCAGGCGCATCCACCCTCGAGGTCCATCGCCCGTCTCCTCCGTCGGGAAGGTACCGGGGTCGCTCGGGGCTGCCAAGATATTCACGATCATGGAATGCGTCAGGCGACGAACCGTCCGGCCGCATCGTGCGCCAGCCTGATCGGTTCGGGCAGGCGATATCTGGGCGAACAGTGCAGGACGAGTTCGGCGGCTGTCGGGATGTCGGAGAGGTGGCCGGGCGAGATGAACATCGGATTCGTCCCCGTGCGGGTCCGCAGGGCCATGCCGATGGTCTCGCCCCTGTCGACGAGGGGCGCCGCCGACCCCTTCTCCTCGCCCAGGTTCTTGTAGCGGCCGCACAGCAGGGTCTTGCCGCAGCCGACGGTCGGACGCTCCAGCCAGAGGCCCATATGGCTCGCAATCCCGATCCGGCGGGGATGGGCGATGCCCATGCCGTCGAACAGGAAGACGTCGGGCTGCTCTCGAAGCTTTTCGAAGGCCTCCTCCAGGACCGGCCCCTCCCGGAAGCTGAGGAGGCCGGGGACATAGGGAAAGGGCGTCGGGCCCTGCGCGACCACGGTCTCGACGGGCTCAAAGTCGGGATAGGTCGCAACGACGACCGCGGCGCGGGACTGATCGCCTTTCACGCTCACGTCGACGCCTGCGACGAGCCGCACGGAGGCAAGGTTGATCGGGCGGTCGGACACGACCTCGCGCCGCAGTTGCTTCTGAAGCGCAACCGCCTCCTCCGGGCGGCTTGTCCAGGCGTGGCGAGGGTGGAGCAGCATGAAGGGACCGGCGCGACACCTCACGCCAACGCTTCACTGCCCCGGAACGATCCCCTTCAAGAGCGGTTGCGCCGCCAGGACTCCCTGTGCCCCTCGAGCCACGTCCTGACCGCGCTCGCCGCAAAGGCCAGCGCAACGAGCAGAGCGAGCATCAGTTCGGCTGTGCCGGGGCCGGGGGACACAAAGGCCTCGCCGACCGCAAGGGCGATATGGTCGACAGCATCGGGCATGGCTGAAACCTCCATGCAGGGCGATACGGGAACGATACTGAACGGGCGGCCAAGCTCGCATTCACGAAACCGTCAGCTTTGCCGGGAATTTGATTCGCCTCAGGTGTTGAAGCGGAAATGCATCACGTCGCCGTCCTGCACCGCGTAATCCTTGCCTTCGAGCCGGAGCTTGCCGGCATCCCGCGCGCCCGCCTCGCCCTTGAGAGCCAGGTAGTCCGGATAAGCGATGGTCTCGGCGCGGATGAAGCCCTTCTCGAAATCCGTATGGATGACGCCGGCCGCCTGCGGTGCGCGGGTTCCCTGGGTGACCGTCCAGGCGCGCGCCTCCTTCGGGCCCACGGTGAAATAGGTGATGAGCCCTAAGAGCTCGTAGCCGGCCCGTATCACCCGGTTGAGGCCGGGCTCGCTGAGGCCGATCGCTTCGAGATACTCCGCCTGTTCGGCGGGCGGGAGCACTGCGACCTCGCTCTCGATCTTGGCGGAGACGACCACCGCCTTGGCGCCTTCCAGTTTCGCGCGCTCGAAAACTTTCACCGAGTATGCGTTCCCCTTGTCGGCGGAAGCCTCCTCGACGTTGCACACGTAGAGAACGGGTTTCGAGGAGAGGAGGCCGAGCATGCCGAACGGACGCTCCTCCTCCGGCCGGCGCTCGACGAGGCGGGCCGGCTTGCCCTCGCGCAGAAGGACAAGCGCACGGTTCACGAGGTCGAGGGTGTCCTTCGCCTCCTTGTCGTTGCCCTTGGCTCTCTTCTCCAGGGCCACGACGCGCTTCTCGAGGCTTTCGAGGTCGGCGAGCATCAGCTCGGTCTCGATCGTCTCGATATCGGCGATCGGGTCGATCTTGCCCTCGACATGGGTGACGTCGGTGTCCTCGAAGCAGCGCACCACATGGGCGATGGCGTCGACCTCGCGGATATTGGCGAGGAACTGGTTTCCGAGACCTTCGCCCTTCGACGCGCCGCGCACGAGGCCGGCGATGTCCACGAAGGTGAGGCGCGTCGGGATGATCTGCGCGGAGCCGGCGATGCCCGGCGAGCGATTCGAGCCGCTCGTCCGGAACCGCCACGTCGCCCACGTTCGGCTCGATGGTGCAGAACGGATAATTGGCCGCCTGGGCGGCGGCGGTCTGGGTCAGCGCGTTGAAGAGGGTCGACTTGCCCACGTTCGGCAGGCCGACGATGCCCATCTTGAAGCCCATGGCCTCACTCCTTGTCGGTCCAGCCTCTCGCCTCCATGGCGAGGTGGACCTTGTTCTGAAAGCTCGCATCCTCGCCCGTAGGCGAGGAGCGCGGCGTTCTCCGCGATGGCCCGGGTCAGGTCCTCGACCCAGGGCTCGTCCGCCTTGGCGAAGTCGCCGAGCACGTGCCGCTGCACGAGCGCCTTGTGGCCCGGATGCCCGATGCCGATCCGCACGCGGCGGTAGTCGTTGCCGCAATGGGCCGTGATGGAGCGGAGCCCGTTATGGCCCGCATTGCCGCCGCCCATCTTCACCCGCAGCTTCGCCGGCGGAAGGTCGATTTCGTCGTAGAAGACGGTGACGTCGGCGAGATCGATCTTGAAGAAGCGCTGCGCCTCCGCCACGGAGCGGCCCGACTCGTTCATATAGGTTTCGGGTTTCAGGATCAGAACCTTCTCGCCGCCGATCGTGGCCTCGGCGGTCTGCCCCTGGAAGCGCCGCCGCCAGGGTCCGGCGTTCTGCGCTCGCGCGATCGCCTCGACGGCCATGAAGCCGACGTTGTGGCGGTTCTTCGCATATTGGCTCCCCGGATTGCCGAGGCCGACGAAGAGGCGCATCGCTCGTGCTCATAGACAAACGCTCCGGCCTTGCGGTCGGAGCGTCGAGGCCGTCGCGTAGAAAGTGGGCTCAGCCCTTGGCCGGGGCCTTGGCGGCCGGAGCCGCCGGAGCCGCCGTCGTCTCTGCCGCGGGCGCCGCCGCCGCTTCCTCGTGCATGCCGGACGGCGCGACGCAGGTCACGAGGGTGACGTTCTCCGGCGAGGTCGGCTTGGCGCCGCTCGGCAGCGAGATGTCGTTCAGGTGGATCGACGAGCCGATGTCGAGCTCGGCCACCGAGGCTTCCACGTAATCCGGGATCGCGTTCGAGGGGACCAGGAGTTCCACCGTATGCTCGACGATCTGGAGGGTGCCGCCGCGCTTCACGCCGGGCGACTTGTCCTGGTCGACCACGTGCACCGGAACGATGACCTTGATCGACTGGCCTTCGGCGAGGCGCAGGAAGTCCACATGGATCGGGACGTCCTTCACCGGGTCGAGCTGGTAGTCGCGCGGCAGGGCGCGGGTCTTCTTGCCGTTCACCTCGATCTCGAAGATCGTGGTGAGGAAGTGGCCGGCGAAGATCAGCTGCTTGGTCTGGTTGAAGTCGAGGGCGATCGCCTCGGCCGGCTCGCCGCCTCCGTAGATGACGGCGGGAACTTGGCCTTGGCGACGAACGGCCCGGGCGGCCCCCTTGCCGGCCCGGTCGCGCGCCACGGCCTGAAGCTGCTTGAAAGCGCTCATGATCGTGGTCCTTGTCAGAATATTGCCAGAAAACCGAAGGCCGCCCCTGGGGCGGCCGAACCGGCTTCGCGCCCGAGCCTCCAAGGGTGTCTGGCGGGCGCGAGCGGGCTTATAGGGGCAAAAGCTTGGAAACGCAAGGAAGGGTGGAGTCCGGCCTGTCGGTAGCTAATCAAGTTGTCCGGTTTTGGTAGCACATCAGTTGTCCGCTTTTGGTTGCGGCGATCGGGGGAAAGCGGAACAACCCCCGGGGCCGTTTGAGGTGTCCTCAGGGTGCCGCTGGTGCCGTCGGCCGGATCGGTTTCTTTGTTCGACCTGGAAGCCCGTTTCTTCGTCCCGACCCGCGGCGTTGGCTGGGCCTCGTGTCGAGCCGCGGTCAAGGCTGGCCGTCGCGCGGCGGCTGCCGCCGGCGCCGGCGTTTCCAGGCCACGCCTTGACGGCGGCGAGCACGGGGCCAGGCTGGGCGCGGTCGGGGCGGCGATCTGGATGGCCGTCGGCGTCGTAGCGGGCGAGGCAGCGCGGCCCGTGGAAGACGGCCGAGCGTGCCATCCGGATAGTCGCGAACCTTCACGCGTCGCCTTGACGTAGTGGGCGCGCATGCGGCTCTCCGGCAGCTGCAGCTTCAGCCCGCCATAGGCCACCGTGTTGTCGCGCCCGACGATGCGCTTCCTCCTCGCTGCACAGGGTCTCGGCGCAGCAGCGCCTGGATCGACGGCCACGAAGGCCTTCTCCGGCAGGGCCGCAGGCTTGGCGAAGCGCGCATTGTGCTGCGGCAGATAGACCTCGCGGATCAAGCGGTTGGCCGTCGCGATGTCGGTGATGCCGGCGAGCTCGAGCTCCTTCACCAGCCGGTCCTGCAGCGTTCCGAACATCCGCTCGGAGCGCCCGCGCGCCTCCGGCGAATAGGCCGGAATGTGCTCGATCCCGAGCCGATCGAGCGCCCGGCCGACCTGCGTCAGGCGCTCCTTGTCGACCGCCTCGCCGGCCTTGGCGGTGTAAAAATAGTGGCTGCCGCGGTCGGTGTAGAGCGAGCACGGCAAGCCCTGTGCGCCGAACACCTCGAGCAGCGCCGCGAAACGTCGAAGCCGTGCCTTCCTCCTCCACCAGAAACGCCGAATAGATCGTGCTGGTCGCATCGTCCATCGTGACGATCAGATCGAGCGGCGCCTGCCCCGCAAGCCAGGCGATGCGCGCGAGCCGTCCTGGTGCAGCATCATGCCTTCGCACGGCTTGCGCTCGCGCTTGCGCCGGTGCGCCCCGCGCCGCTTCGCCCGCTCCACCAGACCCGGCGGCGTGCAGCTGCGTCTTGGTCCAGGTGTAGCCCCAGCGTGAACTTGTGGTCGCGCACCACGATGCTCGTGAAAATGCTTCACGTTCCAGCCCCGGTAGACCCGTCCGGTACAGCTCCAGCATCCGCTCCGCCGCCGCCGACGGAATCCGCTTCGGCGAGGGCTTGCCCAAGCCGCCGGTCGACCAGCCCCGCCTCGCCCTCCTCCTCGAACGCGATCCCGGTAGCGCCGGAACTGCCGCTCCGACATCCCCAGACAGCTCCCCAGCTTCCAGCATCGACAGCTCCCGCCGCTCCCAGCGGCTCAAAACATCCCGAAACTTCAGCATCCTCCGGTCCTGTAGCCACGTCGCCCGGTTCATCGATCCGCCTCCTCGCGGAGGCCAAAAAACCGGACAACTCGTGTGCTACCTAACCCGGACAACTCGTGTGCTAACGACAGGAAGGGTGAGTCCGGCCCAGGTCCGGCCCGTGAGGTCCGACGGGACTCCCAGGCGTCATCCTTGGGCGCGCGGAGCGCGACCCGAGGATCTCAGGTCGAAAAGGGCGCTCGAACCGCGACCCGATCCTTATGGTCGCGCTGCGCGCGCCCCGGTGGTTCGCTCCGGAGGAAGATGTCGGCCTCGGGCCGATGTTCAGTCGAACAGGCTCGACACGGAACTTTCCGTCGCGGTTCGGCCGATGGCTTCGCCGAGGAGGTTGGCGATCGAGATGACCCGGATGTTGCGGGCGACCTTCACGGCTTCCGTCGGCTGGATCGAATCCGTGATCACGAGCTCCTTCAGCTTCGAGTTGGCGATCCGCGAGACCGCGCCGCCGGAGAGCACGCCATGGGTGATGTAGGCGTAGACGTCCTTGGCTCCGTTGGCGAGGAGCGCCTCCGCGGCATTCACGAGAGTGCCGCCGGAATCCACGATATCGTCGACGAGGATGCAGGAGCGGCCCGCCACGTCGCCGATGATGTTCATCACTTCCGACTCGCCCGGGCGCTCGCGGCGCTTGTCGACGATCGCGAGCGGCGCGTCGATGCGCTTGGCCAGCGCGCGGGCGCGGACCACGCCGCCGACGTCCGGGGACACGACCATGCGCTCGCCGCCGTCGAGCCGGTCCTTGATGTCGCGCGCCATGATCGGGGCGCTGAACAGGTTGTCGGTCGGGATGTCGAAGAAGCCCTGGATCTGCCCGGCATGGAGGTCGAGGGTCAGCACCCGGTCGGCGCCCGCATTCGTGATGAGGTTCGCGACGAGCTTCGCCGAGATCGGGAGTTCGCGGGCCGGGCTTCCGGTCCTGCCGGGCATAGCCGAAATAGGGGATCACCGCCGTGATGCGGCGGGCCGAGGAGCGGCGCAGCGCATCCGTGATGATGAGCAGCTCCATCAGGTGGTCGTTCGTCGGGAAGGACGTGGACTGGATGACGAAGACGTCTTCGCCGCGCACGTTCTCCTGGATCTCGACGAAAACCTCCATGTCGGCGAAGCGCCTCACCTGGCACTTGGCGAGCGGCACATCGAGATAGGCGGAGATGGCCTCCGCCAGCGGACGGTTGGAGTTTCCCGCGACGAGCTTCATGCCGACCTGGAACGTGAGCGAACCCGTTGGCCTGAGCGGCACGCTGTCGAGGCCCCCGTGCGCCAAGGCGAGGGGGTCTTAGCAGTGATGGGAAACCGTCACAATACCGGCAAAGACCTGAATGGCGCCGGGAAACAGCCGTTCGTGGAATGGGGTTACCGGGGTGCGAACCCCAGGCCGCGCTCCCGGGAGGCCGTATCGGCTCCGCGACGCGCATCGCCCCGGCCTTGGCCTCGCTGAGGAAGGCGGCGATCTCGTCCATGCTCGTGGCGGCGAGCTTGGCGAGGGTTTCCTTGTCGAGACCCGCCAGGGTCGGCGGAGCGGCCGAGGGCCGGTCCGCGGAGGCGGTGCGCACCGGGCTCGAGCCTGCAAGGCGCTTCGCCCGACGCTTTTCGGCGTCGAACACGTCCCACACGAAGGCGAGCATCGGCTCGCCCTCCGCGTTGGTCTGGGTGGAGAGATAGCCGCGCACCCGGTAGCGGGCCTCGCCGCCGGCCCCGACGAGATCGACCTGCCGGCTCGTCGCGGCGGCCGCGAGCTCGCTCGCGAAAGCGGTCTTCACGGGTGCCGGCGGGCCGTCGATGCTCTCGACCGCGACCGGGACGCCTTCCGGCGAGCCGTCGAGCGCGAAGCCGCCGCTCTGGCAGGCGGCCAGGGCGGTGAGAGCAGCCGCCCCGGAGAGGCGCAGCGCGAGCGTCGTCGATGTCATGGCGTGCCCCAGGACCGTTCGTGGCGACGGTTCGTTAACCTTGTACGCTCACCGGACCGCGAGGTCCAGATTGCCCAGGACGACGGGCTGTGCGCCGGTCTCGGTGACGATCGAGGTCCGGCCGAGGCACATGGCGGTCTCGGTCTCGCGAATCCATCAGGATCATATGGGCGAAGCACACCATGCCGGGCTCGATCGGCCATGGATTGCCCTCGTAGAACATCGGCCAGTCCATCCAGGAGGGCGTGAACTTGGCGCCGAGCGAGTAGCCGCAGGCGTTGAGGCGATGCTGCGACAGGCCGTGCGCGTCGAGGACCCGCGCATGGGCCGCGAACACGTCGCCTGCGGTTCGGCCCGGGCGCAACTCCGCCTCGCAGGCGAGCAGCGCCTCGCGGGCGGCTTCGTGGTAGGCGAGGTGGAGGGGCCTCGGCTCGCCGACGATCACCGTGCGCATGATCGCGGCGTGATAGTGGCGGAAGGCGCCGGCGAATTCGAGCGTGATCTGGTCCTGGGCGTCGAGCATGCGCCGGCCGGACTTGTAGCGGCACAGGAGAGCGTCGGGGCCGGACCCGATGATGAACTCGTTGCGCCGGATAGTCGCCGCCCGCGCGGAAGATCGCCGCATGCTGCGCCGCCAGGATCGCGCCCTCGTCGGCGCCCGCCGCGATCGAGCGCGAGCGCCGCCGCGTCGGCCTTGTCCGCCAGGGCGGCCGGCTTCCCGGACATAGACCATCTCCTCCTCGGACTTCACGGCCCGCAGGCGCGTCACGAGCGTCGAGGCGTCGACGAGGGTCGGCGAAGCCCGTCGAAGGCCGCCTCGAGCTTCTTGCCGTTCGAGGCGACGAGGCCGTAGGACTCGTACTCGACCCCGAGGCGCTTGCCGGCGAGGCCGAGATCGGCCGCGAGCGCCTTGAGGTCGCGCGCCGGGTCGGCATCGGCCGCATCCTTCCAGATCCGGATGTCCGCGATGGTCGAGGTGTGCTGCGCCTGGCGCAGGTCCGCCGAACGGGTGAGGAGCGCCATGCGGCCGTCGCCGTGACGACGAGGCACTGGAAGAAGCAGAAGCCGAACGTGTCGTAGCCGGTGAGCCAGTACATCGATTCCTGCTGGAACAGCAGCATCCCGTCGAGTCCTGCCGCGCCATCGCGGCGAGGAGGGCGGCCTTGCGGCGGGCGAATTCTGCGGGCGTGAAGTGCAATGCCACCGGCGTGATCCTCTCGGAGAGCGCAGCGGAGACCGAGGTCCCGGCGGCGCAATGGCGCTCTCTGATCGTCGAGTCAAGCTCGACGGACTGCCGTCGGACGAAGGGTCGACGTCGGCATCAGCCATGAGTCGGAAAACCAGGTCCACTTCTCCGCACGATGCGCTAGCGATCCTGCTCGACAGCCTCCGACCTCGCCCACCTTCCGAGGCCGTCGAGCCCCACCGCCGAAAGGCCCGCGACGAGGCCCCAGAAGGCCGAGCCGATCCCGAAGAGGGATAGCCCGAGGCGGTCACCGCGAAGCGTGAGTATCGCCGGGAAACGCTTTCCTTCATCCGCCATCGCGGTGGCCAGGGCGCCGGCGAGGGCGCCCATGAGACCGAGGCCGGCGACCGTCTTGATGAGCTTCGGCGGGAAGGGCGCCGTGACGAGTGCGATGAGCGCGCCGCCGAAGACCGCCAACAGGACATAGTTCGAGCGCATAGAACGGCCCGGCGATCCAGCGCTTCGCAGGGTCGGGGTGCGTATCGGGCCCGGTGCAGATGGCCGCCGAGATGGCCGCGAGGTTGCTCGTATGGGCGCCCAACGGTGCGGTGAGGATCGACGCGAGGCCGGTGACGGCGAGGATCGAGCGGGTCGGCACGTCCCGGTAGCCGGAGGCGCGCAGCACGGCGAAGCCCGGCAGGTTCTGCGAGGCCATGGTGACGAGGAAGAGCGGCAGCGCCGAGGCCGATGAGCGCCGCAGGTTCGAAGTCGAGGCATCACGAGGGCGAGAGTCGAAAGGAGCTCGCCCCCTCGATCGGTCGGGCGAGACCGAGACCCGAACGCGACGGCAAGCCCGGCCATGAGAACCGCCAGCACGGCCATGGCCGGGCTGACGAGGCGCACGAGGAGGAAGACGGCGACGAGCGGCAGGACCAGGACGGGCGTCCCTTGCGCGCTGTCGAAAACGCCGACGACGAAGCGGAGGATGACCCCGGCCAGCATGGCGGCCGCGACGGAGGACGGGATGCGCTCGATGAGCGCGCCGACCGGACGGATGAAGGCCGTGACCAGGATCAGGGCGCCCGCAAGAAGGAACGCTCCGACAGCGGATTCGATGGAAAGTCCGCTCGTCGCCCCGATGAGCGCCGCCCCCGGCGTCGACCAGGCGGTGATGATCGGAAGGCGGTGGCGAAGGCTCAGGAAGCCGCTCGTCGCCGCGATGCTGAGGCAGAGCGCGGCGACCCAGGAGGAGGTCTGGGCCGGGGTAGCGCCGACCGCCTGGGCGGCCGCGATGATGAGCGCGATCGTGCTGCCGAAGCCGACAAGCGCCGCGACGAGGGCGGAGGTGACGATCGACAGGCGCATCGGCCGGCTCCTCTGGGACGCTGCGCATGGGGCGCTGCACAACCCTGCGAGCCGCCGCGGCTTGGCCGTTTAGCCGAAAGCGGCGAGGCGATCCAGGATGAAAGTGCTATTCAGCCTTCCCACGGGAGTCGGGACTCTTAAATCTCCCTCACCAGCCGCAACGCCTCCGACGATAGGCCCCCGATCCAGTTCGTCTCCATGAGCCGCAACACCACCAACGATGTCCCCCCCGACATCCTGGACGACGAGGAGGACGACGATCGTCGCCAGACGGAGGCCGGGCTCCGACGTCGAGCTCGACCTCGAGGCCAATCCGGGTGCGGTTGCAGCGGGGCACCGAGATCATCAAGCGTTTCTGGGCGACGCTCCCCAACGCGCCGGGCGTCTACCGCATGCTCGATGCGAGGAGCGACGTCCTCTACGTCGGCAAGGCCAAGAGCCTGAAGAGCCGCGTCGGCTCCTATGCGCGCGGCCAGGCCCATTCGAACCGTATCGCCCGCATGATCGGCGAGACGGCCTCGATGGAGTTCGTCACCACGGCGACCGAGATGGAGGCGCTGCTGCTCGAGGCCAACCTCATCAAGCAGCTGCAGGCCCCGCTACAACGTGCTGATGCGGGACGACAAGTCGCTCCCCTACATCCTCCTCACCGCCGATCACGAGGCGCCGCAGATCGTCAAGCATCGCGGCGCGAGGAAGCGCAAGGGCGACTATTACGGCCCGTTCGCGAGCGTCTGGGCGGTGAACCGCACGATCAACGCGCTGCAGCGGGCCTTCCTGCTGCGCTCGTGCAACGACAGCTATTACGAGAACCGC
The DNA here is from genome assembly GCA_963723525.1 of uncultured Alphaproteobacteria bacterium. Classification (GTDB taxonomy): domain Bacteria; phylum Pseudomonadota; class Alphaproteobacteria; order Rhizobiales; family Beijerinckiaceae; genus Microvirga. Next base: position 170,786 of record CAVRRI010000004.1, read on the forward strand.
ACGCGCCCCTGCCTGCTCTACCAGATCAAGCGCTGCTCGGGACCGTGCACGAAGGAGATCTCGCTCGACGAGTACCAGAAGCTCGCCGCGGAGGCGCGGGCCTTCCTGGCGGGCAAGTCGAATGCCGTGAAGGAGCGCATCACGGCCGAGATGCAGGAGGCGGCGGAAGAGCTCGAATTCGAGCGGGCGGCTCGCTATCGCGACCGGCTTGTCCGCGCTCGCGGCGATCCAGGGCGTGCAGGGGATCAACACGCAATCGGTCGAGGAGGCGGACGTGTTCGCCCTCGACGAGCAGGCGGGTCAGTTCTGCGTCGAGGTGTTCTTCTTCCGGAACTGGCAGAACTGGGGCAACCGTGCCTACTTCCCGAAGGCGGACAGGTCGATGGCGACGGACGAAGTGCTCGCCTCCTTCGTGGCCCAGTTCTACGACGACAAGCCGGCGCCGCGCCTCGTGCTGCTCTCGCACGAGATCGAGGATGCGGAACTGATGGCCGCCGCCCTGTCGACGCGCGCCGAGGCAGCGCGTCGAGATCCATGCGCCGCAGCGCGGCGAGCGGCGGCAGCTCATCGAATATGTCCTGCGCAACGCCAAGGAGGCCCTCGGCCGCCGGCTCGCCGACACGGCCTCGCAGCAGAAGCTCCTGGTCTCGCTCGCGCAGGCCTTCGGCCTCGACAAGACGCCGCGGCGGGTCGAGGTCTACGACAACTCGCACATCATGGGCGCAAGCGCCGTCGGCGCGATGATCGTCGCCGGCGCCGAGCGGCTTCATGAAGCAGCATTACCGCACCTTCAACATGAAGTCGGAGGACCTGACGCCCGGCGACGATTACGCCATGATGAAGGAGATGCTGCAGCGCCGGTTCGCCCGTCTCGTGAAGGAGGCGCCGAAAGGGTCCACTCCCCGCGGCGATGCCGGCGACATGGGGAGCGAGACCGGTGAGGAGAACGGGCAGGCGGGGCCCTCCGCTAACGGCAACGGTCCCGAGCCGCTCGCTCCCGGCGCGCAGGACGCCCCTGCCCGGAGGGGGCGGGAGGACGACGCTTCTTCCCTGCCTGGCCCGATCTGGTCCTCATCGACGGCGGCAAGGGCCAGCTCGAGGCGGCGCGCCAGGCGCTGACCGAGGTCGGCGTCACGGAAGAGGACGTGACGCTGGTCGGCAATCGCGAAGGGCCGCGACCGCGACGCAGGCCGCGAGACCTTCTTCCGGATCGGGCAGCCGCCTTTCAAGCTGCCGCCGCGGGATCCGGCGCTCTATTTCGTCCAGCGCCTGCGCGACGAGGCCCATCGTTTCGCCATCGGCGCGCACCGGGCGAAGCGCAAGCGCGAGATGGTGAAGAACCCCCTCGACGAGATCCCCGGCATCGGCCCGACGCGCAAGCGCGCGCTGCTGCATCATTTCGGGACCGTGAAGGCGATCCAGCGCGCGGCGCTCGAAGATTTGATGAAGGCGCCGGGCGTCAACGCGGCGACGGCACGGGCCGTGTACGACTTCTTCCACGCCTGACGACGCGCGTGACGATCATCCCCGCCGTCCGCGAGGCCGAGAGGCGGGACCGGCGAGGCGGCGTTCGCCCGGCCTGCGGCCCGTCGCCCACCCTGCGGAAGGGGAATAGTCGGTTGACGCCCCGTGCCGCGGCATGTTTCCTGCCGGCCGATGAGTATCGCCACCCCCATGCGTCGGTCGAAGGCCCTGAGCCTGCCCAATATCCTGACCTACGGCCGGCTCGCAGCGGTGCCGGCCGTGGTGGCCCTTCTTTTCTGGCCGAGGGACGAATGGTCGCGCTGGTTCGCGCTCGCGATCTTCGTGGCGGCGGCGATCACCGATTACTTCGACGGCTATTTTGCCCGCGCCTATGCGCAGCAATCGGCCCTGGGGCGCATGCTCGACCCGATCGCCGACAAGCTCCTCGTGGCCGCCTGCCTCCTCATGCTGGTCGCCGACGGCACGATCGCCGGCTGGGCCCTCTGGGCCGCCATCGTGATCCTCTGCCGGGAGATCCTCGTCTCGGGCCTGCGCGAGTTTCTCGCCGAGCTGAAGGTGGGCGTCCCGGTGAGCCGGGTCGCCAAATGGAAGACCACGGTGCAACTCGTGGCCGTCGGGTTCCTTATTGCCGGCCCTGCGGGGGAGACGGTTCTGCCGGGCACGATCCCCATCGGCATCGGGCTTCTCGTGGCGGCCGCGATGCTCACGCTCTATACGGGCTGGGACTACCTCAAGACCGGCCTGAAGCACCTCGTGGAAGAGGGCTGATCGGGATGAAGATCGTTTACTTCGCCTGGGTGCGCGAGCGGGTCGGCAAGGCCGACGAGCAGGTCGATCCGCCGGCAGGCGTTTCCACGGTTGCCGAACTCGTGCGCTGGCTCAAGGCTCGCGGCGAGGAATACGCCTACGCCTTCGAGAACGAGGACGTCGTACGGGCGGCCATCGACCACACCCATGTGAAGCCCGATGCGCCGATCGAAGGCGCAAGGGAGATCGCATTCTTTCCGCCCATGACGGGGGGATGATGACCCCGACCGTTCGGGTCCAGGCGCAGGATTTCGATCCGGCTTTCGAGGTGCGCGCGCTGAGCGACGGGCGAACGGATGTCGGCGCGGTCGTCACCTTCGCGGGACTCTGCCGCGACGAGGGCGGTCGGCTCGCGGCGCTCGAACTCGAGCACTACCCGGGGATGGCCGAGGCCGAGATCGCCCGGGTGGCGGACGAGGCGGCCCGGCGCTGGCCGCTCACCGGCCTCACGGTCATCCACCGCTACGGCAGGATCTTCCCGGGCCAGCAGATCGTCCTCGTCGCCGCGGCCTCCTCGCATCGCGCGGCCGCCTTCGGGGCCGCCTCATTCCTGATGGACTACCTCAAGACTCGCGCGCCGTTCTGGAAGCGCGAGCACATGAAGGACGGCACCGTCGGGGGATGGGTCGAGGCGCGGTCGGAGGACGAATCCGCGGCGCAGCGCTGGGCTGGAACGGACTGAACCGTTGCCGTCACCCCCGGGGACCGGACTCCTGATCCTCGCTCTCCACCATACTCACGCTCGGGCGCGTGCGCCCGAGGCGCACCTTGAACGCGACCCTTGACGCTTCATCGGTGCAGGCAGACCATCGGACACGACATTGCCGAGAGGCTTCTTATGCGCCTTGCCGTCATCGTCCTCAGCATCGCCTTCGCAGGGCCGGCTCTCGCCCACGACCCAGCGGCCAAGATCCACGACTCCGCGGCCCGGACCGCCCAAACCCCCGCACACAATCCGCTCGACTGCTGGTGCCTCGCCAAGGGCCGCAAGTTCGCACCGGGCGAGAGCGTCTGCCTCAAGACTGCCGAAGGCGGCCGCATGGCGGAGTGCCGGATGGAAATCAACGTCATGTCCTGGGGGCTGACCGACACGCCGTGCCCGGAGACATGAGAGCCATGAAAAAGCCGCCGGCGGATACCCGACGGCGGCGCCTGGAGGGAAAGGGTCTCAAAACCGGCCGGATCAGAATGTGGGATCCGGCCGGAGTGCCGTATCTTCAAAAAACTCCTGCGACGATCGCGCTGATCAGCGCCAATGACGCACAGATCGCAGCGATATTGAGGGTTGAAGCCATATTCAACCTCGTGACTAGGCCCATCCAGCATCCTCCCGTCTGAACCTCCGTTCACGTTAGCAAAAGGTGAGGGAGGCGAGAAGCCAATTAATGAGGCCGGGCCGGGGTTCCCAGCCAGTCTCGATCCTTTCTTAAGTGTTAAATCATTGTATTGCTGCAAGAAAAACTCGCCTGTGCAGAAATCACCCTAGTGATAAGTGCGGATGGCGCGTGCGAGGTACTCGGATGCGGCCAGGGCTTTATCGTCGCGACCGAAGGCGGCGATCACCTGGACCCCTACGGGCAGCCCGGACGGGGCCACCAGACCCGGAACATTGACGCAAGGATTGCCCATGAGGGTCCAGAGCCGATTGAACCGGGAATTTCCCGTCGAGACGAGACCGGAGGGAGCGGGCCCCGGGGCGGAGAATGTCAGGAGCGCATCGCAGCCGGCGAAGGTTTCCGCAAGGGCGCCCCGCGCCCGGTGCGCCGTACGGCGAGCATCGTCATAGGCATCGACGGTGATGGTTTGCGCGGCTTCGAGCGCCGCTCGCAGGAGCGGAGGCAGGGCCTGCCGGTGATGGTCGAATTCCCAAGCGAGGGCCTGGCGCACCTCGAAATCCTGGATCGTCCCGTGGATCCGGAACGCGTCCGCGACCGCTGCCGGCAGGGCGACCATGCGGATTTTGGCGCCGGCCCGCTCGGCGGCGCGGGCCGCCTTCTCCAGAGCCTCGATGCTCGCCGCCTCCGGCGCGTCGACGAAATCCTGGGTCACCAGGCCGAGAGACGGGCTCGGCGGTTCACGGCTGTCGACACGGACGTCGCCCCGCCCGGTCATTCCCGCGAGCGCATAGGCGGCGTCCGCAACGGTCGCGGCAAAGAGGCCCGGCGTGTCGAGGGACCATGAAAAGGTCTTCATTCCGACGTTCGGGAGCACGCGGTAGGAGGGCTTGACGCCGGCGACGCCGCAGAACGCGGCGGGCCGGATGACCGATCCGCCGGTCTGCGTGCCGATGGCGAGCGGCACCAGACCGGCGGCAACCGCGGCGGCCGAACCGGAGGACGATCCGCCTGGTGTGTGCTCGCGGTTCGCGGGGTTCCGCGTACCCGTGGGGTCCAGATAGGCGAAGGGCGTGGTCGCCGTCTTGCCGATCACCGTCGCACCGGCCCGTTTCAGGGCGGATACGATCGGAGCATCCGCCTTCGGTCGCCACCCGGCATAGATCGGCGAGCCCATCTCGGTCGGCAGGTCGGCGGTGTCGATGATGTCCTTCACGCCAGTCGCGATCCCGCGCAACGCCCCCTCGCGCCGGATCGTCGCCGCATGGTCCACAGTAACGAAGGCGCCGATGTCGTCGTCCGCGGCGGCGATCGCCTCGCGCGACAGCCGCACCGCGCCATCGGGCGTGAGCTCGCCGGCATCCATGCGGCGCAGGAGATCGAGAATGGACAGCATGGAGCGACGGCCTCCCTGCACCGCTTGCCTCCCGCAACGCATTCCTGAGGAATACCGGAACGCATGCTCTATCGTCTGATCGACGTATCGTTTGTTGCGAGGAACCAGTCTCCCCTTCCTCGCACGATGCTCTATCACGGAGTCAGGGCGCGATGCACGCCGCACGGGGACAGTTGACGTAACGTTTACGGAATCCGCGGCACATTGGGGCATGCGCCGTGGGTTGGTTGCGTTCATTGCCCTGACGCTCGTTGGACTGGGGCTTACGGGGTGCGGGCTGTTCCGGTTCGAGCAGCGCGAGCCCTGGCGCGCGCAGGCGGAGGAAGCGTGCCTGTCCGCCCGGCAGGTGCAGCCTTCCGCCTATATGTCGCGCACTTCAAAGATCGACGGACCCGGAGCCTGCGGCGTCGACTATCCGTTCAAGGTTGCGGCTTTCTCGAGCGGGTCGGTCGGCGTCGACAGGCATGTGACGCTCGCCTGTCCGATCATCCCGCGCATCGATACCTGGCTCGAGGAAGTTGTGAAGCCTGCCGCCAACCTCTACTTCGGCGTTCCGGTGGTGGATCTGAGGGCCGGCTCCTATTCCTGCCGGCCGCAGAACAACCGGCGCGGCGGGAAGCTTTCGGAACATTCCTTCGGCAATGCCCTCGACATCATGGCCTTCCACCTCGCCGACGGGCGCGAGATCACGGTCCTGAAGGGCTGGCGCGGCAATCCGCGGGAGCAGGACTTCCTCCGGGAAGTCTTCGTCGGCGCTTGCCGCTATTTCGCGACGGTCCTCGGTCCCGGTGCCGACATGTTCCATTACGATCATTTCCACATCGACCTTGCGCGGCACGATCCGCGCGGCGAGCGGTCGATCTGCAAGCCGGTCCTGAAATTCACGCCGCGTCTCGACCCGGTCCCGAGGGGCCGTGAACGGTTGCCCGCAACGGCAGTGGCCGAGATCCCGCTCGACATCGAGGAGGACGCTCCGGGCGAGGATCGTCCTCTTGCCGGCGGGGCGCCGCCGAACGCTGCATCCGACCTGCCGCCAGCGCGGGCCTATCCGCCTTCCGCACCCTCCTATCCGCCGGCGCCCGTCCAGGCCTCGCCCATGCCGCCCCTGCGCCCGCCCGCGGCCAACCTCCCGCTGCCGCAGGCGCTGCCCGGAACCCGGTTCCCGGAGCCCTACCGCGCGCCGCTCTACAACCGGCCACCTGTGGCGGGTCAGCCACCCCAGTTACTTAACGGACACGGGATCTATTGAACCGTTGCGTTGAGCCTTGACGTAGCGGTGACGCCCCGACATCGTTCGGGAATCGACTATCTTCAGGCGGAGTCCCCCCGATGCGCGTTCTGGTCCTGGCGCTGTCTTGCGCGATGCTGAGCCTGCCCGCGCTCGCCCGCGAGATCGATCCGGCGGAGCGCCGGGAAGTTCCGTACGACGCGCACATCCCGGTCTGCGACAACACGCTGGTGCTGGGCGAGATCGCCAACCGGTTCGGGATCACCGAGACCCGCTTCTGGAACTCGCCTCTGCGCATCCTCGGCTTCGAGAGGGTGCGCCAGGTGGCGTGGCGGCCCTGGGGCCTCGACATGATCCCGCGCCGCTTCTGCTCCGGCTACGCGCTCACCTCCGACGGGATACGGCGCCGGATCGACTATTCGATCCGCGAGGATCTGAGCTTCATCGGCGCCTCCTGGGGCACCGAATGGTGCGTGCAGGGCCTCGACCGCCACTACGCCTACGCGCCGCATTGCCGCCAAGCCCGACCGTGACCACTGCCCGGCGCCTCGGCCTTGCCGGCGCGCTGATCGCCTTCGCCCTTCCGGTCCTGGCGCAACCACGCGAGACCCAAGGCGCGGCCGCCGGCGCATTCGACTTCTATGTGCTCGCCCTATCCTGGTCGCCCGGCTTCTGCGAAGCGGGCGGCAGCGCGAAGGGACGCGACCAGTGCGAGGCCGGGCGCCGCCTCGGCTTCGTCGTGCACGGGCTCTGGCCGCAGGGCGATCAGGGATTTCCGACCTACTGCGAGCCGGGCGGGCGTTCACCGACGCGCAATGCGGTCGAGGAGGCGAGGGGCATTTTCCCGGACGAAGGACTTGCGCGCTACCAGTGGCGCAAGCACGGCACCTGTTCGGGGCTCGGGCCGACGGAGTTTTTCCGCGCCGTCCGAATGGCCCGCGCGCTCGTGCGTGTGCCGGACCGGCTCCACCAGCCCTCGAACGACACCAAGGTCATGGCTCTCGAGATCGAGCGCGCTTTCGCCGAGACCAATCCTGGACTGAGGCCCGAAATGATGGCTGTAGAATGCGGGCGACGGGTGTTCCAGGAGATCCGCGTCTGCCTTACGAAGGACCTTCGCGGGTTTCGCGCCTGTCCGGAGGTCGACCGCTCCGGTTGCCGGTCGGGGGAGATCACCGTCAACGCCGTCCGATGAACTACCGTCACGCCTTCCATGCAGGCAACTTCGCGGATGTGATGAAGCATGCGCTCATCGCGCGCATCATCGCCTACCTCCAGCGCAAGGACAGCCCGATCCGCGTCGTCGATACCCATGCGGGCATCGGACTCTACGACCTCGCTTCCGACGAGGCCGGGCGCACGGGCGAGTGGGTCGACGGAATCGGGCGCCTCGACCGGCCTCTCGATGCATCGGCCGAACGATTGCTCGAGCCCTATCGGCGCGTCGTCGCGGCGGTGCGCGCCCGGCACGGGCCGCAGACCTATCCGGGCTCTCCCGCCATCGTCCGCGAAATGTTGCGTCGGCAGGACCGCGGCGTCCTGGTGGAATTGCACCCGTCCGACTGTGCCGTCCTCAACGAGCGCTTCAACGCCGTGACGAACCTGAAGGTGATCCGTCTCGACGGCTGGACGGCGCTCCACGCGTTGATCCCGCCGAAGGAGAAGCGTGGATTGATCCTCGTCGATCCGCCTTACGAGAAGCCGAACGAATTGGAGCGCCTCGGGGCGGAACTCCTGGCCGCGCTCGAAAAATGGCCGACCGGAACCTATGTGGGCTGGTATCCGATCAAGGACCTCGCGCCCGTCGACCGGCTGGCCGCGGCGGTCCACGATCGCAGCATCCGCCCGGTCCTTCGCCTCGAACTTCTCGTGGACGACCCGCTCGACCCGTTGCGGCTGAACGGCAGCGGATTGTTCATCCTCAATCCACCCTATACGCTCCGGGAGGAGGCGGAGATCCTTCTGCCGTCCCTTGCCGAGCGGCTCTCCCGCCGCGGCTATGCGGCCTTCCGGTGCGAGGCGCTGGGCCGGTCGGCATGACGTGCTTGTGGCCCGTGAACTGCGCCATGAAGGCTCCCCGTTGCTCTGAGGATCTCCCATGCTCATCCTTCGCTCGTCTCCCGCCTCGCCGTTCGGCCGAAAGGTCAAGATCAGCGCCCATCTCCTGGGCCTCGCGGATCGGATCGAAGTGGTCGACGCCGATACGAACGATCCGGGCGATTCCCTGCGCCGGCAGAACCCGCTCGGCAAGATCCCGGCGCTGGTTCCGGAGAGCGGCGAGGCGCTCTACGATTCCCGCGTGATCGTCGAGTATCTCGATCACCTCGCCGGCGGCGGAAGGATCCTGCCGGCGGGCGCGGCGCGCTTCCCAGTGCTGGTCCAGCAGGCGCTCGCCGACGGCATCATGGATGCGGCGCTCCTGCAGGTCTACGAGGGCCGGTGGCGCGCCGAGGACAAGCGCGACGCGCGCTGGACGGAGCACCAGCAGGGCAAGGTCGTTCGGGGGCTCGATCACGCCGAGTCTCATCTCTCGAAGCCTGCGCCGGAGCTTCATATCGGCCATGTCGCGCTCGCTTGCGCGCTCGGCTATCTCGACCTGCGCTTCGAGGGGCGCTGGCGCGAAAGCTACCCAAAGCTCGTCGCCTGGCTCGACGATTTCGCGAGCCGCGTCCCGGCTTTCGAGAAGACCCGCATGAAGAGCTGACTGGCGAGAAAGGCCCGGCGAACGCCGGGCCTTGCTATCGAAGGGCGCGGTCGATCAGAACTTGTACGACACGCCGGCGCGGACCGTGTGGAAGTCCAGCCCGTCGTCGCCGCCTGTGAAGGCAGCGTCGCTGAAGCGATTCCCGCCGAGGTCGAAGTTCGCGTAGCGATACTCGACGCGGGCCGTCAGGAAATTGGTGAAGGCGTATTCCACGCCCGCGCCGACGGTCCAGCCCCACTCGACACCGTTGTCGTTGCCGGCGAAGAACGTTCCGAACGGACCGGCGAACGCCGTACTGTCGTTCTTGAAGTCGGCAAAGGCGACACCGCCGGTCGCGTAGATCAATGCACGGTCGAAGGCGAAACCGATGCGGCCCCGGACCGAGCCCTGCCAGTCGATGTCATGACCGCCGCGGAAGGTGTACTGGTTGCCGAAGGCGTCGACAAAGGCATGGCTCCGGCCGCCGTCGATACCAGTCGCCTCGATGTCGGCCTCGGCGCCGACGACGATCGAGCCGAATTGGAAGCTGTAGCCGGCATGCGCGCCGCCGGCGAAGCCGTCATTGCCGTCGCCATCGCCGAACGCGCCGCTGTCGACGGCCGTGACGTCCGTGATGCCGTCGCCGTCGAGATCGACGGCGGTCACGGTGCCGAAATCACGGCCGTTGCCGCCCCAGGCGTAGCCCGCCTGGACACCCACATAGAAGCCGGTCCAGGTGAAGATCGGAATCGCCGGAAGCATGATGGGAGCCACGGGCTCGGTGCGCCGCGGCAAGTCGGCCGCAGCAACGTGGCGGGAATGTGCGGGGTTTCTCCCCCTGCATCCTCCGCAACTCGCTGCTTGAGCTGAACAATAGTTCGAGAGTCTTTGAGAGCAATGTGTTACCTGGAGCGTGGCCGCAGCGAAGACTGGCCCAGATCTGCCGAAAAACTCGAGAGGTAATGACGAAAGGTGATGACGATGGGTCATGCTGCATTGGTCACCGGAGGAGCCCGGCGAATCGGGCGCGCAATCGTGGAGCGGCTGGCGGGAGCAGGGTATGCGGTGGCAATTCACTGCAACCGCTCGCTCGAACCCGGGCAGGACCTCGCGAGAGAGATCGAGGCGAGGGGAGGGCGGGCCGTCGTGCTCCAGGCCGACCTCGCGGACGCGGCCGCCGCGGCCGGATTGATGGAGAGCGCCGGCCGGGCCCTCGGACCGGTGACCCTCCTCGTCAACAACGCCTCCGAGTTTCAACCGGACGAAGTCGAGACTCTCGGTGAGGCGCAGTGGGACCGGCATTTTGCGGTGAACCTGCGCGCACCCGCCTTCCTGTCCCGCGACTTCGCACGGCTTCTGCCTGACGAACGCGCCGGCTCGATCGTCAACATCGTCGATCAGCGGGTCCTGAAGCTCACGCCCCAGTTCTTCTCCTACACGCTGACGAAGGCGGCCCTCTTCGCGGCCACGCGCACCATGGCCCAGGCGCTCGCCCCCCGCATCCGCGTCAACGCCGTCGGACCGGGTCCGACTCTCACCAATACCCGCCAGGGCGATGAGGATTTCGCCAGGCAGAGCGCAGCCGTCCTGCTGAAGCGCGGCCCGACGCCGGCGGAAATCGCCGAGGCCGTCGTGTTCCTCGCCCGCTCGCCGAGCATCACCGGCCAGATGATTGCGGTCGACGGCGGCCAGCATCTCGCCTGGGAGACGCCCGACGTCGTCGGCATCAAGGAGTGAGCGTGATCGCGGAGATCAGCCGCCCGTAATCCGCTTCGCCGCGGTGGGTCGTGCGGCGGAAGCTGAAGAAATGCTCTTCCTCCGTGTAGGTGCATCGCCGGACCGCGGCGACAACGCCGATCCCGCAAGCGGCCATTCGCGCGTCGATAAAGGCCGGAAGATCGAACTGCGCATGGCCGGGCCGCCCGTTCGGCGCGAAGAATCGCTCGTTCGCGGGATCCGCCGCGATGAATCGGCTCGTCAGGTCTGATCCGACCTCGTAGGCCGGACCGCTGATCGTGGGCCCGAGCACGGCGACGATCCGGCCGCGGTCAGCGCCCAGTTCCTCCATGCGTGCGATGGTCGCCTCGAGCACGCCGGTGAGCGCTCCACGCCAGCCTGCATGGGCAGCACCGATCACGCCCGCGTGCGGATCGGCAAAGAGCACCGGTCCGCAATCGGCTGTGGTGACGGCGAGTGCGAGCCCGGGGACGCACGTCGCCATGCCGTCGGCCTTCGGACGGTCCCCGGACCACGGCGCCTCGACGATGACCGCATCGGGCGAGTGCACCTGATGGACGCTGATCAGCGTCTCCGGCACGACCCCGAGTTCCTCGGCCATGCGTCGCCGGTTCTCGTGAACCCGGTCGGGATCGTCCGACGAACCCAACCCGCCGTTGAGCGACGCGTAGAGCCCCTCGGACACGCCGCCCCGGCGCGTGAAGAAGGCGTGCCGCAGGCCGCCACAGGAGGCGAGCGCGGGGGATTCGATGAACATGGATCAACTCCTCGCTGCCGGTCCGAGTCCCGGCAGGGCCGCAAGGCTCCGATCGCTCAGACCCAGAACCTTGAACAGGTCGCCCATTCCGGTCGCGCCGGGCGCGGTCAGCCGGTGAAGAGCGGCATCGACGCCAGCCGCCTGGGCCGGCTCCGCCCGGCGCTTCAACGCGGCAGCGCGCTCCTCGATTCCCAGAGCCCGCAGGAAGTCGCCCTGCGTCGCCGGGCCGTGGACGAGCGCGCCCTCGCTTCGGGCGGCCTCGGCCAACCGCCCGAATCGAACATGGGCGGTGAGGTCGGCCTCGCCGGGATCGCTCAGGGGATCCGCGAAGGCATGGTCATTGAGCGCCTGCAGGGTATCGTTGAACCCGCCCTCCCAGGAGCCGTAATCGATGAGAAGCGCCGCGCCGCCGCACCCGGCGAGGCGGCGCGCAACCTCCCGCACCGCCGCCATGGCTGCCTCGGGGAATTCCAGCACGCCGCCGGGGCGGGACGGCGGACCGAGCGACGCCCGAGGTTCGGCCGAGAGGCCGAAGGCGAGACGGCCGTCCTGGAGCGCCACGAGACGCTCGCACCAGCCACGCTCCGTCGCCACGAACTGGCGGATGGGCAGCGCATCGAAGAACTCGTTGGCGATCACGATCGTCGGGCCGGGCGGCACCGTTGCGAGATCGTCGTGCCAACGGATCGGGACGCCCGAGGAGGCGAGGGTGGCCGCCTGCCGCGAGCGCAGGGAGGGGCTCGTCTCGACCAGGTGCACCGCGGCGGCGGAGCGATAGTCGGGCCGGAGCCGGGCGGCACGGAGCGCGTCCGCCATGAGGGTTCCCCGCCCCGGGCCGAACTCCACGAGCGCGAGCGCGGCCGGGCTCCCCATCGCCTGCCAGACGGCGACGGACCAGAGACCGACGAGTTCGCCGAACATCTGGCTGATCTCCGGCGCGGTCGTGAAATCGCCGCTCGCCCCGAACGGGTCGCGGGTCGCGTAGTAGTGCCGGGCGCATAGAGCCATGAAGCGCTCGACGGTGATCGGCCCCTCCTGGTCGATCAGCGAGCGGATATGCCGCTCAAGGGGGGTCACGCCGAGGAGACTTCCGAAAGGGGCGGCTTCGTCGCGCCGCGCGCCGCGAGGGCGATCAGCCCGATCCCCAGGAGCGCCATGGGGAGCGACAGCAGCATGCCCATGGTGATGCCACCGCCGAGCGCGTCGATCGAGGAGCCGAACAGGAACCCGAGCTGCGGATCGGGTTCGCGGAAGAACTCGCAGGCGACACGCGCGACGGCGTATCCGAGGACGAAGATGCCGCTGAGGAGGCCCGGCCGGCGAAAGCCGAAGCGGCGGACCGCGTAGGCCATCACGATGAAGAGGAGGAGCCCTTCGCCGAAGGCCTCGTAGAGCTGGCTCGGATGCCGCGGAACGGGGCCCGCATGGGGGAAGAGGACCGCGTAGGGGAAATCGGGGGCCGGGCGGCCCCAGAGCTCGCCGTTGATGAAGTTGGCGATGCGTCCGAAGAAAAGGCCGATCGGGGTGACGGTGGCGGCGAGGTCCAGCATCGCCAAGACGTTGAGATCCCGCGAGCGCGCGAAGGCGACGATCGCGAGGGTGGCGCCGAGGAACCCCCCGTGGAACGACATGCCTCCGCGCCATACGGCGAAGATCTCCGCCGGGTTCGCGCGGTAGGTTTCGAAATTGTAGAAGAGCACATAGCCGAGCCGCCCGCCCAGCACGACGCCGAGCGCCACCCACACGATGAGGTCGTCCATTTCGCCCGAGGTGGGACGGCGCAACGGCTTCCACCATTCGCTCCGGGCGGCGAGACGCCTGGCGTGGAACCAGCCTCCGAGGAGCCCGACCACGTAGGCGAGCGCGTACCATCGGATCGCGAGCGGGCCGATGGCGATCGCGACGGGGTCGATGGCCGGAAACGGAATGGCGAGGAGGGGCATGAACTTCGATCGAATACGTGGCCCCGAGCAGTTGGACTGCCACGATCCCAGCGTCAACCCTGTTGCGAATTGGCGCCCAAGGGGCCACATGACGGGTGCCGGCCCGACCGGCCTTTCGAGGATCCGACCCATGGCCCAGACCTCCAACCGCCTGCTCGACGAAATCGCGCGCCTCGCCACAGACGCGGTCGGTGCCGCTCAGGGCGTGCGGCGGGAAGCCGAGGCGGTCGTCCGCGCCCAGATGGAACGCCTGATCCGCGACATGGACGTGGCGACCCGGGAAGAAGCCGACGTCCTCAAGGACATGGTCGTCGCGGTGCGCGAGGAGAACGAACGGCTCGTCGCCCGGATCAATGCGCTCGAGGCCCGGCTGGAGGCCCTGGAGGGATCGAAGGCGGACGCCACGACCTGACCCGAACATAATTCCGCCACGGGGCCGGATTCTGAAAGGACGCGCCGCTGTGGACAGGCCAACGCGGCGCATTGTGAGAAAGGCACGAATCTTCGATTGTGAATCGACTTTGAACTTGGGGATTCCCCGGCGCTATAGTCGAAGCAGGAACTGATTCGTGGGTGGGCGGCGGCATCAACTTCCTATTTTCTTGAGAGTCTGATCACGAATACGTACGGCGCCGGCCCGCGCTGAGATGCGGTGTGTCGGTTGCGTTCTTCTCTCATCTCTTGGCTCGTTCGAGCGTCACGGATCGACATGAACCAGCTTCTGACCTTCGAAACCGATCGCTCCGAGCATCCGCTCGACGTGGTCGAACGTCTTGCGGCCCTGCGCGACTGGATCTTCGACCGCGCCGAGACCGACGAGATGTCCGTCTCGGTTGCCGGACGCTGGACCGATTATCACGTGGCCTTCACATGGATCGAGGACGTGGAGGCGCTCCACGTCGCCTGCGCCTTCGACCTGAAGGTGCCGGAGAGACGCCGGCACGAGATCGTGCAGCTCATCTCGCGCATCAACGAGCAGCTCTGGGTCGGTCATTTCGATCTCTGGAGCTCGGAGAACGTGGTGATGTTCCGCCACTCGCACATCCTGGCGGGCGGCGCCGAGCCGACGAACGCCCAATGCGAGACCATGCTGCGCGTCTCGGTCGAAGCCTGCGAGCGTTACTTCCAGGCCTTCCAGTTCGTCATGTGGGCCGGCAAGACCGCCCGGGAGGCCCTGGACAGCGTCCTTTTCGAGACCGAGGGCGAAGCCTGACCGCGTCCTGCGGCGGCGAAGCGAAACCTCGACACTCCTCCGCGGAGATGGGATAGGACGGGCATCCGCCCGTCCTTTCTCGTGAAGGGGTCGCCATGCCCGCCGCCTCCAACAAGCTCCCTGCCAGCCTCATCCTCGTCGGCGCCGGCAAGATGGGCGGGGCCATGCTGGAGGGCTGGCTGAAGGTCGGCATGAACCCGGCGGGCGTGACGGTGCTCGATCCGCGTCCCTCCGCCGAGGCGGCGGCTCTGTGCCGGGAGCAGGGCGTGGGCATGAATCCCGGCCGGCCCGCCCGTGAGCCCGAAGCGCTGGTCCTGGCGACGAAGCCGCAGATGCTGGACGAAGCGGCGGCTGCCGTGAACGAGCTCCTGGGGCCCGGTACCCTCGTCGTCTCGATCCTGGCCGGCAAGACGATCGGTGACCTCCGCCTGCGGCTTCCGCGAGCGCGCGCCGTGGTCCGCGCCATGCCCAATCTGCCGGCGAGTATCGGCCGCGGCGCGACCGGCGCGGTCGCGAGCCCCGAGGTCGGCGAGGGTCAGCGCCTCCTGGCGGACGCCCTCCTGCGGAGCAACGGCATCGTCGAGTGGCTTCCGTCCGAAGACCTGATCGATGCCGTTACGGCTTTGTCGGGTTCGGGGCCGGCTTATGTCTTTCATCTTGCGGAATGCCTGGCCGACGCGGGCGTCGCGGCGGGGCTGCCCGCGGATCTCGCCGGGCGCCTCGCGAGGGCGACAGTCACCGGGGCGGGCGAACTCCTCCACCGGAGCGATCTGTCCCCCGCGACGCTCCGGGAAAACGTCACGTCTCCGGGCGGCACGACGGCAGCGGCCCTGCAAGTCCTCATGGCGGATCCCGGCGGGCTGAAGGCCCTCATGCGCGATGCGGTCGCTGCGGCGAAGCGGCGCGCAAAGGAGCTCGCGGGCTGAACGCCGTTCCCGCCCGGATCGCGAGGACCTAGATGAGAGACGACGTCAACAGAGACCACGTCAACGCCTGGAGCCCGCCATGACCGCCGGATCGACCCCCGCCGCGCCGCCCCCCTCCAAGCGCGACGCCGTCATCGACGCGCTCATGCGGCTCGCCGCCGACCGGCCCTGGAGCGACATCGAACTGATCGACATCGCCGAGGAGGCCGGCATCTCGCTCGCCGAATTTCGGGATCTCTTTCCGTCGAAGGGCGCGGTGCTGGCGGGCTTCTCCCGCCGGATCGACCGCGAAGTCCTCAACGGCACGACGGACGACCTCAAGGACGAGCCGGCCCGCGAGCGGGTGTTCGACGTGATGATGCGGCGCCTCGATGCGCTCGCGCCTTACAAGCGGGCGCTGCGCCGCATCGTTTTCGCGCTGCGCCAGGACCCGTTCGCGCTCGCCGCCCTCAACCGCGAGGGCCTGAATTCGCAGCGGTTCATGCTGGCGGCGGCCGGAGTTTCGACGGAGGGCCCGCTGGGCCACCTCAAGCTCCAGGGCGCCGTGATCGTGCTGTCCAACACGCTGCAGACGTGGCTCGAGGACGACGACCCGGCGCTCGCCCGCACCATGGCACGCCTCGACCGGGAATTGCGCCGCGGCGAGCGGGTGCTGGAACGGGCCGAGGATCTCCGCCGGCTCACGGCTCCGTTGCGGGCCTTCGCGCAGGCGCTCGCCGATGGTCGCAACCGCGTCCGGCGCTCACGCCGCCGCGAGCGCTACGACGACGGGGACATGAGCGATCCGGCCGCGGCGATCTGACGGGGCAAGGAAATCCGCTTCACATACGAACGACGGCCACCGCCCAGCGGACGACGATCCGGCGCGCGGACAAGTCCAGACGGAGAGCACGATGGGGCAGGGGGATAGGGCGGCTCGGCCGACCATTACGTTCGACGACTTCCTGAAGGTCGACATCCGGGTCGGCCGGATCATTGCCGCGGAGGCCTTTCCACAGGCGCGCAAACCGGCCTTCAAGCTGACGATCGATTTCGGACCCGAGATCGGCATCAAGCGTTCGTCGGCGCAGATCACCGTGAATCACCCGCTCGACTTGCTCGTCGGAAGCCAGGTCCTTGCCGTGGTCAATTTTCCGCCGCGCCAGATCGGCCCATTCATATCGGAAGTGCTGACGCTCGGCGTGCCGGACGCCGACGGGGCGGTGATGCTGATCAGACCGGATCGCGACGTGCCGGTCGGCGGCAGGCTCTATTGATGGACGACATCGTCTGCGGTTTCTTGATCCGCTCGACCGGCGAGGTGTCCTGCCGGAGCTTCTCCGCGCGTCCAAGGATGACGAGTGTGGGGCGCTCCGCTTGTGCGAGGATGACGCCTTATGAATTGCCGGCGATCACGCCGGCAGGCGCACCGTCGCCCTGAGCCCGCCCATCGGGCTCTCGCCGAGCGCGATGTCGCCGCCATGCGAGCGCGCGATATCGCGGGCGATGGCGAGCCCGAGGCCCGAGCCGCCCTCGTCCTGGTTGCGCGCCTCGTCGAGGCGGACGAACGGCTTGAACACGTCGTCGCGCTTGTCGGGCGGGATGCCCGGACCGTCGTCGTCCACGTGCACGACGAGCCAGCGCGTCTCGTGGTTTGCCGAGATCCCGATGTGCTCGCCGTGGCGGGCGGCGTTGGAGACCAGGTTGAAGAGGAGGCGCCGGAAGGCATCGGGGCGAACCGTGATCATGGGATCGCCGACGATGTCGAGCTCGGTGATATGGCCCTGTCGTTCCGCATCGACCTGCAATTCTTCGAGCAGCGCGCGCAAGTCGGTCGTCACCGCTTGCTCGCCCGCATCGCCTCGGGCGAAGGCGAGATAGCCCTCGAGCATGCGGCTCATCTCGTCCACGTCGCGCTTCAGGTCCTCCACTTCGGGCGTCTGCCGAAGGAGTGCGAGCGACAGCTTGAAGCGGGTGAGGATCGTACGCAGGTCGTGGCTGACCCCGTTCAGCATGGTCGTGCGCTGCTCCATCGCCCGTTCGATGCGGCGCCTCATTTCCAGGAAGGCGTGGCCCGCCTTGCGGACCTCCCGCGCGCCGCGCGGCCGAAACTCCACGTCGCGGCCCTTGCCGAAGCTCTCGGCGGCGTCGGCGAGGCGCAGGATCGGTCGAATCTGATTGCGCAGGAACAGGATGGCGACGCCGAGCAGGACCACGGAAGATGCGCCCATCCACACGAGGAAGATATGCGAGTTCGAAGCATAGGCCTGGCTGCGCCGGGCCAGCACGCGCAGGATGCCGTCGTCGAGCTTCACCCGGATCTCGATGAAGTTCGACCGGCCCACCGTGTCGGTCCAATAGGGGCGGTCGATCTGGCGGCGGAGCTCGTCGGAGAGCACTTCGTCCAGGATCGAGAAGAAGGGCTTCGGTCCCGGCGGCGGCAAGTCGCGCTCGGGCAGGATGTCGATGTCGAGTTGGAGGCGCTCGGAAGCGATTCGCGCCAGGGCCGTGGCCTCGCGGTCCTGCGGGAACTGCTCGTAGATATCGATGATCGCGGCGATTTCCGACGTCACCGCAGACGAGAGGCGCCGCGTGACGAGTTGCCAGTGGCGCTCCATGAACACATAGGCGATGACCGATTGCAGGATCACCATCGGGGCGATGATGATGATGAGCGAACGGGCATAGAGGCCCTTCGGCAACAAGTGCCCGAGCCATCTCAATCCCCGGTCGATAGGAGCGAGGGGCGAAGCGCGGACAACGGCCCTCAGCGACTTCATCGGTCGACGACGAGGCGGTAACCGACTCCGCGCACGGTCTGGAGGAAGACCGGGTTGGCGGGATCGGCCTCGATCTTGCGGCGCAGCCGGTTGATCTGCACGTCCACGGTGCGTTCGTTCGCGGCGCCGCCGCCGCCCGCCAGTTCCTCCCGGGCGACGTTGCCGCCCGCGCGCTGGGCCAGGATGGTCAGAATCTCCCGCTCGCGCTCGGTGATGCGCATCGCCTCGTCGTCACGGCGCAGCTCGCCGCGATCGAACCGGAAGCTGAAGTTGCCGAAACGTACGGCTTCCGGGCCGTCAAGGCCGTTCGGCGCCGGAGGTCCCGAACGGCGCAGGATGTTGCCGAGGCGCAGGATCAGTTCGCGCGGCTCGAACGGCTTCGGCAGGTAATCGTCCGCGCCGATCTCGAGCCCGGTCACCCGATCCGCGGCGTTGGCGCGGGCGGTCAGCATGAGGATCGGCACCTGCGAATGCGCGCGGATGGTGCGGGCATAGTCGAACCCCGTCTCCCCCGGCATCATGACATCGAGCACCAGTGCGTCGAAGACGAAGTTCTCCGATTTCGCCCGTGCCTCCGCTGCACTCGAGGCGGTCGTCACGCGATAGCCGTGTTCCACAAGGAAGCGGGCGAGGAGGTCGCGCAGGCGTCGGTCGTCGTCGACGACGAGAACATGCGGCGCGTGGTCGGGCAGCTCGACCCGGGCGGACTCGCTCACGCCGTTTCCTCCCCGAACACGATCCGCTCCACATGCGCCCGATCATCCGCGTCGATCATGGCGAGGAGATAGCGGCTCGCCACGGTCTTTGCCGCAGGGTCGAGGGCGGCGAGCGCCCGCATGATTCGGCGCGTCTGGAGCTTGGCGAGCTTGACCGCGAGTTCATGCCCTTTGATCGTCGTGTAGAGGAGGCGCTGGCGGCGGTCGGACGTACCGGTGCGGCTTTCGACGAAGCCCTTCTCGATCAGTTCCTTGAGCACGCGGTTAAGGCTCTGCTTCGTGATTCGGAGGATGTCGAGGAGTTCGGCGATGGTCAGGCCCGGCTTGCGGTCGACGAAATGCAAGACCCGGTGATGCGCGCGTCCGAAGCTGTAATCCGCCAGGATCCGGTCCGGATCACTGACGAAGTCGCGATAGGCGAAGAAAAAGAGCTCGATCAGGTCGTACGCCGGCACCTCGGCGAGGATATCCTCGTCCGATGGGCGGGCTTTCAAGGCCGCTGGGGTCACGTCCGGCACCGTTCCATCCGTTATGTCAGCCTTGTTGACATATCTCAGCCTGATTGTTACTCGTCAAGGCACTTTCGCGAAACGAATGAACGTTAGCCTCGCGTTGAACATCAGCAAAGACGCGCAACCCATGCGCGCCTGAAAGAACCGGAAACCCAAGGAGAAGAATGATGTCGGCAGCCCCCTTCGACCAGCGCGACGGATGGATCTGGTACGATGGGCAACTCGTCCCATGGCGGGACGCCAAACTGCACGTCCTCACCCATGCCCTCCATTACGCTTCGAGCGTCTTCGAGGGTGAGCGTGCCTACGAGGGCGTGATCTTCAAGTCGACCGAGCATTCCGAACGGCTCAAGAGATCCGCCGAGATCCTGGATTTCGAGATCCCCTATTCGGTCGAGGAGATCGATGCGGCCAAGAACCTCGTGCTCGAACGGAACGGACAGAAGGACGCCTATGTCCGCCCAGTTGCCTGGCGGGGTGCGGAGACGATGGGCGTCGCAGCGCAGAACAGCCGGATCCACCTCGCCATCGCCACCTGGGAATGGCCGAGCTATTTCGACCCCACCCAGAAGATGAAGGGCATCCGCCTGGATATGGCGGAGTACCGCCGTCCCGATCCGGCGACGGCACCCTCCGCCGCAAAGGCCGCGGGCCTCTACATGATCTGCACCATTTCGAAGCACAAGGCCGAGCGGAAGGGCTATGCCGACGCGCTCATGCTCGACTGGCAGGGCCGCGTCGCGGAATGCACCGGCGCCAACGTGTTCTTCATCAAGGACGGCACCATCCACACGCCAACCCCCGATTGCTTCCTCGACGGCATCACCAGGCGCACCGTCATCGACCTCGCCAGGGGTCGCGGGTTCGAGGTGCAGGAGCGCCGGATCATGCCGGACGAGCTCGCGAGCTTCAACGAATGCTTCATCACCGGGACCGCCGCCGAGGTGACTCCGGTTTCCGAGATCGGCCCCTATCGCTTCCAGCCCGGCAACATGACCAAGGTGCTGATGGAGGATTATTCGGTCGAGGTGCAGCCGAAGGCCAAGGCGGCCTGAGCGGCTTCGACCCCGCGCCGGCGAAGCGCCTCCGGACCTCCGGCCCGAGAACCGATTCTCCCGGGGGGCCGATCCCGGCCGGGAGGTGATCGAACGAAATCGGAACATGGACCCGTGGTGATTCGCGCGGGCATGCTGTGGATAGCGGGGACGGATTGTGGCCGAAATGCCTCATTCCGTAACGGAACTGCGGGTTAGCCACGGCGTTCTCCTGAGGGAACATTTAGAGAACATCAGGAGTACCCGATGGCGAAGCGAGCCAAGGATGGGACGAAGGATCCCGCCGGGCCGAAGCAGCGCGGCCGGCACAAGGACCCGGCTCCGGTCGAAAATCCCAAGGCCGACCCCAATCCAGTCTCGAATCGGGTCAAGGATCCGGAAGATTGGGTGACCGGCCATGAGCCCATGACCGGGGCCCAGGCTTCCTATCTGAAGACTCTGTCGGAGGAGGGACACGATCCCGGCGCGTACGACCCCGGGCTTGACAAAGCCGAGGCGTCGAAGCGCATCGATCAGCTCAGGAAGGAAACCGGCCGGTAACGGATTCTCCTCGATTTCCTGGCGAAGATCCGGCCGCGGACGGGTGCCGGCTTCGGCGAGCCGGCGCCGCCGGAGCGATCTTCAATTTCGAGCTTCGATCCCCATATCCTCGCCATGGGGGCATCAAGCCACCCGACGATGAGCTGAGACGATGATGACATTCTCCACCCGTCGCGGCCGAGCCGTTATCGTGCTGGCCGCGGCATTGACCCTCCTTGGCAGCGTCGCGGAGGCCCGTGTCGGGCGGGGAGGCGGTTTCGGCTCGCGAGGGGGGCGCACCTTCGACGCGCCGCCGGTGACCCGCACCGCGCCGAACCCGGCCGGGCCGATCAACCGCTCGCAGGCGCCGCAAAACCAGTTCCAGAACCGTCCCGGCACGCCGCCGGCGGGCCAGGTAGCGCAGCCGCGCGGCTTCGGCTTCGGGTCGGGCTTGTTCGCCGGCCTGTTGGGCGCGGGTCTGCTCGGCATGCTGTTCGGCAACGGCTTCTTCGGCGGTCTTGCAGGGCTCGCTTCGTTCTTCGGCCTTCTGCTGCAGCTCGCGCTCGTCGCCTTCCTGATTTCGTTTGCGATCAGGTGGTTCCGTCGTCGGCAGGAGCCCGTTGCGGCTCACGCCTACGGCCGCTCTGCTCAGGGCGGCGCGGTTCCGCCGGCCGGTAGCCCGATGACGTCTCGCGGGGGTCTAGGCGGAGCCTTGGGCGGTCTCGGCCTCGGCGGCCTCGGGCGCACCCCGGGACGGGATGCTCGCAGGCGTCCGGGCGTGCAGGATGAGGTCGGCATCGGCGAGAAGGACTACGCCGCTTTCGAGCGTGCGCTCCACGAGGTGCAGGGGGCCCATTCTCGCCAGGACGTGGCGGCTCTCTGGAGCCTCGCGACGCCAGAGATGGCCGGCTACATCCAGGAGGAGCTCAACGAGAACGCCTCGAAGGGCGTGGTGAACACGATCGGGAACGTGCGCCTCGGCCAGGGCGATCTCGCCGAGGCCTGGCGAGAAGGCGAAACGGAATACGCCACCGTGGCGATGCGCTTCGCCCATACCGACGTCACGACCGAGAAGGCGACGGGCCGCGTCATCGAGGGCGATCCCGATCGGATCGTCGAGGCGACGGAGCTCTGGACCTTCCGTCGCGATCGCGGCGGCGACTGGAAACTCTCGGCGATCCAGCAGGGCTGACGCTCCCCACATCGTGAACGGACGAGCGGCCGGTGACGAACCGGCCGTTCTCTTGCGAGGAACCCTCCGCTCCAGGTCCGGTTGACCGTGCAAGCATGGAAAGACCCGAGAGGAGCGCACCATGGCGAATCCCGGCAGGCCCGACACGGATCCGGTGCCGGGCGGCAACATACCGTCCGAGGTGCCGCCCAACCCGACCCCCGACGAGATGCCCGACATAGGCCCCTCGGGGCCTCGCACACCCTATCCGGTCGACGATCCCGGCATCACGGATCCGAAGGGTCCGGGTTCCGAGCCCGACTATCTTCCCGGCGCGCCGAAGGACCCGGGCACGCGGTTCTAGAGCATCGGACGCAGAAGTGTGGATTTCACTCCATCCGATGCTCCCCTTTTGCAAGCAGCGCATCGTTTAACGCGGAAAACCGGGTCCACTTGTCCGCACGATGCGAGCATCGGACCCAAAAGTGGACTCCACTTTTGGGATCCATCCGATGCTCCCCTTTTGCAAGCAGCGCATCGTTTAACGCGGAAAACCGGGTCCACTTGTCCGCACGATGCGCTAGGAGCTCCGCTTTCGATCCAGGTGGGGAGCAAAGGCCAACAGGGCGCCTGAACTTGCACCCGATTTCGCTCCGCTTGTCGGAGGATGGCGCCCTCCTTGTCATCCCCGGCGAGCCGCAGGCGAGGGAAGGGGATCCACATCCAGAGTGGGCGGAAACAAGGCGCTGCCGACGATGGCACGGGAGGCGCTAAATCTCGATGATGGCGTAGTGCTTGCCGTTCGGCTTCTCGATGTGGCGGGCGACGTTGTAGACGCGTTGGCCGCCCGGCGTGCGTCCCTCGAAGCGACCCCGGTGGGCATGCCCGTGGACGATGGCGCTGACTTGGAAGCGATCGATGGTTTCCGCCAGGCGCGACGAGCCGAGGAAGGGGTAGATCTCCAGCGGCTCGCTTTCGATCGTCTCGACGACGGGAGCGTAGTGCAGGATCACGAGCGAGCGTTTCGCGCGCACCGTCCGCATGGCGTTCTCGAGACGCATGGTCTCGTTCATGGTCTCGGCGACGAACTGCTTCATGGCAGGCTCGCCGAAAGAACCGAGCATGCGGCGTCCGAAGCCGCCCGCGAACCCCTTCACGCCGACAAAGCCGACGCCGTTCACCTCAGTCGCCTGCCCGTCCAGCACCTTCATGCCGGCCTCCCGGAGAATACGCGTCACTTCCTCGGGGCAGCCGCATTCGTAGTCGTGGTTGCCGAGGACGCCGATCACCGGGATCGAGCAGGCCTTGAGATCCTGCGCCAGGATCTCCGCCTCCTTCGGCTTGCCGAGATCCGTCAGGTCGCCGGCCAGCACGAGGACATCGGCCTCGCGCGAGATCTCGCCGAAGAGTTCGCGATAGGAACTCGAACCGTCCTCGCGGACGTGCAGGTCGCCCATGGCGGCGACCTTCAGCGCGCCGTCCGTGATGGGCTGCTGGTCAGTCATTCCGCCATTCGCCCTCGCCGCCGACATCGGCGAAGCCCCATTCCTTGACGTCGATCTCATAATCGACGCGCGAGAACATGCGGCCGCGGCACACCTTCATCTGCGGCGGCGGCAGGTCCCTCTGCTTGTTCAGGCGGTCGAGGAGTTCGTCCATGACCCAGCGGGGCACGGCGTCCCGCTCGGTCGGGTAGATCCAGCGGAAATTGAGCAGATGGATGAGCAGCACCTCCCAATGCACCTCCATATAGGCCAGGAGCTGCTTCCAATCGATCTGGTCGTGCGCCTTGAGGATCGTGTGCGCCACGTCGGCCCCATCGTAGCGGTGGCGGAGCTGGATGAAGCACTTGGACCAGACGAGCTCCGTCGGACCGACGATGCGCACCGGGGAGCCGAACACCTCGATCTGGCGGGCATTCTCGAACCACTGGTCGCCGATCGGCATGGTGCCGTTCGAGGAGGCGAAGATCACGTCGAAGAAGTGCTGGCCCTTGAACACCTTGCCGAGCCAGCGTTCGTCCTCGATCTCGATGGCGTAACCGAGATTCTTGAAGTGGGACAGGACGCGCGTGTAATCGCCGGCCTTGCAGAAGATGTCGAGATCCTTCGTCGGGCGGGTGATGCCCGTATAGGCGGAGAGCGCGTAGGTGCCGGCGAGCAGGAACGGCAGGCCGAGCTCGTTCAGTTCCCGGAGGGCTTCCGCGTAGAAGCTTTCCGCCTCAGGATTCTTCAGGATCGGTTCGGCCTTGGCGTCCATCACCGGAACGGGGTAGGAGCCCGGCGCGAGCTTGGGTTCACGGATGGCCATCGTCTCTCGTCCGAAGCGCGGGCGATCGGCCACGCGTTCGACAACAGGCTTGAGCGTGGCGAAGTTCCTTGCCCGTGTCCCGGGCTCGGGGCGCGGATCGCCCCTCAGTGTCCGCCCAAGGACGTCCGTACGTCGCCGGGACTGTTGAGGATCTCGGTGAGGCTCTGAGCGATGTGGCGGGCCTCGTCGTCCTTCAGGCGCAGCATGAAGGGCGGCAGGGGGCCGGCTTGCAGCGCCAGAACCGCATGTCCGTTCTCGTCCATGCCGATGTCGATCGTCGGCGACGTGACCTCGACCATTTCCTCGAGACCCTCGTCGCCGTCTTCCGCGCTTTCGCCGATGGCCGAGAGAAGCTGGCCGAGAGCCTTGGCCAGCGATCGCGCGGCCTGAGGATCCATCACCACAGCGGTCGCCTGGTCGCCCTTCTGGAAGGCGAGCTGGATGTTGTTGCCCTCAAGCGTGACGGAGATGCCTGCCATCGTGTCGACCGTCCCTTTCCGGACCTCCATATGGGGTTTCCCGCGCTTCGAGGGAAGGCGGCGCGCCGCGATGCCGCCGAAAGGCGGGGAAAAGTCCGGAGCGGCGCGGCATGAAAATCGCCCCGGACACTACCGCATCAGGTGCCGGACCCGGCTCGGTGCCCGACCTCGGGCGCCCGCCGCGGCCGGCGTCGTCCGGCGGAAAGGGGCCGTCGTCGCGGCCCCAGCGGACTACGCTGCGCGCGAGAGGCAGGTTCCTCATGAGTCTCGCCCGATCGCGACGCCTCGAACACATCTCACTCCCGGGCGTTGCACGGACGAGGCCAACCGTCATCGAGCAGGAGACAAGCATGGCCAAGACGCTGCGGCGAAGGACGTCAAGGCAATCGAAGGCGCAGAAGGAGACCGTCGAGCGCGTGATGCACGAGTTCAAGCACGGCGAGCTCAGGACAAGCGGCACCGGCCCAAAGGTGAAGAATCCCAAGCAGGCGATCGCCATCGCCCTGCACGAGGCCGGTGCGTCGCGCCAGGAGAGTCCGAGCAAGAACCGCAGGAACCTGAAGAAGACGAAAGCAAAGGAGCGGCGGGGCGAGACCGCTTCGACAGCAAAGCCCGCATCCGGACGGACGCCATCCCCGCAGGAGCGCTTGGGCCGGGCGGCTTCGAAGGCCGGACGGGCCAGCACCCGCGCCGAGCTCTACGCCGAAGCCAAGAGCCGCGGTCTCGCCGGCCGTTCACGCATGTCGAAGGCAGAGCTCGAGCGAGCCCTTGCGCGATAGAAGTATTGCAGTTCGGCCGGAACGGCGAATCGGACCTTGATCCGTCGGGACGCGGTATTGCCTTGCAATCGCCTCATCCGTCCCTTAGGGAAGTTGCCATCGACTTTGGCCGGACGACTGGGCTGCTTCGCTTTGGCACTGCCGGGCGCACGTTCTCCCTCTCTAACCAATATCGACGAAACGACGGGCTTGCCCGTCACGTGCAGACGTCAGTGAAGAGGTTACCCCAATGAATACGGGTACTGTGAAGTGGTATAATGAGACCAAAGGCTACGGTTTCATTCAGCCGGACAACGGCGGCAAGGATGTGTTCGTGCACGCTACGGCGCTCGAGCGGGCCGGCATGCGCGGGCTGCGCGAGGGACAGAAGATCACCTACGAGCTTCAGACCGACCAGCGCACCGGCAAGACGTCCGCGGTCAACCTTCAGAACGCATAAGGTGTTCAAGGCCCAAGGGCGTGGTTCACGGATCACGCCCTCTGCGCTATAGCCGTTCCGAACCGGGACGGCTTTTTGTTTGAAAGGTACTCAATGGCGAAAGAAGAACTGATAACCTTCGAGGGTCTCGTGACCGAGATCCTGCCCGACGCCCGCTACCGCGTCCAGCTCGACAACGGGCACGAGGTGATCGCCTATACGGCCGGCAAGATGAAGAAGAACCGCATCAAGACGCTGGCGGGCGACCGCGTCACAGTCGAGATGTCACCCTATGATCTGGAAAAAGGCCGTCTCATCTTCCGCCATAAGGATTCCGGTGCTTCGTCCGCCCCCCGGCCTCCCCAGCGCGGCAACCCGCAATTCCGTCGCCGCTGATCAGGCGACGGCCTGGAGTGCCGAGAGCGTGATCCGGTCGGGACCGAGATCCTCTTCCAAGTCCGCGAGGTGCATGAGCTCGGCGAGCCGCGTCCGCGCACGGTTGACGCGGCTCTTGATCGTGCCGACCGCGCAGCCGCAGATCTCAGCCGCCTGCTCGTACGAGAAGCCGGAGGCGCCGACCAGGAGCAGGGCCTCGCGCTGATCGTGGGGCAGGCGAGCGAGCGCCTTCTGAAGATCCTCGAAATCGAGATGCACGCCCTGGTGGGGCTGCACCGCAAGGGTCGCGGCGTATTTGCCGTCCGCATCCTCCACCTCACGGCGACGCTTGCGATATTCCGAATGGAACAGATTGCGCAGGATGGTGAAGAGCCAGGCTTGCATGTTGGTGCCGGGCTGGAACCGCGTGATGTTCGCGATGGCCCGCATGAGCGTCTCCTGCACCAGATCGTCGGCGCGATCGATATTGGAGGTGAGCGATATCGCAAAGGCTCGGAGATTGGGCGTCGCGCGCAGCATGGCGTCGCGGAGGCTCGGATCGATGCTTGTCATGAGCGCTTTTCCTGGCGGCTCTCTGGCCGGCTCTGATCGAGTCGGTCGATGATCTCGATGAAACGGTGGGGAACCGGCTGTTCGCCGAGAGCAAGGGCTTTGTAGAAGGCCCTGAGGCGCTGGCCGATTTGAGCCTGAACCTGCCGGCTCAAGCGGGCGTTCGGCCCGGGGGTGGGAGTACGGTGCTTTTGATTGTCTCGGGGCATGCCAATGCGCGACCTCGCTCCCAGTCGGGGTCGCACGATCGGCGGCGCCCTCTCGCCACCGGGACAACGCCTCAGGGAGCGAGCCGTTCCGACAGCCCCGGACGCACGGCGGGCCAGCGCGGGGCCTGTGCCGAACGACGGATCGCCGCTCGCAAGGAGGCCTGATGCAACGCCGCAATCCGGAACCGCCCTGCTCACGGTCCGTTTGGACTACGGGGGGCGCGCAAGGAAGGGAGATCGCCATGGATCGCGATCGCAGCGAAGGCGCGGCCAAGACGATGATGGGCCGCATCAAGGGCTTTTTTGGCCGGATGACCGGCGATTCCAAGCTGCAGGCCGAAGGCAAGATGGATCACGCCGAGGGCCGGGCCCAGAATACGATAGGCGGTATCAAGGACTCCCTCCGGGAGGGAGACAAGCGCTGAGCGCGTGAACGATGCCTCTCAGCACCATCCTCATCTCCCTCGTGATCCTGTTCGTCATCGCCACGGTCCCGATCTGGCCCTACAGCCGGGCCTGGGGCTTCTGGCCAAGCGGGAATCTGGGGCTGATCGAGGTGGTGCTGGCGGGACACCCGAGGAGAATCCTCTTGCGCCGATTGCATCGGCGCACAACCGGCGGCAGGTCACGCCGCCTCAACGGCAACGGCGCCCCCCGGAGGTCTCGTCGAGGAGCGCCGCTTCCGTCCTGTGATCCTGTCGTCCAAGGATCATGGGATGCTGTGACGACCGCTGAGGGCTGCCGTTCGCCCTGATCGCCAATGGGAATCCAATGCGTTTGGCCGATCTCCGTGGATCGACGGAGACTCGATAGGTCCCTCCATCAGACTGAAATTCGTGGCGATCTCCTCTCGCCTGCTCGGCGTGCCGAGTCCGCGTCCCTTGAGGATCTACTGGAAAGTTCTATGGGCGGCCGCCGAGGGCGTCATCGGATGTCTCCGGTCAGGCCGCATAGACCTTGGCGGATGTGGCTTGGGTGTGCAGTTCGGCAAGATGCTGCACGTAAGGCTCCCGCCGCTCCCGATGCCGTTCCTTCAGCCGTTCTCGAATCTGGCGCTTGAACGCGGCTTCCATGGTGCTGGCCTCCAGCTTTTCCAACTCGATCTCATGCTCGAAATCGATGTTGGCCAGCGTGCGCAGGAGGTCCTGCATCAGCGGCTGGATGTGAGGCAAATACATGCTGAAATATGAGCTCGCCTCCGCGGTGGCGGGCTTGGCAAAGTGCTTTTCTGACATGGTTCCACCCTGTGAGCCCCCGTCTCTTCTTGTTGATTCTGCCCCCTCAATATCACGGTTGCCCTAAGGGTCGAAGAGGAGATTTGCTTATCGGGGTAGAATGTTAGGAGCAAATTGATCTGTCTTATAGAGGATAAGGCTCCTCTCGAACGCGAAAAACAAGCATTCGCATGATGTTGGGATTTCGACACAAGATGAATTGTGACGTTTATATTGCACTGCGGCATCGCTCGTCGGGAACAGCAGCGTTAGCTGTGGCCGGAGCCGCACTCCATCGCAATGCCTCCGGGGCCGGCCGAAGACGCCAATTCGCATCGAAGGAATTGGACCACCCGGTGGCCGGCGTCGCCGTCCACAGGCGTCCTTGACTTGTCCCTGAACAAAGAGAGAACATCGCGCCCTTGTCGCTCACTGCCGCTAATGGATTCGGGAGGCCGCCCCATGACTCCGCTCGATCATCTTCGCCTTTGGTTCGTGGGTCTGGACAGCGACGTGCAGTTCGACGTCGCATTCAGTTTGAGCGGCGCTCTGATCGAGGATTGGCGCGGCCGCCGCCTGCGCTCGCAGCGCGACTTCATTGCAGCCGTGGAGGCTTGGCTCGCCCCGGGAGGATTCCCGCCGCGCCACGTCGGCAAGGCCCTGAGTTTCGCGGCCGTGCTCGAGCACGTTTACGAGGAGGCGGAAGACCCGGAGAAGCGGACGGTGTGGGAGCGCATCGAGCCGGAATGGCGTCGCCTCCGGGCGCGGCACCTGAACCGTGAGGCCATGGCGGAATGGTCGGCGGCCGTGATGGTCGAACGTCCCAAGGTCCCGCGGGTACCGGTGGTGCATTGAGCCGCAAGGCGGGCCGCCACGCAGCCTGAGCATCGACCGATGTTGCGCCGCAGCGAACGGCACGCGAGAGATGGTCGTTTCCGGTCGCCTCGCGAGGCCGCGTGGCTCTCGGGAGCGGAAGCAACTCGGTCGGCCTGCGGTTTCGGACGATCGGTTGGTAGTTATCCCACCGCACCGCCCTGCCGGTCGTGCTATCGTCCGCACGGCTGCGGGGTTTTCTGCACAGGAGGCCCTCATGTACGCCGTGATCCGCAAGTTCAATCGGATGCGTAACGTCGAGGAGGCCGCACGCCGCGCCGAGGCGGGTCTCGCTCCCCTGCTGCGTCAGGCTCCCGGCTTCCAGGGCTATTACGTCGTGAACGGCGGCGGCACCACCGGCGCCTCGATTTCGCTTTTCGACACGGAGGATGCAGCGCGCCAGGCCCATCAGCGGGCACTGACCTGGATCCGGGACAATCTCGGGGACCTCATCGAGGGCGATCCGGAGGTCACCGCCGGGCAAGTCCTCGTGAGCGTCGAATCCCGCGCGACGATCGCTGCCTGATTCTTCTCAGGTGCTACATCGCAACCGGAATCCGCTTGAAAGAAGGGAGCACGCCCTTTCGAACGGGAGTGCTCTATCGCCCCGTCCGCCCCTTCCATTTCGGCTTCTGACCCGCGAAGCCCTGAGTCGAGCGCCCGGCCGGGCGCTCGCGCCAATGGAGCGGCATCTCCCGGTCGGTGCCGGGGCCCATCTCGTCGAGGGTGGGCTTGCGGATGCGCGTCCCCTCGTCGGAGCGGCGCGCGTCGACTGCACCCATGCCGGGCGTGGGTCCGTGCTCGGTCGGAGGGAGGTTGGCGGAGCGGCCGTACTTGCGGCCGCCGCCATAGCGGCCGGCTTCGCGCTCCACATGCGCCTGGCGGGCCAGCGGGTCGTCGCCGAGGACGAGTTCGGTGGCCTGCAGGCGCTTGAGTTCGTCGCGCAACCGCGCCGCCTCCTCGAATTCGAGATTCGCGGCGGCCTCGCGCATGCGCTTCTCGAGATCCGCCATCACGGCCTTGAGGTTGTGGCCGACCGTCTTCGCGGCGTCGGCGAGGCCCGTATCGACCGAGACGTGGTCGCGCTCGTAGACGCTCTCCAGGATGTCGGCAATGTTTCGCCTGACGCTCTCCGGCGTGATGCCGTGCTGAGCGTTGTAGGCAAGCTGCTTCTCGCGGCGGCGGTTCGTCTCGGCGATCGCGCGCTCCATGGATCCTGTGATCCGGTCCGCGTACAGGATGCAACGGCCCTCCACGTTGCGGGCGGCGCGGCCAATGGTCTGCACGAGGGAGGTCTCGGAACGCAAAAAGCCCTCCTTGTCGGCATCGAGGATGGCGACGAGCGCGCATTCGGGAATATCGAGGCCCTCTCGCAGCAGGTTGATGCCGACGAGCACGTCGAAGGCTCCGAGGCGGAGATCGCGGATGATCTCGATGCGCTCGATCGTGTCGATGTCCGAGTGCATGTAGCGCACGCGGATGCCGTTCTCGTGCAGGTATTCCGTAAGGTCCTCGGCCATGCGCTTGGTGAGCGTGGTGACCAGGGTGCGGTAGCCCTTGCGGGCCGTCTCGCGCACCTCGCCCAAAAGGTCGTCGACCTGCGTGCGCGCCGGGCGGATGTCCACCACCGGATCGACGAGCCCCGTGGGCCGGATGACCTGCTCGACGAAGACGCCGCCGGTCTGCTCCATCTCCCATTTGGCGGGGGTCGCCGAGACGTGGACCGAAGGCGGCCGCATGGCGTCCCATTCCTCGAAGCGGAGCGGCCTGTTGTCCATGCAGGAGGGGAGGCGGAACCCGTATTCGGCAAGGGTCGCCTTGCGGCGGAAGTCGCCGCGGTACATGCCGCCGATCTGCGGCACCGTCACGTGGCTCTCGTCGGTGAAGACGAGGGCGCTGTCGGGGAGATACTCGAACAGCGTCGGCGGCGGCTCGCCTGGCTTGCGGCCCGTGAGATAGCGCGAATAGTTCTCGATGCCGGCGCAGGACCCCGTGGCCTCGATCATCTCGACGTCGAAGGTCGTGCGCTGCTCGAGCCGCTGCGCCTCGAGAAAGCGGCCCATGCGGGTGAGTTCGGCGACGCGGGCCTTCAGCTCATCCTTGAGGCCCTTGACGGCCTGCTGCAGCGTCGGCCGCGGGGTCACGTAGTGCGAATTGGCGTAGACCTTCACGAAGGAGAGGTCGTTCGTCTTCTTGCCGGTGAGCGGATCGAACTCGACGATCGACTCGATCTCGTCGCCGAAGAGGCCGATGCGCCAGGCCCGGTCCTCCAGGTGGGCCGGGAACAGCTCGATCACGTCGCCGCGCACGCGGAAGGTCCCGCGGGAGAAATCGTTCTGAATGCGCTTGTATTGGAGCGCGACGAGATCGGCGATGAGCTGCCGCTGCTCGATCCGTTCCCCTACCTTCACCGAGAAGGTCATGGCCGTGTAGGTCTCGACCGAACCGATGCCGTAGATGCACGACACGGAGGCGACGATGATGACGTCGTCGCGTTCCAGCAGGGCGCGCGTGGCCGCATGGCGCATGCGGTCGATCTGCTCGTTGATGGAGGATTCCTTCTCGATGTACGTGTCCGACCGCGGCACGTAGGCTTCCGGCTGGTAGTAGTCGTAATAGGAGACGAAGTACTCGACCGCGTTGTCGGGGAAGAACGACTTGAACTCGCCGTAGAGCTGCGCGGCGAGCGTCTTGTTCGGCGCAAGGATGAGGGCCGGCCGCTGCGTCGCCTCGATCACTTTCGCCATCGTGAAGGTCTTGCCCGAGCCGGTGACTCCGAGGAGCACCTGGTCGCGCTCCTGTCGCCGGACCCCGTCCACGAGTTCCGCGATGGCGGTCGGCTGATCGCCCGAAGGCTCGAAATCGGATACGAGCTTGAACGGGATGCCGCCTTCCGACTTCTCCGGGCGCGGCGGCCGGTGGGGCACCCACGGTTGGCCGTCCTTGAAGCGCGGATCGCCTTCCGTGAGCAGTTTCGTCAGGGCCTGCACGGTGGCCGAAACGCCCTCCGCGGCGAGCGGCGGAACGTCCTCGGGGCCGTCCGGCCCGTCCTCCGGACTCGCCAGGCCGAGCCTTCTCGCCAGCGCCGGGTCCACGTCGGTGACGCTGCCATGCGCGAACGCCTCCTGCGCGCGTTCCGCGAAGCCCGCCGCCTCCTCGCGCTCCCGGTTCACGGCCGGGTTGAGGAGATTCGCCAGATAGGTGTCGAGCGGCTTCAGCTCCGGCTTGGAGGCCTTTCCGGTAGAGAGCTTGGGCTTCTTGGCCGCCGGCTTCTTGGCTGTCGCCTTGGCGGGTTTCTCGTCCGGTGATTTGGTCATGCAGCCAATATGGCCCGTCGCCGGACCGGAATAAAGAGTGAACGGAATCGCTTGCCGCCGACGCGTGCGCGAAAAGGCCGCCCGACTGGCCTCGGCGGCGGATTTCTGTAAGACTTTCCGCCCCAATCCATCTGTAAAGACGGGTCGGCCGCCAGGTCGGTCGAGGAGGCCATCCGGTTGAACCCCGCACGCTCATGGGCCCGCGTCCTCAGCAAAATCCGGTTCGACGCGGATGAGGCCGGTTTTGGCCGAGAAGCGCTGTCGGAGCTCTTGGACAACGTGCCCGTCGCACTGGCGGTCACGATGGGTCCGGACCAGCGGTTCGTCTTCGCCAATCGCCTGGTTCGGCAGGCCGTGGGCGCCCCTACGGCGGATCCGATCGGGCGCACCCTCGCGGAAGTGGTGGGGAATGAGTTTCTGCCCGAGCTGCAGGCCAGGATTCAGGTGGTTCTCGAAACCGGCGAGCCCTGCGAGATCCCCGGCTTGGCGATCCAGCCGAGTCCCGGCAGCGTGCCCACCTTCTGGGACGTGCGGCTGCTTCCGGTGACCGATGCAGAGGGCCGGACCGCCGGCATCCTGACGATCGGGAGCGACGTCACGGCCGAACTGCAGGCGCGGGCCGAGGCGGAGAACCAGGCGC
The DNA here is from genome assembly GCA_963723525.1 of uncultured Alphaproteobacteria bacterium. Classification (GTDB taxonomy): domain Bacteria; phylum Pseudomonadota; class Alphaproteobacteria; order Rhizobiales; family Beijerinckiaceae; genus Microvirga. Next base: position 204,211 of record CAVRRI010000004.1, read on the forward strand.
GCACGACGGAGTACCACGTCCAGCGCCTGGGCCTCGCCATCGAGGCGACCCAGCTCGGGCTCTGGGAATGGGACGCCCGGACCGGTCAGACCTTCTGGTCCGACCGGCAGAAGGAGGTCTTCGGACTTCCGGCGGGTGAGCCTGCGACCTACGAATTCTGGCAGCAGGCCATTCACCCGGAGGATCGGGAGAAGGTCGTCGCAGCCGTCCAAACCCTGATGGATCCGGCCTCCGGCGGGCAGCTGCGGCTCGAGCACCGCGTCCTGCATCGCAACGGGGACATCCGCTGGGTCCTGAGCAGCGGCCAGATGCTCTACGAGATCGAGGCCGGCGAGCTAAAGGCCCGGCGGCTCCTCGGCACCGTGCTCGACATTACCGACCGCAAGCGGTCCGAGGAGGAGCGGCAGCTCCTGGTGCGCGAACTGAACCACCGGGTGAAGAACCTCTTCGCCGTGGCGAGCGGGATGGTTTCGCTGACGGTGCGCTCCGCCTCGACGCCGCAGGAGATGGGCAAGGCCCTGCGCGGGCGTCTCGAGGCACTCGCCCGCGCGCACAACCTGATCCAGCCCGTCATCGCGGGCCAGGAGATCGAAAGCCGCGCCGCCTCCATCGATGCCCTCGTTCATGCGGTTCTCGCACCCTACGAGGATGCGGGAAGGCTCGTCGCCGGAGGTCCGGACTTCGCGATCGGTTCCAACGCCGCGACGGCGCTGACGCTCGTTCTGCACGAACTGGCCACCAACGCGGCGAAGTACGGCTCGCTCTCCGTCGACGCGGGCCGGCTCGTCCTCGCCTGGCGGAGGGAGGGCGACCACATCGTCATGAGCTGGTGCGAGGAGGGCGGTCCTCCCATCGACGGCCCGCCCGGCGCCGAGGGCTTCGGCTCGCAACTGGCCCGCAAGAGCGTAACGGGCCAGCTCGGCGGCACCGTGGAGCAGGTTTGGGCGCGGGAAGGTCTCAGCGTCACGATCACGCTGCCTCTCGAGCGGCTCGAACGCTGAGGCCGTCACGCGATCCTCAAGGTCGCGCTGGCGCTCGCCCGAGGATGACGCCCGCGAGGAGGGCGCCCCACCCGAAGGATGACTCGCGAGGGGCGCGCTCCAGTCCGTCCGGAGAGGGCAGCCCCGTCAGGCGCAGCTCCGGCCCTGAGCGGCGAGGCCCTCGTCGAGGAGATCGCCCAAGTTCGGAATGCCGATCAGCCAGTCGGCGGTCGAGACTGCGCTCGACCCCTCCCGTTCCTTCGCGAGCCGCACCGCGTCCCCCCATTCCTCGGGTTCCATGTCGCCGCGGCCGATATAGACGAGCGCGATGAGATCGGCCCGCTCGTCGTCGTTCAGGCCCGCGATCACGTCCCGCAACTCCTGTTCCGTCGCGTCGTCCGGGTTCGCCGTGAGGCTGTCGATATTGCCGTCGTCGATCGGGTTCGAGCCGGAGGCCGGGTCCGTCACGCCCTCCTTCGCATCGATCGCCCTCGCGCGAATGATGACGTCACACACCTTGTCGAGCGCGATGTCCATGGTTCCTCTCCGTCTCGCCTGCGGAGGAAAACCCGCAAGGTGCGGCAGAGTTCGCCTCAAGCGCACCGAACGTGGTTTACACGTCTGCGCACGAGCGCCCCATTGCGGCCGCGTTCCTCGTGGCGAAGAACCGGTTTCCACTTCTTGGCGCGATGCCCTAATCAGTTGCGGCCGCAACAGGGTTCGTTCGATGTGCCGCCTCTTCCTTGCCTTCTTGCTTGCCTTCGCGGCGGGCTCCTCCGCCACCGCGGAGACGGCGAAGCTCGCGCCGCAGCGGCCCGGCGTGGTCGACGCCTATATTCTGTCCTTCGGGCTCTGGGGGCCGCAAAGCGTGTTCGAGAGCGAAGCCAAGGGCGCCGCGGGAATCCTGGAGGAGCAGCTCGATGCGGGCGGGCGTTCCGTCGTCCGGTTCAACGGCAAGAAGCGGTTCGCGGCGAAGCCGCGCGACCTGATCGCGGCGGCGGAGGCGGCCGGGCGCGCCCTCGACCCGGATGAAGACGTGGCGGTGCTCGTCCTCACGTCCCACGGAGCGCCCGATGGCGTCGGGCTCGTGGCCGGAAAGCAATCCTTCGTCATGACGCCGAAGGACGTGGCCCGCCTCCTCGACCTTACGCGGGCGCGCCATCGGGTGCTCATCGTGTCGGCCTGCTATTCCGGCATCTTCGCCCGGGCTCTGGCGGATCCGCGCACCCTCGTCATCACGGCCGCCGCCCCGGATAAACCTTCCTTCGGGTGCCGCGACGGAGCGACCTGGACCTATTTCGGCGATGCCTTCTTCAACAAGGCGCTGCGCGCGGAGCCCCGACTCGACGTGGCCTTCGCCCGTGCGCGAGAACTCGTCACGGCTCGCGAGAAGCGCGAAGGGTTCGATCCGTCGAACCCGCAGATCGAAGGCGGTGCCGAGGTGCTGGCCCGGCTCGGCGCGCGCCGGGAAGATCCATGAGGCGGTCGGCCCCGACCGCATGCGCGCGAGAGGAATCCGTCGTCAGCTCGCGGGCTTCAGCCTGAGGATGCGGCCCTGGCTGGAATCGGTCAGGAGATAGACGAAGCCGTCCGGCCCTTGGCGCACGTCGCGGATGCGCTCTCCGAGCCCTTGGAGCATGCGCTCCTCGCCGGTCACCTTGTCGGAATTCGTCTCGAGGCGCGAGACGAGCTTTCCCGCGAGGGCGCCGACGAGGATGCTGCCGCGCCAGCCCGGGAACTTGTCGCCGGTGTAGAAGGCCATGCCGGATGGAGCAATCGACGGATCCCAGTAATAGACCGGCTGTTCGAGGCCCGGCTTCGCCGTGCCTTCGCCGATCCTGACGCCCGAGTAATCCACGCCGTAGGTGATGACGGGCCAGCCGTAGTTCTTGCCGGCTTGCGGGATGTTGACCTCGTCTCCTCCACGCGCGCCGTGCTCCACCGTCCAGAGCCGGCCGGTCTGCGGATGAAGCGCGGCGCTCTGCACGTTGCGGTGGCCCAGGGACCAGATCTCGGGTCGCGCGCCCTCGCGGTTGAGGAACGGATTGTTCGGCGCCGGCCGTCCCTCCGGGGTGATGTGGACCACCTTGCCCAGATGGTTCGCCGGGTTCTGTGCCTCGGCCCGCAGGTCGAAGCGGTCCCCGAGCGTTACGAACAAATTCCCGTCGCGGTCGAAGACGAGGCGGGAGCCCCAATGGTTGCGGCCCGTATGGGCCGGCTCCTGCCGGAAGATGATCTGCGGCGCTTCGAGCGCCGTCGCATCGGCATTGAGGCGAGCCCGCATGACGCTGGTGCCCCCGCGGCCCTCACCGCGATCCTCCGCGAAGCTCAGATACACGAGACGGTTCGCGGCAAAGTCGGGATCGAGTGCAACGTCCAGGAGACCGCCCTGGCCGCGGGCCATGACGCGCAATTGCGGCGGCGTGCGGACAGGTTCCGAGACTTGACCGTTCGTGACGACCCGCAGGCGTCCCGGCCGCTCGGTGACGAGCATTCGACCGTCCGGCAGGAAGGCGAGGCCCCAGGGGTTCTCGAGTCCGCGGGCCGCCGTCTCGACGGCGATCTCGGCCTTCTCGGTCTTGAAGCGCTGGACCTCCTGGGCGGGAGCCGACACGGATGTCGCAAGAACCAGCAGCAGGGCGTGCAGGATGCAGCGTTGCGGCATGAAGCCTCTCCACGGTCGAACCTGCCGTTGACCTAGCAAGCGCCGCGGCGGCGTCAACCGAGCGGAAGATCAAGGCCCCGTGAGCGTGGCGAGTTCTCTCGCGTGGTGCTGAGACAGTGCGCCCGTGGCGGCGAGAACGGAAACGGTTGCGACGCTCACCAGCGCGATGAGCGCCAAAGAGAGGCGCCGCTCGCTCGAGGCATCGAGACGCGACGTGGGGGTGAGGGTCCAGCGGCGGGACGAGGTCTGCATCAGGCGATCTCCCCCTCAGCCGCCTCGATCAAGTTCCGGGCGAAAACGCCAAGTCTCGAGGATCGTTCCATAGCTGTCTCTGCGCGGGACTCGGGAGCCGGTGACGGCCGACGCGGTTCAGCCCGGCCGTTCCCTTGCGTAGCATCGACGCGCTAAAGCACCCGTGAACGAGAATGCTCAATGATTCCTTAGCGCATCGTGCGGACAAGTGGCCCCGGTTTTCCGCATTGAACGATGCGCTGCTTCAGACAAAGAGCATCGGATGGATCCCAACCGGGCCGTCGGCGAGGTCGACCCAGAGCTCGTCGGTCGAGAAATGTTCTTCGCTTGAGGAAAAATCGAGACCGAGCGCCCGAAGGACGGCGCGGTAGGAGCGGCGGCTCGCCTCGAGATCGGCGACCCGCAGATGGACGTGGTCGATGAGCCGGCCGTAATTGTGAGGAGTGGACATGTGCCAAACTTCATTCGGCGGGGAGACGTCTTCGGCCTTGGCCGAAGGACAATGGTTCTCGGACCTCGCGGTGCGCGGGGGCCGGTGCGCGTCGCCGCGCATCGGCGTGGTCCCTTCAGTTCACCGCTTCGGGCTTGATGCCGACCGTCTTGATGACGTCGGCCCAGGTCTGGATCTCCTGCGCCAGATAGGGCTTGAACGTCTCCGGGTCGCGCAGGTTGAGGGTGAAGCCGAGCTTTGCGATTCGCGCCTTCACTTCGGGCTTTGCCAGGCTCGCGAGGATGGTCGACGAGAGCTTGTCGAGTATCGGTTTCGGCGTCGCGGCGGGGGCGAAGAAGGCGGCCCACGACTCGGCGTCGGCATTGCCGATGCCCTGTTCGCGCAGGGTCGGCACGTCCGGCAGGGCCGCGGTGCGCTGCGGGCTGGCGAGCCCGATGGCCCGGATGTCGCCGCTCTGCACCTGGCCGAGCACCGAGGGAAGGGTGGAGTTCGACACGTCGATGCGCCCGCCCATGAGATCGGTGACCAGGGGCGCCGCCCCGCGGAACGGCACGTGGGTCATCTTGATCCCCGTGCGGACCATGAAGAGCTCGGTGGCGAGATGCGATCCGGAGCCCAGCCCGGTCGAACCGTAATTGAGCTTGGTGGGATCCTTCTTCGCCGCGGCGACGAGATCCGCGATCGATTTCACGGGCGAGTCCTTCGGCACCACGAAGACGTGCTCGAAGGCACCGACCCCGGCGAGCGGCGCGAAATCCTTGACGGCGTCGTAGCCCGGGTTGGTCAGCAGGAACATGTTGTTCCCGTGCGTCTGGTTGTTGCCGAAGATGAGGGTGTATCCGTCGGGCTCGGCTCGGGCGACCTGCCGGGTGCCGATCGCTCCGGAGGCGCCGGCCACGTTCTCGACGACGACGTTCTGACCGAGCGACTTGCTCATGTCCTCCGCCACGAAACGGGCGATGGCGTCCGTCGGACCGCCGGCCGGGTAGGGGACGACCATCCTGATGATGCGGTTCGGGTAGTCCTTCGCGGTCTCCTGGGCCGAAGCGGCCGTCGCACAGAAGGCGGCGCCGGCCATGAGGGCGAGCGCCAAACGGCGGGTCAGTGGCATGAACGTCTCCTCGCAACCCCGCCGGAGCGGGCTGTTCTGCTTGCTTGAGCGGCCCGCGCCCACTAGGGTCCGCGCCGCCGCAAGGCGCCCTTCTACCGCCCCGACCGGAGGAATCCCATGGGCTTTTTGTCTGACGCCCTGTCCCGCATCAAGCCGTCTGCGACGATCGTCATGACCCAGAAAGCGCGGGATCTCAAAGCCCAGGGAAGGGATGTGATCAGCCTTTCGGTCGGCGAGCCCGATTTCGATACGCCCGAGCACGTGAAGGCAGCCGCGAAGGCCGCGATCGACCGGGGCGAGACGAAGTACCCGCCCGTGCCCGGGATCGTGCCGTTGCGTGAAGCCATCGTGGCGAAATTCCGGAGGGAGAACGGCCTCGAGTACAAGACGTCCCAGACCATCGTCGGCACCGGCGGCAAGCAGGTGATCTACAACGCGCTCCTCGCCACCCTGAATCCCGGCGACGAGGTGATCATCCCGACGCCGTACTGGGTGTCGTATCCTGAAATGGTGGGCCTGTGCGGCGGCACCGCGGTTTTCGTCGAGACCGCCATGGAACACAACTTCAAGCTCAAGCCGGAGCCGCTCGAACGCGCCATTACGCGCAAGACCAAGTGGATCATCCTCAACTCGCCCTCGAACCCGACGGGAGCGGCCTATACCCGCGACGAGATGAAGGCGATCACGGACGTGCTGCTCCGTCATCCGCACGTGTGGCTGCTCACGGACGACATGTACGAGCACCTGACCTACGGCGATTTCGAATTCGTCACTCCGGCACAGGTGGAGCCCAATCTCTACGACCGTACGCTCACCATGAACGGCGTCTCGAAATCCTATGCCATGACCGGCTGGCGAATCGGCTACGCGGGCGGGCCGGAAACCCTCATCAAGGCGATGGACTTCGTACAGGGGCAGCAGACGTCGGGCGCCTGCACGATTGCGCAATGGGCGGCTGTCCAGGCGCTGAACGGTCCGCAAGACCACCTCGTGGGTTTCAGGAGGGCCTTCGAGGAGCGCCGCGATCTCGTGGTCTCGATGCTCAACCAGGCGAAGTACTTGAAGTGCCCGAACCCGGAGGGTGCGTTCTACGTCTATCCCTCCTGCGCCGGGGCAATGGGCAAGACGGCGCCCTCCGGAAAGACGCTCCGCACGGACGAGGACTTCGTCACCGAGCTCCTGGAGTCGGAAGGCGTCGCGGCAGTGCACGGCACGGCCTTCGGGTTGGGTCCGAACTTCCGCATCTCCTACGCCACCTCCAATGCGGCGCTGGAGGAAGCCTGCCACCGCATCCAGCGCTTCTGCGGTTCCTTGCGATGAGCGGCCGGCCGCGCACCTTTCATCCGGATCCGGCGGCGCCGCCCTATGCGGCGGATCCGTCGTCCACGCACCGCGTGAAGTTCGACGCCCGCGTCGACTTCACGAACGGCGGTTACCTCGAGGCGAAGGATTTCCTGCTCGACATTGAAGGCCAGAGCGTTGCGCCGGAGCGGCTGGCAGAGATGATCGTGTCGGCCATGAACCTGCTGCGGGCGGGCCCGGTGACGATCGCGGCGACGCGGATCGTGAAGCGAGGCGAGCATCAGGATTCCTGATCGGTTTGCGTCGGCGTTCGCCCCCGCGCCGCTCGGTGTCATCCCCGGCGCTGCGCGCCGCGGGGGATGACATGGTGAAGCCGTCATCCACTGAATTCTGCTCTCCTTTCTCGTCTTGGCGCGGCCCGAACCTTGGGCCACCAAAACACTGGACAAGCCCAATCAGGAGGCAGAGCATCGGGCTGCCGCGTCGTCAAGAACGCACTCCGGGGCAGGAAGGATGATCCCATGGCACTCAACGGCAGACCAGCGTCGGGCCCTCGATGCATTGCCATCGTCGGCCCTTTCCAGAGCGGGAAAACCACTCTTCTCGAGTCGATTTTGGAGCGAACCGGCACCGTTCAGCGCTCCGGCCGCGTGACCAACGGCGATACGGTGGGAGATGCCAGCGCCGAGGCGCGGGCCCACGCCATGAGCGTCGAGCCGAACGTGGCGACGGCGTCCTTTCTCGACGAATCCATGACTTTCGTCGATTGCCCCGGTTCCGTCGAATTTCTTCATGACATGCGCACGGCGGTTCCGGCCTGCGACGCCGCCGTCGTGGTCTGCGAGGCGGACGAACGCAAGATCCCAGCCCTCGAGGTGGTGTTGCGCGAGCTCGAAGAGGCGGACATTCCGCGATTCCTTTTCATCAACAAGATCGACCAGCAGACGCGCCGCGTGCGCGAGACGCTGGAACTCCTCCAGAAAGCGTCGCGGACGCCCCTGCTCCTGCGCCAGATCCCGATCTGGAAGGACGGCATCGCCGTCGGGTTCATCGACCTGGCTCTCGAGCGTGCCTTCATCTACCGCGAGCATGCGCGGAGCGAGGTCGTGGACCTCCCCGAGGGCGAGCTGCCCCGCGAGCGCGAGGCCCGATTCGCCATGCTCGAGCGGCTGGCCGACTACGACGATGCCCTCATGGAGGATCTGATCTCCGAAATCGAGCCGCCGCGGGACCGCGTCTTCGATGATCTCGCCAAGGAGCTGAAGAGCCGGCACGTGGTCCCGGTGCTGATCGGTTCCGCCGATCGCGGCAACGGCGTGTCGCGTCTTCTGAAGGCGTTGCGTCACGAAACGCCTACGCCGGCGGAAACGCGGGCGCGGCTCGGCATGTCGGACGGCGGTCCGGCGCTCGCCTACGTGATGAAGTCGCTCCATACGGGCCATGGCGGCAAGTTGTCCATTGCCCGCGTGCTGCGCGGCGCTTTCCGCGAGGGCGACACCGTCGTCGGTTCGCGCGGTACGGAGACGCGGATCGGCAATCTCCTGTCCCTCGTCGGCCAGACGACCGCGCGGACGTCCGAGGCGCATCCTGGGGACACGCTCGGTTTCGGACGCATGGAAGGCGTCGCCACGGGCGATTGCTTCGCCGTCGGCAAGGTACGGCCCGAGGCGATCGTATCGGTCGCGCCGCCGGAGCCGGTCTATGCCTTCGCGATCCGCACCAAGGACCGCAAGGACGACGTGAGGCTGACCGCGGCGCTGACGAAGATCGCCGAGGAGGATCCGGCGCTCGTCGTCGAGAGCCGGCCCGAACTCGGCGAGATGCGCCTGCTCGGACAGGGGGAGATGCACCTTCGGGTCGCGATCGAACGCCTGGCCTCGCGCTTCCAGGTCACCGTCGACACTGGCAAGCCGCGGGTCAATTACTGCGAGACGATCAGGGCTCCGGCGGCGGCGCGGGGCCGCCACAAGAAGCAGACCGGCGGTCACGGCCAGTTCGGGGACGTGATGATCGAGGTGAGGCCGCTGCCGCGCGGCGAGGGCTTCGCCTTCAAGGACCAGATCACCGGCGGCGTCGTCCCGCGGCAATACATACCCTCTGTCGAGACCGGGGTGCGCGACGCGATCAAGCGCGGGCCGCTCGGCTTCCCGGTGGTGGACCTCGCCGTGACGTTGACGGACGGGTCCTATCACACGGTGGATTCCTCCGATGCGGCGTTCCAGGCGGCGGCGAGACTGGCCCTGGCCGAGGCGCTTCCGAAGGCGAGGCCCGTGCTCCTCGAGCCTGTGCTTTCCGTCGAGATAGCGATCCCGACGGAAGCCCTGTCGAAGGCGACCGGTCTCGTCACCGGACGGCGCGGCCAGATCCTCGGCTACGATGCACGGCCCGGCTGGTCCGGCTGGGACGTGATCTCGGCCCAGATCCCCGAATCGGAGATCGGCGACCTCATCGTCGAACTCCGCTCCGCGACCGCCGGCGTCGGCACCTTCTCGACCCGCTTCGACCACATGGCGGAATTGAGCGGCCGCCCCGCCGATCTCGTGCTGCAGGAACAGGCGAAGGGAGCGCATTAGCTAGCGCATCGTGCGGACAAGTGGACCCGGTTTTCCGCACCGAACGTTGCGCTGCTTCAAGAGAAAGAGCATCGGATCGGATGCGCCGAAAACGTCGGTGATCCACTTTTCCGGTCACGATGCTCTAGCGCTCCCTGGCCTGTCTGGCGCAGACAGAAGGGCAGGACCGCGGAAAGCCGGTCCCGGCGAGGTTTTTTCGGCCCGCCGCGTCGTTCCCGTTGCCGGCCCCCTCCTTGCGGAGGGGGAAGCCGCGCGCCCATCGACAAATCCGTTTGCCCGCGGCACATTCGCAGCCAACTGCGGAGAGAACCCCTCCGCTTCAAAAACTTAAGCAACTTCGCTAGAAGTGGGGAGGGAGGACCATGAACGAGATGTCCACGGCGGCTGCGCCCGGAACCGGGGCTGCCCTTGGCGGCGACAAGCCCTGGCTGAATCACTATCCGGCCAAGGTCCCCGCCACGATCGACGAAACCAAGCATGGGACGCTCGCCGAAATCTTCCGGTCCGCGGTGAAGGACTATGCGGGCCGCCCTGCCGTCGAGAGCTTCGGCAAGCGGATGACATATGCGGATCTGGGCAGGAACGTCGACGCCGTCGCGTCGTGGCTCCAGGCGCAAGGTCTGCAGAAGGGCGACCGCGTTGCGATCATGATGCCGAACGTGATGGCCTATCCGGCGGTCCTCTTCGGCATTCTCACGGCAGGCTATGTCGTGGTGAACGTCAATCCGCTCTACACCGCGCGCGAACTCAGCGGGCAATTGATCGATTCCGGCGCCAGGATCCTCTTCGTCCTGGAGAACTTCGGACACACGGTCGAAGAGGCCCTGCCGTCCCTCGACCTGCAGACCATCGTGACGGTGACGCCAGGCGATCTCATGGGACTGAAGGGCGCGGTCATCAATCTCGTGTCGCGGCATGTGAAAAAGGCGGTGAAACCCTTCAATCTGCCGAAGTCGGTGCCGTTCGCGCGCGTGATGGCAGAGGGCGCCCGGACCCCGCCGAAGGCGGTCTCCATCTCGCTCGACGACGTCGCCTTCCTGCAATACACCGGCGGCACCACCGGGGTGGCCAAGGGAGCCACCTTGCTCCACCGCAACGTCGCGGCGAACGTGCTCCAGGCCGAAGCCTGGATGCGCCCCTACTTCGGCGACCGCACCGATCACGTGATGGTGACGGCGCTGCCGCTCTACCACATCTTCGCGCTGACCTGCTGCGCGCTGCTGATGACGCGCCTGGGCGGCTGTCAACTCCTTATCGCCAATCCTCGCGATATCGCGGGTTTCGTGAAGACGCTGCAAGCGCGCCCGTTCACGCTCATGTCGGGACTGAACACCCTCTACAACGCGCTCGCCAATGCGCCCGGCATCGAGAAGGTCGACTTCTCCGAGGTGAAGCTGTCGATTGCAGGCGGCATGGCGACTCAGGAGGCGGTGGCGAAGAAGTGGAAGGCGCTGACCGGCTGCCCCATCGTCGAGGGCTACGGCCTCTCCGAAACTTCGCCGATCCTCTGCGCGAACCCGCTCGAGATTGAGGATTTCTCGGGCACGATCGGCTACCCGTTCCCGTCCACCGACGTGTCGATCCGCTCGGTCGAAACGGGCGAGCCGGTGCCGCTGGGCGAGCGCGGCGAACTGTGCGCGAAGGGTCCGCAGGTCATGGCGGGCTACTGGAAGCGCCCGGACGAGACCGCGAAGGTGATGACCTCCGACGGCTACTTCCGCACCGGCGACATCGCCATCATGCTCCCCGACGGGCAGGTGAAGATCGTCGACCGCTTGAAGGACATGGTGCTGGTCTCGGGCTTCAACGTCTATCCCAACGAGGTCGAGGAGGTGCTGGTCAAGCATCCCGGCGTTCTCGAAGCGGCGGTGATCGGCGTTCCCGACGACCAGTCGGGCGAGATGGTCGCAGCCTACGTGGTGAAGAAGGACCAGGCCCTCACCGCCGAGGAACTGCGTGCCTTCTGCCGGGAGAACCTCACCGCCTACAAGGTGCCGCGAAAGATCGAGTTCCGCGAGACATTGCCCAAGAGCAACGTCGGAAAGGTCCTGAGGCGCCTGCTCCGCGACGAATTGCTGAGGGGCGCTTAAAGGCTAGGATCGTCGTTCGCGAGGCAGAAGCGGTTCTTCGCGGCTGCACCCTGTAAACGGTCTCGCTGTTTGGCAGGTCGGTCGGTCAGCATGTTCGAGATGAACAAATATCTCGCGCAGCACCTCAAATGAGGTCAGTCTAGAACCCTATCCGGTCTCCGGGCTCCGTGATGACAGAGGGCTGATCGGCAGTAGAGGACTTCGCCATAGAGCGCCTCGCCATTTCGCCCGAACTCGCGGAATCCCGGGCCGTGCAATGAAAGGGTGAAGACGGTGCTGAAGGCGCAGACCCTCCCCATCCTCGACGTCTATGTGCCGATCAAGCGGCGCCAGACCCTCGATCCACAGAAGGTGAATGCGATTGCCGAGAGCATGCTGTCCGTCGGTCAGCAAGCGCCCATCCTCGTCCGGCGCGACGGTAGCCGCTTTGTCCTTGTTGAAGGACTTCACCGACTGGAAGCCTGTCGGGCGCTCGGCGAGCAAACAGTAATGGCCTACCTTGTTCAGGCTCGGCCGCATTGATCGCCTGACCACGACAAGGCCAGTGCAGGGGGCGCCTTGGCTTCACTCTATCGCCGCCACCGCTTGCGGCCGGCAAAAATACACGTGCCATGGAGATGAGCCCCGATGGCCGCCATGGCGTCCTCGGCAGAGGCGTGCGGCCCGCCGCTGATCCCCTGAAGGTCTGAACCTTCGTCGGGCAAGATCCAAAAAGTCTGATCCTCGCGCTGAACAATCTCCCCGAGGCTGCGCATCGTACGCGTGGTATTGACATGCCAGACCCCTCGTCCCTCTGGGAAGACCGTCGCATCCATCCGGCCGAAGCTCCAGCACATCACATCGCGTTGAGCGATAGCTTGGCACACGAGCAACCCTCCGGGAAGTCGCGCTCATTACCTAAGGATCGCCCTAAGACAGCAACGGTGTCGAAAGAAATGACGCGTTTGCGCTTGTTCTCGCGAGGAAGACGGCCTATGTCTATTCTATCGACCTTTGGCCGGACAATCGGGCCGTTTCGCTTTGGCTTTGCCGAGCGCGCGTTCGGACTCTCTTTCCAAACATCGACAGCCGAGTCCAAGGCGCGCGGTCGCGCGCCTTTGCTCGCGTGCATCTCCAGCAACTGCGAAAGGTTACCCGATGATTACGGGCACTGTGAAATTCTACAACGACATGAAGGGCTTTGGCTTCATCCAGCCGGACGACGGCAGCAAGGATGTCTTCGTCCACGCCACCGCGCTCGAGCGGGCCGGCATTCGTGGTCTCGCGGAAGGCCAGAAGGTCTCCTTCGACACCGCAGAAGACCGCCGGACCGGCAAGGTGGCTGTCAACAATATCCAGCAGGCCTAAACATGCAGGGGCGTGCAGGGACGCGCCGGACAATGGAGCCGCTCCCGTGTGGGGCGGCTTTTCCGTTCCAGACCCGAAGTGCCTGAGCTGACCTGTCGCAGCTCGTTGCATGCGCCTCTGCGGCGCACCACCCAGGAGAAATGCCGTGTCTCATAAATTCAAGCTCCGACAGAATGTTCGCTTGAGCCATTCTGGATTCGCCAATGCCCGATTGGATGGATCCAACGTCTATGAGGTTGTTCGGCTCATGCCGGCCGACCAAACAGGTGAACCCGCCTATCGCATCAAGTCTGGATCCGTCGAGAGAGCGGTCCGAGAGAGCGAGCTCCGGAGTGTCTGACGTTCACCGGACGGCTGTTGCCCCGGCGACTTGCCCAGCGACAATTGCCTGAGGAACCGGAAATGACTGAGCGACCGACCAACCTGGACGAGCACCGCGGGATGATGGCGCAAAAGGCGACCGAGCTGCGCCGTCTTCGGGCCGAAGTCGAGGCGGATCGGGCGGCCCTGCAGGCGCGGCAGGAGAAGCTCGAGACGATGCTTCTTGCGGCTCCCGCCACGACCTGGCCGGAAGCCGTCGAGAAGGCGCGCTATCTCCTCGGCGTGTTCGCTCAGACGTCGGCCGCCGCGGATCCACGTCGTCGCGCACTGATCGAGCGGACTTTGACCGATTTCGATCATCTCCTCGCCAGTGCACAGGCCGAGTGAGCAAAAAAACGCTGCAAGCGAGAAAGACTGCCCTGGCAGCCCACGCAAATGCCGCGCATGGTGTCACGCATCTTGCGATCCCATGCGCGCTCGAATCAGCCTGAATGTCGGTCCACGTTCACCCTCGGACTCCGAGCAACATCGCAACGCCGACCGCGCCGATCAGTGCGATGACGAAGAGCGCCGGCCACAGCCGCCTCGGGCCCGCTCCAGGTTTGAAGCTTTCAAACACGGCCTCGACGCTCCTCCCGCCTTTCGAGCGGATCTATCGCCGGCCCACGCCGCCATGGATCAGATGGTCGATCTGGGCTTGACCATTCTCTCGGGCCTTGTCTTCCGAAGGGTGCTTTCGATCCGAGCGCTGCAGCAACTTTCCGCGTTCGCGGATGGCCCACTCAAAGTGCCCCGCGGGCCTCTCGCAGGGGAAGACTTCAAGTGAATAGGGGGACTTCTGTTCGGTGGTCATCCGGGATATATGGCACGGGCGCGCCTCCCGGACTACCCGCGCGTCGTGAGGATCGTGGAAAAGCGCATTCTCGGGCGCGCACGACCTGTTGGCTGCCTCCCCTTCAAGTCGTGCCGGACCCGCGGCCAAACGCATCGCGCAAATACTTCAAACACGTCGAACCGGCGAGTTCGGCGCGTCAACGGTCGGAGTGAAAGGTCACGATATGCCATTATTTCTCGCCCTGCAGTAAAATCCGAGCTTTTGTCTTATTTTGTTTTTCCTCGCCTGATGTAATTCGGTGTTTCGTCGCCATATCAGAACCTGGCTGGGCCGAAGCATCTTTGGTCGCGACGCGCTGTATGTCGGGTCGGGAGATTCGCATTCGGTTGCGCGCTTGCGGGAGTGCCGGCTGGCGGGCTGCGGCGGACCGCCATCGAGGCGCGGGCCGTTTAAGGACCAGATCATGAGGGACAGCGACCACGCACCCCACTTTCACCGACCTGAGCACTTTTACCGCACCCAGCGAGGCGCTCAGAACCGCGGCAATCCGACGCCGCTGATCGAGGAACGCCTCCGACACTCTCGGCCCACCAACCAGCGCGAAGTGATGTTCGTTGTGACGTATGAGGGCGGCCGACTGTGCTACACGACAGTCCGGAATCGGGATCTATGCAACGGCGACAGTGCGGTCCTCCGGCTCGTGGCTGGTAAGCAGGAAACCGGCGAACTCCCCGCGGGAACCATCGTCGGTCTTCGGCGCGTGCACTGACGGGCAAGCGGTCAGAAGCACGCACTCTCGGCATTCAGGGAGGAAACCATGATTGCCTACAAAGGCGAGACGGTCACCTGCGAAAACGGGCACGCCATCTGCGACGTGGCGCAGAATATCGGTCGGTTTTCGGGATGCGGCCTGGAGTTGTTCACTGCCTGGCGGGGTGACGGAAACCCAGCCTGGGACCCGCGGGGGCAGCGCTGTCCAGACTGCGGCGGTGAATACATCCGTCCCATGTCGCTTGACCCGCCACCCGCCCGCGAAGGCTGGCGCCGCGCCATGCCTTGGCTGAGTGACGAGGAGCGCGCCTATCAGGCCCGAGGCCTTCAGCTTCACGTCGGGACCGGATGGAGACGCTAGTCGCGACGCGGCGGTGCTTTTTCCACCGTCACCAACAGAAGGGGCAAGGTCCTTCTGGAGCTGCCCGTCGTGGAAGCGGTCGAGATGAAGGTGGAGCCCCAGTAGAGGCCGTCCGCCGGGATGGTGGCATGATGCAATACACGTATTTCGTCGGACAGATGGTTCGGACCGCGGGACGGTTCCCAAGTCAGTCGGGTGCTCGCATGTATCAGATCGTACGGTTGCTCCCTCCGACGGCAGGGGATGATGTACCGCGCTATCGGGTGCGAAGCGTGCCGGACGGCGTCGAGTGGGTCGTTGCTCAGGACCGGTTAAAGGTCATTGTGCTCGACTAGCGCATGAAGCGCATGTCCTCACGCACTGGTTCAAAGGCTTCGGCTATAATGCGGCCCCACTTCTCGGCCATACCGCGGTCGTCCTCAACCACGCCGCCGCCTTGATTTGCGGGCAGCGAGCCCGAGTTGCACGGACTCTTTCTGCCCGAACGAGCGTAGGAGGCGATCGTGACAGCCCAACCAGCCTCAGCCCTCCCTCGAAGAGGCGATGGCACGGATCGACGAACTCGAACGCCTGGTCGGAAATATGCACATACAGGTGAGATCGCTAATGGGCTTGCTGGAGGCGTTCATCGACGACGGGGAGGATAGCACCTTGTCTCCGGCGGCGGTTTCACCCCCGGACTTGCTCGGCGAGCTGATCGCGAAGCGTGGCACGTAGCCAGGCCGCGTCCCGTCCCGGAGCGTGTTCTCCAGCCGAGAGCGATGCTGGGCTACATGCGCCTGCTCTTGGAGCATCGGACCCAAAAGTGGATTCGCCCTTTGGGATCCATCCGATGCTCACCCTTTTGCAAGCAGTGCATCGTTCGGCGCGGAAAACCGGGTCCACTTTTCCGCACGATGCGCTAGCGCGGGCGATTCTGAGCCGCGTCTGCTCCATGCTTGGTGTAGATGGTCAGGATCCTCGTCGCCTCGGCTTGGTAGTCGCGCATCATTTCGCCCGCCCAATGAGTGTTCACCACCACTACGTCCTGCCATCGCTTGCAGGTGAGGGTGTCGCGTATCGTCTGGCCATCCTTCTCCAGACGCACTGCAACGAAGCCCAACCACTCGCGCTGACCTTCAGCCATGGTGGCAAGCAGTGTCTCGGAGCCAGGAATAGGGGGCTGGCCGAATCCGACCGGCATCGTATTGGCAGCGCCGGCGGCCTTGTCGGTGCCGGGGTGGGTTGTGTGATGAGCCATGCTATTTCTCCAAGGTTGTGTTCCCCCGCAATCATCGGCCCGCGTTCGTGCGGTGCGGTCACTCAGGTCGACACGCAAACCGCGTATCCTCGATCCGGATCCTCCCGCAAACTCGGATTCCCGGACCACACGATCATCGATATGCCGATGGTCACGCATGGCTCGATGCCATGTTCGCCTCACCGTGCAACGAGAATTTGGTCTCACACTGGATGCCGCTCCTGTGTGCCGGAGCGAGCATCAGCGCAGCATGCGGAAGTTGTTTGAAGGAAAAACCGTACTCTCTTATGAAGGAAAAGCGAGCGCTTTATTTTCTTTTTGTTTGTTCATTTCGACAACGGTGATGTAAAACCGGCGGCGACGCCCTATATGCGAAAGGCAAGTTCTTATACAGTCCGGCTCGCGGACTTGATGTCGGGTCGGGAATGCCCGGCAGCCTCATGCCAACGGAGCAGCAGCATGTTGGACGGACACGGCCAGGACAACGGCGTCCTCTTCATCAAGGCACGCCACATGCAGGCGGCCCAAGCGAAGTGGGAGCGTCTGACGGCGACTGACTTGGCGCACATCACCGGCCAGGGCCAACTCGTCGACAGAGTGTCGGAGCGCTACAGCCTGCCGCGGGAGCAGGCCGAGAGAGACGTCGCTATCTGGGTCTCGGACACGGAGTTCTGAGCCGACCTGAGCACCCCGCCGGAAACTCCACGAAAAAGGAAGACTGCCATGTTCGGCTTCAGGGCATCCGCTCGCAACGATATCCGTTGTCGTTTTCGCTGGGCTGCTCGGGCAGGGGACCATCGTTCGAGCCCAGCCTGCGGATGAACGCGGTGCGATCACTATTGAGCAGCGCGCCAGGATCGAGAAGCATGTGCTGTGCCGAGAACCGTCCGTCCGTCGTCGCGCCTCCCGAATTCAACGCGTCCGCCGGAGGCATCCTCCCATCGAAGATCGAGCTGTTCTGGATGTCTCCCGCGGTCGAACTGAACCACTACCGGTACGCCGTCGTCGACGGTCGTACGCTGGTGGTCGTGCCCTACACAAGGCGGATCATCGCAGTCTGGAGTGGCAGCTCGCTCATTGCCGGGCGGCGTGGAGCGATGATCCAGGGCGCGACCTCACCCCAGGACCATGTCTCCGGTGCGATGGTCGCCGCGCTCCCTTCGAATCCGCTGCCGTCTGAACGCGTGCGACTTCGAACGCCTTGGGCAAAACCTGCGGTCCCTCCTCGATGTGCACGAGGCGCTGCCGGAGTCGATTCGCACTGCGCTGGAAGGTGGTCGAACAAGCTCTGAGGGCGCGAGACGCGCGCATCGAACTGGAGTTCCGACGGGACCTGATCGGGGCTGCCCCGAAACTGCGGGCATTCGCCATGTCACTCGCGCATAACGGCGATCGCGCCGATGATCTCGTGCAGGAGACGTTACTGAGGGCTTGGGACAAGCGGGACCGGTTTGAACCCGGCACGAACCTGCAGGCGTGGCTTTTCACGATCCTGCGCAATGCCTACTTCTCGGAGCATCGAAGGCGCGCGCGAGAGGTGAGGGATAGCGACGGGAGCTATGCGGCCCGACTGGCGACTGCACCCGATCAGGCGGACAAACTGCACCTTCAGGACCTTCAGACGGCGCTGAGGCGCCTGAGTGCCGACCAGCGGCAGGCACTTCTCCTCGTCGCGGCAGACGGCCTCTCCTACGACGACGCGGCAGCGGTTTGCAAATGTGCCGTGGGGACAGTGAAAAGTCGCGTGAACCGCGCGCGCACGCGACTTGCCGGGCTCCTGAGCTACACCGAGCGGGATCTTGCGGGGGACCATGTCATGCAAGCCGCGCTCACGTGCGCAAGATAAGTGTCAGACGCGTGCACTGACGCGGAACTGGCGAGGATTAACCATGAGCGAGCACATCGATCGTCTTTCGACGCCGTTCCTCTCCAAGCCGTGACTTGCCTCCGGCCCGCTTCTCGCCAACTCTGTCGCGGCGGAGAGGAGCGGTTATATGCTGATGAAGCGTCGACGGGGCTGGGAACTGCGTGAGAGCGAAGCGACGCCGGAGGCCGTGTATTTCAGCCGGCGGGAACTGATCGCGGGCTCGCTCGCCTTCTCGGCCGCGGCGGTGAGCGGCGGTCCGGCTTTCGCGCAATGGGCGGACCCGACCTTCGATCTCTATCCGGCAAGGCGCAACGATGCGTTCAAGCTCGATCGCGAGATCACGGCCGAGCGGTACGCCGCGGATTACAACAATTTCTATGAATTCGGCTCGTCGAAGAGCGTTGCCGCGGCGGCCCGCTCCCTCAAGACCCGGCCATGGACCGTGGCGGTCGACGGGCTCGTCGAGAAGCCGTTCGAGATCGGCTTCGACGACCTCGTCCGCAAGGTGCCGCTGGAGGAGCGTCTGTACCGCCACCGCTGCGTCGAGGCCTGGGCGATGGCCGTGCCGTGGACGGGCTTTCCCCTGAAGGCGCTCGTCGACATGGCAAGGCCTCTCGGTTCCGCGAAATACCTCAAGATGACGACGTTCCACGACAAGACCGTGGCGCCAGGCCAGCGGCAGACCTGGTATCCGTGGCCCTACATCGAAGCGCTGACGTTGCCGGAAGCCGTCAACGAACTCGCCTTCCTGGTGACAGGGGTCTACGGCAAGCCGCTCGCCAATCAGTTCGGCGCCCCGTTGCGGGTCTGCCGTGCCGTGGAAATACGGCTTCAAATCGGCGAAATCGCTCGTGCGCTTTTCCTTCGTCGAGGAGCGTCCCAGAAGCTTCTGGGAGGCGCTTCAGCCGACCGAATACGGCTTCTGGGCCAACGTGAACCCCCAGGTTCCGCATCCCCGCTGGAGCCAGGCGTCCGAGCGACTGCTCGGGACCAATGAAATGCGGCCGACCATGCCGTTCAACGGATACGGGGAGCATGTCGCGGGGCTCTACAAGGGGCTCGAAGCCGAGAAGCTCTACAGCTGAAGCGAATGCGTTCCGATGGAGTCGGAACGCTTGCCTGACCCTTTGTCGACGCATCGTTTGAGGCGAAGAACCGGTTTCCCACTGCTTGGACGATCATCTTGTGGTCGGCCGCCCGATTACGCCGCGCCGCGTTCCCTGAAAGAAAAGAGCCGGACCTGGCGGTCCGGCTTTGAAGTTCAGGTCCGACGTACAACGTCGGAAACCTTCCAGAGGGGAACGGCCGAAACGGCGACGCCGGGAGGAAGTGAGCGCCGCCGCGATGAATTCGACCAAAACCGATATTGACCGCACCATGCCCGTTTGCAATGCAGCATGCCTCATGAAGGGGCTGCGCTCCGTGCATGGCTCGCCCCAATTCGAGAGCCAGCTATCAGGCTGTGCTGGGGCCCCACTCGCCGAGGAGTCTCCGCGACCCTCAGAGGCGGGCCTCAATAGGTCCAGCGTTGGGCTTTCGCGACCAGGAAGTCCCGGAACGCCTGCACGCGCGCGACCGAGCGCATTTCTTCGGCGTAGACCAGGTAGCTGTCGAGGGACGGCATCTCCACGTCGCGCATGACCTGCGCCAGGACCGAATTGCCATCGACCGCGTAGTCCGGCAGCACCCCGATGCCGGCGCCGGTTTCCACGGCAAGCTTGAGGGCCGTGATGTTGTTGACGACGTAGTGATACTGGCGCGGCTCGCGGCCCTCGCGCCCTGCCGTCGCCAGATAGTGCATGGCCAGAAGGTAGGTCGGCTGGTCGCCGCCGAAGGACACGATGCGATGCTCGTCGAGTTCTTCCAGGGTCTTGGGTTCGCCGAAGCGCTTGATGTAGTCCGTCGATGCGTAGATGTGGAAATGCACCGTGAAGAGTCGGCGCTGGATGAGGTCGGGCTGCGCGGGGCGCCGCAGGCGGATGGCGACGTCCGCCTCGCGCATGGCCAGATCAAGCTCCTCGTTCGTGAGGATGAGCTCGACGCGCACGTCCGGGTAGAGGTCGAGAAATTCGCCGATGCGCTGGGCGAGCCAGATCGAACCGAGACCCACGGTCGTCGTGATCTTCAGTTCACCCGTCGGACGTTCGCTCGTTTCGACGAGGCGCGCGCGCGTGGTCTCCAGCCGCATGCGCATGTCGCGGGCAGCCCGAAAGAGGAGATCGCCCTGCTCGGTGAGGATCAGGCCGCGCGCGTGCCGGTGGAAGAGGGGGGCCTTCAGCTCGCGTTCGAGGGCGCTGATCTGGCGGCTCACGGCGGACTGGCTGAGGCCCAGGTCGTCGCCGGCGCGCGTAAAGCTCCCGGCCTCGGCAACCGTGTAGAAAATCCTGATCTTGTCCCAATCCACAGCGGCGCTCCCCCGGCGCCCCGGTCAGCCGACCGCGACACCCATATCGTTTCGTCAGCAGCCCCAGAAAGCGCGGCGAGAGCCGGGAAGGAGTGCCGACCGCCTGCCTCATGGCCTATTCGGCCGCCTGGCGGGTCTCCTCCTGCGCCGCAAGATACCGCTCCGCTTCCAGAGCCGCCATACACCCGAGGCCCGCCGCTGTCACGGCCTGGCGATAGACGTCGTCCGTCACGTCGCCGGCCGCGAAAACGCCGGGAACGTTCGTCTGTGTCGAATTCGGCCGGGTCTGGATATAGCCGCCGGCCTTCATGTCGAGCTGGCCGGCGAAGAGCTCGGTCGCGGGCTTGTGACCGATGGCGATGAAGACGCCGTCGGTCTCGAGGTCGGACACGGCGCCGGTCTTGAGGTTCTTGAGGCGCACATGGGTGACGCCGGGGGGCGGGCCCATGGCGCCGCCGATCTCCTCGACCACGCTGTCCCAGACGACCTGGACATTGTCCTTCTTGAACAGCCGATCCTGCAGAATCCGCTCGGCCCGGAAGGCGTCGCGCCGGTGGATCACCGTCACCTTGGCGGCGAGATGGGAGAGGTAGAGCGCCTCCTCGACGGCCGTGTTGCCGCCGCCGACGACCACCACTTCCTTGCCGCGATAGAAGAAGCCGTCGCAGGTCGCGCAGGCGGAGACGCCGAAGCCCTGGAAAGTCGCCTCCGAGGGCAGGCCGAGCCACCGGGCCTGGGCGCCCGTCGCGATGACCAGCGCGTCGCAGCTGTAGGTCTCGCCGGAATCGCCCACGAGCCGGAAGGGGCGGCGGGAGAGATCGACCTGCGTGACGTGGTCCGAGACCATGCGCGTGCCCACATGCTCGGCCTGGAGGCGCATCTGCTCCATCAGCCAGGGACCCTGGATCACGTCGGCGAAGCCCGGATAGTTCTCGACGTCGGTCGTGATCATGAGCTGCCCTCCGGGCTGGAAGCCGGAGATCAGAACCGGATCCAGCAGGGCGCGGGCGGCATAGATCGCCGCGGTATAGCCCGCAGGGCCCGAGCCGATGATGATGAGCTTGCTGTGAAGATGGGCCATCAGGGGGTCTCCGGTGCGGGTGCAGAGGGCTCACGGCCGGAAGGCTCGAGGCCGAGGGCATGGCGGTGGCGGGCGAGGCCTTCGGCCACTGCCTTGGCGATCGTCGGGGTAGAATTTAGGGGCTCGTAGCGTGTCCGTTCAAGGTGACCCTCGAACGCGTGCACAGCTCCATGGCGTTTCAGACCGTCGAGGAGGGCCTTGAACTTCGGGTGGCCGCCCGAGGGCTCGAAGACCAGGATGGGTGCACCGGTGGCCGCGGCCTCGCCGAGCATGTTGCTCGAATCCGCCGTTACCACGATGGCGTCGGCCAGTGCCAGGAGGTCGATATAGGGATTCGTTCCCTCGCCGTCCCAGAAGAAGGAACTGCGCCTCTCCGCCAGCTCCTTCAGGGCCTGCCGCATCCGATCCGGCGTGCGGCGGGAGGCGGTGATCATGAGTGCCGCGCCTTCGTCCGCGAGCTGCCGGAGGTGGGCGAGGAAGCGGTCGACGTCCGCATCGGTGAAGCGATGGTGCCGGCTGTCGCCGCCGGCAAGGACCGCGACCCGGGGAGAGGGCAGGGCTCGCAGGCGCGGATCGGGGTCGGAACGGGCGGCTGCGAGGCGGCCCTCCGAAATCCGGTGGGGTGGCGTAAGGGTCACGACGACGTTCTCGGCCCGGAGCCGGTCATGCGCCGGGACCCAGATGAGATCCGCTGCGCCCGCGCCCGTGCGCGGATCCTTCAGGAACACCGTAAAGGTTCGCCCGCCGGACGCCTTCTTGAGGTGCCGCAGGTAGGGGACGGCCCGGCGTCCCGATGCGATCGCAAGATCGGGAAACGGGGGCGCGAGCGGGCTCCCGGGCGCGCCCGGGCGTTCGGCGGGGTCGATGGGCCCCCACGGCATCAGCCAGGCATAGGGGGCGCGGGGCCGGACCGTCCGGATCTCTGGCTCGAGCTCCAGGACCTCCGCCAGTCCGAGGCATTGCAGCTCGTCGCCGGCCTTGCCGTCGGTGAGGACCCAAGAGGAAAAGCCGAGCAACATTCGATCGTAACGCCTGTGGGTCTCGCAATGGGATTGCGGCTTCGCACGGAAGCCGGCTTGTGTCCGTCACCGCCACGGTCTACTCAGCCCGAAGCCATCACCGGAGCTCCCGTGCGCGGACGCCTTGATTCCATAGACTGGGCCATTCTGAAAGAGCTGCAGGCCGATGGCAGCATCACGAATGTCGAGCTGGCCCGCCGGGTCGGGCTTTCCGCGCCGCCGTGCCTCAGGCGGGTGAGGGCCCTCGAAGCGGCCGGAATCATCAAGGGCTATCGGGCACTCCTCGACCCCAAGGCGCTCGGCTACGAGGTCGTATGCTTCGCGATGGTCCAGCTTGCGACACAGGGCCAGAAGGAACTGTCTGCCTTCGAGAAACAGGCGAAGGACTGGGCGATGGTGCGCGAATGCTGGAAGCTGTCGGGCGACATCGACTTCATCCTCAAGTGCGTCGCCCCGAACCTCTCGGCGTTCCAGGGCCTCGTCTCGGACCTGACCGCGCTGCCGAATGTCCGCAACGTCCGCACGGCGATCACCCTCGACCTCGTCAAGGACGAGCCGCTCGTGCCCATCGAAGACGCCCAGACCGTCAGCTGATCTTCCGCCGCAGCCATTGCGCGTAATAGCGCGACACCGCCACGACGCGCCGCCTTTCGTTGTCCCCGTCCAGGATCGAGCCGGAGGCAGCCAGGGCCGCGAATTGCGGATAGACCGCCAGAACCTCGCCCCGCGGGCCGACTACGAGCGCCTCGCCGTCGATCGAATCGGTCGACCCGTTCGACTGGCGTCTTCCGCCAGGGAACGCCGTGATGAAAAGAGCTTGTGACCCTCACGACGAGCCGCGGCCCGCGCCCGACGATCCGGTCCGCGAACACACGCCGCAGCTCGTCCGTCATCGCGGCCTGGACGAGGCTCGCCGCCGGGCCTGCACCGATGGCGCGAAGATGGCTGACGTCGACCGCGACGGACGAGAAGGCGGTCGCCTGAGCGAAGGCTGGGGCGGCGCTCGCGGCGAAAGCCGCCAGGATGCCGAGGAGGGCGCCGAGGAGGGCGCGGCGGGAGAGGGCGGACATGGCTGAACTCCTTTGCGGGAGAAATGATGCCCTTGGCCCCCAACGGTTCGGTGACGATCGTCACTCGTGATCCGGATTTTAGCGCCCTCATGGGACTTGCCTCCGCCCGGCGCGGTCACCCCGACGATTTCGGGGTGACGATCGTCGCTCAGCGGAACCGGACGCCGACGACCTCGTAGGATTTGCCGCCGCCCGGCGTCGTCACCTCGACGGTGTCGCCGATGGTCTTGCCCATGAGGGCGCGGGCGATCGGAGAGGTGACCGAGACGCGCCCGGAGCGGACGTCGGCCTCCGGCTCGCCCACGATCTGGTAGGTCTTCTCCTCCTCGGTGTCCTCGTCGAAGAGCTTCACCGTGGCGCCGAACTTGATCCGGTCGCCGGTGAGCTTGGTCACGTCGATCACTTCGGCGCGTGAAATCAGGCTTTCGAGCTCCAGAATCCGGCCTTCGTTGTGGGACTGAGCCTCCTTGGCCGCATGATACTCGGCATTTTCCGACAAGTCGCCGAGCGAGCGCGCTTCGGAGATCGCCTGGATGATCCGGGGACGCTCCACTTGCTGGCGGCGCTTCAGCTCTTCCTCGAGTGCCGCGTAACCCTTGATGGTCAGAGGAACCTTGTCCATCGTTCGTCTCGTCCAAAAAAGCTTGTGAGGCCGCCGTTCCCGGCGCCCTCACGGTCAACGAAAACTTCCAGGAAGCTTCGCAGTTCCACCGAAATCCTGCGCTTCAGGTGAAGTACTCCTGTAACGCCCGGACCTCGAGATCGCCGCCAAGATAGGCTTTTATGCCCTCAGCGGCTGCGATCGCTCCGGCTAGAGTGGTGTAGTACGGGACCTTATGCAAGAGGGCGGCCCGGCGCAGGGAACGGCTGTCGGACAGGGCGCCCGCCCCCTCGGTCGTGTTGAAAACGAGCTGCACGTCGCCGTTCTTGATGGCGTCCACCACGTGCGGGCGCCCTTCCAGGACCTTGTTGATGCGGGTCGCCCTGACGCCGTTCTCCTCCAGAGTACCGTTGCGTGCCCCCGGTCGCGACCACCTGGAAGCCGATCTCGGCGAGCATCCGTACGGTGGGAAGGATCCGGGGCTTGTCCGAGTCGCGCACCGAGACGAAGACGGTCCCGGTCCTCGGCACCTGGGTGGAGGAGCCGAGCTGGCTCTTGGCGAAGGCGACCCCGAAGGAGCGGTCGAGCCCGATGACCTCGCCGGTGGAGCGCATCTCGGGTCCGAGGAGCACGTCGACGCCGGGGAATCGCGCGAACGGAAACACTGCCTCCTTCACGCCGATATGCGGGAGATCCTTCGGCGCCAGCCCGAACTGGGCGAGGCGCTCGCCCGGCCATGATGCGCGCCGCGATCTTGGCGATCGGCTCGCCGATGACCTTGGCCACGAACGGCACGGTGCGGGAGGCGCGCGGATTGACCTCGAGCACGTAGATGATGCCGTCCTTGATGGCATATTGCACGTTCATGAGGCCGCCCACGTCGAGGGCGAGCGCCAGGGCCCTGGTCTGCCTCTCCAACTCGCCGATCGTCTCCGGCGAGAGCGACCGCGGCGGGAGCGAGCAGGCGCTGTCTCCCGAATGGATGCCCGCCTCTTCGATGTGCTCCATGATGCCGGCGATGAACGCGTCCTTGCCGTCGGCGAGGCAGTCCACGTCCACCTCGATCGCATCCGAAAGATAGCGGTCGAAGAGCAGGGGGTTCTTGCCGAGAACGGTGTTGATCTGACCCGTCTTGTCGTTCGGGTACCGGGCTTTCACGTCCGACGGAATCAGGCTCGGGAGCGTGCCGAGGAGGTAATCCTCGAACTGCGCCTCGTCGCGGATGATCGCCATGGCGCGGCCGCCGAGCACGTAGCTCGGCCTCACCACGAAAGGCAGGCCGAGATCGGCGGCGACGAGGCGGGCCTGCTCGACCGAGTAGGCGATGCCGTTCTTCGGCTGCTTCAGGTGCAGCTTGTCGAGAAGGCGCTTGAAGCGGTCGCGGTCTTCCGCGAGGTCGATCGCATCCGGCGAAGTGCCGAGGATCGGCACGCCAGCCTCCTCGAGCGCGTGGGCGAGCTTGAGCGGCGTCTGGCCGCCGAACTGCACGATGACGCCGTGGAGGGTGCCCTTCGAGCGCTCGGTGTCGATGATCTCCAGTACGTCTTCCGCGGTGAGCGGTTCGAAATAGAGCCGGTCGGACGTGTCGTAATCCGTCGACACGGTCTCCGGATTGCAGTTGATCATGATGGTTTCGTAGCCCGCGTCCCTGAGCGCGAAACAGGCATGGCAGCAGCAATAGTCGAACTCGATGCCCTGGCCGATCCGATTCGGTCCGCCGCCGAGGATGACGACCTTCTTGGCCTCCGAGGGCTGAGACTCGTCGGCGGGTTTGCCGGCGAAAGGCGTGGCGTAGGTCGAGTACATATAGGCGGTGGGCGAGGCGAACTCGGCCGCGCAGGTGTCGATCCGCTTGAAGACCGGGCGGATGCCGAGGGAACGGCGAAGCGTCGTAGCCTCCTCCTCGCTCTTGCCCGCCAGCATGGCGAGCCGCGCATCCGAAAAGCCCATCGACTTCAGCTGCCGGAAGGCGCCGGGCGTCCGCGGCAGCCCGTGCGCCTTCACCTTGGCTTCCATGTCGACGATGTCCTGCAACTGCTCCAGGAACCAGCGGTCGATCTTGCAGCTCTCGTGGACCTCGTCGTGGCTCACGCCGAGGCGCAGCGCCTGGGCGACGTTGAGGAGCCGGTCGGGCGTCGGGGTGCCGATGGCGGCCTTGATGGCGTTCTTGTCGTCGCCCTTGCCGAGGCCCTGGATGTCGACCTCGTCGAGGCCGGTGAGACCGGTCTCGAGCGAGCGCAGGGCCTTCTGAAGGCTTTCGGGAAACGTGCGGCCGATTGCCATCGCTTCGCCCACCGACTTCATGGCGGTGGTGAGCGTCGGCTCGGAGCCCGGGAACTTTTCGAAGGCGAAGCGCGGGATCTTGGTCACGACGTAGTCGATGGTCGGCTCGAACGAAGCCGGAGTCGCACCGCCGGTGATGTCGTTCGCGATCTCGTCCAAGGTGTAGCCGACGGCGAGCTTCGCCGCGACCTTGGCGATCGGGAAACCGGTTGCCTTCGAGGCGAGCGCGGACGAACGCGAGACGCGCGGATTCATTTCGATCACGATCATGCGCCCGTTCTCGGGATCGATCGCGAACTGCACGTTCGACCCGCCCGTCTCGACGCCGATCTCGCGCAGGACCGCGATCGAGGCGTCGCGCATCACCTGGTATTCCTTGTCGGTCAGCGTGAGCGCCGGCGCGACGGTGATCGAGTCTCCCGTGTGGACTCCCATCGGGTCGACGTTCTCGATGGAGCAGACGATGATGCAGTTGTCCGCCTTGTCGCGGACGACCTCCATCTCGTATTCCTTCCAGCCGAGCACGCTCTCCTCGATCAGGACCTCGTTCGTCGGCGAGGCATCGAGCCCGCGCTCGACGATGTCGAGGAATTCCTCGCGGTTGTACGCGATGCCGCCGCCGGTTCCCCCGAGGGTGAAGGAGGGGCGGATGATGGCCGGCAGGCCGACTTCGGAGAGCGCGACGAGCGCCTCGCCGAGCGCGTGCTCCTGGTAGCGCTTGCGGCGCTCGTTCTCGCCCGCGTTCCACTTGAGCTCGAAGCCGGCGATCATGCGCTTCTTGTCGCCGGGATGGACGTCGAGGGCCGCGAGCCGGGCGAGTTCGGCGAGGTGCGCGTCGCGGTCCGCCTTCTTGAGCGCCGACGCGTTGGCGAGGCGCGATTTCGGTGTGTCGAGGCCGATCCTCGTCATGGCCTCGCGGAAGAGCTGGCGGTCCTCGGCCTTGTCGATGGCCTCCGCGGTCGCGCCGATCATCTCGATGCCGAACCGGTCGAGCACGCCCATTTTCTTCAACGAGAGGGCGCAGTTCAGCGCCGTCTGGCCGCCCATGGTCGGAAGCAGTCGCGAACCCTCCGGGAAGGACATGCCGTTCCTTCTCGATGATCTTGGCGACGATCTCCGGCGTGATGGGCTCGACATAGGTGGCGTCCGCGAGATCGGGTCGGTCATGATCGTCGCCGGGTTCGAGTTCACCAGGACGATCCGGTAGCCCTCCGCGCGCAGCGCCTTGCAGGCCTGCGTGCCCGAGTAATCGAACTCGCAGGCCTGGCCGATGATGATCGGCCCCGCCCCGATGATCAGGATGGTGGAGATGTCGGTCCGTTTCGGCATGCGGCCACCCGGGCGTGTCCAGCCGTTCGGCCGCGAGGCGGCGCGGAACGACTGGCGTGATCGTGGGAATGTTTGTTGGAACAGGCTCTTACACTCCCTCGACGCTTAATGAAAGTGGCCCGATGGCGCCGGCCCCGGGAGGCGGAAAGCTCGCTGTGCGGCGCGGGCGTGACCCGCTGAAGCTCCCGCGCGAGAGAGCATCGGACCCAAGAGCGGGCACCACGTTCGGGATCCATTCGATGCTTCCCAGTGTGAAAACAGCGCATCGTTCGGCGCGGAAAACCGGGTCCACATTTCCGCACGATGCGCTATTGGCAGTTCCGCCGACGTGGAATCGCCGCTCGGCCCTCACGCCGCGCCCCCGCGGCGAAGCGGATCCTGACCATGCTCCACCGAGGGCGCGCGACGCCGCTCCTCCGTCTTGCCCGCCAGTTCGTCGCCTTCTTCGGCGTCGGCCTCGTCGCGGCCGTCGTGCATTACGGATTTCTGATCGCGCTTGTGGAAGGGTTCCGCTGGGGGCCGGTGCCTGCGACGCTCGTCGGGTATCTGGCGGGCGGCGTCGTCTCCTACGCGCTCAACCGTCGGCTAACCTACGCGAGCGACCGGCCTCACGGGGAGGCGACGTGGCGCTTCGCCGCCGTCGCCTTGGTCGGCTTCGGACTGACGGGCCTCCTCATGCAGGCGCTGACGGCCTGGCTCGGCGCGCCCTATCTTCCGGCGCAACTCGTCACGACCGGCATCGTCCTGTTCTGGAGCTTTCTCGCGAACCGGGTCTGGACCTTCCGAAGCTCATGACGTGTCATCATATCGCAGCGTAAGTCTCTGAAAAATTGAGAGTTCCTCCCTGTTTGGAGGGCGACCGCAGCGGCGCGATGGTCCACACTGATCATCGAGAGGTTCGGATCGAGTGCCGAACTCTCCACTTTCAAGAAGCGTGGTTGAACGCGCCAGCCAGTGTAGCGTCAAGCCTCTGGACGGCGGACCACCTCCCCACGTTGTGGCCCCCGCCGTCCGATGCTTGCGACGCCTGGCCGAGACCTCCCGGCATCGAACCTCGATCGTTCGCAGAGAACCGGTCAGGCCGGACGTGCCATGAAGGTCATGCGGGCCTGATTGTGGCCGACGTTCGGCCGGCGCCGTTCGGCGCTGAAGCCCGCGTCCCGCAGGATCTCCAGCATCTCGCCTTCGGCATATTGCGAGAGGCCGAGCTCATTGCGGACCTTGCGATAGTCGGACAAGGCGGTGCGAACCAGGCCGACGAGCGCATCACGCAGGAACCCGCCTTTCCAGGCGAAGGAGAGGAGCGCCCCGGCGTCCTTCAGAGGGCTCACGTCGGGCGGCACTACGTCCGCGAGGACGAGCCTGCCGTCGGCCTTCAGCTTCGAGCGCCAAAGGGAGAGAAGGCTGCGCAGCTCGTCGAGGGAGAGATATTGGACGAGCGAGTTCACCACGACGAGGTCGACGCCGCGGTCAGGGATGGAATCGGTGCTCTCGGGCGCGAGGACCGTGATGCGCCGGTCGTTCTCGAACCGCTCGCGCAGACGGTCCCGGACGAGCGGGGCGGCGTCGACGAGATAGAGCCGCGCGCAACGGGAGGCGACCCGGTTCGCCGAAACGGCCTCGCCGCAGCCGTAATCGAGCACAACCGCATCCTTCGAGGGGACGAGGCCCGCGATATCGTTCGCGATCAGCCAGTAATGCAGCACCTTGTGCCGGTCGCTGACGTAGATCGGCGTGTCCTGGTTCCAGAAGTCGCGCCAGTTCATGGACCGCGAACTTGCCGGGCCAAGGTTAAGGCTTCGTCAGCGCCAGAGCTTGGTGACCGGACCGTCCGGACCGTCGACCGGGTCCGTCTCGGGAAGCGGCACCTGCTTGATGCGCCGGCGGGCCCGATCGATGGCGTTCGGGTCGTCCCGGATGAATTCGGGCTCGGCTCCATCCGGATAGGCGCCGACCACGAGGAGGTCGTCGCTGGCGTTGACGAGGGCATGGCCGACGCCGGCCGGTACGACGACCACGTCGCCTGCCGTGACGCCGACGATCTCACCGCCTTCGCCGCCGAAGCGGACCGTGCCGGAGCCGGTCGCGATGCCGAGCACCTCGTGGGTGTTCGGGTGGTAATGGTGATAGTCGAAAATCCCGTTGCGCCAGGTGTTGGTCCAGCCGTGCTTCGCGAACGTGGACTCGAAAGCCTTTGCGGGATCGGAGGCGGAAGGAGGCACGGCGCCGCGCTTCACGATGAGCGGCAGGGTGTTGTTCGGGATGAGGCCGTCGTCCTCGAAGATGAAGGTGTCCGTCGAAAGCGGGGCATTGTAGGCATGCGGTTGCCCGTAACCCTTCGCGTGAGCCATTGTTCGAGCCTCCATGCGGTCGATCGCAGGGAGAACGCCCGAAGGCCGTAAAGGTTGAGCGGCCGGAGGCGCAGGGCTTCCGGCCGCGGCCCGAAAGCCGCACTGCGGACTCCGGAGGCGAACTCCGGATCGGCGCTCCTACAGTCCCAGAAGCAACGCGGTGACGGCGCGATCGATGGAGAGATAGAAGATCGCGAAGGCAATGACAGCGGCGATGCCGAACTCGACGGCTACGTTGCGCAGCATGCGCACCTCCCGCAGCAGGTCGCGGCCGAAGATGGTCATCAGCCAAGCCGCCGTGAGCACGACCGGGAGAGCGAAGAGAAAAGACCAGGTGCTCTCGACCTGGCCGACGTTCATCGGGTCGATGAGCGGGCGGATGTTGCGCACCCAGGGCGCATAGATCGCCGCATAGAGCGACGTCATCCAAGACAGCGAAACCGCGATACCCAGATGGAAGGTGAAGAGGCGGTGCAGACGTGCGTAATCGTCCGCTTCATCGTCAAATGACATCGGTGAAACCCCCAGGCGAAACGAGAGCGTTTTATGCGTTATGATTAAGCGATCGTTACCGTGATTTGGGGTCTTTGCGCAACTCGGTTTGTCACGCATTCCGCACTCAAGCTCGAGGTTCCATTTCCTCGCGAGGGTTTCGCAAAACAGTTACGGACCGAGCGATGCTCGTCCGGAGCGGAGAGGATCCGGGCCCCGCACCGACCGTCAATCCTGGCGCTTCGCCTTTTCGGACTCGATCAGCCTCACGAAACGATCGAAGAGGTAATGGCTGTCCTTCGGGCCGGGGGAGGCCTCCGGGTGATATTGCACCGAGAAGGCCGGCCGGTCGGTCAGCGCGATCCCGCAATTCGATCCGTCGAAGAGCGACACGTGGGTCTCGACGGCCGTGTCGGGCAGGCTCGCCGGGTCAACCGCGAAGCCGTGGTTCATCGACGTGATCTCGACCTTGCCGGTGGTCTTGTCCTTCACCGGGTGGTTCGCGCCATGATGGCCCTGGTGCATCTTCACCGTGCGGCCGCCGACCGCGAGGCCGAGCATCTGGTGCCCGAGGCAGATGCCGAAGGTCGGCACCTTCCGGTCGAGCAGTTCCTGGATCACCGGCACCGCATATTCGCCGGTCGCGGCGGGGTCGCCGGGCCCGTTCGACAGAAAGACGCCGTCGGGCCTGAGCTTGAGGACGTCCGCGGCCGTCGCGGTCGCAGGCACGACCGTGACCTTGCAGCCGGCGCGGGCGAGGAGCCGGAGGATGTTCCGCTTCACGCCGTAGTCGATGGCGACGACATGATGCTTCGCTTCGCCGTTCTGGCGCCCATAGCCGCGGCCGGGCTCCCACGCCGTCTCGTCCCAATCGAAGCGCTGACCGCTCGTCACCAGAGGCACGAGGTCGAGGCCGTTCATGGACGGGAGGGCGGTGGCGCGGGCCTTCAGCGCATCGAGATCGAAGAGGCCGTCCGGATCGTAGGCGATGACGGCGTTCGGCATCCCCTTGTCGCGGATGAGCGCCGTGAGCGCGCGCGTGTCGACGCCGGTCAGGCCGACGATGGCCCTGGCCTTGAGCCAGGCATCGAAGTGCCGCGAGGCGCGCCAGTTCGACGGGTCGGTGATGGCGGCCGCGACCACGACGCCGCGCACGCCCGACGACGAGGCGGCGTTGACGCTCTCGATATCCTCCTCGTTCGTGCCGACATTGCCGATGTGGGGAAACGTGAAGGTGATGATCTGTCCGGCGTAGGACGGGTCGGTCAGGATCTCCTGGTATCCGGTCATGGCCGTGTTGAAGCAGACCTCGCCGGTCGCCTCGCCCACGGCGCCGATCCCGAACCCTTCCAGCACCGTGCCGTCCTGGAGCACGAGAACGGCGGTCGCGCGCGGCTCCTGCCAGCCCGCGGAGATCGGGGCCATGTGATTGTCTTGCGCCATCGCCTTGATCTCGTTTAAGTCCGGCCCGGACCCGGCCGCGCTCGAAGGGCCGCTCGCGGCAGCCTCCGAAACCCGCCGCTGACTTAAGGGGCGGCCGCCGCCCCGTCAACGCTCGAGTGCCTGTATTCCCAAGCGCCTGTATTCCCAAGCGCCTGTACTCCAAGGAGATGCGCCATGCGCGAACGCTTCACTGGTGCAATGAAGGAGGCCATGAAGGCCGGCGACAAGCGCAAGCTCTCGACCGTGCGCCTCATCCAGGCGGCCCTCAAGGACAAGGACATCGAGGCCCGGGGCGCCGGCAAGGGACAGGCCTCCGAGGAGGAAATCCTCGCGCTGCTGCAGAAGATGATCAAGCAGCGCCAGGAATCGATCGCCATCTACGAGCAGAACAACCGGCCGGAACTGGCGCAGCAGGAGAAGGAGGAGGCGGAGGTCATCGCGTCCTTCCTGCCGCAGCAGATGGATGCGGCGGAAACGAGGGCGGCCATCGAGGCCGCGATCGCGGAGACCGGGGCCGCTTCCATGAAGGACATGGGCAAGGTCATCGGCGCCCTGCGGGGCAAGTACGCCGGGCGCATGGATTTCGGAAAGGCGAGCGGACTCGTGAAGGAGATGCTGCCCAAGGGCTAGTTTAGGCGGTTGAGGCCCTGTGGATAGCGGGTAAAGCCGCCGTGGCCGACGGCTATGGTTCGTTCCGGGGGCCTGCCGCGCTATTCTCGTCGCCAGAGAGCCGCATCCGACCCTGGACATCGACCTCGAACGTTTCGCGGCGCTGGGGTTTCGACGGATCCGATCCGCCGCCGCACGCGCCCCAACAAGGTTACCCGATGCGCTACCAGCCCTCGATCCTCGACGAGATCCGCGCCCGCCTGCCGGCGTCCTCGGTGATCGGCCGGAAGGTGCGGCTGAAGAAGGCCGGGCGGGAATGGAGGGGTCTGTCCCCCTTCAACGCGGAGAAGACGCCGTCCTTCTACGTGAACGACCAGAAGCAGTTCTACCACTGCTTCTCGTCGGGCAAGCACGGGGACATCTTCACCTTCCTGATGGAGACGGAGGGTCTTTCCTTCCCCGAGGCCGTGGAGCGGCTCGCAGGCGAAGCCGGGGTGCCGCTCCCCAAGCTGTCGCGGGAGGACCGGGCCGAGGAGGTGCAGCGCAAGAGCCTCCACGACGTGATGGAGATCGCCGCGACGTTCTTCGAATCGTCGCTCCTCGGCCGGTTCGGGTCGAGGGCGCGGGACTATCTCGCCGGCCGGGGGCTTTCCCGCGAGACGCAGGTCCGCTTCCGCATCGGCTATGCGCCGCCCGACCGTTTCGCCCTGCGCGATCATCTGGCCGGCAAGGGCGTGGCCCCCGACGTGATGGTGGAGGCCGGGCTCCTCGTGACCGGGGAGGACGTGGAGATCCCCTACGACCGCTTCCGCGACCGGGTCATGTTCCCGATCGCGGATCTGCGCGGACGAGTGGTTGCGTTCGGCGGCCGGGCCCTCAGCGCGGAAGTGCCGGCGAAGTACCTGAACTCGCCCGACACCCCGCTCTTCGCCAAGGGGCGGCTTTTGTACAACTACCACCTCGCCCGCCAGCCCGCGCACGAGCGCGGCACCGTGATCGCCGTGGAAGGCTACGTGGACGTGATCTCGCTGAGCGTCGCCGGGTTCCCCAATGCCGTCGCTCCCTTGGGAACGGCCCTGACGGAGGATCAGCTCGCCCTTTTGTGGCGCATGTCGGACGAGCCGATCCTCTGCTTCGACGGCGACAAGGCCGGGCGAAAGGCGGCGTACCGGGCGCTGGACTTGGCGCTTCCCCAGATCGAGGCCGGCAAGTCGCTGCGCTTCGCGCTTCTCCCGGAGGGCCAGGACCCGGACGACCTGGCCCGCGGCGGCGGCGCGCCGGCGGTGGAACGGGTTCTCGCCGCGGCGCGGCCCCTCGTGGATGTCCTCTGGGGGCGGGAGATCGAGGCCGGGCCTCTCGACACCCCCGAACGGCGGGCCGCCCTCGCGCGCCGCCTGCGGCAGGCGCTGAGCGTGATTCGCGACGACACGCTCAAGCATTATTACCGCGAAGAGATCGAGAACCGGCTCGCCGCCGCGGGTTCCGATGCGGCTGCCAAGCGCGGCAAACGCCCCGTTTCCGCGCCAAGAGGGGGTTACGGGCGGGAGCGGTGGGGGCCGCAGCCGATCACCCCGAACACCCCGCCTGAGCATCAGCCCGCACCTGGCCCGAAGCGCCCTTTTCACGGGCGGAACCGTGGAGTCCGCCCGGGAGGCCATGATCCTGTGCGCGTGCCTTGCTCACCCGGAGGTGCTCCAAAATCATGCCGAAACCCTTGCCCAGCTTGATTTTCAGGGCCGCATGGCGAGGAGCCTGAGGAACTTTCTCCTGGACGGTGCGGCGAGCGGGCGAGGCTTCGGACCCGGCCGTGATGCGGGCTCGCCTGGAGCGGGCCGGCCTCGCGGAGGCGGCCGAGCGGATGAATGCCCTCGTACGGCCGGGCGACCGGTGGGCCCTCGATCCCCATGCGGATTCGGTGCGACTGGAGGACGCATTGCGTCAGGCGATCACCTTGCATCGCCGCGCGCGCACGTTACATAGCGAACTTCGGGCCGCTGAACGCGCCCTCGCCGAAGAGGACAACGAGGCCAATCTCGCATGGCTGCGAGAGGTCCAGAACCAGCTTTCCTCCGCCGAGGGCGCCGAAGCCGACCTGGACAACGGGGTTGTCCACCGCGACCACTGATCCGGGACGATGGGTCCGGGAGCGGCAAGGCGGAGCTGCCCGATGGGGGATTAGTAACGGTTGGTCAAGCGACTCACTGTTTTGATGTTTGGATGACGTTCGGGTGGTAAGGCCTTGGCTTTGCCGCCCATTCGCGTCTCGGGGAAGCGCAGCCGGGACGCGGGGAGACGATGACAGCATGGCAACCAAGGCAACCGAACGGGATCAGAACGAGGCGGCCGCTCCGGAGCAGCAGAGCGACGGGCCGCTCCTCGATCTCACCGATGCCGCCGTCAAGCGGATGATCAAGCTCGCCAAGAAGCGGGGCTATGTCACCTACGACGAGCTGAACGAAGTTCTGCCCTCCGAGGAATTCTCGTCGGAGCAGATCGAGGACGTGCTGGGCCAGCTGTCCGAGATGGGCATCAACGTGGTCGAATCGGAAGAGGCCGACGACGGCCAGCAGGCCAACGGGGCCGATACGGGCGACGACGACGAGCCCGAAGGCAGCGAAGTGGTCGAGGCGTCCCCGTCCCGCGCCGTCGCCGTGCGCGAGACGACGAAGGAGCCGACCGACCGCACCGACGATCCGGTCCGCATGTACCTGCGCGAGATGGGCTCGGTCGAGCTCCTCTCCCGCGAGGGCGAGATCGCCATCGCCAAGCGCATCGAGGCCGGCCGCGAGGCGATGATCGCGGGGCTCTGCGAGAGCCCGCTCACCTTCCAGGCCATCATCATCTGGCGCGACGAACTCGTCGAGGGCCGCGTGCTCCTGCGCGACATCATCGATCTCGAGGCGACCTATGCGGGCCCGGACGGCAAGGGCGCCCCGAAGGTCGTGGAGGAGGGCGCCGACGAGGTCGCGGCCGAGGGAGACGGCGAAGAAGCGATGACCCCGCCCGAGGGCGCGGACCTCGACGACGACGACCTCGAGAACAACGTGTCCCTCTCGGCGATGGAAGCGGAGCTGAAGCCGCGCGTCCTCGAGACCTTCGACGCGATCGCCGACAACTACAAGAAGCTGCGCCGGCTCCAGGTGGAGCATGTCGAGCAGCGGATGCAGAACAAGCAGCTGACGCCCGCCCAGGAGCGCAAGTACAAGAAGCTTCGGGACGACATCATCGCCGACGTGAAGTCGCTGTCGCTCAACAACAACCGCATCGAGGCGCTCGTCGAGCAGCTCTACGACATCAACAAGCGGCTCATCTCCTACGAGGGCCGCCTGATGCGCCTCGCCGAGCATCACGGCGTCGCCCGCGACGAGTTCCTGCGCCACTACCAGGGCTGGGAGCTCGACCCGAAATGGGTGCTGCGCGTGTCGAAGCTCGGCGGCAAGGGCTGGAAGGACTTCGTCGCCCGGGCGAAGGACCAGATCCACGAGCTGCGCGAGCAGATCCACAACCTGGCGAGCGAGACGGGCCTGGAGATCCAGGAGTTCCGCCGCATCGTCCTCATGGTGCAGAAGGGCGAGCGCGAGGCCCGTCAGGCCAAGAAGGAGATGATCGAGGCGAACCTGCGCCTCGTGATCTCGATCGCCAAGAAGTACACGAACCGCGGCCTGCAGTTCCTGGATCTCATCCAGGAGGGCAACATCGGCCTCATGAAGGCCGTCGACAAGTTCGAGTACCGGCGCGGCTACAAGTTCTCGACCTACGCCACCTGGTGGATCCGGCAGGCGATCACCCGCTCGATCGCCGACCAGGCCCGCACCATCCGCATCCCGGTGCACATGATCGAGACGATCAACAAGATCGTCCGCACCTCGCGCCAGATGCTGCACGAGATCGGCCGCGAGCCGACCCCCGAGGAGCTCGCCGAAAAGCTCGCCATGCCGCTCGAGAAGGTGCGCAAGGTGCTGAAGATCGCCAAGGAGCCGATCTCCCTCGAAACGCCGATCGGCGACGAGGAGGATTCGCACCTCGGCGATTTCATCGAGGACAAGAACGCCATCCTGCCGATCGACGCGGCCATCCAGTCGAACCTGCGCGAGACGACGACCCGCGTGCTCGCCTCGCTGACGCCGCGCGAGGAGCGCGTGCTGCGCATGCGCTTCGGCATCGGCATGAACACCGACCACACCCTCGAGGAGGTCGGCCAGCAGTTCTCGGTGACCCGCGAGCGCATCCGCCAGATCGAGGCGAAGGCCCTGCGCAAGCTCAAGCATCCCTCGCGGTCGCGGAAGCTCAGGAGCTTCCTGGACAACTGAGCCGCAAGCACCTCGGCCGGAAGTGAGGAACGGCGGGCACGGGGCCCGCCGTTCTCTTGTCTCGAGCGTCGTCTTGATCTAGCTCGGCTCCACAGAAGCGAAGTCCCGGCGGCCGTCCCGTGCTATCCTCGCGACCGCCAACCAGGAGCCCTCATGCCCGAACGGGTGATCAAGGACGAACAGCCGCGCGTCCATTTCAACTGCAGCAAGTGCCCGGCCTATTGCTGTTCGATCTACGAGCGCGTGACCGTGACGAAGCGGGACATCAACCGCCTCGCGAAATATTTCAAATGCACCTACGAGGAGGCCGAGGAGCGCTACACCACGACCTGGGAGGACGAGCGCGTGCTGAAGCGCGTCGACGACGTGATCTTCCAGAAGACGTGCATGTTCCTCGACCAGAAGACCCGCGGCTGCACGATCTACGAGGGCCGTCCGAAGGTCTGCCGCGAGTTTCCCGGCCGGCCGCGCTGCGCCTATTACGATCTCGTCCAGTTCGAGCGGCGGCAGCAGGGCGACGAGAGCGTGGTGCCGGTCGTGCGCATCATCTTCCGCGAGGTGGACGAGGTGGAGGTCCACGACGAGGATTCGTCGGAGCGGATCTACGAATGGGGCGAGAAGGAAAACAAGGGCGCCGAGAAGGACTGCGCTCAAGAACGGCGGCGAGCCGCCGGCGGAGCCGGTGAGAAGTCATTTCCAGGCGTAGTTGAAGCTGATGCTCACGCGCTCGGATCGGGCCTCGTTCAACGGCACCTCGTGCCGCAGCCAGCTCTCCCACAGGATCACCGTCCCGGGTTGCGGCGCGAGATAGGCGAATTGCCGGTTCTCCGGCTTCGCCTTGGCCTTGCGGGGCGGGGCCGCCATCATGAAGCCGAGGCGGGGGTCTTCGAGCTTGAGCGCGCTCGCCCCTTCCGGGACCGTCACGTAGTAGGTGCCGCTGATCACCGAATGGGGGTGGATGTGCGAGGTGTGCACTCCGCCCGGCGGCAGGATGTTGATCCAGAGACTGTCGCAGACGAGCTTGCGCCCGCCGAGATCGTAATCGAGCTCCTTGGCGAACTGCGCCACGTGCGCGTCCAATGCCTTCAGCGAGCTCGGCGAAGACCGGCACCCTCCAGGGAAGGTCGTTGAGCGAAGCGTAGGACGTGTAACCGGGATATCCGTTCCTGGCGCACCAGCGCTGCCCGGCGGCATCGTCCTCGGCGATGGAGAGGCAGGCGGCTTCGAGTCTCCCCGTTCAGGCGCTCGGCCTTCCCGCCGGCCATCTCGGCGCGGTAGATCTTGGTGACGAAGAGGGTGTCGACGCGGGCCATGGCGCGGGCTTCAGCGCATCGTGCGGACAAGTGGACCCGGTTTTCCGCGCCGGGCGATGCGCTGTCTTCGAAAGGTGAGCATCGGATGAAATCCCAAAAGTGGAAGCCACTTTTGGGTCCGATGCTCTAGCGCCGGCCGGCTTCGATTGTCAAAGGCCTCAAGCGGCAGCGAGCCGGTCCGCGCCTTTGCCGGCGTCCTCGGGCCGCCCCCTCAGCAGGCGACGAGCCAGACGGCCCGGGATCAGCTCGATCTCCAGATTTTCCGGCCCAAGACGCTGGCTGATCCGGTTCCAGATCTGCCGGAGGCGCTGGATGTGGATGTCGTCCAGGATCACCCGTGCAAGGGCCATGACGGTCTCGTCGCTTCCATCGGTTGGTTCAGCATCGAGCGAGAGGCCGAGTTTCTTCTGGTACCTCGGCTCTCCCGCAAGGACGACGTGACCCACGACGTGCCGGAGATCGCGGGTCGTGAATCCCTCCTCCAACACCGCTCGCTCGAAGTCGAAGATCGTCCGGATGTCCAGCTTCCAGAGGTCGGTCAACGCTTTCGGGCCGACCGCCGCGCAGAGCTGGGCCTGCGCGACCCAGTCGATGATCTGGTACACCCCATAGGGCGTTTCCACGAACAGCATGATCGGGTTCGCGGTCGCGAGGTTCTGAACGCTCGAGATACTGTAGTTGCTCAAACGCGATCGGATGTTCGAATCGATTCCGTCGATGACTTCGGGCGGCGTGGATTTGAAGGCTTCGTAGAGTTGATCGTCCTCACGCTTGAACAGAGACAGGCGCGTCATGCGCGCAAAGGTCCGAAAACCGAGCTCGGGAATCATGCCGATGAGGAATGCCGCCACGATGAGGGCCCCCGTCAGCGCACCCCCGGTCGCGCTCAGGAGCTCGTATCCGATGAAGGGCAGGAGAGTGGCGGTGAAGCCGGCCGTGAGCATGTTGAGTGCTCCGCCCAGGAAGCTGGCCGGACTGAGATCGAACGTGAAGACGGCCTGCATCAGGCTCCGCATGACGAACAGGTACGCCGCCACATAGGCGACGGCCAGAACGATCATCCAGGATGTCATGCTCGGCGGGTTCCCCTCGAAGATGCGCAGCAGCGGGAGGAACTTGAAATCCTCCCCGAGCACGCTGCGGGCGAAGGCACCGAACGACACGATGCCGAAGAGGAACGTGACGACGATCAGAGGCAGGGCCGCCACCAGGAAGGACCAGAGCGGGAAATCCTTCGTCCGCGCCGGTCCCTCGTCGGCGGCGGCAGGTCCGGTTCCGCCAAGGAAGTACTTGAATTTGACGAACTCGAAGGACGGGACGACCTTGTCGCGGGGGGCGTTGGCCGGCTGCGGATCGAAGATCCGTTCGAGCGCGGTGATGATCTCCCGCCTGTGATGCTTCACGGAGTTCCGGATGCACAGGATGGCTCCGGGGATGATCAGGCTGGCGCATGCCGCAATGCCGATCACGATCCAGTCCACCATCGCACCCTCCCTCGTCGGCGACGGCTCAGCCTACTTTGAACTAGAAGTTGTAGCTACTTTGAGTTGTGACACTGCGGTTACTACGTACGCACGATGCGCGGCATGCGCTCCGATCACCCCGCCTTGCGCATGCGCTTCTGCTTCCCTTTCGCGCCGCCGCGCGGCGTGGGCGCCGCCACGCCTTGCATCCCCCAGGCGCCACGCCCACCTTGGCCCTATGTCGTCCGTCTCGCCCGTCCTCACCGTTTCGCCCGAGGCCCCATCCGAATGGACCGAGGGCCTGGAGCCCCGCTTTCTCGCCGGCATCATCCGTCTGCGCGACTGGCTGGTGACGAAGGCGACGCATGTCGAGGATGCCGGGGAGGTCCTGACCGGCTTCGCGGAACGGCTCACCATGGCTGCCCCGTGAGCGGCTGGCGTACAAGCCGCCGCCCGCCAACACCGCGGCCAAACACGCCATCAGCGAATAGCCACCCAACCAGTTCAACAGCGTCTGCAGCGCCTGAGTCCCCGGCCCATCGTCGGACGGACTGACCTGGACCTCCTGACCAACGCTGGCCAGCACCAACAGCATCGTGAACACGGTCCCTCCTCGGTCAAACCAGCGACCGACTAAGGCCCCGCACCAACCAACCAATTCTCACCCCCGCCAAGAGCATCCGCCATGACGCCAGGCCTTCGACCCGTCATGGCCCACAGACGCCAGCGCCCCACCCTTCTCCTCGCTATCTTCAGCGCCGCCCTCTTGCCCCTCGTCCTGCCGGCCTGCCTCGTCGCTGGCCTAGCCGGACTGGCGGGCGACACTCCGCCCCTTGATGTCGTAGGCGGGGTTCCGACCACCGTCGCGCAGGCCTACCAGGCCGCCGCCAGACAGTGTGCCCAGGCCTCGACTGGACCCTCCTCGCCGCCATCGGCCGCATCGAATCCGACCACGGCTCCACCGGCGGCGCCCCCCTCGAGCACGAACACCGGCGACGCCCCGCCCGGGATCTACGGCCCGCAACTCGACGGCCCGGCGGAACCGACGCAAGCCCATCGGAACCCTTGGGTCGGATGGTGGGGCCGACCGGACCATGGGAACGAGCCGTCGGGCCCATGCAATTCCGGGCCACCACCTTCACCGCGCACGCCGCCACGGCGCGACGACGGCAACGCCAACCCCCACGACCTCGACGACGCCGCCGCCACCACCGCCGCCTACCTGTGCGCCGCCGCCGGCGGCCGGTCGATGGCCCGACGAGATCGCCCGCATCTACAACCCAGTCAGGCCTCCGACGACGCCGTCACTCACTGCCGAACGACGCATCAGGCCACCGGCCGAGCCACCTGCAGCGATCGGCGCCGAGCCATGCCCCGTCACCGGGCCCGTCAGCTTCACCGACACCTGGCGCTCCCCCCGATCCGGGGGCGCATCCACCAAGGCGTCGACATGTTCGCCCCCGAAGGCACCCCCGTCGTCGCCCTCGCCCCCGGCCGGGTCGAGCACTACGAACCACACCCGGCGGCCACTGCTACCGGCTCTAGGGCGACGACGGCGACTGCTGCTACGGCACGCACCTGTCCGCCTACGCCGACCAAGGCACAGGCCACGTCGCCGGCGGCACCGTCATCGGCTACGTCGGACGGACCGGCAACGCAGCCAGCACCCCCCCCCACCTCCACTTCAAATCCACCCCGGCGGCCGCGCCGCCCCCCCGTCAACCCCACCCCGACGGCGGCGGCTCTCTGCGTCGAGCAACATGTCAACGGCGCGACAGCCCTCCGCATGGCGCCGCCCATACCTTGAAGCCTCAGCGTGTGAGACGGGGCAAGCGGTTGACCTCGTCGGCAAGCGGGTTGATCTGCGCCCAGTCATGACGCCAACGATCAAGGTCGTTCTGCGGATGCTGCATGTGAGTGGCCGTGGTCACGAAGACCGCATGCCGAACGGCGAGCTACTCAACCTGTTGGGGAGTCATAGGTCGCAGACGGTAGCGAACACACGTTCGTTCAGCATGGCTTGGTCCGGCGATCTTGCCGACTTCACCTCTCCGAAGATCAAGGGCGCCGGCAAAGCCGGCGCCTGCCCGACCTGCGACGCGGGGCGCCTTCGGCGCCCCGTGCTCGGCCGGGCTGTTCACGGCCATGGACTCAGACCGCTCGCAAGGAGGTGTGGCGCTGCCTGAACGGATTGCCTTGCTGAGCCCACGTACCCGGCCTAGTCATGGATCTCGATGTGCTCCGGCCCAGGTCGGAGCACATGCGCATCCGGCCCTCGAGCTGGGGGGCGGCCTTCTTTGCGGTCGGTCCCGTCCGCTATCCGTTGATGCCCGTCCCGTGCCCTGCGCCTGAGACCGCCCAGCACGGAGAGCAGGTCCTAGTGCCCAGGCACTGAGGGCCTAGTGCCCTACCCGCCGGAGGGCTGAGGGTGCGAAGACTGCGAGCAACGGATCCTTGTGTCTGGGGGACGGGGCGGACAGAGGGAGTGGGCATCATCGGCACGTCAGGGATGTCTCGACGGGATTTCCTGCGTATCGGTGGTGGTGCAGGGACCGGGTTGGTCTTCATCGGCCGGATCGGCGGCCATTGTTCCGGTGCCGGTATTAGCGGCGGCGATCCCGGGCGGCACGCTCGACCCAACCCGTGTGCCCAAGTATGCGACGCCGCTGCTGGTCCCGCCCGTGATGCCGCGGGCGGCGACCATCACCATGCCGGGCGGCAAGCCGGTGGACTCTACGAGATCTCCGTGCGGCAGTTCGCCGAGCAGATCCTGCCCGCGGGCTACCGGGACCCCACAACCGTGTGGGGCTACGGCGCGGTCACCACGCAGAGCAGCAAGGGGCTCAAGATCCACAACGCCCCCTCGCTGACGATCGAGGCGCAGTACAACCGGCCCGTACACGTCAAGTGGATCAACGAATTGGTCGACGCCGGCGGGCACTTCCGCCCCATCTGCTGCCGGTCAACCCGACGCTGCACTGGGCGAACCCTCCGGTGGCGCGGCGACCGTGA
Organism: uncultured Alphaproteobacteria bacterium; assembly: GCA_963723525.1. Lineage (GTDB taxonomy): Bacteria > Pseudomonadota > Alphaproteobacteria > Rhizobiales > Beijerinckiaceae > Microvirga. The sequence goes on from CAVRRI010000004.1 coordinate 247,157, forward strand.
CTCCCGACCGACCTTCACCGAGACGCCCGGCCGGTACACCGGTCCGGTACCGTTGGTCACGCACGCGCACGGCGCGGTCGGCGTCGGCGACGAGAGCGACGGCTACGCCGAGGCGTGGTACCTGCCGGTGGCCAACGACATCCCGGACGGCTTCGCGACCGAGGGCACGTGGTACGACTTCTTCAAGAACAAGGCGGCGGCGACCTACGGCGCGGCCTGGGTCCCGGGTTGCGCCACGTTCCAGTACCCGAACCTCGGCGAGCAGGGACGACCTGGTACCACGACCACGTCCTCGGCATGACCAGGCTCAACGTGTACGCCGGGCCTGCCGGCTTCTACATCGTCCGAGGCGGTCCGCCGGCGACGCCGCCGTGCTCGACAGCCGCACCGGTCTCAGGGCCTCGTTCCCGGGCCGGCACCACGCGAAGGCGACACGTTCCCTCGAACAAGCGCTACCGGGAGATCCCATCGCCATCCAGGACCGGTCATTCAACGACGACGGTTCGCTGTTCTACCCCGACACCCGGGCCTTCTTCGACGGCATCACGGGGCCCTACATCCCCGACACCGACCTTCGCCGATCTGGAACCCTGAGTTCTTCGGCAACATGATCATGGTCAACGGCAACACCTGGCCGTTCCAGACCGTGGAGCAGCGGCGCTACCGCTTCCGGGTCCTCAACGGCTGCCAGTCGCGCTTCCTCGTCCTCGACTTCGGCAACGTACCCGGCGTCGAGGTGTGGGCGATCGGCAACGAGGGGCTCCTCGCCGCCCCGGTCAACCTCACCGCGACCAACCGGAACCGGCTCCTCATCGGGCTCGCCGAGCGGGCCGACCTGATCGTCGACTTCACGAACGTGCGGATGGGCAACTACGTGCTCGGCAACGTCGGGACCCGACGAGCCCTTTGGCGGGGGCGAGCCCCCCGATGACTTCGACACCGCCGACCCCGAGACGACGGGCCAGATCATGCAGTTCCAGGTCGTGGCCTCGACGGCCGTCGATGCCTCAACCCCGCCCCGGTTCCTCCGGTGCCGGCCATCACGCCCTGCCGGCGGCCACGGTAACCCGGCCGTTGGCCCTGCTCGAGGAGGCGTCGCTTTCGACGACGCCCCCGCCGAGGCCCTGTTGGGCACCGTGACCGGTGATCCGAACGTCGCCCCCGGGGTGTGGACCAAGCGGCTGTGGATGGACCCCGTCACCGAGAACCCGGCCGTCGGTGCCACCGAGGTCTGGGAGCTCTACAACGCGACGGCCGACGCCCACCCAATGCACATCCACGAAGTGCACTTCGAGGTGGTGAACCGCCAGGACATCTCGTGGACGAAGCCGCCCAGACCGTGCAGGTCAGCGGGGACGCCCGAGGACCCGAGCCATGGGAGACCGAACTCAAGGACACGGTCATCGCCTACCCCGGACAAGTCACCCGGGTACGGCTCCGGTTCGACAGACCGGGCCAGTTCGTGGCACTGCCACATCGTCGAGCACGAGGACAACGAAATGATGCGGCCCTACCGCATCGGCCCCGTCCAGCCCGGCCAGCCCGGCGTAGACCGTCGCCCCGACCACGAGCCGCCTCGCAGGCGGGCGGCTCGCAGGTCGTCCCGCACGGCGTTCACCCGACGCGGTCGGCCGACGCCGAGTCCCACCCCTGTGAACGCAACCGGCCTCATGGGAGCGTGCCAGTTCAGCCAGATCACGCGCACGGAACCGAGCGCATCGGCGGTCACCCACGGTCAGCTAGCCGAATCAGCGCAGGTCCTGCTCGCGACCCTCGCGCCCCAAGCCCTTCCGAAGCTGACGATGCGGATCGATTGGCCACCCTGCCTCGCGTCCGATCACTTCGGTCGACCCGCAGCCGCGGACCACCGAGAAACCGTTCTTCTGCGGTGGCACATGACCACGAGATTCCCAAGGGGCTTGAGTACCTGCGGACCCGTCTCGAGCGCAGGCACGAGATCGGCCGGCAGCTCATCGGTCTGACCGTCAAGGATGCACGTGAAGTCGCGACTCGGTCCCGCTGCACCTTGCGGCTTGTCCGACTCAACGGCAAGGGCTTGACCGTGACCGCAGACCTCGGTTTGAGCCGCATCGACGTCTCGGTTGAGGACGGCATCGTCGTCGATGCCCGTTATTGCTCGTTCTGGTGGTCGGCCGCACGGCTCGGTGGTCGGGCGTCGTTCTGCAACACCCGATCTCCCCGCCGCTTGTACCCATCGTGTACCCACAGGGTCGGACGGGGTCGTATCGCCGCAGACTGACTCGGCTGCCTGACCTGTGCGAACGCCTCGACCGGACCCGGCTGGACGGCACAGACAAGACTACGGATCAGAAGGTTGGGGGTTCGACTCCCTCCGCGCGCGTTAGCTGCACACGGCGAGTCTGAACATGTCAGAGGCCCCCGCAGCCGATCCCCGGTAGGGGCCTTCGTCATTGGTCTCGGCGGGCGGTTGTACCCGACGATGTAGTCCACCGTCGCTGGCTGTCGACGACACCGACCGGAGTGAGGCGCACATCATCGGCGCGCCATCGATCGCCAGTCGTGCCGCGGTCTGATCGGCGATCCCAGAGGCGACCAATGGCCCTATCCACGATTGGATCGACCGGCCCATGCTCACCATTCAGAGGATCGTCAAGAGCACGGAAGCGCCATGCGACCAGCGTGTCATTCACGGGCGTGGCGGCGTTCGATCGGCGGTGTGCGTGTACGAACCCGGTCGGACCGCTCGAGACCTCCTTCGTCGGAGCGCTGGGTCCGGGCAGCGAGATGGCAGGCGTCGTGAGAAGGCTTGCGCTGCTGGTGGTGGCTGCCCTGCTCGGTGCGTGCGGTGTCCAGGCAGTCTCGTCGACAGCCGGGGAGACGACCACTCCCTCAGATGCCACCACAGCCGTCATCGCTCACTACCGGGAAGAGATTCCCCGACTGATGAAGGAACAGGGAGTCCCGGGAATCTCGGTGGCGGTGGTCGACGATCACGGCATCGTGTGGTCTGCAGGGTTCGGTGTCACCGACACCGACGATCCGGACCCGGTCACCCCGGACACGATCTTCAGCGTGCAGTCCACATCGAAGGCGTTCACGGCGACTGCGGTGCTGCTCGCCGTCGAGGATGGTCTGGTCGACCTTGACACGCCGATCACGACCTACCTGCCCGACTTCTCCGTCCACAGCATCTTCGAGGACCACCCGGAGTCGAGGATCACGCTGCGGTACCTGCTGAGCCACACCGCCGGGTTCACGCACGAGGCCCCGGTGGGCAACAACTGGGACCTCGACGCCGACTCCTTCGATGCCCACATCCGCAGCATCTCCGACACGTGGTTGCGGTTCCCGGTGGGCTCGGGGTACGCCTACTCCAATCTCGGCATCGACTTGGCCGGCTACATCCTGGAAGCGGTCTCTGGCCAGCCGTTCGCGGATTACGTACCACGACCGGGTGTTCGAACCGCTGGGGATGCTGAACAGCTCCTTCGATGCCGACGTCATCGAGGCCGCCGACCAGCTCGCCATCGGCCACGACCCGGCCTCACCCGACGAGTTCCGGCCAGTGCCGATGGTGCCCGCAGGCGGGATGTACGCCAGCGTCAACGACCTCAGCCGGTTCCTCCAGTTCCAGCTCGCCGGCGGCGTCGGTGGACGGACGCACCGTTCTCGATCCGGCCCTGCTCGACGAGATGCGCACCGTGCAGTTCCCCGAAGGGGATGGACGCTACGGCTATGGCCTGGGAGTGGGGCGCACCGGCTGGTACCGAGGAGCGCAACGCCGACCTGTTCTCCCATGGAGGCGGCGGCTTCGGCTTCACGAGCGACCTGTGCTGGCTCCCCGAGCTGCAGCTCGGCATCGCAGTCCTCTTCAACTCTGCCGATCACGACCTGCGAGACCACTCTGGCGCTCGGCATCCTCGACGACCTGGCACACACGCTGGGCCCCCTCCCGCGACCGGCTTCTCGCGCTGCCGGCCCACAGCCCCGTGGGAGCGAGGACTGGGACGATTTTCTTCCGCCACCCACCCTCGCCGCCGACATTCGGGGCGCGGGGGCCCGGCCGCCCGACCCGACCCATTGGCAATCGTTCCTTGGCGACTACCAGACCGCCAACGGGGGGCGTGCTCGACATCGGCGCACCGCCCAGCCGGGTCTACGAGCAGAACAAGGCCACCTGTACCTCGACGGGAGCGACACCGAGGACGGGACGTATCGCCTCCACGAGGTGGAGCCAGGGGTGTTCTTCACCGAGACTGGCGAGGCCCTCGACCTCCGTGTGCAGCCCCTCACGTTCCGCGGCCTCCAGTTCACCCGAGTCGGCCCCGGCCCAGCACCCGTGGCCTGGGCGCTGCTCGTGATGTGCGGCCTCGTGATGCACGCGGCGGTGATCCTGTTGCCGCGTCGGCGCCTCGGGCGTGTGCATCAGCACCGGCCGATCGAACCGATTGCACCCGAATCCGGCGGCACCATCGGCCTAGCGGCGGCCAGCACGCGGCCGTCGCCGTCAGCGTGTCTGGTCTCGCATCGATCGCCATGGTGGCCGTCCTCCCACACGTCATCTACACGGGTTACGTCGGCTGGCTCGACCTGGCCACATGGCAGGAATGGCTCCGCGCTCCACTCGCGCTGGCCCTGTCCACCGTCGCGTTGGCAGCGCTGACCACGAACTGGCGGCACGCCCAGCGGACAGGTCAACAGCACTGGGTCCGCCCCACGCTGATCGCGGCAGCTCTGATGAGAATAGCGCTCCTGGCATCGTGGCACCTGATCGGTCTCTCATAGCTGGGCGAGGTTGGACCCGATCCGGCCGTCGATGTCGGCGAATGTGTCCGAATGGGTCAGTCGACCCCACCAAGCTGAAGGGTCCTCCCCTGGTAGCTCCCGCGGTGACGTCTTCCCTTATCCTGCAAATCGCACGCTGGTCCCGCACACCTGCCGTCGTACCGGCTGAGTGCCGAGACCCAGCGACTTGCGGGAAAGGCAGGGCAAGCGACCTTGGCGACACACGGGCCAGCCGTGCGATCAGGCTGAAGGGACGAGTGCCTTCGTGCCCTCCGGATCCGTGTGCGAGGAGGGCTGCCCGGGTGCTCGTCAGCCTACGTAGCGGGTGCGGGCGGGTAGGTGGCGATCCAATCGGGCGAGGAGTTGGTCGGAGTGTTCGTCGACGCCGAGCTCGGCTGTGGCGTATCGTAGCTGGTGAGGTGGGCGGCGGCGGGTTCGTCGCCGGCCTGTTCGTAGCCCTCGCGAGCAGTACGGCGAGGTGTTCGCGGGGGCCGGTGGCGTCGATGCCTCGGCGGCGGCCCAGCAGGCTGGGTGGGGTCGCCGAGTTCGAGGTAGAGGGTCGGCGAGGTCGCAGGCGGCGGTGCCGACGAGCGACTCGACGTGTGGAGATCCAGTTGTCGAGGTCGATCCAGGTCCAAGCGCGGGCGGTGGCGGGGTAGGTGCAGACTTGCCGGTGACCCATTCGAGGGCGCCGTGCAGGGTGGGCGCCTGGCTTCGGGGTCGGTCTGGGGTGGGCGTAGGCGAGGCGGCGGCGGATGAGTTCGAGGTCGGTGACCATGTGGTCGCCGGCGGTGACGCGGCCTTCGTCGACCCAGCGGATGGCGTCGCCGAGGGGCTGCGCACGTTGGTGATGACGTTGCGGACCCGCTTGTGGGAGACGGCGGTGCCGTTCCAGATGGCGTCGCGGATCCGGTCGAGGTGGTTTCGCCGTGGAGGGCGACGTAGACGGCGACGGCGGTCTCGGGGTGGGAGGGTTGCTCGGCCGCCCTGGACGTGGATGTCGCCGCAGACGCGTACCAGGACCTCGAAGTCGGGGTCGTGGTAGCTGGCGGGCTCGTCGGGGAACCCCGGACGGGTCGGGGTGGACCGGGCGGTGTGCTCGGGGCGGGGCCCGGGCTGCGTCCTGGTCGGCCGAGCTGGTCGTGGGCCGGGAAGTCAGGGTCTGGGGCCAGGGAGGTGCTCGGCGTCGTCGAGGAGGTCGACGACCTGGTCGACGGTCTCGGCGCGCGAGCTGTTGTGCCTGTCCGGTCAGGCCGAGGTCGGGGATGTCGAAGCTGCCGTCGGCGTCGAGTTCGATGCGGAGGCCGTGGGCAGCGTCCTGGCGCCGACGATGACGATGGCGGTCGGCCCCGGGCCGGCGCTCGACTGCGGCGACGTTGTGGTAGCGGGGTGGTCGCTGGGGGTGCAGATCCAGACGAATGGGACCCAGCCGTCGAACTTCGGCCGGATGCGCGGGCGGCGAAGGTGTGGGGCCAGCGGCCGGCGTCGAGCATGCGGGTCGATCCGGCGATGCGTGCCGGGGTCGATGTCGTCCCAGCTGTCGACGTGTCGGACGCCGGGCGAGGTCGGCGACCTCGGCGTGTGCGAGGGGTCGCCGATGACTTCGATGCCCGAGGGTGCCGTCGGCCCGAAGGGCGAGTTCGGTGATCATCGAGCGGGCCAGGCTCCGGCAGCGCTCGGGGTCGCCGGTCAGGGACACGACACCGTAGGCCTCGAGGTCGAGGTGAGGGTCGGAGTCGCCCACGCCGATGGTGGCCAGCGCGGGCAGCGGGGTCGGGACGCATCGGTGGCGGGCAGATCGACGTCGGCGGCGTCGAGGACCCACACCGGCCTGACGCCTCCGGCCGCCAGGGGGCGGGCGCTGCGGTTCCGCGCGGTCCAGGAGGACCTCGATGCGCGCCGGTGACCTGGATGAGACGGGGTTGCACGCAGGGTCGGCCGCCTCGGGGCGTAGCCCGGCGGCCAGGTTGGCGAGCGCGGCGTCGAGCCGGTCGACGGCGGCCTCGTCGGCTGGCGAGGACTCGCGCGGGCGGCGGGCCCGTGGCCGGGCGGCGGCGGGGGCATGACGTGACCGGCAGGCGGGCGGCGGGGCGCCGGCGTCGGCGCAGGGCGCGCAGACGGCAACGGCCAGGACCGTGCCGGCGGCGCCCAGCAGTGCGACCAGCGCTCCCGGGGGACGGCCGTCGGTCGGCCCCGCCCTCACCCGGGGCAGGGGTCGGGGCCGCAGCCGGGGGGATGGCGCCTGGATGGTGGTCGGGCTGCGACTCGGTGGTCGGCTGGGTGGTCGCTGGGGTGTCGGGGGGAGAGGAGGGAGCATCGGGCGGGCGGGGTGTCGGGGGCGATCGTGGGCGGTTGGTCGGGGTCGGAGGGTTCCTCGGCTTCGGCCGGCTGCGGGGCCCCCGGTGTCGGCGCCGGTGGTGGGGTCGGTGGCCGGTGGTCGCGACCGGGGTGGCGGGGAGTTCGAGGGTCCAGCCGGGGGTGAGCGCCTCGGGTGGGACCGCGCGCGGCCGTCGGGTTGGAGGCGGGTGTGGTTAAGGGTCCACGGTTCTTGCCAGCGCATCCCGTCGCCGAGGTGGGTCCCGGCCAGGTCCCAGGCCGTGTCGCCCACGGTTGATGGTGATGGAGCGTGTCGCTGCCGGTCACCGCGGCTGGGGTCGCGGTGGAGGTGGGGGAGGTCGAGTTCCCAGCCGGGAAGGAGCAGGTCGGGGTCGGTCCAGGTGCGGCCGTCGGGTTGTGGGCGGGTGTCGTTGAGGGTCCACAGTTCTTGCCAGCGCATCCCGTCGCCGAGGTGGGTCTCGGCCAGGTCCCAGGCGGTGTCGCCTGAGCTAATGGTGATGAGCGCCTCGTCTGCTGGGTCCGCCGGTGTGGCGGGCCCCCTGGTCGCCGATGCCGGCACGGGTGCGGCGGCCGGGACCGAGGCTGGTATGTCGGGGGGCGGGTTGGTGACGACGGCGAGGGGCTGGGCTTCGGCCGGGCGTACGGAGAGTGGGCTGGGGCCGGTTGTCGTGGTCGTCACGCCGATCAGGACGATGCCGGCCACGAGGCGGTGGGCGACGGCCTGGACAGGGCCGGTGAAGCGGACCGCGGCCGGCGGCTCGCGAGGGTTCCGCCCCGCAGGGGGCGTAGGCGAGCTCCCGTGTGACGCAGACGGCGAAGAGGGCCCACAGCGCCCAGATAGCGATCGTGACGAGCCCGAGGATGGTGTGGTCGTCGAGCGGACCGGTGACGAGGTCACGGAGCAGGCGTCGCTGAGGCTGTCCGCGGCCGCAGGGGTGACGTCCCGATTTGGGTGAGGAGGTAGGGGACGCCGGCGAGGAGGGCGGCGAGGACCGCGAGGGCCCCCAGGGCGCGGGCGAGTCGACCGATGGCGGTCATGGTGTGGCTCCCTGGGTGGCGGCTTCGACGGCCGAGGTCGAGGTCACCGTGGCGGTGCCGGGGCGGAAGACGTAGTCGACGGTGCGGGACACGGTGACGGTCACGGTGTTGGCCTCCACGGTGATCTGGCCGGTGGCGCCGTCAGCGGCCAGGTAGTCCTGTGCCAGTGCGGTAGCCACGACCGGGTCCAGCTCGACGTGACCGGCGATGCGCGGCGTCGTCGTCGAGGCCTTGGGCGCCGGGCGCGGGCGGCGGCGTTAGCGATCCCGAAGGCGTCGTTACGGGCGGTCTGGGTGGCGCCGCCGTCGACGACGAGCACCATCAGCGGCGACGGTGGCCGACATCACGATCACCAGGACCAGGGACGCCGAGCCGCGATCGTCATAGGCAGCGGGTCATGGCCGCTCCCGGAAGGTGTCGAGCACCTCGGTGGCGGCGCCGGTGAGGGTCACGCTGCCGGGTACGGGGACCAGGGTGGTGAGGTCGGCGACCTGGACGTGGCAGTCGATGGTGACAGGAGCATCGTCGGGCCCGATGGCGGCGGCAAAGTCCCAGCTCTGCGCAGCGGACCGACCCGAGGTTGAGGGTGGCGGCCACGTTGGCCTGGGCGGTGGCGACGGCCATCTGGGGGTCCCGCGATATTGAGATGGTGCGGGCGCCTGTGTGTCCGCGGCGGCGCCGAGGTCGTTGAGCGCAGCTGGCGGCGGCCACCGAAGATGATGAGCCCGAAGAAGCACGCAGTCGACGGGGACGAGGATCACGACGGCCTCGAGGGCGGAGAAACCGCGGTCGCCGTCCAGCGGTCGCAGGAGGCCGTGCGGGGTGGATCAGCTCGAACCGTTCCACCGGGCCGGTGACGGTGACGCGCACGGTGAGCTGGCAATCCGAGTACAGGGAGGTGACCTCGCCTTGCACGGTGGCGTTGGCGGTGGTCGCGGCCACCAGGCTGGTGTTCACGTCGGTGTCGGTGAGGGGGCCGCCGGCTTGGGCGAGGTACTCCAGCCCGGCGGCTTGGCCGGCGGCGGGGGTTCCTTCTCCGACGGGGTAGCTCCAGGGCGTGGCGGCTCGCGGAGGCGGCCACGTTCCGGGCGTGGAAGTACACGGCGGCCTGGATCAGGATCATCGGAAGCAGCACGAGCAC
>CAVRRI010000005.1:0-54670 GCA_963723525.1 uncultured Alphaproteobacteria bacterium
TCTTGACAACAAATACGCTTTGATGTTCAAGATGATATCAGCGGCCTTTACGCCATGAATACCCTCAATACTTTGCAACCAAGTGCGCTGCTTTTCCGGTTTTCGCCAGGGTGTCCTGCGACCATATAGCGCAGCCGTGGCCGTCGCGGCGTATTCATTCCTTCATCAGTGCCAGCCGCTCTCGGTTAATGCGCGGAGATCTCAGAAGCTCGTTGTTTCGAGCGCGGAAGGGCGGGCACCCGGCGATCTGCGGCAGTGTCGCGGTCGTGCGTCCGCTGCTGTCGAGCCCGGAGACGACGGTCCCTCTGGAGGCCGTGCGCCGCCGGGGATCAAACCTGCACGGCGGCGGTCGAAGTGTACTGATGGCCTTGTCTCGAGGGGGCGTATGCGTTGCATGCGGAGCGCGTGTGACGTTGCAGAGGGAGAGACCTGGATTGATGTCGTGCAAGTTCCAGAGAGCCAGTTCCAAGTTGCAATTGGGACTAGGGGCGTCGAGCGGGTCGATGATGTCGACGATACGCTCGCGATGCGATGCGGAACATCGACGAGATCAGGGAAGAGGAGTCGACCGCTGTTCTGGCGTGGTCAGGTTGGATGCTCAGCATCACGGATGCGAGCGGATGGACGTTGCTCGTGATGGACGCGATACGCGCGTGATGACCTACAGATCACGTGATGATCGTTGGCAAGGAACTCCGCCCATTGCGCCATCAATGCCGCCGCTTCCCGAAAAGGTCTGATCGGCGGTAGGCCGCCTCGACCTTGTTTTCGAGCACATGGGCCAGCGCCGCCTCGGCCACCTCGCGCGGCACGTTCGTCTGCTCGGCAGCCCAGTCGCGGAACGCCGACCGGAAGCCGTGGACCGTCGCATCGACCTTCAGTCGCCGCATGAGCATTTCGAGCGCCATGTTCGAGAGTGGACGATCGGGCTTACTTTCCAGGAAGACGAAGTCGCTCGTTCTCACGGCGGCCATGCGCTGCACGATCTCGATGGCGTGGGGCGAGAGCGGAACCCGATGTTCCCGGCCACCCTTCGTGCGCGTGGCGGGCACGGTCCAGATCCCATGATCCAGATCGAATTCCTCGAAGCGCGCGCCCATGGCTTCGCCGCTCCGGCGGCGGTCAGGATCGTGAATTCGAGGCAGAGCGCACTGATGGAGCCCAATTCGCGAAGGCGCGCCACGAGGGCCGGGACCTCTGGCGTAGGGCAACGCCTTATGGTGCCCGCGCGTGAGCTTCTGCCGTTTGGGAAGGAGATGATCGAGGTGGCCGCGCCAACGGGCCGGGTTCTCGCCCGTCCGATGTCCCCTCGCCTTCGCGGCATCGATGACCTTCTCGATGCGGCCACGGAGCCGCGAGGCCGTCTCCGGCACTTTCGACCAGAGCGGCTTCAGGATAATGAGAACATGATCCGTGGTGACGGCATCGACCGGCAGATCGATGGATGGACTTGCAATGCACCGCGAGGGTCTGCCGCCATTGGGCGCGATGCTTCGGGTTCCGCCATCCGGTCTCCAGCGAGGCGATCACCTCGTCGGTCAATCTCGGCGAAGGTCGGAATCGCGCGACGCGCCTCCTTCTCATCGAGCGGGTTGCGCCCTTCGGCCAGATCGGAGCGCGCCTTTCCTGCCAGCTTTCGCGCTTCGGCAAGGCTGACCGTCGTGGCGCTTCCGAGTCCCATCTCGCGGAGCTTTCCCGGATCCGGGCTGGCCGGGCGGTCGCCACCGGAAGACGAACACCCATCGACGGCGGGAGCCCTCGGGTGAGATCGACAGGTAGAGCCCGCCGCCATCGGCATGCCGACCCGGCTTGCGCAGCGTCTGAACGGTTCGGGTGGAGAGGCGGTTGAGAGCGCGTGCCACGATCGCACCTCGGTCGGGCCCTAACATCGGCCCCAACAGAAATGCCGGATTGTAGCGGATACGTGCGAACAAGGAAGAACAGTTCACCCAGAAGGTTAGATTTCTGAGGATTTTGTGATCAGCCACGAACCGCCTGCGAACAGCAGTGCGACGGACACCCCTTCCGCCAAGTCCGACACTGGGAGCCTAAGACGCGCGAGTTCCTTGTCACGGCTCAAGCCCTGTGGCGCCGATGTCCGGGCGCCGGCATCAGCTTCGGGGAGCGCCGTCCTCCGACGGGGCCAGAGGATGGTCTGGACGTGGCGCAAACGGAGCACGTTCGCGCGAGTAGATCACCGCTTGCGTGCGGTTCGTGGCCTTCAGCTTGTGCATGATGTGCCTGATGTGAACCTTGACCGTGTTCTCCGACAAGTTGAGCTGACTGCGATCCACTTGTTCGACCGGCCCCGCTGCAACGCCGCAAGCACGTCCAGCTCGCGGGCCGTGAAGAGAGCAGTCTGGTCACTGTCTCCGGGCCGGTCTGCGAATGGGCTCGCGCCGCAATTGGGACCGAGTGTTAAGGGCAGCGGAAGCGGCGTCGGCGACGAGCATTGCCCATCGGCGCCGGCCTCCGCGCCGGAGAGCGCCTCGCGCGGGAGGCAGAGCGGATAATAGGTCCCCCCGGCCAGCACGAGGCCGACTGCCGCCATCGCGACCCGGAGCGGATCGGACACCGGCAGGACGCCACGCGCACCCGCATGGACGGCTTCGAGAGCAAAGCACTCGCTGCCGCAGCCCATCACGATGATCGGCGTGCCGGGCAGATGCTGCTCAAAGGCTCTGACGGACGCGCCAACCGCGCCGGGCGCGTAAGGGCCGGGAACTTTGACCAACCCGAGCGCGATCGGCGTGCTCACCGTCGGGTCGATCTCGCCGATCTCGGCTGCGGCAACCACCAGGGTTCTGGAGAATGCCGCCTGCAGAACTTCGGCCAAGCACTCACGCGGCAACGGCTCCGGGTCGACGAGCGCCAACACCCGTTCGTGGGTCTGCGACTCATCGGCCGAACCTCGGCTGAAGATGGACAGTGAATTCATGGCAAGGTCCGAACAAGGTCCCCAGCCCGTCGGAAGTCGCAGTTGAATTGTGTGCAGGGCCCGCGGGCGCGATCCATACAATTCGAGGCTTCTCAGGAGTGGTTTCGCCGTGATGGTTAACACCCGCACGCCGGCGAGTTTTCTGGCCGAAGACGAATCTTGGGCATGCCTCCGCAGGAGGGCCGGATAACCCACCACATTCTCCTCCACGCCGGCCGGCAACGGCCAAGCTTTGGCCATTCTTCCGCCACGCGTCACCCTTACGGTCAAGCTTCATGCCGAGATGCAATCACACCGGCATGATGCGGGGGCTGAATTGGGCGAAACAATGCACGGCCGGGTCGTGCTGGTGGCGGAGGATAATGCCGTCGTCGGCATGATGCTCGCCGACGATCTTCAAGATGCGGGCTACGCCGTCGCGGGCCCGTTCAGCCATGCCGCTGCCGCTCTCGCGCGGCTCCGGGACTTCACTCCGGATATGGCTATCCTCGATGTGCTGCTGAAGGACGGATCCTGCGCACCCTTGGCGCGGGAGCTTCGGGCCCGTGGCGTTCCCTTCATCGTGTTTTCCGGCCTCGATGCTGCGCCGGACCTGCCCGAGTTACAGGGCGTGCCCTGGGTCGTGAAGCCATCGGGCTTTGCAGAAATCGCGACCGCTCTCGCGACGCTGCGGTCGGACAGCGTCTCCTCGGTGGACACGGGCGAGAGCCCGAACGGGCAGCAACGACGCGCGACAGCCGCCGACCTGAACCGGATTGAATCGCTCCCGACCGTGAGCCCTTTCAGGCGGGTTCGACGAGAAGGCGATGGTCAAGCGCGGAGCCGAGTGCGGCCTCGTATCGATCCAGGTCGCCCGAGGCAACCCAAGGAGGCGACTTGCATCCTCTCCATAGCGTCCGCATTGGCACTCTTGAGGTCTCTCCGGATACAGCGTTCGGCATTTCGATGACCATCGCTCGCCACCTCGCCCGCCTTCAGGTCCGCATCGAAACCATTGCGGAGCACAATTCCGTACCGGGTCCGGCCGGCTTGAGCCTCGAGGACACGCTGTCGGCCCTCACGCCGACGGGTCGCGACCGCGTTGCCATGCTTTTGGAGAAGGTGCGGGCCTTCTCAAACGATCCGGACGAGCGGACCGCAGCAGATCTTATCCGGGAATTGGCCGAGCGGACGTGGTCCTATCGAACCGCTGGATGAAACCCGCCCGGACGAGAAGCTTTACTGGCTCACCGCAGGTTTGGCCTGAGAGGCAAGACGTTGCTTGAGACTCGCGAGTTCGCGGGCAGCGGCATCCGCCCGCTGTTTCTCGCGTTTGAGGGCTTGCTCCAGCTCGGCTGCTTTCGACGACAGTTTCGCCTGCCCGCTTTTCAGCACTGCCACCTCGGCGACCGCAGCCTTGGCCCGCCGACGCTCGTTCTCGACGACGGCGCTGATTTCCCCAAGCCTCGATTCGCCCTTGCGCAAGGCTGCGAGCTCATCCCTGAGCCCGCCGAGTTCCTGGGCCGCCGCGTCGGCGCGCCCCTTCTCCCGCGCCAGAGCATCGCTCAGGCGGCCGGCCTGCTCGGCGCCGCCGTCCGCCCGCTGTTTCTCGCGTTTGAGGGCTTGCTCCAGCTCGGCTGCTTTCGACGACAGTTTCGCCTGCTCGCTCTTCAGCAACGCCACGTCGGCGACCGCAGCCTTGCCGCCGACGTTCGTTCTCGACGAGCTGTGCTGATTTCCCCAAGCCTCGATTCGCCCTTGCGCAAGGCTGCGAGCTCGTCCCTGAGCCCGCCGAGTTCCTGGGCCGCCGCGTCGGCGCGCCCCTTCTCCCGCGCCAGAGCATCGCTCAGGCGGCCGGCCTGCTCGGCGCCGCCGTCCGCCCGCTGTTTCTCGCGTTGGACGGCCGGCTCGAGTTCCGCAACTCTCGCGAGCAGCTTCGATCGCTCGCTCTTCAGCACCCCAATTTCGGAAGCCGCGGCCTCAACCCGCCGACGCTCCTTCTCGACAGATGCGTTTGCCTCCGCGAGTTTCGACTCGCTTTGGCGCAAAGCAGCGAACTGCTCGTTCTTGAGACGGCCGAGTTCCTGGGCCGCTGCGTCGGCGCGCTCCTTCTCCCGCGCCAGAGCATCGCTCAAGGAGCCAGCCTGCTCCGCACCGCCGCGAAGCTTCTCGATCTCCCGATGAGAGACCTCAAGGGCTGCCGTGGCCTGCTCAGCCCGGCTTCGCTCCCGTTCCAACGCGTCCTGCACTTCGGTGAGCTTCGCCTCGCTCGCCGCAAGGGCACTCCGCTCACCGTCGAGGGCCGCGCTCGCGGCTTCGGCTCGCGCCTTCTCGCGATCGGCCGAAGCGGTGAGTTCGGTGCGCGCTTTCTCCAACTCCTCACAGCGGTTCTCGGCCATCTTGTTCTCGGCCGACGCGGCGCCCGCAATCGTGCCGGCGCTCGCCTGCGGCTTGTCGAGGGTCTGCAGAAAAGCAAGCAGGCCGGGTGATTCAACTCGCTTCATGAGCAGCGCCGCGACAGTCCCTACTTCGAGAGCGTCCTTGAGGAAGCCGGACGCCTCCTGAGAATTGCCGCGCCGAATGAGGACCTCGAGATCAGCCAGGAGCAGCCGGCTCTTTCGGTTGGAGAGAAGCCTCCCGAGCAGCAATTCGTAGTCGACGTCATCAACGATCGCCGGGTCCAGCCTTTCGCTGCTGCTCTGCTGCTTCGCCATGTCGCCGGGACCCACGCCCGAGGCGGCCGCCTGAGCATTCGCGGCGCCGGAGAGGCCAGGTGCGGCAACAGACAGCCCTCCTGCGAACACAAGGGCGCTCCAGAGCGAGCGCCAGAGCGGCGTCAACCAAACGGTTTGCGTCGACATCTGATGATCCTTCGAATGTCTTTGCGCGGCAAAAAAACTCGGCAATGTTCGTAGCTGTCGTAAGTAGCAACCCGTAGGGTTGGGACTCCTCCAGGGCCGCCTCCCATTCAATCCAAAAATCGTCCCTCGCTCAACGCGCTCGTGCGTTGACCAAAGCTGCGCCGGCGCCAGGTTCCTCATCGTCGAGCGCTGCCAGCGGGTCCTCCTCCCCGGCGACCGACTGGTTGACGATTTCCGTTTCCGCCCGACGCCAGTACTCGTCCGCACACCCCTCCGGGCGGCCGTCATTCTCCCAGAGCACATAGGCGCGCTCTCGGATCAGCTGTTCGGTTTCCTTGTCCATGAGCAAAACCTCCGAGCCTATTCACGGTACTCGTCGCTGCGTTCGTATCCGCCACGCCGGCGGTCCTTGCCGTATTCGTCCTTCCAAGGATCGGCCGATGCCGGTTCGGTGCAGCCAATGCCCAGTCCGAGTGCCAGCAGAACGGGCAGCAATCTCACAACGGGAGTTCCTTCGCAGCGTCCAAGGACGAACGTGATCAGGGTTGTTCGGTTGCAGTCTCGCCCACGAGCTTGAACGCCGCCGGAACGAGCGGCCGTCCGCTCCATGCCCTCCAAGGCGCCCTCGCCGAGGGCATGAATGATATGATTTACAATCGCAACGATGTATCATATCATTCCTTATGCCGTCCATCCACGAACGCGTCGAGCAGACTGCCGCCACCACTACGCCCTCTCTCGGGCGGGTCGGACGCTGGATGGCGGCTCATCCGATCCAGACGCTGTCGCACAGCGCCGATGAGATCGCCTCTCAAACCGGAACCTCCGTCGCTGCGGTGAACCGGTTTTCGCGGGCCGCCGGATTTCGGAGCTTCTCCGATCTGAAGGCCGCGTGGGGCGCCGAACTGCAATCCGTCATGGACCCGGTGCGCAAGCTGGTCGCCGGCCGTTCTTCCCGGAAGGCGGCCGGAGCCGGAGGACTCGACCTGGCGGCGATCCAGCGCGCCCTGGAACGAGCGCCCGTCGAGCGGGCGGCGGGGCGGTTGCTCAAGGCGCGGCAAGTCTGGGTGCTGGGCCTCGGGATGAGCAGCCATGTGGCGGCCTACGCAGCCGACGCACTGGAGCCGTATCTCCGCGCGGTCCGTCCCCTCGTGGGCGCCGGCGGCACCGAGCAGGTCCTGCGTCACCTGCTGCATTGCGGCCAAGGCGACGTGCTGCTGGTGATCTCCCTCCCCCGCTATTCACGCGACATCGTCCGCCTGGCGAACTTCGCGCGCCAGCGCGGCGCGCACGCGATGGCAATCACCGACTCCGATGCCGCGCCGGTGGCCCAGGTTGCGCAAACACTGCTGCTGGCGCCCGCCGAACACCCCTGGTTGCCCAGCACGGCGATCGGCGCCGTCGCGCTGGCCGAAGCCCTGGCGGGCGCCGTCATGAAGCTCAACCCCGACGCCCAGCGCGTCGCCAGCGATTTGTCGGAAGCGGTCCTGGCGCACCTCGAGACCCATACCCCCAAGTCCCGCACCCCGAGACCCACAGTCCCGCACCCCCAAAATCAACCAGCCTCAAAAGGAGCCAACATGAATCTTCGCTTCACTCTCTCGACCGCGGTTCTTGCGGCGGTCATGGGTCTGGCCTCGGCGCCCGCCTATGCCGGCAAGGTGCTCGACGGCGTCAAGCAACGGGGCGTCCTGGCGTGCGGCGTGCATACGGGCCGAGCCGGCTTTGCGCTGGCCGGCGGCGATGGCCAATGGAGCGGACTGGACGTCGATCTGTGCCGCGCGGTGGCTGCGGCGGTGCTCGGCGACTCGAAGAAGGTGAAATTCGTGCCGACCTCCGGCCAGACCCGCATCACAGCGCTGCAAGCCGGCGAAATCGACATGCTGGCGCGCAACACGACTTGGACGTTCACGCGCGACGCATCCCTCGGCCTGACCTGGGCCGGCATCAACTTCTACGACGGGCAAGCCTTCATCGCCAAGAAGGTGCCCGGTTTAAACAGCGTCAATCAGCTCAAGGGCGCAACGATCTGCGTCGAGTCGAGCTCGACCACCGAGAAGGCGCTGGCCGAGTATTTTCGCAGCCGCAAGATGAACTACAAGCCGGTCGTGTTCGACAACCCGGACGCATCCATCCAGGCATTCAACAGCGGCCGTTGCCAAGCCTACACGGCCGATGCCGGCGCCCTCGCCGTGCTGCGCGCCACCGCGCTGAAGGATCCGCAGAACTACGTGGTGCTGCCGGAGATGCTGAGCAAGGAGCCGGTGGGGCCGGCCGTGCGGCGCGGCGACGACGAGTGGCTGGCGGTGGTGAAATGGACTCTCTTCGCCATGATCGCCGCGGAGGAACTGGGCATCACCCAGGCCAACGTGGACCAGCTCAAGGCGACGAGCACCGATGCCGACGTCAAGACCCTGGTGGGCAGCGGCGACGACGTCGGCAAGTTCCTCGGCCTCGACAAGGACTGGAGCTATCGCGTCGTCAAGCAGGTCGGCAACTACGGCGAAAGCTATGACCGCAACCTCGGCGAAGGCAGCTCCATCAAGCTGCCGCGCGGGCTCAACCGCCTCTGGACGCAAGGCGGCCTGATGTACGCTCCGCCGGTCCGCTGACCCGCCCGCCATGGCGCAGCAGCCGCCCCGCAGGCGATCCGGCGCGCGCGCACTGGGCACCCAGGCGATTCTCTTGCTGGTGGTGCTCGGTTGCGGCGCGTGGCTGGTGCACAACGTCCAGGTCAACCTCCAGCGGCAGGGACTGGCGGCGGGCTATGATTTCCTCGCACGGCGGCCGGGTTCGACATTTCCGAAGGTCCGGTGCCGTTCGACGGCACGGACACCTACCTCCGGGCCTTCCTTGCGGGCGCGATGAACACATTGCGGGCGGCGCTGCCCGCCCTGGCACTGGCGAGCTTCGTCGGTTTCGCCTCGGGGATCGCCGCGATCTCGCGCCATCCCTTGGTGCGCGCCGCCTCCATTGCCTATGTGGACGCGGTGCGCAACGTGCCGCTGCTGGTTCAATTGCTGCTGTGGTACTTCCTGCTCACCACCGTGCTGCCGGCGGCGGACGAGCCCCTGCAGTGGGGGTCCGTCTATCTCAGCAATGCCGGCCTGACCCTGCCGGCGCTCTCCGAGGAAGGCTGGGTGGCGCCTGAACGCACGGTTTTCGGCGTCAGCGGCGGCGCCGCGCTGACCAGCGAGTGGCTGACGCTCGTGCTGGGGCTGGTGTTCTACGCCGGCGCCTACATGAGCGAACTGGTGCGCGCCGGGCTGCAATCCGTGCAGATCCGGGCAATGGGAGGCGGCGCAGGCCCTTTCGCTGACGCGGTGGCAGACCTTGCGCCGCGTGATTGTTCCGCAGAGCCTGCGCGTGATCGTACCGCCCTACGTGAACCTCGCGGCCAATACCATCAAGAATTCGTCGCTCGCCATCGCGGTGGGCTATCCTGACGTCGTGTCGGTGGCCACCACGTCGATGAACCAGACGGGCCGCGCCATCGAATGCATTTCCTTGATCGCTGCGGTGTACCTGACGATCAACCTGATCGCCTCGCTGCTGCTCAATCTCTACAACCGCCGCGTGGCGATCCGGGAGCGCTGAGTGACCGGCGAAAGACACCTCCGCAAGGCCCTGTTCGGCAGCCGCGCGAGCACGGCCATCACGGTCATCGGATCCTTGCTGCTGGCTTGGCTGGCGGTGTCGCTGCTGCGCTGGGGCCTCCTCGATGCCGAAGTCACACCCGATGTGGAAGCCTGCCGCCGGGCCGGCGGCGCGTGCTGGGGCGTCCTCGCCGAGAAACACCGGCTGCTGCTGGTGGGACGCTATCCCGTCGGCGAGGGGTGGCGGCCGGTGGCGGCCACGCTGGTCCTGCTCTCCAGCATCGGCGTCGCCGCGCTGCCCCGATTCTTCGGCCGGCGCGGGCTGGCGCTGGTGATCGCCGGCGTCGCGGCCTATCTCGTGCTCAT
The DNA here is from genome assembly GCA_963723525.1 of uncultured Alphaproteobacteria bacterium. GTDB lineage: Bacteria > Pseudomonadota > Alphaproteobacteria > Rhizobiales > Beijerinckiaceae > Microvirga. The sequence continues at coordinate 9,741 of CAVRRI010000005.1, forward strand.
GAAGGGCGGGATCCTCGGGCTCGAGCCCGTAGGGACGGACCTCTGGGGCGGCCTGCCCTTGACCGTCATGCTGGCCTTCGTGTCCTGCCTGGGGGCTGCGCCCTTGGGTATCGCGCTCGCCCTCGCCCGGCGCTCCAGGCTGTCGTTGCTGCGCTGGCTGGCGGTCGGCTTCATCGAGCTGATCCGCGGAGTCCCGCTGATCACGGTGCTGTTCTTCGGCGTGTTCGTCCTGCCGCTGCTGCTGCCGGCGTCGTGGCGGGCCGACACCATGCTGCGCATCGGCCTCTGTCTGGTGCTGTTCCTGTCGGCCTATCTGGCGGAGGTGTTCCGCGGCGGGCTGCAGGCCATTGCCCAAGGACAATACGAGGCTGCGCAGGCCCTGTCCCTGTCGCGCTGGCAGATGCTGCGCCACATCGTGCTGCCGCAGGCGCTTCGCATCACGATACCGCCGACGACGAGCCATTTCATCGGCGCCGTGAAGGACACCTCGCTCGTGGCCATCGTCAACATCTACGACCTGACCGGCTCCCTGAAGATGGCGATCAGCGACCCGGTCTGGCACCCGTTTGCGCCCGAGATGTACATCGTCGTCTGCGCCATCTACCTGGCGTTCGGCTGGCTGATCTCCCGCTACGGCCGCTTTCTCGAAACCCGTTTCGCCCTGGTGACGCGATGAACACGCGGCTGTCCGTTTCCGCCATCCACAAATGGTATGGCGAGTTTCATGCCCTGAAGGACTGCTCGCTCGATGTGGAGGCCGGGGAGAAGATCGTCATCTGCGGCCCGTCCGGCTCCGGCAAGTCCACCTTCATCCGTTCGATCAACGGCATCGAGGAAATCGACGAGGGACGCATCGTGTTCGACGGCGTCCCGCTCGACGGGAGCGCGGCGGCGCAGCGCGCGAAGCGGCGCATCGGGATGGTGTTCCAGCAGTTCAATCTGTTTCCGCACCTCACGGTCATCGACAATCTCACCTTGGCGCCGACACTGGTCAGGAAGGTTGCGCCGGCCGAGGCCCGCAAGCTGGCGATGCAGCAGCTCGAACGGGTGCGCATTGCAGAACAGGCCGGCAAGTTTCCCGGACAGCTCTCCGGAGGCCAGCAGCAGCGGGTGGCGATCGCGCGCGCCCTGTGCATGCAGCCCGACCTGATGCTCTTCGACGAACCCACTTCGGCTCTCGACCCCGAAATGGTCAACGAGGTTCTGGAGGCCATGATCGAGCTGGCGACCGGCGGCATGACCATGCTGGTGGTGACGCACGAGATGGGCTTCGCCCGGCAGGTGGCCGACCGCGTCGTCTTCATGGATGCCGGCCGGATCCTCGAAGTGCGTCCTACGCAGCAGTTCTTCGCGCAACCGCAGACCGACCGCGCCCGGACGTTCCTGGGACAACTGCACCGGGCCTGACGCCATGAAGATCGAGAGGGTCATCCTCCACCACGTGGCCCTGCCGTACGTGCGCCCGTTTCAGACCAGCCGCTGGACCGAGCATCGACGCGACGCCGTCCTGGTCGAGTTGCAGGCCGACGGCCTGACCGGCTGGGGCGAATGCGTGGCGAGCGGCCATCCGTTCTACACCTCGGAAACGGTCAAGACGAACTGGCATGTGCTGGAGGACTACATCGTCCCGACGGTGCTGGCCGGCGAGATCCCGGACATCGAGAGCTACATGCGGTCGGTCGCGTTCGTTCACGGCCACCCGATGGCCAAGGCGGGCATGGAAATGGCGCTGTGGGACCTGTTCGGAAGGCGCAGCGGCCGGTCGCTCCAGGCCATGCTCGGGGGCAAGGGCGACTGTGTCCGCGTCGGCGTCTCCGTGGGCATCCAGGAGAGCCCGGAGGCCTTGCTCGACCTGGTGAACCAGTACCTTTCCGAAGGCTATGCCCGCGTCAAGCTCAAGGTCAAACCGGGACGCGACGAATCCGAAGTGAACATCGTCCGCAGGCATCATCCGCAACTTGCGCTCCAGGTCGACGCCAACAGCATATACCGGATCGAAGACGCCGAGCACCTGCGCCGCATCTTCGACGACAAGGATTTGCTGCTGGTGGAGCAGCCCTTTGCCCATGACGACCTGGTGGATCACGCCAAGCTCCAGAAGACGATGAAGACACCCGTGTGCCTGGACGAGACCATCGTCTCGCTCGATCATGCGCGCTGGGCGCTCGAACTCGGCTCGTGCCGGATCATCAACATCAAGCCTGGACGCACCGGCGGCATGACGGAGGGCAAGCGCATCCACGACCTGTGCCTGGCGCACGGCGTGCCGGTCTGGATGGGCGGCATGCTGGAGACGGGCATCGGACGCGCGGCCAACGTGGCGATGGCGTCGCTCCCGGGCTTCACCCTGCCGGGCGATATTTCGGCCACCAGCCGCTACTTCCGGGAGGACGTGACCGAGCAGACGTTCGTGCTCAACCCCGACAGCACGCTGTCGGTCCCGCAAGGGCCGGGTCTTGGCGTGGAGATCGATCGCGCAGCCCTGCGCCGCGCATCGCAACGCGAGAGCAGCTACAAGGCGTGAGCCAGGCTGGGAGCGCCAAGCGGACTTTCTTGCAGGTCGCTGAAACTTGGATGAGCGCGGGCCTGCTTTCCTGTCCACACAGCGAACAGCGGAGTGGCTGCGACGGCGTATTACCGCGCAGCCGCGATGACCTCGTGCGTCCGGGTTGCGCGATGCGGGCCCGAGCACCCCTGCATCTCCACGCCGTCATCGCCTCCTCGCGCGGCGTTAACCATCATCGTTAAACCACTCTTCAAGGGTTTCGAATTCGGTAGATCACGCCCACGAACGCTGGGCACAATCGCAGAGCGACTCCCGATGGGGCTGGGGACCTTGTTCGGAGTACGAACGTGTTGCGTAAGGCCTCTCTCTTGGCCGTTGGGGCGATTTTGGCCGCAGCTGGCTGTTCCAACAAACTGTCCTTCGGCGGCGCCGACCGGCCGATCGAGGGGATCGTCCTGCCGGACGATACGGAGGCGAGAATTGCGCCAGCACCGGCTCCGCCGCACGGGAGATCCGTGGCGGGGCACGGCACGGCGCCGATCCGCAAGGACGTTTCCGCCCGCCCGGTTGCGCCGCCGCGAGATCGGAAAGTCCTTCACATCGTCGACAGCGATGCAGGCTTGGACTCGGCTCTCACCGCCGATCTTGCCCGCATCGTGGGAGCGGACCGGCTCGATATCCGTGCCGTTCAGTCGCACGGATTAGCGGCCGACCTGTCAGCTCTCATGCGGTCGGAAGTCGACCTCGCCATCGTTTCCTCCAATGCCTGGCAGAGCCTGCCGGACGACGGGGTCCGCACCGGGGCCCGTGACAAGTTGCGGTACATCGCGGGCCTCTACGCCAAGGACCTCCACGTGCTGGCTCGGCGGGAGCTCACCGAAATCCGTCGGCTTCATCAACGCAAGGTCGGGATCGGTCGGAGCGGCACGGAAACGAACGTGACGGCGCGCCAACTGTTTGCCCAGCTCGGGATCGAACCCACCTACGAGGAGTTCGACAACGCGGCCGCGCTTGAGGCGCTGCAGGCAGGCCGGATCGATGCGGCCCTCCTGCTGGAGCGTCGGCCAGCGGACATTCTTCGCGACCTTCCGAAGGATGACCGCTTCCATCTCGTGCCGCTTCCGTACGAGGACGACGTCGCTCTGGGTTACGTCCCGGGTCGGTTCGACGAGACGGACTACCCGAACCTGGTCGACAAGGGGCGGCGTGTCGAGACGATCGCGATCAGCACCGTTCTCGCCGTCCCGAACATGCCCGAGACTTCGGCCCGCAATCGCCGCTTGGCCCTGTTCACGACCCGATTCTTTGCTCTCTTCTCGGAGCTGGAGCGGCACGGAGACTCCAAATGGGCGGCCGCCCAACTCTCCCTCGTTGTCGACGGCTGGCGCCGCTACAAGCCGGCCGAGGAAGCCCTCAGGAAGAGCGCCTCGCAGGGGACCGAGAAAGCAAGGTCAACCGACGCACGGGTCGCGGCTCTGACCGGATGCGGAGCGGCCGCGCCGGAGGCAGAGGCTCTGAGGCTCAACAGTTGGGTATTGTACCAAGGCTCGATCTGGACTCTTCCGCCCCCGCGAAGCGAAGGCTCCTGCGCGCCGGCCACCCGAACCGACGGCTCGGCCGTTCGATAGCGTCCCACGCGCTCGGCGCCTGGTCGAGCTTGGCGCCGGTTGCGTGGTCCGGAATGGCGCCGCCGATCCATAAATCGCGGCAAATGGCGGAAACCATTGAGGATTCGGGTTGACGTCCATCCGATATGACGCCATGCACGCGCCAGTCCGAGAGACCCTTGCGCCAACGTTTCGCACGCGTGGCCCGTCAGGCGGGCGGCTTCAGATGACCGATTGGATGTTTTGCGGATGAATGCTCCCGCTCCGAAAGTCTCGTTCGTTTCGCTCGGCTGCCCGAAGGCGCTGGTGGATTCCGAGCGCATCATCACGCAGCTCCGGGCCCAGGGCTACGAGCTTACGAAGAAGCACGACGGAGCCGACGTGGTCATCGTCAACACCTGCGGCTTCCTCGACAGCGCCAAGGCCGAGTCCCTCGATGCGATCGGCCAGGCCATGGCGGAGAACGGCAAGGTGATCGTCACGGGCTGCATGGGCGCGGAACCCGAGCAGATCCGCGACAGGTTCCCGAACGTGCTGGCGATCACGGGTCCCCAGGCCTACGAGAGCGTCGTCGCGGCGGTGCACCAGGCGGCACCCCCGGCGCACGATCCGTTTCTCGACCTCGTCCCCGACCACGGCGTGAAGCTCACGCCGCGGCACTACGCGTATCTGAAGATCTCGGAGGGCTGCAACAACCGCTGCTCCTTCTGCATCATCCCGAAGCTGCGGGGCGACCTCGTGAGCCGTCCGGTCGCAGACGTGCTGCGCGAGGCCGAGAAGCTGGTGAAGGCCGGTGTCAAGGAGATCCTGGTCATTTCACAGGATACAAGCGCCTACGGGATCGACCTCAAGTATCAGGCGAGCTTGTGGCAGGGATCGCGAGGTGCGTACGCGCTTCTTCGATCTGGCACGCGAGCTCGGCGGGCTCGGCGCGTGGATCCGCCTGCACTACGTCTATCCCTACCCGCACGTGGACGAGGTCATCTCGCTCATGGCGGAGGGGACGATCCTGCCTTATCTCGACATCCCGTTCCAGCACGCCTCCCCTTCCGTGCTGAAGGCGATGCGCCGGCCGGCGCACCAGGAGAAGACCCTCGAACGGATCCGCAGATGGCGCGAGCTCTGTCCTGATCTCGCCATTCGATCGACCTTCATCGTCGGCTTCCCCGGCGAGACGGAGGCGGATGTCGACACGCTGCTCGAGTGGCTGAAGGAGGCCAAGCTCGACCGGGTCGGCTGCTTCCGGTACGAGCCGGTCGCCGGCGCACCGGCGAACGAACTCGGCGACCCCGTCCCGCCGGAGGCAAAGGACGAGCGCTGGCACCGGTTCATGGCGGCACAGCGGAGCGTCTCGGCGAAGCTTCTGAGCAAGAAGGTGGGCAGGCGCCTGCCCGTGATCATCGACGAGGCCGGTCCGACCGTAGCCAAGGGACGTTCCAAGTACGATGCGCCGGAGATCGACGGCACGGTCCATGTCGCGTCTCGCCGTCCGGTCCGGGCCGGCGATATCGTGACCGTGAAGGTCGAGCGTGCCGACGCCTACGACCTGCACGGCGTCGCGGTCTGATCACAGGATCCAGGGATCCCCGGATCCTCTACCCACCGACATCAGCCGCGCGGATCCGTTGGATCCCAGCGCGCTCCCACGCCGCGAAGGCGGCCGCGAGCGAGCCGCCGGTGTCGATGGCCCGGCAGGCGTCCTCGACGACGAAGCTTTCGAACCCGGCCTCCTTGGCGTCGAGCGCCGTCCAGGACACGCAGAAATCGGTTGCGAGACCGGCGCAGAACACGCGGCGGATGCCGCGCTCCCGCAGATAGCCCGCAAGGCCCGTCCGCGTCGTCCGGTCGGCCTCGACGAAACCCGAATAGCTGTCGGTGTGGCCGTGATAGCCCTTGCGGAGAACGAGCTGCGGCGTGGGGGATATCGAGGCCGTCGCGCGATCTCGGCGCCGCGCGTGCCCTGGATGCAGTGGTCGGGCCACAACACCTGAGAACCGTAGGGCAGTTCCCTCGTCTCGAACGGTCGCTTGCCCGCATGGCTCGATGCGAAGGAGACGTGGCCCGCCGGATGCCAGTCCTGCGTCAGGATGGCGTGCCGGAAAGCGGCGGGACAGCGCGTTGATCGGCGCGATTACCTCATGGCCGTCCGCCGACCGCGAGTGCCCCGCCGGGCAGGAAGTCGTGCTGGACGTCGACGACGATGAGGATGTCCTGAAGCGTCGGCTTCATCGGTTCCTCCCGGGATGATGCCAAGTATAACCGGAGCGCCTGCCGAAGGAGAGATCCGGAGCGCGAACCGCGGAGGCGGAGACGATTCCGCCCGGTCCGAGGATCCCGTCATCCCATGATCCTGTTGCGAAGGGATCCGATCGCGAAGGGATCCTGTCGCGAAGAAGGGCAGCCCTTGGCCGGGCCGCCCTCCCCTGCCCGCCGAACCGGAGGACCGCCTAGAGCATCGGACCCAAAAGTGGATTCCACTTTTGGGATCCATCCGATGCTCCCCTCTTGCAAGCAGCGCATCGCTCAGTGCGGAAAACCGGGTCCACTTTTCCGCACGATGCGCTATTGCGGCAGCTTGTCGTCGATGCCCTTGACGTAGAAGTTCATGCCGAGGACCTGTTCGTCGGAGAGCGCGCCGCTGCCCTTGCACTCCACCGTCGTGCCGTCCTGCTTCACGACCGGGCACTTGAACGGGTTGAGCTTGCCGTCGCGAATGGCGGCCTCGGTCTCCTCGGCCATCTTCTTCACGTCGTCCGGCATGTTCTTGTAGGGCGCCATGACGACCATCTTGTCCTTCAGGCCGCCCCAGGTGTCCTCGGACTTCCAGGTTCCGTCGAGCACCGCTTTCGTCCGGGCCACATAGTAGTCGGCCCAGTTGTCGATGATCGCCGTGAGCTGGGCCTTGGGGGCGAAGCGCTCCATGTCGGAGGCCTGGCCGAAGCCGAAGCTGCCGCGGGCCTCCGCCTGCTGGAGCGGCGCCGGGCTGTCGGTGTGCTGCGCGAGCATGTCGACGCCCTGGTCGAGGAGCGCCTTGGCGGCATCGCCTTCCTTGGCCGGGTCGAACCAGGTGTTCGCCCAGACGACCTTGATCTTGATGTTCGGGTTCACCGACTGGGCGCCGAGGAAATAGGAGTTGATGCCGGCGACGACCTCGGGGATCGGGAAGGCGCCGACATAGCCGATGACGCCCGACTTCGACATCTTGCCGGCGATCTGGCCGATGATGTAGCGGCCCTCGTGGAACTTCGCCGCATAGGTCGCGAGGTTCGGGGCGCGCTTGAAGCCGGTGGCGTGCTCGAACTTCACGTTCGGGTACTTGCGGGCGACCTTGAGGGTCGGCTCCATGAAGCCGAACGAGGTGGTGAAGACGAGGCCGTGGCCCGTGCGGGCGAGCTGCTCGATGGCGCGCTCGGAATCGGCCTCCGGCACGCTCTCCACGAAGGTCGTCTCGACCTTGTCGCCGAGGGCCTTCTCGATGGCCTGGCGGCCGACGTCGTGCTGGTAGCTCCAGCCGTGGTCGCCCACCGGGCCCACATAGATGAAGCCGACCTTCAGTTTCTGCTGTGCGCCGCTGCGCCGCCGGCCGTCAGGGCGAGGGCGACGGCGCCCGCGAGGGCGCCGAGTGTCTTCAATGTCGCTCATGACCGCTCCCTGTTCTTGGTCGCTTATTCGTTACAGGTCCCGCCCTGCCCTGCAAATCCGCCTTTTGCCGAAATGCTCAGCGATCCGGCACAAAAGGTGAGCCGAGCGAGCCCGGAGCGCCTATCGCCCGGCCATGCCGTATCGAGAGGATGAGCAGGGCCAGGATCGTGGCCAGATACGGCACCGCCGACAGGGCCTGCGAGGGGACGCCGAACTGGGCCGCCTGGGCGTGGAGCTGGAGGACCGTCGCGGCGCCGAAGATATAGGCTCCGACCAGGGCCCATCCCGGCCGCCACGCGGCGAAGACGACGAGCGCGAGCGCGATCCATCCTCGCCCGGCCGTCATCCCGGGCGACCAGAAGCGGGTATAGACGAGAGCCAGATAGCGCGCCCGCGAGGCCCGCGCAGGCGCCGCCGAACAGGATGGCGACGAGCCGTATCTTGAGGACCGGCAGGCCGAGCGCGTGGGCCGAGGCGTGGTTCTCGCCGACCGACCGGAGCGTCAGCCCGGAGCGGGTGCGGACGAGATAAAGGGCAATGAGGAATGTCAGGATCAGGGATGCGTAGACGAAAGGATCCTGGGAGAACAGGATCCTGCCGACGACCGGCAGATCGCTCAGCCCCGGCAACGAGACGTGACCGATCGGGATCACGCCGCGATCCGACGAACGGCGCCCCGACCAGTCCCGACAGGCCGACGCCGAAAATCGTCAGCGCCAGTCCCGATCCCACCTGGTTGGCGGCGAATCCCAAGCACCACGAGAGCGAAAAGCGCCGCCATCAGCACGCCGGCCAGCATCCCGCCGGCGACGCCGGCAAGCGTCGAGTCGAACGTCACGGCGGCCGCAAAACTGCAGGCGGCTCCCATGGCCATCATGCCCTCGACGCCGAGGTTCAGCACGCCCGACCGCTCCGCGACGAGTTCGCCGAGAGCCGCGATCAGGAGCGGCGTGGAAGCGGTGATGATGGTGAGAAGGATCGCCTCGTAAGCCGTCATGCGGGCGCTCCCCGTCCGACCAGCCGGACCCGGTAGCTCACGAGGGCGTCCGCGGCGAGCACGCAGAGGAGCAGGATGCCCTGGAAGGCCGTCGTGAGGTCGAGCGGGAGACGCAGCAGGATCTGAGCGCTCTCGCCGCCGATGAAGAGGAGCGCCACCACGAGCGAGGCCGCCAGGATTCCGAGCGGGTGGAGGCGGCCGAGAAAGGCCACCGTGATCGCCGTGAAGCCGTAGCCGGGCGAGATGGTCGGCAGGAGCTGCCCGATCTGGCCGGAGACCTCGGTGATGCCCGCAAGGCCCGCGAGACCGCCCGAAATGGCGAAGACCGCCAGCGTCGTGCTCTTCTGGCTGAAGCCCGCGAAGCGCGCCGCGCGCGGCGCGTCGCCCGTGAGCCGCAGGCGATAGCCGAAGAGGGTGCGCGATGCGACGATGGCCGTCACCACGACCGCCACGACGGCGAACGAGGCGCCGTAATGCACTCTCCCGGTCTCCAGAATCGGCGGCAGCGTCGCCGCCGGATCGAACGTCACGGATTGCGGGAAATTGAAGCCCTTCGGATCGCGCCAGGGTCCCCGGACGAGATAGTCGAGGATGAGCTGCGCGACATACACGAGCATCAGGCTCGTCAGGATCTCGTTCACGCCGAACCGCGTCTTGAGGAAGGCCGGGACGAGTCCGTAGAGCGCGCCGCCGACGACGCCGAGGACCATCATCGCCGGGAGGACCCAGGGACCGGCTTCCGTCCCGTGCGTCGCAAGCGCGAGCCAGCCGCCGAAGACGGCGCCGATCACGAACTGTCCCTCCGCTCCGATGTTCCAGAGGCTGGCGCGAAAGCAATAGGACAGGCCGATGGCGATGAGGGCGAGCGGCGTCGCCTTGACGATCAGTTCCTGGAGCGCCCAGGGGTCCTGCAGCGGACCCGAGACGTAGACCTCGAAGGCGGCAAGCGGAGAGCGGCCGAGGAGCCAGATCACGACCCCGCCGAGCAGGAAGGCGATGAGGAACGCCGCCACCGGAGCGGCCGCCCGCATGAGCGGGGAGACGCTCGCCCGGGGGACGAGTTCAAGCCGCATGGGTTGCGCCCTGCCCCCGGGCCACGCCGAGCATCTCGAGTCCGACGGCCTCCCGCGTCCATTCGCCGGTGGGCCGGCGTGGGGCTCAGGCGCCCGTCGTGGATCACGGCCATCCGGTCGGCGATGTCGAAGAGCTCGTCGAGATCCTGGCTGATGACCAGCACGGCGCTTCCCTTCCGGGCGAGGTCGACGAGCGCCTGGCGGATCAGGCGCGCCGCGCCGGCATCGACTCCCCAGGTCGGCTGGTCCACGACCAGGAGCTTCGGCGCCTTGATGATCTCGCGCCCGATGACGAACTTCTGCAGGTTGCCGCCGGAGAGCTTGCGCGCGGGCGGATCGGGCTCGGGGACGCGTACGTCGAAACTCTTGACGATGTCGCGCGCCAGACGCCGCGCCTTGTCGAGGGCGATGAATCCCGACCGTGTCACCTCGCCGGCCGCATGGTGTGAGATCAGGGTGTTCTCGCTCAGACGAATGGGTCGGCGCGGCGGCGTGTCCGAGGCGCTCTTCCGGCACGAAGGCGGAGCCGAGGCGCCGGCGGGCATCGATGCCGAGAGTGCCGCAGGCGCGCCCATCGATGGCGATCGCGTCCTGGCGCCCGACCAGGCGCTCTCCCGAGAGAGCGGCGAAGAACTCGCTCTGGCCGTTGCCGGCAACGCCGGCGATTCCGACGACCTCGCCCGCATGCACCGCGAGATCGATCCCGGAGAGAGTCTTGCCGTGGATGCTTGCGGGCGCCAGCGACAGATCGCGAACGCGCAGAGTCTCGGCCGTCGAGGCACGGAGAGCGCCGCTCCGGACCTCGCCCACCTCGACGCCGACCATGAGGGCGGCGATCTCGCGTGCGCTCCGCTCGCGCGGATCGAGCGTCGCGACCACGCGCCCGGCGCGGAGGATCGTCGCGCTGCGGCAGAGGCGGCGGACCTCCTCGAGCTTGTGGGAGATGTAGAGGATCGCACAGCCCGAGGCGGCAAGCGTGTCGAGCGTCCTGAAGAGGTGATCGGATTCCTGCGGCGTCAGCACCGACGTCGGCTCGTCGAGGATCAGCAGCTTCGGGTTCTGGAGCAGGCAGCGGACGATCTCGATCCGCTGCCGCTCGCCGGCCGACAAGGTCCAGACGGCCCGGTCCGGTTCGAGCGTGAGACCGTAGGCACGGCTCACCTCGGCCAGCTTCGCCCGCACGTCCTTCAGCGCCCAGCCGTCCGACAGGGCGACGGCGATGTTCTCGGCCACCGTCAGCTCGTCGAACAGGGAGAAGTGCTGGAACACCATTCCGAGGCCGAGCGCGCGCGCTTCGACCGGCGAAGCGATCGTGACCGGACGTCCCTCGAAGAAGATCTCGCCCGCCGACGGCTCGACGACGCCATAGAGGATCTTGACCAGGGTCGACTTGCCTGCGCCGTTCTCGCCGAGCAGCGCGTGCACCTCGCCGGGCGCGATGGCAAGGTCGATGCCGTCGTTGGCGAGAAGATCGCCGTACCGCTTCGTAATCCCCCGCAGCGCGACGAGGGGCCTTTGCGCGAGGTCCGCCACGCCGTCGTCCTTCAAGGCACCAGCACGGTCGCGCCGGTCGTGGCCCGGGCCTCGAGAGCCCGGTGGGCTTCGGCGGCCTCGGCGAGGCTCAGGCGCGAATGGATCGGGACCTGCACATGCCCGGCATCGACCACCGCGAAGAGATCCGCTGCCATCGCGTTCAGGACGTCGCGCTTCGCGACATGCGTGAAGATCGTCGGCCGCGTCGCGTAGAGCGAACCCTTCTGCGCCAGCAATCCGATGCTGAACGCATCGATCGGCCCCGAGGCGGCCCCGAAGCTGACGAACATGCCGAAGGGTTTCAGGCAGTCGAGCGAGCCCGGGAAAGTCGCCTTGCCGATGCTGTCGTAGACCACGTCGCAGAGCTCTCCCTTCGTGATCTCCTTCACGCGGGCGACGAAGTCCTCCTCGTTATAGAGGATCACGTGGTCGCAGCCGTTCCGGCGGGCGATCGTTTCCTTCTCCCGTGAGCCGACCGTGCCGATGACGGTGCAGCCGAGGTGCTTCGCCCATTGGCAGGCGATGAGCCCGACGCCGCCGGCGGCGGCGTGGAACAGGATCGTTTGGCCGGGCTTCACCGGAAAGGTGCGCCGAAGCAGATATTGTGCGGTGAGCCCCTTCAGCATCATCGCGGCGGCGGTGTCGTGGTCGATGGCATCCGGCAGCTTCACCAGGGAGCGGGCTTCGACGAGACGCTCGGCCGCATAGCTCCCGAGGCCGGCCACGTAGGCGACCCGATCGCCCGGACGAAACTCCGTCACGCCGCTTCCGACCTCGATCACCTCTCCCGAGCCCTCGTTACCGGGGGTGAAGGGGAAGGAGGGTGCGGCGTAGAGACCCGAGCGATAGTAGACATCGATGAAGTTGACGCCGATCGCATGATGGCGCACGAGAACCTCGCCGGCGCCCGGCGGCGGCACCGGCACGTCCTCGTAGGACATCACCTCCGGTCCGCCGTGCGCATGGACGCGAATGGCCTTCCCCATCTGTTCCGTCTCCTCGGGAAACATCATAGAAACCCGCCCGACGGGTCGGCAATGGCGAAAACATGCTTTACTGTGAACCGTTCCGTTCCGGTGCCGCGTTCTGATGCTACACACTCGTCTCGACCCTCATAGACCCGAGCTTCGCGGAGCTTTTCACGCCGAAGCTGGTCACGGTCCTGCGCCGCGGCTACGGGCTTCCCCAACTGCAGGCCGATGTGATCGCCGGCCTGACCGTTGCGATCGTCGCGCTGCCGCTGTCCATGGCCATCGCCATCGCCTCCGGGGCGCCGCCCGAACGGGGCCTCTATACGGCGATCGTCGGCGGGCTTCCTGATCTCGGCCCTCGGCGGCAGCCGCTTTCAGGTCGGCGGCCCGGCCGGCGCCTTCATCGTCCTGGTCGCGGCCAGCATCGAGCGGCACGGGTTCGACGGGTTCCTTCTCGCGACCATGCTGGCCGGGTTCATCCTCATCGCCATCGGCTTCCTGCGTCTCGGCTCCTACATCCGCTACATCCCGCACCCGGTGATCATCGGTTTCACGGCCGGCATCGCCGTCATCATCATGGCGAGCCAGCTCCGCGACCTCTTCGGCATGACGCTTCCGGGACGCGAGCCGTCGGCTCTCGTGCCCAAGCTTGCCGCCTTATGGAGCGCCGTTCCGTCCATCAATCCCGCCGCGGTCGCGGTGGCATTCGGGACGATCGCGGCGATCGTCGCTCTTCGGCGTCTGCGGCCGACCTGGCCGGTCTTCCTGATCGCGGTGGCGGCCGCTTCGCTCGTCGCCGCTTTCGCCGGATTGCCGGTGGAGACGATCGGGACGCGCTTCGGCGGGATCCCCAACGCGCTGCCGCTGCCGCAGGTGCCGGAAATCACGGCCGAACGTCTTGCTCAGGTCCTCCCGGATGCCATCGCCATCGCACTCCTCGGCGGGATCGAATCCCTCCTGTCCGCCGTGGTCGCCGATACGATGAGCGGCGCTCGCCACCGGTCCAACAGCGAACTCGTCGCACAGGGCGTGGCCAACGTGGCGAGCGCCCTCTTCGGCGGGATCTGCGCCACCGGCACCATCGCCCGGACGGCGACCAACGTCCGGGCCGGCGCGGTGGGCCCGGTCTCGGGAATGCTCCATTCCGCCTTCCTTCTCGCCTTCATGCTCTTTGCCGCGCCGCTCGCCTCCTACATTCCGCTCGGCGCCCTCGCCGGCATCCTCGCGGTCGTTGCCTGGAACATGGCGGAGCGGCACGAGTTCTGGAGCATCCTCAATCGTTCCCGCGGCGAGGCCGCCGTCCTTCTGGCGACCTTCCTGCTCACCATTTTCCGCGACCTCACCGAAGGGATCGTCGCCGGGGTGGTGCTGGGAAGCTTCCTCTTCATGCACCGGATGGCCGAGCTCGTCTCGATCGAGAGCGGGACCCCTCTGGCCACCGAGGATGTGGCGGACGACCTCAGCGCCCGTACCGCCAGCGCGCCGCTCCGGACCGGGATATCGCCGTCTTCCGGATCTCCGGCCCGCTGTTCTTCGGAGCCTCCACGAACGTCGCGATGACCCTCGAGCGGATCGGACAGTTTCCCAAGGTCGTCATTCTCGACCTGTCTTCCGTTCCGTTCGCGGATTCGAGCGCGGCGGCTTCGCTGAAGAGCTTCGTCGCGAGGGTTCGCGCCCACGGCACCGACGTCTTCGTAGCCGGCGCCAACAAGGCCGTGCGCCGCGTGCTCATCCGCGAACGTCTCGGCCTCCCTCTGTCCCGCTTCTCCCCGACGGTCGCGGATGCCCGGATGGCGGCGAAACACTCCAAGCTCGCCGGTCGGGCCGAGACATCCCTTGAAGGATAGGACCTTCGACATCGCCGTCGTCGGTGCCGGCGCCGCCGGACTATGCGCCGCCCTCGCTTTCGCCCGCGACGGCTTTCGGACGGCCCTCGTCGGAACGCCCGACGCACGCCGGGACGGACGGACCGTCGCGCTTCTGAACGGCTCGGTCCGCTTCCTCGAGGCGCTGGGCGCGTGGCCTTCGATCCAGGCCCAGGCGGCGCCCGCTCGCGACGATGCACCTGATCGACGATACGGGCAGCCTGTTCCGCCCGCCGCCGGTGGCGTTCCGCGCGAGCGAGATCGGCCTCGACGCTTTCGGCTGGAACATCGAGAACGCGGACCTCGTCGAGAGCCTGGCCGCCGCGGTCGCGCGCAGAAGCGCGGATCACGCGTCTGCCGAGTTCGTCCACCGGGTTCGCGGTGGAGGATGGACTTGCGGTCATCGCTCTTGACGGACGGCACGCGGATCTCGCGCCGCGCTGGCCGTCGCCGCGGACGGGCGCAACTCGGCTCTCCGCCAGGCGGCGGGCATCGCCGCCCGGTCGTGGACCTATCCTCAATCCGCCTTGACGACGATCCTCGCCCACGATCGGGAGCACCGCGAGGCATCGACGGAGTTCCACACCCGCCGGGGCCCGTTCACGCTCGTGCCCCTGCCCGACCGCCGGTCGAGCCTCGTCTGGGTGACGAGCCCGGCGGAAGCGGAACGCCTCCGAGGCGCTTGCCGACGATGCGCTGGCGCTCGCGGTCGAGCGGCAGGCGCAGTCCATTCTCGGCCGGATGCGTGTCGACGGGCCGCGAGGGCTCGTCCCCATGAGCGGTCTCTCAGTCGATCGCTTCCAGGCGACCGCGCCTCGCCCTCGTCGGAGAGGCCGCGCACGTGTTCCCGCCCATCGGCGCACAGGGTCTCAATCTCGGGCTGCGCGACGTTGCGGCTCTTCGCGACGCGGTCGTGGACGGCCGCACGGATCCGGGCTCCGGCGACGGTCCTTCAGGCGTATCAGCGAGGCCGCGATCTCGACGTGCGCCTGAGAACGGCCGCCGTCGACGGCCTGAACCGAACGCTGCTCGCAGGGTTCCTCCCGGCCGATTTCCTCCGTGGTGCCGGGCTTCTCGCGATCGGCGGCATCGGTCCCCTTCGCCGCGCGGTGATGCGGGAAGGCGTGCTGCCGCGGCTCGATGCGCCCCGGCTGATGCGAGGTTTGAGCGCTTAGCGCATCGTGCGGAAAAGTGGACGCGGTTTTCCGCGCCAAACGGTGCGCTGTTCTGAAAGGGTGAGCATCGGATGGATCCCAAAAGTGGATTCCACTTTTGGGTCCGATGCGCGCATCGTGCGGAAAAGTGGACCCGGTTTTCCGCATTGGACGATGCTCTAGGACCTGCCTGACAGGAGAACGTCATCGGTCCCCTCGCCTGCAGCGGCGACGGTTCGCGGTTCGGACGAATCCCGACGGAACGCGGGTGCGATGGGCAGTGTCGCCATCGGCAAGGGGCGTCGCCCTGCGAAGCCCGATAGGCGAACAGTCCGCGGCCGCGGAAGTGCTCGTCCCTCAGTGCCTCATCGAGCGTCGCGACGATCGTGCAGCAGCAATCGAGGGGTCCAAGACGCAGCCCGCCAGGTTTCGCCCGTCTCGCGCACCACGATCGCCTCGACGGCTTCTCGCGTTGCGGATGGGTCGCGACGGTCGTCCCTGAGGTGGCGGGGCAGGCCGATCCCTTCGCAGAAATCGTCCCAGAATTTCTGCTCCAGCGCACCGACAGCGAGGTACTGGGCGTCGGCCGTCCGGTAGAGGCCGTAGCGCGGCGAGCCGCCCGCCAGCATGTTCTCGTCCGCTCCGGGATAGCGCCCGCTTGGCATGTCCTTCCGCAAGGCCGTACCAGGCGAAGGTGAACATTGCGTCCGCCATTGCGATGTCGAGATAGGCGCCCTCTCCCGTCAGGTCGCGTCGCCGCAGCGCAAGCAGGATGTTCATCACGGCGGGCATCGCCCCGCCGGCGATGTCGGCGGTCAGGGAGGCCGGCATCCTCGGCGAGAGCGACAGGAGGCCCGTGACGGCCTGATAGTTGATGTCGTGCCCGGCTTCCTGCGCGCGCGGTCCCGTCTGGCCGTAGCCGGAAATCGAGCAGTAGACGAGCTTTGGATTGAGCCCCCTGACCGTCTCGAAGTCGAGGCCGAGACGCCGCATCACGCCGGGGCGGAACTGCTCGACGAGGATATCGGCCCGCCTGATGAGCGGTTCGAGGCTCGCCGTCCCTCCTCCGACTTGAGATCGATCGTGACGCTCTTCTTGCCGCCGTTCAGCACCGCGTAGGGGGCCGAGCCGCCGCCGAGGGCCGGCGGGAACCGGCGCATGTCCTCTCCGCCGGGACGCTCGACCTTGATGACCTCGGCGCCTGCTTCTGCGAGCATCAGGGTCGCGAGCGGTCCCGGAAGAAGGGTCGAGAAGTCGAGGACGACGAGGCCGGCGAGGGGAAGGACCATGGGCGGAATTACTCAGGACCGGAACAGATCATGGGGCATCATCCCCGTCTTGACGAGCCAAAGGAAGCCCGTGAGCGTCACCATGGAAACCAGGGTTCCGATCAGCACGCACGCGGAAGCCCGCTCGACCCCAACGTCGTATTGGGTCGAGATCACGAAGATGTTCAGGGCCGGCGGCAGGGCGGCCATGATCACGGCCGCGTAAGTCCAGGTCGGCCCGAAATCTCCGATCGCGGACAGAACCACCCACACGAGGAGCGGGTGCAGGACGAGCTTGATGAAGACGAGCGCCGGCACTTCGCCCGGGACGCGCCCGAGGGGACGGAGCGCGACGGTCACGCCGAGGAGGAACAGCGCGCATGGCGCCGCGGCGCCGGAAAGCCAAGTCACCATCCTGCTGAGAGCGGCCGGCAATTCGAGATGGGCGTAACTCGCCAGGACGCCGACGGCGGTCGCCACGTTGAAGGGATGCGTAACCACCTTCCAGGCGATGTCGCCGATCGTGGCGCCGAGGCTCCGCTTCTCCACGCCGGCGACCGCCATGAGGAGAGGGACGAGGGAGAAGAGAAGAAGGTTGTCGAATACGAAGATCAGCGCCACCGGCGCGCTCGCTGCAGGGCCGAGGGCCGAGAGGATCAACGGCGGGCCCATGTATCCGATGTTGGAATAGGCGCCGGCGACCCCCTGCATCACGGATTGCGGCATGTCCCTCGTATGCCACAGGCCGGCCGCATACGAGAGCGCGAAGGCGCAGTAGGTGCAGATCGTCGTTGCAAGAATGAACGGCCCGTTGGCAAGCTGATCGAGGGGCTTGTCGGCGATGAGCGTATAGAAGAGGCAGGGCAGAGAGACGTAGATGAGGAAGAACTGCATCCAGGCCAGCCCCGCCTCCGGGCGCCGGAAAACCTTCCCGCAGAAGAATCCGAGGCCGATCAGTCCGAAAAAGGGGGCAAGGAGATTGAAAAGCCCGACGAGGTCGGACATCGAGGGGCTCCGGGAGCACGGGTGCGGGCCGTTGTTGCAGGGTTTCGGACCGCCTGCAACGTGACTTGCGGGAAGCCGGCCACGACGAGGCGGCATGCCTCGTCGGCCGTTCCCTCGCGACCCTTCTGCGCCTGACCGTTGAAGACGTTCGTGGAGATGTCGATGAAGTTGCCGCGCCGCTTCTTCCAGCCGCTCGCCGCCGGTGCGCCGCAGCCCTTCCGGGAGTTGCCGGTGCGCCTGGAACGGATGATCCACTTCGTACCGCCGCACCTGGACAAGGTGAGGGCCAAGATCCCCGAACTGATCCCGCAGGTCGACGTGATCCTCGGCAATCTGGAGGATGCGATCCCGGCCGACATGAAGGCCGAGGCGCGGCGCGGTTTCGTCAGCCTCGCCAAGGCGAACGATTTCGGCTCGACCGGCCTGTGGACGCGGATCAATGCCCTGAACAGCCCGTGGGTGCTCGACGATCTTCTCGAGATCGTGGGCGAGGTCGGCGACAAGCTCGACGTGGTGATGCTGCCGAAAGTCGACGGGCCGTGGGACATCCACTACATCGACCAGTTCCTCGCCCAGCTCGAAGCGCGGCACGGGCTCAAGAAGCCGATCCTCGTCCACGCGATCCTCGAGACCGCGGAAGGCGTGAAGAACGTCGACGCGATCGCATCCGCCTCCCCTCGCCTGCACGGCATGAGCCTCGGCCCCGCGGACCTCGCGGCATCCCGCGGGATGAAGACGACCCGGGTCGGCGGCGGGCACCCGGAGTACAAGGTGCTCGGCGACCCCGTGGAGGGCCGCGAGCGGAGCGTCGCTCAGCAGGACCTATGGCACTACACTCTCGCCCGCATGGTCGACGCGTGCCTCGCCAACGGTCTCAAGGCGTTCTACGGCCCGTTCGGTGATTTCTCCGACGCCGCGGCTTGCGAGGCCCAGTTCCGCAATGCGTTCCTGCTCGGATGCGCCGGGGCCTGGTCGCTGCATCCGTCCCAGATCGGGATCGCCAAACGCGTCTTCACGCCCGATCCCGCCGAGGCCGCCTTCGCGCAGAGGATCATCGACGCCATGCCGGACGGGACCGGAGCCGTGATGATCGACGGGAAGATGCAGGACGACGCCACCTGGAAGCAGGCCAAGGTCATCGTCGACCTGGCGCGGCTCGTGCACGAGAAGGAACAGGCGGAGGGGCGGTCCTGACCGGAGTTGGCGTTCCCCGGCAGGGTGTCTATATCCGAGCGAGGAGATCCGACCCATGAAGGCCCGTTCAGCCAAATTCGCGATCGGCCAGGTGGTGAAGCATCGGCTTTTCCCGTTCCGCGGCCTGATCTTCGACGTGGACCCCGAGTTCGACAACACCGAGGAGTGGTGGCTCTCGATCCCGGAGGAAATCAGGCCCAGCAAGGATCAGCCCTTCTACCACCTCTTCGCCGAGAACGCCGAAACCGAATACATCGCCTATGTTTCCGAGCAGAACCTTCTGCCGGATCATTCAGGCGAGCCGCTGCGCAATCCGATGATCTCGGAAATGTTCGATCGCGACGAAAGCGGAGGGTACCGGGCGAAGCCCACCATCGCGAACTGAGCCTCCCCTCGCGATAACGCCGGGCTCGAAGCCCGGCGTTTCAGCCAAGCGATCTACTGTTTCGGCTGTGTTCCCGGAGCTCCGGCGGGCGCTGCATTGCTCTCGAGGCGCTTGCGGAGTTCCTCGCTGCGCTTTTCCAGCTCTTCTTGAAGCTTCTTCTGCTGCTCTTCGAGGACCTTCGGGTCGATCGCGGGGCCGTCGAAAGCCTTGCCGAATCCCGCCGCCGGGACCGCGAACGTCACTTCCCTGCCGCCCTGGTTCTGAACGCTGACGTTCAGAGTGGTGCCCTTCTTCAGACTGTTGATGAAGTCGGGGGTGACCGGCGACTCGGCGAAGCAGCCGTTGGGGAAGCAGATCGCGTAGCGGCCGGCCGCCGCCTGACCCTGGTCGACCGCGAAGCGGATGCCGGGCTGGAGGAGGAGCCCGAGCGGCATGAGGAACCGGACGATCCGCTGCGCCTGCGGACCCTTGACGTCATAAATCGCGACCGCAAGGACCGGCTGGCCCTGATCGGAGACGAAGTCGCGCGTGGTGTAGCAGATCTCGGCGTTATTGGCCTGATCCTTGCCGCAAACCTTCGTCCAGTCGGGCTGGGAGGGCTCGGCTTTCACCTGAACGACCGTCGGGCCGGTATTCTGCTGCGCGGCCTGCGGCTGCTGCTGGCCGGGAGCGGCGGGGGCCGGCGCCGGGGCTGCCGGTGCCGCAGGTGCCGGAGCGGCAGGACGAGGCTGTTGGCGCGGCTGGGCAGGAGCCGGCGCGGGAGCGGTCTGGGCCAGAATCGGGGACGCGCTCAGAACGAGCGCCATCGCGGTCGCCAGGCCGGTCTTGCCCCCCCGGCTCGCGAAACGGGTCGCGAAAGACATGTCAGTGATCCTCTCAGTCGGAAGGTCGACTTCTTCTCAGGGTCGGCCGCAATGCGTTCAGCAGATCCGGTGACCGTCGGTGGCACGGTGAATCTTCGCCGAATAAGGCGAAGACGTGACGTGGGGCGCTCCTTTAGCCGGTCGCGTCCGAGGTTTCCAGTCACCACGGGGCACTTTCGGCGTGCTAACCTGAGAAAGTCCATCGAATCGGCCACAACGCCGCATGCCTTCCAATGCATCCCGGGTTTGTACGGGATTTCTGACGGTTCTGGCCCTCTGGGCCGGCACCTTTCCGGCCCATCCCGCAAGCCCGGGCAGGGAACTGCACGGTATCGCGATGCACGGCGAGCCGGCCCTTCCGCCGGGCAGCCCCCTGCCCTATGCCGAGCACGATGTCCCGCAAGGCGGCCGCGTGACGCTGGCCCTGCAGGGCACCTACGACAGCCTCAACCCGCTCATCGTGCTCGGCGTCGCCCCGGACGCAGTGCCGCGCTACGTGCTGCAAAGCCTCATGATGCGCTCGGCCGATGAGCCGTTCACGCTCTATGGCCTCGTCGCGCGCGCAGTCGAGATGCCGCAGGACCGCAGTTCCATCACGTTCGACCTGGACCCCCGCGCCCGTTTCTCCGACGGGCATCCCCTCACGGCCGAGGATGTGCGGTTCACCTTCGAGCTCCTGAAGGAGCACGGCAAGCCGTTCTATCGGTCCACCTACGGCCAGGTGAAAGCGGTGGAGGTGGTCGATCCGCATCGAATCCGGTTCGATCTCTCGGGTTCGAACAACCGGGAACTCCCGCTCAACATCGGCATGATGCCGATCTTCGCCGCCCACGCGACATCGGCGTCCGCCTTCGACAAGACGTCGCTGACGCCGCCCATCGGTTCTGGCCCGTACGAGATTGCCGAGGTGAGGCCCGGCGAGCGGCTGACCCTACGCAAGCGGAAGGATTTCTGGGCCGCCGACCTGCCGATCCTGAAGGGCGTCTTCAATTTCGATGAGATCCGCTACGATTTCTATCGGGACGCCAACACCCTCTTCGAGGCCTTCAAGGCAGGGCTCTACGACTGGCGGGCCGAGCCCGATCCGGCTCGCTGGGTCACGGGCTACGACTTCCCGGCCGTGCAGGCGGGGCGCATCAGGCGTGAGATCCTGCCCATTCGCACCCCGAAAGGGATGAACGGCTTCGTCTTCAACACCCGCAAGCCGCTCTTCCAGGACGTTCGCGTCCGCGAGGCGCTCGGTTATCTTTTCGACTTCGATTGGGTGAACCGCAACCTCTACTTCGGCGTGCTGCAGCGCTCGGACAGCTATTTCGCGGGCTCCGATTTGTCGAGCCGCGGCCGGCCGGCGGGCACTGAGGAACGCCGGCTGCTGGAGCCGTTCCCGGGGGCCGTTCGCGCCGACATCCTCGAAGGGCAATGGTCGCCGGCGGCCGCGGACGGCTCGGGACGGGACCGCAATATGGCGCGCCGCGCGCTCGCCCTCCTGGGCGAGGCCGGCTGGGTCCTCGGCCGCGAAGGCCTGCGCAGACGCGAGACGGGCGAACCGTTCGCGTTCGAGATCATGGTGAACTCGCGCCAGCAGGAGCGTCTCGCCCTCAATTTCGCGCAAGGGCTGCAGCGCATCGGCGTCAAGGCCGCCATCAAGCTCGTCGACGACGTCCAGTATTGGCGGAGGCTCGGCCGATATGAGTTCGACATGATTCAATGGGCCTGGCCCGCCTCGGCCTCGCCCGGCAACGAGCAGCGCGGGCGCTGGGGCTCGGGCGGCGCCGAGAATCCAGGGTCGCTCAACTATGCGGGCGTGAAGGCCAAGGCCGTCGACCGGCTGATCGGCGCCCTCCTCGAGGCTCAGACCCGGGACGACTTCGTGGCTGCCGTTAGGGCCCTCGATCGCGTGCTGCTGTCGGGCTTCTACGTCGTCCCCCTCTTCCATGCGGGCGAACAATGGCTGGCCTTCGATGCCGGGCTCGATCGGCCTGCCGAAACGCCGCTGCTCGGAACGACGATCGATATCTGGTGGCGGAAAACGCGGTAGTCCATGATGCCGCGGGGCCGATCGAGCCGCCTGATTCTGTGCCGGAGCCTTTCATGACAGCGCTCGCGCGTGTACTGCCCGTCGAAGACGCGCCCGAGGCCGATCCCTTCGGCTGGGGCGCCGTGCGCCTCTCGAACCTCCTCGCCGCCACCGCGGACCGCCGCCCCCATCGCCTTGCCTTTCACGATCAGCCGAACCGAGAGGTTTGGAGCGGGCGCCCGCGTATCGCATGGAGCTATGCGAACGCGCAGCACGTGGTCGACCGGCTCGCCACCTTTCTCGCCGGGCTCGAGCTGCCCGCAGGAGCGCCCGTGGCAATCTCGCTGCCGAACGGCTCGGAGGCCTGCGTCGCTCTGCTTGCCGTGGAGCGGGCCGGCTACGTCCCGTGCCTGCTGCCGAGCGCGTGGCCGGAGGAGATGCTCGGATGGGCGATCGAGGCCGCCCATGTCGTGGCCGTGATCTGCCAGGGCCGAATCGCCGACGAGCGGCCGGCAGAGGCGTTCTGTCGCCTGGCGGCGCGCTACTATGGTCTGCGGTTCATTTGCGCCTTCGGTCCCCAGGCGCCGGACGGCGTCGTCGACCTCGATCGGGCCATCATCGACACGAAGGCCGGTTCCTTTTCCAATGAGGCTGGCGGCCATGCGGGCGTCGTCACCTTCAAGAAGCGGGATGGCGTTCCAAGGCCCGTGTTTCGCCCGTTCTCGTCTCTGGTCGCCGCCGCGGCCCATTTCCTCGTCACCGAGAAGGTAGGTCCGAACGAGCGGATTCTGAGCCTGATCGCGCCGGACGATCATCGGGGGCTGGTAACCGGCCTTGCTGCCTCGCTGGTCGCCGGGGCGAGCCTTGAATGCCAGGGGCTGTTCGAAAGCGCGGCGCTCGATGCAGCGCTCGCGAGCGATGTCCCTACCCACCTCGTCGCTCCGGCCTTCATGGAGTCCGCCCTGGACGAGGCAGACTTGCCGGACAGCGTCGTGTCCGTCGTCCTGGTCCACGAGGCGCCGCTGCGGTTCAAATCGCGGGGGGAGCTGAAACGGTCGGTGACGGACGTGCTTGCGTTCGGAGAACTCGCATGTCTTGCCCGGACGCGCGGAGCGGTGGGCCATCTGACCTTCTCGCTCGACGGCGAGGGCGGCCTCTCCGACGCGTCGGAGGACCTCCTGAGGGTGCGGCGCGACGAGGACGGGACCATCCATTTCGCCGGCGCGGCGGCGGAAATCTACGATTTCGCCCGGGGCGCGCCCGTTATCCCGGCGCAGGGCTCGCTCTGGCGCTCGTCGGGCTTCAAGGCCGACCTGTTCGCCGGGATCGTCATCGGAGTCCGTTGAGCCTGCGTTCAGTTCAGCAATGAAACAAAAAGGCCGAGCCGAGCGTTATTCGGCAGGTTTTTTCCTCCTTTGACGCATCTGCGTTACGAACCGCCATGAATGGACTGCAGAAAGTGCTCGTCGTCGACAATGGCGAGCGGACTCTCGATTGCGCCCTGTCGGCCGAACTGGCCGAAATGGGCTATGCCAGCGTGACGGCCCCGCTGGAAGCGACGGAGGACGTGCTTGCGCTGATGCGGAGCCCGGCGGCCGTGGTCCTGCACATCCCCCGGCATG
Organism: uncultured Alphaproteobacteria bacterium; assembly: GCA_963723525.1. Lineage (GTDB taxonomy): Bacteria > Pseudomonadota > Alphaproteobacteria > Rhizobiales > Beijerinckiaceae > Microvirga. The sequence goes on from CAVRRI010000005.1 coordinate 33,443, forward strand.
CGGCCGGATCGGAGCGCCGGCAATTCCTTGAACTGGCGGAGCGGCTGCGCAAGAACCTCCAGGACAGGAACACGCCGGTCATCGTGATGACCGGAATTGGAGGGAGCGGAGCGCAGGCTTCCCTCCTGCAGAGCGAACTCGGGACGCGCATCCTCTCTAGAGCGTCGGACCCAAAAGTGGACCCCACTTTTGGGTCCGACGCTCTTTTTCTGAAGCAGCGCATCGTTTAGCGCGGAAAGCCGGGTCCACTGTTCCGCACGATGCGCTAAGCGCCGACTTGTGACGTTCATGCCCGGCGCCCGCGCCTGAAGGCGTCGCTTTCCACCCTCCCCCGCCGGTCGAGAGGACCGGCGGCTCAGGGCAGTGCGTCAGGTCGCGTATGATCGCTTTTCCGCGTTCCCCACTTCGAGAGGCGTTCGCTGATCCTCTGCACCACCGCCTCCTCACAGAGGGGTTTTTGGAAGAACTCTGCGCCGACAGCCAGTTCCTCTCGGGCTGGGCGCGCCCGTCCCGAGGTTACGATAATCACCACCTCGGGCCATCGGCTCTGCACCTCGCGGGCAAGCTCCAGTCCATCCATTTCCCCGGGCATTTCCACATCGGTGAGAAGCACACGCACGTTTGGCGTGACTTCAAGCTGCCTCAGCGCGGCGACGGCACTCGACGCTTCAATGACCGTGTAGCCGGCCTCGACAAGAAAGTCTGCGGTGAACATCCGGACGAGCGACTCGTCCTCAGCCACGAGAACGACAGTCCGTCCCGGAGACACTAGCCTTGCCATAATTACCCAAGCCGAATGCAGCGGCATTGTTCCGGCAAAATAGAATGTACGTCAAAAACAGTTTTCGTCCGACCGAGACTTTCAGACCCTACCAGCGTAGGATGCTTCTTCTCGCGTTCATGAGCCTCCGTCAAAATTCGAATACTTGGCTTTTTTTGACCGCGGCCCGAAAAAGGGGCCTGACCGTGATCCATCCGCCTAAGCTGGACCAACAATGTATCCTGGTTGTCGATCGCAATGGAGCTGAAAGTGCGACTTTGAGCATAGCCCTCATAAGAGCGGATTACCGTGTCGCCGGCCCTTTCGCGGGTTGTGTCGAGGCGTCTGAATGGCTCGTGACGGATAGCGCCGACGGTGCATTTCTCGATATACCGCTGTCCGATCCGACCTGCTTTGCGCTTACGACTGAGCTTCGCAAGCGCGGCGTCCCGTTCATCTTCCATTCCGGCTGGGGCATCCTCGAGAGGAGTTCACAGGACCCAAACGCCGGGGATTTCTCGCCCCTGACCACGCTCTTGGACGCGATGACAAAGCTCATCCAGAAAACGCCGAACGGGGGGAGCTGACGCAAATTGACATCGGGTTCATTCTGGTTCGCCGTCATGCACGGCGCGCCCGCGACACTGCGCAGGGTCAGTGCACCCGCAACACCATCGTCAGGGTGGCGCAAACGTGAGTTGACCAAACTTGAAATCAAACCGCTACTCGCCGAAGGCATCGGCACTGGAGAACTTGTGGACCGCAAAAAGACAGACATGCTCCGACTGGGCATCGTGGATGACGACCCCGCCGTGTCCGATGCGCTCGCACCACTCTTCGATATGGCGGGTTTCGAGGTCCACACCTTCCTCAGCAGCGACGATTTCCTGCGCGTTGCGAAGCACGTTAAACTCGATTGCGTGCTGCTCGGCGGGAGCCTTTCCGCGCGCTCCGAGCACGCAGTGCTTGCAGCGCTCGGTGCCGCTGGTGATCCGGTGCCGGTACTCGTCGTTTCGGGCCGGCGCGACATCCCGTTTGCGGTGGCCGTCATCAAGGCCGGGGCTTATGACTTCATCGAGAAGCCGTTCGAGGGCGAAGTGGTCGTCGAGCGCGTGCGCGAGGCCGTGCGGAACTGGGCGCCGGCTCAGGGCATGAGGTCCTGGTTGCGGATACCCCAGGCAGCGGGCCTCACGCCTCGCGAGATAGAGGTCCTTGAACAGATCGCCGGGGGCGCCTCAAACAAGGTCACGGGCCAGAATCTCACCATGTCCCCGCGAACCGTCGAAGTGCATCGGGCTCGCCTCATGGACAAGCTTGGAGCCCGCAACACCGCGGACCTCATGCGGATCGTGCTATCGTAAGTCGCGGAACAGCGGACGAAGCGAACCAGCAATCCGATCACCGATCCGCATCACCTGATATTCGCCACGCAGTCCGTGCCTCTCCTGCCTCACGCGTTCATGGCGCCCGCGCTTCGCGCCGACGTTACGCTGCGGAGCATCCAAAAAGTGGATTCAACTCTTTGGGTCCGATGTTCTGGACTGAGCTCGAAGAGAGCTTGAGGTTAACTGCTCCTCAGTCGAGTTCCAGATCAACATCGTCCCCTTCCGAACCTCGAACGGAGCGCGGGTTGTCGTGCAGAACGACGCTCAGCAAGGAGCTGTGCACCTCAAGGTGCCCGTTGTAGTCGATGAAGCCCAAGCGTCGGAATTTATTCATGAAGAAGCTGACACGCGATCGGGTCGTGCCGATCATCTCGGCGAGCGTTTCTTGGCTGATCTTTGCCACCACCGGGTGCGGCTTTCCTTCCTTGCCGAAATTGGCGAGGAGCAGAAGAAGTCGCGCGAGCCGTTTCTCGCTGGAGTTGAAGAGCTGGTCGATCAGATCCGCTTCGATGCGAATGTTGCGTGCGAGCAAATACGCCATGAATAGTTCGGAGAAGGCAGGCTGGTCATGGAGGACGCGGACCACCTCTGCCCGGTCCAAACGAGCGATCGAGGAGTCGGCCATCGCGGCGACCGTCGAGATGCGGAGAGGCTGCCCGGCCAGGCATCCCTCGCCAAAGAAATCGCCGGCACCGAGAATGGCGATGACCGCCTCCTTGCCATGACTGGAGACACTGGTGACCTTGACCTTTCCCTTCCGGATGTAGAACAGCGCATCGGCAGGATCGCCCTGCGCGAAGATCACCTCTCCTCCGCGGACTTTGCAGACCCTTCTGCCCTCGCCGACACTGGCGAGAAACGCCTTCGGATCGAAGAAGCCGCTGGTACTGGTCGCCATGGCGCACTCCCGGCCAAGTTCGTCTGCAGGTCGCTTGGCATCGCTCTCGCCGGCTCTCAAGATACACTTAAATACACTTTCAAGCTGTGAGCTGTTTTGCACAGATCCTGCTCTTGGAACCGCGTATTCTGCCATCTGTGGAAGGAGACGGCTCCTTCCGGCTTGAAAGCCAAAGACATGAAAACTCCGGAATGGTTAAAGCCCGGCGCTTACGGCGCCGCATGCGGTGCTATCGCCTTGGCAGTCGTGGGCTTCTCTTGGGGTGGATGGATGACTGGCGCCACAGCCCAGCGGATGGCGGCCGACCAGGCGCAGACGGACGTGGTCGCAGCACTGACTGCGATCTGCATCGACCAGTCCAAGCGCGATCCGCAGCTCGCCGAGCGGATTGCGCTCCTGAAAGCGGCCTCGTCGTGGGAGCGCGGTGACCTGGTGGTAAAACACGGCTGGGCGACCATGCCTGGGACCACGGAAGGCAATCGCCTCGTTGCGAGGGCTTGCGCTGAAAAGGTCGGGATCTAGCCACCTTCGCTCTCCTCGACAGAGCGAGCGTGACCGATCGTGCTTGCATATACGGCAGGCGACCCGGAGCAAGGTCATGCCTCATTACTTCTTCAACCTCCATCACGATGGGAACATCATTCCGGATGAAGACGGCCAATATGCACGCAGTGCTCGCGACGCGTGGGACGCCGCACGGGACGTTGTACGTGACCTGATGCAAGTCGAGTTGGAGCGCCCCATTAACTGGCACGACTGGCACTTCACGATCACCGAGCAAGGCAGTGCGATCGTGATCGAATGCCCGTTCGTTGAACAGCCTTCCTGCAGTGATGGACGCGGATGAGGTCGAGCAGGAGCTCCTGGGGCTTGAGCGGCGCACTATGCTGCCAACTCCCGCCAGTTGATTCACCAGGCCAACTCGCATTCTCGTGCTGGCTTTTGAGGACATCACCGAGCGGCGCGGTATCGACAGCGCGTTGCGAGACCCGCTCGAGCAGGAGAACATGCTGCTCCAGGAGATGAACCATCGGGTCGCGAACAGCGTTCAGATCATTGCAAGCATCCTTCCAAGCTCGAACGCCGCAATCAGAGGCGACGCGGCGCTTTCCAGGACGCCACTCGCGCAACGTCGATCCCTGAACGACAGAACACCTAACTTGACCGCGCCGGCCGACGGCTCGGCGCAGGGGCGTCAATCCCATGTCCAGATACCGCACCGATGACGACTGCGGAGCTGGATGACCCTCAGCCTGTCAGGAGCACCATCATCAAGGTGGCGGACGAGATCGAGGCTGCCAAGCGGACCTCCCTCAACATGCGGAATGATGAGAAGCGGGTTGAATGAGAGACCATTGAAGATGCGGAAGGCATCGAGTAGCTCACACTGGGCGGTCTCTACCGATCGACAGCCGAGCGCACTGAAAGTTGGCCATGCAGAAGCACGAAGGCCCCAAGCAGCCGGGCAACGACAACCGACCCAAGAGGTCCCAAACGTGGTGGCTCATGCTCGTTATCTTCGGGCTGCTGGGCCTCATCGCGTCCCAGCTCGTCCAGCGCTGGCTCTGAACGCATTCCCGTCGACATCCTCGTCAATCACATCTCCGCCTCAGCCTGGTCGATCAAAGCCCCAATTTCTCGACACATGCGGATGCGACTTGGCGATTGGCCTCGGTCGCGCCGGGCATTGTCGCCCAGCCTGCCCTCATGATCAGGTAGCTTCGATTGTATCTTACCGTCTTTCTGAGCTCGATGAGGCGTTGAGCCAGTTGCGGGTCGTGCTTCGACTGCTTGAGGCAGATCTCAGCAAGCGCGGCAATGACCTCGATCCTCGCCGTCTGCCGAGCAATCGAGCCCGTCACCCACCCGCCCCAAGAGAAGCCGACGATAGCCAACGTGGCGGCGCCGAGTGCCGCTCCGTAAGCACCAGGCTTCAGCCATACTGGAGTATTCATGTTTCCAGCCTTGCAAGGGAGGGGTGTGTTTTTGCGTTAAGCGTAGGATGCACCGCATGAGGCTGCAGTCTGAGCAAGACAGCTCACATGGCCATCAAATTCGTTGGAGCCTGCGCCAGCTGGGCCGGTAACGCGCCGTCGTGACCAGTTGGATGGGACCTTGATTCGAAGGAGTCGCAGGCGTCACCGTGGCAAAAGCATCAGGCAGCCGCGCGATGGAGCGGCGCCGGTTTTCAAGAGCTTGCAGCGGTGACCCCTGGTGAGGGCCGCTGCAACGGATGAGGCGGCTTGAACCAGCTTCGGCTTCACCCGCTTTGGCTTCTCAGCTTCCCTGCTGAAAGGCGCGGACCCCGAAAGCTTGACTGGCGACGCGCTGGCATGCCTCTCGGAGCTCTGCTGATCGGGTGGCCGAGAGCCCAATTTCACCCAGAGCAATCTCAACTAGAGCAAACCCAGCAGCAACGCTCCTCCGAATAGGAAGACCAGGACGGCGATGGAGATTGCCGGGCCTTGCTGGCCGATGAAGATCTTGAAGTGACCGAGCATGACGGTCTCCTTTCCCTTGCCCGTAAGCCCCTCGTCGCCGGCCCAGCCAGCATGTCGGTGCCGAGCGCGCCCGTGCGCATGGCGTCAGCTGTTTGCGCCGACCTTGTCGGCACAATCCTTGGCCACCTGGCCATTGGCTTCCGTGGTGCCCGGCATCGTCGCCCACCCGTTCTTCATGACGAGGTCGCCCCGATTCCACGACGAGGCCGTCCTGATCGCGGCCACGCGCTCGGCGAGCTGCGGATCGCGCTTCGATTGGTCGACGCAGATCAGGGACAGCGCCGCGACCACGTCGGCTTTCGACTGGTCGGCTGCCATCGCGCGGGCCGTGCCGCCGGTCACCCAGCCGCCCCAGGAGAACCCGGCGACGGCAAGCGCGACCGCGCCGCAGGCGGCGCCGTAGAGTCCGGGTTTCAGCCATTCTGGGGTTTGCACGGCACGTTCTCCTCAGATTCGCGAAAGAACATCATTTGTATTTGTGTTTTGAAATATAGCACACGTCCATCGGTTGTCTCAGTTTTATTTTTGCACTACCTGACTAGTTATTTGTGCCGTACGGTCTTATCTTTTGAAGATGCGTATCGCGAGTTTGGCGAAATCTCGCCATCTCGCAGCCGGCCAACCTGAGCTGAGCCGGAGGCTTTCGCCCGAGAAACCCAGTTGAGGAGGGTACGGTGATGTTCCTGGTCCAGTTCAAAAGGCTTCGACGCGGCGTTCCAGAGGTTATCCGAACGCTTCACTTCCCAGCGGTCGACGGCGCCGCAGCATTGGCATGCGCCCAGAGCCTCGCCGGGACGCGGCACTGGCCGGTCCGGACCGATGCTCTGCGGGTGATGGACGATGGTGGCCGTACGCTGCTCGACTGGACGGTGCCGGCTGCGATTGCGCACCCGTCCACCTCCTCACCCCGCCGCGGTCCGGCGGACCCGACACCGGATCGTGGATGAGCACGAACTCCGCGAGATCCGGGCACACGCGTGCGCGGCCATATGAGTTCCTATGGCCCGGTTCGAAGGCGGATGGATTACGTGCCTCGCCACGCCGGCAAGGCCCAATACGGGAACCGATAAAACGGGAACCGATAAAGACGGCGAACTCCGAACCGTTCGCTGCACGAAGGAACGCGAGCGAGACATGGCCCAGGATATCCTCAATTTGACAAAGAGACTTGTGCGCAAGGCTTGGGAGGCGTTGACGCGCATCCGTCCGGCCTCGCTGCAACAACGACCGCAGCTCGACGGAAGGCGGGGCTACGGGGATGGAGGCATCAAGTCACCGAATGATGGGTGAGGGGCGACTGTCCGGAAGGAGTCGGTCATGAACGTCACTCGACGTTACGAGCATCTCCTGCACGAAGCCCTGTTGTTTGCCTCGATCATTCTCATTGGGCTGCTGATCGCAGCTCCGTTGTGGCGATGACCACAGGATGGTCGCCGGTTTCGCTCGACAGCAAGGGGCAACCCTTATGTCGAGGCACGATGCGATCCGCATCGCGCCGGATCACGCCGCCTTCTTCTCGGCGATACGTACGAGATTGCGCAGGATCGTCGTCGTCGCCTTGATTCGGTCGTCCGGATCCTCGACGTCGCGTATGAACACGATGCGCATGTCGGGCCTGACCTTCGCGAAGGAACCCTGCTCCGCCACGTAGGAGACCAACCCGGTCGGATTCGAGAACTCGTTGTCGCGGAAACCGACGATGATGCCTTTCGGACCGCCGTCGACCTTCTCGACGTTCGCACGGCGGCACAGGACCTTGATCTGCATGATCTTGAGGAGCTGATCGACTTCGGAAGGCCGCGGGCCGAAGCGGTCGACGAGCTCGGCTCCGAACGCATCGATCTCGGCGTCGGTTTCCAGCGTGGACAGACGACGGTAGAGGCCGAGGCGGAGCTGAAGGTCGGACACGTAGGCCTCGGGGATCATCACCGGCGTGCCGACCGCGATCGTCGGCGACCACTGGTCCTCGGCGGGCTCCTCGATGCCCGCCTTGAGCTGCGCGACGGCCTCTTCGAGCATCTGCTGATAGAGTTCGTAACCGACTTCCTTGATGTGCCCGGACTGCTCCTGGCCGAGGAGATTGCCGGCGCCGCGGATGTCGAGATCGTGCGAGGCGAGCTGGAAGCCCGCGCCCAGCGTGTCGAGGGATTGCAGGACCTTGAGACGACGCTCCGCCTGCACGGAGAGAGTCCTGTTCGGCGGCACCGTGAAGAGAGCATAGGCGCGGGTCTTGGAGCGTCCGACGCGGCCGCGGAGCTGATAGAGCTGGGCGAGGCCGAACATGTCGGCGCGATGGACGACGAGGGTGTTGGCGGTCGGAATGTCGAGCCCGGATTCGACGATCGTCGTCGAGAGAAGGATGTCGTACTTGCCCTCGTAGAACGCCGTCATGACGTCCTCGAGCTGTCCCGCCGCCATCTGGCCGTGGGCAACCGCGACTTTCGCCTCCGGGATCTCCTTGTCGAGGAAGGTCTTGACGTCCGCGATGTCCTCGATGCGGGGCACGACGTAGAAGGCCTGCCCGCCGCGGTAGCGCTCGCGCAGCAGCGCCTCGCGAATGAGCAACGGATCGAACGGGGTCACGAAGGTCCGCACCGCGAGCCGGTCGACCGGCGGCGTGGTGATGAGCGACAGCTCGCGCACGCCCGTGAGGGCGAGTTGCAGCGTCCTCGGAATCGGGGTGGCCGAGAGGGTCAGGACGTGCACCTCGGCGCGCAGCTCCTTCAGGCGTTCCTTGTGCGAAACGCCGAAGTGCTGCTCTTCGTCGACGACGATGAGCCCAAGGTCCCGGAATTTGATCGACTTGCTCAGCAGCGCATGAGTGCCGACGACGATGTCGACAGAGCCGTCGGCGAGGCCTTCCTTCACTTTCTTCATCTCGGCCGCAGGCACGAAGCGGGAGGCCTGGGCGATGTTGAGCGGCAGGCCGCGGAAGCGATCCGAAAATGTTCTGTGGTGCTGGCGCGCGAGGAGCGTCGTCGGGACGATGACGGCAACCTGCTTGCCGGCCATGGCGGTGACGAAGGCGGCGCGCAGGGCGACTTCAGTCTTACCGAAACCGACGTCGCCGCACACGAGGCGGTCCATCGGCCGGCCGGTGCCGAGATCATCGAGCACCGCGTCGATGGCGTTCATCTGGTCCTCGGTCTCGTCATAGGGAAAGCGCGCCGCAAACTCGTCGTAGAGTCCCTCGGGCGGGACGAGCCGCGGCGCATCTTTCAGGACGCGCGCGGCGGCGATCTTCATGAGCGCGCCGGCCATCTCGCGGATGCGCTGCTTCATGCGCGACTTGCGGGCCTGCCAGGCGCCGCCGCCGAGCTTGTCGAGCTGGACCTCCGTCTCCTCCGAGCCGTAGCGGGTCAGCAGCTCGATATTCTCGACCGGCAGGAACAGGCGGTCGCCGCCGGCATAGTGCAGTTCGAGGCAGTCGTGCGGGGCGCCCGCGGCCTCGATGGTCTTCAGACCTTCGAAGCGGCCGATGCCGTGATCGACGTGGACGACGAGGTCGCCCGGCGTGAGGGCCGCGACCTCGGTGAGGAAGTCCTGCGGACGCTTGGACTTGCGCTTCGGGCGCACGAGCCGGTCGCCCAGGATGTCCTGCTCGCTGATGACCGCGAGTTCGCCGGCCTCGAATCCGGCCTCCAGTCCCCAGACCGCGACCGGCACCTCGGTCCTCGGCAGCGCGAGGGCCTCACCGAAGCGCGCGACGGGCTTCGTCTTGGCGAGGTCGTGATCGTCCAGCACATGGCAGAGCCGCTCCCGAGAGCCTTCCGACCAGGCCCCGAGGATCACCCGCTTGCCCTGGCTCTGCAGGGCGCGGACGTGGCGGACCGCCGCCTCGAATACGTTGGTGCTCTCGTCCGCCCGCTCGGCGATGAAGTTGCGTCCGCGCCGCGCCTCGCAATCCACGACGGCGTGGCCATCCGAATCGGGAAGCGCGAAGGGGGTGAGCCGCGCGAGCGGGAGCGCCGCCGTGCGCTCGGCCCATTCGTCGGGGCCCAGTAGAGCGCGTCCGGCGGCAGCGGGCGGTAGGGGGCGACGCCCGGCTGGGGCTGGTCCATCGCGGCGCGGCGCGCGTCGTAGTAGTCCTTCACCTGCGCCAGGCGCTCGGCCGCGGCGTCGTCGGCGAGCGCGTCGAACACGACCGGAACCTCCGGCACGTAGTCGAGGAGCGTGTCGAGGCGGTCGTGGAAGAGGGGCAGCCAATGCTCCATGCCCGGATAGCGGCGCCCCTCGCTCACCGCCTCGTAGAGCCGGTCGTCCCGCGTCGGGGCGCCGAAGGCCGCCACATAGGCCTGGCGGAAGCGCCGGATGGTTTCGGTCGTGAGCTGGACCTCGCTCATCGGCACGAGATCGAGCGCGCGCAGCTGCCCGACCGTGCGCTGCGTTTCCGGATCGAAGGACCGGATCGATTCGAGCGTGTCGCCGAAGAAGTCGAGGCGAACCGGGTTCGGCAGGCCGGCCGGGTAGAGGTCGATGATGCCGCCGCGCACGGCGTATTCGCCGGTCTCCCGGACCGTGCCGGTGCGCAGGAAGCCGTTGGATCTCGAGCCAGGCGACGATCACGTTGGTGTCGATCGCGTTGCCGGGTGCGGCCGAGAAGGTCTCGGCGGCGATGCGGGCGCGCGGCGGCACCCGCTGCACGAGGGCGTTCACGGTCGTCGACAGGAGGCGCGGGCGGTCCTCCGAGGTGCGCGAACGGGCGAGCCGCGCGAGCGTCGTCATCCGCTGCGCGGTGACGGCCGCATTCGGCGAGACCCGGTCGTAGGGCTGGCAATCCCAGGCCGGAAAGGTCAGGACCTCGATCTCGGGCGCGATGAATCCGAGCGCGTTCTGCAGCGTCTGCTGCCGCTGCCCGTCGCGGGCGACATGGACGAGGACGGCGGGGCCCTCGACGTGCCCGAGAGCCCGCGCGCGAGGTCGGCGACCGCGAGCGCGTCGAAGCCGTCCGGAACGCTCGACAGCGTCAGGCTCTGGCCCTTCTTGAGGGCCTCGAGGGCGCGGACGAGGGCGGCTTTCATGATCGTGGTCGGAATCGGTGTGGCTGAAACGCGGGCCGGAGGGCCCGGTTCACCGAAGGGACGGGCTGACGCGGCGGGTCTCAGGCGTGGATCGGCGCCGAGTGGGAGTGAAAAGTCTTCAGGCGGCGGAAAACCGGCGTGTCGTAATTCTCCGGCATCTCGCCCTCGCCGGTGATCCAGCGGAAGAGGTCCCGGTCCGGCACCTCGATCAGGCGCTCGAACTCGTCGAGGTCCGCCTCCGACATGGTTCCGATCTCCGCATCGGCGAAGCGGCCCATGATGAGGTCCATCTCGCGGATGCCCCGGTGCCAGGCCCGGAAGAGGTTGCGCCGGCGGCGGGAGTCGAGATCGGCGCTGGTGCGTGTCGATCCGCTCATGGGCGAGGCTCCCGTTCGAGATGGCGTCGCATCGCGACGGCTTGGCGGCTATATAGCGATTGAGGTCCTTGGTGTTACCCCGTTCCAAGTCCCCGCTCCTGATCCCTGTTCCAAGCCGCCGTTCGATGTCGCTGCGTCCCTCGCTCCTCGATCCCCTCTTCGCCCCCGCGACGGCCCTGCCCGGGGTCGGGCCGAAGATCGCGCCGCTTCTCGACCGGCTCCTCGGCGAGCCCGGCCGGCCGGCGCGGGTCGTCGACCTCCTCTTCCACCTGCCGACCGGCGGCATCTCGCGCGACCTCAAGGGCTCGATCGCGGACGCGCCGATCGGAGAGCCGGTGACGCTCGCCGTCACCGTCGCGGCGCACCGCCCCTCCCCGCCGGGCGCGGCCGGGCCCCCTACAGGGTGCTGGTGGAGGACGAGACGGGCGACGTCACCCTCGTCTTCTTCAATGCCCAGCGGCCCCGCCTCGAAAAGCTTCTGCCGGTCGGCGAGCGGCGGTTCGTCTCCGGCAAGATCGAGCTCTGGGACGGCATGCGCCAGATGGTGCATCCGGACCGCGTCCTCGACGAGCGCGGCGCCGCCGACCTGCCCGCGGTCGAGGCCGTGTACGGGCTGACCGAGGGCCTGTCCTCGCGCATGGTCGGCGAAGTTCGTCGGCGCCGCGCTCGAGCGCCTGCCCGCGCCTGCCGGAATGGCAGGATCCGGCCTGGCTCGACCGCAACCGGCTTCCCGTCCTTCGGCGGAGGCGCTTCTCGCCCTGCACCGGCCGGACGAGGCGGCCGAAGCTGTCGGAGGAGGCGCTCGCCCGCTCGCCCGCGCGGCGGCGCCTCGCCTATGACGAGATGCTCGCGTCCCAGCTCGCCCTCGCTCTCGTGCGCAGCCGCATGCGGCGCCTGCCGGGCCGGGTGAACGCGGGCGACGGCCGCCTCGTCGCGAGGATCAGGAAAGCCGCTCCCCTTCGGCCTCACGGCCGTCGCAGGAGCAGGCGGTCGAGGATATCCGCCGGGATCTCGTCGCCGACAAGCGCATGCTGCGCCTGCTCCAGGGGGATGTCGGGTCGGGCAAGACCGTGGTCGGCCTGCTCGCCATGGCGAGCGCGATCGAGGCCGGCCGGCAGGCGGCGCTGATGGCGCCGACCGAGATCCTGGCGCGGCAGCATTACGAGCGCATCGCGCCGCTGGCGCGGGAGGCGGGCCTGACCATCGCGCTCCTGACCGGCCGCGACCGCGGCGCGGAGCGCCGGGCGGTCCTGGCGGGGCTCGCCGACGGGAGCGTCCAGATCGCGGTCGGGACCCATGCGCTCTTCCAGGAGGGCGTCGCGTTCCACGATCTCGGCCTTGCGGTCGTCGACGAGCAGCACCGCTTCGGCGTCCACCAGCGCCTCGCGCTCGGCGCCAAGGGCGAAGCGGTCGACATCCTCGTCATGACGGCGACGCCGATCCCGCGCACCCTCGCGCTCACCTATTTCGGCGACATGGACGTTTCGGTGCTGAGCGAGAAGCCGGCGGGCCGCAAGCCGATCGCGACGAGGCTCATCGCGACCGATCGCCTCGACGAGGTGATCGGCGCCCTCGGGCGCGCGATCGCGGCCGGCGATCTCGTCTACTGGGTCTGCCCGCTCGTCGGCGAATCGGAGACCCTCGACCTTGCCGCCGCGGAAGAGCGCTTCGCGCAACTGCAGCAGGTCTTCGGCGCAGAGGTCGGCCTCGTCCACGGCAAGCTGCCGGGCGCGACAAGGACGCCGCCATGGAGCGCTTCGCCCGGGGCGAGACGAAGATCCTCGTCTCGACCACCGTCATCGAGGTCGGCGTCGACGTGCCGGAGGCGGCCGTGATGGTGATCGAGCACGCCGAGCGGTTCGGCCTCGCGCAGCTGCACCAGCTCCGCGGCCGCATCGGCCGCGGGGCCCGGTCCGTCGACCTGCCTCCTCCTCTACAAGGGGCCCCTCGGGCAGACCGCGAAGGCGCGGCTCGAAATGATGCGCCAGACCGAGGACGGCTTCCGGATCGCGGAGGAGGACCTGCGCCTGCGGGGCGAGGGCGAGGTGCTCGGCACCCGCCAATCGGGCCTCCCCGGCTTCAGGCTCGCGCGGCTCGACGCCGACGGGGACCTCCTCGGCGCCGCGCGGGACGATGCCCGGCTGATCATCGACCGCGATCCGGAACTGACGGGCGAGCGCGGCCGGGCGCTGCGGGTGCTGCTCTATCTGTTCGAGCGGGACGCCGCGGTGCGGCTGCTGCGGGCGGGCTGATCGGCTCGGGTCACTTCGGCATCGCGTCACCTCGGCGAGCGAGCGTGACCCGAGCCCGGAGGAATGCGTCCTTCGGCTCTAACCGTCCGTCGCCTCCAGCGTCTTTCCGGCTCCGCGGCCTTCGCGTCCGCCCGGGCGGCCTCCGCCATCGCCTGCAGGCGGCGCTGGGTCTCGTCGGGCTGGATGACTCCGGCCGACATCACGAGCTTCGCCGCGTCGTCGACGCTCATCGAGAGTTCGATCACGTCCCGGCGCGGCAGATAGAAGAAGAAGCCGGTCGTCGGGTTGGGCGTGCAGGGCAGGAATACGCCGACATACTCGCCCGCGTCCGGCAACTGCTCCTGCATTTCGGGTCCGGCCGGCGTCGAGATGAAGACGATCGACCAGGTGCCCTTCACCGGGAACTCGCACGAGCCCGACCTTGCGGAAGGAGGTTCCGTTGGCGGAGAAGATCGTCTCGAAGACCTGTTTCGTCCCTTGTAGATGCCGCGCACGACCGGCATGCGGCTCAGGACCACCTCGCCCAGATTGAGGAGCGTCTTGCCGACGAGGTTCGCGGTGAGGAAGCCGAGCAGCGTCAGGCCGGTGAGCGCGATGACGAGCCCGAATCCCGGGATCGGAAAGGGCAGATAGGTCTCCGGCAGATAGCGGGCCGGAACGAGCGGTTTCACCCAGCCGTCGACCCAGGTGATGAACCACCAGGTGATGTAGATCGTGATCGTCAGCGGGCCGGCGACGATGAGGCCGGTCAGGAAGTAGTTGCGCAGACGGATGCGCGCGCTCGACTTCGGTCGGCGGCATCGGGTCGATGCTCGTGATCGAAGGCGGTTTGCGGCTCGGCCGGACTCATCGCTTTCGTATCCGGGTCAGATCGACTACTTCGCTGTCTGTCTCCTATTGAAGCAGGCCCGCTGCTCAAGCGATACCTGGACGGGGTCGCATGCGAGGTGAAGCCCGATGGCCGGCGCCGCCGACCCGAAGCGCCCCGGCAGGATCCCGGCGGCGCTCTTTGGCGCCCGCCCTGTTCGCGGCCGGATGGTCTTCCTCGGCCGTCGGGATCGCGGCCTCTTTCTGCCGCTCCTGCCGGGAACCGTGTTCCTGATCCTGGCGGCCGCCTGCTTCACCCGCTCGTCGCCGCGCTTCGAGCGCTGGCTGCTGACCCATCCGACCTCGGGCCGCCGATCCGCCGATGGCGGGAGACCGGGGCGATCCCGGGCTCCGCCAAGGCGTTCGCCGTCGCAAGCCTTCGCGCTGAGTTGGGCGATCCTGCTGCTGACCGATACGCCCGACGCCGTGAAGATCGGCTGCCTGCCCGTCTTCTGCGGCGTCGCCGGCTTCATCGTGACCCGCCTCGCCTGGGCTGAGCGGCAGCGCTCCGATGGAATGGAGCCGGTTTTCCGCTTGATGCGCATCGGTTCTCGAAGGGGAGCACTCGGATCCATGCCAAAAGGATGCGTCTCGGTCGGGATCGACATGCTCCACGGCCCGGCGGCCTGGCGACTCACTCCACCGTGACCGATTTAGCGAGGTTGCGCGGCTGGTCGACGTCCTTCCCCATGAACACGGCCGTGTGATAGGCGAGGAGCTGCACCGGGATGGCATGGACGATCGGCGCGACGACCGGATGGGCGGACGGCATGACGATCGTCGCCAGCGTGTCGAGGCCGGTGCTCTCGGCGCCCTTGTCGTCCGTGATCAGGATGATCCGGCCGCCCCGGGCCGCCACCTCCTGCATGTTCGAGACGGTCTTCTCGAACCATGGATCGTGCGGCGCGATCACGATGACCGGCATGGTCTCGTCGATCAGCGCGATCGGCCCGTGCTTCAGTTCGCCGGCCGCATAGCCCTCGGCGTGGATGTAGGAGATTTCCTTCAGCTTCAGGGCGCCCTCGAGCGCGAGCGGGTAGGACGTGCCGCGCCCGATATAGAGGACGTCCTTGGCCTTCGAGAGGTCGCGGGTCAGCGCCTCGATCTGCGCCTCGCGCTTGAGCGCCTCGCTGATCAGGCCCGGCACGGCGATCAGCGCGTCGACGAGATCCTTCTCGTCGTCGGCGCTCAGCGTTCCGCGCGCCCGCCCGGCCGCGATCGCGAGGCAGAGCAGCACGGCGAGCTGGCAGGTGAAGGCCTTCGTCGAGGCGACGCCGACCTCCATGCCGGCGAGGGTCGGCGCGACGACGCTGCTCTCCCGCGCCATGGTCGAGGTCGGCACGTTCACGACCTGAGAACGCTGCTGGCCGTGCGCCTTGGCGTAGCGCAGCGACGCGAGGGTGTCGGCGGTCTCGCCGGATTGGGACACGAACAGCGCCAGGTTGCCCGGCTCGAGCGGCGCCTCGCGGTAGCGGAACTCGGAGGCGACGTCGATCTCGACCGGCAGGCGGGCGAGCCGCTCGAACCAGTATTTCGCGATCAGGCCCGCGAGGTAGGCCGTGCCGCAGGCGGAGATCGAGAGGCGCTTCACGTCCTTGAAGTCGAACGGGAGGTCGAGCGGCAGCTCGACCCGGCCGGCGGCGAAGTTCACGTAATGGGCCAGCGTGCGGCCGACGACCTCGGGCTGCTCGTGGATCTCCTTCGCCATGAAGTGGCGGTGGTTGCCCTTGTCGGCGATGAAGGAGCCGGTGAGGATCCTCTGCCGCGGCCGCTCGACCGGTCGGCCCGACGCGTCGCGGATCTCGGCTCCCGCGCGGGTCAGGATCGCCCAGTCGCCGTCGTCGAGATAGCCCACCTCGTCCGTGAAGGGCGCAAGCGCCAGCGCGTCGGAGCCGAGATACATCTCGCCCTCGCCGTAGCCGATCGCGAGCGGCGCGCCGTGGCGGGCGCCGATCAGGAGGTTCTCCTCGCCGGCGAACAGGAAGCCGAGCGCGAAGGCGCCGCGCAGTCGCGGCAGCGTCGCCGCGACGGCGTCGACGGCCGAGCGGCCGCGGCGCATCTCGTCGGTGACGAGCTGCGCGACGACCTCGGTGTCCGTCTCGGTCTCGAACCGGACCTGGCCGCCTCGAGCTCGCTCTTGAGCTCGCGGAAATTCTCGATGATGCCGTTGTGGACGACGGCGAGGCGGTCGGTCGCATGCGGATGGGCGTTGGTCTCGTTCGGCTTGCCGTGGGTCGCCCAGCGCGTATGGCCGATCCCGATGGCCCCCGAGAGAGGCGCTTCCGAGAGCTTCACTTCGAGATTGCGGAGCTTGCCCTCGGCGCGGCGGCGCTCGAGCCGGCCGTCTTCCAGCGTGGCGACGCCGGCGGAATCGTATCCCCGGTATTCCAGCCGCTTCAGCGCTTCGACGACCTGCGTCGCGACGGCCGTCTTACCGAGGATTCCGACGATTCCGCACATAGTTCGACCAATCCCTCAGTCGAAATGCAATGCTTAAGCTTGCCGATGCTACGACAAGACTGCGGCCGGCTCAAATCAACTCGCATGACCGATTGTGACACGATATCTTCACTTGGCCTTCGCCGCTTTGCCGCGCGGAGCGATTGCGGAAGGCGTTGGCCCAGCCGTCCTTCACGGCCTGGCGCCCGCGCGCCACCGCAGGGCATCGTCGGGGACGTCCTCGGTGATCACCGAGCCGGAGCCGACATAGGCGCCCTCGCCGATCGTCACCGGGCGCGACGAGCGAAGAGTTCGACCCGACGAAGGCCCCCTCCCCGATGACCGTGCGGTGCTTGCCGAAGCCGTCGTAGTTGCAGGTGATCGTGCCGGCGCCGATATTGGCTCCGGCGCCGACCGTCGCGTCGCCGAGATAGGTCAGATGGCTGACCTTGGCGCCCGGCCCGAGATCGGCGTTCTTGATCTCGACGAAATTGCCGACCTTCGCCTTGCGGCCCGAGCGCCGCGCCCGGCCGCAGGCGCGCGAAGGGCCCGACGTTGGCCCCGGCGGCGATGCGCGCGCCTTCGAGATGGCTGAAGGCGTGGATGACCGCGTCCTCCTCGATGGCGACGCCCGGGCCGAAGACCACGTTCGGCTCGATCACGGCGTCGCGCCCGATCCGCGTGTCGTAGCTGAAGAACACGGTCTCCGGCGCGATGAGCGTGGCGCCCGCCGCCATGGCGGCCTGCCGCAGGCGGTCCTGGATGGTCTCCTCGGCCTTGGCGAGCTGGGCGCGGTCGTTGATGCCCTGCACCTCCTCCTCGGCGGCGATGACGGTCACGACCTCGTGCCCGAGAGCGTTGGCGATCTCGACGACGTCAGTGAGGTAGTATTCGTCCTTGGCGTTGCCGTTGTCGATGCGCTCGAGGAGGCCGAGCGCCAGGTCGCCGCGGATCGCCATCAGGCCGGCATTGCAGAGGGTGACGGCCGCTCCTCTGCGCTCGCGTCGCGGTGCTCCCGGATCGCCGCGAGCCGCCCGTCTTGCGCGATCAGGCGGCCGTAGCCCGTCGGATCCGCGGCCTCGAACCCGAGGACGGCGACCGCGGCGCCCTCGGCGAGGGGCGCCCGCAGCGCCGGAAGGTCTCGGCCGTGATGAGCGGCGTGTCGCCGAAAGCGATCACGACATCGTCGGCCGCCTCCTCGAGGGCGGGCCGGGCGCTCAGGACGGCGTGCGCCGTGCCGAGCCGCTCGTGCTGGAGTGAAGATCGCGGCCCCGGCGCCACCGCCGCCGCCTCGCGGGCGACGTCGTCCCGGTCGGGCCCGATCACGACGGCAAGGTGCTCCGCTCCCGCGCCGCCCAGGGCATCGAGGACGTGCGCGAGCATCGAACGGCCCGCGAGCTCGTGCAGAACCTTCGGCGTCGCCGATTTCATCCGGGTGCCTTCCCCGGCGGCGAGGACGATCGCGAGGCAGGTGCGTGCGGCGGGCGTAGGGCGGCAGATGACATTCGGAGGTCCAAGGTCGAGGGCTTCTGCCGTGGGAGCTAGCCCAGAGCGGCGACCGCCGCAATGCGTTGGGACGCGGCCACGATGCGACGCTCGGCGACCGAGCGCCGTCTACTTCCGCCTCGCAAAAGCCGATATCCGTGCGTAAAGCCAAGCCTGCCATAGCTTCGACCGCTCCGGAACACAAGAGCAAGCCCGTGCCGGACCGTCCGGACACGTTCTCCCGCAGGCCTCGAGCCGCCGCGACGTGCTCGCGTCGCTCGGCGCCTCCGCTTGCCGCCCTTGCTTCATCGCGCCCGCCGCGCGCAGGCGACAGACGCCCGCAGGCCATCATCCAGCCGGCCCTGGGCGACGGTCAGCGCTTCGATCCCGGCCTGGTCACCGAGGTCGCGCGACAGCTTGTCGCGGCGGCCCTTCGTCCGGCCTGCCGAACGACCTGCCGGATCCGTTCGCGAACCTGAACTACGAGCAGTAATGTCGCATCAGGGCCCTGCCGCCTTCGCAGATCTGGGCCGACGGACGCGGCATCTCCGTCGAGCCGCTCCACCGCGGTTTCGTCTTCACCAACCCGGTCGGCCTGTTCCTCGTCGAGGACGGGACCGTCCGCCGCCTCGCCTACGACCGCTCGCGGTTCGACTACGGCCGGCTGAACGTTCCCGCCAAATGTCGGCGACATCGGCTTTTCGGGCGTCCGCCTCTACTCCGACTTTCGGCAACGGCCAGACCGGTCGGATTTCGCCATCGTCCAGGGAGCGACCTTCTTCCGCGCTCTCGCGCGCGGGCAGAATTTCGGCGTCGTCGCGCGGGCGCTCACCCTCAAGCCGGCCGAAGCGAGCGGCGAGGAGTTCCCGATCTTCCGGGCCTTCTGGCTCGAGCGGCCGGCGCCCGGCAGCAACGCTATCACGGTCCACGGCCTCATCGATTCCGAATCGACGACCGGCGCCGTGCGGATGACCTTCCGGCCCGGCGAGATGACGATCGTGGATGTGGAGACGACGCCTGTTTCCGCGCGTGAACCTCGAGCATGTCGGGCTCGGCGGCATGACCTCGACCTATCTGTTCGGGCCGAACGACCGCCGCAACGTCGACGACGCGCGGCCGGCCGTCTACGAGTCGGGCGGCCTGCAGATGCTGAACGGCCAGGGCGAATGGCTCTGGCGGCCGCTCCACAATCCCGAAACCCTGCAGATCTCGGCCTTCGTCGACACCTCGCCCCGGGGCTTCGGGCTGATCCAGCGCGAGCGCTCCTACGAGGACTTCCAGGACGACGACCAGCGCTTCGAGCGCCGCCCGAGCCTGTGGATCGAGCCCCTCGGCGATTGGGGACAAGGGACGCGTCCAGCTGCTCGAGATCCCGAGCGACGCCGAGATCAACGACAACATCCTCGCCTATTGGCGGCCGAAGGCGCCGATGGCGGCGGGCAGCGAGGTGGCCGTCGCCTATCGGCAATATTGGTGCTGGACAGCCGCCCGAGCGCCCGCCGCTCGCTACGGTTGCCGTCGACCCGGGTCGGGCGCGGCTCGCGGGGCGGCGGCGCCGCTTTTTCGTCGATTTCACAGGCGATATGTTGGGCGACAACCGCCTCGCGGACCTCAAGCCGGCCATCACCGTTGGTCCTGGGTCGATCCATAATTTCAGGGTCTGGCCCTATCCTGAGCGCAAGACGGTCCGCGTTTCGTTCGAGCTTGACCCTGGCAACGAAAACGCGTGTGAGATGCGTCTCGTTCTCGAAGCAAGCGGAAAGCCGATAAGCGAAACATGGCTCTATCGTTGGACACCTTAAGCCCCCCCGATGCCGTGGCCGCGCTCCAGCGGCCCGAACCCGCCATGCCGCCTGAAAAGCACCTCGACATGCCGACGCAGTCGCTGCGGCGCTGGTCGCGGGCGAGGAGCGGCGTCCTGCGCCCGCGCCCGTACGCACGCCCTGGCTCGCACGGCTCTTCGTCTTCGGCGGCGGGCTGCGCTGACGGCTACGGCGCCTACGAGATGTACCAGGTCGTGTCGGTCAGCCGCACGACCATCCTGCAGTGGCTGTTGCTCGCGCTCTTCACCATCAACTTCTCGTGGATCGCGCTCGCCTTCACGAGCGCGGTCCTCGGATTCCTGGCTCTTCTCAGGCGCCCGCCACCGCCGGCGGCGCTGCCCGCAGCGCTGGAGAGCCGCACCGCGATCGTCATGCCGGTCTACAACGAGCAGACGGCGCGAACCTTCGCGGCCCTCGAAGCCATCCGCGAATCCGTCGACGCGACCGGGCTCGGCGGCGCCTTCGACTATTTCATCCTGTCGGATTCGACCAGCCCGACGCCTGGATCGCGGAGGAGCGCGCGTTCCTCGCGCTGCGGGAGCGGCTCGGACCCGAACGCGCGGCTCTATCTACCGGCACCGGCCGAAGAACCATCACCGCAAGGCCGGCAACATCGCCGATTTCGTCCGCCGCTGGGGCGGGCACTACGAGCACATGCTCGTGCTCGACGCCGACAGCCTGATGACGGGCGAGTGCATCGTGCGGCTCGCGGTCGCGATGGAGGCGGATCCGGACGCGGGCATCATCCAGACGCTGCCGCTGATCATCAACCGCAACACCTTCTTCGCCCGCCTCCAGCAATTCGCCGCCCGGGTCTACGGCCCGGTCATCGCGACCGGCCTTTCGGCCTGGATGGGCCGGGACGGCAACTACTGGGGCCACAACGCGATCATCCGCACGAAGGCCTTCGCGGCCCATGCCGGCCTGCCCGATCTCAAGGGCAAGCCGCCGCTCGGCGGCCATATCCTGAGCCACGACTTCGTCGAGGCGGCGCTCATCCGGCGGGCCGGCTGGACGGTCTACATGCTGCCGGACCTCGGCGGGCTCCTACGAGGAGAGCCCGCCGTCGCTGATCGATCTCGTCGGCCCGCGACCGGCGCTGGTGCCAGGGCAACCTGCAGCACATGCGGGTCATCACGGCGAAGGGCCTCAAGCTGCCGACGCGGCAGCATTTCGCGACCGGGATCATGTCCTATCTCGCGTCGCCGTTCTGGCTTTTCCAGCTCATCGTCGGTATCGCCCTCGTCCTGCAGACGACCTACATCCGGCCGGAATATTTCAGCCGCGACTTCCGCCTGTTTCCGGTCTGGCCGCGGTTCGATCCGGAACGCGCGCTGACGCTCTTCGCCATCACGATGGGCATCCTGCTCGCCCCCAAGGTCTTCGGCCTCGTCCTCATGCTGCTCAACTCCGAGGGGCG
>CAVRRI010000006.1:0-11192 GCA_963723525.1 uncultured Alphaproteobacteria bacterium
GAGGGCACCTTGTCGGCCTTTGCCGCGAGAGTGAGGGCACTCGCAACGGCGCTCACTGCCAACGCGGCGGCCAGCATCGGCAGGAGCGTACGCCGCCAGCGGCCGTCGAGGGCGAGGCGCGGATGGCCCTCCTTCACGAAGCGGTGCACCAGATAGCCAGCCGTAAAGGCGAAGACCACATTGATGAGGAAGGTCGCGTCTGCCGGTCGGCGGTAGAGCTTCACGCCGGGGAAATGGTCGAAGATCAACTCGAACCCGGGCGTATAGCGTCCGAGCGCATACAGGAAGGCCAGCGCCCCGACCACCAGAAAGAAGCGGATCTCGCGCGCGAAAAGGCGGCCGCCGGCGATCCCGTGCCAGAGGATGAGGAGCGCAGGGATCGTACCGGCGAACAAATAGTTCGTCGCCCGGTCGGTCCATGTACCCTCGGCGAGACTGTGCCAATCGGGACCCCAGTACTCGTAGGCCCTGTGCAGGGAGCCGAACACGTTTCCGAACAGGATGGTGGCGAGACTCTCGGGCGGCAGCGACCCCATGGCGGCGACACCGTAGCCGAAGGACGGGCGTGTCGAGGTGGCGAGAAGCTGCATGGTCAACAGACTCGGCACGGCGAGAAGCGCGCCGCCGACGAGGGCCATGGTCAGGAGGAGCACAATTCGGCGCTTGAGATAGGCCCAGCTCTCCGGGCTCGTCCAAGTCTGGTGGATGACGACGCCGATGAGCGTGATCGCCGACAGGAACGCCACCTGATCGCGACCCACCGTCATCAGCGCTGCGATCACCGCGAAAGTGAAGCCGAAAAGAAACGAGCGGCGCTCGAGCGCCTCCTCGAGGAGCCAAAGCGCGAGGGGGAAGAAACTGTAGGAGATGATCATCCCGGTATGCTGCAGCCGGGCCGTGGCAGAGCCGCCGAGCATGAAGATGATTGCGGCGATGACAGCCCCCACCGGATGCCAGCCGCGGCGCCGGAAGAGAGGCACGAAGGCGAGGGCGCCGGGCAGGAAGTGACCGAATACGAACGCGTCGAAAAGCTCCATCGACGGCTGCGGCACGAGCCATCCGAACAGAAGCATCGTCGGCGTGAAGATCAGCGACTGCGGGTCCGCCACCGCCGGATGGCCGCTGAAATGATAAGGGTTCCAGAGCGGCAGTTCGCCATGGGCGAGCGCGGCACCGAGATACCGCAGCATGGGATAGAAGTGGTTCTTCGAATCCCATGGCACGACCATGCCGGTGAGCGGCCAGACCGCGGCGGCGATCGTCCACACTGCGAGGATGGCCAGGAACGCTCGGGCCGTATGATGCCTTGCCCAAGGGACGATAACGGGCCGAATGCCTGGAACTTGGTTCTGGTTCATCGCATACGAGCGCGTCGGCCGAGCAACATCGCGACGGGCCGGCACTGGTGCGCCGGCACATCCGGGCGATGGGCTGGAGGGCACGAAGGCCCGGCCGGTTCGGAAGCCTTCTGGCTTCTTTCGCTGGTGCCGGGCTTCGAGCCTGCTTGGCTGCGCGCCTTACTCCCCCTATACATCCCGCGCCGGCTTCCCGTCCGGCGTCGGCAATCTCCCTGTCGGGAGCGTTCTTGCGCTCCCCTCAACCGCAGCAAGGCGGCGAGACCATGGCGGGTTTTCCGTAAGGGT
Source organism: uncultured Alphaproteobacteria bacterium (assembly GCA_963723525.1). GTDB lineage: Bacteria > Pseudomonadota > Alphaproteobacteria > Rhizobiales > Beijerinckiaceae > Microvirga. Next base: position 1,644 of record CAVRRI010000006.1, read on the forward strand.
AAACCCTGATGGCCCAGCATCCTACCACGTTGAAGTCATTGCGCAGCTTCGATGAAGGCCCCATGAACGATAGTCTAATCCGCCTTCAGACTCGCCGCTCCGTGGCGCCCCACCTCCTGGGAGGGCCTGGGCCCGAACCGGCAGAAATCGAGACCCTTCTCGCCATTGCGTCGCGGGTGCCGGACCACGGACGGCTCTTTCCCTGGCGTTTCATCGTGATCGAAGGGGAGGCGCGGCACCGGATCGGCGAGACCATCGCGGCGTCCTTCGCGGCCGACAATCCGGGTGTCGACGCCGACAAGGTGGCGTTCGAGCGCAGCCGCCTCGCCCGAGCGCCGCTCGTCGTCGCCGGCGTCTCCGCGGCAAAGCCGCATGTGAAGATTCCCGATTGGGAGCAGGTGCTCTCCGCCGGCGCCGCCTGCATGAATCTGCTGCACGGAGCGCAGGCGCTGGGCTACGGCGCAACCTGGATCACCGAATGGTACGCCTACGACCGGCGCGTGCTCGATGCCCTCGGACTCGCGCCGCACGAGCGCATCGCCGGTTTCGTCCACGTCGGAACGGCGCTGGAACGCCCCATGGAGCGGGTGCGCCCCGCGCTCTCGGAGGTGGTAACGAGGCTATCCTGATGTTCTACGAAGTCGCCAAGGGCCACGGCCTGCCGCATGATCCCTTCAAGGCCATCGTGACCCCGCGCCCCATCGGCTGGATCACGGCGATGAGCGCGAAGGGCGAAATCAACCTCTCACCCTATTCCTTCTTCAACGCGATCTCCGACCGGCCGCACATGGTGGCCTTCTCGTCCGATGGGCGGAAGGACGCCGTCACTTTCGTCGAGGAGACCGGCGAGTTCGTGTGCAATCTCGCGACGTGGGATTTGCGTGAAGCCATGAATCTAACCTCCGCGCCGCTCCCGCGCGGCGAGAGCGAGATGATCCATGCAGCTCTCGAACCCGTTCCGTCGCGTCTCGTCAAGCCGCCTCGGGTCAAGGAGGCGCCCGCCGCGCTCGAATGCAAGTGGCTTCGGACGGTGTCGCTGACGCCGCTCGAAGGCGAGGCGCGCTATTTCCTCGTGATCGGGCAGGTGATCGGCGTCTACATCGACGACCGCTTCCTGGTCGACGGCTTTCTCGACACCGCCCGCATGCGCCCCATCGCCCGCGCGGGCTATCACGACTATTTCGTGGCGACCCCGGAAACGAAGTTTTCCTTCCGCCGGCCCAAGGGTGGGTAGGCAAGAGGCCGTGAGGTCTCCTTCGACCCCACCCCTGTTACCCCCGACCCTATCCCCCGCGAGTGGGCTGACGAGCGCGCCTCATCAGGCGTTCTGCCCGCCTGAGGTGCGGGCGGTCGATCATCTCGCCGTTCAGGCCGACGACGCCGGCATCCGGATTCGCGGCGAAAGCCTGGATGACGGATGCCGCCCAGGCAATGGCCTCGGGCGGGGGCGTGAAGGCCTCGTTGATCACGGGCACCTGCGCCGGATGGATCGCCATCTTGGCAACGAAGCCGTCGCGCCGCGCCTCACGGCATTCGGTGGCGAGGCCTTCCAGGTCGCGGAAGTTCGTGTAGACGGAATCGATCGGGTCCACCTCGGCCGCGGTGGCCCCGAGGAGCGTCAAGGCGCGCGCCAGGCGATACGGCTCCGTGTAGACGCCGGCGGCGTCGCGGTTGGTCTCCGCTCCGATATCGGCGGAGAGATCCTCGCCACCCCATGTGAGGCCCGCGAGGCGGTGGCTCGCGCCGGCGAAGGTGCCCAGGGCGAAGATGCCCCGCGCATTCTCCGTCGCGATGGCGAGGATGCGGGTTGCTCCGTCGACGAGCCCGAACTCGGCCTCCCTGACGGCGAGCTTCGCGCCGAGGTGGGACACGTCCGGTCCACCGATGGCTTTCGGAAGCATGATCCCATCCGGCGCACCGGCCATCACGCCATCGAGATCGGCGTCGGTGAGGCCCGTCGTCAGGCCGTTCACCCTCACGAGGAGACGCGGCCGATCGGCGTGCGCGCCGGCCTCCTTGAGGAAGCCCAGGGCGATGCGGCGGGCTTCCTCCTTCCCCGACAGCGCGACCGAGTCCTCCAGGTCGACGATGAGCGCGTCGGCACCCGATTCGAGGCCCTTCTCGAGCTTGCGGGCGCTGTCGCCCGGGACGAAGAGAAGCGAACGCATCAGACGGCGACCGTCTGGTTGCGCTTGCGCATGAAGGCCTGCCGGCGGCACTCGGCGACGAGGGTGCCGTCCTGCTTGTAGGCCCGGTGAATGAGATCGACGACGCCTGCATCGGGGCGCGACTTCGACTCGCGTTTCGCCGCGACCTCGGTCGTCACGTTTACCGTGTCGCCCTCGAAGAGCGGTGCGGGAAACCGTACGTCGGTCATGCCGAGATTGGCGATCGTCGTGCCGTTCGTGGTGTCGTTCACCGAAATGCCGATCATGAGGCCGAGAGTGAAGAGCGAGTTCATGAGCGGTTGCCCCCATTCGGTCTCGGTTGCGCAGAAATGCGCGTCGATGTGGAGCGGCTGTGGGTTCAGCGTCATGTTCGAGAACAGCATGTTGTCCATCTGGGTCACCGTGCGGGTGAGGCGATGGCGGACCGTCGTGCCGACCTCGAAATCCTCGAAGTAAAGGCCGCCTCTCGGGTGGCGCAGGCTGTTGTCCATGGCAAGACCTTTCCGGGTGAACGGGGCGAAGCATCATGTGTTTAGGTTTCATTTACCATAAAGGGCGCAGTCTCAAGCGGCGGAAGAACCTCCCAACCATCGGCGCCCATGTTTCTGTTCACGACGGCCCAGAACCGCTCCAGCGCTCCCGGCGGCACCTCAGGGGCCGGCGTCGTCGAGGCGATCCGCCAGGGAGCGGAGAAGACCGGGGTCGGGTTCGACTATCTCCTCAAGACCGCTCAGCGCGAATCGGCCCTCAACCCGGGCGCGAAGGCGCCCACCTCGTCGGCGTCGGGCCTCTTCCAGTTCATCGAGCAGACTTGGCTCGGGCTGATCAAGAGCGAGGGTGCGAAGGCCGGCCTCCCGGACTATGCGCAGGCCATCGCCACCCGGTCGGACGGCACCCACGCGGTCAGCGACCCTGCCTTGAAGCAGGCGATCCTCGAGCTGCGCCAGGATCCGGAGATCGCTTCGGTCATGGCGGGCGCGCTCACGCAGAGGAACCGCGAACAGCTCGGTGCGGAGCTTGGGCGCGAGCCGACAGGCGCCGATCTCTACATGGCGCATTTCCTGGGCGCGCGGGGCGCTGCGGACCTTATCCGAACTGCGGAGCGGAATCCGAGCCGCGTTATCGCGGCCGATTTCCCCGATGCCGCGGCGGCCAACCGCTCGATCTTCTACGACCGCGACGGCCGGGCGCGCGGGGCAGGGGAGGTCTATGCGCTCCTGGCCCAAGGTCACGCCGGGGGCGCCGCGGCGCCGGGCTTCTCGCCTGACCGTCCGCTGACGTTCGCGCAGGCCGACGGTCCCGCCTTCCATGGCCTGTTCCAGACAGACGGGCGGCGCGGACCCGTGTCCGAGGCCGTCGCCAGGATCTGGAGGACAGGTCGCGGCGATCCGGGCGTTCAGACGGCGGCCTTGAGCTTCTTCCCGACCAGCACCGGCACGGTCACGCCTCCCGACGGCCCTTCTCCCGTCCAGTCCGACACCGCTTCCGTGCCGCTGCCTCCGCCGCGTCCGGACCCGGCCCCCGCCGTAAAGCGGCCCGGGCCGCTCGACATCTCCGCCTTCATGAAATGGCGCAAGTCATGATCATCCGTCACTTCCTTCTCTGGGCCCGCACGGCGCCCGACGACCAGCGCATCGAGGCCGTCGGCGCCTTGGCGAGGGCCTATCTCTATTCCGAACTCAATCCCTCGGAGCGGCTCGAAGCCGAGCTCGCGCTCCTCGCCATGGCGGACGATTCGGTCCTCGGGGTTCGCCTGGCCATGGCCGAGACGCTCTGCCGCTCGCCCGACGCGCCGCGCTCTGTGATCACGGCCCTGCTGCAGGACACGAACGAGGTGGCGGCACCTTTCCTGACGCACTCGCCGCTCCTCGCCGAGGCCGAGCTCATCGACCTTGCGGCCGTGTCCGAACCCGATGGGCAGACCGCCATCGCCCGGCGCGAGACCGTCTCGCCGGCGCTGGCCGGCGCTCTCTGCGAGGTCGGCGGGACGGAGGCCATACTGGAGCTCCTGCGCAATCCGGGGGCCACGGTCGCGAGCGTCAGCATCGCCCGGGCCGCGGAACGGCTCGGGCATCTCGCCGAGATCCGCGAGGAGCTGCTGCGTCGGCCGGAGCTGCCGATCGAAGTACGGCTGACGCTTGCGACGGCGCTCGCGCGGACGCTCTACGGCTATGCCGACCAGAAGGGCCAGCAGGCCGAGCGCCTGGAGCGGACCGCTCGGGAAGCGCGGGAGCGTGCGGTGGTCAGCATCGCGGTCGGCTCCGACCCCCAGCTCGTCGGGCGGATGGTGGCCCATCTGCGCAAGACGGGCGAACTCACGCCGGCGCTGATCCTCCGCGCGACGCTTTCGCACGGACTCGCGTTCGCGGAGACGGCTTTCGCCGAACTGACGGGCCTGCCCGTTGCGCGGATCTCGCCGCTCGTCCGGCAGGGCGGCCCGGCACTCGACGCTCTCTACCGCAGGGCGGGCTTGCCGCGCAGCATCATGTCCGCCTTGACGGCTGCCCTTTCGGCGCTGCACGAGCACCGGGACGGCGAGACCTCTCGCGGTCTGTCGCGTCGGATGATCGAGCGGGCGCTGACCGCATCCGACAGCCGCTCCCATGCCGGCGTGACGGCGCTCCTGCAGCGCTACGATGCCGAGGCTCTGCGCGACGAGGCGCGGGCGCTCGCGCGCTCGGTGGCCGAGGAGGCGAGCATCCTGGATTTATCGGCCGACGAACTCGCCGCCGAGCAGAGGCGCCTCATCGCCGCATAGCGCCGCCCTCGCCATCGTCAGGCGAGCAGAGCGAGATCGGAAGATGACGGCGAACTCACAGGCGTCATCCTCGATCGCAGCATAGCGGACATCCGAGGATCGCGTCGGATAGGGAGCCCTTATGGGCTTGCGGTCTTAGGGTCTCGCTTCCACCCGATCTAATAGCCGAACTGCTCCCGCAGGATCCGTTCATCGAGGCTGTGACCCGAATCGTGGAGCAGCACGAGATCGACGCTGCGGTCCATCGAGACCTGAACGCGGGACACGTCCCGGAATTCGGTGTGGTCGGCGACCGCGCTCACGGGACGGTTCTGCGGCTCGATCACATCGATCTGGATCTTCGCGTGGTCCGGCAACAGCGCGCCCCGCCAATGGCGCGGTCGAAAGGCTGAGATCGGCGTCAATGCGAGGAGAGGCGCGTTCAGCGGCAGGATGGGTCCGTTCACGGAAAGATTGTAGGCGGTCGATCCCGCGGGCGTGGCGACGAGCAGGCCGTCGGCTACCAGTTCGCTCAGGCGCACCCGGGAATCGACGCTGACACAGAGCTTCGCCGTCTGGTGGGTCTGGCGCAGCATGTAGACATCGTTGATGCCGCGCGCCGTGTGGGATTGGCCGAACACGTCCCACGCCACCATGAGGAGCGGGTGCACCACGCTGCGGTGGGCGTTCTCGAGACGCTCCAGGAGGCCGTCTTCCCGATACTCGTTCATAAGGAAGCCGACGGTGCCCTTGTTCATCCCGTAGATCGGCATTGCCGTGCTCATGAACCGGTGCTGCGTCTGAAGCATCAGTCCGTCGCCGCCGAGGGCAACGACCGCGTCGGCCTCCTCCGGCGGAACCGACGGATAGAGACGGGAGAGGGCGGCCAGGGAGGCTTGCGCCTCTGGCGTTTCGCTCGCCACGAAGGCGACCCTGTTGAAACGGCGAGCCATGCTCCAGATACCTTTGCCCACGGACCCCCTCACGCGAGCCCAATAGCATGGAACGCCCACTCGTCGTCTACACGACCTTTCCGGACATGGACACCGGTTTGAGGATCGTGGAATCCCTCGTCCGGGACCGGCTTGTCGCCTGCGCGAACCTGATTCCGGGCATGCGCTCGGTCTATTCCTGGGCAGGCTCGATCGAGCGCGGCGAAGAGGCCGTCGGGATCCTGAAGTCGCGGACGGGCCTGAAAGAGGCGGTCGCCGCGGCCTTGAAGGAGCGCCATCCTTACGAGACGCCCGTCGTACTGTACATCGAACCGACGGGCGGGGATCCGGATACGCTGGCCTGGCTGTTCACCGAGACGGCCGGGTGAGGGGCGGGCCGACGCGCCCCCTGCGAATCGGCTTCAGACGCCGGCCGACCATTGCGCCGGAACGAAGCGGTACCGGTCCCCCTCCTTGGCGATGAAGCCGGTCGCCGGGAAGGGTGCATGGTAGAACGACACGCGGGTCCGTTCGGCGGCTGCCATGTCGAGGATCCTGCGCCGGGTCTGGCGGGCCTGCTCGGCGTCCATGTCGAAAACGGGTGCCCAATCGGGATTGCGCACGAACAGGGCAGGGTGGCTCGTGATGTCCGATACGGCCATCAGCATCGCCTGTCCGGACGAGATCGCAAAGGCGCTATGGCCGGGCGTGTGGCCGTGCGCGGCAACGGCCGCAATTCCGGAGACGAGTTCCTTGCCGGCTTCATACCGCTTCACGTCGTCGCCGATCGGCGCGAAGACCCTCCGTGCGCCCTGGAAGCCGACCCTCATGGCCTCGGGAGCCTGGCTCATCCGCGCGTCGTCCATCCAGTAGGCCCACTCGGCGGCCGGCACCATCACTTCCGCATTCGCGAAGACCGCGCTGCCGTCTTTGCGGCGCAACCCGTTGATATGGTCGCCGTGAAAATGGCTGATGATGACGGTGTTCACTTGCGCGGGGTCGAACCCGGCGGCACGGAAGTTCGCCATCCAGGTTCCGGCGGTGGGCGGGCCGAACTCTCCGAGCCCGGTATCGATCAGTGTGAGCCGATTGCCGTGTCTCACCACGAGCGTCGTGAAGGTGTTCTGGAATGCATCCTCCGGCAGGAAGGCTTCTCGCGCTGCCGCCGTCACCTCGGCCAAGTCGGCGTTCCGGACGAGGCCCTCCAGCGGGCGAGGAGCAAATCCGTCGTTGACGGCCGTGACCTCGAGGTCGCCGATCCGAAAGCGGTAGAAGCCCGGCGCCTGCCGTGAACCGGCCGGGCCCTGAGGCGCCGCCGGAGTGTTCTGATTCTGAGCCAAGGCGTGTCCTCCAACCGTTGCAGCGGCAGCGAGGGGCGCCGTCGCGAGAAAGGTGCGGCGTGTGGCTGCCATCGTGTTTTTGTCCTCGTGTCGAACGCGAGCGCCCATCAGGTAGAACAGGGCGCCTCCTATTCAACGCCGTTGCGATGTGAGATGGTTTTCACGAAGTGGCGAGTTCGGGCCAGCCGCCGCACCTTCCTGAACGTCAAATGAGTTGAGGAAAGCGACCTGTTTGGGGCAGACTCGGTCCCGTCGCGCCGCCGCGGCTGCCAGACGAGGTGCTTTTCCGCCGCCATGCCCGGTCGGTCTCCTTCCACCAAACCACTGCCGGGCGCGTATTCGATTCGGGCGCATCTCATCGTTTTCGCATTGGCACTGGTCCTGCCGATCATCGGGTTTGCGGGCTTCCTCGTGTGGCGGGCGGCGCAAGCCGAGCAGGAGCAGGTGGCGGAGGATGCGAGCCGGGTCGCCGCCCTCGCGGCGATCGCGATCGACCGCGAACTCGCCGGAATGCTCGCGACCCTGCAGGCGCTGGAGACCTCGCCCTCTCTCGAATCAGGGGATCTCGGTGCCTTCCACCGGCAGGCCTCGAACGCGCTCCGGATCCTCGGCGCCAACATCATCCTGTTCGATACGAACGGCCGCCAGCTGGTCAACACCCGGGTCCCCTGGGGCACCGCTCCCGGCGAGGCACCCGCGGACTGGAACCTCGTCCAACTCGGCCGTCCGCACGTCAGCGATTTCACCCGAGAGCCTGTCACCGGCGATCCGATCGTCACCGTGAGCGTTCCCGTCGTGGAGGGCGATACCGTCACCCATGTCCTCGCCATGAGCGTGCCCGCGGTCCACTGGCGGGGCGTGCTCGCCGAGAACGTGGTGCGGCCGGACTGGTCGGGAGGGCTGGCCGACCGAAGGAACGTGTTCATCGCGCGCCTTCGCGCTCACGAGCAATTTGTCGGGCGACCTTCGCCCGAAGATCTCCGCACAGTGACGGCGCGCGAAGGCGTATTGACCCGGACGAATGCCGACGGCGAGCCCGTTCTGTTCGCCTACCGGCGATCTGCTTTTGCGGACTGGCTCGTCGGAATTGGCGTGCCGACCGAGGTCGTGCAGGCGCCGGCGCGCCGTTCGCTGCTGTTCGTCCTGGCGTCGGGCCTCGGCCTGCTCGGTCTGTCGGTCCTGACGGCAACCGCCTTCGGAACCCGCATCGCGCGGCCGCTGCGGCTCCTCTCGGACTCGGCGGCCGGCCTTGGGCGGGGCGAGCTCGTGAATCCCCTCGCAACCGGGCTGCGCGAAGTGAACGAGGTGGCGACGAACCTTTCCGCCGCGTCGATCGGCCTGCGCGAGCGGAGCGCCGCGTTGCGCAAGAGCGAGGAGCGCTACCGCCTGGCGACGGAGGCCTTCCAGGGCGCCGTGTTCGATTTCGATGCGGTCGAGAAACCGCTCCGAGCGGACCCCGCGCCACTACGAGATGCTGGGCGAACCCCCGGGGGTGATCCCGACCCAGAAGGAGGGGTGGCACGACCGCATTCACCCGGAGGATCGCCGGACGTTCGAGCGAAGCTCGCCGGACGATGTACGAGCGCGGCGCGCCGCAATACGAGGCGGAGTACCGGGTCCGGCATCGCAACGGGATCCTGGATCTGGGTCTGGCACCGGGCGCTGGCGCTCCGGGACGGCGGAGGGTGCCGTGCGGCGGGTGGTGGGGCGCGGTTCTCGACATCACGGCAAGGCGACATGCGGAGGAGCACCTGAAGCTTCTCGTCAACGAACTGAACCACCGCGTGAAGAATACGCTCGCCACCGTGCAGTCGATCGCCACCCAGACCAGTGCGGGGTGCTCGGAACCTCGAAGAGGCCCGGGCCTCCTTCGAGGCGCGGCTGATAGCGCTCTCGGGCGCCCACAACGTCCTCACCCGCCCGCAATTGGGAGGGAGCCAACCTGCGCACCATCGTAACCGGAAGCACTCGAACCCTACCGCGTCCGCTGGGACGAGCGGTTGGAGCGTGGAGGGCATGGACATCTGGGTGAGCCCCGTCCAACGCGGTGGCGATCTCCATGGGCCTTTATGAGCTCGCCACGAATGCTGCGAAGTACGGCGCGCTGACGGTCGGGACCGGGCGTGTGCACGTGTCCTGGACTGGAAGGCGAACGTGGGACGAAAGGCGCGCTCGCCTCGTCTGGATCGAAGACGGGAGGTCCGCTCGTCCACGTGCCGGCCCGGAAGGGATTCGGGTCCCGACTGATCGAGCGGAGCCTCGCCGCGGATCTGGGCGGGGAGGCGCGGTTGGAGTTCCTGTCCGAGGGCGTGGTCTGCACCTTGAGCTGGATGCTGGACGCCGATGCGCCGGCCTATCCAGCCCGCTCGCTT
>CAVRRI010000007.1:0-64990 GCA_963723525.1 uncultured Alphaproteobacteria bacterium
ACGAGCGTTCCATCGACATCGAAGAGGACGAGTTTCAAGAGGTTCCGCCGATGGGAAGATCGGCCCTTCCTGTATGTCGCGAGTTGGTGGCCGGGCGGCGCGCACCGCTTATCACAGCTTCCTTCAGCCTGACAATTCGAGGACGTTCGCCACGACGTGCGATCGCAGCGGCGAAATCACCGCCTGAGCTGATCCCTCATGCTGCGGGCGAGCGCGCCTTTCTTGAGGCTCTGCACCCGGTGATAGCGGGCGATGCCGAGCAGCGCTTCCAGTTCAAGGCGGGCCTCGCCGCCCCGGATCCGGAGCAGGTCGATGAGACGTCCGCACTCTTCGGCATTCTCGTCGTGATCGCGGGCTTCTGCCGTCAGCTGGCGCATCTGCAATCGCAGTGCGGCTTCGTTGAGCTTCATCGTCTCTCTTTCGCGGGCGGGCCTTCTGGCCGACTCAGGGCGCCCAACGAAGCTCAACAATTGCGGCGCTTCCTTGTCGCTCCCTCGTGGCGGGAGCGCAAAGGGCGACGTTCGTACCCGGCATATCTCCGGGTCGGCGGCCTCAGGCGTCCGAACTCGCCGCCACCCCGATGGCCCGCTCGAGCCTTGCCCTAACGTCTGGCCACTCGGCGCGGATGATGCTGTAGACGACCGTGTCGCGGACATGCCCGTCCGGCATGATCATGTGCGCGCGAATGATCCCGTCCTGCGTGGCGCCGAGGCGCTCGATCGCGGCGCGGGACTGGTCGTTGGCCACATGCGTGCGGAACTCCACCGCATTGCAGCCCAGCGCCTCGAAAGCGTGGCGGAGCATCAAGTACTTGGCGTGAGTATTGACGAAACTCCGTTGCCAGGAGCGGGCGATCCAGGTCGTTCCGATCTCGAGCCGATGGTTCGGTGCGTCGATGTTCATGTAGCGCGTCGAGCCGACGAGGCGCTCTCCGTCGTTGACGATGGTCGCGAAGGGAAGCTGCGTTCCGGCGGCCTGGTTCGCGAGCGCCGTCCCCACATAGGCCTCGAACGCCTCGGGCCGCGGCACCACGGTGGTTCTCTTCTCCCACAGGGCACCATCGCTCGCCGCGGCCGCCAGGGCCGGCACATCATCGAGAGTCAATGGTCTCAAGGTGAGGCGATCGGTCGAGAGGGTAACGGGTTCAATCGACAGCATGGCGGGCCCTCATGGCCCCGCTTTGTCCGCGATCCCCGGTCTCTGCGCAACAGCATCATCTGGGGAAGACGCAGGGCGCCTTCCCCTTGAGAGAATCACGTGAGCGGTGCCCTCAGCCCAGGTAGATCAGTCCGGGCAACAGGAGGGCCATGCCGCCGAGAAGCCAGGCGCCGGACACGATGCGCGACCGGCCGATCGTCGCGTCGTTCAGCCGGCGAGCGAACACCTTTGATTCCATCCGATACCCGCCGAGGCAGGAGCAGAAGGCATGATGCGCTTCGTTCTCGGTCAGTTCGAAGAACTTCATGGCGTCCCCGATCGTGTCGCCGGCGAGCCCTTCCGTGCGGAACACGGGATCGGCGAAGGCGACCGACAGGGGCGAGTCGTCGGCCCGCGCGCCCGCGCGGTCGGCGGGCAGCATGTACTCGATTTCGGGGATCGCGTTGAGCCGCCGGTCGGGCACCCTTTCGAGGAGGTCTACCCAGCGCTGGATGCGCTCGGTCCGCGACATCGTCCGCACGGCATCCGGCGACTTGACGTCGGCTACGCTGCGGAGCTGATCAAGTTTCTTGTGTTCCATTGATCTCCTCCATGTGGAGCTCGATCGCAGCAACGGCCGACGACCGAGTCGAATGACCTTACGTCACTCGCGCGGCGAAAGTGCGACATTCGTGAGAAAGCGCGTCGAGGGGCTATTCCTCGGGCGCGTCGACGATCGGGTCGTAGCGTTCGGTCTCGAATCCGAGGAGATTGAAGCTCTGCTGCATGTGGGGCGGCAGGGGAGCCGTCACGTCGATGGGTCTCCCCGTCCGGGGGTGCGGGATCACGATGCGGCGAGCAAGCAGGTGCAGCTTCTGCTGGATTCCCCCGGGCAGTTCCCAATTCTCGATGTGGAAATACTTGGGATCGCCGACGATCGGGTGACCGATATGGGCCGCATGCGCCCGCAACTGGTGGGTGCGACCGGTCACCGGCTTCAACGACAGCCAAGCGAGCTTCTGGGCCGCCGTGTCGACCACGGCGTAGTAGGTGAGAGCGTGGCTTGCGCCCTCGTCCCCATGCCGTGCCACCTTCATGCGGGAATCGCCCTCCCCGCCCTCCTCCTTGGCGAGGTAGGTCGAGATCCGGCCCTGCCGGACCCGCGGCACGCCGGCGACGAGGGCCCAGTAGATCTTCCGCGTCGATCGCGACCGGAAGGATTTCGCCATGGAGGTGGCGGCGAACCTCGTCTTGGCGACCACCAGGCAGCCCGCCGTGTCCTTGTCGAGCCGGTGCACGAGGCGAGGCTTCTGGCCCTCGTCGTCGCGCAGGGAATCGAGCAGCCCGTCCACATGCCGCTTCGTGCCCGAACCGCCCTGGACGGCGAGCCCCATGGGCTTGTTGAGGACGAGCACGTCCTTGTCCTCGTAGAGCGTGATCGAGCGCAGGAACGCGCGGTCGTCCTGGTCCTTCGGGGCGGAGCGCGCGACCGGGCGCGGCTGATCGAGCCTGAGGGGCGGCACGCGCACCTTCTGGCCGGCCTCCAGCCGTTCGTTGGGTTTTGCGCGGCGACCGTCGACGCGCAGTTCTCCCTTTCGGACGATGCGCTGGATATGCGTGAAGGCAAGCTGCGGGAAACGCGCGACGAGGAAACGATCGACCCGCATCTCCGCCTCGTCCGGCTCGACTATGAGCGTCTGAACGCCGGTCGACAGGGCCTCGGACGTGGCCGCCTTGGCCTGCGCCCGCGTTTGGCGCGGCATCGTGTCGGCGGCCTTCGAGCCAGGGGTTGCGGATCCGGCCGGCTTCACGGCCCCGCGCGCCTTGACCGGCACTCCCTTCGGGCGGACCTTTTCGTCATCCCGCGAGCGAAAGCCCTGCCGTGATCCCGGGCGGCCGCCTCCGGCGCCGCCCCGTCCTGAACTGCCCTGCCTCATGCGTGCTTGGGTAACATCGCCTGCCGGAGGCGGCAATCAAGCAACGGCAGAGCAGGATGGCGAGACAGGGCTACGCTTCGCCCTTCCTGTCCTTCCGCAGCCGCGCCCACCATTCCAGCCGCTTCTTCACCTCGCGCTCGAAGCCGCGGTCGACCGGCTCGTAGAAGCTCTGCTCTCCGAGCTTTTCGGGCCAATAATCCTGTCCCGAAAACGCGTCCGGCTCGTCGTGGTCGTAGCGATAGCTTTCGCCGTATCCGATCTGCTTCATCAGCTTCGTCGGCGCGTTGAGGATCGTCTTCGGCGGCATGAGCGAGCCGTGTTCCTTCGCGACCCGCGTCGCCGCCTTGAAGGCCGTATAGACCGCGTTCGACTTCGGCGCCGTGGCGAGATAGATCGTGGCCTGCGGCGAGGGCGAGTTCGCCCTCGGGCGAGCCCAGGAAGTCGAAGGCGTCCTTCGCCGCATTGGCGACGACGAGGGCCTGCGGATCGGCCATGCCGATATCCTCGACGGCGGCCCGCACCAGGCGGCGGGCGATGAACAGCCGGTCCTCCCCGGCGTCGAGCATGCGGGCCAGATAATAGAGCGCGGCGTCGGGATCGGAGCCGCGGATCGTCTTGTGGAGGGCGGAGATGAGGTTGTAGTGGCCCTCCTGCCCCTTGTCGTAGATCGGGGCCCTGCGCTGCACGATCTCCTGCAGCCGCCCGGCGCCGAACATCTCGCCCTGCTTCGCGGACCGCCACACCTCCTCGGCGAGCGTCAGCGCGGCCCTGCCGTCGCCGTCGGACATGCGGATGAGGGATTCCCGCGCCTCTTCGTCGATGGGCAAGGGCTTGCCCACGGCCTCCTCGGCGCGCCGCAGGAGCCGGCGGAGGGCATCCTCGTCGAGCGCCCGGAAGACGAGCACCCGTGCCCTGGAGAGCAGCGCCGCGTTGAGCTCGAAGCTCGGGTTTTCGGTCGTCGCGCCGACGAGCGTGATCGTCCCGTCCTCCATCACCGGCAGGAAGGCATCGAGCTGGGCCCGGTTGAAGCGGTGGATCTCGTCGACGAACAGCAGCGTGCCCTTGCCGGTCGAGCGGCGGGCACGGGCGGCTTCGAACACTTTCTTCAGGTCCGCGACGCCGGAGAAGATGGCCGAGATCTGCTCGAAATGAAGATCGGTCTCGTTCGCCATCAGCCGAGCGACGGTGGTCTTGCCGGTGCCCGGCGGCCCCCAGAAGATCAGCGAGCCCAGCGACTTCGAGGCGATCAGACGGGTCAGGATCCCGTCGGGCCCGACGAGGTGATCCTGTCCAACGATCTCCGACAGCTTCGTCGGGCGCATCCGGTCTGCCAACGGACGGGGCGCGTTCTGGTCGAGGCCGGCGGAGGTGAACAGATCGCTCACGGCCGGCCCATGAGGGGAGCGGGCGCGCGGTCGGGGACGCTCACCCGCCGAGCACCGTGGTGAAGACCCGGCCACCCCTGTTGATGGTGATCTCCCAATAATTCCCCCCGTTTCGCATGGCCCGGTCGATGTCCTTCGTCGCGGAGAGCTTCTGGCCGTTGACGGCGACGATCTGGTCGCCCTTCTGGAACCCGACCCGTGCCGCGACGCTGTTCTCCTCCAACTCTGCCACGACCACGCCGTCCTGCGAAATCTCGAGCTGGAGTTCGTCGGCGACTGCCGGCGAGAGGTTGACGAGGGTCGCGCCCGACAGCGGGGAGCGGCTGCGGACGCGGAAGGGCTCCCTCGGCCGCGTCTCTGGCGGCGGCAGCAGCTTCACGGTGAGGGTGACCCGCTCCTTCCCGCGAACGACCGTAAGGGGCGTCTGCCCCTCGATCCCCTTGAGCGTGTAGCGGTAGCCGAAGGATTCCGGGTCGTCGACCGGTTGTCCGTCGACCGCGGCGATCACGTCGCCCCGCTTCAGCCCAGCGGCCGCGGCCGGGCCGCTGTCGAACAGGCCCGTAACGAGGACGCCGGTGGGGCGCTCGAGGCCGAGGCTTGCGGCGATCTCGTTGTCGACGCTCTGCAGGGTGGCGCCAAGCCAGGGGCGGCGCACCGAGCGCGCCCCGCCGCGGGCCGAATTCCAGGACTGCCCGGACCATCGTGGAGGGAATGGCGAAGCCGATGCCGTGGCTGCCGCCGGAGCGGGAGAAGATCGCCGTGTTGATGCCCACGAGGTGGCCCTGCATGTCGACGAGGGCCCCGCCCGAATTGCCGGGATTGATGGCGGCGTCCGTCTGGATGAAGAACTGATAGTCCGAGACGCCGACCTGCGTGCGCGCCAGCGCCGACACGATGCCCTGCGTGACGGTCTGGCCGACACCGAACGGGATTGCCGATGGCGAGCACGAGGTCGCCGACCTGCAGCGCCTCGGAATCGCCGAGCTCGAGCACCTGGAGATCGACTGCGTTCTTCAGCTTGAGCACGGCGAGGTCCGTGCGCGCGTCGCGCAGCACGATCTGGGCCTCGAATTCCCTCCGGTCGGCGAGCGCCACCTTCACCTCGGTCATGTTCTCGATGACGTGGTTGTTGGTGATGACGAGGCCCGACCGGTCGACGATCACGCCGGAGCCGACGCGAACTCTGGGAGCGGCCTCGGCGGCACGTTCGGACCGCCGTCGCCGAAATAGCGCCGGAAGAACTCCTCCATGGAGTCGCTGCGGCGCCGCTCGGTCCGCGAACCGTAGACGTTCACCACGGCGGGAGCCGTCTCCCGGACCACGGGGGCGAAGGAGAGCTGGACCTGGGCCCTGCTCTCCGGAGCCACGCGCGGCTGAGCCTCGACGCCGGTGAGGGTCAGGAAGGCCAGCACAGCGGCCAAGGGGAGCGTGAATGGCGGCGAGGCGCATGGCGATTCCTCTCGAGCTCACCGGGGAGAGATAGACCCTGCTCAGTCGAACAGAAAGGGCCGCCAAAGCGGCGAGATCGTCCAGGCTGAGCGGTCGGGCCGAAAACGAAAGAGGCGGCCCGCGGGCCGCCTCGTCGGGACTCCGGAAGTCGGGCAGCCTATGCCGCCTCGGTCTCCACCACCTCGTCCTTCTGCGACGGGCCCGAATCCTGCCCGCGCGCATCCACGTCGCGGTCGACGAACTCGATCACCGCCATCGGGGCGTTGTCGCCGTACCGGAAGCCGGCCTTGAGGACGCGCGTGTAGCCGCCGGAGCGCTCGCCGTAGCGGGGGCCGAGCACGTCGAAGAGCTTCTTCACCATCGGCGCGTCGCGGAGCTGCGACATGGCCAGGCGGCGGGAGTTGAGATCGCCGCGCTTCGCGAGCGTGACGAGCTTCTCGACGACCGGACGGAGGTCCTTCGCCTTCGGCAGGGTGGTGACGATCTGCTCGTGCTTGATCAGCGCGGCGGACATGTTGGCGAACATCGCCTTGCGATGCTCGGACGAGCGGTTGAACCGCCGCCCGCGGAAACCGTGACGCATGGCTCTCTCCTTGGTTCTTGGGGCCGCCGTGCCAAGGGACGACCCGCTTTCTCGAATGGCGAGTGAGTGAGTGGTGAGTAGAGCGGTCGAACTCGCTACTTTCACCACTCACCATTCACTCACTCAGTCTCAGTAGTGCTCCTCGAAGCGCTTCGCGAGATCCTCGATGTTCTCCGGCGGCCAGCCGGGCACTTCCATGCCGAGGTGCAGGCCCATGGAGGCGAGCACCTCCTTGATCTCGTTCAGGGACTTGCGGCCGAAGTTCGGGGTCCGGAGCATTTCCGCCTCGGACTTCTGGATGAGGTCGCCGATATAGACGATGTTGTCGTTCTTCAGGCAGTTCGCCGAGCGGACCGACAGCTCGAGCTCGTCCACCTTCTTGAGCAGCGCCGGGTTGAAGGGCAGCTGCGGCGCCGCGGTGGCGGTCTCTTCCTTGCGCGGCTCCTCGAAGTTCACGAAGACCTGGAGCTGGTCCTGGATGATGCGGGCCGCATAGGCCACCGCATCCTCAGGGCTGACGGCGCCGTTGGTCTCGACCGTCATGGTGAGCTTGTCGTAGTCGAGGATCTGGCCCTCGCGGGTGTTCTCGATGCGGTACGACACCTTCTTCACCGGCGAGTAGAGGCTGTCGACCGGGATCAGGCCGATCGGAGCATCCTCGGAACGGTTGCGCTCGGCCGGGACGTAGCCCTTGCCGGTGGCGACCGTGAACTCCATGCGGATCTCTGCGCCCTCGTCGAGGGTGCAGAGCACGAGCTCGGGGTTCAGGATCTGGACATCGCCGACCGTGTTGATGTCGCCCGCCGTGACGGCGCCGGGGCCGGTCTTGCGAAGCGTCATGCGCTTCGGACCCTCGCCCTGCATCTTGATGGCGATCGTCTTCACGTTGAGGACGATGTCCGTCACGTCCTCGCGGACGCCCGGGATCGACGAGAATTCGTGCAGCACGCCGTCGATATGGACCGACGTCACCGCCGCGCCCTGGAGCGACGACAGGAGGACGCGGCGCAGCGCGTTGCCGAGCGTGGTGCCGAAGCCGCGCTCGAGCGGCTCGGCGACGACCGTCGCGACCCGCTTCGGATCGTCGCCCGGAGCCACTTCGAGCTTGTTCGGCTTAATCAGCTCTTGCCAGTTCTTCTGAATCACGGGTCCACCTCTCAAGTGGTCAAGGGCGAGGGGCGAATGGCGAGTGCCGAGTGGTGCTCGGAGAGGCTGCGGCCCCGCCAATAACCATTCGCCATTCGCCACTCGCCATTCGCGAATAACTTAGACGCGGCGGCGCTTGCGCGGCCGGCAGCCGTTGTGCGGGATCGGAGTCACGTCGCGGATCGAGGTGACGGTGAATCCCGCGGACTGGAGGGCGCGGAGCGCCGACTCGCGGCCGGAACCCGGACCCGAAACCTCGACCTCGAGGGTCCGCATGCCGTGCTCGGACGCCTTGCGGGCGGCATCCTCGGCCGCGACCTGCGCGGCGTACGGAGTCGACTTGCGCGAGCCCTTGAAGCCCATCGCACCGGCGGAAGACCAGGAGATCGTGTTGCCCTGGGCGTCCGTGATGGTGATCATGGTGTTGTTGAACGAGGCGCTCACGTGCGCCACGCCGGAAACGATGTTCTTGCGTTCGCGGCGGCGGACGCGGGTTGCTTCTTTAGCCATTCTTGTGTCCTTCAAGCGCGCCCGTCATGCCAGGCGCTCGGGATTGATCTTCAGACTCATCGGGCCGCCCCGGTCCTGGGCCGCGTGCGGCACCGTCTCCCCGGCTCCGGGAGCCGGGCCAGGACGCTGAGGGCGATAAGCGCCTCTTCGCGTCACTTCTTCTTGCCGGCGATCGGCTTGGCCTTGCCCTTGCGGGTGCGGGCATTGGTATGCGTGCGCTGGCCGCGGACCGGCAGGCTGCGGCGGTGCCGGAGACCCCGATAGGCGCCGAGGTCCATCAGCCGCTTGATGTTCATCGAGACTTCACGCCGCAGGTCGCCCTCGACCATGTAATCCCGGTCGATCGTCTCGCGGATGGCGAGCACCTCGGCGTCGGTGAGCTGGCTCACCCGCCGCTCGGCCGGGATTCCGACCTTGCTGGTGATTTCCTCCGCCTTCTTGGCGCCGATGCCGTGGATATACTGAAGCGCGATGATCACGCGCTTGTTCGTGGGGATGTTGACGCCTGCGATACGGGCCATTGCCGTCTCCATGTGGTCGAGGCTGCGCCTCGGGTTGTCGCGCGTCCGGTGGAGGCCGGCCCTTGCGCGGTTCGTGCAAACGAAACGACCCCGAGCGGCTCCTCTCGAAGCTCGCCGGGTCGGCAGAATCTTTTGCAGGAAGCCTGGGCCTAGCGCACCTCGCCCGGCCCGTCAACCCCTTCAACGACCGAGGATTCCTTTCAGGGCCTCCGTCACCTCGTCGATCGGACGCATTCCGTCGACGGTCCTCAGGGTGCCCTTCCCTGCGTAATAGGCCGAGAGGGGCGCCGTCTGGGCCTTGTAGGCATCGAGGCGGGTCTTGAAGACTTCCGGATTGTCGTCCCTGCGGACGATCTCGCCCCGCGCCTCGGTCTCCCTGGCCCGCTTGACGATCCGCTCGACCAGGGCCGCCTCGTCCACCTTGAACTCGATCACGGCGTCGAGCTTCTGGCCGCGCTTTGCCAGCATGGCGTCGAACGCTTCGGCCTGGGCCACGGTCCGGGGGAAACCGTCGAGAATGAAGCCGTTCCTGGCGTCGGACTCCTCGATCCGGTCCGCCACGATGCCGACGACGATCTCGTCGGAGACGAGTTGCCCGGCATCCATGACCTCCTTGGCCCTCCGGCCGACCGGCGTCCCGGCAGCCACCGCCGCCCGGAGCATGTCGCCGGTCGAGAGCTGAGGGATCCCGAGCCGCTCGACCAAGCGCACCGCCTGCGTGCCTTTGCCGGCCCCGGGCGGTCCGAGCAGGATGATCCTCATCGACGTCCCCTTGCCTTCCCGTGCCCCCCGCCTCATGGACGGGAAGCTTATGCTTAACGTCGCCGCGCGCCTTTGAGCTTAGCCTTCTTGACGAGCCCCTCATACTGATGCGCGAGCAGATGTCCATGGACCTGAGCCACCGTGTCCATCGTGACCGACACGACGATCAGGAGCGAGGTGCCGCCGAAATAGAACGGCAGGGCCGCGTAGGACACAAGGATCTCCGGGATGAGGCAGATCACCACGAGATAGGCCGCCCCGATCACCGTAACCCGGGTCAGCACGTTGTCGATATACTCCGCCGTGCGCTCGCCCGGCCGGATTCCGGGAATGAAGCCGCCATGCTTCTTCAGGTTGTCGGCCGTCTCCTGCGGATTGAACACGATAGCCGTGTAGAAGAAGGCGAAGAAGGCGATGAGCCCGGCATAGAGAACCATGTAGGCCGGACGCCCATGGCTGAGATAGGCCGTGAGCGTGGCGATGAAGCCTGTTCCGCCCTGCTGTGCCTGGAAGCTCGCGATGGTCGCCGGCAACAGCAGCAGCGACGAGGCGAAGATCGGCGGAATCACCCCCGAAGTATTGAGCTTGAGGGGCAGGAACGAGGTCTGGCCCTCGTACATGCGGTTGCCGACCTGGCGCTTCGGATAGTTGATGAGGAGCCGGCGCTGAGCCCGCTCCATGAACACGACGAAGTAGATGACGGCGACCGCCATCACCAGGACGATGAGGATGAGCCCCGTCGAGATCGCGCCTTGCCGTCCGAGTTCCAGGGTGCCGGCGAGGGCCGACGGCAGATTCGCCACGATTCCGGCGAAGATGATGAGCGACGTGCCGTTGCCGATGCCGCGCGAGGTGATCTGCTCGCCGAGCCACATGAGGAACATGGTCCCGCCTGTGAGCGTGATCACCGCCGACACGACGAAGAACAGGCCGGGAGATTCGACGATCGACCCTTGCGCCTGCAGGCCGACCGCAATGCCCCAGGACTGGAAAACGGCCAGCGCTACCGTCAGGTAGCGGGTGTACTGGTTGAGGACCTTGCGGCCGGACTCGCCTTCCTTCTTCAACGCCTCGAGGGTCGGCACCACCGACGTGAGGAGCTGGATGATGATCGAGGCGGAAATGTACGGCATGATGTTGAGGGCGAAGATCGCCATACGCTCGACGGCGCCGCCCGAGAACATGTTGAACAGGCCGAGCACACCCCCGGAGGCGTTCTGGAAGCTCTGGCGGAGCGCTTCGGGATCGATCCCCGGTAGCGGGATGTAGGTACCGAGCCGATAGACGATGAGCGCACCGAGGGTGAACCAGATCCGCTTCTTGAGCTCTTCGGCCTTGGCGATCGCGCCGAAATTGATGTTGGCGGCAAGCTGCTCGGCTGCTGAAGCCATGGTCAGTCCCCATGAGTCACCCGCGGTGACTGGTTAGGTTCTCATTTTCGCATCCCTGGCGGCGGAACGGGCCGTCCGACGGAAGATGCCCCAATCGCGCAAACGGCGGCCTCGCGATCGAACGCGGGCCGCCGCCGAGGATCAACTCAGATGTGGGTACGGGTCCGCGCGGGCGCAATCACGCCTGCGCGTCGCCACCCAGGATCGACACCGAACCGCCAGCCTTCTCGATCGCAGCGACAGCCGACTTCGATGCGCCCGCCACCTGGAACGACAGCTTGGCGCTGAGTTCGCCCACACCGAGGATCTTCACGCCGTCCCGCGGCTTCGCGACGACGCCGGCCGCCACCAGGGTCTCGACCGTGATCGGCTCGGCCCCATCGAGCTTGCCGGCGGCGACCGCCTCCTGGATACGGCCGAGATTGACCTCGTTCAGCTCGCGCCGGTTCGGCTTGTTGAACCCGCGCTTGGGCAGGCGGCGGTGGAGCGGCATCTGGCCGCCCTCGAAGCCCTTGATGGACACGCCCGTGCGGGCCTTCTGACCCTTCACGCCGCGCCCCGCGGTCTTGCCCTTGCCGGATCCGATGCCGCGGCCGACGCGCATGCGATTCTGGGTCGAACCTTCGTTGTCGCGGATTTCATTGAGTTTCATAGCGCCCTCCTCACTGCCCGTCGACAACGCGCACGAGGTGCTTGACCTTCTCGATCATGCCGCGGACCGCTGGCGTATCCTCGAGGGTCGAAGTCCGGTGGAGCTTGTTGAGCTTGAGCCCGATCAGCGTGTCCCGCTGCTTGAACTCGCGACGGATCGGCGACCCGATCTGCTCAACGGTGATGGTCTTTCCCGCGGAAGCGGCAGGCTTCTTCGCCATGGTCGAAGTCTCCCCTTAAGCTTCCGCGCCGGCCGCGTCGGCGGCTTCGCTGCCGGCCTCCCGGCGACGGGCCTGCAGGGTCGAAACCTTCAGGCCGCGGCGAGCGGCGACCGCGCGCGGGCTGTCCTCGTTCTTGAGCGCATCGAAGGTCGCGCGGACGAGGTTGTAGGGGTTCGACGAGCCGAGGGATTTCGACACCACGTCCTGCATGCCGACCGCCTCGAAGACCGCGCGCATCGGGCCGCCGGCGATGATGCCGGTGCCCTGCGGGGCGGCGCGAAGCACGACCTTGCCGGCGCCGTGGCGGCCGTGAACGTCGTGGTGGAGCGTGCGGCCTTCGCGGAGCGATACGCGGATCATGGCGCGCTTCGCCGCGTCGGTGGCCTTGCGGATCGCCTCCGGCACCTCGCGGGCCTTGCCGTGGCCGAAGCCGACGCGGCCCTTCTGGTCGCCGACGACGACGAGGGCGGCAAAGCCGAAGCGGCGGCCACCCTTCACGACCTTGGCGACGCGGTTGATGTGGACCAGACGGTCTACGAACTCGCTGTCGCCCTCTTTGCGCTCGCCGGAGCGCTCCCTGGGTTCTCTAGCCATAATGACCTTCTCACTTGCGCGGGCGGCGGGTCCCGCTCGCTTCAGGGTGTGGTGAAACCCGCCGTCAGAATTCGAGACCGCCCTCACGGGCTGCGTCGGCGAGCGCCTTGACGCGGCCGTGATAGAGATAGCCGGAACGGTCGAAGACGACCTGCTTCACGCCGGCCTGGACGGCGCGCTCGGCCAGGAGCCGCCCGATCTCCTTCGCCGCGGCGACGTCGGCGCCGGTCTTGACCTTGCCCTTGACGTCCGCCTCGAGAGTCGACGCGGACGCGAGCGTGTGGCCGCGGACGTCGTCGATCACCTGAGCGTAGATCTGCTTCGACGAACGGAAGACCGACAGGCGCGGACGGCCGTTCGCAGCCTTCTTGATCGCGCGGCGCACGCGCGCCTTGCGACGATCCTGGGCGCCTTTCTTCTCAGCCATGGTGCCTCGTCCTTACTTCTTCTTGCCTTCCTTGCGGAAGATGAACTCGCCGGCATACTTCACGCCCTTGCCCTTGTAGGGCTCCGGGCCGCGGAACTCGCGGATCTCGGCGGCGGTCTGGCCGACCTTCTGCTTGTCGATGCCCGTGACGACGACTTCCGTCGGCTTCGGCGTCGTGATCGTGACGCCGGCCGGGATCGGGAAGTCGATATCGTGGCTGTAGCCCAGCGAGAGCTTCAGCATCTTTCCGGCAACGGCTGCCTTGTAGCCGACGCCGTTGATCTCGAGGCGCTTCTCGAAGCCCTTGGACACGCCCTCGACCAGATTCGCGACCTGGGCACGGGACATGCCCCACTGGGCGCGGGCCGTCTTGGAATCGTCGCGCGGATTCACCTGAACCGCGCCGTTCTCCATGGCGACCGTCACCTCTTCGGGAACGAGGAACGACAGCTCGCCCTTCGTGCCCTTCACCTTCACCGTCCGACCGTCGACGGTGGCCGTCACGCCGGACGGAACCGTCACTGGCTTCTTGCCTACTCGAGACATTGAGATCTCCCCGTGGTTGTGGCTGCTGGCTCGCGCGGTCTCAGAAGACCTTGCAGAGCACTTCGCCGCCCACGTTCTTCTCCCGGGCCTCGTGATCGGCCATTACGCCCTGCGGCGTCGAGAGAATGGTGACGCCGAGACCGTCGGCCACGCGCGGCATGGTGCCGACGGACGCGTAAACGCGACGGCCCGGCTTGGACACGCGCTCGATCGAGCGGATGACCGGCTGCCCGTCATAGTACTTGAGCTCGATCGAGAACTCGGTCCGGCCATTGCCGAAATCGGTCTGCGAGTAGTCGCGGATGTAGCCCTCGGACTTGAGCACGTCGAGGACGCGGGCGCGAAGCTTCGAGCCGGGCGTGCTGACGGTGCCGCGGCGGCGCATCTGCGCGTTGCGGATCCGGGTGAGCATATCGCCGACGGGATCGTTGATCATGGATACGCCTCCCTTACCAGCTGGACTTCACAAGGCCCGGGATCAGGCCTTTGGAGCCGAGCTCGCGCAGCGCGATCCGCGACATGCCGAGCTTGCGATAATACGACCGCGGACGGCCCGTGATCTCGCAGCGGTTGCGAATGCGGGTCGGGTTCGCGTTGCGCGGCAGTTCGGCGAGCTTGAGGCGCGCCTCGAAGCGCTCCTCCATCGTCTTCGACTCGTCGTTGGCGACCGCCAGGAGCCGCTCGCGCCTGCCCGAGAATTTCTTCACGAGCCGGCGGCGGTTCTTGTTCTTCTCGATAGAGCTTTTCTTAGCCATGGTTCTGTCTCCGGTGTCCGCGTTTGAAGCTCGGCTTCACTGCCGGAACGGGAAGTTGAAGTGGCGCAGGAGTGCGCGGGCCTCGTCGTCGGTCCTGGCCGTCGTCGTGATGACGACGTCCATTCCCCACATCTGCTCGGCCTTGTCGTAGTTGATCTCGGGAAACACCAGGTGCTCCCTGATCCCGAGCGCATAGTTGCCGCGCCCGTCGAACGACTTCGGGTTCAGGCCGCGGAAGTCGCGGACGCGCGGGAGCGCGATCGTGACCAGGCGATCCAGGAACTCGTACATGCGGGACTTGCGCAGCGTGACCTTGGCACCGATCGGCATGTTCTCGCGCACCTTGAACTGGGCGATCGCCTTGCGGGCCTTCGTGATCACCGGCTTCTGGCCGGCGATGAGAGCGAGATCGGCCGCGGCGACGGAAGCCTTCTTCGAGTCGCCGGTGGACTCGCCGACGCCCATGTTGAGGACGATCTTCTCGATCGACGGCACCTGCATGGGGTTCTTGTAACCGAACTCCTCGATGAGCTTGGGACGCACCACTTCCTCGTAGTGCTTCCGCATGCGCGGCGTGTAGCCTTCCACCTGAATCTGAGCCGGAGCCGGAGTCTGAGCCGGAGTTTTGGCCTTCGGAGTCTTAGCCATCGATCAGGTCTCCCGAACGCTTGGCGAAACGAACCTTCCGCCCGTCATCCAGAACTTTGAAACCGACCCGGGTCGGCTGGCCGTCCTTCGGATCCGCGTATGCCAGGTTCGACAGGTGGAGGGGCGCCTCTTTCGAGATGATGCCGCCGTCCTGGGCCGCCGTCTGACGCTGGTGCCGCTTCACGAGGTTCACGCCGCGGACGAGCGCGCGTCCTTCCTTCGGCATCACCTGCACGACTTCGCCGGTCTTGCCCTTGTCGCG
The DNA here is from genome assembly GCA_963723525.1 of uncultured Alphaproteobacteria bacterium. Classification (GTDB taxonomy): domain Bacteria; phylum Pseudomonadota; class Alphaproteobacteria; order Rhizobiales; family Beijerinckiaceae; genus Microvirga. Next base: position 14,926 of record CAVRRI010000007.1, read on the forward strand.
ACCGGTCAGGACGACGACCTTGTCGCCCTTCTTGATCTTCGCGGCCATTAGAGCACCTCCGGCGCGAGCGAAATGATCTTCATGTGGTTCTTGGCGCGCAGCTCGCGCGGCACCGGGCCGAAGATGCGGGTGCCCACCGGCTCCTTCTGATTGTTGATCAGAACCGCGGCGTTCCGGTCGAACCGGATGACCGACCCGTCGGCGCGGCGGATGTCCTTGGCGGTACGTACGACGACCGCCTTCATGACGTCACCCTTCTTCACGCGGCCGCGCGGGATGGCCTCTTTCACGGAGACGACGATGATGTCGCCGACGGAAGCGTATTTGCGCTTCGAACCGCCGAGAACCTTGATGCACATCACGCGACGCGCGCCCGAATTGTCGGCGACGTCCAGATTCGTCTGCATCTGGATCATGGCTTTGATCCTTTCCTTTGTTTCAGACAGGTTTCCGGGCCGAGGCACGATTGCCTTCCCGGACTACGCCTGATGGGGATCTGACGTCCCCTGCCCTTTGTAGCGAAAGGCGGCCCTATACATGAGCCGCCCGTCACTTACAACCCCCAACGTAAGGCTTTTCAGGCCCTCGGCTGGTCCACGAGCACCCAGGTCTTGAGTTTCGAGATCGGCCTGGACTCCTCGATGAAGACCACATCGCCGACCTTGGCGGCATTGTTCTCGTCGTGAGCGTGGTAGTTCTTCGTCCGGCGCACGGTCTTCTTCATGACCGGGTGCGTGAAACGACGCTCTACCTTGACGACGACCGTCTTGTCCTGCTTGTCGCTGACAACGACGCCCTGCAGTACGCGCTTTGGCATCTCGATATTCCTTTTAAACCTTCGCGGAGGCTGCCTTCTGGCGGCTCAGCGTCTTCACGCGGGCGATGTCCCTGCGGACCTCGCGCACGCGGCCGGTGTTCTCAAGCTGACCCGTCGCCCTCTGGAAGCGCAGGTTAAACTGCTCCTTCTTGAGGTTCAGCAGTTCGTCCGTGAGCTGGTCCGGCGTCATCGTCTTGAGGTCGGACAGCCTCTTTATCGACTTCATGGTGGCCTCCTCACTCGGCGATGCGCTGGATGAAGCGCGTCTTGATCGGGAGCTTGGCCGCACCGAGGCGCAAGGCCTCGCGGGCGATGTCCTCCGACACGCCGTCGATTTCGAACATGATGCGGCCGGGCTTCACGCGCGCCGCCCAGAATTCGGGAGCACCCTTGCCCTTGCCCATGCGCACTTCGGTCGGCTTCGACGACACCGGCACGTCAGGGAAGATCCGGATCCACACGCGGCCGGCACGCTTCATGGCGCGGGTGATCGCGCGGCGGGCCGCCTCGATCTGCCGGGCGTTCACACGCTCCGGCTCCAGCGCCTTCAGGCCGAACTGGCCAAAGTTCAGGTCCACGCCGCCCTTCGCGGTACCGGAAACCCGGCCCTTGAACTGCTTGCGGAACTTCGTCTTCTTCGGTTGCAGCATGGCAAACCTCTCCTGGCCCCTTTAGGGTCTAAGCCGCATGCTCGCGGCGGCCACCCGAGCGGCCCCCCTCGTCGGTCAAGCGCTTGTCCTGCGCCATCGGATCGTGTTCGAGGATCTCGCCCTTGAAGATCCAGACCTTGATCCCGCAGGTACCGTAGGTCGTGAACGCCGTCGCCGTGCCGTAATCGACGTCGGCACGAAGCGTATGCAGCGGCACGCGGCCCTCGCGATACCACTCGAGACGCGCGATCTCGGCGCCCCCGAGCCGGCCGGAGCAGTTGATGCGGATGCCCTCGGCACCGAGACGCATGGCCGACTGCACCGCACGCTTCATGGCGCGGCGGAAGGCGACGCGCCGCTCGAGCTGCTGGGCGATCGAATCCGCGACGAGCGTGGCATCGACCTCCGGCTTGCGTACCTCCACGATGTTGATCGTCACGTCCGCCTTCGTCATCTTGTTGACGAGCTTGCGCAGCTTCTCGATGTCCGCGCCCTTCTTGCCGATCACCACGCCCGGACGGGCCGAGTGGATGGTGACGCGGCACTTCTTGTGCGGGCGCTCGATCACGATCTTGGACACGGCAGCCTGCTTCAACTGCTTCATGAGGGCATCGCGGATCGCCATGTCCTCGTGCATCAGCTTGGCGTACTCGCCCTTGCCGGCGAACCAGCGCGAGTCCCAGGTCCGGTTGATGCCGAGCCGAAGACCGATCGGGTTAACTTTCTGACCCATCGGGTTCTCCTTAAGCCTGCTGCGCGACTTCGCGAACCACGATCGTGAGGTTCGAGAAGGGCTTTTCGATGCGGGCGCCACGGCCGCGGGCGCGGGCGTGGAAGCGCTTCATGACGAGCGCCTTGCCGACGAACGCCTGACTGACCACGAGGTCGTCCACGTCGAGGTCGTGGTTGTTCTCGGCGTTGGCGATCGCGCTCTCGAGGCATTTCTTCACGTCGCGGGCGATCCGCTTGCGCGAGAACTCGAGGTCGGCGAGCGCAGTCGAGACCTTCTTGCCGCGGATGAGCTGAGCCACGAGGTTCAGCTTTTGCGGGCTGACGCGGATCATCCGCGCCACGGCCTTCGCCTCGTTGTCCGGCAAAGCGCGGGGAGTAGCGGTCTTACCCATCTTACTTCCTCTTCGCCTTCCTGTCCGCCGCGTGGCCGTGGAAGGTGCGCGTCGGCGAGAACTCGCCGAACTTGTGGCCCACCATCTCCTCGCTCACATAGACGGGAATGTGCTTATGACCGTTGTAGACCCCAAAGGTGAGGCCCACGAACTGCGGGAGGATCGTGGAGCGGCGGCTCCAGATCTTGATGACCTCGCTGCGGCCCGAACCCCGGGCAGCCTCGGCCTTCTTGAGGAGGTAGCCGTCGACGAACGGACCCTTCCAAAGCGATCGCGCCATGACGCCTTAGCCCTTCTTCTTCCGGTCGTGGCGGCTCGACACGATGAACTTGTCGGTCCGCTTGTTCGAACGGGTTTTCTTGCCCTTGGTCGGAATACCCCACGGAGTCACCGGATGGCGACCGCCCGAGGTGCGGCCCTCACCGCCACCGTGCGGGTGGTCGATCGGGTTCATGGCCACGCCGCGGTTGTGGGGCCGCTTGCCGAGCCAGCGATTGCGACCGGCCTTGCCGATCGAGATGTTCATGTGGTCCGGGTTCGACACGGCGCCTACCGTGGCGAAGCACTGGCCATGGACGAGGCGCTGTTCGCCCGAGTTCAGGCGGACCGTCACGTAGCCCTGGTCTCGGCCCACGATCTGCGCATAGGTGCCGGCCGAGCGGGCCATGGCGCCGCCGCGTCCGATCTTGAGTTCCACGTTGTGGATGATCGTGCCCACGGGCATGTTGCCGACCGGCATCGCGTTGCCGGGCTTGATGTCGACCTGCTCGCCGGCCACGACCTGGTCGCCCACGGCGAGACGCTGCGGGGCCAGGATGTAGGACTGCTCGCCGTCGGCATAGCGGATCAGCGCGATGAAGGCCGTGCGGTTCGGATCGTACTCGATCCGCTGCACCGCCGCCGCGTCGTTCAGACGCCCACGGCGCTTGAAGTCGACGTTGCGCAGAGGTGCGCTTGTGGCCGCCGCCGCGGAACCGGACCGTCACGCGGCCGAGGTTGTTGCGGCCGCCGGACGAGGACTTGCCCTCGGTCAGCGCCTTGACGGGCTTGCCTTTGTAGATGCCGCTGCGATCGACGAGAACCAGCTGACGTTGGCCCGGCGTCGTCGGCTTGTAGGTTTTCAAAGCCATCGGATCACTCTTTCAACCGATCAGAGGCCCGTCGTGACGTCGATGGTCTGGCCCTCTTCGAGGGTCACGACCGCCTTCTTCACGTCCGACCGCTGGCCGCGGGTGCCGCGGAACATCTTCACCTTGCCCTTGGTGACGAGCGTGTTGACGCTCTTCACCTTGACGTCGAACAGCTTCTCGACCGCAGCCTTGATCTGCGGCTTCGTCGCGTCCGACTTCACCTTGAACACGACCTTGTTGTGCTCGGACAGGGTCGTGGCCTTCTCGGTGATGACCGGGCTGACGATCACATCGTAGTGGCGCGGATCCAGGCTCATTTGAAGCGCGCCTCCAGCGCATCGACGGCCGCCTTCGTGAGAACGAGCTTCTCGCGACGGAGGATGTCGTAGACGTTGATGCCCTGCACCGGCAGGACGTCGACATTCGGGATGTTGCGGGCCGCGCGCTGGAAGTTCGCCTCGATCTCCGCGCCTCCGATGATGAGGGCGTTGGCGAGACCGAGCTTACCGAAGCGCTCGACGAGAGCCTTCGTCTTCGGCTCGGCGAGCGTCACCTCGTCGACGACGATGAGCGACGCGTCCTTGGCCTTGGACGAAAGGGCGTGCTTCAGCGCGAGCGCGCGGACCTTCTTCGGCAGGTCGTGCGCGTGGCTGCGGACCTGCGGACCGAAGGCGCGGCCGCCGCCCCGGAACTGGGGTGCGCTCGCGGCGCCGTGGCGGGCCGAACCGGTGCCCTTCTGCTTGTAGATCTTCCGGGTCGTGCGGTCGATCTCCGAACGGTTCTTCACGGCATGCGTGCCAGCCTGACGCTTGGCGAGCTGCCAGCGGACGCAGCGGGCGAGCAGGTCGGTGCGGGGCTCGAGGCCGAAAATCGCCTCGTCGAGCTCCACCGAGCCGGCCGCATTGCCGTCGAGCGTGGTGACATCGAGCTTCATCACGCGTTCTCCTCTTGAGCCTCGGCCGGAACCGCGGGTGCCGAGTCGTTGGCGGCCTGGCGGAACGCGCCCGGCATCGGGAACGTCCTTCGGCAGCTTCCGCTTCACGGCGTCGCGGACGTAGATCCAGCCGCCGGCGACGCCCGGAACCGCGCCCTCGACGAGGATCAGGCCGCGCTCGACGTCGGTCTGCACGACGCGCAGGTTCTGCGTCGTCACGCGCTCGACGCCGAGATGGCCCGGCATCTTCTTGTTCTTGAACGTCTTGCCCGGATCCTGCCGGCCGCCGGTCGAACCGATCGAGCGGTGCGAGACCGAGACGCCGTGCGAGGCGCGCAGGCCGCCGAAGTTCCAGCGTTTCATGCCGCCGGCGAAGCCCTTGCCGGTGGTGATCCCCGTGACGTCCACGAACTGACCGGCGACGAAGTGGTCGACGGTGATCTCGGCGCCGATCGGAATGACGGCGTCCTCGGTCACGCGGAACTCCGCGAGCTTCTGCTTCGGCTCGACCTTGGCGACCGCGAAACGGCCGCGCTCGGCGCTCGAGACGTTCTTCACCTTGGCCTTGCCGACGCCGAGCTGCAGCGCCGTGTAGCCGTTCTTCTCCTTGGTCCGATGGGCGACCACCTGGCACTGGTCGACCTTCAGGACCGTCACCGGGACATGCTCACCCGCATCCGTGAAGATGCGTGTCATCCCGACCTTCTGTGCAATGACGCCTGAGCGCATCTGCGTATCCCCTCGGCGTGTCCAAACGACACTCCAAGCCCTTGCGGCTCAGAGCTTGATTTCCACGTCCACGCCCGCGGCGAGGTCGAGCTTCATCAGCGCGTCCACGGTCTGGGGCGTGGGGTCGACGATATCGAGCACGCGCTTGTGGGTGCGCATCTCGAACTGCTCGCGCGACTTCTTGTCGATATGCGGCGAGCGAAGCACCGTAAAGCGCTCGATGCGTGTCGGCAGCGGGATGGGCCCGCGAACCTGCGCGCCGGTCCGCTTCGCCGTAGACACGATTTCGCGCGTCGAAGCGTCGAGGATCCGGTGATCGAACGCCTTAAGGCGAATGCGGATATTCTGACCGTTCATGGGTTGCCCCGTCCTGAAGAGCTGACGCAGTCGGACGACCCGGCCGCGCCCTCGCGTGAGATTCCGATTAGTCCATGACCTGGGCGACGACGCCGGCGCCGACGGTGCGGCCGCCTTCCCGGATGGCGAAGCGCAGCTTCTCCTCCATGGCGATCGGCACGATCAGCTCCACCTCCATGGTCACGTTGTCGCCCGGCATCACCATCTCGGTGCCTTCGGGAAGCTTCACCACCCCGGTCACGTCCGTCGTCCGGAAGTAAAACTGCGGCCGGTAGTTGGTGAAGAACGGCGTGTGCCGCCCGCCCTCCTCCTTGGTCAGGATGTAGGCCTCCGCCTTGAACTTCGTGTGCGGCCGGATCGAGCCCGGCTTGCACAGCACCTGACCGCGCTCCACGTCCTCGCGCTTCGTGCCCCGCAACAGCACCCCGACATTGTCCCCCGCCTGGCCCTGGTCCAACAGCTTGCGGAACATCTCCACCCCGGTCACCGTCGTCTTGGCGGTCGCCCGCAGGCCGACGATCTCGACCTCCTCGCCCACCTTCACCACCCCGCGCTCGACCCGGCCCGTCACCACCGTGCCCCGCCCCGAAATCGAAAACACGTCCTCGATCGGCATCAAAAACGGCTGGTCCACCGGCCGCTCCGGCTGCGGAATGTAGGCATCCACCTGCCGCATCAGCTCCAGCACCGCCTCGCGCCCGATCGGCGGCTCGCGGTCCTCCAGCGCACACAGCGCCGAACCCTTCACGATCGGAATGTCGTCGCCCGGAAAATCGTACTTCGACAACAGCTCCCGCACCTCCAGCTCGACCAGATCCAGAAGCTCCGGGTCGTCCACCATGTCGACCTTGTTCATGAACACCACCAGCGCCGGCACCCCGACCTGACGCGCCAACAGAATGTGCTCGCGCGTCTGCGGCATCGGCCCGTCCGCCGCCGACACCACCAGAATCGCCCCGTCCATCTGCGCCGCCCCGGTGATCATGTTCTTCACATAATCCGCATGCCCGGGACAATCCACGTGCGCATAATGGCGCTGCGCCGTCTCGTACTCCACATGCGCCGTCGAAATCGTGATCCCCCGCGCCTTCTCCTCCGGCGCCTTGTCGATCTGGTCATAGGCCGTAAACGTCGCCCCACCCGTCTCCGCCAGTATCTTCGTAATCGCCGCCGTCAAAGACGTCTTGCCATGATCAACATGACCAATCGTCCCGATGTTGCAGTGCGGCTTCGTCCGCGCAAACTTTTCCTTGGCCATCGGAGTACCTCTCCTCGGATCTTTATTCGTTGCGTATCAGGGTCAGGCGAACTTCTTCTGCACTTCGGCAGCAACGTTCGGCGGGACCTGCTCGTAGTGGTCGAACTGCATCGTGAACGTCGCGCGCCCTTGCGAGAACGAGCGCAGGTTGTTCACGTAGCCGAACATGTTCATGAGCGGCACCATCGCGTTGATCACGTTGGCATTGCCCCGCATGTCCTGGCCCTGGATCTGGCCGCGGCGAGAGTTCAGGTCGCCGATCACCGAACCGGTGTATTCCTCCGGCGTCACGACCTCGACCTTCATGATCGGCTCGAGCAGCACCGAGCCGCCCTTCTGGAGGGCCTCGCGGAGCGCCGCGCGGGACGCGATCTCGAAGGCAAGCGCCGATGAGTCCACCTCGTGGTAGGCGCCGTCGATGAGGGACACCTTGAGGTCGACCACCGGGAAGCCGGCGACGACGCCCGCGTTGAGCACGCTCTCGATGCCCTTCTCGACGCCGGGGACGTATTCCTTCGGCACCGCGCCGCCGACGATCTTCGACTCGAACGCGTAGCCGGCGCCCGGCTCGTTCGGCTCGACGACGAGCTTCACGCGGGCGAACTGGCCCGTGCCGCCGGTCTGCTTCTTGTGGGTGTAGTCCACCTCGGCCTTGCGGGTGATCTTCTCGCGGAAGGCCACCTGCGGGGCGCCGATATTGGCTTCCACCTTGTAGGTGCGCTTCAGGATGTCGACCTTGATGTCGAGATGGAGCTCGCCCATCCCCTTGAGGATGGTCTGGCCCGACTCGACATCGGTCGACACGCGGAAGGACGGATCCTCCGCTGCGAGCTTGGCGAGCGCGATGCCGAGCTTCTCCTGGTCGGCCTTCGACTTCGGCTCGATCGCGATCTCGATGACGGGCTCGGGGAACTCCATCTTCTCGAGGATCACGGGCTTGTTCGGATCGCAGAGCGTGTCGCCGGTGCGGGTGTCCTTGAGGCCCGCGAGAGCGACGATGTCACCCGCATAGGCCTCCTTGATGTCCTCGCGGTTGTTCGCGTGCATGAGAAGCATGCGGCCGACTCGCTCCTTCTTGTCGCGGGTCGAGTTCAGGAGCGAGGCGCCGGATCTCGACCTTGCCCGAGTAGACGCGGCAGAACGTGATCGTGCCGACGAAGGGATCGTCCATGATCTTGAAGGCGAGCATGGAGAACGCCTCGTCGTCTGCCGGACGGCGGACGGTCTCGTCCCCGGTCTTGAAGTCGATGCCCTTGATCGCCTCACGATCGCCCGGGGACGGAAGGTAGTCCACGACCGCGTCGAGGAGCGGCTGCACGCCCTTGTTCTTGAACGCGGAACCGCAGAGCACAGGGTGGAAGGCGCGCTTCTGCACCGCGAGGCGCACGAGACGGCGCAGAGTCGCCTCGTCGGGCTCGTGGCCGTCGAGGTAGGCCGTCATGGCGTCGTCGTCGAGGTCGACGGCGGCCTCGATCAGCTTCTGGCGATACTCGACGGCCTGGTCCTTCAGATCGGCCGGGATCTCGATCTCGTTGAAGGTGGCGCCGAGCGCCTCTCCGGACCACACGATCCCCTTCATCTTGATGAGGTCGATTACGCCCTGGAAATTGCTCTCCGAACCGATCGGCAGCTGCAGGCACACGGGCTTGCCGGCGACTCGGTCGACGATGTCCTTGACGCACTTGAAGAAATCGGCACCCGTCTTGTCCATCTTGTTGACGAACACGACGCGCGGCACGTCGTACTTGTCGGCCTGTCGCCAAACGGTCTCGGTCTGGGGCTCGACACCCTGGTTGCCGTCGAGCACGCAGACGGCGCCGTCGAGCACGCGCAGCGAACGCTCGACCTCGATGGTGAAGTCGACGTGGCCGGGAGTGTCGATGATGTTCAGCCGCTTGTCGCGCCAGAAGCAGGTCGTGGCGGCGGACGTGATCGTGATTCCGCGCTCCTGCTCCTGCTCCATCCAGTCCATGGTGGCGGCGCCCTCATGGACTTCGCCGATCTTGTGCGACTTGCCGGTGTAATAGAGGATCCGCTCCGTCGTCGTCGTCTTGCCGGCATCGATGTGCGCCATGATGCCGAAGTTGCGGTAGTCCTCGATTGCGTGCGTGCGAGGCATCGCCTTGCTCCTGAAGGGGTTAGGCCGTTACCAGCGATAGTGCGAGAACGCCCGGTTGGCCTCGGCCATCCGGTGGGTGTCTTCGCGCTTCTTCACGGCGTTGCCCCGGTTGTTCGAGGCGTCGAGCAGCTCCGCGGAGAGCCGGTCGACCATGGTCTTGTCGTTGCGGCTGCGAGCGGCCTGGATGATCCAGCGGATCGCGAGGGCCTGACGGCGCTCGGTGCGGACCTCGACCGGGACCTGATAGGTCGCGCCGCCGACGCGGCGGGAGCGGACCTCGATCGCCGGGGCGACGTTGTCGAGGGCCTGCTTGAAAACTTCGAGCGGGTTCGCCTTGGCGCGGCTCTCGATGATGTCGAAGGCGCCGTAGACGATACGCTCGGCGGCCGACTTCTTGCCGTCGTACATGATCGAATTCATGAACTTCGTGACGACGACATCCCCGAATTTCGGATCCGGGATGATCTCACGTTTCTCGGCGCTGTGACGGCGGGACATTTGTTAACTCCGACCTATCTCTTTCGCGTCATCCCCGGGCCGGGCCCGGGGATCGGGTGCAAATTCTGACCGATGTCCCGGGATCGTCGCTTGGCGCGGTCCGGAACGATCCAGGCTAGGCCGGGATCACTTCGGCCGCTTGGCGCCATACTTCGAACGGCGCTGCTTACGGTTCTTGACGCCCTGCGTATCGAGGACGCCGCGCAGGACGTGGTAGCGGACGCCCGGAAGGTCCTTCACGCGGCCGCCGCGGATCATCACGACGGAGTGCTCCTGAAGGTTGTGGCCCTCGCCCGGGATATAGCCGATGACCTCGTGGCCGTTCGTGAGGCGGACCTTGGCGACCTTGCGGAGAGCCGAGTTCGGCTTCTTCGGGGTCGTCGTGTAGACGCGCGTGCAAACGCCCCGCTTCTGGGGGCAGGCTTCCAGCGCGGGAACCTTGTTGCGGCTCTTTTGGGCTGTCCGCGGCTTGCGGATCAGCTGGCTGATCGTCGGCATCCTGTGCCCTCTTGTCGTGCCGCCGGGGCGGCGTGTGTCTTATTCGGTTGAACGCTGCCTCGCGTCCGCTTCGCTCCGGCCCGAGACGAGCTTGCGCAAAACGAATTCGCGCCAGCGGCCCCGGACGAGGCCTTTGGCGCGCTACGATCGCAGAGGACCACGGCGGTCTCCCACCGCGGTCGTGCCTCAATAGCTGACGATGTGTCAGTCAGGTTGAGTTCGGCAGCGTTTAGGCGGCACGGGTCGAAGCAAGGCGCTTCGACTGGCGAACACCTACGGCCAGCCGGAAAGTCCGCGCCTTCTACTCGCGGTCTAGGCTTTCGTCAACCGGAAAACGACCATATTCCCGCCCTTTTTGGCCCGGCAGCCGGCCTTGAAATGAAAAGACCGCCCGTGGGCGGCCTTTCGCAATTTTTGAAAGCCTGGCAGGGGCTTACTCCGCTGCAGGCGGCAGCTCTCCGACCGCGGCCTGCGCCTCCGAGCGCTTCTGCTGCAGGATCAGGTCGTCCCGGCGCTGGGCCACGGCCTTGATTTGCGAGATCATGGAGCCGGTTCCGGCGGGAATCAGGCTGCCGACGATCACGTTCTCCTTGAGGCCCTCGAGGGTGTCCACCTTCCCGTTGACCGCCGCCTCCGTGAGGACGCGGGTGGTCTCCTGGAAGGAGGCCGCCGAGATGAAGGAGCGGGTCTGCAGCGATGCCTTGGTAATGCCGAGCAGCACCGGGACGCCCGCAGCAGGCTTCTTCTTTTCCTGAACGAGACGCTCGTTGATCTCGTCCAGCTCGAGGCGGTCGATCTGCTCACCGGCCAGAAGCTCGGAATCGCCGCCGTCCGTGATCTCCACCTTCTGCAGCATCTGCCGGACGATCACCTCGATGTGCTTGTCGTTGATGAGCACGCCCTGGAGCCGATAGACCTCCTGGATCTCGTTCACGAGGTAGGCGGCCAGTTCCTCGACGCCCTTGATGGCCAGGATGTCGTGCGGAGCCGGGTTGCCGTCGACGATGAAGTCGCCGATTTCCACGACGTCGCCGTCCTGCAGGTGGATATGCTTGCCCTTCGGGATCAAGTACTCCACCGGCTCCGAGCCATCATGCGGGTTCAGCGTCAGGCGACGCTTGTTCTTGTAGTCGCGGCCGAACTGGATCGTGCCGGACTTCTCCGCAATGATGGCCGCGTCCTTGGGACGGCGGGCCTCGAACAGCTCCGCCACGCGCGGCAGACCGCCCGTGATGTCGCGGGTCTTGGCGCTCTCGGTCGAGATGCGTGCGAGCACGTCGCCGGCCTTCACCTTGGCACCCGGATCCACTGCCACGATGGCATCGACCGGCAGCAGGTAGCGGGCGTCGCCGCCGCGGGCGAGCTTCGCCACCTTGCCCTTCGACTCCACCGTGATCGCCGGACGCAGGTCCGCCGTGCGGGCCGAACCGCGCCAGTCGATCACGACGCGCTTCGTGATGCCGGTGGCCTCGTCCATCGACTCGATCATGGAGGCACCGTCCACCAGATCCTCGTAGGCGACCGTGCCGTCCACCTCGGTCAGGATCGGACGCGTGTAGGGGTCCCACTCGGCGATGCGCTGCCCGCGCTTCACCGTGTCGCCCTCGTCCACCTTGAGCCGCGCGCCGTACTGGAGACGGTGCACGGCGCGCTCGGCGCCGTCCGGACCGGCGATGATCACGGCGACGTTCCGGGCCATGACCATCAATTCGCCGTCCGAGTTCCGGGCCACGTTCCGGTTGCGCACCTTGACGATGCCCTCGAAATTGGACTCGATGAAGGACTGGTCCGCGATCTGGGCCGCACCGCCGATGTGGAAGGTGCGCATCGTGAGCTGCGTGCCGGGCTCGCCGATCGACTGAGCAGCGATGACGCCGACGGCCTCGCCGTGGTTGACCGGAGTGCCCCGGGCCAGGTCACGGCCGTAGCAGGTGGCGCAGACGCCGTTCTTCGACTCGCAGACGAGCACGGAACGGATCTTCACCTCCTGGATGCCGGCGGCGGTGATCGCCTCGATGTGGTTCTCCTCGATCATGGTGCCGGCGGGCACGATGACCTTGCCGTCCGCACTCGTGAGATCCTCCGCCGTGGCCCGGCCCAGGATGCGGGAGCCGAGCGACGCGACCACCTGGCCGGCGTCGATGATGGCCCGCATGCGGATGCCCCGCTCGGTGCCGCAATCCGTCTCGCGGATGACGGCGTCCTGCGCCACGTCGACGAGACGGCGCGTCAGGTAGCCCGAGTTCGCCGTCTTGAGCGCCGTGTCGGCCAGGCCCTTGCGCGCGCCGTGCGTCGAGTTGAAGTACTCGAGCACGTCGAGTCCTTCCTTGAAGTTCGAGATGATGGGGCTCTCGATGATCTCGCCCGAGGGCTTCGCCATGAGGCCGCGCATCGCCGCGAGCTGCTTCATCTGCGCCGGCGAGCCGCGGGCGCCCGAGTGCGACATCATGTAGATCGAGTTGACCGGCTTGTCGCGGCCGTTCTCGTCCTTCTTCACCGCCGAGATGCGGTTCATCATCTCGCCGGCCAGACGATCCGAGCACTTCGCCCAGGCATCGACGACCTTGTTGTACTTCTCACCCTGGGTGATGAGGCCGTCCTGGTACTGCTGCTCGTAGTCCTTCGTGAGCGCGCGGGTCTCCTCGACGATCTGCCACTTGTTCTCCGGGATCACCATGTCGTCCTTGCCGAACGAGATGCCGGCCTTGAATGCATTGTAGAACCCGAGGGCCATGATTCGGTCGCAGAAGATCACCGACTCCTTCTGGCCGCAGTGCCTGTACACCGCGTCGATGGTCGCCGAGATCTCCTTCTTGGTCATGAGCTTGTTCACGACGTCGAAGGGCAGCATCGGGTGCTTCGGCAGGATGCGCGAGAGCATCACGCGGCCCGCCGTCGTGTCGTAGATGCGCGAGACGGGTTTGCCGTTCTCGTCCAGACCTTCCCAGCGGAACTTGATCTTCGAATGCAGCGTGATGACCTTCTCGTGCAGGGCGTGCTCGAGCTCGCCCATGTCCGAGAACGCCTTGCCCTGGCCGGGCTCGCCGTCCGAGACGATTGACAGGTAGTAGAGGCCAAGCACGATGTCCTGCGACGGCACGATGATGGGTGCGCCGTTTGCCGGGTGCAGGATGTTGTTGGTGCTCATCATGAGCACGCGCGCCTCGAGCTGAGCCTCGAGCGAGAGCGGCACGTGGACGGCCATCTGGTCGCCGTCGAAGTCCGCGTTGAACGCGGCGCAGACCAGCGGGTGCAGCTGAATCGCCTTGCCCTCGATGAGGGTGGGCTCGAAGGCCTGGATGCCGAGCCGGTGGAGCGTCGGGGCGCGGTTGAGCAGCACCGGGTGCTCGCGGATGACCTCGTCCAGGATGTCCCAGACTTCCGGCTTCTCCTTCTCGACGAGCTTCTTCGCCTGCTTGACGGTCGCGGAGAGACCGCGCGCGTCGAGCTTGGCGTAGATGAACGGCTTGAAGAGCTCGAGCGCCATCTTCTTCGGCAGGCCGCACTGATGGAGCTTGAGCTCCGGACCCACCACGATGACCGAACGCCCCGAATAGTCGACGCGCTTGCCGAGCAGGTTCTGACGGAACCGGCCCTGCTTGCCCTTCAGCATGTCGGCGAGCGACTTCAGCGGACGCTTGTTGGCGCCCGTGATCACCCGGCCGCGGCGGCCGTTGTCGAACAGCGCATCCACCGCCTCCTGAAGCATGCGCTTCTCGTTGCGGATGATGATGTCCGGAGCGCGCAGCTCGATCAGGCGCTTCAGGCGGTTGTTGCGGTTGATGACGCGGCGGTAGAGATCGTTCAGGTCAGACGTCGCGAAGCGGCCGCCGTCCAGGGGGACGAGCGGACGCAGATCCGGCGGGATCACCGGAACGACGGTCAGGATCATCCACTCGGGCTTGTTCCCGGACTGCAGGAAGGCCTCGATGATCTTGAGGCGCTTCATGAGCTTCTTCGGCTTGAGCTCCGACGTGGTGGTGGCGATCTCCTGGCGGATGTCGATGGCGACCTTCTCGAGGTCGAGCTCCTGCAGGATCTTGCGGATGGCCTCCGCGCCGATCATCGCCGTGAACGAATCCTCGCCGTACTCGTCCTGCGCGCGCAGGTACTCGTCCTCCGAGAGGAGCTGACGGTCCTTGAGGGGCGTCAGGCCGGCATCGACCACGATGTAGGACTCGAAGTAGAGGATGCGCTCGAGGTCCTTCAGCGTCATGTCGAGCAGCAGACCGATGCGGCTCGGCAGGGACTTCAGGAACCAGATGTGCGCGACCGGGGCGGCCAACTCGATGTGGCCCATGCGGTCGCGGCGGACGCGCGCGAGCGTGACTTCGACGCCGCACTTCTCGCAGATCACGCCCTTGTACTTCATGCGCTTGTACTTGCCGCACAGGCACTCGTAGTCCTTGATCGGACCGAAGATGCGCGCGCAGAACAGGCCGTCGCGCTCGGGCTTGAACGTCCGGTAGTTGATGGTCTCCGGCTTCTTGATCTCGCCGTACGACCAGGACAGAATCTTCTCCGGGCTCGCGATCGAGATCTTGATCTGATCGAAGCTCTGCGGCTGGGCCGTCTGATTGAAGAGATTCATCACCTCTTGATTCATCGCCGTCTCCTTATTCCCGCGTCGTGAGGGCGGGTCTCGATCCCGCCATCTCGGACCACGAGGGCGCGTTCGCGCCGAAATCGAAATGAGATCCCCGGGTTCGCGCCGTCGCGCGCCCCGAGGACCACGTCGTCGTATCGACTGGCCGGGTCACTCGCCGGATCACTCGGCCGCCTCGGCGGGAGGCAGCTCGTTCGCGGCGCGCTTCGTGGACGTGAGTTCCACGTTGAGGCCGAGCGAGCGCATCTCCTTCACCAGAACGTTGAAGCTCTCGGGGATGCCGGACTCGAAGGTGTCGTCGCCGCGCACGATGGCCTCGTAGACCTTCGTGCGGCCCGCCACGTCGTCCGACTTCACCGTCAGCATCTCCTGCAGGGTGTACGCCGCGCCGTAGGCTTCGAGCGCCCACACCTCCATCTCGCCGAAGCGCTGTCCGCCGAACTGCGCCTTGCCGCCCAGCGGCTGCTGGGTGACGAGGGAGTAAGGACCGATCGAACGTGCGTGGATCTTGTCGTCCACGAGGTGGTGGAGCTTCAGCATGTAGATGTAGCCCACCGTGACCTTGCGGTCGAACGACTCGCCGGTGCGCCCGTCGTAGAGCGTCACCTGGCCGGACGGATCGAGGCCCGCCTTCGCCAACATGGTCTCGATGTCCGACTCCTTGGCGCCGTCGAAAACCGGAGTCGCGAACGGCACGCCGCGGCGCAGGTTCTGGCCGAGTTCGACGAGTTCGTCGTCCCCGGCCTGCTCGATCTCCGGGATCTCGCCGTAGATCGACACCAGCTGGTCGCGAAGGGACTTGGCCTGCCCCGTCCTCAGGTAAGCGTCCACCGCCTGAGCGACCTGCTTGCCGAGACCTGCCGCCGCCCAACCGAGATGCGTCTCGAGGATCTGGCCGACGTTCATGCGGCTCGGCACGCCGAGCGGGTTGAGCACGATATCGGCATGGGTGCCGTCCTCGAGGAACGGCATGTCCTCGACCGGCACGATCTTCGACACGACACCTTTGTTGCCGTGACGGCCGGCCATCTTGTCGCCGGGCTGGATCTTGCGCTTCACGGCCACGAAGACCTTGACCATCTTCATGACGCCGGGCGGGAGCTCGTCGCCGCGCTGGAGCTTCTCGACCTTGTCGAGGAAGCGCTGCTCGAGGCGCTTCTTCGACTCGTCGTACTGCTTCTGCATGGCTTCGATCTCGGCCATGAGCGCGTCCTCGGGCACCGCGAACTGCCACCATTGCGACCGCGGATACTCGTTGAGCATGTCCTTGGTCAGCTTGGTGTCCTTCTTGAAGCCCTTCGGCCCGGCCACCGCCTTCTGTCCGTTGAGGATGTCGGACAGGCGCGCATAGGTGTTGCGGTCGAGGATCGCCTGCTCGTCGTCGCGGTCCTTCGCGAGGCGCTCGATCTCCTCGCGCTCGATCGCCTGGGCGCGTTCGTCCTTGTCGACGCCGTGGCGATTGAACACGCGCACTTCAACGATCGTGCCCGTCACGCCCGGGGGCACCCGGAGCGAGGTGTCGCGGACGTCCGAAGCCTTCTCGCCGAAGATGGCGCGGAGGAGCTTCTCTTCCGGCGTCATCGGGCTTTCGCCCTTCGGGGTGATCTTGCCGACGAGGATGTCGCCGGCATGGACCTCGGCGCCGATGTAGACGATGCCCGCCTCGTCGAGGTTCTTCAGCGCCTCCTCCGAGACGTTCGGAATGTCGCGCGTGATCTCCTCGGGCCCGAGCTTGGTGTCGCGGGCCATGACCTCGAACTCTTCGATGTGGATCGACGTGAATACGTCGTCCTTCACGATCCGCTCGGAGAGCAGGATCAAGTCCTCGAAGTTGTAGCCGTTCCAGGGCATGAACGCGACGAGCACGTTGCGGCCGAGCGCGAGTTCGCCGAGATCGGTCGACGGACCGTCGGCGATGATATCGCCCTTGCGCACGAAGTCGCCCACCCGGATCAGCGGCTTTTGCGTGATGCAGGTGTTCTGGTTCGAGCGCTGGAACTTCTGCAGGCGGTAGATGTCGACGCCCGGACGGGTCGGATCGGTCTCCTCCGTCGCGCGGATGACGATACGGGTCGCATCCACCTGGTCGACCACGCCCGCCCGGCGCGCCGCGATGGCGGCGCCCGAGTCACGGGCGACGACCGACTCCATGCCGGTGCCGACGAACGGAGCGTCCGCCTGCACGAGCGGAACGGCCTGGCGCTGCATGTTCGAGCCCATGAGGGCGCGGTTCGCGTCGTCGTTCTCGAGAAACGGGATGAGCGCGGCGGCGACCGAGACGAGCTGCTTCGGCGACACCTCCATGAGGTCGATCCGGTCGGGCGCGGCCACGATCACGTCGCCGGCACGGCGGCAGACAACGAGGTCTTCCGTCAGCCGGCCGGACTTGTCGACGGCGGCGTTCGCCTGGGCGACGTTGTACTTCGCCTCCTCCATCGCCGAGAGATAGACGACCTCGTCCGAGACCTTGCCGTCCTTGACGCGGCGGAACGGTGTCTCGATGAAGCCGTACTTGTTCACGCGGGCGAAGGTCGCAAGCGAGTTGATCAGGCCGATGTTCGGCCCTTCCGGCGTCTCGATCGGGCAGATGCGGCCGTAATGTGTCGGATGCACGTCGCGCACCTCGAAGCCCGCGCGCTCGCGGGTGAGGCCGCCCGGGCCAAGGGCCGAGAGACGGCGCTTGTGCGTCACCTCGGAGAGCGGGTTCGTCTGGTCCATGAACTGCGAGAGCTGCGACGAGCCGAAGAACTCGCGCACCGCGGCGGCGGCCGGCTTCGCGTTGATCAGGTCCTGCGGCATGACGGTGTCGATGTCGACCGACGACATGCGCTCCTTGATGGCGCGCTCCATGCGCAGGAGGCCGAGGCGGTACTGGTTCTCCATGAGCTCGCCGACCGAGCGCACCCGGCGGTTGCCGAGGTGGTCGATGTCGTCGATCTCGCCCTTGCCGTCGCGCAGGTCCACGAGCGCCCGCGCCACCGCGATGATGTCCTCGCGGCGCAGCGTGCGGACCGTGTCCTCGGCGTCGAGGTCGAGCCGCATGTTCATCTTCACGCGACCGACGGCCGAGAGGTCGTAGCGCTCCGCGTCGAAGAACAGCGAGTGGAACATCGCCTCCGCGGTCTCGAGCGTCGGGGGCTCGCCCGGCCGCATGACGCGGTAGACGTCGAACAACGCGTCCTCTCGGGACGAGGCCTTGTCCACGGCGAGCGTGTTGCGGATGTAGGGCCCGACGTTGACGTGGTCGATGTCGAGGACCGGGATCTCCGTCAATCCGGCGTCTTCGAGGCCCTTGAGGAGCTTCTCGGTGATCTCGTCGCCTGCCTCAGCGTAGATCTCGCCCGTCTTCGCGTTGACGAGGTCCTCCGCAATGTACTGGCCGGCGAGATCCTCGTCCGTCGCCTGGAGGGCCTTCAGGCCCTTGTCGGCGAGCTGGCGGGCGGTCCGCGCCGTGAGCTTCTTGCCGGCCTCGAGCACCACTTCGCCTGAATCGGCGTCGACGAGGTCGATGGTGGCCTTGAAGCCCTTCATGCGCTCCGCGTCGAAGGGAACGCGCCAGCCGTTCTTGGCCCGCAGGTAGACGATGCGGTTATAGAACGTGTCGAGGATCTCCTCGCCGTCGAGACCGAGGGCATAGAACAGCGACGTCACCGGAATCTTGCGCTTCCGGTCGATGCGCGCATGCACGATGTCCTTGGCGTCGAACTCGATGTCGAGCCAGGAGCCGCGATAGGGAATGATGCGGGCCGCGAACAGCAGCTTGCCGGATGAGTGGGTCTTGCCCTTGTCGTGGTCGAAGAACACGCCCGGCGAGCGATGCATCTGGGAGACGATGACGCGTTCGGTGCCGTTCACGATGAAGGTGCCGTTGTCCGTCATGAGCGGCATGTCGCCCATGTACACATCCTGCTCCTTGATGTCCTTGACGGAGCGGGCGCCGGTATCCGGGTCCACGTCGAACACGATCAGGCGCAGCGTCACCTTGAGCGGCGCCGCGAAGGTCATGCCCCGCTGGCGGCACTCGTCGACGTCGTATTTCGGCGCCTCGAAGGTGTACTTCACGAACTCCAGAAGGGCGGTGTTCGAGAAATCGGAAATCGGAAAAACCGACTTGAAGACGGCTTGCAAGCCTTCCTCCGGCCGGCCGCCCTTCGGTTCTTCGACCATCAGGAACTGGTCGTAGGACGCCTTCTGAACCTCGATGAGGTTCGGCATCTCCGCCACTTCCTGAATTTTCCCGAAGAACTTGCGAATGCGCTTCCGGCCGATCAGTGTATTGGCCATCTGGACCTCGCTCCTCATATGCGGCTGACCGGGCGCCCCCGCCCACATCGAAGGGCGCCTGATCAGCCGCCCGACGGCTCTGCCCGCCGCCAGACAAAATCAAAAACACAGGCCCTTCGGCCCGAACCATAGCGCCCCGGTTGCTGCCTTCGGGACGGCACGACGGTCCCAGGCGGATATCGCCCGGGACCGTCGATATTCTCAAGGCGTCACGGGCGGATCCGACCGGCCGTCCCCAAGCCCTTTCGGCCCGGGATCGACTGGATCGAGCTCCGCCGGTCCGGAGACGGACCCGAAGACGATCACCGGCCTCACGCCGTGATCACTTCAGCTCCACCTTGGCGCCGACCTTCTCGAGGGTCGCCTTGATCTTCTCGGCCTCGTCCTTGGCAACGCCTTCCTTCACGGGCTTCGGCGCACCCTCGACCAGGTCCTTGGCCTCCTTCAGGCCGAGGCCGGTGATCGCACGGACTTCCTTGATCACCTCGATCTTCTTGTCGCCGGTGGCGGCAAGAACGACCGTGAATTCGGTCTGCTCCTCGACCGGGGCGGCGGCGGCGCCGCCGCCGGCCGGGCCGGCGGCCACCGCGACGGCCGCTGCCGCCGAGACGCCCCACTTCTCCTCGAGCAACTTCGCGAGCTCGGCAGCCTCGAGAACGGTCAACGACGAGAGATCGTCGACGAGCTTGGCAAGATCAGCCATTTCTTTGATCCTTGGTTTCGGTTCGAACGATTTTAGGGGTTTGGTACGGCCTCACGCCGCTTCGCCCGTCTTGGCATAGGCTCCGAACACGCGGGCGAGCTTCGCCGCCGGCGCATTGGCGAGCTGAGCGACCTTCGTCGCCGGGGCCTGGATGAGGCCGACCAGCTTGGCGCGCAGTTCGTCGAGGGACGGCAATGTGGCCAAAGCCTTGACGCCGTCCACGTTCAGAGCGGTCGCACCCATGGCTCCGCCGAGGATCACGAGCTTGTCGTTCGCCTTGGAGAAGTCGACTGCGACCTTGGCCGCCGCGACCGGATCGCTCGAGTAAGCGATCAGGGTCGGACCCTTCATGAGGCCCGAGATGGACGCGACGTCCGTGCCTTCGAGAGCGATCTTGGCGAGGCGGTTCTTCGCGACCTTGACGGTGGCACCGGCCTGCTTCATCTGCGCGCGCAGCTTCTGCATGTCGGCGACCGTGAGGCCAGCATAGTGGGCCACGACGACCACGCTCGTGTTCGTGAACACGCCGTTGAGCGTCGAGACGAGCTCGCGTTTTGCTGCTCTATCCACTGGGCTCTCTCCGGTTGACGGACCTGGGTCCGCCGGTTGCATCTGTCGCCCAAGGGGCCCCTCGGCTTGCGCCTCGAGCCGCCTCAGGCGACGCTCTCGCAAGCCCTGTCCCCCGGGGCACGTCCATCGGACGCGCCGGGCGAGATGGTTCGAACCGAATGCCCCCTTCCGCGTTCGCGGATGTGAATTCGGCCTTCCCCGTCTATGCAGGCCCTTTCGAATTAAGCCGGAGGGACGAGCCCGTCCCGGCGCCTGCAGTCTCGGACAGGACATAGCCGGACCGGGCCGAAGGAATCCCTTCAACCCGCCGGCTTGTCACCGCCCCGTTTCCGGAGCGGATCTTTGCTGGAGCCGCGCCGCAGCGCCGCTCCAACCTATTTTGGAAACACAAACCGGCTCCTTAACGCCTTTTGGCAGCCCTGCCAAGGGGGTTTGAAGCCCTTTCCCGCAGGTCCGCATGTAAGCAGCCCAACGCCGCCTTTCAAGGGCGGGTCGGCTGCCGATCAGCCCTGCGGGCGAGGTCCGGGGAGGAACGATGTCCCATCCGGACTCTGTCTTCCTCTCCGATCCGAGGATTTCGATCAGGCGCCCAGCACGCTCGCCGGATCGACCTTCACGCCCGGGCCCATCGTCGAGGAAATCGCGACCTTCTGGATGTAGGTGCCCTTGGCGCCGCTGGGCTTCGCCTTGGCGACCGCGTCCGCGAAAGCCTTGATGTTCTCGACGAGCTTGCCGTCCTCGAACGAGGCCTTGCCGATGCCGGCATGGACGATGCCGGCCTTTTCGACGCGGAACTCGACGGCGCCGCCCTTGGCGCCGGCGACGGCGCCCTTCACGTCCATGGTCACCGTGCCGACCTTCGGGTTCGGCATCAGGCCGCGCGGGCCCAGCACCTTTCCGAGACGGCCGACCAGCGGCATCATGTCCGGGGTGGCGATGCAGCGGTCGAACTCGATCGTGCCGCTGCTGACGGTCTCGACGAGATCCTCGGCCCCCACGATGTCGGCGCCGGCCGCCCTGGCCTCGTCGGCCTTGGGGCCGCGGGCGAAGACCGCCACGCGGACCGTGCGGCCCGAGCCGTTAGGAAGATTGCAGACGCCGCGGACCATCTGGTCCGCGTGGCGCGGATCGACTCCGAGGTTCATGGAGACCTCTATGGTCTCGTCGAACTTCGCCTTGGCGCGCTCCTTCACGAGCTTCACCGCGTCCTGGATCGGGTAGAGCTTGGCGACACTGATGCCCTCGCGGGCGGAACGGATGCGCTTGCCTTCCTTCGTAGTCATCGTGCTGCCCTCCCCTAGCCTACGACTTCGAGACCCATGGCCCGGGCGGAGCCGCGGACCATCGCCATTGCCGCCTCGACCGAGTCGCAGTTCAGGTCAGGCATCTTCTTCTCCGCGATCTCTCGGATCTGCGCCTCGGTGACGCGGCCGGCGGGCGCGCCCTTGCCGGGGGTCTTGGAGCCGGAAGCCGGCTTCTTGCCGATCTTCAGATTCGCGGCCTTCTTGAGGAAGAAGGACACGGGAGGCTGCTTCATCTCGAAGGTGAAGGACCGGTCCTGATACGCGGTGATGATCACCGGGATCGGTGTGCCCTTCTCGATCTGCGCGGTCTTCGCGTTGAAGGCCTTGCAGAATTCCATGATGTTGAGACCGCGCTGACCGAGCGCGGGACCGATGGGCGGCGACGGATTCGCCGCGCCGGCGGGCACTTGAAGCTTGACGTAGCCCGCAATCTTCTTAGCCATGGGACTGCTCCCCAATGGACCACGCGCCCGGAGCCGGCCGGACGACATGGCGGTTGCAGATCGCGGTGCGGCCCGTTGTTGCCCCGGCTGGCGACCGGGCGGACCTCCCGCGGCTTGGAAGCGAATGGTGAGTGGCGAATGGGGTCAATTCTTCCATTCGCCATTCGCCATTTGCCGTCGGTCAAACCTTCTCGACCTGACCGTATTCGAGTTCGACCGGTGTCGCGCGGCCGAAGATGGACACCGCTACCTTGAGGCGGGCCCGGCCCTCGTCGACTTCCTCGACGACGCCGTTGAAGGAAGCGAAGGGCCCGTCCGCCACTCGGACCTGCTCGCCGATCTCGAAGGCGATGGACGGCTTCGGACGGTCGACGCCCTCCGCCACCTGGCCCTTGATCCGCTCCGCCTCCGAGTCCGGGATCGGGACCGGCTTCGACTTGTCGGCGCCGAGGAAGCCCGTCACCTTCGGGGTGTTCTTGATCAGGTGGTAGACCTCGTCGGTGAGGTCGCACTTCACGAGCACATAGCCCGGGAAGAACTTGCGTTCCGCATCGACCTTCCGGCCGCGGCGTACCTCGACCACCTTCTCGGTCGGAACCATCACCTCGTCGAACTTGTCGAGCAGATTGCGCTGCGCCGCCTGGTCCTTGATGGACTGGGCGACCTTGTTCTCGAAATTCGAGTAAGCGTGGACGATGTACCAGCGCTTCGCCATCGGATGGACCCCTTACCCGCCGAGCCCGAGGACGACGCGAACGCCCCAGCCGATGACCTGATCGACCAGGAGGAAAAACACGCTCGCGAGCACGACCATCACGAACACCATGGCGGTCGTGATCATCG
The DNA here is from genome assembly GCA_963723525.1 of uncultured Alphaproteobacteria bacterium. Lineage (GTDB taxonomy): Bacteria > Pseudomonadota > Alphaproteobacteria > Rhizobiales > Beijerinckiaceae > Microvirga. Next base: position 37,793 of record CAVRRI010000007.1, read on the forward strand.
TCTCCTTGCGGGTCGGCCAAGTGACCTTGGCGCCTTCCGAGCGGACCTGCTGCAGGAACTCGAACGGATTCGTCTTTGCCATTCTCTTATCGCCCTCCGTCCTCCAGATGGGGAGGCGGGGCGTCCTCTTTGAGGGCCCAAAGCCCAAATGACAGGGGCGCGAAGCGTTTTGCCCCGCGCCACCCGCCTTGAAACCGGTTGATCGGGCGCTGCCATAACGCAATCCGCCCGGTTTGTCGACCCGCTGGCAGGAGTGGAGGGACTCGAACCCCCAACCCCCGGTTTTGGAGACCGGTGCTCTAGCCGATTGAGCTACACTCCTAAGCCCTTGACCCTGATCGGGTATGCGGTCTGCCGGAGGGGATCGGAAATCGGGTTTTGCTACCGCTTTGCTACCCAATGTCTTCGGCGCGCTTCTTTATCGCGGTCTGCAGAGCCGCGTCAACGAGCGCCGCCGCGTCGACCTGCATCCCTTTCGTCACGTGCGAGTAAAGGTCCAAGGTGATCCCGACGCTGGAGTGCCCGAGCCGCTCGCTGGCGATCTTCGGATGAACCCCACTGGCGAGCAGATGCGTCGCGTGGGCGTGGCGCAGATCGTGGAACCGGATCCGCCGCAGTCCGCTCCGGGCGACCAGCTTCTCCCACTCGTGCGTGAGGCTGCGCGGCTGCATCGGCTCGCCGTCCGCGCGGGCGACAACCAGGGTATCCGGGCGAAGCCGGACGCCGAGCCTCAGAGAGCTCCTCGGCCTGCCGGGCGCGGTGAGCCCGCAGTTCCGCGACGACGGTCGCCGACAACGCAACGGTGCGCGCCCGGCCGCTCTTCGTCTCCTTGAAGCGCAGGCCCGTCTCGGGTCTGCTCCAGGCTCTCGACGACGGCGAGCTGCCCCTGCTCCAGATCGACACGAGCGCCAGCGCAGCGCGAGAGCTTCGCCCCGCCGCAGACCGCAGAGAACGGCGAGGAGCGTCGGAATGCAGCATCCGGGTGCCTCGCGCGTCGCCTCGAGGAGGGCGGCCGTCTCGGCAAGGTCGTAGGTCTGCATCGCGCGCCCGCTCGACCTTCGGCGGGCTTCACCGCGTCGGCCGGGTTGCGGGCTGATGCAGGCCCCAGCGGACGGCCTGCCCGAGGGCCTGGCGCAGGATGCGGTGCATGTGGTGGACGGTGCGCGGCGACAACCCGCCTGTGCCGTCGCGGCGCCCGCTTTCGAGCGCCTTGGCATAAGCGGAGCGAGATCTGCTCCGGCCGCAGCTTCGACAGGATCACGCGCTGCCGAGCAGCGGGACGAGGTTCTTGCGGGCGAGCTCGGCATAGCGTTCATGCGTGCGCGGCGCGACCTGCGACGCCATGTGCTCGAGCCACGGTCCGAGGAACTGCGCCAGCGTCGTCTTCGCCGGGCTCGACGTAGGCGCCCGGCCTCCATATCGGCGATGAGGCGGGCGCACTCCTTCTGGGCCTCGCCGCTTGCGCGCCTTTGAACCCTGTGCCACTTGCGTTTGCGCTGGCCCGTCTCAGGGTCGCGTACATCGAGAACGATGGCCCACTTGCCGGGCGAGCGTTCGCGGATGTGGCCCCTCACGGCTCACGCGCTCTTGCGCGCTGGCGGCCTCGCCAAGACCTTCTGCGACGGCTTCCTCTACGGCCGCCTTGATGGCGTCCAGAACCGGCTGCGATAGCCCCTCTTGTGGATCGATGAAGCCGGATGGCGGCGCGTTGGTCATCACCCATTCGCGCGTCACGCGTCCTTCGCTGTCGAGACCCCGGACAAGCGTGTATCCCAACTTGCGGTAGGTCTTCCTCTTACGATGGCCGTGCGGACGGTGGCCTCGTACTCGGCGCGCTTGGCTTTGAAGGCGTCGAGATCCTGAAACGCTCGTTCCCATTCGTAGCTCTTCGCCAAGCGCCATTCGATCTCTTCACTGATCGAACGGACCGCGGCGGCGGCCGATGCCTTGAGTTGCTCGTGCATGCCGCCCCGCACCCGGAAGGTCAGCGTCGGGCGCTTGCCTTCGCCGGGGAATTTCGGAGGGCGGCCGGTTTTCTTCTTGGCCTTGTTCGTGCTGCCTGCCATCGCACCCTCCCGACTTTCGTACTCATAACACCGCAAAAACTTCTTGACTAGCGGTCACATCTAGTTCCAATTGAGTTAATGCGGTGTTTCACAGCAGAAACTCCGTTATCCTGGAGCGGCTCACGGTTCCGCTCTGGCCGCATACCGGAAAGGCCCTCGATCTCTCCAGGAATTCGACGTTTCATCTGGCACGGACGGGCGACATTCCGACCGTCCCGATGGGCAACCGCAAGCCGGTCCCGACAAGCTCGGCTCCGCCAAAAGCTCGGCCTCGGAGAGGAGACCGCGTGAGCCAATGAGACAGCCCAAGACCCCCAGCAAGCGCAAGCCGACGAAGCGCCGGGCAGCCACCACCACCGCCTGATCCCGAGACGAAGGACACCCGAGACACCGGCCCCGGCCGGTGAACCCGCCGGGCGGGATGCCCGGCCCAACCGAGAGGAAGACCCCATGACCATGCAAACCTCACATCTCGCGATTAGGCGCCTCGACCGCCCGGTGCGCGAGTGGCACCTCCCCACCGATGCTCCGTCGCCGGAACTTCAGGCGGCATGGCGGGCTCAGGAAGCCGAGCACCGCCGCCTGCGGGAGGAATTCGAGCGCACGTCATGGACACCGCCGAACCCCTTACCGGACGATGACGAAGACGGTTTCCTTCTCAGCGCCATGGAGAGCGCCGCCTTCGAAGTCTGGCTGCTGCAACGGCAGGGCCGCGTTGCAGCGGCAACGGTCCCCCGTTGGGTCGATCATGTCGTCGAATGCTGGCTCATCGGCTTGGGCGAGGAGAATGGGCCGCTGGGACGGGAGCCGACGGCCGTATCGCTCACTCTGCCGTTCGTGATGAAAGGCGGCGAGTTCTCCATCCGGTACGAGAGGGAGAAGGTCCGCTCCGGTGTGGATCCTGACCTCTGGACATATGAAGCGCCGCCTGTGGCTGCGCGTGAAAAGCGAGCACGGCATCCATCAAGGCGATCTTGTGCGCGAGTACTCGGAGATGGGCTCCTACATCGTGTCTATGTTCCGCGCGACGCCGCAGGATGTGGCGGACCGGGTGGCCGCGGCCTACAGCGCCATCCAGGGTCTCGACATGCCGGACGACTATCCGTCCGTGATGCCAGCCGCGGTCCGAGTGCGCCCTCTGCCGTCGCCCGTTTACCGATCCCGTGTCGAAGACCATCGGGCTCGGGCCGGTCTGCGCCAAGCAACTGGGCGTGCCGCATTCGGACACGTTCGCAACCAAGGTCATCACCTGCCGACAGGCCTTTCTCGACAGCCTCAACCGCGCCTGAAAGCGAAAGGGCCGGGCGGTGGAGAACACGCCCGGCCCCCCGAAGGAAGAACACCGCCCGCGCATGACCAGTGCCACGGAAGGCCGTCACGGACCCCTTAGAGGACCATCACCATGCCGAGGATACCCCGTTCCCGCGGCCGCGTCATTCCCGCCCTGCCATGGCCGGCGCTGATCGGCAAGCCCCTCAGCGGGACCGAGTAAGCGCCATGCCCGACGAACCTATGCTCACCGCCGCTCTCCGGTACGCGAGCCGCGGCTTGCCGGTCATGCCGTGCGGCATGAACAAGAAGCCGCTCGTGGACGGCGGCTTCAAGGCCGCGGTGACCGACGCGGGCCAAATACAAGAATGGTGGACGCGCTGGCCCAACGCCTTGATCGGACTGCCCACCGGGCGCACGTCGGACCTGCTGGTGCTGGACGTGGACGTCCACAGTCACGACGGGTTTCAGGCGCTCCGCAGCCTTGCCAAGAGCCTCGAACTCGACCTCTCGGGACAGCCTTGCGTCGTCACTCCGAGCGGCGGCAACCACTACTATTTTCGACTTGGCGGGCTCGCGCTCAAGAGCACGGTGAGCCGCCTTGGCCCTGGCCTGGATACGAGGGGCGAAGGCGCGTACATCATCGTCCCGCCGTCTCGCCCCGATCCCAGCCGTCCCGGCTACGCCTTCGTCAACGGCGCCGACATTCTCGCTGCGCCCGTGGTGCCGCCCGACCTCGCGAAGCTGCTGAAGGACGGCGGCAAGCACGATCCGCAGCACGAGCTTGAGATGGAGTGCGGCCGCGTCGCGAAGGCCCCCGAGGGGACGCGCAACGACGTTTTGAACCGCGCTGCGTTCAAGCTCGCGAAGTTCGTCAAGACGGGGCGCCTGACGGAGACGGTCGTGCGCGCCCGTCTCACCGCCGCCGCCGACGACGCCGGGCTTACGCGAGGTGAAACCGAGAGCACCCTCGATAGTGCTCTCGGGGCCGGGATGGCCGCCGCACGCGGCCCCAAGGGCAGCACCAAGGACGGTGGAGGCCGCGCGCTGACCTTCCCCGAGATCGAGCCGTGGCCCGACCCTGTGGACGGCGCCGCCCTTCTCGAAGACATGGTGAGCGATCTTCGCGCGTATGTCGTCATGAGCGACGACAATTCGCACGCGACCGTGTTGTGGGCACTGCATTGCCACGTCTTCGAGGCGTTCGAGATCACGCCGCGGCTCAACATCAGCTCGCCGCAACCGGACTGCGGAAAGACGACGCTTCTGGACGTTCTGGCATCCGTCACGCCGCGCGCCATCGAAGCTGCGAACATCAGCGCCGCGGCCGTATTTCGAACCGTCGAAGCCGTGCGTCCGACGCTGCTGATCGACGAAGCCGACACGTTCATTGCGGCGTCCGACGGAATTGCGCGGCATCGTCAACAGCGGACACCGGAAAAACGGGACCGTGATCCGCGTCGTCGGCGAGGACATGGAACCGCGCCTCTTCTCGACATGGGCGCCGTGTGCGCTCGCCGGCATCGGCGCCTTGCCGGCGATCCATCGCGAGCCGTTCCATCACGATCCAACTGAAGCGGAAGATGAAGCGGCGAAGCGCGTGCAGAACTTCCGCGCCGACAGGCGCGACGACGTCTTCCTGCGCCGCTGCCGCCGATGGGCCGCCGATCACATGGAGGCGCTGCGGAAGCTGGACCCGGCTATGCCGGACAGCCTCTTCAACCGCACCGCCGATAACTGGCGGCCGCTGTTTGCCGTGGCGGACGTCGTCGGCGGCTCGTGGCCGCATCACGTCCGGACGGCGGCCCTGACGCAACCGGCGGGCTGGCGTAAGGATCCGGACACCGGAACTCAACTGCTAGAGGACATTCGCCAGCGTCTTCGCCGCGCGCGGGCCTGGACCGGCATGCGGTCCGACGTGATCGTCGGGCGAATTGATCGCCGACCCGGAAAAGCCGTGGAAGGAATTCCGCGACAGGAAGCCGATCACAGCAACGTCAAGTCGCCGATCTGCTGCGGCCGTTCGGGATCATTCCCGGCGACATCCGCTTCCCGAAAGGCGACCGCGAAGAAGTCCGCAAGGGCTACCGGCTGGATGAGTTCAAGCGATGCTTTCGGCCGCTATCTCGGCGAAGACAGCCATGAGTCTGGACGCATGACTGAGGCCCTCAGCACTCGCATTCATGAAGGGGGACCCCTTTTTCGAGGGTTTCGATCCGCTACGTCGCTACAACCCTTATGGAACAAGACTTTGAGGCCATTTTTCTGGCGCTACAAAGGCCAAGCTTGTAGCGGCACCAAAATGCGAAAAGACGTTCAATGTCAAGCGTGTAGCCCTGTAGCGGATCGAAACCCCGAAAACACGGGCCTGCCTCTTAGAAATGCGCTTCAGCCATGCGCTAGACGCATGGCTCTCGAGATCCGGCTCGAGCCGGACCCGGCCGGGGGGACTCCCGGCGCAACGAAGGAAAGGACGATGATCATGAGAGACGAAATCACGCCAAGCAGTATCGGCTCGACAAGCCCGCTCAGTGTCCGCATACGAGCCACTAAGCGAATGAGTTGAAGCTGGACTAAGCGCCGCATTCCCGGACACGAAGTTCAGGGTCGGGATGGGCGCGACGATGGGTAGAGGAGTGGGATATGCATTGGGTCCATGTCTGTCGGTGCAGGTGAGTGGCCTGACGAAACGGCAGAGGCGCTAGCCGCAAATTACAACGGCCCTGGAACGCGCGTTCCGGTACGAGCTGTGGCGATCAACGGCAGCGCGCGAGATGCGGTGAAGCCAACGCCCCGACAGGCTGCCGCTTCGAGCCCGATCTTTGCACGCTGCGACCGTCGATCTGAAAAGCGGCCCGCGAGAGCGATCCCGCGGGCCTAGTCTGAGACAGTCAGGAACAGAGGAAGAATACCGTGACAGTCAACGCACAAGATGACGATTCACGACGAATACCCTGCTGGGGCGCGTTGACGACGACCTGCGCGCCGCATTCCCGGACATGGACTTCAGCGCTGCACCCCATCGGATCTTCGCGCAGAGCTGGCCGTTGGCAAGTTACTCGTCTAGCTGGTGCGGCGAGCCGCCTCACGAGGCGGTCGAGGCGGTAGTCGCAAAATGCGATATTCCTAAACGGACGCGCTGAGCTGTGGCATCACATGCCGTGCGAGCAATGCGGACGAGCCGAACCTGGCGTAGGTTGCCGATATGACCGTTATGTTTGCGACAGGCTGCGATCCTGAAGGATCGCCACATCTTGAGCGATGAGCGCCAACGCTGACAGGCAACGCGCCTACAGGCTGCGTCAGCACCCCTGCCGGCGGGTGAAGATCATTCCCCTGCCGGTGGGGCTCAAGCACCTTCGCGCGCTCATCCGGCACGGTTACTTGCGCCCCGAGGAAGCCGACGACCGGGACGAGATCAAGACGGCCCTCGTGGCATTCCTTGACGACGGAGCGATAAATAAACCGTTATGCGTAACGCTCTGAGGCGCCCTTTCCGTGCTTCACTGGGGCATGACAGTCAGCCCCAACCCGAACCCGCTTCATCCCCGAACCCCGCACCGCCCGGCGCCCGTCCGACGCCTTCGTGAGGGCCGCGACCGCGCTTCTCATGCATCGCACCGATACAGGGCGATACACGAGCCCGGAAGACTTCATCAAGACAGTGTGGCCCGACGACGACCGTGGCGCCGCTGATCGTAAGGCCGCTGTAAACCCGGCATCGTTGAGCGGATCCGGCTGGGCCGACGTTTTGGCGAGCACAAGCATCGCTGACTTTGTCGGCGGTCTGTCCGGTGTCTCGGCTGCTTCGACCGTGTTCGCGAGCGGCCTGCAATTCCAATTCGGCGGGGCCGCGGCGATCAGCGTCCCGGGAACCGTCGTGACGTCGACCGGCGCGGGCTTCGTGCTGCGAAGGCGAACCGATCCCCGTCATCCAGGCGACCGTCGACCGACATGCTTCTCGAACCGAGGAAGTTCGCGACTATCGCGGTCTTCACGCGGGAGGCCCTCAAGGCAAAGCATTCCGAACGTAGAGCTGTACACCCGCGCGGTTCTCTCGGAAGCCGTCGGGCTTGGCGCTGGACGCCGCCTTGTTCGACGACGTGGCTGCCAGCACCTCGCGGCCCGGCGGGCTTGCGGAACGGTGTCGCGGCGACCGCAGCGGCGGCAGGCGGAGGCGAAGACGGCTTTCGACCAGGATCTCATGGCGCTCGTCAGATGACGTTGCCGACGTCGCGAACAACGGGCCCATCATCGTCGTCGCTTCGCCTGGACGCGCGCGCATCATCCGCCGCTATCTCAGAGGGTGAGAGCGACTTGATCGTGGTCGGATCCTCGGGCGTCGCGGCGACCGACATGCTCGTCATCGCGGCCAACGGGCTCGTGTCCGCCGTCGACGCGGCCCCGCGCTTCGAAGCTGAGCGAAGGCGCGACGATTCACATGGACACCGTTCCCGACGGCTATCGGAACGGACGGGACGCCGAACGTCGTGGCCGCGCCGACGCGCGATCTTTATTCAGACGGCGTCCGTGGGCCTGCGAATGGTGCTACCCGTGGCGTGGGCCTTGAGGGATCCCGACGCTATCGCATGGACAACCGCAGCAACATGGCCAAGTGAGACGTGAGGCGAAACTCTCGAAGAGTATGCGCCCGGGTTCTCGCGCAGGCTTCCGAGATCATCGCCGAGCCCGTATCCGAGCCGCAAGACCGTATGCCGTCTCCGAATGGCCGCATACCCGCGAGCCCGAGCCGACGCCCGCGCCGAAGCGCGCCACCGGCCCCGCAACGCAGACGCTGAGCCCCGAGACGCAAGCGAAGTGGGATCAATGGGCCAATCGGAGGATCGACGCGGCCCTCGCGCGCCTCGTGAAGAATCTGGAAAAGGATATCTCGGTTGTGCTCGCCGACTGTCTCGCCGAGCTGCGCAGGGATATCGAGCGCGAATACAAGGCCGAGCTGTCTTGGCTGCGGCAAGACGTCGTGAGGCTCACGCTGAGGATCAGCCAACTCGAAGGACGGCCCATCGAAGCGACGACCGTGAACGGACAGGCAGAGCATGGCTTGCAGTGATGACGTCGTGTTTCTTCTCGACAGCGATCCGACCGTTGCGCGTATCCAAGCCGCGGCCGTCACCGAGTTGGCGTTGGGCGAGGACAGGACCACGACCGGCGCCCGCATGATCTTGATGGGCTGTGCGCTCGTGGCGAAGAGTAAGCGAGGCACCATGCTCGAAGCGTGGAAGCTGGCGACACGGCTGCATGACTTGGGTGATCGAGCTGGCCGTCATGGCTGCGGAACAGGATCGAAGGAACTGAAGGCTTGCCGCGTGCGTCTGGCGAGGATCATGCGCATCGCGGCGCAACGCGCAGTGCGAGTGATGGCTTCGTTTCCCAGGCTCACGGGCTCGTCAGGCCTCGCACTGCACCGAGCTGATACTCCCTTCGATGGACCAGGCGCTGCCAACCGCACGCCTGCTATCAGGAATGCATAGTTAGTTAAATCGAGTTGTATGCAGCGCGCATCTACAACCCAGGGGCGCGGGTCGATCCGATACAGCCGCGCTTCCCGCTAAGCACCGGCATTCGCTCTGATGCGTGTTACGCTGCCTCGAAATGGATTTGGGGTCTTTTCGGAATGGCAAAACGTTCCTCAAACGTGTTCCCTATCCTCGAACGACCGAGGCACTATCCGACGCCACCGCCGGACTGACCTCGAAGAACCCGAGATTGACCTCTGGCGAGCGATCATGACCGCCCATCGTCTCGAAGGGCCGGTGCGAATGTCGCTTCTGGCGAAGGCCATGACGCTGCACATGCGAGCGCGGCACTGTGCCGAGGCCATAGCGGCGGACGGCGAGATCATTCGAGGCAAGTTCGGCAACCCGGCGCAGCACCCGCTGATCGCGCCCGAGCGCGGCGCGACGCTGGCCTATCTGCGGACCCTGAGACAGCTTGGCGTGAGTGCGCCGAAGTGACCGCCGATCCCCTGCCGCCGTCCATCGAGGACATTGCCTTCGCTTTCTTCATCTGCCGGCCCCTGCCGAACGACAGCTCGACGCGGTCCGCTGGGCGAATGTCCATCTTCTCGGCCGACAACAACTATTTCGAGGGCGAGAAGGGGTTCACCCGGCGCCTGTGGGACGAGCTGCAAGCCGACGTGCTGAACGCCTGGACCGGACCGTATCCCGGCACGAGGCCGCCGTTCTGGTGGCCGTATTCGGCCCCCGAGAAGCCCCGCAAGCACGAGGCCTGCTGGCAGTTCTTGGACCGTCATGGCTTATGGCTGCCGAACGAGCGCGAACGCATTCCGCGACGGCGGTTCAAGGCGGGCGTCGAGACGTGCCAGACCCCGCTGCATCCCGAGTTCGACAGCCGCGGCCGCCGCCTCTTCGAGGACTATGGTGAGGATCCCCCCGGCCTACAGCGGCAGAAATGGCACCCCCGTGACTACCCGTTGCTTGACGAAGACTAGGCCCGCGCGGAACCGCGCCGACGAGCGCGAGCGCGAGCTGGCCGGCGACTCTCGCGGGCGCCTGGAGGCCGTCCGTCAAGGTGCAGCTTCTCGTCGGGCTCGCCATCGAGGCGATGCGCGAGACGTTCGGCGACGAACAGACCCAACTGTTCATCCGGGACGTGGCCGAGACGTTGAACCGCGAGTTATTCATCGGCGAGGCGAGCCTGGATGACGAGGAACCGGAGGACTGAGCCCATGGCCTTAAGCGAGAAGGCGTCTCGACGCCTCGTGAGGTCGAAGCGGAAGAACGACCGCCTCTTCGAGGCCGGCGACGCGCGATACGACCTGGGGCGCATGACGGCCCTCGTCTTGCTCGCGCTGTCCTACGATCCCGTTCATGGGGCGCCTTTAGGTGCTCTGATCTTTGCGGGTTCAGGCGCGTCGGACAGCTATTCGCAGCAGGACGAGCTCGCTCGACGGGATCGGACCATGCTCAACGCTTATCTGTCACCTCAACTCTATCGTGGGCCCATTCAGCTTCCTGATTTTGCGAGACGTGACCGGGAATACAGCGAGTATCGTACTCGGATCAGAAACGGGATGCGGAAGGGGCCCAACTTCGCAGGGCATATGGCTCTGATCGAAATCGGCTGCGGGACTAGTTGCTTGTCCGTTTACGCTGGCGACGTCGCAAGCGGGCGTGTCTTCAATTTCCCCCTGGGAGGAGAAGGCAATCTGTCACTGAGGCTCCGATATAATGTACGTAGTCGTGCAGTCGTCGCGTACTGGGTTGATGGCGAGCGGTGTATAAGGGAAGCATATATTTGGCGGGAGCCGCCTTCAGCTGGCTAGAAACCTCTCACGTAGGTGAAGCCGAGGTCTGACGGCATCGACCGGGATTTCAAAGTCTTTGAGCTATAACAATAAGAGGCCGTTTTGGAAATCGCCGAGGGGGTTCCTTTGGCGGGCGGATCGTGATTTAAGCTCGGGATGTGGACCGAGCAAAGCCGTGGCCGGATGGCCAAGATCGCCAAGAAGACCAAGCGCTACCCGTCTGACCTGACGGATGAGGAGTGGGCGCAGATTGCGCCCTTGATGCCCAAGCCCGGGCGCCGCGGGCGTCCGCGGGAGGTCGAGTTTCGCGAGGTGATCAACGCGGTGCGCTATCTGGTGCGCTCGGGTTGCGGCTGGCGGATGCTGCCGATCCACTTCGGCCCTTGGCAGACGGTCTACGGCTGGTTCCGAGAGCTGGCGCGCCGGTTCCTGTTCCAGACCATCCACGACTTGGCGCTGATGGTCGACCGTGAGCGGGTCGGGCGCGAACCCAGCCCCTCGGGGGCGGTGATCGACAGCCAGTCGGTCAAGGCTCCTCACGCCGAAACCAGGGGTTACGACGCCGGCAAGAAGATCGTCGGCCGCAAGCGCCACATCGCCGTCGACACCGACGGGCGTCTCCTGATGGTCAACCTGACCACCGCCGACATCTCCGACAGCGCCGGCGCCCAGGCCATACTGGAGGGCATCCGCAAGCGCTGGCCCTGGGTGAAGCATCTGTTCGCCGACGGGGCCTACGACCGGCTGAAACTGATGGACAAGGCCGCCTATCTCGACTTCGTCATCGAGGTCATTAAGAGGTCCGACGACCAGAAGGGCTTCCAGGTCCTGCCACGCCGCTGGGTGGTCGAGCGGACCTTCGGCTGGATGGTCCGCTGGCGACGCCTCGTGCGCGACTATGAGAAGCGCATCGACATCTCCCACGCCATGATACTCGTCGCCATGGGCGGCAACCTGCTACGCAGAAACGCCCACAACTGATTTTCGAAACGGACTCTAAGCGCCAAGTCCGGTCAGGCGACCGCCGTCTTCCAATTCGCCACGTCCCGGAAGCGGGCGCTGCCAGCGGATTACCGTCCTGCTGTCGGCGGCGGACTGGCGCAGATCCGCGCCCTATTGTTGGCCCAGCAGTTTCCGTTCCGGCGCATTCGACGAAGCGAGTTAATCGCCGTCATGTCGGCAGGCTTGCCATCCAGTCCGACCACAGGGCGTCCCGACGCACCAACCACTTGGCATATTCCAAGTGCCGATGCTGCCACCTGAAGGCCGCCCGGCGCGGCCAGTTCGAGATCCTGGGCAACGCCGCGCGGCTGGCCCGCGAGATCGCGCACCGGCACGGGCTCAGCGACGACGACCTGTGCGAGATGATGACCGATCAATGCGCGAGCTTCGTTGTGAACGCGCGGATGACGGACCGCGCCCCGGCGCCCGAGATGCTCGTGGAGATGTTCGCCGACGTGGTGCGCGGCATCGATGGTGCAGAACTCGTGCGGCCGCCCCTATCGAGCTGACGCGACGAAGGAGTGCCCATGATGATCGACGACAGAGACCCGGATATCGACCACATCATGCGGATCGCGAAGGAGCCCTTTCGGGTGCCGCCCCTGCCCGCCCGGTTCGCCCTGGGCGGGCTTTTTCATTGCTACCGCTTTTGCTACCCAACCGACTGGCACGGGTTGGGATAGCCCCGCACAAGCGGACGGAAATGGCCTTGAGATTTCAAGACAGTGCGGCACGGACTGGAACCGGTTGGTATGCCCGAAAGCGAATTTGGAGACCGGTGCTCTAGCCGATTGAGCTACACTCCTCCGGCGGTCGCCGGGCGGCGGAGAACCCCCGCCCGGAACTCGTCAATCCGTGACCTCAGTCAACGACCTCTCAGTCCATGACCTGGGCGACGACGCCGGCGCCGACGGTGCGGCCGCCTTCCCGGATGGCGAAGCGCAGCTTCTCCTCCATGGCGATCGGCACGATCAGCTCCACCTCCATGGTCACGTTGTCGCCCGGCATCACCATCTCGGTGCCTTCGGGAAGCTTCACCACCCCGGTCACGTCCGTCGTCCGGAAGTAAAACTGCGGCCGGTAGTTGGTGAAGAACGGCGTGTGCCGCCCGCCCTCCTCCTTGGTCAGGATGTAGGCCTCCGCCTTGAACTTCGTGTGCGGCCGGATCGAGCCCGGCTTGCACAGCACCTGACCGCGCTCCACGTCCTCGCGCTTCGTGCCCCGCAACAGCACCCCGACATTGTCCCCCGCCTGGCCCTGGTCCAACAGCTTGCGGAACATCTCCACCCCGGTCACCGTCGTCTTGGCGGTCGCCCGCAGGCCGACGATCTCGACCTCCTCGCCCACCTTCACCACCCCGCGCTCGACCCGGCCCGTCACCACCGTGCCCCGCCCCGAAATCGAAAACACGTCCTCGATCGGCATCAAAAACGGCTGGTCCACCGGCCGCTCCGGCTGCGGAATGTAGGCATCCACCTGCCGCATCAGCTCCAGCACCGCCTCGCGCCCGATCGGCGGCTCGCGGTCCTCCAGCGCACACAGCGCCGAACCCTTCACGATCGGAATGTCGTCGCCCGGAAAATCGTACTTCGACAACAGCTCCCGCACCTCCAGCTCGACCAGATCCAGAAGCTCCGGGTCGTCCACCATGTCGACCTTGTTCATGAACACCACCAGCGCCGGCACCCCGACCTGACGCGCCAACAGAATGTGCTCGCGCGTCTGCGGCATCGGCCCGTCCGCCGCCGACACCACCAGGATCGCCCCGTCCATCTGCGCCGCCCCGGTGATCATGTTCTTCACATAATCCGCATGCCCGGGACAGTCCACGTGCGCATAATGGCGCTGCGCCGTCTCGTACTCCACATGCGCCGTCGAAATCGTGATCCCCCGCGCCTTCTCCTCCGGCGCCTTGTCGATCTGGTCATAGGCCGTAAACGTCGCCCCACCCGTCTCCGCCAGTATCTTCGTAATCGCCGCCGTCAAAGACGTCTTGCCATGATCAACATGACCAATCGTCCCGATGTTGCAGTGCGGCTTCGTCCGCGCAAACTTTTCCTTGGCCATCGACGTCGCTCTCTCGTATCCGCTCTTGCATCGGCGCGTGGCGATCCGGCTCGAAGCCGCCCGCTTGTCCTGCTCTGCCGATCCGGCCCGGGCGGGTCGAACGGCTGGGCAGATCCTCGCCGGTGAACTTACCTCGTTGTAGCCTCTCGGGCACGGCTCGTCAGGGCGGCGGGAGAAGGGAACCGAAACCCTCGGCCTTTGTGGCCGACGGCCGTGGGCTGCACCCTCTCCGCCCTGCTGGAAGCCGACCGGGAAGCCATTGTTAGACCTCTGTTTTCCCCAACCGGCCGGCGAAAGCCTCGAACGCCGCCGCGGCCGCCGATGTCGGGCGTACCAACGCTCCCTACCGACAACCAGGCGGCTTCCGAAGGGGACGCGCGCTCGCGCGCGCCAGAAGCAGCGGCTGACCGCTCACCACATCGGGCCGGCAAAGTCAATCACGGGCACGGCAAAAACGAGCCAGGCGCAACGTAGAGGCGCATGGCGGCGGGCGATCGGTGTACGCGCAGGCCGGAGCCGGCGTTCTCCTGGCGCCGGTGCAAGCGGAGCTTTGCCTCGCAATGCATTGACTTCGTGGGCCCCGCACCCAACCTGCCGCGCCAGCGAGCCGGATCTCTTCCGCGTCTCGCGCTTTCAAAGAGAGGTCCTCATGGCGAAACCCAGGATCGCGATCATCATCGGCAGCACCCGCGACACGCGTTTCGGCGACAAGCCGGCGAAATGGATCTACGAGAAGAGCGTCGCAGCGCGGCGACATGGACGTCGAGCTGGTCGATCTGCGGGACTGGCCCCTGCCCTTCTTCAACGAGGTGGCGACGAACGCCTGGGTGCCGACCAAGAACGAGGTGGGCCAGCGCTGGCAGAAGAAGCTCGCCGAGTTCGACGGCTTCATCTTCGTGACGCCGGAATACAACCGCTCGGTTCCGGCATCGCTGAAGAACGCCTTGGATTTCGCCTACCCGGAGTGGAACAGGAAGGCTGCCGCCTATGTGGGCTACGGCGGCGTCGGCGGTGCCCGGGCCGTGGAGCACCTGCGCAACATCTCGGTCGAGCTGCAGATGGCGCCGGTACGCTCCGGCGTCCATATCGCAGGTGCCGATTTCGTGGCCGTTTCCAAGGGCCAGAAAACCCTCGACGACCTGGCCTATCTCGAACAGAACGCCAAGGATCTCCTCGACAACCTGGTCTGGTGGACCAACGCCCTCAAGGCGGCTCGCGAGAAGGCCTGAGCGCCGCGAGCTGGAGGCCGGGCCTCGGCCCGGCCTTCCGCTGGCGGAACGCTTCAGGCTCCGATCAGGGGCTGCACCCGCCTGGCGGCATCCGCCATGGCCTGTTGCGGCTCCTTCATGCCGAGCATGGCCGACTGCGATTCCTCTACGAAGATGTCGTGCGCCCGCGACTGCTCGTCGAAGGCCGGGAGATGAATGCGCGAGGCCGCCACGGCCTTCGCTTCCTCGGCCGCGAACGGCGAGGTCTCCTTGAACTTGGGATCGCCGTAGGTCGAGATCCGCACCGGGCCGTTGCCGTTCAGCGCCATGGCGGTGGTGCCGGCCTTCGACGACAGCGACCGGATGAACTCCCACGAGGCCTTCTTGTTCCTGGCGTTGCGCGGGATCACCAGCGACCAGAATTCGACGGTCGGCGCGAAGGCGGCCTTGCCGGCGAGGTCGGCCGCCATGGGCGGCATGAGCGGCTTGAGCTTGCCAGGATATTTCGACTTCTGCGGATCGTTGTAGGAGGGCAGACGGGCGAAGGGCTGGATGCTCATCGCGGCCCGGCCCTGCTGCATCCAGGTCGTGATCTCCTCGTTGTTGAGGGTTGCCGTGTTTCGGGGCAGGACGCCGGCCTTGTAGAGGTCGGCCAGCACCGCGAGGGCCTTCACCATGCCGGGTTCGGTGGCGACGATCCGGCGGTCCTCGGTCATGTAGTCGCCGCCGAGGCTGCGTGAGAGGGTGAGGAAGTTGGAGGCGAAGACCGGCGTGAAGGCGAGACCGTAGACTTGCGTCCCGTCATCCCGCTTGAAGGTCAGCTTGCGAGCCGCCTCGACCAGTTCCTCGAAGCTCTTGGGCAGCGGAACGCCGCGCTCCTGGAGGAGCGCTTCGTTGTACACGATGACGTTCGTGGCGTGGCGGACCGGGATGCCGTGAAGCGCGCCGTCGACCTTGAGCGGCGCGACGAGACCCGGCGCGAAATCGGCGAAATCCTCGATGGGCGCATCCTTCATGTGGCCGTCGAGCGGCTCGAAGAGGCGCAGATTCTTCGGGACCGCGCGGCCGTTCAACAGATAGGCAACGTCGATCGTCGTGGACGACAGGGTCGCCTCCCGCAGGAGGCGTTCGTGGATGGCATTCACGTCGCCGAGCGTGACCCAGGAGACGTTGGCGCCGGCCTGCTTGCGCCAGGCTTCGGTCGCATCGCCGCCCGGTCCCGAGACCGCCGCCGCCTGGTGGACGCGATGGCCGAAAACGCTGAGGTCGGCGCCCTGCTGCGCGAAAGCGCGCCCGCCGAGCAGCGTCGCCCCGGCGCCGGCGGCGGACAGAGCGAGTACGTGCCGGCGCGTGAGACGGGTCGTGGCTTCTGTCATGACGATTCCTCCCTGATGCTTTGTGTCCTCTCGGTCTTGCATCCTCAGCTCGGCAGAAGCGGCTTCACGCGCTGCACGACGGACGCCATGGCGACTTCAGGCGTCTTCATTCCGAGCACCGCGGCCTCGGTCTCCTCCTTGAAGATGTCACCGGCCCGCGCCGCCTCGTCGAAGGCGGGAAG
The DNA here is from genome assembly GCA_963723525.1 of uncultured Alphaproteobacteria bacterium. GTDB lineage: Bacteria > Pseudomonadota > Alphaproteobacteria > Rhizobiales > Beijerinckiaceae > Microvirga. Next base: position 54,251 of record CAVRRI010000007.1, read on the forward strand.
CGGCACGCGCGCCACTTTCAGCACGGCGCGCTCCGCGTCGGCGTAAGGCACGGTCGCCCGGAAGCCGGGGTCGTCGTAGGTCGAGGCCCGCACGGGACCGTTGCCGTTGAGAGCCATCGCGAGGGTGGCCTCCTTGGTCATCATCGCCTTGATGAAGTTCCAGGACAGATCCTTGCGCTTGGCGTTCCTCGGGATCGCCATGCCCCAGTATTCGACCTTGGCGGGGGCCACCGCGTAGCGGTCCTTCAAGGAGGCGGAGATCGGGACCGCGCCCGTCTGGATCTTGCCGGGGAAGCGGCTCTTCTGAGGATCGTTGAAGATGCGGTTGCGGCCCATGCTCTGGAGAGCCATCGCGGCCCGGCCCTGCTGCATCCAGGTCGCGACGTCCTCGGTGGTGATCGCGGCGAAGTTGCGGGGGAAGGCCCCTGCCTGGAACAGGTCGCGCAGCAGCCTGACCGCGTTCAGCATGCCGGGCTGATCCGCGACGACCTTGTAATCCTGCGTGATGAAGTCTCCGTCCCAGGCTCGCGCCAGATCGATCACGTTCGGGTAAGTGACGCCCGGCATGCACAGCCCGACGCAGGCGGTTCCGTCGGCGCGGCGGTACGTGCAGGCCTTCGCCGCTTCGACCATTTCCTCGATGGTCGATGGGGGCTTCGGGAAACCCCGCTCGGCGAGGATTTCCTCGTTCCAGTGGAGGCCCGAGGAGGCGTGGCGGTACGGCATGGCGAGCGTCTTGCCGCCGATCTTCATGCCGTCGACGAGACCGGAGAAGACGTCTTTCGGGTCTTCGATGGGGTCCCGCGCCAGGAAGGCGTCGAGCGGCTCGAAGAGTTCCGCGGTCCGCGGCACGGCTTGCGTGTTGAGGATGAACCCGACGTCGACCGAGGTCTCCCCCAGCGCCGCCTCGCGGAAGAGGCGCTCCTGGAGCGGACCAGTGTCGAAAGTGGTCCATTCGACCGGAGTGCCGCTCTGCCGCGTCCAGGCAGCGGTGACGTCGCCGCCCTGCGTGCCGACCGCCACGGTCTTGTGCACGCGGTGAGCGAAGACCTGGAGGGGCGCGCTCTGCGCCCGGCCCGCGCGGGGCAGCAGGGCCGATGCCGTCATCCCTGCGAGAAAGGAGCGTCTGCTGATTGAAATCATTTCGCATTCCTCCCGGCTTTGGCGTTCTTGATCACGGGCAAGCGCCCGAAGATCTCCGCGATGGCGGCATCGGCGGCGGCGAAATGCCCGCGCATAGCCCGCTCGGCCGCGTCCGCGGATCCGGATGCGACCGCACCCGCGATCCGTACGTGGCGCTGATATGTTTCCCGCCAATCGGCCCGCGTCCGAGCGGCCCGATCGTTGAAGCGGACCATCATCTCGCGGACCACCGGCTCCAGGCCTTTCATCTGCAGCACGACGAGCCGGTTGTGCGCCATGGCGGCGATCTGGCGATGAAAGGCGAGATCCGCGGCGATCCAGCGAGGGATGTCGCCGAGCGAAGCCTCCATCTGGGCGAGAATGCCGCTCAAGGCCGAGAAGTCGGCTTCGGTGTGCCGCTGCGCCGCCAGACGGGCGATCTGCGGCTCGAGCATGCGGCGCAGCTCAACGGCGTCGTGAAGGCCCTGCTGGGTGCGTCCGACGGCGAAGCGGAAGAACCGTTCGAGCGGTCCGCTGTCGATCGCCCGAACGCGGCTGACCTTGCCTTGCTGAACCTGGATGACTCCCATCGCGGCAAGCTCCCGCAGCGCCTCCCGGGCGATGGGCTTGGAGATGCCGAAGGTGGCGGCGATCTGGCTCTCAGAGGGCAGCTGGTCGCCGGGCTTGAGGCGGCCGTCGACGATCGCTTGCGTCAGTCGTTCGATCACGGCGTCGCCGAGGCGGCTCGGCGCAATCTCCTCGTCGGCGAAGATGGTCGTCCACGCCGCCGTGCCGCCCGGAATCGGGTCGAGATCCCTATCCATCGGCCCGAAGGTACACAAACATATCAATCTTGCAACCTGGCAACTCATCAGATAAGTTTTGCGCAATGGCGACCATGCAGCTCGTTCCGGCAGCCGGCCCGGAGTTGCTTCCTTGAGACAGCCGGAAGCCGAGCCCGATCGTTCGCGTGAAGGCGCATCCGCTTCGAGCGCTCCTCCCCTCCCCTCAGAGAACCTCGCAAGGGGACTGGACGGCGATCGAAATCGTCGTCGTCGAGGTCGAGACCGCGGATGGGACGGTCGGCGTCGGCGAATGCCTGGCCCGGCGCGGCGCGGCGGCTTACGCGCGTTTCATCGAGACCGTCTTCGTGCCTCTCCTCGCCGGTGAGAACGTCCTCGACAGACGGCGCCTCTGGCGAAAGATGCGCTCGGTCCTCACGGGGCGCACCGGCGGCATGCTGATCGAGGCGGTCGCCGGGGTGGACATCGCCCTGTGGGACATCGCCGGGAAAGCCGCCGGTCTGCCGGTCGCCAAGCTTCTCGGGGGGATGGGGCGGACCGAGATCGACGCTTACGCGTCATCGATCAACTGGCTCGAAGACGCCGTCGTCGAAGAGGAGGTGGCGCGCGCGCTCGCGGCGGGATTTCGGCAGATCAAGGTCAAGATCGGCGCACCGGTCCCGGCGGCCATCGACCGGATCCGCATGGTGCGACGACTCGCCGGCGATTCCGTCGGCCTCAGCGTCGATGCGAACTGGGCGTACGACGTCGACGATGCGATCCGCGTCGGGCGCGTGCTTTCGGACCTCGACTACACCTGGTTCGAGGAGCCGATCAGGCCGGAGGACCGGCATGGCTATCGAATCCTGCGCGAGAAGCTCCCGATCCGCCTTGCCGCGGGCGAGAGCGACTTCAGCGCCGTCGACGCCGCCGCGCTCGATCCAGGATCGGTCGCTCGGTCTCGTCCAGCCTGACGTCGCGCGCTCCGGCGGGATCACCGAGACCTGGCGCATCGCGGAACTCGCCCAGTCCTTCAACGTCGCCTACGCGCCCCATGTGGGCTGGTCGGGCGCCGTCTGCGTGGCGGCGAGCCTCCAATTGGCCGCCGCCGCCGAGAACTGCGTCGTCTTCGAGTGCATGGTCTACGAGAACCCGCTCCGGGAAGCGCTCTCGACGGCGCCCGTCGGAGATCCGGCGACGATGAAGGAAGGCCGACTCCCGATCCCGAGCGGCCCCGGCCTCGGCATCGAGCTCGATCCGTCGGCCCTCGCCGCCTACCGCATCGAGGATTGAGGGTGGCGGCGCTCGCGACGGCGGAACGGGACAGCCGCCAGGCCCTGCCCTATGTGGTGCCCGCTCTCGCGCTGCTCGGCGCGGTCATCCTCGTTCCGGCTTTCTACGTCTTCTGGCTCTCCTTCCAGGCCTCCACGTTTGGCCGGGCCGCGACTTTCGTCGGGCTTGCCAACTACGCCAAGATCCTCGGCGACTCCTATTTCTGGCGGGCGCTCGGCAACACGGTCGCCGTGGTGCTCGTCGTCGTGCATGTCGAACTCGTACTCGGCCTTGCCATGGCGCTCCTCTTCGCGGGCGGCCTCCCGCTCCGCAAGTATCTCATCGCGGCCGTCCTTGCGCCCTATGCGGTGAGCGAAGTCGGCGCCGTCGTCATGTGGCGGACCCTCTTCGACCCGGACACCGGTCTGATGACTAGGTTCCTCAACGGCATCGGATTGCCGCCGCTGGAATGGGCCGTGACGCCGAGCCACGGCCTCGCCCTCGTCGCGCTGCTGAGCGTCTGGCTGCATCTGCCCTTCACCTTCATCATCCTCTATGCGGCCCGACTCGCCATCCCAAGGGAACTCTTCGAAGCGGCGCGCGTCGACGGCGCCAGTGCCTGGCAGACATTCCGCCGCGTGACACTCCCGCTGCTCCTGCCCGCGATCCTCGTCGCGATGCTGTTCCGCTACATCTTCGCCTACCGGCTTTTCTCGGAAGTCTGGCTGCTCACGCAGGGCGGACCGGCGCGGTCGACCGAGGTCGTCGCCGTCTATCTCTATCTCGAAGCGTTCCGGTACAACGATTTCGGTGCGGCCGCGGCCACGGGCTGGATCATGGTCGTCACCTCGCTCCTCCTGGCCTCATTCTACCTGCGGAGGCTCTACCGGGAGATGTTCGCCCGTGCCGAGTGACCGCGCATCGACCGGCTTGCCGAAAACCGCTCCGGGCGCCGCGACCCGGCTCCCGTCCTGGCGGTTCGACCTCGCGTGGGTGGTCCTCGGCAGGGCCGCCGCCGTCATCCTCGTGCTCCTTTGGAGCCTCGGCCCTATCGCACTCATCGTCATCGCGGCGTTTACGCCGGAGCGCGACATCTTCGCGGTCGGGCCTTCCGCCGGCTGGCGGCCCACGATCGAGAACTTCGTCGCGCTCTGGAGCCGTTGGGGCGACTTCTTCGCCGGCCTCATCAACAGCCTGATCGTCACCGCCGGCGCTACCGTTCTCGCGGTTCTGGTCTCGACATTCGCCGGCTTCGGCTACTCCCGGTGGCGCAGCCGGTTCCTGTCGGGATCGGTCTTCGCGATGATCGCGCTCCGCCTCTGCCGCCGATCGTGACCACCTTGCCGCTGTTCCCGATCGTCAACGCGCTCGGGTTGAGCGACACCTACACGGTCCTGATCGTCCTCTACGCCGCGTTCTTCGTGTCGCTCGGCACGATGGTGATGCGGACGTTCATCGATCAGATCCCGCGGGAACTCGACGAAGCCGCCATGATGGACGGCGCCTCGCAGCGGCAGGTCCTCGCCAGGGTGATCCTGCCGCTGTCCGCGCAAGGCATGGTGGCGGTCGCGATCTTCGTCATCGTGTACGCCTGGAACGAGTTCCTCTTCGCCTTCATCTTCACGACGAAGCGGGCAAAGACCGCGCCCCTGGTCATGTCGGAGATGATCGGATCCCTCGAGGGCGTCGAATGGGGCGTGCTGTTCGCGGCGACTACGGTCCAATTGCTGCCGGTTCTCGCTTTCGTCGTGCTCTGCCAGCGGCACCTCATCGAGGGCCTGACCGCGGGCGCCACCAAAGGATAACGGGAGGATATCGCCCATGGGCATCGACCGAGCGGAATTCGTGCAGGCCCTGCGGTGGGCGGAGCCGGCGCTCTCGCGCTTCGACCCGCTGCCCCGGATCATCGCCTTCGACGACTTCGACCGCGGCTTCTGCGGCTGGACGCAGCTCGTCGGCAATTACGAGCATTCGCTCGACTCGATGCTGCCCGGCTATGCCCAGCACTCCCAGGCGATGCTGTCGACCCTGTCGACCTGGGACTTCGGCAGCCACGGGTCCTTCGACGGGAGCTACGCCCTCAAGCTCGCCACGAAACCCCGCGCCGGCACACAGAACGTCACCATCAAACGTCTCACGTTCCGCAAGCGCGGTCCGGTCCGTCTCGAGTTCTACTTCACGTTCAAGCCCGAGGCGAACGAGCTTCGGCTGTCCGAGACCGACGTGCGCTCGATCGGCTTCCTCTATGATCTCCAGACGGGCGACGCCGACGCCGATTCATGGCGCGTCATGCCGCATCTGAGATTCCTGAACGCCGACGGTGGACGGCACCTCCAGAGATGGCAGTTCAAGCGCCGGACCACGGACGTGATGCCGATCGGGACCGAGAACAAGACGGTCACCCATTATCACCTGGCGCCGCAGGACTGGGAGGATCTGCCCGACGGCGACCAGAAGCTCTGCTACAACGAGATTCCGACCAAGGTGAACTGGCACTACGTGCGGTTCGATTTCGATCTCGAATCGATGCAGGCGACGCACTTCCAGTGCAACGACCGGACCTTCGACCTGTCCGGGTTCGACTCCATCCGCATTCCCGCCATGCGCAATCTCTGGTGCATGCTGAACCTCGCGTTTTTCGTTGAGACGGACACGGACAAGCGCGCGTTTCTGTACGTCGATTCCGTCTGCCTATCGGGAGACTTCTGATGCTGCGCGAGAGCCAGACGGCCGTCGTCGCCCGCAACGAGCGCTGGGCCGGCTCGGTCGCCACCGAGCCCTACGAAGCCGGATGGGCCGGCGAGGCCGTGCTGTTCGTTCGGGCACTCAAGGACGCCGAAGGCGCGCCGGGCGTCGCGCGCGTGGAAATCTCGCCGGACGGCATGCGGTGGGTTGCCGAGGGGAGCGCGTTCCCCCTTCCCGCCAGGGCCGACGAGGTGACCTTCGCGCGCGTGGCGCATTTCGGCAATTGGCTGCGCATTGCGGCCGACCTCCCCGACGGAGCGTCGCTGACGGTGCTCGTGACCTACCATCTGAAGGCCTGACCCATGCCCGGGGAACCGAACCCGATGGGGCCGCAGGGGTTGTTCGACCTTTCCGGGCGGACGGCGCTCGTCACCGGTTCGAGCCGCGGGATCGGACGCGCCATCGCCTCCGGCCTTGCCTCGTGCGGTGCACGGGTCGCGATCCACTGCGCCTCGCGCATCGAAGAAGCCAGAGCGGTGGCCGACAGCATCGAGGCCGCCGGCGGGCGCGCCGCCTCGATCGCCGCGCAATTGTCGGATCGGGATGCCTGCCGGCGCCTCGTGACCGAGGCGACGGCGCGGCTGGGTCCCATCGACATCCTGGTGCTCAACGCGTCGACCGAGATCCGCCGCGATTGGCTCGACGTGGCGGACGACGACTTCGACGCGCAGGTCGCGGTCAACCTCAGATCGTCGCTTCTTTTGCTGCAGGGCGTCGTCCCGGGAATGGCGGAAAGGGGTTGGGGACGGGTCGTCGCCGTCGGCAGCATCCAGGAAGCCAAGCCGAATCCGCGACTCGTGGTCTACGCCGCCCTGAAGAGCGCCCAGACCAACATGATCGTCAATCTGGCGCGCCAGTATGCGGCACGCGGCGTCACCCTCAACAACCTCGCCCCAGGGGCGATCGGGACGGAGCGCAATGCGGCGGTGCTCGACGACCCGGCCTACCGGGCTCGCGTGGAGGAGCAAATCCCGGCCCAACGGATCGGCATTCCGCAGGACTGCGTCGGCGCCTGCCTGCTCCTGTGCTCGGAGGCGGGAGCCTACATTACCGGCAGCACGCTTTTCGTCGACGGCGGTTGGCACGCGGCGTGAGGGTCCAAAGTCAGTGCGGCCTCCCGACCGGCGATCTCAATCCGCCGATGACTGCGCGCAGAACGGAGCCGCCCGCCTTCTCGTCCGATGACCGTCCCGCCGCGGCGTGGACCCGGTCGTGAATGAAGGCGAGCTTGCCGACGACGGCCGGCGACAGCACGAAGGGGTAGAGGTCGGGCTGCCCCATGCTGCGGTTCAAGGAATTGACCGCGAAGGTCAGCGGCAGCCACGCCTCGACCAGCCGGTTGAAGTCGACCTCGTGATGGGGGTCGAAGTCGATCATGGCGCTGAGCCCCGGGGCCCGATTGATCCGAGGCTGGACCCGTAGCCCGAACGCGTTCGCGGTCTCCAGGGTATCGACGATGTGAAGGTAATGAGCCCAACTTTCGGCGAAATCCTCCCACGGGTGCGATCCCGCATAGGTGCTGACGAACTCCTCCTGCCAATCCTCTCGCGGCCCCTGCGCGTAGTGCCGCCGCAGGGCTTCGGCGTAGTCCTGGCGCTCGTCGCCGAAGATCGCGCGGAAAAGCTCGATCCTTGGTTTGTCGCGCACCAGCACGTTCCAGTAATGGTGACCGACCTCGTGCCTGAAATGCCCGAGCAGCGTCCGATAGGGCTCGCCCATGTTGAGCCGGCGCCGCTCCCGCTCGGCGTCGTCCGCTTCCGCGATGTTGATGGTGATCAGGCCGTTTTCGTGCCCAGTCAGGACCGACGGACCGTGGGGCGTCCGCTCGGCCGGATCGGCGAGGAAATCGAAGGCGAGGCCCTGCGGGTCTTCCGGCCGCTTCGAGAGCGTCAGTTCCAATCTCGTGAGGGTGTAGAAGAGACGTCGTTTCGCGGTCTCGAGCCGGCGCCAGCGCGAGAGATTTTCGTTGATCGAAAGATCGGGGATCGTCCGGTTGTGCCGACAGGCCAGGCAGTAGCGTTCCGCGTCGGACGCCGAAACGAGCCAGTTGCAGGCATCGTGCTCCGCATTCAGGCAGAACCGCACGGGCTGGTCGGGGGCCACAAGGGCCGTCCAGCCGCCCTCCCCGGCTTCGAGGGCGGTCACTTCCTGGACGCGCGGCAGATAGCCCAGCCGCCGCCCGCAGCTCTCGCAGCGGGTGTTCTCGAAATAGAGCGGCTGCCCGCAAGCCTGGCATTCGAACAGCTTCATGCCGTTTCCGGACCGTAGGGCGGACGAGGAATCCCCTTGTGGGCCGCCCGCAAGGCCGCCGACCAGCGCTCGCTGAGGTCGTGGAAGTAAGGGTCGCCGGGCTCGATCCGGTGCATGACCTCGAACTCGAGAGCGTCGCGCCGGATCATGACCACGTCGATGGGGAGTCCGACGCCGATGTTCGACCGCATGGTGGAGTCGATGGAGATGAGGCTGATCTTGAGCGCATCGTAGAGGTCGGTCTCGAAACGGACCGCTCGGTCAAGGATCGGCTTGCCGTATTTGTGCTCGCCGATCTGGAGGTAGGGCGCGTCCGGCCCGCAGCGGATGAAATTGCCGGCCGAGTAGATGAGGTAGAGCCGCATCGGCCCGCCCTTGATCTGCCCGCCGAAGAGGAAGCTCACGTCGAAGGCCAGGTCCGCCTGTTCGAGGCCTTCGCGTTCCGTGGCGCGGACCTGCCGAATAGCCCGTCCGATCAGCAGCGCCGCCTGGAACAGGGTCGGGGCCGCCAAGAGCGTGTCGACCTCACCGGTCTCGGGGTTGGGCAGCCCCTCCGAGAGGAGGCCCAGGACCGCTTGCGAGAGCGAGAGATTGCCCGCCGACGCCAGGGCGAGGACGCGCTCGCCGGGAACCTCGACGGTCGTGAGCTTGCGGAATGTCGAAACGTTGTCGAGACCCGCGTTGGTCCGCGTGTCGGCGATCATGACGAGCCCTTGCTCGACGAGAACTCCCGCGCAGTAGGTCATATCCCCCTCACGCGCGCCCCGGAGCAATCGGCCGCAGAATCGCCGAACGAAACGGGGCGGGACCCGCTGATCTCCGCATGTTCCGGACGATCGGATCAAGTCCGAAGCAGCATCGGTGACACAAGGAAGAAGAGAAAGCGTACCCTTGCAGCAAGCTCGGCTATAGCGAACGTAAGTTGACGATGAACCCGACCAGAAGGGCGATAATAACGCGCCATGAAGCAAGTTGTTCCCGATGAAAATTAATGCTTGCTTGGATCCTGCTTCGGACCGAACTTGCCCCTGGCGAGGCTGTCGCTTCGATTCGACTTTCTCGCCCTCAGGAGGAAACGCCATGTCAACAAGCAAGCAGGGCCAGGGCGATCAGCGCCAGAAGAGCGCTCAGCAAGGCGACAGCCGCCAGCGTGACGAGCGCCAGCAGGCGCAGGGCGACAAGCCGGGCAGCGGCAGCGCTCAGCAGGGTGGCCAGAGTGGCTCGCGCGACAAGAATCGGCAGCAGAGTCAGGAGAACCCGAGCCAGAGCCGCGACCCCAATCAGCAGGGCTCGAGCCCGGAACGCGGCGGCCAGCAGCGGTAGACGACAGCCCTAACCATCAAGGCCGCATTTGCACGACATCGAAGCACGGCTCCAACCAAACGAGCCGTGCCGTCCCTGTTAGATTGAGGGATGAGCCGCCATGAAGTGTCGTCGGGCGATCGTTCTCGAGCAGGATCCGGAACTCCGCGACCTCGAGCTGACCATTCTCGAGGAATTCGGCTTCGCGGTGGTCGAGGTCGAAACGGCCGACGCGGCAGTCCAGTGTATCGAGCAGGCTGAACCGGAGGTCGGTCTCGTCGTGATCGGCTCGCCCCAAAAGGGAGCCGACCTCGCCCGCCTCGTCGCCCGGCAATGGCCCTGGATCACCGTGCTCCTGACTTCTCCGGCAGCGGGAAGGAGCCTTCCTAAAGCCGTGACCTATCTGCCCAAGCCTTGGGGGCTCAAGGCCGTGATGCAGACCGAGATGGCGGCGCGCATGCCCCAAGGGAGTCTCGACCGCCGTCGCACGTCTGACGTGCATCGAGCCTTCGGCCGCCGGTGACTACGGACTGCCTCGACAATCCAGAACGGGACGCGTACCGAGGCGTTACCGCATGGTCGCCTCGACCCAGCCGGCGGAGCCCCAGCCTGACGCGCCGGGAGACTTACTTCGCACACAGGCCTTGCTCCTTGACGCGACCGCCCAAGACACCGCGGCAGCGTTAACCTGATGATACAAGTTTCGGGCCTATTCTGCCCTCGAGGCCGGGTTCGTCCACGGGGCCGTATCCTCATCGTTCATCGACGCAAACGTCACCCCAGAGCTTTGCCTCGGCACCTTGTTCGAAACGATATAACATCAAGATGGCCACAGGAGAAATGATGCCCAGTGTTCTCGTCGTCGAGGACGACGCGGTCGTCCTGGAGATCACGACGCGGGCGCTCGAGCGGGCAGGTTTCGAGACCCATTCGGCAGCCTCGGGCGAAGACGCTCTCGAGGTGCTACAAGCCCGAGGCGACGGCATCGACTGGCTCCTGACCGACATCAATCTCGGCGGGGATCTCACAGGCTACTCGCTAGGCGCTGAATTCCATTTGCGGTATCCGCATCGCCCCGTGATATACACTTCGGCGGCGCCCCTTCGTATGCCCGCCCTCCCGGCCAGCTCGCTCTGCCTGCCGAAGCCGTTCGACCCGCTGGCCGTCGTCGAGCATTTCAGGCGGCTGACCCGCCAAATCCAGGACTCTGCCGACGCCAAGGACCGGCAACGTGCGACACAGACGGCGGAACCCTCGGCCGCGCCGG
>CAVRRI010000008.1:0-27743 GCA_963723525.1 uncultured Alphaproteobacteria bacterium
CGCACGTGCCGCTTCAGCATACCATTTGATCGGTACCTGGCTATTGGTGGCACTCTGGTTTGGCCCAGGCCGGGCGGGAAAGGCGGGGACCGGGATGAGCGATAGTACTCTCTGTGTTGCTGGGAAGCCTGCCGGGCAGGACTTCACTGGCACGGCCAAGTGGTACGTCGTGATGACCCAGCCCTGCAACGAGGAGGGTGCCCTTCGGAATCTCACGCGGCAAGGGTTTGACGCTTTCCTGCCGCGGCGCTGGGTGACGAAGCGGCGCCCCGATCGTTTCTGCACCATCCTTGAGCCCCTCTTTCCGCGGTATCTCTTTGTCCATCTGGACCTCGAGCTTCAGCGCTGGCGATCCATCAATGGCACCTATGGTGTCCGCCGTCTCGTCGGTTTCGGCGAGCGACCAACCCCCCTTCCGTCTGAGGTCGCGGAAACACTGCGGGCTTCCACCGGTGAGGGCGGTGCACTCGTCTTTGTCGAGCCGCTCAAACCAGGCGACCGAGTCCGGCTGATCTCCGGACCGTTTGCCGGGAGCTCGGCATCCTGGAGCGACTCGACGATCAGGGGCGCGTCCGCCTTTTGCTGAGCATGCTCGGTGGAACCGTCCGTGTCACGGCCTCAAGGACCGACATCGAGCGTCTTCCCTGTCCAGACTAGAGCGCCCAGTGCTGTACCACCGCAACGAAAGTAGCGCCATGGCCGAGTTCCGGGACGGACCCGTTTTCAACGGTGCCCGGACGTGTGCGCCCCTCGCCGATATCAGGTTGCAAGTGCCAGAGGACTCGTCCCTTCTCTGTCGCGCCAGTGCATCAATCGTCGGTCCGCGTTCATCTGAATGTGTCGACCCGCGCGCATCGCCCCCCGGAGACATGCGATGGCACAGATGAGTGCGAGAGCAGGCTACGTTCTCTCCAAACTCTCGTTCGTGCTCTTACTGGCCGTCATCACCATCGCCCCCATGCCTTACGGCTCCGTCGAGGCACATTGGGTCGCTCTCTGGTGCATATTGCTATCCGTGGCGCTCGCCACAGTCGACTTGAGCGCTCTTCGCTTGGCCCATATTCAATTACTGGCCCCGGTTTTCGCGCTCGTCGTCTTCTTGGGTGTTGTTGTCGTCCTGCAGTCCACGTCGGGTCTCGCCCACGTCTTGCGGGATCCGATCTGGGATGAGGCCGCTAGCCTTCTAGGAGTGTCCGCGGGAGCGCACTCGGCGGCCGCGAGTGAGGGTACGCCATGGCATTCTCTGGGGCCTGCTCTCGCCATAACGTCGTGTTTTCTCGTCAGCTTCGCCCTGGCGCTCGATCCGGCTCGCGCCGACATCATCTTCAAGTCCGTCGCATATTCGGGCGTCGTTTATGCCGGGTATGGCCTGATAACCATGCTGTCGGATCCAACGCATCCCGATAGACTGACTGGCACGTTCGTGAACCGAAATTCCGCTGCAACCTACTTTGGGACCTGCGCGATCATTTGGTTGGCGTTATTTTTATCCGCTGTCAGGCGCGATCTTTCCCGCCTAACGAAGCCTGTTCTTTTCCTGACGCCCTCAGTCCAAACCTTCATCGCAGGCATCGCCTTTGTGGTGGTCTTGATCTCGGTCTTCCTCACCTTGTCACGCGCTGGAGCCATTCTCACGATTGTTTCGTTGGCTCTGACGGGTGGGGTGCTGCTCAAACGACAGTACCCGCGCGCGGCATCATCCGCGCTCATCGCCACGGGAGTGATCTTGGCGAGTCTCGCAGTGCTTGAGCTGCTCGGCGGACGAGTGGGGCTACGCATTTCACAGGCTGGTCTCATCGACGAGAACAGATGGCATGTCTATCGGGCAAGCCTCGCGATCGTGACAGAGCACCCTTGGATCGGAACGGGGCTGGGCACATTCCCGGAGGTCTTCCCGGCCTACAGGCCGCCTGAGCTCGCGAGCCCGTTGGTGTGGGATCGCGCCCACAGCTCCCTTGTGGAGCTCGCCATTGAAATGGGTGTCCCCTTCACGGGCGCGGTGATTGCTCTTTGGATCTATCTCCTCGTCTGGCTGGTGCGAGGCTGCTATGCTCGTCAACGGGGGATCAGGTTTCCCGCCGCGGGCTTGGGCGTGTTTCTGCTCGGCAGTCTTCACTCGCTGGTGGATTTCTCATTGCAGATCCCGGGCTATGCGATCGTATTCGCAGCAGTAACGGGTTGTGGCCTCGCTCAATCGAAGCGCCCCGTCGCCAACAGCAGTAGGTCTCGAGCGTACGATAGGCTGGACAATCCCGCGAGTGCGGCATCCGGCTGAGACTTGGGCAAACCATAGGAACGTGCACCCTCGGTGCCCGAACGGATTGACTGGTGACGCCGGACGACATGCCCCTTAAGCGAGAGGATCATCGGCTACGAAGGGCACGCCTCGTGCTCCGCGCATTCATGCTGGTGATCTCGGTCGTGGCTCTCACGTGGTCGGTAACATCGGGCGTCCAAGCTGTGAAGGTCGCAGCGCTGACGGATATCGCGGAGCGGATCCTCGCCGGGCACCCAATGAGTCCGATCACACTCGACGCAACTCTTCGACAGGAGCGCGGCATGCATGCCCGCCCGCCGCCAAGGCCGAAGCCCTGACGATCATCTCTTTCGCCCTGACGCGACACGTCCTCACATCCGAGATCTTTGCGGACCAACAGCTCGCCGATGTCGAACAGCGCGCAGCGGCGGCCCTGGCTTGCGCCCCGCACCGTCCGCTGCTGTGGTATCTCTTGTTCTGGTCACGAACGCAGCGGTCGGGATCTCCTGTCGATCATCTCCCGCTGTTGCGGATGTCTTATCGACTCGGTCCGCACGAGGGGTGGCTCCAAGCGCTTCGGAGTCCGTTTGTGATGAGTTTCGTCGAGGAACTCCCCCCTGAGGACCAGACAACCGTGATCGCGGAATTTGGCGCTCTCCTGAAAGCCGGGCTCTTTCCGGCAGCAGCACAGGCGTTTGCCAACGCACCGTCACACGCTCAAGCACGACTGCTCAGCGCAGTCGAACGTCTCCCTGGCGAGGATCGTCAGCGCTTCAGTCGTGCTCTCCAGAAATTTGATCTGTCTGTCGAGATCTCTGGCGTGAAAGATCCAGAGCGGGAGCAATGGGACCCTTTCCTCCAAAAATTGGACGCCATCCGCTCCCTTCTGCATGAGCCTCGAGGGAACCGCTGAATTGCATTCACTGACCCGCGGGCCGCTCACGGCACAACAAGCCCCTCCATCAAGCTCTCAGCGACCTGTTCGCGAGAGTCGAGAGCTCGAACCCTGTGCTCGAATTGAGCATAGATCCGGAGTTCCGGAGCAAGCCTCTGACAGACCGCGAGAGCAACGCGTGCATTACTCGGGATCGTGAGCTGCGATGGCGTCCAGCAACATCGCATGATGCCTGCGCGAGCTCCTGAAACTTGAGACTTTGCGCAAAGGTTTCATCCCCCAATAGCGCAAACACTTTTGAGGGACGCGATTTGCCCTTCAGCTGAATTTCGCCGACTTCGAGCGTCGCAAAGTGGGGCACCCTGAGGGCCGTCTGCTCCGAGATGAGCAGGTCAGCCCCGACAGCTTTACAGTTCGACTCGAGGCGAGCGGCGATATTCACGGCATCGCCCACGACGGAATAATTGAAACGGCGCTCGGACCCCATGTTGCCGACGCAGGCCTCGCCACTGTTGATCCCGATCCCGATTCTGATTTGCAGCTCGTCACGACCGCTGGCGCGAAATCCGAACGCGTCCTCAGCCGAGAGCCTCTCGACCACCTCCAGCATTTTCAGCCCCGCACGACAAGCGCGTGCCGGGTGATCAGCGATCTTCACCGGAGCATTCCAAAAGGCCATGATCGAGTCGCCAATGTACTTGTCGAGCGTGCCAAGCTCAGCGTGAATGGCGTCCGACAAGGGCGCAAACAACCGGTTGAGAAACTGAATGAGCTCCGGAGCGGAAAGCCTTTCCGAGATGCCCGTGAAGTCGCGAATATCCATGAACATGATCGACAGGTCGCGGACCTCGCCGCCGAGCCTCATCACGTCGGGCCGTTCCTCGAGTTCGTTCAGGAGTTCGGGAGCGAGATACTGACCAAAAGCTTGACGAACGAAGCGGCGCTCCCGATCCGTGGTGATGTACAGGACGCCGGTGATCGCGAGAAACACAGCCAGCCCGGAACCGGTCGGGTAGATCGGGTCGAGCAGCAGGCCAGCTCGCGTAAAGGCGAGCCAAGACGCAGCCAAAGTGACCACCGTCACGAATCCGCCGAGCAGGAACGAGTACTGCGCGCCGAAGACCAGCAGAAGCACGGCGACCGTCAGCCCGATCACGACCGTCAGTGAGACCTCCAGCCCGTCGGCCCAGTCCGGCCGCGTCAGAAATGTCCCGCTCAGGATCTGCTCTGCCGCCTGCGCATGGATGGCAACCCCGGGGATCTCCTCGCCGAGAGGGCTCACTCGATTGTCGAGGAGCCCGACCGCCGAGGTACCGACGAAGACAATCTGTCCCTCGACCTGCGGCCGCACATCCTCAGTCTTTTGCCGGATCAAGGATGTCGGCCGCCGAGACGTATCTCGCTTGCCGATTGCGATCGAAATAGAGCCATAGCTCGCCGCGCGCGGTCAGCGGGATCTGGAGGTCACCGACCCGGAGCCCGACAATGGCGGGTTGTCGGCCGCTGGCTTCGCCGCTTGCGCCTGTGCTTCGAACCAGGATGCTGTCGGCCCCGAATGCCACCCGCAGCGCCTCGACCGCGAGGCTTGGATAGACATCGGAACCATTCGAGAACAGCAGGGGAATTCGCCGCACGACGCCGCTGGTCTCACCGGTGTTGAGGCTGATCCCACCCATACCGCGCGCAGCTTCGTTCAGCAGCGGCAGGCTCGCGGTCGCGCCCTGCATGGGCTGAAGAACCAATCTCGGGTCGGTCCCGGCGAATGCCAGACCGGATCGCACTGGCGGCCAGATCGGTCGCGCTCGCGGTTGACGCGAATCCCAGAACGGTTGGCGATTTCTCGATCGCGCGAGCAAAAATTTGGTCGTGATCAGGAAGTCGACCCAGCACGGACTGCACCCGCTCCAAGTCTTGGGGATCCTCGTACTCGATTTCAGACGCAAGGCGCTGCGGCGTTGACCGGTCGGGCTCTGCAAACAGGATATCGAAACACACGACGCTGGCGCCGAGGTCTGCGAGCCGTCGGGTGAGCTGGGCCACACGGGTGCGCGGCCACGGCCATTGGCCGTATGTAGCGAGAGACTTTTCGTCGATATCGACCACTCGGACCGGTAAATCTCTATAGTCGCGCGGGTAATACCGTTGGTAGGTATCAAGCGTTCGCTCGCGGAGCGCTGCGATCAATCCAGGGTCTAGGAGGCGGACCTCAGCCAGGCCGAGCGACGTCACTAAAGCGACGGCCAGAACCATTGCAGACCGGCGCAGACTTGCCCGTACACGTCGGACGGCCACGTATTTCCTCCACGCTCCGGCTCACGGTCCCGAATTTGCCAGCGCCGCCGTAGCAGAGTACAGTTTAACCGCATTTACGTGGATTTCGAGCCTCGTGGCCACTTCGGTAAGCACGATGGGTTCTCTTCTCCGCCTTGAGGTCACCTTGGCACTGCTGGTGGCGTCGGCCGTGGCGGCGGCTGCCGCAACCCCGCCGATCGGCGAGGCCAAAAAGGTCGTTCCCTCCGTGTCGAGCGAAGGGGAAAGCGGCAAGGTCACCCTGTCGGTCGGCGGTTCGTTGTTCCAGGACGACCTCGTGAGGACCGGCAATCTCGGGCGGGCTGGATTGCAGTTCCTGGATCAGACGGAACTGGAGGTTGGCCCAAATTCGAGTACGAAGCTCGATCGATTCGTGTTCAATCCTGACAAAACTGCGTCGGAGGTCTCGATAAACCTTGCCAAAGGCGCATTCCGTTTCGTCTCCGGCGGCCACTCCCGTCCCAATACTTACACTTTGACGACGCCTCACGCGACCCTCGGTATCCGTGGAACCAAGTGTGAGCTCAGGGTTGCCGGTACAACGCGAGTCTTTTGTTGGGAAGGAAACGTTGAGGTGTGCGGCAGAAATGGCGGCGGCTGCTTATTTGTGGGCGAGGGATATCCTCAGAATTACGCTGTTTTTAATTCGTCCGGGCTAATACAATCGGCACTACTACGTAATGCTGGTCCTGGTGGTTTTGAGTCTCTCGGAAGCGTAGTCGGGTCATCGACCAATCCGAGCCCTCGTTTCCTCGAGACCGAGCCGTTCCACCACGGAGAGTGACTTGATAGGAGAGATTTCCTATGAGTCCGACTCGCTCGGACAACGGGTGAGGTGAGGGGCATGGGAAGCGGCACAGGGAACGACGGGAGGAGCCCTGGTCTGGAGCCCCGCACTGGTGCAGCCGCTTAAGTCTGAAGGCTCAACTGCGACCAGGCGTTTCAAACATTGGCAGCGCTAATGCTGTCGCACTCCTGGATTGATGCTCCCGGAGTGAAATCCGTTGTGCGATGCGCCTGCTATTTCGTTAAGTCATCGGCGGCTATAATCCGCTTGATGACGAGTGTAGGCGCATGGATCTCAGGCGGTACGGCAACTTCCTACAGCGGCACGATTTCGAGATCCTGCCGACGGTCATCATCCTCGCCGTCGTGATCGGCCTCGGCGCGGCGGGATTGCTCAGGCTGTTGGCGCCCTGACCATCGAGCGCGCGTTCCACCCCTCGCTAAACAGGACACTACCGGTCGAACCGCGGCTGGCGCTCACGGCACAGATATCCGACGAAGCACTGGGCGGCATCCGCCGTCCCGATCCAAGCAGGAACGGTGATCTCGGGACGGACGCAGAACTGCGCGCCGCTTACGTAGCGGTCATAGAGGTAGGGGCCCGTGCTGATGACGACCGCCCCGCGCGTCTGGACGACCGCCGCGACCTGGCCGCAGGACAGACGGGTGGCGTCGAGGCGCGGCTGCGCGGACGCGATCGTCGGCATAACCAGGCACAGGGCGGCCAGAATGCGTGTCATGGCACTTCTCCTTCCGCGTCATCATAACCAACGCAACGGAAGCAGGTGGTGAGCCGGCGCACGGGGCCGGATTCGTCTCGCGACGAGGAAGCTCCGGAAAGCGTCGCCTTAGGGCAGCCCGTTAACGACTTGTTAACCGTCAGGCGCCACCCTGCCGTTAAGGAATGGTTAAGGCTGTCGATTTGCCGACCGCGCAATTGCCGGATCGAAAGAAGGGGACTCTTTGATGAAGCAATATCTGCTCTTTGCCGGACGCCAGGATGGCAACTACAAGGGCGTCCACGGACTGGTCGGTGCTTTCGACTCCTTTGCGGAAGCCTTCGTATCTCTCGTGGACCAGCAGGCCGCCTCGGAGTGGTGGCACGTCCTGGACACCAAGACGGGGGAAGTGGTGGAGCGCCGCCATCTGAAGATCAGCAACGGCATGATCGGCTTCCAGCGCTCCGATTGGCTGGTCGGCCCGCGCGGGCAGCAGGATACGGTCGGCGCGCCGCAATTGCCGATCTCCGTCCCCCTGCCGAAGGCGGCCGAGCTGGGCGGGATCGAAGCGGGTCTCCGCTCCGCCGTCGCCAACGGAATCAAGAACAGCAGGCCCGCCGTCAATCCCACCGTGGCCGCGGCCGATCATTAATCTGCGACGGACTGCCGATACGGTTCCCTTCGCACCGCTCCCGCCGGCGTCAGCGTCATCGGAGCATTGTCTCCGCCAAAGGCGTCGCTCTTGGGCGAGCCGCAGCAACACCCAAGGACCTCAGGCCGACACGGGCCCCCAGCCAAAGGCACGGCAGGCAATTAGGGACCTCTGGGCTGCAGCGGCCGCCGGACTCCATCTTCTTGCTTTGATCAAGTATTCGCCACCTTGGATCGGCATTTGCGGAGACACTTGACTGACGTAAGCTTCTTCATACGAGTTCCCGGCTGACCGAGGAAACCCTCATGCCTCGACGCTGTTGCGCATGGACCGCAGGCCTGTTGCCATGGGTGCTGGCCGGCGTCGGGCCCTGGGGCGGTGCCGGGGCGGAACCCTCGGGCCCGACCGGCGGGGTCATCACAGATGCCTGCGCGCTGCGCTCCGTCGGAGCGCGGCCGCTCGCCCTGCGGCGCAACGATCGCGATCAGGGACGGCGGCAGGTATCGGTGACCCGTCCCGGCGAACATTCCTGGCGATTGCGATCCGTCTTCGCGCACGTGCACTTCACGCGGGCCGGAGTCGCACTGGCGCTCGGGCTGGCGTTGGCCTTCGCCTGCACGATGCTCCGCGTCTCCGATCCCTATCCGGTGCGCCTCGTCCGTGAACTCGCCTTCGACGAGTTCCAGCGCGCGGCGCCGCGACCCTACCGCGAGGCGCCGGTGCGCATCGTGGACATCGACGAGGCCTCTCTTGCCGCCGTCGGCCAATGGCCGTGGTCGCGCAGCGAGCTCGCGCGACTTCTCGATCGCCTGCACGCGCTGGGCGCCGCTTCGGTCGCGTTCGACGTCGTCTTTGCGGAACGCGATCGGCTGTCCCCGGCGGATTGGGCCCAACGGCCCGAGTTCCGGGAGGCGGTCGGACCGGAACTGGCCGATTCGATCGCGCCGCGTCTGCCCGATTACGATCGGCTCCTCGCCGCAGCCATCGGCCGCCTCCCCGTCGTGCTCGGCTTCGGCATCCTGCCGGGACGCTCGGAGTCCCGTCCGCGCGTCGTGGCCGGCCTGGCCTTCACGGGAGCCGACCCGCGCGCGACACTTCCCGCGTTCGAGGCGGCAGCGGTCAATCTCCCGGCTTTCGAAGAGCGGGCGGCAGGGGTCGGGGCGATCACGCTGAGCCCGCTCGACGCGCAGGGCATCGTGCGGCGGATCCCCCTGCTCTGGAGCGACGGGCAGCGCGTCTATCCAAGCCTCGCCCTGGAGCTTCTGCGCGTCGCGCACGGCGATCGGACCATCACGGTCCACGGCCGCAACGAGGCGCCCTACGCCACGACGGCGATCCGGGTCGGAGCCTTCGAGGTGCCGACGACGGGCGCCGGGGAGTTGCGCGTCCGTTTCGGCCGCGACGTCCCGGCGCGATACGTCTCCGCCGCGACGCTCCTGTCGGACCGCGAGGACCCGCGGCTGCGCAGCCTCATCGAAGGCCACATGGTGCTCGTCGGGACGTCGGCCGCCGGGCTCCTCGACACGCGCGCCACGCCTCTCGCCGAGACCGTGCCGGGCGTGTCGATCCACGCCCAGGCCCTGGAGCAGATCCTCGCCGGGGATTACCTCCGGCGGCCGGATTGGGCCGATCCGTTCGAATGCGCCTGGGTGCTCGTCCTCGCCGTGGTCGTGACCGTCGCGGCCGTCCTGGGTTCGCCCGTCGGAGCCCTGCTCTTCGGGGGAGCGGCCGCGGCCGTGACGGGCCTCGGCGCCTGGCTCGCCTTCAGGGGAGACGGACTTCTCGTCGATCCGCTCTTTCCGAGCGCCGCGGGCCTCTTCGTCTATCTCGTCCTGATCTCGTTCCGCTACTTCGTGTCCGACCGCGAGCGGCGGTTCGTGCGCCAGGCTTTCTCGCGCTACGTGGCCCCGTCCTACCTCCAGCAGATCGAGCGGAACCCGATGCTCCTGCGCCTCGGCGGCGAGGAGCGCGAGGTGACGGTCCTGTTCCTCGACATCCGGAACTTCACCGCGCTGAGCGAGCAATTGTCGCCGAGAGCGGTGGTCGAACTCCTCAACGTGCTGTTCGACCGGGTGGGCAAGGACATCCTGGCCGAGGGGGGAACGATCGACAAATATATCGGCGACTCGATCATGGCGTTCTGGAACGCGCCGATTCCGTCGCCCGACCACGCGGCCCGGGCCTGCCGGGCGGCCCTCCGCATCCGGGAAACCCTGGAGCGGTTGAACGAGAGCGACGCCTTCGGCTTGAGGCGCCGGCCGGACCCGATGCCGCCCCTCGCGGTGCGGATCGGCCTGAATACGGGGCCGGCGCTCGTGGGCAACATGGGGTCCGAGGCAAGGTTCAATTATTCGGCCGTGGGGGACACCGTGAACGTCGCGTCCCGGGTGGAGCAGCAGGCCAAGCCGCTGTCGTTCGACATCGTGGTGGCGGAGCCGGTCACGAAAGCGGCCCCGGGTTTCGCCTATCTGGAAGCAGGGACCCTCGAACTCCGCGGCAAGGCTGGACGGGAGAAGCTGTTCATCCTGGTCGGCGACGAGGCCTTCGCAAAAAGCCCAACCTTCGCGGCGATCCACGCGGCGCATGCCGACCTGCTGAACTCTCTCCGAGACGACGCTCTCCCCTGGGGAGAACGTCTCTACGCCTGCTTCGAGGCGGCGAGCGAAGGCGCCCCCCTGCTGCGCGGGTTCTACGGTGCTGTTGCGGAACGTCTCGCCGATTTCCGGACCGCTGCCCCCCAGGACGGACGGGAGGCGCAAACAAGCCGGACGACCGTCGCCGCGGGAACTGCGCTCAGCTGACCAGGGTCCGCCCGGGGCCCCTTCAGAGCAAGAAGGCCTGACGGCTAATCAGGCCTCCGGCGCCGGCGGGCGACGAATCGCGGCGCGACGCACCTACTCGGTATTCCGCAACGGCAACGCGCGGCCGGCGGAGTCGTTCCGGGCCGGCGAGAGCATCGATCAATGCGGAAAACCGGATCACTTGTCCGCACGATGCGCGAGCCGCGCCTTTTCGATTGGAGAGCTTTCGCTTTGAGGAAGACCGGCACGCTCCTTTACGGTGTGGCTTCGGTGCATCGGAGCGGCGTTCGGCGTTAAAACGACGCGAAAACCCGCTGCACCGGGTCATTGCCTCTGTTATGGTCCGCCGTTCTTGCCGCGGATTGTGGAATGGTGGCGCGACTCCTGATCGGTTCTGCCGCAGCGTTGCTGGCCTCGTCGGTCATGGCCGCCGAGCCGGTGCGCACGGCACCCGCGTCCTCACCCGTGCTTCAGCCAAGCTTCGTTTCGGAAGTTCGCATCGGCGCTTCGGCGCACGATCCGTCGGGTCCGGAGAGCGGGTCGGCCAATTTCACCGGCGAGATCCTGTTCGCGAAGCCGTTCCGCGCGGCCAATCCCGTGTGGGATCTCTTCATCCCGCGCCCCCATGTCGGCGGCAGCGTCAATTTCGCCGGCAAGACGAGTTTCGCCTATGCGGGCGTTTCCTGGACATTCGACATCACGCCGTCCCTGTTCGCCGAGGCGAGCTTCGGGGGCGCCGTGCACAACGGCGACACGCACCCCTACGCGACCCCCGGCCACAACGCGCTCGGCTGCTCGCCTATCTTCCGGGAGAGCGGGTCCATCGGCTACAGGCTCGATTCCCGCTGGTCCGTCATGGCCACCGTCGAGCACCTGTCCAATGCGGGCCTGTGTTCGCAGAACCGCGGCCTGACGAATGTCGGGGTGCGGTTGGGTTACACTTTCTAGGCATCGTGCGGACAAGTGGACCCCGGTTTTCCGCGTTAAACGATGCGCTGCTCTAGACTGGACCCCTTGCCTCTCCGTCCCTCCACTCGGTGGCCCGCCCGCGCGGGCGGGCCACGGGTCTTCACCCGCCGGCGGGCCGGGTCAGTCGCGGACGGTCGAGTAGAGACCGATTTCGAGCGTGATCCCGAGCCGCTTGAGGAAGGCTTCCCGGTCGAACCCGATCTCCCGGTGATAGGCCTCCACCGCCTTGCGCACGGTGTCGACGACGCTCGCGTTCTCCCATTCGGCGATGGTGATGATGGTGGAGACGCCGGGACCGGCAGGCTTCTCGACGATGCGGTCGCTCACGAACCCGGCTTGGCGCCGGAGCACCCGGTGCGTACCGCGAACGGCTTCGAGGAGTTCGCCGCGTGCGGCGGCGGGAACGGTCAATCGATCGATGCGATAGACGCGCTCCGGATGGGCGTTCAGTTCGGAAGTGGCCATGTCCTTGCCTGCGGAAGAGAGTCGTGGACCGCGCCGCCGACCCCGATCTCCAGCGGTCGGGTCCGGTTGGCGGATGTGCGGGGAATTGTGCCCGCTGCCGGGGGCGCGTCTTGAACGTTCCGGCCACCGGTCCCCAGGCCCGAGCTGCTTCACCGGCGCGGAATCGGCTTTCGTTCGTCTGCCGCGTTCCGGCGGTCGAGACGGTCCGCACCGCCACGGAGAGAGGCCCCGGGAGCACTGTGCAATCCCGCATTCGCCCCGCCGGCTCGCCGGCCTATGATGGGAATGGCCGGGGACGGTCCGCACCGGGCCGGAAAGGTTGAAGCGGCCGATGGAGCATGGATCGAGCGATCGGCAGGCCTTTCGGGACCAAGTCGTCCGAGGCCGGGCCGCCCCGGAGCCGGTGGACCCGGAGCCGGCCGTTCTGGGGCAGGCCTTCGGCGCCTACGACGAACGGCCCGCCTCGCCGCTCCTGCGGCCGCACTTCGCCGGCGTGTGGTTCCACTGGATTCCGGCCGGGGCTCCTCGGCGGTCTGCGATCGTGCCGGACGGATGCGCCGATCTCATCTTTGTCGGCGGGACCTTGCGGATTGCCGGACCGGACCGGGAGGCGAAGGTCGAGTCGATCCCTCAAGGCACGACCGTCGTCGGCCTTCGCTTCCAGCCCGGGGCAGCCTCGTCCTGGCTGCAGGTATCCGTTTCGGAGATCGTGGGCGCCCGGCTGCCGCTCGAGGACTTCTGGGGCTCCGAAGCCCGCCGCCTGGCCGACTGGGTCGGCGAGGGCCGGACGCCCGAAGGCGTCGCGGCGCGCCTCGAGACGGCGCTGGCGCACAGAGCGCGGGTTCTCGATGCGCCCGACGAGATCCCCCGCGCGATCTTCAGGACGGTCGCCGCGACGCGCCCCGGCGAAGCGGTCGTCGGCCACCTTGCCGACCGCCTCGGAATGAGCGAGCGCACGCTGCGCCGGCGCTGCCGGGAGGCTTTCGGGTACGGGCCGAAGACGCTCGACCGCATCCTGCGCTTCCAGCGCTTCATGGCGCTCGCCCGCCGGCCCGGCGCCGGCGGGCCGGCGGACCTCGCGGTCGCGGCCGGCTATGCCGATCAGCCTCACCTCACGCGGGAGACGCGACAGCTCTCGGGCCTTACGCCGGGCACGATCCTGCGGCAGCTCTCCGGCTGACTGGCCGTTTCGTGCAAGCATAGGAAGGCGTACTGCTGTCATCTGATTCGGGATGCGTGCGCGGGAGGCATGCAGCGCGGGGCTGTCGGGAGGGAGCAGCGATGAGGCCGCACATCAAGGTCGTTACATTGGGCGTGAGCGATCTCAAACGGTCGCTCGCCTTCTATCGCGACGGACTGGACCTTCCGACGGAAGGGGTCATCGGCGAGGAGTTCGAAGACGGCGCCGCCGTCTTCTTCACCCTGAAGGACGGCCTCGTCCTGGCCCTCTATCCGACGGCGTCGCTGGCGAAGGACGCCAAGATCGAAGCGACTGCGACAAGGCTCGGAGCCGTTTCGATCGGCCATGTGGCCGGATCGCGGGACGAGGTCGATGCCGTCATGGCGCAGGCGGAACGCGCCGGCGCCGTGATCACGGACCCGGCCCACGACCGGTTCTGGGGCGGCTATTCGGGCTATTTCCACGACCCGGACGGGCATCTCTGGGAGATCGTCTGGCACCCGCAATGGAGCCTCGAGGCGTAACGGCCGGTGCGGCGACTACGGCGCCCGCGCAGTCTCGTCGGAGGCGCCGTCGATCCGCACGAGCAGGCGCGTTCCCTCGACTCTCACCGGATCGGTGCGAAGGTCCTTGCCGACCGGCCCGCCCTGCGCCTTGCCGGTGCGGATGTCGAAGAGCCCGTCATGCAGCGGGCATTCCACGTAACCTTCGACCGCCTCCCCGTCCGACAGCACTCCTGCCAGATGCGTGCAGACGTTCGAGGTGGCGTAGTAATCGCTCCCGAGGCGGAAGATCGCGAGCTTGCGGCCGGCCGTCTCGACGCCGATCACATCCCGGCCTTCGAGATCCGCGACGTCGGCCACGTCAAACCACGTCATGTCGAAGGTCACGTCGCTTCCTCATGGCCTCGGCGCCAGCATGGTCGTCGGCAGAAAGAGCGCCAGGCCCGGGACGGCGACGATGGCGAGCCAGCCTATGACGAGCATCAGCACGAACGGCATGGAGCCCGCCACGATCTTGCCGAGCGGCGCCCCGGTCACGGCGCGCAGCACGAACAGGTTCATCCCGACGGGCGGCGTCAGCTGCGCGATCTCCAAAAGGATGACGAACTGAATGCCGAACCAGACGAGGTCGATATCGAGCGCGGCGAGCGTCGGCAGGACGATCGGCGTCACGATCAGGATCAGGGCGACGCTCTCGAGGAACATCCCGAGGACGAGCAGCAGAATGCAGACCGCCGTCAGGAAGCCGTACTTCCCGAGCCCGGCGCCGGTCACCCACGCGGTCAATTCGGCCGGCACCCGCAGCAGGGTGAGGACCGTGCCGAACACGACGGCGGCGGCGATGATCATGAAGAGGATCGCGCTGAGCCGCACCGCCTGGAGCGCCGCATCGAAGATGTCGCGCCAGCCGAGATTGCGGTAGACGAGGACGCCGATCATGACCGCCTGGACGGCGCTGACGGCGGCGGCCTCCGTCACCGTGAAGATGCCGAGATAGATGCCGCCGAAGATGACCGGCGGAAGAGTGAGCGCCCAGATCGCGTGGCGCCCGAGCTTGATCGCGCGGACGAGATCGAAACGGCCGGACGGCGGCGGGATGTCGGTGCCGGTGAGGGCCCGCACGAAGCAATAGAAGGCGAAGACGCCCGCGAGCAGCAGGCCGGGGACGACTCCCGCGATGAAGAGGGCGCTGATCGAGGCGTCGGTCACGAGCGAGTACAGGACCATCGGGCCCGATGGGGGGATCAGGATGCCGAGCGTCCCGCCCGCCGCGATCGTCCCCATCGTCAGCGGAACCGGGTATCCGACCCGAGCCATCTGCGGGGCCGCGATCGCCGCGACCGTGAGGGCGGTCGTCGCCGAGGAACCGGAGATCGCGGCGAAGACCGTGCAGCACAGGACCGTCGCGATCGCGAGCCCGCCCGGGAGCCACCCGACGACGGCATCGAGGAAGTTGAACAGGTCGTCGACGATCCGGGTCTTCACCATGACGGCGGCCATGAAGGCGAAGAGCGGGATGGCCACGAGCAGATAGCTGGAGAGCTTCGCGAACATCTGGTCCGCGAGGCCGCCGAACGAACCCGAGGCGACTGCTATGAAGGCGAGCGCCGTCAATCCCAACCCAGCATAGATGGGGATCCCCGTCATGAGCACGGCGAGCAGGATGATCAGGAGAACGACGCTCATTCGCGGTCGCTCCCGGCCGGGACGTGGCCGCCCGGTTCCTGCACGGGGTCGCCTCGCGCGATGCGGAGGATGCGGACGACGGTCGCGAGCGACAGGAGCACACCCCCGAGAGGCAGCGCCGCCTCCACCCACGCCGACGGAATATCGATCTTGCCGGCCGTGGTGAGGCCGAGATCGGCCGAGAACGCGACCATCTCGCCGCCGAGCCAGGTCAGCGCCAGCCCGAACAGGAGGGCGGCCGCGAGTCCGGCGATCTCCATCATCCGGCGGCTTTGCGGCGAGACCGATTCGAGAACGAGATCCACCCGGATGTTGTCGCCGCGCCGCATGACCTCGGCGAGACCGAGGAGAACGGAAAAGACCAGGAAGTAGCGGACGGCTTCGTCGACCCAGGCGAGAGGCTGCCCGACCCCGTACCGGAACACGACGCCGACCGCCATGATCGCCACCATGGCGAGAACTCCGACGGCTGCGAATCCGGCGGCCGCCGAACCGAGCCGGTCGACGGCACGAGCGAAGAGTTCCATGGGACGCCTCCTCGGACGACAAAGGGGCGGCGCCGTCGCGCCGCCCCGTGCCGTCATTGGCCGCCGAGCTTCTCGAACGCGGCGAGCACCGATTTGCCGCCCTCGCCCGTCCTTTGCACGAACGCCGCCTTGGAGGCGTCCGTCATGGCCTTCGCCCAGTCCCCCGTCTGCGCGGCCGAAAGGACGGTGAGCTGCATGCCTTTCGCCTTGAGCCCGTCGATGGCTTCGCGTGTGTTGGCGCCCCCGGCCTCGACCCCCTGGATCTCGACCTTGGACCCGGCGCGCTTCATCTGCTCGCGCACGTCCGGCGGCAGCTTGGCGACGAAGGCCGGGTTCGCGAGCACGATGCCGTAGGCCGTGATGACATGGGGGATGACGGTGCCGTACTTCTGGACCTCGTTGTAGCGGCGGCTCAACGCGGCGCTCACGTCGGTGAGGGCCGAATCCAGCACGCCCGATTGCAGCGCCTGGTAGACCTCCGATCCCGGAGTCGAGAGCGGCGAGGCCCCGTTCTTCGCGAGCGCCGCGTCGATGATCTGGTTGATGCCGCGGATCTTCTGGCCGGCGAGATCGGAAGGCGACAGGAACGGCTTGGCGTTCGACGTGAAGATCGAGGTGTCGGTCTGGAACAGCCAGGCCAGCGGCTCGACGCGCTTCTCCCGGATCTCGCCGTCGAGCTTGGTCCGGCCCTCCGAGGTCAGAAACGCCTTCGGGGCTTCAGTGCCCGTCATCACGAAGGGGATCGAGAGGACATCGACGGTCGGGACGATGCCGGAGAATTGGACGGACACCAGCAGCGTCGCCTCGATCTGGCCCTTGGCGACGGCCGGGTAGGATTCCGCTCCGCGAAGGCCTGCCCGGAGCCCAGGATCTCGACGGCGACCCGCCCGTTGGTCTCCGCCTTCACGGCGTCGGCGTATTGCTGCGCCATCTTGCCGAGCGGATGCTGCGGCGGGAACACGTGCGACAGCCGCATCGTGTAGTCGGCGGCCTCGCCCAGTCGCGGTGAGCGCCGCCAGCGCCGCCCCCGCAAGGATCGTCAGCATTCTCGTCGTCATCGAAGTCCTCCCTTTGTCGGCTGGATCTCGCTCCAGCTCGCGTTGCACGTGAACCCGTCTCTGGTTGCCGAAGATCGCTTCGGCTCTGGTGAATGTCGCACCCTCTCCCGTCACGCCGGCGCCGCGCGGCCGGGGAGCGACAGCGCGCCCTCCTCGACGAGGGCGCCGATCTCGGTTTCCGAAAAGTCCGCCTCCCGCATCACCTCGACGCCGTGTTCGCCGGCGCGCGGCGGCTGGCGGCGGAGCCCCGGCCGGCCGGTGCGCAGGGAGACCGGGAGGCCCGGCAGGCTGGCCTGCGCAGCCGCCGGACGGCCGCCGGACGCTCCCTCGGCCGCCGAGAGGTCCACCGGCAGCAATCCGCCGGAGGCGAGAAGGTGAGGGTCGTCGAAGAGATCGCTCGGGCGGGCGATTGGAGCGAAGGGAAGCCCGAGGGCTTCGCACCGCGCCATCAGCTCGGCTTTCGGCAACGACCTGAAGACCTCGGCGACGCGCGGCAGCACGCGCGGGCGGGCCGCCGCGAGCTGGCGCATGGTGGCGAGTTCCGGATCGGCGAGGAGGTCGCCGAGGCCGAACGCCTCGCAGAAGGCGCGCCATTGGCCGTCGGTCACCACGCCGACGAAGACCTGCTCGCCTTCGTCCGCCGAGTCGAAGATATCGTAGACCGGCCAGGGTTTCGCCATGTTCGGGTCGCCGAACGGCGGAGGGTCGGAGCCCTCGACGGCGGCGCGGGCCATGTGCTGCGCCACGAGCACCATGTTGGTCTCGAACAGGCCCGACTGGACGAGGCTTCCGCGGCCCGTGCGATCCCGCTCGCGCAGGGCCGCCAGGATGGCGATGGCGCCGAACATTCCGCCCATGATGTCGTTCACGGACGATCCCGCGCGAAGCGGCCGCCCCGGAGGTCCCGTCATGTAGGCGAGGCCGCCCATCATCTGGACGACTTCGTCGAGAGCGGTGCGGTGCTCGTAGGGGCCCGGCAGGAACCCCTTGCACGAGCAATAGACGAGGCGCGGATTGACCTCGGAGAGGGCCGCATAGCCGAGTCCGAGCTTCTCCATCGCGCCGGGCCGGAAGTTCTCGAGCACGACGTCGGCCGTGCCCGCGAGCCGGCGGACGAGCGCCGAGCCGGACGGACGCTTCATGTCGATGCAGATGCTGCGCTTGTTCCGGTTGAACGTCGGAAAGAAGCCGACGGCCGGGCCGGTCAGGCGGCGGGTGTTGTCGCCGTGGGGACCGGGCTCCACCTTGACGACGTCGGCGCCGAGGTCGGCGAGGACCATGCCGCAGCTGGGGCCCATGACCATGTGGCTGAACTCGAGCACGCGGATGCCCGCGAGGGGCGCCGGTTCCGGCGGGGCGGGCGGAGACTGCGTCTCGGGCAAGGTCTGGATCTCCACGGTTTCGATCGGCCAAAGCGGCGTGGGCTTAGCGCATCGTGCGGAAAAGTGGACCCGGTTTTCCGCACTGAGCGATGCGCTGCTTAAGAGAAAGAGCATCGGATGGATCCCAAAAGTGGGGGCCACTTTTCGGTCCGATGCGCTAGGCGAGGGCCGAGGCGGCCGGCCGATAGGTCGGCGGCACGCCGGCCGCCGCCACCCGCCCCTGCAGCTTCTCGCCGGGCAGTCCCGCCTCGAGGACATCGCGGGCGGAGAGCAGCGCCGGCAGGTCGATCCCGGTCCGGAAGCCCTCGGATTCGAGCAGGTAGACCAGGTCCTCGGTCGAGACGTTTCCGACGGAGCCGGGCGCGAACGGGCAGCCGCCGAGGCCCCCGAGCGCCGCGTCGAAGCCCCGCACGCCTTCCTCCAAGCCGGCGAGCGCGTTCGCGAGAGCGGTGCCGAGAGTGTCGTGCAGGTGCAGGTTGCCGAACGCGGCGGCGCCGATCTCCGCCCGCACGGCCCGCACGAGGCGGCGCACCCGGGACGGGCTCGCATAGCCCAGCGTGTCGGCGAGCGCGATCACGTCGACGCCGGCTCCAGCGAGGGAGGCGGCGAGCGCGATCACGTCGCGCTCCGGGACGACGCCCTGGAGGGAGCACCCGAACGCCGTCGAGATCCCGGCCTCGATCCTCGGGGCGTCGCGGCCGAGCGTGCGCGCCCACGCGACGACCCGCGCGACCTCGGCGACCTGCTCGGCCCGCGACCGGCGCACGTTCGACCGGCTGTGGGCTTCGCTCGCCGAGACCGGGATGATGATCGACTGGGCGCCGGAAGCGGCGGCGTTCCGGGCACCGCGCAGGTTCGGTGCAAGGGCGACCACGCGCAGGTCCGGATAGGCGGCGCGGGCGGCCCTGGTCACCTCCGCTGCATCCGCCATCTGCGGCATGGCGGCCGGCGGGACGAAGCTGGCGACTTCCATCTCTCGGATGCCGGCGCCTTTCATAGCGGCGATCCAGGCGAGCTTCGCCTCCGTCGGCATGACCGACGCGGCGTTCTGCAGACCGTCGCGCGGACCGACCTCGCGTACGACGACGGCCTCCGCACCTGCGGACAAGCCCATGATGTCGTTTCCTCCGGGACTGGTTCTTGTTTTCGTTGAGGATGCGTTCTCGGGATCAGGACGTGAAGTGCTTTTCGGCGAAGGGAGCGTTCGCGAAAGGCGGACGGTCGAAGGGGATCCCTTCAATTCCCGAAACGCCCTCCTCGCGGCGAGAGGCGATCGAGCAGAAGGCGCGCGGGCGGAGGCAGCATCGCGGCGGGGCGGCTGACGAGCCTGAGCTGCCGTTCCGCCCAGGGCTCATTGAGCCTCACCCCCACGAGCCGGAGGTCGGGATGGTAGACCTCGAGGACGCCGTCCGGCATGACCGTCACGCCGTGACCCGCCGCGACGAGCCGGGCGGCGGCCTCTACGGTCGCGACGCGAAAGCTGTAGCGAGGACGCCGGCCGAGCCGTTCGGCCGCTTCTTCCAGCATGAGGGTCAGTCCGCCCTGCTCAAGCACGCCGATCAGCGGGTGGCCGAGGACTTCGGCGAAGTGCAGGGTCTCGCGCCGTGCGAGGTCGTGCTCCGCCGGGACGACCACGCGAAGCCGGTCCGACCGCCACGGCCTGGCCTCGAGGCCGTCCGGGACGGCTCGCCCGATGGTGACGATCCCGATGTCGGCCCGGCCCTCAACGAGGTTCTGCAGCGTCGACAGGCTGGTCAGTTCCTGGAGTTCGACGGTGATGCCCGGGTGCTCGGCTCCGAATGCGGCGAGGGCCTCCGCGAGAGGATGGCCGGCGAGCGCCGACAGGGGCGCGTTGAGCCGGACGGTTCCGAGCCCCCCGCCGGCGAGAGCGCGGAGGTCGTCGCCGAGACGACGGCTGAAATCCACCATCGAGCGGGCATGCCGGGCAACGAGTTCGCCCGCCGTGGTCGGGGTGACCCCGCGGGCGGCCCTGTCCAGCAGCCTGACCCCGAGGTCGGCCTCCAGGTCCTGGATCCTCCGGGCCGCGGCCGACACGGCGATGCCACACCTTTCCGCGGCGCGAGTCACGCTCCCGAGCTCGATCGCCGCGAGGAAGATGCGCAAGGTTGTCCAGTCCGGCGGATTCATGGGCCCCAATCTCCCCGGGTTGCGGCATGAGAGCAATCGCGCGTCTGTCGAGACCCGCGGCTCCACCCGGGAGCGGACCGCCCTTGGCCGGCCGGAACCCGGCTCCAGATAGGGGTTGCGCCCGGCAGTGACCTCGTATGCGCAGCCGTCGCGCGCGGCGGCGAGGCGCCTGGTGTAGGCGTGCCGCAAAGTCTCCCGCGCCGTTTCGTTCCGCCGCGGCCGCTCACCCCGGCCGCTTCCGCCCAGTGAGGCCCGTTGTTCGCTCCCCTCGGATCCGCCGCGCGCGCTCTGTCTCCGGCCCGCTTTCCCTATGGCCGGTTCCTGGCGGCTCTCGTGGTCGGCGGGGCCGGCGGCTTCGTCTTTTCGACATTCGACCTGCCGCTGCCCTGGATGCTCGGCTCCATGACGGCCTGCACCCTCGCGGCGATCCTGCGTGCGCCCATTGCGGCGCCTGGGATCGTGCGGCCCCCGATGACGGTGGTGATCGGGGTCATGCTCGGCGCGGGTTTCTCCCCGCAGGTCGCCGAGAGCGTCCTCAATTGGCTGCCGACCGTCCTGGGGCTCGCCGTCTTCGTGCTCCTCTCGGGCGCGGCCTGCGTGGCCTATTTCCGCCTCGTGGCCGGCTTCGACCTGCCGACCGCCTATTTCGCCGGGATGCCCGGCGGCCTCGTCGAAATGGTGATCGTCGGCGAGGAGAAGGGCGGCGACGCCCGGACGATCGCGCTCGTCCACTCGGCCCGCATCCTGCTCGTCGTCCTCGCCCTGCCGTTCGTCATCGCGTTCGTCGGCGGCACGCCGCTCGGAGCGCGGGCGCGGCTCGGAACCTCGATCCTCGACACGCCCCTGACGGACGAGGTTTGGTTCCTCGCGACCGCGCTCGCCGGGGTCGTCCTCGGTCAGGCGCTGCGGCTGCCGGCGCGGCTGCTCATCGGCCCGGTTCTGGCGAGCGCCGCCGTCCACGTGACCGGCCTGTCGCGGTTCGTGCCGCCGACCGAGATCGTCACCGCCGCGCAACTGGTGCTGGGCACGACGATCGGATGCCGGTTCGCCGGATCGGCCCCGCGCGAGAACCTCCGCATCCTGGCGCTGACGCTCGGATCGACGGTCATCCTCCTTGCCCTTACGCTCCTCGTCGCATTCGGCACCAGCCGCGTCTCGGGATACGGGGTGGTGCCCCTGCTGCTCGCCTATTCGCCCGGCGGCCTCGCGGAGATGAGCCTGGTCGCGCTGGCCCTCGGCATCGAGGTGGCCTTCGTGGCGGCCCACCACATCATCCGGGTGGTCTTCGTGATGGCCGCGGCGGGACCGTCGTTCAGCCTCCTGCGGCGGTGATGGCATCCCCGTTCGCGGACGGGAGGGCGGCCCCGTTCCCCGCCGTCGTCGTCCTGGTGAGAAACGACCGTGGCCGTTTCATCCGCTGCGGGTCGGCGCCGCCGGTGACTCGCTTGGACGAGCGGAGCGAGATCTCAAGGATCGGGTGCAGGATCAAGCGCCCTTGTCGGCCTGAGGTCCTCGGGTCGCATTGCGCGCGCCCCGAGGACGGCGCCTGACCTTCCGCGGCAGGTCTCGCCGATGAAGACACGGTCTTCGATCGCCCCGCCGGTCGGGTTCAATCCGAACCTCGACCGCCCTGCAGGGAAAGAGTAGCCTTCTCCGAAGCCTCCGGCGTGGGGCGTCGATGAAGGTTCGGGAGGAAAAGCCGATGCGTTGCGCGGGCCTGCCCCGCCGAGACGTCGTCCTTGGGCTCGGTGCTCTCGCCGGCACAATCATTCATCCGGGCATCGCCCTCGCCGCGTCCGAGGACATCAAGTTCGGCCTGACGCCCGTCTTCCTCACCAACGACCTCGAACTCCTCGCCCGCCTCAAGACCTACCTCGAACGGGCGACGGGGCGGCCGGTGCGCCTCGTCACCCGGCGCACATACCAGGAGATCACGTCCCTCCTGATTTCCGGCCAGCTCGACGCCGCCTGGATCTGCGGCTTTCCGCTCGTCGCCAACCCGCAGCTCGCCCTCGTCGCCGTCCCGGTCTGGCGTGGCAAGCCCCTCTACCAGTCCTACCTGATCGCCGGCCGCGACAGGCTGGCCGGCAGCCTCGACGATCTCGAAGGAGACGTCCACGCTTTCTCGGACCCGGACAGCAATTCGGGATGGCTCGTCACGGCGGCGGCGCTGGCGGAGCGGAATCGAACCCCGGAACGCTTCTTCCGCCAGACGATCGTCACCTGGGGGCACCGGAACGTCATCAGGGCAGTCGCTTCGGGTCTCGCCGAGAGCGGCAGCGTGGACGGCTACGTCTACGAGGTGATGCGGGAGACGGACCCGGACCTCGTCGGCGAGACCAGGATCGTCCGCGATTCCGAATGGCTCGGCTTTCCGCCGGTCGCCTCGGCGGCGGCCATCGTCCAGGAGCCGCGGGCCCGTCTCATCCGGGCGGCGCTCCTGTCGATGGCGGACGACGAGGACGGGCGGGAAGTGCTTCGGCTCCTGCGGCTCGACGGCTTCCGCGAGGAGAAGCCGGAGCTCTTCGACGCGATCCGCGCCAAGGTCGCCCTCGTCCGGGGGGCCGCGGGATGACGGACTTGCGGCTCCCTCTGGCCGTGAAGGTCCCGCTCGTCGTCATGGCCTTCATGGCGATGGTCGCGATCTTCGTCTCGGAGCGCGTCCTCACGCGGCTCGCGGCCGCGCAGACCCGGCACCTCGAGGACCTGGCCGCCGTTCACCTCGACGGCCTGGCGACCGCTCTGATCGACCCCGTCATCCGGGAGGACGTGTGGGAGATCTTCGACGTTCTCGACCGGGCCCGGCAGCGCCACGCGGGCCTCAAGCCCACCGCGACCGTGGTGGCGACGAGGGAGGGCGACGTTCTCGCCTCCTCCGCCCCGCGGGCCATTCCCTCCCGCACGCCCCTCCCGGCCTCGTTCCTGTCCCAGGCCGCCTCGGCTCCCGCCCTCGTCGTCCGCGAACCGGAAGGGCGGGCGGTCGCCCGGCGCGACCTCGTGAGCGGCGGGCAGGCGGTCGGGTCGGTCCATGCCGCCTTCGACATCGCGCCGCTCCTCGCCGAGCGCCGCGCCGTCCTCTGGACCCTCGTCGCCACCAATGCCGCGCTCACGCTCGCGCTGGCCCTCATCGCCTGGCTCACCGTGCGCCGGATGATGCGCCCGGTCGGGATCCTGGCCGGCCACCTCAAGGCCGGAGCGGTCGAGCCGATCTCGGCGGCGGAGATGAAGCAGGCCCGCGGCGAGTTCCGCGGCCTGTTCGGCGCCTTCAACGGCATGGTCGAGGCGGT
The DNA here is from genome assembly GCA_963723525.1 of uncultured Alphaproteobacteria bacterium. Lineage (GTDB taxonomy): Bacteria > Pseudomonadota > Alphaproteobacteria > Rhizobiales > Beijerinckiaceae > Microvirga. Next base: position 23,626 of record CAVRRI010000008.1, read on the forward strand.
CCGCGAGCGCGAAGCGCTGGCCCGGCGGCTCGCGGAGGAAGAACGGATCGCCAGCCTCGGGCGGCTTGCCTCCGGCATGGCGCACGAGATCAACAACCCGCTCGGCGGGATCCTGAACGCGGTCGAGACCCTGAAACAGCACGGGGCGCGGCCCGAGGTCCGCAGCCGCACCCTCGACCTCGTCGAACGCGGGCTGAAGGGGATCCGCGACGTCGTCCAGGCGACCCTCGTCGTGTACCGCACCGATCGGGAGACGAGGAACCTCTCCGCCGCCGACATCGACGACCTGCAACTGCTCCTCACCCCCGAGCTCCGTCGCAAGGGGCTCGAACTGCGCTGGTCGAACCAGCTCGCCGGCGAAGTCGGGGTCCGGGCGGCCCCGGTGCGACAGGTCCTTCTGAACCTGTTGCTGAACGCCTGCCAGGCCGGCCCGGCGGGCTCCTGCGTGACCCTGAGGGCCACAGCGGACCATCGCGGCTTGTGCGTGGTCGTGGAGGACGAGGGATCCGGACTGCCGGACAACGCCGTCGAGATGCTGTCTGGCCGGCTCGCTGCGCCCCTCGCTGCGGGGCGCGGCCTCGGTCTCTGGATGATCAGGCGCCTCGTCGACGACCTGGGCGGCACGGTCTCCGCGGAACGCCGTGAACCGGCCGGCGCTGCGGTCCGAGTCGTCATCCCCCTTCATGCCACTCGGGAGCTCGCGCATGTCGCATGAGACGAGAACCATCGGCGTGGTCGAGGACGACCCGATCATGGGCGAGTCGCTCCAGCAGGCTTTGGAGCTCGAGGGTTTCGCCGTGGAATGGTGGCAATCCGGCGAGGCGGCCCTCGCGGGCTTGAGGCGCGTCCGGACGGACCTCGTCGTCTGCGACATCCGGTTGCCGGACATCGGCGGTCCCGACGTGTTCCGGCAAGCCTCCCGGTGTTGCGCCGCGCCGTTCCTCTTCATGACCGCGTTCGCGGATATCGACCAGGCTGTCGCGCTGATGCGGTCCGGTGCCGGCGATTACCTCACGAAGCCATTCGACATGGCCTCCTTTCTCGAGCGGGCCCGCTCGCTCATCGCGCGGAGCCGCACGGAGGCCGAGGGGATTCTCGGCGCATCGGCCTCCATGCGCCAGCTCGAAGCGCTGCTCCGCCGCATCGCGGACCTGCCGACCCCTGTGCTGCTGATGGGCGAGACGGGGGTGGGCAAGGAGGTCGCCGCGCGCTTCCTGCACGGGATCTCCCCTGCCCGGAACCTGCCGTTCATGGCGGTGAATTGCGCGGCGATCCCATCCGAACTGATCGAGAGCGAGTTGTTCGGGCACGAGCGCGGCGCGTTCACGGGCGCTTCCGGGCGGCATCTGGGATACGCCGAACGGGCGGGAGGAGGTTTTCTGTTCCTGGACGAGATCGGGGACCTCCCGCTCGCCGCCCAGTCGAAGCTCCTGCACCTCCTCGAGAACCGCACCTTCCTGCGCGTCGGAGGCGAGCGCCCGATCCCGTTCAAGGCCCGGGTCGTCAGCGCCACCAACAGGGACCTGCAGAAAGAAATGGCTGCGGGGCGCTTCCGCGAAGACCTGCTGTTCAGGATCAACGCCCTGGCGGTGGAGGTCGCTCCTCTCCGGGAACGCCCCGAGGACGTGTCGTGGCTCGCGGGGCGCTTCTTCGAGATGTTCTGCGACGCGATGAACCGCGACCTGAGGGGGATCAGCGTTCTCGCGGAGGAAGCCGCCCTCGCCTATCCGTGGCCGGGCAACGTGCGCGAGCTCCGCAACCGCGTCGAGCGGGCGGTGGCACTGGCGACCGGGGACTGGATCATGCCGCACGATCTCTTTCCCGCGGGCGCTCATGGCGCCGCTTCGGTGCAACGGATTCCCACCCTGGAGGAAGCGCGGCTCGCCGCAGAGAAACGCCTCATTCTTCGCGCCCTCTCGGCGACCGGCGGCGAGATCATCCAATCGGCCCGGATGCTCGGGATCTCGAGGACGACGATGTGGGAGAAGATGCGGCGCTTCGAGATCGACGGGCCGCAGGGCTAGCGCATCGTGCGGAAAAGTGGACCCGGTTTTCCGCGCCGAACGATGCGCTGCTTCAGAGAATGAGCATCGGATGGATCCCGAAAGTGGGGTCCACTTTGGGTCCGATGCTCGCATCGTGCGGAAAATGGACCCGGTTGTCCGCGCCGAACGATGCGCTTCTTCGAGAAAGAGCAGCGCAGAGCCGATGATCGCGTCGCGGATCGGCTCCGGAACGACGAAGCCCGGCTCGACGCCGGGCTCCTCGCTGTCCGCTCAGACGATGAATCAGACGGCGATCTTGCCGCCGCCCCTCTTCGTGATCGCCACGATCGCGGGGCGGGGCGGCATGCCGGGCTTGAAGTCCGGCCAGCGCGTCGAAGGGTCGTCGAAGGTCGAGACGCGTCCGAAGGCCTTCCACTCGTCGCCCGATTCGCCCGGATGCTGGATGGCGACGAAGAAGGTGGCGTCGTCCGGCGTGAGCTCCGGCCCGCAGAGCTCGGCGCCCACGGGGCAGCGGAAGAACAGCTTCGAGGTTCCCCGCATCGGCCCTTCCGTCTCGACGGCGTAGAGGCCGTCGGTGCGGCCGGTCGCCTTCTCGGCATTGCCGTCGGTGCCGATCCAGAGCCGGCCCTCGCTGTCGAGGACGCACCATGTCGGGCATGCCGAACCAGCCGTCCTTCGTGGTGGCCGGTGGAGAACGTCGCGCCGACCGCCGCGACCGACGGGTCGCCGCACTTCAGGAGAACCTCCCATCTGAACCGGGTCGCGGCGTGATCGCCGCCGTCCGGCAGTCATCTCGACGATGTGGCCGAAGGCGTTGTCGGCGCGGGGGTTGGCCGCGTCGACCTGGTCGGCCTTGCGGCGGGTGTTGTTGGTGAGCATGACGTAGACCTTGCTGGTCTTCGCGTTGACCTCGACCCCTCCGGGCGGTCCATCTTGGTCGCGCCGAGCGAGATCGCCGGCGCGGCGCGTCTCGATGAGCACGTCGGCCTGGTCCGGAAGCCGTTGCCTCGGTCAAGCGGGCCCTGGCCATGGACGAGCGGGAGCCACTCGCCGGTGCCGTCGGCGTTGTACTTCGCGACATAGAGCGTGCCCGGTCGAGGATGTCCCGGTTGGCCGCGCGGTTCTGCGGTGTCGACGCGTGCCCTCGGTGACGAACTTGTAGACGTAGTCGAAGCGCTCGTCGTCGCCCATGTAGACGACGAAGCGCCCGTCCTTGTTGACGATGTTGCCGCGCCCTCATGCTTGTAGCGGCCGAGCGCGGTGCGCTTCACCGGCACGGAATCGGGATCGAAAGGGTCGATCTCGACCACCCAGCCGAAGCGGTTGGCCTCGTTCGGCTCCTTCGCGACGTCGAAGCGGTCGTAGTAGCTGGCCCCAGTTATACCAGTTGCTCGGCGACGCCATAGCGCTTCGCGTTAGCGGCTTCCGGATGGCCGTCCGGCAGCTTGCCCGAGAAATAGCCGTTGAAGTTCTCCTCGCAGGTGAGCCAGGTGCCCCAGGGCGTGACGCCGCCGGCGCAATTGTTCAGCATGCCGCGCGACCTTGCGGCCGGCCGGGTCGTAGCGAGGTCTTCATGCGGTCGTGGCCGGCGGCCGGACCCGAGATGCGCACTCGGTCTCGCCGTGATGCGGCGCGCATATTGGGAATCGGCGACGACCTGCCATTTGCCGTCCGCCTTGCGGATCTCGAGCACCGAGCCGCCATGGGCCATGATCTCGATATCGACGAGCATCCTTCGTCATCTGCTGCGAAGGCTGCCTCCTTGGTGTCCTGGGCGCCCTCAATCCCGGGAACATGAGCTCTTCGCTGGTGTATTCGTGGTTGACCACCAGGAGGCCGTGCTCGCTGGACGGCCGCCCGAGCGGCACATAGCCGAGATAGTCGTTGTTGTAGCCGAACTGCTTGGCCTGGGCCGCGGCGGTCTGCTTCATCGGATCGAAGGCGGGCGCACCCTCTAGACCGCGTCGCCCCAGCGGATGAGGATGTCGGCGTCGTAGCCCTCCGGGACGTGGTGCTTCTCGTCGATGCCGGCGGCGACTTCCTTGAAGTTGAAGGAGGACGTCCCGCCCGCGGCTCGCGCCTTGCCGGCGGCGGCGAGGGCGAGCGGCGAGA
>CAVRRI010000009.1:0-27485 GCA_963723525.1 uncultured Alphaproteobacteria bacterium
GAGCGGGCATGCCGGGCAACGAGTTCGCCCGCCGTGGTCGGGGTGACCCCGCGGGCGGCCCTGTCCAGCAGCCTGACCCCGAGGTCGGCCTCCAGGTCCTGGATCCTCCGGGCCGCGGCCGACACGGCGATGCCACACCTTTCCGCGGCGCGAGTCACGCTCCCGAGCTCGATCGCCGCGAGGAAGATGCGCAAGGTTGTCCAGTCCGGCGGATTCATGGGCCCCAATCTCCCCGGGTTGCGGCATGAGAGCAATCGCGCGTCTGTCGAGACCCGCGGCTCCACCCGGGAGCGGACCGCCCTTGGCCGGCCGGAACCCGGCTCCAGATAGGGGTTGCGCCCGGCAGTGACCTCGTATGCGCAGCCGTCGCGCGCGGCGGCGAGGCGCCTGGTGTAGGCGTGCCGCAAAGTCTCCCGCGCCGTTTCGTTCCGCCGCGGCCGCTCACCCCGGCCGCTTCCGCCCAGTGAGGCCCGTTGTTCGCTCCCCTCGGATCCGCCGCGCGCGCTCTGTCTCCGGCCCGCTTTCCCTATGGCCGGTTCCTGGCGGCTCTCGTGGTCGGCGGGGCCGGCGGCTTCGTCTTTTCGACATTCGACCTGCCGCTGCCCTGGATGCTCGGCTCCATGACGGCCTGCACCCTCGCGGCGATCCTGCGTGCGCCCATTGCGGCGCCTGGGATCGTGCGGCCCCCGATGACGGTGGTGATCGGGGTCATGCTCGGCGCGGGTTTCTCCCCGCAGGTCGCCGAGAGCGTCCTCAACTGGCTGCCGACCGTCCTGGGGCTCGCCGTCTTCGTGCTCCTCTCGGGCGCGGCCTGCGTGGCCTATTTCCGCCTCGTGGCCGGCTTCGACCTGCCGACCGCCTATTTCGCCGGGATGCCCGGCGGCCTCGTCGAAATGGTGATCGTCGGCGAGGAGAAGGGCGGCGACGCCCGGACGATCGCGCTCGTCCACTCGGCCCGCATCCTGCTCGTCGTCCTCGCCCTGCCGTTCGTCATCGCGTTCGTCGGCGGCACGCCGCTCGGAGCGCGGGCGCGGCTCGGAACCTCGATCCTCGACACGCCCCTGACGGACGAGGTTTGGTTCCTCGCGACCGCGCTCGCCGGGGTCGTCCTCGGTCAGGCGCTGCGGCTGCCGGCGCGGCTGCTCATCGGCCCGGTTCTGGCGAGCGCCGCCGTCCACGTGACCGGCCTGTCGCGGTTCGTGCCGCCGACCGAGATCGTCACCGCCGCGCAACTGGTGCTGGGCACGACGATCGGATGCCGGTTCGCCGGATCGGCCCCGCGCGAGAACCTCCGCATCCTGGCGCTGACGCTCGGATCGACGGTCATCCTCCTTGCCCTTACGCTCCTCGTCGCATTCGGCACCAGCCGCGTCTCGGGATACGGGGTGGTGCCCCTGCTGCTCGCCTATTCGCCCGGCGGCCTCGCGGAGATGAGCCTGGTCGCGCTGGCCCTCGGCATCGAGGTGGCCTTCGTGGCGGCCCACCACATCATCCGGGTGGTCTTCGTGATGGCCGCGGCGGGACCGTCGTTCAGCCTCCTGCGGCGGTGATGGCATCCCCGTTCGCGGACGGGAGGGCGGCCCCGTTCCCCGCCGTCGTCGTCCTGGTGAGAAACGACCGTGGCCGTTTCATCCGCTGCGGGTCGGCGCCGCCGGTGACTCGCTTGGACGAGCGGAGCGAGATCTCAAGGATCGGGTGCAGGATCAAGCGCCCTTGTCGGCCTGAGGTCCTCGGGTCGCATTGCGCGCGCCCCGAGGACGGCGCCTGACCTTCCGCGGCAGGTCTCGCCGATGAAGACACGGTCTTCGATCGCCCCGCCGGTCGGGTTCAATCCGAACCTCGACCGCCCTGCAGGGAAAGAGTAGCCTTCTCCGAAGCCTCCGGCGTGGGGCGTCGATGAAGGTTCGGGAGGAAAAGCCGATGCGTTGCGCGGGCCTGCCCCGCCGAGACGTCGTCCTTGGGCTCGGTGCTCTCGCCGGCACAATCATTCATCCGGGCATCGCCCTCGCCGCGTCCGAGGACATCAAGTTCGGCCTGACGCCCGTCTTCCTCACCAACGACCTCGAACTCCTCGCCCGCCTCAAGACCTACCTCGAACGGGCGACGGGGCGGCCGGTGCGCCTCGTCACCCGGCGCACATACCAGGAGATCACGTCCCTCCTGATTTCCGGTCAGCTCGACGCCGCCTGGATCTGCGGCTTTCCGCTCGTCGCCAACCCGCAGCTCGCCCTCGTCGCCGTCCCGATCTGGCGTGGCAAGCCCCTCTACCAGTCCTACCTGATCGCCGGCCGCGACAGGCTGGCCGGCAGCCTCGACGATCTCGAAGGAGACGTCCACGCTTTCTCGGACCCGGACAGCAATTCGGGATGGCTCGTCACGGCGGCGGCGCTGGCGGAGCGGAATCGAACCCCGGAACGCTTCTTCCGCCAGACGATCGTCACCTGGGGGCACCGGAACGTCATCAGGGCAGTCGCTTCGGGTCTCGCCGAGAGCGGCAGCGTGGACGGCTACGTCTACGAGGTGATGCGGGAGACGGACCCGGACCTCGTCGGCGAGACCAGGATCGTCCGCGATTACGTATTGCTGGTTTTCCGCCGGTCGCCTCGGCGGCGGCCATCGTCCAGGAGCCGCGGGCCCGTCTCATCCGGGTGGCAGCCCTGGGGATGGCGGACGACGAGGACGGGCGGGAAGTGCTTCGGCTCCTGCGGCTCGACGGCTTCCGCGAGGAGAAGCCGGAGCTCTACGACGCGATCCGCGCGAAGGTCGCCCTCCGTCCGGGGGGCCGCGGGATGACGGACTTGCGGCTCCCTCTGGCCGTGAAGGTCCCGCTCGTCGTCATGGCCTTCATGGCGATGGTCGCGATCTTCGTCTCGGAGCGCGTCCTCACGCGGCTCGCGGCCGCGCAGACCCGGCACCTCGAGGACCTGGCCGCCGTTCACCTCGACCGCCTGGCGTACCGCTCTGATCGACCCCGTCATCCGGGAGGACGTGTGGGAGATCTTCGACGTTCTCGACCGGGCCCGGCAGCGCCACGCGGGGCTCAAGCCCACCGCGACCGTGGTGGCGACGAGGGAGGGCGACGTTCTCGCCTCCTCCGCCCCGCGGGCCATTCCCTCCCGCACGCCCCTCCCGGCCTCGTTCCTGTCCCAGGCCGCCTCGGCTCCCGCCCTCGTCGTCCGCGAACCGGAAGGGCGGGCGGTCGCCCGGCGCGACCTCGTGAGCGGCGGGCAGGCGGTCGGGTCGGTCCATGCCGCCTTCGACATCGCGCCGCTCCTCGCCGAGCGCCGCGCCGTCCTCTGGATCCTCGTCGCCACCAATGCCGCGCTCACGCTCGCGCTGGCCCTCATCGCCTGGCTCACCGTGCGCCGGATGATGCGCCCGGTCGGGATCCTGGCCGGCCACCTCAAGGCCGGAGCGGTCGAGCCGATCTCGGCGGCGGAGATGAAGCAGGCCCGCGGCGAGTTCCGCGGCCTGTTCGGCGCCTTCAACGGCATGGTCGAGGCGGTCCGCGAGCGCGAAGCGCTGGCCCGGCGGCTCGCGGAGGAAGAACGGATCGCCAGCCTCGGCGGCTCGCCTCCGGCATGGCGCACGAGATCGACAAACCGCTCGGCGGGATCCTGAACGCGGTCGAGACCCTGAAACAGCACGGGCGCGGCCCGAGGTCCGAGCCCCAGCCTCGACCTCGTCGAACGCGGGCTGAAGGGGATCCGCGACGTCGTCCAGGCGACACTCGTCGTGTACCGCACCGATCGGGAGACGAGGAACCTCTCCGCCGCCGACATCGACGACCTGCAACTGCTCCTCAACCCCGAGCTCCGTCGCAAGGGGCGCGAACTGCGCTGGTCGTACCAGCTCGCCGGCGAAGTCGGGTCGGGCGGCCCCGGTGCGACAGGTCCTCTGAACCTGTTGCGGAACGCCTGCCAGGCCGGCCCGGCGGCTCCTGCGTGACCCTGAGGGCCACAGCGGACCATCGCGGCTGGTGCGTGGTCGTGGAGGACGAGGGATCCGGACTGCCGGACAACGCCGTCGAGATGCGTCCGGCCGGCTCGCTCGCGCCTCGCTGCGGGGCGCGGCCTCGGTCTCTGGATGATCAGGCGCCTCGTCGACGACCTGGGCGGCACGGTCTTCGCGGGACGCCGTGAACCGGCGGCGCTGCGGTCCGATCGTCATCTCCTTTCATGCCACTCGGGAGCTCGCGCATGTCGCATGAGAGAGCACCATCGGCGTGGTCGAGGACGACCCGATCATGGCGAGTCGCTCCAGCAGGCTTTGGAGCTCGAAGGTTTCGCCGTGGAATGGTGGCAATCCGGCGAGGCGGCCCTCGCGGGCTTGAGGCGCGTCCGGACGGACCTCGTCGTCTGCGACATCCGGTTGCCGGACATCGGCGGTCCCGACGTGTTCCGGCAAGCCTCCCGGTGTTGCGGCGCCGTTCCTCTTCATGACCGCGTTCGCGGATATCGACCAGGCTGTCGCGCTGATGCGGTCCGGTGCCGGCGATTACCTCACGAAGCCTTTCGACATGGCCTCCTTTCTCGAGCGGGCCCGCTCGCTCATCGCGCGGAGCCGCACGGAGGCCGAGGGATTCTCGGCGCATCGGCCTCCATACGCCAGCTCGAAGCGCTGCTCCGCCGCATCGCGGACCTGCCGACCCCTGTGCTGCTGATGGGCGAGACGGGGGTGGGCAAGGAGGTCGCCGCGCGCTTCCTGCACGGGATCTCCCCTGCCCGGAACCTGCCGTTCATGGCGGTGAATTGCGCGGCGATCCCATCCGAACTGATCGAGAGCGAGTTGTTCGGGCACGAGCGCGGCGCGTTCACGGGCGCTTCCGGGCGGCATCTGGGATACGCCGAACGGGCGGGAGGAGGTTTTCTGTTCCTGGACGAGATCGGGGACCTCCCGCTCGCCGCCCAGTCGAAGCTCCTGCACCTCCTCGAGAACCGCACCTTCCTGCGCGTCGGAGGCGAGCGCCCGATCCCGTTCAAGGCCCGGGTCGTCAGCGCCACCAACAGGGACCTGCAGAAAGGAATGGCTGCGGGGCGCTTCCGCGAAGACCTGCTGTTCAGGATCAACGCCCTGGCGGTGGAGGTCGCTCCTCTCCGGGAACGCCCCGAGGACGTGTCGTGGCTCGCGGGGCGCTTCTTCGAGATGTTCTGCGACGCGATGAACCGCGACCTGAGGGGGATCAGCGTTCTCGCGGAGGAAGCCGCCCTCGCCTATCCGTGGCCGGGCAACGTGCGCGAGCTCCGCAACCGCGTCGAGCGGGCGGTGGCACTGGCGACCGGGGACTGGATCATGCCGCACGATCTCTTTCCCGCGGGCGCTCATGGCGCCGCTTCGGTGCAACGGATTCCCGCCCTGGAGGAAGCGCGGCTCGCCGCAGAGAAACGCCTCATTCTTCGCGCCCTCTCGGCGACCGGCGGCGAGATCATCCAATCGGCCCGGATGCTCGGGATCTCGAGGACGACGATGTGGGAGAAGATGCGGCGCTTCGAGATCGACGGGCCGCAGGGCTAGCGCATCGTGCGGAAACAGTGGACCTCGTCCGGACCGCGATCGTGCGGAAAAGTGGACCCGGTTTTCCGCGCCGAACGATGCGCTGCTTAAGAGTAAGAGCAGCGCAGAGCCGATGATCGCGTCGCGGATCGGCTCCGGAACGACGAAGCCCGGCTCGACGCCGGGCTCCTCGCTGTCCGCTCAGACGATGAATCAGACGGCGATCTTGCCGCCGCCCCTCTTCGTGATCGCCACGATCGCGGGGCGGGGCGGCATGCCGGGCTTGAAGTCCGGCCAGCGCGTCGAAGGGTCGTCGAAGGTCGAGACGCGTCCGAAGGCCTTCCACTCGTCGCCCGATTCGCCCGGATGCTGGACGGCTACGAAGAAGGTGGCGTCGTCCGGCGTGAGCTCCGGCCCGCACAGCTCGGCGCCAACGGGGCAGCGGAAGAACAGCTTCGAGGTTCCCCGCATCGGCCCTTCCGTATCGACGGCGTAGAGGCCGTCGGTGCGGCCGGTCGCCTTCTCGGACATGCCGTCCGTGCCGATCCAGAGCCGGCCCTCGCTGTCCAGGACCACCATGTCGGGCATGCCGAACCAGCCGTCCTTCGTGGTGGCGGTGGAGAACGTGGCGCCGACCGCCGCGACCGACGGGTCGCCGCACTTCAGGAGAACCTCCCATCTGAACCGGGCCGAGGCGTGATCGCCGCCGTCCGGCAGCATCTCGACGATGTGGCCGAAGGCGTTCTCGGCGCGGGGGTTCGCCGCGTCGACCTGGTCGGCCTTCCGGCGGGTGTTGTTGGTGAGCATGACGTAGACCTTGCCGGTCTTCGCGTTCACCTCCGTCCCCTCCGGGCGGTCCATCTTGGTCGCGCCGACGAGATCGCCGGCGCGGCGCGTCTCGATGAGCACGTCGGCCTGGGAGCGGAAGCCGTTCGCCTCCGTCAAGGGCCCCTGTCCCTGGACGAGCGGGATCCACTCGCCGGTGCCGTCGGCGTTGTACTTCGCCACATAGAGCGTGCCGCGGTCGAGGATGTCCCGGTTCGCCGCCCGGTTCTGGGTGTCGACGCGGCCCTCGGTCACGAACTTGTAGACGTAGTCGAAGCGCTCGTCGTCGCCCATGTAGACGACGAAGCGCCCGTCCTTGTTGACGACGTTCGCCGCGCCCTCATGCTTGTAGCGTCCGAGCGCCGTGCGCTTCACCGGCACGGCATTGGGATCGAACGGGTCGATCTCGACCACCCAGCCGAACCGGTTGGGCTCGTTCGGCTCCTTCGAGACGTCGAAGCGGTCGTAGTACTGGCCCCAGTTGTACCAGTTGCTCGGGACCCCATAGCGCTTCGCGTTGGCGGCTTCCGGATGCCCGTCCGGGAGCTTGCCCGAGAAATAGCCGTTGAAGTTCTCCTCGCAGGTGAGCCAGGTGCCCCAGGGCGTGACGCCGCCGGCGCAATTGTTCAGCATGCCGCGGACCTTCCGGCCGGCCGGGTCGTAGGAGGTCTTCATGCGGTCGTGGCCGGCGGCGGGACCCGAGATGGCGCACTCGGTCTCGCCGGTGATGCGGCGGGCATAGCGGGAATCGCCGACGACCTGCCACTTGCCGTTCGTCTTGCGGATCTCGAGGACCGAGCCGCCATGGGCCATGATCTCGATGTCGACGAGCGCCTTCGTCATCTGCTGGAAGGCTGCCTCCTTGGTGTCCTGGGCGCCCTTCAATCCCGGGAACATGAGCTCTTCGCTGGTGTATTCGTGGTTCACGACCAGGAGGCCGTGCTCGCTCGGGTTGGCGGCGCCCTGCATCGGCACATACCCGACATAGTCGTTGTTGTAGCCGAACTGCTTGGCCTGGGCCGCGGCGGTCTGCTTCATCGGATCGAAGGCGGGAGCACCCTTCTCGACCGCGTCGCCCCAGCGGATGAGGATATCGGCGTCGTAGCCCTCCGGGAGGTGATGCTTCTCGTCGACGCCGGCCGCCACTTCCTTGAAGTTGAAGGCGGACGTCCCGCCCGCGGCTCGCGCCTTGCCGGCGGCGGCGAGGGCGAGCGGCGAGACGGTCGCGGAAATGGCGGTCGCCGCCAGGGCGCCGCGCAGGATGTCGCGCCGGTTGAAGCGCGCCGCGATCACCTCCCCCATGGTCGGGTTGTCGCTCCCGTTGCGCCCTTCGTTCTCCGACTCCTCGTAGGCCTGCGAACGAGTCGGGATGTATTCACGATCCGACATGAACCCCTCCTGTCATGATTTCTTGGTAAGCGACGGCCTTAAGTCCACTCCATGACACCCTCGTGAAGGCTTCACCCTCAATCGAATGGCGTCGTTCACAAGGCGTCGTCCTCGGGCGAGCGGGAGCGGGACCCGACGACCTCGGGCCGAAAAAGGCACCCCAGGCGCCCGAGCGGATGTTCGAGGATCCGAACGTCGCGCGCCGCGCATGTTCGGTTTTGCCGACATCGAACCCTTCGCCCGGACGCATTTCGCCCGGATCGACAGGGGTTTCCCGGTCCGAACGGGATGGCACGGTCCCTGCAGCCTTCCTGACGAGTCCACGCGAACGGAGGGCATGCCCATGAAGCGGTGCGATCTACTCGTCGACGTCGGCCGTCGGCGCTTTCTGTCGGGCGCGGGCGTCGCCGCCGCGGGCGCCGCGGCCTCGACGGTCCTGCCGGCATCCCCGGCCGGCGCCCAGACGCCGGCCGCCCGCGTGGCCTATCCGACGATCAGGCTCGGCAACATCAGGGACCTCAAGCTCAACGAACCCATGGAAGTGTCCTATCCCGACGGCGACGCGCCGGGGGTGCTCCTGAAGCTCGGGAAGCGGGTCGAAGGCGGCGTCGGCCCCGACGGCGACGTCGTCGGCTTCACGACGATCTGCCCGCACAAGGGCTACCCGCTCCACTACAGCCGGGAACGCCGCACCCTGAACTGCTCCGGCCACTACTCGGTCTTCGACTGCGAGGCCGGCGGCCAGGAGACCTGGGGCCACGCCACCCAGAACCTCCCCCAATACACGCTGCGCGTGGACGAAAGGGGCGACATCTTCGCGGAGGGGCTCGACGAACTGATCTACGGCCGCCTGTCGAACGTGCTCCGGCCAACCGCGCTCTGAAGGGAGGACCGTCATGGCTTACAAGCGTCAAACCGACCGCCTGCCGATCATCCCGGCGGACGCGAGGGAACACAACGTGGTGTGCCACTACTGCATCGTCGGATGCGGCTACAAGGCCTACACCTGGGACATCGACAAGCAGGGAACGACGGACCCGGCCCGCAACAAGTTCGGCGTCGACCTCGCCAAGCAGCAGCCGGCCGAAACGGAGGCCTGGTACGCACCCGCCATGTACAACGTGGTGAGGCAGGACGGCAAGGACGTCCACGTGGTCATCAAGCCCGACAGGAACTGCGTCGTGAATTCCGGCCTCGGCTCGATCCGCGGCGCGCGGATGGCCGAGATGTCCTATTCGCCGGTACGGAGCACGCAGCAGCAGCGCCTCACCGACCCGATGGTCTGGCGCTACGGGCAGATGCAGCCGACGAGCTGGGAGGACGCCCTCGACCTCGTCGCCCGGGTCACCGCGGCCATCGTCAACGAGCAGGGCGAGGACGGCCTCTTCGTCTCCGCCTTCGATCACGGCGGAGCGGGCGGCGGCTACGAGAACACCTGGGGCACCGGCAAGCTCTATTTCGAGGCCATGAAGGTCAAGAACATCCGGATCCACAACCGCCCCGCCTACAACTCCGAAGTCCACGCCACCCGCGACATGGGCGTCGGCGAGCTCAACAACTGCTATGAGGACGCCGAGCTCGCGGACACCATCGTGGTCGTCGGCGCGAACCCCCTCGAGACGCAGACGAACTACTTCCTGAACCACTTCGTCCCGAACCTCCGCGGGACCTCGATGGACAAGAAGAAGGCACAGTTCGGGAACGAGGCGGTCGAGCCGAGCCGGATCGTGATCGTCGATCCCCGGCGGACGGTGACCGTCAACGCCTGCGAGGCGGAAGTCGGCAAGGACCGGGTGATGCACCTCGCGATCAACTCGGGGACGGACCTCGCGCTCTTCAATGCCTGGCTCACCCACATCGCCGAGAGGGGCTGGGTCGACAAGGCGCTGATCGACGCCTCGACGAAGGAGTTCGACAAGGCGCTCGCGGCCAACAGGACCACCCTCGAAGAGGCGGCCCGGATCACCGGCCTCACGGTCGACCAGATCCGGCGATCCGCCGAGTGGATCGCCCAGCCGAAGGCCGGCAATGCGCGCAGGCGCACCATGTTCGCCTACGAGAAGGGCCTGATCTGGGGCAACGACAACTACCGCACCAACGGCGCCCTCGTGAACGTCGCGCTCGCGACCGGCAATATCGGCCGCCCGGGCGGCGGCTGCGTGCGCCTCGGCGGACACCAGGAGGGCTATTCGCGGCCCTCCGACGCCCATGTGGGGCGGCCGGCGGCCTATGTCGACCAGCTCCTGATCAGCGGCCGGGGCGGCGTCCACCACATCTGGGGCTGCGACCACTACAAGACGACGCTCAACGCCCACGAATTCAAGCGCGTCTACAAGCGCCGCACCGACATGGTGAAGGACGCCATGACGGCCGTTCCGTACGGCGACCGCGACGCGATGGTGGCGGCCATCGTGGACGCGGTCCGGAGGGGTGGGCTGTTCTCCGTCGACGTCGACATCGTCCCGACCCAGATCGGCCAGGCGAGCCACGTCTGGCTGCCGGCGGCGACCTCGGGCGAGATGAACCTGACATCGATGAACGGCGAGCGCCGGATGCGCCTGACCGAGCGCTACATGGACCCGCCCGGCCGCGCCATGCCGGACTGCCTGATCGCGGCCCGCATCGCCAACGCGATGGAGCGGGTGTTCCGGCAGCAGGGCAAGACGGAGATCGCCGACCGCTTCAAGGGCTTCGACTGGAAGTCCGAGGAAGACGCCTTCATGGACGGCTACCACAAGCACGAGAAGGGCGGCGAGTTCGTCACCTACGCCCGTCTCCGCGCCATGGGTACGAACGGTTTCCAGGAGCCCGCGGTCGGCCTCGAGGGCGGCCCCGTCGGGGCCGGCAGCTCGCCGGGCGGGACGACGACCGGCCAGCAGCCCGGAATGATCGTCCAGGGGCAGGCCATCGAGGCGGCCCGCGGCAAGGAGCCGGTCCAGCAGGCCGGGGCCGGCGCCGCGGCAGCCCCGGTCCCGACCGCCGGCGCGGAGCGCATCATCGGCACGAAGCGTCTCTACGCCGACGGCAAGTTCAACACGAAGGACGGCAAGGCCGTCTTCATGGAAACCAGGTGGCGCGGCCTTCAGGCCGCCGGCAAGGAGGAGGAATCGAGGAAGTTCCCGTTCCTGATCAACAACGGGCGCGCCAACCATATCTGGCAGAGCGCCTACCTCGACCAGGAGAACGATTTCGTGATGGACCGCTTCCCGTGGCCCTTCATCGAGATGAACCCGCAGGACATGGCGGCGCTCAATCTCAAGCCGGGCGACCTCGTGGAGGTCTACAACGACAACGGCTCGACCCAGGCGATGGCCTATCCGACGGAGCGGGCCAGGCCGCGGCAGACCTTCATGCTGTTCGCCTATCCGACGGGCGTGCAGGGCAACGTGGTGTCGGCGGGCGTGAACGAGTTCATCATCCCGAACTACAAGCAGACCTGGGGCAACATCCGCAAGATCGCGGACGCGCCCGAGGCGGTGCGCGGACTGTCCTTCAAGGAGAAGGAGTACACGCCGCCGGCTTGAGGGCTTCTCTCGATCTCGGCCCGGGCGGCATCCCGCCCGGGTTCTCCGGAAGACCCAGGAGCACGGCATGGACCTTCGCGTCCCCCAACCCGACCTCTGCTCGGAAGGCGACGGCCTCATCGGAATCGAGGCCGCGTGCGACCGGGCGGCCCGCCGTGCGGTGCCCATCGGCGACGTCGAGACCGTGCCGCTCGAACGGTCCGGCGGCCGCGCGCTCGCCGAGCCCGTGTCGGCCGCCCTCGCGCTGCCGGCCTTCGACGCGTCGGCGATGGACGGCTACGCGGTGGCGCTCGGCGGATGCATGGTGCCGTCCGCGACCCGCATTCCGGTTCATGGTCGCATAGCCGCCGGCGATGCGGCACCGGCCTTGCCCGCCGGTCACGCGGCCCGCATCTTCACCGGCGCGCCGCTGCCGGCGGGGGCCGACGCCGTCCTCATGCAGGAGCACGGCCGGCGGGACGGGGACGAGCTCGTCCTTCACCGCATGTTGAGGCCGGGGGACAACATCCGCCGGCGGGGCGAGGACATTCGGGAAGGCGATCCGCTCCTGGTTTCGGGAACACGCCTCGACGCGCGGCACGTGGCTGTCCTCGCCGCCCAGGGCCGAAGCGCCGTGAGGGTGCTGCGGCGGCCCCGGGTCGGCGTGGTCTCGACCGGGGACGAACTCCGCCGGCCGGGGACTCCGCTCGCGGCGTCGTGCATCTACGACTCGAACCGTCCGATGCTCTTGACGCTCGCCGCCGAGGCCGGCCTGGAGGCGATCGACGGCGGCTCTCTCCCGGACGATCCGGACCTCATCGCGGGGGCACTGCGGGACCTCTCCGCCCGCTGCGACTTCGTCGTGACGACGGGAGGCGTCTCCGTCGGCGAGGAGGATCACTCCGCCGCCGCCGTGGCCCGGGCGGGCGGCACCTCCGAAACCCTCAAGATCGCCCTCAAACCCGGCAAGCCCGCCGTGGTGGGCCGGATCGGCAAGGCCGCTTATCTGGGGCTGCCGGGCAATCCGGTCTCCGCGCTCGTGTCCTGGCTCCTCCTCGGCGGGGCGGTCGTCGCCGCCCTCGAGGGACGGGTGCATCGGCGGCGGCTCGGATGCCCGATCCCGGCGGCGGCGCGGTTCGACCGGCGCCCGGGCCGGACCGAGTTCGCCCCGGCGCGGATCGTCGCGACCTCGCATGGACCCGCCGCCGAGATCGTCGGACGGGGAGGATCGGCACGCCTCCGGCCCTTGGCCGATGCGGACGGGCTCGCCGAGATCCACGCCCTCCAGGCGCCCGTCGAACCCGGGGCGACCGTCCTCTTCCACCCCTTCCGGAATGGGTTCAGCCTCTAGCTCAGCTAAACCGCGGGGTGAGCATCGAGCCGAGCTGAAGCGAGCTAACCGGCGCATCGCGCCGAAAAGTGGATGAGCGGAGCCAGCCATCCTGGTGCATCGCGCTCGAAGTGAGACGACGGCCTGGTGCAGGGCGAGGTTGCTCACAGGGATGTTGGCGCCCGAATGACCGCGGCAGGCCAGGTCGCCGAGCGGCAGGCGACGTCCGCCCTGCTGCTCGGACCCGTGGCCGACGACATCATCGTGACATCAAACTCTGGGACGGCACGTCTCTCGTCGCCTCAACCGGGTTGTTCTTCCGGTTCGGACCGAGGAAGCTGGACGTGCCGTTTGGGTGCCGACGGAGACCCGGATGGACGTCGACGTGACCACCCGGCCGACGCCGTTCGGCCGAGACCGCCCGATTGGACCCGAGCCATGGACGTGATCATCTACCACAACCCGGATTGCGGCACCTCGCGCAATGCCCTGGCGCTGATCCGCAATGCCGGCGTCGAGCCGCATGTGGTCGAGTACCTGAAGACGCCGCCCTCGCGGGACCTCCTGAAGCAGCTCATCGGCCGCATGGGCTTGGCCGTGCGCGCAGTCGTCCGCGAGAAGGGCACGCCCTTCGCGGAGCTCGGCTTGAGCGATCCGTCGCTCTCCGACGATGAACTCCTCGACGCCATGGTGGCGCACCCTATCCTCATCAACCGCCCCATCGTGGTGACGCCCAAGGGCGTCCGCCTCTGCCGGCCCTCGGAGGAGGTCATCGACCTGCTGCCGCCGCAGCGGGGCGAGTTCGTGAAGGAGGACGGCGAGCGGGTCGTCGACGAGCACGGACGCCGGGTCGCGACCGCATGAGCGCCGCGTTCTCGTCCGAGCGGCGTCTCGCCGCCGAGGCTCTCGGCACGGGCCTTCTCGTCGCGGCCGTGGTCGGCTCGGGCATCATGGCGGAGAGCCTTGCAGGCGGGAACGTCGCCATCGCGCTCCTCGGCAACACCCTCCCGACCGGCGCGATCCTGGTGGTGCTGATCCTCGCCCTGGGGCCGATCTCGGGGGCGCATTTCAACCCGGCGGTCTCGCTCGTCATGGGCATCACGGGCGCGCTCCCGTGGCGGCAGGTCGGCCCCTATATGGCCGCCCAGGTGATCGGAGGCTGCCTCGGGACGCTTGCCGCCCACGCGATGTTCGACCTCGCCCTGTTCCAGCTCGCCGGGAAGGTCCGGACCGGGCCCGCGCAATGGTTCGCCGAGTTCGTGGCGACCTTCGGGCTCATGACGACGATCCTCGCCGTGGCGCGCTTCAGGATCGAGGCGATCCCCTACGCGGTCGGGCTCTACATCACGGCCGCTTATTGGTTCACCGCCTCGACGTCGTTCGCGAACCCGGCGGTGACGATCGCCCGCGCGCTCACCGATACCTTCGCAGGCATCGCGCCGCACCACGTCGTCCCGTTCGTCGCGGCGCAGGTCGCAGGCGCGCTCGCCGGCATGGCGGCGTCGCGATGGCTCCTGCAGGAGGTGCCCTCGACCGGCCGCTCTGCGAGGATCGCCGAGGGCGCATCCGAATCGATCTGACGGCGCTTCAACTCATCCCGGCCTGTAGCGGCGGCTCGCCTCCGGGTCTTCGGTCGAGGACGGGAGGGCCATCAACTCGTCCCATGCGGCCTGAGGGATCGGCCAACGCGCCCATTCGAGCGTCTGCTCGACCCGCTCGGGCCTGCTGATCCCGCAGATCGTGGAGGCGATCCGCGGGTCCCGCGCCGAGAATTGCAGGGCCGCCGCGCC
This sequence comes from uncultured Alphaproteobacteria bacterium, assembly GCA_963723525.1. Lineage (GTDB taxonomy): Bacteria > Pseudomonadota > Alphaproteobacteria > Rhizobiales > Beijerinckiaceae > Microvirga. Next base: position 14,331 of record CAVRRI010000009.1, read on the forward strand.
GGTCGGAATGCCGTGCCTGGCGCAGACGGCTTCCCGCTGCCGGACCGGCTCCAGCATCTCGCGAGAGGCTTCCTGGTAGACGTAGCGCGGATGCGCGTTCGAGCCTTTCGCCAGAACGCCGCTCGCATAGGGCGCCGCGTTCAGGACGGCGATGCCCCTGGAACGGGCGAAGTCGATCATGCCTTCCGCATTGCGGTTCGTGAGCGTGAAGCGGTTGTGCGTGATCAGCGCGTCGAAGTCGAAGTCGCGCAGGATCGGCATCATGATCTCGACCTTGCCGGCGGCGAGCCCGACGGCCCGCGTTAATCCTTCCTCCTTCATCCTGAACAGTTCCGCGACGGCGCCGCGCGGGCCTGTGACCTCCGTCAGGGACGCCGCATGCTCCGGGTCGTGGAGATGCAGGAGATCGATGCGGTCGAGGCCGAGGGCCCTCAGGCTCTCCTCCAGGGAACGGCGGGTCCGCGCGGCGTCGAAACGGCCGGTCTCGAAATCGCGATCGAGCTTCGTCGAGATCACGAACCCCTCGGGAAGCCCGCCGCGCTCGCGGATGACCGCGCCGATCCGTTCCTCGCTGCGGCCGAAGCCGTAGTTGCGGGAGGTATCGAGGAAGTTCACCGGACCGGCGAAGATCGCCCGCAGGGTCTGTCTGGCGCGTTCCTCGTCGACCCCGTAGCCGTAGGTGTCGGGCATATGTCCGAGGGCCGAGGTGCCGAAGCCGATCGTCGATACTGAGACATCCGTCCGTCCGAGGACGACTTTTTCGATAACACCAGCCGGCATGCGATCGCTCCGTTCGTGAACGTTACGGTCTCCCGAGGCCCCGTGGCGCGATGAGGCCGGGCGCGGCCTTGGGAGCCCCGTCGGACTTCATGACCTCAAGTATTGACTGAATATTGACCGCCGACGGTGACCAGTACCCTCTAGCATCGAGTCAACGAATATGTGACCTTATCTTTGCATGTCGTAGCGGCATGCAACACAATAAACGAGGGAGGAACGGATGTCGGAGTTCAAGGCTTCGCGCTCGCGGCGCGATTTTCTCCGCACGGCCACCGTATCGGCAGGGGGAGCGGCGGCTCTGCTCTCCGGGTTCGGCATCGACCCTGCCCTCGCGGCGGCGGTCGGCCGCTCCGAAAAGCCCTTGAGGGCCGCTTTCTCGAACGCGGGCCTTCAGGCGACGTGGTGCGCGCAGGGCAAGCAGGCCGCCGAACATTGGGGCAAGCTGTTCAACGTGGAAGTGACCTGGTTCGACGGGCAGCTCGACGCCGTGAAGCAGCGTGCCGCCATCGACAACATGGCGTCCCAGAAATGGGACTTCGTCGCGATCCAGGCCTTCGGGATCGGCACGCTGACGGCACCCGTGCAGAAGATGATCGACGCGGGCACTCCGGTCATCGACATGGATACGCTGATCGCGCCGCTCGATCAGATCAAGGTCCACACGTTCCTCGCTCCCGACAACGAGTTCATGGGCGCGTCCGTCACTCAGGCCCTCGTCACCGCCATGGGCGGCAAGGGCAGGATCATCATGACCCAGGGCGCGCTCGGCCATACCGGGGCGCAAGGGCGGGCCCGGGGCTTCGAATCGGTCATCAAGCAATACCCGAACGTGGAAGTGCTCGACACGACGCCGGCCGACTGGGACGTCACCAAGGCGGTGCGGATCTGGGAAACGCATCTCACCAAGTATCCGCAGATCGACGCCGCGTTCTTCCACAACGACGACATGGCGCTCGCCGCCTACAACGTCATGAGAACCCGCAACCGCACCAATATCCTCGTCGGCGGCGTCGACGCCATGCCGCCCGCCATCCAGGCGGTGAGCGAAGGCCGGATGTTCGCGACGGTCAGGAATCCGTCGTGCCGGATCCATGGCGGCGCCATCGTCGCCGGCGTCGCAGCCGTGGCGGGCGGCGAGAAATCCGGCGAGGGCGGCGTTCCGAAGCACGTGATCACCGACGGTCCCGTGGTCACCAAGGCCAATGCCGCCGGCATGCAATGGATGCAGGATCATTTCCTGATTTGAGCGCATCCGTGGAGGACGGCGCCGCTCCCTTGCTCGAGCTCGTGGGCGTCTCGAAGTCGTTCGGCGGCGTCGAGGCCCTGCGGGACGTGAGCTTCACGCTTCATGCCGGCGAGATCCACGGTCTCGTCGGCGAGAACGGCGCCGGCAAGAGCACGATGATGAAGATCATCGCGGGCGTTTACACGGACTATGCCGGCACCTATCGGATCGGCGGAACCGAGGTGCATTTCCGCTCCACCCGCGACGCTCTCGCATCCGGCATCGCGATGGTGCACCAGGAGCTCAGCATCGCGCCCGACCTGACGGTGGCCGAGAACGTCTTTCTCGGCCAGCAGCCCGCGAACCGGGCTGGAATCGTGCGTTGGCGGGAAATGGCGCGGAAGGCGCGGGAGCAGCTCGCGAGCCTTGGAATCGACGTCGACCCGAACCGGCGCATCGGCGATCTCCCGATCGGGCTGCAGCAACTGATCGAGATCGCGCGCGTCCTGTTCTCGGGCGCCCGCATCATCATTCTCGACGAGCCCACGTCGGCACTGTCGCCGCCCGAAATCGAACGCCTCTTTACGGTGCTCCGCCGGCTGCGCGACGGCGGGCGCAGCATCGTCTTCATCTCGCACTTTCCTCGACGACGTCCTGCGGGTCTCGGATACCGTCACGGTCTTCCGCAACGGGCGGAGGATCCTCACGAGCCCGGCGCGCGAGACCAGCAAAGCCAAGGTGATCGAACGGATGATCGGCGCCGGGCACGAGGAGCTGGAAGAGAGCTACACCAGCGATATCCGCCTCGAGAGCAGCAACGAGGCGCCGCCCGTGCTCGAGGCCGTCGGCCTGAGCCTCGGGCGCGCCTACCGGGACGTGTCGCTCAAGGTTCGCGCCGGCGAGGTGCTGGGGATCTACGGCTTCATGGGATGCGGCCAGGTCCCGCTGGCGCGGACCCTGTTCGGCAAGCTCAAGCCGGATCGCGGAACGGTGCGGATCGGCGGCTCCGCGATCAGGCTCACGAACACGTCCGCGGCGCGCCGGGCGGGGATCGCCTTCGTTCCCGAGAGCCGGAGATCCATGCTGTTCCACCTCGAACCCGTCTACAAGAACATGTCGATCGGCATTCTCGGCCGGATCTCGAGGTTCTGGCTGAAACCCGGAAGGGAACGGCAGCTGGCGCAGACGCATGTGGAGCGGTTGCGGATCCGTCCGCCGCGGGTCGACGCTCCGCTCGGCTCGCTCTCCGGGGGCAACCAGCAGAAGGTCGCCCTCGCCAAGTGGCTGACTTATCCCCCGAAGGTGCTGATCCTGAGCGAGCCGACGCGCGGCATGGATATCGGCGCCAAGGACGAGGTCGTCAAAATCATCCGGACCCTGCGGGACGAGGGTCTCGCCGTGATCGTGGTCTCGACGGAGCCCGAGACCGTGCTGTCTCTCGCCGATCGCATCCTGATCATGAAGAAGGGCAGGATCGTCCGTGAGTTCGCAAACGAGATCGTCAGCAAGGACCGGCTCCTCGAAGCCGCCTGAGAGGGAGGGACAGCCCGCATGACCGTGCCGCAGGTCGACGTCGTCCATCGGCGGGCCCGCATACGTGCGGGCGCCTGGCTGAAGGGCCAGATGCGCAACATCGCGCCGTTCCTGACGCTGATCGTCCTGATCGCTTTCTTCAGCCTCGCGAGCCCGTCCTTCGCGACGCTCGACAATCTCGGCAACATCCTCACGCAGGTTTCCGTGACGGCGATCATCGCCGTCGGCCTGACCTTCGTGATCCTCTGCGCGGAAATCGACCTGTCCGTCGCCAGCATCGCGAACGCCACCGGGATCGTCGTCGCCTACTTCACCCTGCAGGAATCCTACGTGAACATCGCCAACGTGCCCTTGCCGGGCGCCTTGGCGATCCTTCTCGCGCTCCTGACCTGTTGCGCGCTCGGCGTCGTCAATGCGGTCGGTCTCACCGTCATCGGCATCCCGTCCTTCATCATGACGCTGGCGATGATGCAGATCGGAGCCGGGATATCGGCCATGCTCATCCGCGGCCAGATCGCCTACAAGATCCCCGATCTCGTCGCGACCCTCGGGGCCGGCTCCATCGGGCGCATTCCGTGGATCGTGATCGTGGCCGCCTTCATTCTCCTCATCGGGCACCTGGTTCTGACCTACACGCGCTTCGGACGGTACGTCTACATGGTCGGCGGCAACCGCGAGGCGGCGGAATATTCGGGCGTCAACGTCAAGCTCATCCTGGGCTCCGTCATGGTGATTTCGGCGGTCTGCTCGGGCATTGCCGGCATGCTCGGCGTCGCCCATTTCGGCTCAGCGCAGCAGAACGAGTTCGACACCTACCTCCTCGATGCAATCGCCGCGGTCGTCGTCGGCGGAACCAGCCTGTTCGGCGGGCGCGGCGGTATCGGCAACACCATCGTCGGCCTCTTCGTGCTCGGCGTGCTCAACAATGGCCTCGATCACGTGAACATCGACAGTTTCCTGAAGATCCTGATCCGGGGATTGATCCTGCTGGCTGCGCTGGTGATCAACGTCTACGCGCAAAGGCTGAGGGCCGCCGCGGCGGATTAGGCCATGCGCCGGCGGTCCGCAGCTCGGCTCGAGGCCTTGCCGGCCTCGCCGATCAGGGACATTGTGGCGCCCGCGAAGCCATCCTCAGGAAAGGAGCGTCGGCGTGAACTTCGAATTCCTGGTGACTTCATTCATCGTCGTCGTTTCGCCCGGCACCGGCGTTCTCTACACCCTGGCGGCGGGTCTGTCCCGGGGGTCCCGCGCGAGTGTCGTGGCCGCGTTCGGGTGCACGATCGGAATCGTCCCGCACATGGCGGCCGCCGTCATGGGACTGGCCGCGCTCCTGCACACCAGCGCGCTCGCCTTCCAGACCCTCAAGTATCTGGGTGTCGCCTATCTTCTGTACATGGCCTGGAGCACGTTGCAGGAACGCGGCGCCTTGCGGCTGGAGACCGAGGTCGATTCCCGGTCGGACCTCCGGATGACGGCGACCGCCATTCTGATCAACATCCTCAATCCCAAGCTGTCGATCTTCTTCCTGGCCTTCCTGCCGCAATTCGTGAGCGCCGACGAGCCGGATCCGCTTACGCGCATGCTTGCGCTGAGCGCCGTCTTCATGCTGATGACCTTCGCGGTCTTCGTCGCCTACGGGCTGTTCGCCGCTTCCGTCCGCGATCACGTGATCTCGCGTCCGCGGGTCTTGGCGTGGATGCGCCGCACGTTCGCCGGCGCCTTTGCGGCCCTCGGTGCCAGGCTGGCCTTCGTCGATCGTTGAAGGGTGCCGCAACGCCCGGCCCTTCACCTCTCATGCCGAATTTCTGATAGGGTCTCGCCGGCCTGTGAGGTCCGGATTCCGGACCAGACACGCCGGCCGCGTGAAGCCTAATCGCTCTGAATCTCCGGACGAGTCTGGAGGATCTGGAAAGCGCGGCCCGCTTCATCAGGCTGCATCGCGATCGAGGGGACGGGCTTCATGAAGGGATTGCAGCGGGACATCCTGCACTGCATCGGCAACACCTCGCTGGTGGCGCTGCGCAACGTCGTGCCCGGGAACGGCGCCCGCATCCTGCTGAAGCTGGAGAGCGAGAACCCGACCGGCAGCATGAAGGACCGGATGGCGCTCGCCATGATCGAAGCCGCTGAGGCGGACGGACGTCTCGCGGCAGGCGGCACCGTCGTGGAATATACCGGCGGCAGCACCGGCGTGTCCCTGTCTCTCATCTGCGCGGTGAAGGGATATCCGCTGCACATCGTGACGTCGGACGCCTTCGCCCGGGAGAAGCTCGATCACATGCGGATCCTGGGGGCTCGGCTTCAGGTCGTTCCGAGCGAGAGCGGGCGGATGACGGAGAAGCTGACCCGGGACATGATCGAAGCCGCCCGCGTCGTCACGGCGAGGACCGGAGGCTTCTGGACCGATCAGCTCAATAATCACGACCAGCTGGCGGCCTACCGCACGATGGCGGAGGAGATCTGGATCGAGACGGAGGGGCGGATCGACGGCTTCGTCCAGAGCGTTGGGACCGCGGCCTCCCTTCGCGGGCTTGCCGAAGCGCTTCGCCGCCATCGTGAAGGGATCGCCATCGTTGCCGTGGAGCCTTCCGAGTCCCCGGTTCTGTCGGGCGGCCCGCCGGGCGCCCACAAGATCGACGGGATCGGAGCCGGTTTCGTCGTGCCGCTCTGGCGGGACGGCATCGCGGACCGGATCGAACGGGTCTCCACCGAAGAGGCGATCGCCATGGCGCTGCGGCTGGCGCGGGAGGAAGGCCTGTTCGCGGGAACGTCGACCGGCGCCAACGTCGTCGCCGCGCTGCGTCTGGCCGAGCAACTCGCACGCGAGGCGACCGTCGTCACCGTCATGTGCGATACGGGGATGAAATATCTCAAGACCTATGGAACGGCGATCGGGTCGGATGAATCGACCGTCGGGTCGATCCGGCTGACGTCCCGCTCGCCAATCCCCGGAGCGCATCGCCCTGCGTGCCGTTCCCGGCGGGAGCGAAGCGGAAGGATCCAGAATCCCGCGCGCACCTTCATGATCCCGTTCCCTCGCCTTCGGCTCGCCGGGAACGACACGAAGGCCTGCGGCTCGCAGAGCGTCTCCCCTGTGTCGTTGGAATCACAGCCGCGCAGGCGCGACTCGCGTAGACCTTTGCGGGGGGCACGACCAAGGGATGATTCCACATCGGTGGGAGCGGCTGCGGCGATTCGATCGCCGGGCAGCGGTCCGGCTTTGTGCCTGAGAAGAGGGTGCGGCCAGCACGGAGACCGGCCATGAAACCGACGTCGATGACCTATGCCGAGTTGAGTGCTCTCTGGGGCGTCTCGCGCGACGCCGCCCGCAAGCGTGTGAAGGCCCTCGGGCTGACCGCCGAGCCGGGCGAGGACGGCAAGCTCCGCGTGACCATCGACCTGGAGGATGCGCCGGGCGCCGAAAAGCCTGCGAAGACCCCGGGCGACACACCGGTCGAGAAGCCCGCCCCAAGACCCGCCCGGAAGGCCTCGGAAGCCAAGACCGGCGCCGCCAGGGCCGAGACGGAGGCTCTCCAGGCCCATGTCCGGACGCTCCTCGCGGAAGTCGAACGCCTGACGACCCTGGCGGCGGGGAATCGGGCCGATTTCGAGCGGGAGCGGGCGAAGGCCGAAGCGCTCGCCGCCGACCTCGCCGACCTGCACGAGCGGCTCCTCGCGGCCGAAGGACAATACGCGCAGAGGAGCATCGAACTGTGCCGCGCCCTCGACGAACTCGAGGACGCGCGCGAGCGGCTCGCCGCCTGGGAGGCGCTTCCCGCCTGGCGGCGCGCCGTCGCCGAACCGCGCCGCGCCAACGGGGTGGGCCTGCGCATCGCGGCGCTCGCCCTCGCCGGATGCGGCGGCGCGCTCGTGGCCTCGCTGCTCGGCTGGACGGCCCCGAGCGGCCCCACCGCCGATAGGGTGCTGGCCGAGAGACCTTCCGCGGAGAGGAGCGTCGCCGAGAGGACGGTCGCCGATCGGATGATCGCGCTGCCGAAGGCGCCCGCGCGACCCGGCCTCGACCTCAGGGCAGCGGCGGAGGAGCCGGCGCAGCCGGCCTCCATGAGCGATCGCGCGTCGTCCTCCGCCGGCACCCCGCTCTTGCACGCCGCCGAACCTGCCGCATCGCTCCCGCCCGAGACCGCCCTCGCGGGTGCGGCCGGCGAGGGAAATCCGGCCGCCCCGGCCCTCCCGGCGGAAGGCCGCGGCGCGAGCGGGCCCGGGAACCCGCCGGCCCCCGCGAGTCTGCCCGAGCCGGCGACCGCCATGGGCGGACCATACCTGCCGGTCGAGATCGCGGAGCCGGCGCCGCCCGGTCCCGCCGCGGCACTGTCGAGCGACCGCCCCACGCTCCCCCCGGCCGACAGCCGGGATCCCGCCCCGCAGGATCTTGCCCCTCAGGCGGCCGAACCGGCCATGGCCGAACTTGCCGCAGCCGAACCTGCCGATGCCGACCCTGCCGATGCCGAGCCGACCGCGGCCGAGTCCGTGGAGGCGGATGCCGGGCCGCCCCGGTTCGCCGGCCTGTGGGCCGTCAATGCGGCGGGCTGCACGCCGAGAGCCGTCCGCCGCGCCTATCTCTTGACGGTGATCGGCCCGCAGGGCGCATGGGCCGGCGAGACCTCATGTGCCTTCAAGTCGAGCCGGTGGGACGGAAACGCCTGGCTCATGGCGGCCACCTGCTCCGACTCCCGGAAGAGCTGGAAGTCGCAGGTGCGTCTCGTGGTGGACGGCGACCGGCTGACCTGGCGGAGCCGGAAGGGCCTGCGCACCTATGTGCGCTGCGAGGAGGCTCCGATCTTCGCCGAGCGGCCCGCCGCGAAGCGGACGCCCCTCGCCCTCGCGCGCTGAGCGGTTGCGGCGCGACGGCGGCTTGCGGAGGGACCAGGCACGGCGGGAACGGCTCGGCTTCTGCCACGTTTCCGGCCTGCCCTGCCCCCGTCCGGATTCCCGCATCGATGGCGCCGAACCTCAAAAAGCCCCTGAGCCCGCAGGCGATCCACCTGTGCGTCGACATGCAGCGCCTCTTTTCTCCCGAGGGGCCATGGCCGACGCCCTGGATGGAACGGGTTCTCCCGACCGTCGTCCGGCTGGCCGAGCATGCTCCGGAGCGCACGGTCTTCACCCGCTTCATCCCGCCGGAGCGCGCGGAGGACATGCCGGGCACCTGGCGGCGCTATTACGAGCGCTGGGACGAGGCCACGCGCGCGCGGCTCGATCCGCGCCTGCTCGACCTCATGCCGCCCCTCGCCGAACTCGTTCCTCCGGCGACCGTCATCGACAAGCCGGTCTACTCGGCCTTCGCGGGACGCAAGCTGCAGGAGCTTCTTGGCGCGCGGGGCTGCGACACGCTGATCGTGACCGGGTCGGAGACCGACATCTGCGTGCTGGCGACCGTCATCGGGGCGGTGGACCACGGCTACCGCGTCGTCGTGGCGACGGACGCGGTGTGCAGTTCGTCGGACGAAGGCCACGACATGATGCTCTCCCTCTACCGGCAGCGGTTCAGCCTGCAGATCGAGACGGCCGAGAGCGAGACCATCCTGGAGCACTGGCCTCGCCGGGCATCGTGAGCCGTCCTCTCGACACTCGCTCCGCCATGCGGTAGGAACGCGGCCCTTTGCCAGGGAAGTTGCACGATGACGAAGGACGATGCCGCTGCGGAGGTGCTGCGCGCCTACGACGCCTATCTCGCCGCCTTCAACGCCGGCGATCTCGCGGCGATCGACGCCGTCGTGCGCTATCCCCTCGCTCACATCGGCGAGGGGCAGGTCCGCCTTTTCGACGCCTTTCCGATCGATCCGTCCGAATTGCGCAGGGCGAAGCAATGGCACACGACGGTCGACTCGGTGCGCGAGGTCGTCGTCGCTTCGCCCACCAAGGCGCACGTGGTGCTGAGATCCGCCCGCCGCGTCCGGGAGGACCATTCGCTCATCGAAACGGTCTCGGCCTTCTACGCGTTCACCAGGACCCCGGCAGGCTGGAAGATGTTCGCGATCTCCGACGTCGTCCTCCCGGCCTGACGGGTCTCGCGATCAGCGTCGGGCGGCAGCCGGAATCGTCGACGCAGCCTCTCGACCGAGGACGAACGGAACCGCGCCGGTCCGACTGGGAGGTCGGCCGATCGGTCGCTCTTGTTCGCACGCCTGTCACAGCGCGTAGAAGAATCGCTCCTCGGCGATCTTGCCGTCCTTCACCCGGTAGAGGCCGACCTCGTCGACGGTGACGCGGCGGCGGGTCGCCTTGACGGTCTCCTCGACGGTGAAGCGGACCACGAACTCGTCTCCGTTCACCCACGGGCCTTCGACGGCGACCCGATGGACCTCGGTGGCGCCCGCCCAGCGCGCATCCTTGGCGCGGACTTCGTCCTTGCCGTGCGTCGGCTCCATCGTGCCCTCGGGCTCGATGCTCACGACGTCGTCCGCCCAGTGTTTCTCGCCGGCTTCCTCGAACCGTCCCGCCCGGCACAAAGCCACGAGGTCCCGGGCGATGTCTTCCGGGCTCATCGTCCGCGCCCTGCCCTCGTCGGCTTTTCTTCTCTCCATGACGGTTCCTCCGTGGACGGTGTTTGATCCCGTGCGTTCAAGGTTCCACGATGACGTTGCCGATCACCCGGCCCTGCTCGACCAGCTCATGGGCTTCCGCCGTCCGCTCCAGCGGCAGCCGCGCGGCGATGGTATGCCGAAGCAGACCGTTCTCGAGCCAGCGCGTCAGATCCGACACGCCGCGCTCGCGGGCCTGCCGCGACAGTTCGTAAGCGATGAAGAAACGCACCGCCGCACCGCTCATGATCATCGGGCCGAACGCGAACGACACCTCCGGGGCGTTCGAACCGTAGGCTACGCAGAGGCCGTCGCGGGCCACGATCCGGGGCAGCATGGCGGCATTGCCGGCGATGTCGACCTCGACCACGCGGTCGACGCCCGCTCCGTTCGTGAGCTCCCGCACCCTGTCGGGCACAGACTCGGTCTTGTAGTCGATGACCGCGTCGGCGCCGGCCGTCGTGGCGTGATCGGCCTTACGGTCCGAGCTGACGGTGGCGATGACCTGCGCGGCGCCGAGCAGCTTCGCCATCTGGACGGCGTAGTGCCCGACGGCGCCGGCCCCGCCGGCGACGAGAACGGTCCGTCCCGCGGGCGATCCGTCGATCGTGAGGGCACGGTGCGCCGTGAGCGCCGGTATGCCGAGGCACGCGCCCGCCTCGAAGGACACCTGGTCCGGCAAGCGGACCGCCTGTTCGCCGGGCAGCGCGATGAAGGTGGCCGCGGTGCCGAACGCCCGCTTCCATTGACCGTTCCAGAGCCAGACCCGTTCGCCGAGACGCGCCGGATCGACACCCGGCCCGACCCGGTCGATCACGCCCGCCCCGTCGCTGTGGGGGACGACGCGCGGCGCCGCCATCGGACGCGAGCCCGAGCGCGTCTTCCAGTCGGACGGGTTCACGCCGGACGCGCGGACGCACACGCGGACCTCGCCGGGGCCGGGCTCCGGGTCGGGCATGTCGCCGAATTGCAGCACTTCCCGCGCCGGGCCGTTGCGCTCGTACCAGACCGCCTTCATGGTACGTTTCCCTGATGGTCCGTCGCCGCGATCCCTCCAGCATAGGCCGCCGGTCGATCCGCATTCAACGGCGAGCGCCGGACAACCGGACGACGCTCGTCCCTGGGCACACGGCAGCTCGCGGGAGGCCCGCCCGTTAAGGTGAACAGGAGAAAGTTCCGCTGCGATCTGGACAGGAGGCATCTTGTCCGCCCATCGTCGCGCCGATGCGTCGAGAGGCGAACATATGAGGCTCGACTGGGACCAGGCGGTGGCGATCGGGACCCTGATCGGATGCGCCGTGCTGGCTTTCGGAGTGCTCTTCGCGCTGCTGCGCCTGGCCCGGGGCGTCGGCCGCTGGGTCTTCGGCGGGTCCCGTCCGCCACCCGCGCCTCTCGCCTTCGGACCGGGCCGGCCGCGCCCTTCGACCCGGCCGTCACGGCGGCCGATCTCGTCGCCATCCGGTCGAACCTCAGCGCGGTGTCCCGCCAGATCGAAGACCTGGAGCGAAAGCTGCGTCTCAGCGCCGCCGCGCCGGCGGCGGCTGGCGCCCGGGCGCTCCCGCAGGGGGGGGCACGCCGCCCCCGCGAAATCGCGCCGCGGCTGCGCGATCTGACGGCTGATGTTCCGGCCCGGGCTCTCCCCTTTCACGATCCCGGCTTTTGACGGCACCGTCGGGCGGAAGAAGACGGAGGCGAGGCCTTGAGGGTTCGGTTGTTCATCGTGTTGCACCTCGCCGCGACCGCACCGGGGACCGCGGCATTCTGTTGGTTCGTGCTCAGGGACCATCCGGCGGAAGCCGTGGGGGACGGCATCGGCGCCGGGGCGATCGCCGGCTATGCGGAGATCATGTTCGCGAGGCTTCGCGGATGAGTCCTTCGAGTGCGATGTGCTGCAGGAGCATGATCGTCTTTCCGTCGACGATCGCACCCGTGCGGGTCATCACGAGGGCCTCGTCGAAGGGCAGCTCGAGGACCTCGATGTCCTCGCCTTCGTGATCCGCGCCGCCGCCGTGGCCGATCCGGTCCGAGGGCTCGTACGTCGCGACGAACAGCGAGGAGCGCTCCGTCACGCCGCCGGGGCTCAGATAGACGTCGCAGACGGGCGTGATCTGCCGCAGGCGAAGCCCCAGTTCCTCCTCGGCCTCCCGCCGGATGCAGGTTTCGGGATCCTGCCCCTCCAGGAGACCCGGCGCAGGTCTCGATGAGGTCGGCCTTGTCCCCGTGGACGTGGACCGGCATCCGGAACTGCCGCACGAGCAGGACTGTGCCGCGGCCGGGATCGTACGGCAGGACCGCAGCGGCATCGTCGCGCTCGTAGATCTCGCGCAACTTGCCGGTCCCAGGTTCCGTCGCGCCGCAGCAGTTCGAATTCATGCCGGCGGAGCGGCGCAAACCCTTCGGAGATCGTTTCGACCGTGTGGTTGCGGATGCGTGTCTCGGTCATGGGATCTCGGCCTCCTCAGCCATTCCTCCGTTCCTCGATCTTCAGGAAATCCATGATCACGTCGAGCCCGCGCCGGAGGCCCTTCGAGGTTCGCCGGCGTCAGCGCGATCTCGCGGTTGTCGAGGCAGACGCGGTCGACGAGCTGGACGATGCGCAAGAGGCGCAGGGTGGCGGCTTCGGGAGGCTCGAGGGCCTGCAGGCGCTTCATCAGGGCGTCGTGCTTGGCGCGCGCATCCGCCGTGCGCCGGGCCTGTCTCCGCGTCGTCGTAGGTGGGGTCGTCCGTCCTCGGGCAGGATGTCCTCCTCGTCGAGGATCGCCCGCGCCACGATGCGCCCCCAGCGGATATTGCGCGGGCTGCGGTCGGCGGCGTCCTGGCGGGAGAGTTCGCGCAGGCGCATGCGGCGGTAGAGGTCGCCCGCCTGGTGCTGTCCCTCGGTGATGGCTCGCCGCAGCAGCAGGATCCCGAGGACGGTGCCGTAGTGCTGGTCGTTCGCGGCTGCGAGGTCGCGCGCGCCCTCGTGCTTGATCCGGGAGAGGAGCGCCGTGCGCTTCACGTCCTGCTCCCGCTCCGCCGCGGGGGAACGGGACGATGCGGCCGTTCTTGTAGCGGTTCCGGTTCTGCTTTCTCGGT
>CAVRRI010000010.1:0-46334 GCA_963723525.1 uncultured Alphaproteobacteria bacterium
CGCCGCCGCATGGTCGCCCTCCGCCAGGATGTCCTCGTGCAGCGCCGCGTCGCTGTTGCGGCCGTTTTCGTCGAGATAGAAGAATGCGCTACTCATCGCCCGTCCACCAAGGCGGCGGCGAGGTCTGCGATGCGATCCCGCCAGGACTGCTCGCGATTCTTGCCGAGCCACTTCCGCAGCCCTGTGGTGAGCGTCTTCGGGGCCGGGAACTTGAGCTTCGCGACCGCGGCGGCGACCTGTCCGTCGAGATCGACCTCGGCGAGGATGCGGGCGGTGATGGCTCGGCGCAGCCTCTCCTCGGCCTCGGCCTCAAGCGTGGCGCGGGCGTAAGCCGGCGGCGGCACGACCTTCTCGATGTAGGGCGCGACCTTGGCGTCGAGCCAAGCGATGAAGGCGGCCGGCGTGAAGGCGTTCAGTTCGATGCGGTGCGTCTGCAGCCACTCCTCCCAGTCTCGCCCTCCCCATCGTCGCGGTCGCGGACGTAGCGGGCGACCGGGCGGCGATCTTTTCCGCGCTCGAAGGTCTCCTCCGCGAGACCGAGCGCGACCGCCTCCCACGGTTCGAGTCCGAGATTGATGACCTCGACGCGGCGGGCGTGCCGCGCCCGCGTCTCCTCGACGAATGCCTGATAGATCATCGTGCCGTAGGCGTCGGCGTCGTGGACGCAGAACACCCGGACCGGCTCGTCGCTGTGCTCGTGCAGATCGATCAGGTCCTTGACCGCCCGCGTCGTCTGGCCCTTCGAGGAGGTGATCATGCAGTCGTGCCGCTCGCCCCACTGCGCGTTTTGCAGCAGCGGCGCAAAACCTTCCTTTTCGATGTAGAGCGATGCCGCCGTAGAGCCAGGGCGGGCGGACGTAGTCCTCGACCGCGAGCGTGCCGAGCTGCACCGTCTCGCCGGTATGCGGCAGCATGTAGGCGCCGCGCGGATCGCGAATGATGCCGGGCAGGTCGTGGCCGATCTCGTTCTCGTAGTCGCCGATGATGCGCGTCGAAATACTTGTAGGCGAGTTCGCCCAGGCCGGCCTCCGCTACCTTCGGGCGGATGACGTAGAGGAGTTGGCGGGGCGTGTAGCGGAGCGTGCCGTCTGCGGAGACGAACGCGATGGCCTCGTCGAGGTTGGCGAGCACGACCGCCTTCTGCGTATCGCGCTCCTCCGTTGGCGCGGGCCGCGTCGCCCGCTTGGCCCGCCGCGTCGCCTTCTCGATCACCTCGGCGAGCGGTTACTGAAGCGCAGGAGGTCCGGTGCCTTGCCGTCCGAGGTCAGCGGCATGAACGGCGTCGTGACGGCGATCTCAAGCGCGAAGCCGGTCCGGCCGGGGAGGGAGAAGGCATGCTGAAGCCCGGCGCCGAAGATCGCGAGCGACTTGGGGTCGCGCCAACACGCACCTCGCTGACGATCGGCGTCCGGTTGACGAGCACGAGGACGCTGGCCTTGCGGGACGACGGCAGCACCGTCGCCCATGCCTCGACCACGAACGGGACCTCCGCGAACGGCGCGTGCCCGCCGGCCTCGAGGTAACCCGTCGCCTTGGCGTAGCCGCCGCTGCCGTCCGTATAGGGGCCGATGAAGCCGAGTCGCTCGGGCTTGACCGGGCGGGCTGCCCCTTGAGCGCTGCGCAGGAGCGCCGCCGCCTCTTCGCGGTCGAGTGAGGTGCAGGTGCGGCCCTTGAAGTCCCGCGCGATCGCGCCGGCCTTGGCGCCCGAGCAGCCTTCGAGATCACTCAAGGTCTCCCGCACGGTCCGATCCGCGGGCGACGCCTGCAGGAGCCCGTGCCACGCGTCCGCATCGTACCAGTGCGGCGAGGAGCGCCCGGCATAGGCTTCGCCGCCGCGATGGGCGATGGCGACCTTGGCGAAATGCAGCATGTTGTCGTCCCGCGGCAGGGCCTTGCCGAAGGTGATCTCGACGGTCGTGCCGGGCGTCTCCTCGCAGGGCTCGGCCTCGACCGAGGAGGTGCCGTCGGCCTCGGGGATGATGCGCAGGCGCTTCCCGCGCGTCGTGACGGTCAGGGTGCCGCGGCTCGCGTAAACGGCGCCAGCGACCGCGCGCAGGCCGTTGCCGAGGGCGCCCCGGGTCGGCAGGCGGATCAGCTTCGAGGAGACGAGCGGCCGTCCGGTCGAGAACAGCGCCGCGATCTCCTCGGGCGTGCCGGGAATGCCCGGGCCGTCGTCGCGCACGATCACGGTGTCGGGGTCGATCTCCTCGACGTCACCTCGCCGCCGGCATCGAGCGCATTGTCGGTCGAGCTCCTTGACCACGACCCGGCGAATCAGGGCCACGCGTCACCCCGAGCTTCTGGGTCAGTGTCTCGACGCTGTGGAAGAGGACGAAATCGGGTCGAGTGTAAAGGACCGGGGATTTCGCGGGGCTCTGGGCTTGCCTAGAGGCAGGCCCCGAAGTCCCGGAATTTTCAAATTCGCGGTTCATCGCTTTGCCTCGATGCCGAGCCTCGTCTCGATGGCGGCCATGCCGGCGCGGTGATCGCTTGGCGGGACACGCTGGCGCAGAACAAGCGCGAGCAGCTGAACCACCCGACGACGGGCGATGACGCCGTTGCTCTGGCGGCGCGCAGCACCGGGCGGGCGTCCGCTGCCGGAGCGAATTACCAGCGACAAGGCTCTCCTGCGCCCACCAGCCGTCCCAATCAGCGACAGGCCTACGACGGGCCGGGACCACTCGTCCTCGCCGACCCGCAGTTCGGTCGGAGGCGACTGATCCGCCACCGCCCGCTTCGCCGAGCGCATCCGGCGCTTCTGGATCGGGCTCTAGCGGAGGCGCAGGAAGCCGCGTCACCGGCGGCTTCTTGATGGCCTCGTCTTCGATCAGCACGTCCGCGCCGGTCTCGTCGGCGACCTCGTCGCTCATCCTCTTCCTTGCGCACCGCCACGGTTCTCTGTTCGTCCACGGTTTGGGCCGCAAGACGCCGATGAGTGGTAACATCGGTAACGTCGGTAACACGGGAGTGCTCACGCATCATCACCATCCCTTGCGGAGCGATAGTCGTCGGGACCGTTACCCACGTTACCATTGTTACCAGGGGTGAGAGGGTCATCGACGGTAACGAGGTCCGCCCGGCTGGGGTGGATATACTTGCCCCGCTTCGTTTTGCGAACCTCCCCCGCCTTTGTCATCGTGTGAAGCAGCTTGCGGACGGCGCCATTGCTCTTGCCTGTCAGGGCCGCCAAATCGGTCGGGCCCATCGGGCTGTCCGCACCATCGAGGAGAGCGAGAAATCTGAGATCGCGCATCGCTCCGACGAACATCGGCCGCTTCCCCCTTGACCCACCAGCGGCACGAGGTCCGATCGAACTCGACGGCGCTCTCAATCTCCTCGATGTCGCGCCCACGCCCGTAGATCGTGGCGCCCATGCCATCCCGATCGAGAACCATCGTGGTATCCGCGGCGCCCGACAGACCGTGCGTACCGCTTACCTTCTCGATAGGATCGGCATCACTGCCCGCCTTGCGGGTATGGTGGACGATAATGATTGCGACTGCGTGCTTCGAGGCGAGGGCTTGCAGGCCCTTGATGGCGTTGTAGTCCGCCTCGTACAGGTTGTCGCCTGCGCCTCCGGCCGGGCGGAACATTGCGAGGACATCGACAACAATCAGCCGAGGTTTCTCGACGGAGAGCATCCACTTTTCGATCGCGTCAATGCCTCCCTTGTTCGATCGCGCCCATTCGGTGGCGTAGTAGAAACGCGCGGGCCATTCCTTGATCGGACCGAGCACCTTATCGATGCGGCGTTGCAGACGCCGCTCATTGTCTTCCAGGGCAAGGTAGAGCACATCTCCTTCCTCGCACTTGATCCCGCCGAGACAAAGGGCGCCCATCGAAACGCCCAGACACATTTCCAGGACCAGCCATGACTTGCCCAGCTTCGGGCGCCCGGCAAGGAGCGTGCAGCCCTCCGCAATGTAACCCGGTACGATGAAAGAGATCGGCGGAAACTGCCGCGAGCGCAGCTCGCGCGCTGAACGGACGATCCGCCCTGCGCGCCGGAGGTCCTTCGCGAAGGTTTTCTCGCCTTGCGGCTCGTCCAAGGGGCGGAGGTGCTCGACGGTATAGAGGGGCGGGTCGGGATCAGCCATGGCGCGACTCCCCGATGAGAAGGTCGTTCAAATCCGCACAGGGCGCGGACGGGGTGATCAGGAAGACCTCACGGTCAGCCGCCTGCCAGCGGGACGCGGTCGAGCGGGCGCTCTCCAGGCCAGCCTTGTCGTGATCGACGGCAATCCAGAGACTTTCGATCCCCGGCAGCACCGGAAAGCGCTCGACGCCTCCGGCCGACAGCAGCGACCACAGGGGGGACGAGCCAAACTCCGGCACCTTGCGGAGGCTCAAGGTGGTCTCGATGCCCTCGCCGATCCCGAGACAAACCGTGACGTCCTCGTCAGGCGTGAACTTGACAGCCCCACCCGCAACGGGTCCGAGCGCCAGCCGATCCTTGCCGTTGATTTGCACCTTGCGGCCATCTCGGGTCAGAGCCGTGCGATGGATCGCCTTCGGCTCGTTCGTGACCACGTCGCGCACAAGGCAGACCATCGCGGGCGTCCGCTCAGCGCCGAAAGGACACTCCGGATGGTAACGAATGCAGAACCGCGCCGGGACCAGCGAAAGGTCAAGGCTACGCCGATGCAGATACGCCTCGACGGGAGTTCCCTGGGGCGCGCGCGCCTGATCCCAAATCGACAGAGCATTGGCCATGCGTTCCGGGCCGGTCGCCAGCGCCGAGTGCGGCCGCGGCGCGCCACTGGTCGGCAAGAGGCCCAGCCGCTCTCGCACGAACTCGCGGACGAGCCGCGGGTCATCCTTGGGGGAGAAGACCGCGAGTTGAATGCCGTCGTCCGAGGTCGGGTCGAACCAGACGGCCGCCGAGTTGTCGGATCGAGAATGGCCCGGAGGCGCGAAGCGCACCCGCCCCCCCGAGACCCGGCCATTTAAGGCGTGGGCGGCCCGAAGAATATCGCTCTTGATCGCCCCGCCATGCGCTTCACCTCTCGCGAGGCGCGTGGTATTTACCCTATTCATCGATATGCTCCTTGGCCCCGCGCGAGACCCTCGAAGCGGGGCCATTTGTTTGCGCGAGGCCAGCAGAATGACATCGGAGGCGAGAGCCGCTTCCGGTTGGAGTTCGCTAGGCGCGCCGAGAGCGCGCCCAGAAAGTCGAGTCAGGTATCGTTGCCGATACAGGGCGAGAGCGAATCCAGGCTTCGGCATCTTGGACGAGGATCACCGTGCGGGATCCGATCTTGTGAGCCTTGAGGCGGCCTGCCTTCATCTCCTCGTAGAGAAGCGTCCGACCGACTCTTGCGGCTGTCGCAAGCTCGTTGACGCTGAAAGCGATCCGCTCGGCCATGCTCGTCTCGTTGCTGTGCCGGACTCCGCCGGGCATCTGCGGATCAGACGATCTACTGTATATTGCGCGTCAGTCAAGCGGTTTTAATGGTCAAGCTCATGCAAACATCCGTAGATGGATTCAAGTCATGTCGCCATCAATCGTTCGAAAGCAGAACAGTCGCGTAGCGTTCCGCCACAAATACATGGCCAGAAAATGCCGCTTCCCCGTAGCACTGTGCCACAACTTGTTATGCTTGAGAGACCAGGTGCAGTGGACAGAAATCATAGCGTCTATTCGATGTTGATCAGAACAGTCGCGTAGCATTCCGCCACAAATACATGGATCGAAAATGCCGCTTCGCTGTAGCAATGTGCCACAGCTTGTTATGCTTGAGAGACATGGCGCATTAGACCTAGAGACCAGGTGATGTATCTTTGGCAAGGAACTCCGCCCACTGTTCCATCAATACCTGCCTTCTCTCGAAGAGATCGGATCGGCGATAGACCGCCTCGACCTTGTTTTCGAGCACATGCGCCAATGCGGCTTCGGCCACCTCGCGCGGCACGCTCGTCTGCTCGGCAGCCCAGTCGCGGAACGCCGACCGAAATCCGTGGACCGTCGCATCAACCTTCAGGCGGCGCATGAGCATCTTCAACGCCGTGTGCGAGAGCGGACGGTTGGACCGGTTGCCTGGGAAGACGAATTCGCCGGTGCGCGCGGCGGCCATGCGCTGCACGATCTCGAGGGCACGGGGCGAGAGCGGAACTCGATGTTCCCGGCCTGCCTTCATGCGGGTGGCTGGCACGGTCCAGATCCCGCGATCCAGATCAAATTCGTCGAAGCGAGCGCCCATCATCTCGCCGCTCCGGGCAGCCGTGAGGATCGTGAATTCCAGGCTGAGCGCACTGATGGAACCCAACTGCCGGAGGCGCGCCACGACGGCGGGGACCTCTGCGTATGGCAACGCCTTATGATGCCCGCGCGTGAGTCTCTGCCGTTTAGGAAGGAGGTGGTCGAGGTGGCCGCGCCAACGGGCCGGGTTCTCGCCCGACCGATGCCCCCTCGCCTTCCCTGCATCGAGGATCTTCTCAATGCGGCCACGGAGCCGCGAGGCCGTCTCCGGCACTTTCGACCAGAGCGGCTTCAGGATAATGAGAACATGATCCGTCGTGACGGCATCGACCGGCAGATCGTGGATGGAGTTGCAATGCACAGCGAGGGTCTGCCGCCATTGGGCGCGATGCTTCGGGTTGCGCCAGCCGGTCTCCAACGACGCGATCACCTCCTCGGCCAATTCGGCGAAGGTCGGAATCCCCCGCCGGGCCTGCTTTAGGTCGAGTGGGTTGCGCCCTTCGGCCAGATCGGAGCGCGCCTTTCCTGCCAGCTTTCGCGCTTCCTTGAAGGCTGACCGTCGTGGCGCTCCCGAGTCCCATTTCGCGGAGCTTGCCGGATCCGGGCTGGCCGGGCGG
The DNA here is from genome assembly GCA_963723525.1 of uncultured Alphaproteobacteria bacterium. Taxonomy (GTDB): domain Bacteria; phylum Pseudomonadota; class Alphaproteobacteria; order Rhizobiales; family Beijerinckiaceae; genus Microvirga. Next base: position 6,817 of record CAVRRI010000010.1, read on the forward strand.
TCGCCACCGGAAGACGAACACCCAGCGACGGCGCGAGCCATCCCGGGAGATCGACAAATAGAGCCCGCCGCCATCGGCGTGGCGACCCGGCTTGCGGACCGTCTTGACGGTTTGGGCGGAGAGGCGGTTGAGAGAGCGTGCCACGGTCAAACCTCCGATCAGGCCCTAACATGGGCCCTAACAGAGATGCCGGATTGTAGCGGATGCGCGCGAACAAGGAAGAATAGGTCGCCAGTTAAATTCGTTGCTTCCTAGGGATTTTTCGATCAGACCCGGACCGACATGAACGGGAGTTCGACGGAACCCCCATCCGCCCCTCGCGCGAACGGCCGCGCGTCGCCGCGCCTGCGGTCCATGCTGAGAGGTCAAGTCATCTTCAATAACCGTTTCAGCACGATGGATTGCGTCGTGCGCGACCTCACCGAGACGGGCGCTCGCCTGGAGCTCGGCGGAGATTCGACGCTGCCGCCCGCTTTCGAACTCTACCTCCCGCTGAGACAGAAGCGATACCAGGTCGAGATGGTCTGGAAGCGCGGAAGCGCTTGCGGCGTCCGGTTCCTGAGCTGACTTGAGCGTCGCCGCCTTCCGACTCGCACAGGTGCTCGACGCTCACGGCTCTCCCGGTCGTCTGCCCCGGTTACCGTAGCCGCCGCTCCCGTCCGTAGAGCAGGAGCATCGCAACGATGACCGTCCCGTAGATGATCTGGCGCCCGTACTCCTCGATCTGCATGACGGACAGAATCGACTGCAGCAGGGTGATCAGAATGACTCCCGCGACGGTGCCGAGATAGCTGCCGCGCCCGCCCAGGATCGAGGTGCCTCCGAGGACGACGGCCGCGATTGCGGGAAGCAGGTAGGCGTCTCCCATCGATTGAGCCGCCTTGCTGGCATAGCCGGCGAGCAGCACGCCTCCGAGCGCGGACAACCCGCCGGCGAGCGCGAAGGCGCCCAGGACCACCCGCTGCGTCCTAACGCCGGACAGGTAGGCGATGCGCTCGCCGTTGCCGATGCCGTAGACGGCGCGGCCGAAGGTCGTTCGCGTCAGAAGGAAGACCGCCGCGATGCCGACGACGGCCCAGACCAGGGCGGCATTGGGGATCCCCAGGACGGCTTGTCCGGTCGCGAGAACGCGCATGGAACGCGAAGATGCGTCTTGCGGCGAGAAACCGCCCGTGTGAACCACCATCAGGCCCTGCGCGACGGCATTCACGGCGAGCGTCATGATCATCGACGGGATGCGCAGATACGCAACCCCGACGCCGCTGAGCAAGCCGAACGCAAGGCCGCACATCACCCCGAAGGGGATCGATACCCACTCGCCGGCCGGTCCCCATGCCGTGGCGGCGGTCGCCATCATTCCGCCGACCGCGACCACCCAGGGAACCGACAGGTCGATCTGGCCGAGCAGAATCACGATCATCGTCCCGGTGGCGATGACGCCGAGAAAGGAAGCCACCTTGAGCTGCTGAAGCAGATACTCGGGGGATACGAAGCTCGTCGAATAAAGACTCCCGACGAGCAGCAGCAGCAGGATGCACGCGAAGGCGGTCGCCACGGCCATGTCGATGCGGCGCACGAGAAGGCCCACATTGTTCATCGTGCTGACCTCATCCGAAAAGCTCCAGACGGTTGCGGATGCGGAAGAGCCGCAGCGAACCGAGGGAGATCGCCACGAGCAGGACAATGCCTTGGAAGAGCGGCTGCCACAGGGGGTCGAGATCGAAGACGAAGAGAAGATCCCCGATCGTCCGGAACATCAGGGCGCCGAAGATCGCCCCGATTGCGCTGCCGGACCCGCCGAAGAGAGACACGCCGCCGAGCACCACTGCCGCGATCGAGTACAGCGTATAGGTGTTGCCGTTGGCGGCGGATGCCTCTCCCGAATAGGTGATGAAGGTCAGGAACAGCCCGCCCATCGAGGCGAGAAGCCCGGACAAAGCATAGGCGGTGAACCGCGCGGCGCGGATCGGCACGCCGGACATGTAGGCGGCGATTTCCGAGGACCCGACCGCATAGGCCGCGCGGCCGATCGTCGATCGTCGGAAGGGAATCCAGATCGCCAGCACCAACACGAGCAGCGCCACGAGGCTTGCCGGGATGCCGCCCGGCAGCTTTCCGGTAAGGGCGTCGGCCAGGTCGGAATTCACGTCGCCGCCCGGGACCGGCCTCAGCGCCAGGGCCAGGCCGAAGTAGACGGCACCTGTCGCGATCGTCGTCACGATGGGCTGCAGCCGGCCATAGATCACCACGAGGCCGTTCAGTGCTCCGCAGGTGAGCCCGGCCGCGAGGACACCGGCGACTCCGAGCGCCGTCGTCGTGGCGGAGCCGACCACGATCCAGGAGGCGAGGCAGTTCGTGAGCACGAACACCATCCCGACCGAGAGATCGATGCCGGCGGTGAGCACGACGAAAGTCTGCGCCATGGCGATAAGGGCGAGAAGCACGCCCTTGTTCGCAGCGGTCGTCACCACATTGGCGGTGAAGCCCGCCGGGTGGTTCGCGGTATAGATCGCAAACATCACCGCAAAGGCGGCGGCGGCGAGGAGCGTGGCCTTGTGTTCGGCGATCCGGTGGCGCCAGTTGCTCACGCCACGACCGCCGCGTTTCGGCCGGCTTCCCCGACCTCGGTGGGCATGTTGAGCGCGCTCCCGATCAAGGCCCGTTCGGTGATCTCCGATGCGGCGAGAACGCGCCTCACCGCTCCATCGTAGAGAACGAGGACGCGGTCGCAGCATCCGATCAGCTCGGCGTAATCCGTGGAGTAGAACAGGAGCGACGCCCCGGAATCGGCGAGCTGACGGAGGAGCCGATAGAACTCCTGCTTCGTTCCGACGTCGATTCCGCGCGTCGGATCGTTCAGGAGGATGATCCGCGGGTCGATCATCAGCCACTTGGCGACAAGGACCTTCTGCTGGTTTCCTCCCGACAACGACCCGACGGGGACGTCCGTACCGCTGGTGTGGATCGAGAGGAGGCGGATCATCGAATCCACCGCCCCGCGCTCCGCCCCAAAGTCGATGACGCCGTAATGGGATAACCGCTCGAGCGCCGCGAAGGACAGGTTGTCCCTCACCGACATAGGCAGCATCAGGCCGTCCGTCTTGCGATCCTCCGGGATCAGCGCGATGCCGGTCTCGGGCTGCTTGGCGGCGTTCGGACTCGCGAGCGAAACGCGTCTGCCGTCGACCAGAAATTCGCCTGAGACCCCCCTCAGCACGCCGAAGAGGGCCAGCAGCAATTCGCGCTGTCCTTGGCCGTCGAGGCCTCCCAAACCGACGATTTCGCCGGCACCGACGCTCAGCGATATGTTGCGCAGGCGCTGCGCCCAGGAGAGACCGCGCACTTCCAGCATCGGCTTGCGGTCGCTCGCCGCAACGGCGGGCTTCGGCGGAAAGACGTGCTTGTATTCGCGGCCGATCATGAGCTCGACCACGTCATGGTCCGATTTCGTCCCGGCCCGGAAGGTGGCCACGTTCCGCCCGTTCCGGAATACGGTGCACTCGTCCGCGAGCTCGGCGATCTCGTGCATCCGGTGCGAGATGTAGAGCAGGGCGAGCCCCTCGGTGCGAAGCCGCTTCAGCACGCTGTAGACCCGCGTCACGTCGGCGGCCGTCAGCGCCGAGGTCGCTTCGTCGAGGACGAGAATCCGAGGCCTGCGGGCCAAGGCCTTGGCGATCTCCACGATCTGCCGCCGGGACAGGGGAAGATCCTTGATGGTCGCGAGAGGATGAATGCCTTCGCCGCCCGCGCGCGCCAGCGCCTCCTCGGCCATCCTGCGTTGCGCTCTCCTGTCGATCAGACCGAAACGCGTCGGCGGGTTGCTGATGGCGATGTTGTCGGCAACGGACAGGTCGGGAAGGAGCGACAGTTCCTGAAACACGCAGGCGATCCCGGCCCGAGTGGCCGATGCCGGCGAGGAGAACTGCAGGTTCCTGCCTTCGAGGGTCATCGTACCCTCGTCGGGCTCGACGACGCCGGCCATGATCTTGATCAAGGTCGACTTGCCGGCGCCATTCTCGCCCAGGATCGCATGAATGCGGCCGGCCTCGACCGTCAGGTTCGCGTCTCGCAGGGCACTCACGCCGCCGTAGCGCTTGCAGACTCCCTCCATTCGGAAGAACGCCATTGCGGCTTGCCCCTCAACGCCGGCCGGAGCCGGATCCGCGGGCGCAGAATCGGCTCCAGCCATTCGGTGTCGCATTTGTCGATGATGAACGTTGGTTGCTTCGCTCGAGATCGCTCTTGCGCCGCGGAGGACTCCGCGGCGCAAGCCTTTGATGATCCTACTGGTTGGCCTCGGTCTGCCCCATGATCTCCTGCGCGGTGAAGTTGATCCCGCAGGTCGGGAAGGCGTTCCCGACAAAGAAATTGTCGGACTGCTCCGAGTAGAAGTCCTGGCCGTCCTTGAAATTCGGGTCCTCGACCCGCGCAAGGGGGAGCTTGATCGCCTGGGGCACCGCCTTGCCTTCAAGCGCCGCGATCGCCGTCTTGACGGCCACCGCGACCTGGGCCGGTCCGGTCCCGCCGGACGCGCATTTCAGGCCCTCACCGGAGAACTTGCCGCAGAACTTCCGGAAGCCGTTTTCGGTCTCGCCGCCGAACGGCACGAACGGATGCTTGGCGTCGATCATCGCCTGCACGACACCGGTGTCGCCGCCCTGCGCGGTGATCCCGTCGAACTTCTTGTGCACCGCGATGGCGTCGGCGGTGACCTTCTGGGCCGTCGGGTCGTCCCACTTGCCGAGGACTTCGACCGTTTCCCAGCGCTTTCCGGAGGCCTTCAGAACCTCGTGAATGCCTTCGTGCCGGTCGCGGTCGACCGACGTTCCCGAAACGCCGCGCACTTCCAGGATCTTGCCGCCGTTCGGGATGTTCTTGACGAGCCATTCGGCCCAATACTGGCCGAGACCCTTCTGATCGACATTGACGTTGATGGCGTCCTCGGTGTCGAGGATATTGTCGAACGCGACGAGGACGACCCCGGCGTCGTTGGCGCGTTTGATGGCCGGCTTGAAGGCCGCGGGATTCTGGGCGTTCACGACGATCGCGTCGTAACCCGAGTCGATGAAGTTGTTGACCGCCGCGATCTGGGCGGCCACGTCCTCACCCGTCGAGACGACCTTGAACTCCTTGAGTTTCGCCGCGACGTCCGGCTGAGTCGCATAGGCCTTCGCGGTCCTGATCATCTGAATGCGCCAGGTATTCGCGATGTAGCCGTTCGCGAGAGCCACGCGATAGGGACCGGGCTTTGCGGGATATTGCAGCAGCTTCGTCTTTTCGGTCCACGGGGCGAAGCATTGCGGGTCGGCGTTCGGACCGGTCACCACCTTGGGTCCGGCCGCCACGGCGGCACCGCCGAAAGCACACGACGCAAGCAGAACCAGGCCGAGTCTGGATTTCATGGCTGTCCTCCCATGGAACCCGCTTGGTGCGGGTCTCCCAACGAATAATCGCCAGAAATCTCTACGGACCGAGTAAACGACCTTTCTGTTCTTACCGCCGCAAGAAATCAGGCAATTACTCGAAGGAAAGCGTATGATGACGTAAGCTAGTTGTCAACGAACCGTAGGTCCGCAGCCGTGACGGCCGTTCGCATGATCCTGCTCCCTGCAACGATAGGAGAAAACGGCAGACGGTCGCGGTGAAGCCTTGCGCGGCACGCTGGACAATCCGATGGCGCATCGAGTCGGCGTATCGTAAGGACCGCCGGAAGATTTCCACTCCTGCGCGACCCGATGACAAACACGAATGCTGAACCGGTCCTGCTGATCCACGGAGGAGCCGGCGCCATCCGCAAGGGCGAAGCGGCACCCGACCGAGAGGTCGCGATCCGCGCCGACCTGATGCGAGCCCTCCAAGAGGGCTATGCCGTGCTCCGCAGCGGCGGCGGCGCGCTCGACGCCGTCGAACGTGCGGTCCGCGCCATGGAGGACAGCCCCTTCTTCAACGCGGGCCGCGGCGCCGCGCTGACAAGCGAAGGCACGATCGAGCACGATGCTTCCATTATGGACGGACGGACCCGCTCGGCCGGTGCCGTGTGCGGCACGAAGCGGATCCGCAACCCTGTCTCCGCCGCCCGCGCGGTGATGGAACGGACGCCTCACGTTCTCCTCACCGGCGAAGGAGCCGAGCAGTTCGCGCGGGTGCATGGTCTGCCGCTTGCCGCGCAATGGTACTTCTTCACCCCGGAGCGCCTGGCATCCCTCGAGCGTGTACAGGCCGCGAAGAAGTCCAATGCGGCGACCAGCGAGCGGGACCGGCACGGCACGGTGGGTGCCGTGGCGCGCGATGCGGCCGGGCATCTCGCAGCGGCTACCTCGACGGGGGGCTACGCCGACAAGATGCCAGGGCGCGTGGGAGACAGCCCCATTGTCGGCGCCGGCAATTTCGCCGACGACCGTACGGTCGCGGTGTCGGGAACGGGACACGGCGAGAGCTTCATCAGGCTCGTCCTCGGCCATCGGCTTTCCTGTCTCATGGAACTGAAGGGCCTGTCCCTCGCCGATGCTTCGAAGGAGGTGCTCGGTGAGCTGGGGCAGATCGGCGGCACCGGCGGCTTCATCGCGGTCGACCGCAACGGTGCGGTAGCCCTCCCCTTCAATACGCCCGGTATGTACCGCGGGGTCGCCCGCGCAGGGAGACTGGGAATTGCGATCTTCGGTGACGAAGTCATCGGCGTTTGAGGATCAGTGTACCAGGCGCGGCTTCATACTTTGCCGACTCGGCAACGCTGCGACTACACGGGACCGGAGAGCGAAGCGGAGCGGAAGAGGGACACCCCTGAGGAGCGGTGCCAGTCGCCCGCATCCAGGCGGAGGACCAAGCGCCGTGGCCCGGATGCGGCGATGCTTCACCGTTGAATCACCGCGCCGCCGAGCGCCAGGCCAGCAGGTGCCGCTCTCCGAGCGAGAGGATCAGCGCACTGGCGTAGCCGACAAGACCGAGCAGGATGACCCCGGCATAGAGATCCGGCGCTCGGAACGAGCGCGCCGCCAGCAGAATCCAGTGACCCAGCCCATCCTGGCCGGCCAGCATTTCGCCGACCACCGCGAGGATCAGGGAGATCGTGACGCTCAGCCTCATCCCGGCCAGGATGTCCGGGCCGGCCGAGGGCAACGCGATCTTCCGGATGGTCTCGACCCGGCTCAGCCCGAGGACGCTGGACACTTCGTAGAGTCGGGGCTCGACCGCCGAGAAGCCGTGCACCGTCGCGAGGAGGACGGGCCAGAGCGCACCGAACGCGATCACGAAGAGAACCATGGCCTCGGACAGGCCCAGCAGCGCGATGGCCACCGGGATGATGGCCGACGCCGGAAGGGGACGAAGGAATTCGAGGATCGGTGCGAGATAGGCCCTCAGCCTCTCCGAGCTTCCGATCGCGGCGCCGAGGGCGATGCCGACGAGCGATGCAATGAACCAGCCCCACAGCATGCGCTCGACCGTTCCCGCCAGCTTCGCCCCGAGATCGCCCGTCGTCATGCCGCGCACGAGCGCCGCCCAGGCCCGGTCGGGACCCGGGAGGAAGACCGGCGAGACAATGCGGCGGTCGGCGATCCACTGCCAGGCGAGAACGAGCAGGATGCCGGTCGCCAGGCTCGCGGCGCGCCATATGAGGGCCCGCGCGCTCATCGGTCCGCGTCCACCACAGCCGCCCTGCCGAGCAGGCTGCGCTGGACCTTGATCAGGAGGGCGTTGAGCGCGAAGCCGATGATGCCGATCCAAAGCAGATAGGCGAGCATCAAGGCCGGCTGGAGCGATTGCTGGGAGGCCATGATCGCGTGCCCGAGGCCGAGCGGGTTCGCGGCGATCTCGACCGTGACGGCGACCACGAGGGCGACGCCGGCGGCGAGCCGGAAGGCGATCACGATGCGCGGAAGCGCGGCCGGCAGCGCGATCTTGAGGACACGCTGGAGCGGCGACAGCCGGAGGGCCCGCGCGACTTCGAAGAGGCGTGGCTCGACCCCCTGGATCGCGGCGCGCGTCAGAATGAGGACCGGCCAGATGCAGGCGAAACTCACGATGGCGATTTCCATCCGGTAGCCGAAGCCGAGCGCGATGAGAGCGAGAGGGATCAGGGCGACCGAGGGGATCGGACGAATGGTCTCGACGGTGAGTTCCATCAGGCGGTCGATCGGCCACACGAGCCCGAACAGGATCCCGAGCAGGAGGCCGATGCTCCCTCCGACGGCCAGGCCCCCGAAGGCGGCCGTCAGCGTATCGCGGGTGGCGAGCGGCATCTCGCCGCTCGCCATGGCCTGCACGAAAGCGGCCGCGACGGCGCTCGGGGGCGCGAGGGCGTCGCTCTGCAAGTCCGAGATTCGGGCGGCGATCTCGGCCAGCGCCACCAAGCCGCCCGGCAGGGCGAACCCCTTGAGCCAGGCGAACCTCATGCCTCGGCCTTCCGGATGAAGTCGAACAGTTCGCGGCGGAGATGGAGGAATTGGGGGCTTTCCCGGGTTTCGAGCTGATCGCGCGGGCGCGGCAGATCCACGTCGAAGACCGCGCCGACGCGGCCTGGACTCGGCAGCAGGCCGATGACCCTGTCGCCGAGATAGATCGCCTCCTCGAGGTCGTGCGTGACGAACAGCACCGTCGCTCCCGTCGCGGCGGCGATCGACAGGACCTCGTCCTGAAGGGCCTGGCGGGTCATCGCATCGAGCGCGCCGAAGGGTTCGTCCATGAGCAGGACCTTCGGATCTTGCGCCAGGCAGCGCGCGATCTGAAGCCGCTGCTGCATGCCGCCGGACATCTCGTTCGGGTATTTGTCCCCGTGGCCGGGCAGGCCGACTTTCGCGAGCAGGCCGGCGATGCGCTCCGGGCGCTCCCGGGACGGGACTCCCGCCGCCTCTAGCGCGAGCGAGACGTTGCCGGAAGCCGTGCGCCAGGGCAGCAGCGCCTTGCCGTAATCCTGAAAGACGATTGCCACGTCCCGCCGCGGGCCGCGCACCGGGCGCCCCTCCAGAGCGACGCTGCCGCCGCTCGGCTTCACGAGGCCGCCGGCCACGCGCAACGCCGTGGTCTTGCCGCAACCGGACGGGCCGACCACGCACACGAATTCGCCGGTGGCGATGGAGACGCTCACGTCCTGCAGGATGAGCCGCCCGCCCAGCGTCACGTCGATCGACGAAAGATCGATGAGGGGCGGACTTCGAGGAGCGCTCATCGGCCGGTCTCGGTCTCGCCGTGCTCGTAGACGACCGACAAGGTCGAATGGAGATGGGCCGTCAACGCGCGCACAGCCTCGCCCGGCCTTCGGGCCAGTACGATATCCGCCAGGTCCTGGTGCTCCTGAACGAACCAGGAGGGGTCGTCGAAGGTGCGCATCATCAGGCGGCGATAGCGGTAGGCCTGGAAATAGAGATCGTCATGGAGAGCGAGCAGGCGCTCGGAGCCGCAGGCCGAAAGGAGCGAGCGGTGGAACCCTTTGTGAAGACGGTCGAATTCCGCCGCCCCTTCGCGGATCGCGTCGGGTTCGCGTTCGACGAGGCGGCGCAGGCGATGAAGGCTCGACACGATCCCCGCCTCCCATTCGTCTCCCCCCTTGGAGATGGACCGGCGGAGCGCCTCCGCTTCGACGAGCGCGCGCACCGAAGTGATGTCGGCCAGGTCCGCGCGGCTGACGCTCGATACACGAAATCCGCGCTGGCCGACGGCGACGATCAACCCGCGCGACACGAGCCGCGAAAGCCCCTCCCGCAGGGGCGTCGCACCGATCCCATAATGGACGGCCAGCGCGTGAATGGCGAGCTTGGCACCAGGCTCCCACGCGCCAGCGAGGATGTCCCTCTCGATGAGTGCCGCCGCACGCTCGCTCAGCGTGTCGGCGGCACTTGGGCGTTCCGCGCGGTACGGCGTCGATGGCATGCCCATCGGGCCTATTGCTTGATCAGCTTGCTCACGTCGGGATTGGTCTGGAGCATGTCCTGCTTCCTCATCACGCCGACCCACCAATCGAGCTGCGCCGTCGTGATCGCCGGGTCGGACCTCGACAGCTTCATGTTCTTGAGCACCTCCGGGGGGATTTTCGTGAAGCGGGAGACGGCGCCGCGGGCCTTGTCCGGATCGGCGTTGACGATCGCCGCGGCTTCCTTGATCGAGACCTGGAAAGCCTGCACGACCTTCGGATTCGTCTCTGCCCAGGAACGGGTGGTGGCGTAGAGGATCGCCGGTTCCCGCTCGGGCAGTTCGGCGAGGTAGTTCGCGACCACCGTCCCGGTCCCCGCACCGATGATGCGCGACAGCACGGGTTCCGCAGTCACGACCGCATCCACCGTTCCGGCCTTGAGCACGTCGTTCATGGTCGGGAATGTCACCTCGACGAAGGAGACGCCCTTGGGATCGACTCCGTTCTGGATCAGCCACTGGCGGAAGAGCACGTGCAGGAACGCACCGAGCCCCGGCGCTCCCACCTTCTTGCCGACGAAGTCCTTCGCCGTCTTGATGTTCGCGCCGGAACGGGACACCACCGCGACCGTGTCGGCGGTTTCCTTCGAGGTGGAGGACGCGCCCGCGACGGCCACGAGATCGAGGCCTCCGTCCACGGCCTGGAGGAAGACCGAAGGCGTCGGACCGCCGATGTGAAGCGACTCGGACATCAGGGCGGCCGGGATGTTGGAGTTCAGGCCGATCAGGACCAGCTCAGCCTCGATCCCGTTCCTGGCGAAGATCCCATCCTCCTTGGCGATGAAGGCAGACGCACAATCGGTCGTCGCCGTGCAGCCGATCTGGATCCTCGTTTGGGCGTGAGCGGCGGCCCCCAGGGCACAGAGGATCGTGAGGGCCAAAGCCCAAGCCGACGAGCGTGAACCGTATGCCATTCGCGTTTCTCCCGTCTGTCCGGTCTTTTCCCGCCGGACCTGTTGGTTTATCGATAAGAAAACAGAATGTATATTTTTTCAAGGGAGGATACCCGTGAAACTCGCCACCTACCAACCGATCGGCGGCGGACCGCGCGTCGGCGTCGTGCACGACGATAACCGGCGTCTGTTCGATCTCGCATCTGCGGCTGAGCGGCACGGTGCTGATCCCCTGCCCTTTTTCTCCATGCTGGCTCTCGTCGACGCATGCGACCGGGGACTCGACAGCGCGCGGGAGTTGTTGGACCGCCGGGCCGGTGAGCCGGACCTGTCGGTCGATCTCGCGAGCGTCGAACTCCTTGCCCCTCTCCCGGAGCCGCGCCAGATGCGCGACGGCATGAGTTTTCCGCTGCACATCCGGCAGAGCGCGCGCGGCATGCGCCGCCTCCTCGCCGCCGGCGATGCTGCGGCCCTGGCGGCGATCGACGCGGAGCCGCTTCCCGAACTCGCCGAAGTGTATCGCCGAATTCCGATCTACTACATCACGAACCGGATGATCGTCCGCGGGCCCGGCGCCACGATCCGCTGGCCGAAATACAGCAAGGTGATGGATTACGAGCTCGAATTCGGCATCGTGACGCACGGCCGCGGATCGAATATTCCGGCCGCCAAGGCGGGCCAGCACATCTTCGGCTACACGATCTTCAACGATTTCTCGGCTCGCGATCAGCAGCAGATCGAGATGCAGGGCTGGCTCGGCCCGGCCAAGGGCAAGAGCTTCGACGGTGCGAACGTGCTTGGGCCGTGGATCGTCACGGCGGACGAAATCGGCGACCCGTATCGATTGACCATGGAAGCGAGGATCAACGGCAAGACCTGGTCCAAGGGAACGACGGAGGGCATGCTCTTCAGCTTCGAGGAGATCATCGCCTATATGTCGCGGGACGAGACGCTGCATGCGGGCGAATTCATCGGTTCTGGCACGGTCGGCAACGGCTGCGGGCTCGAGCACGGCCGGTTTCTCCAACACGGCGACGTGATCGAACTCGAAGTCGAGCGTATCGGCATACTCGAGAACACCGTCGTACGACCGGACGCCTGACCGCCAGCATTGCCTCGGAGTGAAGCCCATGCCCCGCCTCATCGATATCTCGATCCCGCTCGACAACGACATCCCGGCCGACCCGCCTATCCAGACCCCCTCGATCACCTATGTGGACCACAAGGAGAGCGTGAACGACCTCCTGTCGTTCTTTCCGGGCCTGAAGGCGGACGATCTGCCGGACGGCGAGGCGTGGGCCGTCGAGCGTGTCGCGATTTCCACGCACAACGGCACCCATCTCGATGCGCCGTGGCACTTTCATTCGACGATGAATCGCGGCGACAGGTCGATGACGATCGACGAGGTGCCGCTTGAATGGTGTTTCCAGCCGGCGGTCAAGCTCGATTTCCGCCACTTTCCCGACGGCTACGTTGCGACGGCCGCGGACGTCGAAGCGGAACTCGAGCGCATCGGGCACGAGCTGAAGCCCCTCGAGATCGTCGTAGTGAACACCGCCGCAGGGGCGCGTTTCGGCGCGAAGGACTACGTCGCCTCCGGATGCGGCATGGGCTACGAGGCGACGATGTACCTGCTCGAACGCGGCGTGCGCGTGACGGGCACGGACGGCTGGAGCTGGGACGCGCCCTTCGTCCACACTGCGAAGAAATACGCCGAGACGCACGACGCTTCGCTCATCTGGGAGGGTCACAAGGCGGGACGGCACGTGGGCTATTGCCATCTCGAAAAGCTGCACAACCTGGAGCGGCTTCCATCGACCGGGTTCCGGATCAGCTGCTTTCCGGTGAAGATCACCAGAGCTTCCGCCGGCTGGACGAGGGCGGTCGCAATCCTCGAGGAATGAGGGACAAAGGAAAGCGGGCGCCGTCCTTCACGAGTCCAGCGTGAACAGCTCCTGCGGCTTCTCCACTCCCCTCAGGGCGAAGCGTCCGACGGACACGAACCGGGTCCGGTCCTCGTCCGCGGCCGCCGAGAAGAATGCCGTGGAGAGAAGCACCTCCCGTTCGACGGAGCGGCAGAGAGCGACGATGCGGCTCACCTCGTTCACGGCGGGACCGACCACCGTGAAGTCGAGCCGGTCGCGGCTGCCGATATTGCCGTAGAACACTTCGCCGATGTGCAGACCGAGATAGGTTTCGGTGACGGGAAGGTTTCGGGACATGCGATCCTCGTTGAGCGCCCGGACCCGGTCCCGCGCCAGCCTTTCGGCCGCGAGTGCGCAACGGCAGGCTTCGCGCGCGTCGCCCGCCTTGAAGATCGCCAGCGTACCGTCGCCGATGAGCTTCAGGACGTCGCCGCCGGCTTCGTGAATGGATGAGATGATCGCTTCCGAGTAGTCGTTCAGGAACGGAATGATCTGCTCGGGAGCCGCACGACCCGTGATCCGCGTGAATCCCCGCAGGTCGCTATACCACAGCACGGCTCCGATCCGATCGGCCACGCCCCGCGCGATCCGGCCGCTGAGAACCCGCCGGCCCGCGTCGCGGCCGAGATAGGTCTCGACGAGCGTCTCCGCGATGCGGGCGAGCGAGGCGCTCTTGATCGCAAGCGCCAGCGACGGGACCAGTTCGCATAGGGCGGCAACCTGGTCGTCGGTAAAGCCGCCGTCGGCATCCGTCGTCCATGAGGAGTAGACGCAATCCATCTCGCCGATCACGCCGTCCGAGGCGAACCGGTGGATCATGACCACGATATCCGTGTGCCCATCCGCGTGCAGGTCCGCGAAGATGGGAAAGTCGAACGGAGCGCCGTCCGCAAGCCGCCGGCGCAGCATCGCCTCGCCGGTCTGCACGAGGTGATAGAACGGGCTCCGCCGCCAACTCGCTTCCGCCTCCCCACCTTCGCTCGTCCGCCCGTATTCGAGGACGGGCTCCAACTCCGTCTGGTCCCGCCGCCAGCGAAAGACGCGGCCCTCGTGGACCGGATGGAGCGTATCGACCACAATGTTGGCGCGAGCTACCGGCAGGCCGCCTGCCACGAGGCGGCCGCAGAAATCGACAAGCAGGTTCGGTTCGGACATGCCCGCCAAGCCGGCCTCCATGACCGACTTGAGAATGGCTGCCAAGCGGGCGGAATCCATGAGAACGCCCTCCGTTTCAGGAGATGGACGCATTGGCTCGGGGCCTGCAATCTCGGGCTTGGCCTCTCCACAGGTAGGTGCGGAGGCGAGCCGAACGCTTCAAGGTCTCGGCCGAATCAAGCCGAATGCAGCGGCGACGGCCAAAGCCGGAAGAGCACCTGCAATCGACGCCGATCAATCCTCGAAGGATGGCCCGGGTCTCGGCCGAGGCTCAATCCGCGTCCAGAGTCGCGGGCGAGTCTTCGCGCGAGCGCAGACGTTGCGACAGTTGCTCGACGAGTTCGGTCATCCGAACCGGAACCGGCTCTTCGGCCAGGTCGTAGGCTGCGCGGAGCCGATCTCCGAGCTGCCGGAGCAACTGAGGCCTGAGGGAAGGATCCGACGCGCTCCCGGTCGAACGAAACGGTTGGACGGGTTCGATATCGCTCACCGGCAGGAATCGCATCGGGACACTCTCGTCGGCGGCTCGACCGCGCCGCTTGGTGCCCCCTGTCTTTGCCCCGTATTCGAGGTCGCTCCGCGAGCAAACAGCCGGACTTTGTGGCATTTGTGCGGACAAGCCTTCATCCGCGAAGAAGCGCCACCGACGATGCTCCGAGCGGCCGGTCCTCCTCAGCGCCGCCTCATGTCGACCAGGGGGCGGCGGGGGGCGGATTCAGGCTCGTCGCCGTTGTCGGTGCCATTGCCCTGCTCGAACAACTGGATCGGCACTGCCGGCATGATGGTGGAGATGGCGTGCTTATAGACGAGCTGCGAGTGCGCTTCCCGTTTCAGCAGCAGGGAAAAATTGTCGAACCAGGTCAGGATGCCCTGCAGCTTCACGCCGTTTACAAGGAAAACGGTGAGCGGCACCTTGTTCTTGCGCACATGATTGAGGAACGTCTCCTGAACGCTCTGGGAACGGCCGGCGGGCTTCGCCGGTTCGGCCGGTCTGTTCGGTGCCGGCGCGGGTTCCGGATATGCGTCTTCTATCCCAGCCATTCCGCCTCCTCCACGATCCGGCCGGCACTGTCGATCTTTCGCCAGCCGCTTCGACGGATGCCCGCGCGATCCAGTTCGGCGAAACTCTCATACCGGGCCGCCAGCAAGCCGTTTGCGTCGTATTCTTCGTGATCCCACAGCACGGCGCCCGCAGTTCCGCCTCGGCTCCGGGACCGCACGAGATGGAGGTAGTGTGTCGCCGGTATCTGGAAGATAGCCTCGAAATTGTAGTTCTCGTGTGGAGCGATCCGGGCCTCGTAACCGCGGAGTTCTTCGCGATCGGCTTGTGCTTTCATCGGGGATCCTGCGCGAGTCACCTTCTGTGCCGCTTCCGGCCAGAGTGAAGGTTTTGCTGCATTGCAGCAAGAGGGGGCGCAAGTGTGCGTTCTACGTCGAAAGTGCAATAAGCTTGGCTAGAGCGGCCTCCATTTCGCCTGAGGACGCGGGCCTTTCCATCCACAGCGCTGGTGCAATGCGGCAATCAGCCCCGGCAATCACCCGCTGAGGCGCGTGAACGACCACAGGAATTGAACGCGCCTGCAACACGGCCACCACGTCGCCGCACAATCCGTCGGCGAGAGCGAGATCGACGACGGCAACGTCCGGTGTGAACCGGGAAAGCCAGCACAGGACGTCCCGTCCGTATTTGAACGGACCGGCGATGTACCACTTCCCGGGATCCAGAGCGTCGGCCAGGCCGAGACCCACGACCGGATCGTCTTCGACGATCAGACAAAATGCCGGACGGGCTCGTTCGCTCATGTCACCTCACCCGGTCAAGGGGCTCACGATGCAGGTACAAGCACGATCCGAGCCAAATCCCCGGATGATCAACGTCGCCGGCCAACTCGAAACGAGCCGCATCCGTAGGAACGCGGCGTCCTTCCAATCATGCAATGCGAGGAACGCCGGGCGGCTCAGCCTTGGTCGTCACGTAGCGGCCGGGTGCCGGTTCGATGGGCGGAAAGCCGGAAGATCCCAGATCAGCTCTGGCCGGTACCGGCTGCGTCCGGAATCGCTGCAGCCAGCGGCTCCAGTCCGTCCACCAGCTGCCCGGGACTTCGCGCGCGGTCCGCAGCCAGGTCCGCGGCCCGATCCACGGCTCGCCGTCGACCCAATAGCTACGCTTATTGCGCGTCGCCGGATTGATTACGCCGGCGATGTGGCCGGAGGCCCCCAGCACGAACCGGACCTCGCCGCCGAGCAGCCGCGTCGATGCGAACGCCGTTTGCCATGGCACGATGTGGTCTTCGCGAGTGGCGAGGAGGTAGACGGGCATGTCGACGGTCGACAGGTCGACCGGCGTCCCGCACTGGACCGTCCCACCGGGGATCTTGATCCGGTTCTCGAGATAGGCGTTCCGGAGATACCAGCACGCCATCGGGCCGGGCAGGTTGGTGGAGTCGGAGTTCCAGAAGAGGATATCAAACGCCGCGGGATTCCCGCCCTTCAGATAGTTGTTGATCACATAGGGCCAGACGAGATCGTTCGCCCGCAGCATCGAGAAGACGGATGCGAGTTCCGCGCCATAGAGCAGGCCGCCGCGCCCGATGGTGGCCTCCCGCATCGCGACCAACCGGGGATCGACCAGAAGTCCGATATCGCCGGTATCGGCGAAGTCGAGCATCGTCGTCAGGAACGTCAGAGTCGCAAACGGATCCTGGCCCCCTCCCCGGGCGACAGCGGCCGCACACCCCAGCAGCGTGCCCCCGATACAGAAGCCGAGCGCATGCACCTTTGCAGCGTCCGTGATCTCACGAGCGACCTCGACGGCCTTGAGCACGCCGAGTTTAAGATAGTCGTCCCAGGTCAGGTGCTCGATCTCGCGCGTCGCACTGCGCCAGGAGACGATGAAGACCGTATGGCCCTGGGCGACGGCATGGCGCACGAAGGAGGTCTCCGCCTGCAGGTCTAGGATGTAGAACCTGTTGATACAGGGCGGAATGATCACCAGAGGCTGCTCGTCCACGGTCTCCGTGGAAGGGGCGTACTGAATGAGCTGAATGAGCTCGTTCTCGAACACTACCGCGCCCGGTGTGCACGCGAGATTCCGTCCTACTTCGAACGCATTGGTGTCCGTCGTCGCGATCCGGCCCCGGGCAAGGTCCGCGAGAAGGTTCTTGAGACCTGCGACGAGGCACTCGCCGTTCGTGTTGCGGACCAGCTTCAGGGCCTCGGGATTCGTGGCCAGGAAGTTCGCCGGGCTCATCGCATCCGTGTACTGGCGGGTCAGAAAATCCAACTGGCGCCGCTCTTTCCCGTCTGCACCGACCGTGTCGACGAGCTCGTGCAGGAAGGACGATCCGATCAGGTAAGCTTGCTTCAGGGCGTCGAAATATGGCTCGCTCTGCCACTCCGGCGAACGGAAGCGCGGATCGGACGCGACGACGGGGGCAGCGTCCGGCGAGCCGCCTGTCTGACGGGATGCCGTGTTCCGCCAGAGAACCTCCATCCGGGCCGCATACCGGCGCTGGGTCTCGGCCAGTCTGGCGAGTTGCGAAGCTGCGTCGGGTTTCGCGAGCGCGGCCTCGTAACGCTCCAACGCCGAAAGGAAGACGCCGGCGAAATCGGTACTGAGTTGGACTGGGTGCATCGTCGAGCGCAATCCTGGGAGGGAGTCAGGCGGCCGCCTTCTGCTCGGGAGCGCCGGTCTCGCGATCCTGGCCATTCGGGGCGAGCTTCTGCTCGGGCGCGCCGGGCTCGCGATCCTGGCGATTCTGGGAAGCGTTCTGCACGTCGGCCTTGCGATTCTCGCGCTTCTCCGCAAGGCGCGCCAGAGACGCAAACGTCTCCTCGAAGGCACGGGCGACATGGAGGGCCCGGCGCTGGTGGGAGGAGGTCGCCATGGTCAGGGCGATCGCCTTGAACCAGCAGGCGACGAGTTTTCCCGCCTCGCGGGGAATGTCGCCCTCCTTCGACATGGCGTCCTGGAGCTTGATGCTAAGGGATTCGAGCCGATTGCGCCCAAGATCGCTCATCTTGCCGCGGATTTCCTGAAGGGTCGCTGCCGGATTGGCGGGCGGCGCGCTGAGCAGAACGCTCCAGACGGCCTTGGCGATCTGCCTGGTATAATCCTCGTCGGCATCGGCGGCTGCGCAGAAACGGCCGAGTGCAAGCTCACATGCCTCGAGGCGCGTCGCACCGGCCTTGTTTTCTAACCACTCGGAGAGACTCACGACCGCCTCCGCTGCGCAGGATGTCCAGACGAGATTCCGGGAGCGGCAGACTTGCCTTGTGAGAGAGCGCCCCGCACAGCCAAGGCGCTTCTCAGTTCAGGAGGAACGCCCCCAGCCCCCTTTTATCGAACGTCCTGATGCTGGCTGATTTGCCGGCGCATCGCTGTAGCGCGAAAAGCACAGCCGTAGAGCTAACGTTGCGCCAGCCCACGGAACCTGCTTCAGGATCGCCGTCCGGCTCCGCAATAGTACCTAATTGGCGCCTCGTGCGGACAAGTGGACCCGGTTTTCCGCGCCGAACGATGCGCTCTTCTCAAGAGGTGAGCATCGGAGGGATCCCAAGAGTGGAATCCACTTCCGGGTCCGATGCTCCAATGTGGGACGATCGTGCTCCCGGCCCCTGATCGGCCCCTGCCGTATCGGGGGAGACGCCCTGTTCGCGTGACTTCTCGTGGCGTTGGCGAGCGAGTGCCGATTCGATGGCACCGGCAAGGGCGTCCAGAGTCTCGTACGATCCCAAGGATATTCCCCTCAGGGTGAGGCCCACCCGGTCCAAAAGGAATCCGTGGTCCGGTGTCTCGCGGATAAGCGCCAGCCGGACGGAGGTCCCGGCGAGGCTCACCCCCCAGGTGGACGGCTGCGTACCGATCTTCTCGATGTTGGCGCGCATCCACCCCGCTCCCGTCTCGTGGACTCGGCGCGCCGGCTATTTCGCCACGCTCGATGTGATCGAGGCGATGACTTCGGACGCCTTCGCGAAAGCTGCCTCTCGATCGGTGATGCCGTGGCGGCGGGCGATATGGTCGAAGTCGTTGTATGCGGCCCACACGGCCCCGCTCTCGTCCTCCACGACGAGGAGTCGGACCGGCCAGTCGATGCCGGAAACCGGGTTCGAGGTCATGAATTGCGAGCCGAGAGCCGGATTCCCGAAGACGAGGAGCGTCGAGGGCCGGAGCCTGATGCCGGCATCCGCCGCAAGCTTCGACTGATCGACGGCGAAGAAGAACATGATGCCTTTCGAGGTCACATCTTGCTTCAGGCGTTCGATCGTCTCCGCAACCGGATACGCGCTCCTGACCTTCACGATACCGTTTTCCAGGGCCGGCGTACGCGGGCCCTGCGCATGCGCCGCCGGGGGCGGGAGCATGAGCGAGAGAGGAATAAAGGCGGCAGCGAAGGCTGCTGCGGTGCGGGTTGCCATCGGAAACTCCTCCTGGTTGCCGGTCACGCGACGCGTGAGCCACGATTTCGATTATGAGGAGGTCGGCACCGGTTCGTCATACCGAATGCCTCCGGAGTCCATGCCGGCAGGCTATCGCTTCGACGGCTGGCAAACGGGCGCCGCCTTGGCCGGCCGCCCGTCTCCGGATGGTGCCGGTCATAGTTGCCGGCTATCGGCTCGATGAACGTTTAGTATTTCCGCGCTCGTCCCATCGTCGGGATCATGGCTCCAGCGGCAACCAACGGGTGCCGCCGACGAATCCAGGAGCCTTTCATGACCCACAGGACAGCTTTGTGCGGCGCCACGCTCGCCGGAGCCATGGCAGCCGCCATCGGCCTCGCCGCAACCGCTCACGCCCAGCCGAAACCGCCGCCGACCTCCGGCCAGGAGAAGTGTTTCGGCATTGCACTGAAAGGCCAGAACGATTGTGCAGCGGGGCCGGGAACGACATGCGCCGGCACATCCACGGTCAACTATCAGGGCAACGCCTGGAAGATCGTTCCGAAGGGCACCTGCACGACGCTAGTGGCGCCGGGCGATCGCATGGGCAGCCTTCAACCCCTCAGCCGGGACAACCCGCCGGCCTGAGCCTCATACCGACGCCGAGGGACCGGCTCCGACGGTCGATTCCCTCGGCCGCCCGGAGAGTTCGAGGAGGAAGCCGTGACCCTATCAACCCAGGTTTGGCGACGCGGTCTCCCAGCGTTGCCTGCGCGGGCCGGCCTCGGTCTCAAGCCGCAGCACTGCGACGAGATCCTCGAGAGTTCGCCGGAGGTTGGATTCTTCGAGGTTCATGCCGAGAACTACATGGGCGCCGGCGGGCCGCCCCACCGCAATCTCGAACGGATCCGCGCGCAATATCCACTGTCCCTGCACGGCGTCGGACTTTCGATCGGCGGCGAGCAACCTCTCGACCGGATGCACCTCGCCCGCTTGAAGCGGCTCGTCGAGCGCTACGAGCCCGAATCCTTCTCGGAACATCTTGCATGGTCGAGCCACGACACGATCTTCCTCAATGATCTCCTGCCGGTGCCGTACGACAAACAGACTCTATCGCGCGTCTGCGACCACGTCGACGATGTTCAGGAAACGCTCGGACGGCGCATGCTGCTCGAGAATCCGTCCACCTATGTCGCATTCGAGCGGAGCGACATGCCGGAGGTCGCGTTCATCTCGGAGATTGCCCGGCGCACCGGATGCGGTTTGCTCCTCGACGTCAGCAACGTCTTCGTTTCGGCGATCAACCACGCCTACGACGCCCTCGCCTACCTGACGGCCTTTCCGGCGGAGCACGTGGAAGAGATCCACCTCGCGGGGTTCGCGCAAGATGCCGATGAAGGCGGGTCTGCACTCTTGATCGACGCCCACGGAACACCCGTCGAGGCGATCGTCTGGACGCTGTTCGAGTTCTCCCTTTCCAGAACGGGCCCGGTTGCCACGCTGATCGAGTGGGACAACGACGTTCCTGACTTTCCGGTGTTGCTGGATGAAGCCCGCAGGGCGGATGCGGCCATTGCGAGGGAGAAACGCCGGCGCGGGTGCCTCGTCGAAGCTGTGTGAGGCTGGAAATGATCCGGACCGTCCAGAAGAGTTTCGCTCTCTCGCTGCTCGACCGGGCGCGCGAGCCGCCGGCCGGGATCCGCGCAGCCGGCCAAGCCTCGGTCAAAGGACGGTTCGACGTCTATCGCAACAACGTCTTCTCCAGCCTCGTCGAGGCGCTCGCGACCCGGTTTCCGGTCTGCCGGGCCCTCGTCGGGGACGAGTTCTTCCGTGCCATGGCCGGCGTCTTCGTAGAAATGTCGCCGCCGCGCTCTCCCGTCCTCATGTTTTATGGCGACGACTTCGGGGCGTTCATCGATACGTTTCCTCCTGCCTCTTCGGTGCCGTATCTGGGCGACGTCGCGCGCTTAGAGGCTGCGCGCACGCACGCCTATCACGCCGCCGACGCCGAGCCGCTGAGCGTGGACGAACTCGCCGCCTTAACACCCTATGCCTGGGAGCGTCTGCGTGTGACGCTTCACCCGTCCATGCAACTCGTCACTTCCACCTATCCGATCGTCTCGATCTGGGAGGCGCACCTCGAAGCCGGCCGCTCGTCGCCCGTGGAGCCCGCTCCTCCTGAGGACGCGTTGGTCGCACGGCCCGATCTCACCGTCGACGTCCGACGGCTGCTCCCGGGAGGCTCCGTCTTTCTCTCCCGCCTCGCGGGCCAAGCCACGCTCGGGGACGCTTTCGAGGGAGCCGCTGCCGCCGAGCCCGCATTCGACCTCATCGCCAACCTGACCGCGCTGCTCGTCAGCCGGATTGTCGTCGGCCTGTCGATGGATTTCGGACGATCCGCGAGGATCTTGGGGGTCGAGGCGCGCTGACCCGTTCCCTCTTGGCGGTGAGACTTTCGCGTTGAGCATCGGACCTGAAAGTGGACCCCGCTTTTGGGATCATCCGATGCTCTTTGTCTTGAGCGGCCCAGCGTTCGGCGCGGAAAGCCGGGTCCATTCTTCCGCACGAGGCGCTATCGTGAGAAGGCGACCGCAGGACTCGCCCGAAACAGCAGGTGGTCGAGCGAGACGCTCCCGGGCCCGCGGGCGATGACGACCACGAGCGCCGTGGCCCACAGGAGGTGTTCGGGCCAACCGCCCGGATAGACGAAGACTTGGATGACCGCCGTCATGGCGAGGAACCACGCCGCCGAAAGACGAGAGGCCAAACCGACGATGAGAAAGACCGAGAGCACATTCTCGGACACGACGGTGGCGTAGGCCGCGAGGTCGGATGGGATCAGCGGAACCACATACTCTTCCCGGAAGAGAAAGAAGGTCGAGTCCTTGATGTGCAGTCCCTCGATCTTCGTCTGGCCAGAGCGCCAGAAGACCGAGCCGGCGGCAACGCGCGCCATGAGGGAGACGATGCTGTCGGGAATGAGATCGGCGAGGGCGGTCCCGCGCTCCGCCAGGGTCTTGATGGACATGGTCGACCTCCGTTGTCGCTTTCCCGGCGGAGGCGCCGGAGCTCCAGCATCACACCATCACCCGGCACCGGCGGGAAATATCGAGGACCCATGGACGTGATAGCGAGCCGCTATGCTGGCACTGCGCCGCGTCAGCTTCAGTAGGGAGTTCCTTCCTCCCGCTGACGGCGGAGAGCTTCCGCGTACCAGGCGAGTTCATCGATGAAGCGACCGGCAGCCTTGCCGAGCCACGGCTCCTTCGCGGTCCCGTCCGCGTCGAGCACGGACTCAATTTTCGGGATCGGCAGAAGGGAGGGAATGCTCGGCGTGCCGAGTTCAGACAGCATCGCACGCAACTGCATCGCCGCTCTGACACCGCCGAATTGGCCCGGCGAGTAGCACACGATGGCGGACGGCCTCCAGAAATACTCCTCGAGGAAATGATCGAGCGTGTTCGACAGCGCCGGCGGGATGCTGTGGTTGTACTCGGCCGAAACGACCACGAAGGCATCGGCGCGGCGAAAGAGACCGGCCAGCCGCTCCAAGGTCTCGGGAGCCTGCCCTTTGGGGTATTCCTTGTACATCCTGTCGAGGAGAGGCAGCTTCAATTCCATCGGGTCGACGAGCGGCGTCTCGTATCCCCGGTCACCAAGGAGGCGAAGAATGAAGCGGGCGGCTCGCAAGCCCTTCCGGTCGGACCGCACGGTCCCCAGGATCACCGGCATGAGGAGCGGCATCGGATTCTCCCGTTTGCGGATCGGATCGAACTGGCCGGAGTCGTGCGGGCCGACTGCAACAACCCGGATTGCGATGCGTCAACGTACACCCAAGATCGATAGGCGGGCTCTATCGATGTGGCAGCCGACCGGTATTTCGACCCGGGCGAGCGTCCTGACAGGATGCTCCACGCGTGCCGCCGGATGGGCCGGCGGACCATCGGTAGGGACCATCTCATGTCCGAACGCTCTGCTGCGACCCGGCGGCCGCACATCGTGATCGGCGGCGCAGGGTTCGGCGGATTGGCGGCCGCCAAGGCATTGGCGGGGGCGCCCGTCGACGTGGCGCTCGTGGATCGGCACAACTATCACCTCTTCCAGCCCCTGCTCTATCAGGTCGCTACCGCGGTTCTTTCTCCGGCCGACATCGCCTCCCCGATCCGCGCGATCCTCAGAAGGCAGGCCAACACCTCCGTGATGCTGGCCGAGGTGACCGGAATCGACATGCTCAAGCAGGCGGTCGTGTGCGGAGAGCGCAGCATCCCGTTCGATTATCTCATTCTCGCGACGGGGGCGCGTCACGCCTATTTCGGTCACGGCGACTGGGAGGAGCACGCCAAGGGGATCAAGGATCGACGACACTACGCTCCTGCGCCGGAAGATCCTCCTCGCTTTCGAACGAGCCGAGTTCGAGACGGATCCGGAGGAGCGTCGACGGCTCCTGCATTTCGTGGTCGTGCGGCGGCGGAGCGACCGGCGTCGAGATCGGAGACGAGCGCATCGAGAGCCGGACGGTCGTCTGGTGTGCCGGCGTCATGGCCTCGCGGGCCGGCGAATGGCTTGGCACCTCGACGGATCGACTGTCGTCCCAGAATGGCCCACTAAGCTTGCTCGTCGGACGCACTCGCCTGCCGCTGGCGCCCTTTCTCCGCGTCGGCCGCGATGGCGGGACGGCCGAGCCAGCGGGCCCGCATCGCCTCCCGGAGGAGGGCGCCTACGGCAGGCGAATGAGGCCGGCCGCGGACCGTCACGAGGTTGATCTCGCGCCAGAATTCCGGATCCACCATCGGTCGGCCCACGACCATCGGGTGCTTCACACAGCTTTGCGGCATGAACCCGAAGCCCAGCCCTCCCGCGATCATGGCGAGGATCCAATCGTCGCGCTCGCTGCGATAGACGGTTTCGCAGGCCTCCAGTCCACGCTCCTCCCAGATCGGCCTGGCATATCCATTGAACTCGCAGTTGATCCGGTTCAGGTAGCGAAGTCCGCTGAGGTCTCGTGCGGTGATCGAGTTGCGCGAGGCGAGCGGATGACCGGGGGACACGACGATCATGAACTGCTCGCGGAACAGCGGCATGTAGTGTAGCCGCTCGTCCGGTTCTCGACCCGGGATGCAATAGATCGCGACCTCGAGTTGTCCCTCAAGGAGCCGACTTTCGAGTGCACCCGCGCTCGAATCGACGATTTCAAGCTGGATTCCGGGGTGTCTTGCCTGAAGACCGCTGACGAGCTCGAGGAGTTCGTCCGGCTGGATCGTGCACATCACGCCGAGCTTCAAAGTCGTCTTCTTGAGCTTGCCGAAATCGAGCGCTTGCCGCTTGGCTTCCTGCGCCTTGGAATAGACCTCTTCCAGATAGGGCTTCACGATGCGGCCGAGTTCGGACAGGTGCGTGTTCGCCCGCTCCCGATGAAAGAGAGGACCGCCAAGCTC
Organism: uncultured Alphaproteobacteria bacterium; assembly: GCA_963723525.1. GTDB lineage: Bacteria > Pseudomonadota > Alphaproteobacteria > Rhizobiales > Beijerinckiaceae > Microvirga. The sequence continues at coordinate 31,507 of CAVRRI010000010.1, forward strand.
TCCCTCCAGCAGCTTGATCGCGCGGGTGAGGGAGGGCTGCGCTACGTTGCAGCGCTCCGCGGCGCGCGTGAAGTTGAGCTGTTCGCTGACCGCGAGGAAGTACCGGATCTGGTGCATTTCCATCGGACCCTCCCCTATGAGGCAAGCATCACCGCCGGGATCCTCGGTTGGGCAAACCGGAGCAATGTCCGGGACGAATGGGACTTTCGTAAAGTACCGAGGAATACGACCCGCCGAGAAGCGTCGCGGCGATAGCCCTCGGCTATCGAACCGAAGCGCGATCGGCATTTCAAACCGGCGGCCGCCCGCTCCAGGATCTCATCCACCGCGCCGCGCCGCTGCAAGGATTGTGTCCGTCCAGGCGCTGCGGAACAGAGGAGATCTCGACATGCTGAACGTTCAGGCACCCAATGCCTTCCAGCGGGGGCTCTGCGCCGCCGCCCTTGTTGCAGGAACCTTTCTTGCCTCGGCTGCGGCAGCCGGCGAATGTCCATCCGACAAGATCCGCCCAGGCTTCCGGGCGAGCGGCGAGACGAAGCCCAAGGGCGTGACCGACACGGTTCTCGCCTCGATAGACCTTTCCAAGGAGAAGGTGAAGCTCAACGACCGTGCGCTGCGCATCCGCCGACTCGTGGTGCAGCCCGGCGGCATCGTGCCCTGGCACAGCCATGAGGACCGGCCGGCGCTGATCTACATCGTCTCCGGCAGCATCCACGAATACGCGAGCAACTGCTCCGTTGCGGTCGAGCACAAGGCCGGCGAGGTCTCCGTCGAGAGGATGGGCGTCCAGCACTGGTGGAAGAACAACGGCAAGGTTCCTGCCGTGCTGCTGTCGTCGGACGTCTTTCACGACCAACCGCACGAAGACGAACACATGATGTGATTGCCCAGGCGGCGTGGAGTGCCCGGCGTCCGCGCCGGGCGCCTATTCTCCCCCTGCGGTGCGGAGACGATCAAGATGACCCACCAGTGAAACCCAGGGCCACGCGATGGGCGGACGTCGGGCGGCCCTCGCCCGCACCCTCCTGATCGGCCTTATCGCCTTCCTGACGGTCGTCGATCTGTTCGGCACGCAGGCGATCCTTCCTGCCCTGACCAGAGCCTACGGCGTGACGCCGGCCGCAATGGGCTTGGCCGTGAATGCGAGCACGATCGGGATGGCGGCTGCGTGTCTCGCGGTCGCCTATTTCAGCCATACCATCGACCGCAGGCTGGGCATCCTCCTCAGCCTCGTCCTGCTCGCCGCGCCCACTGCGCTCCTTGCGGTCGCACCGGATCTGGCCACCTTCACGTTCGCTGCGGATCGTTCAGGGCCTGTGCATGGCGTCGGCTTTCACGCTCACCCTCGCGTATCTAGGCGAGCATTGCAGCGCGACCGACGCAGGCGGAGCGTTCGCGGCCTACATCACCGGAAACGTGGCCAGCAATCTCTTCGGACGCCTCTTCGCAGCCGGTTTCGCCGACCACCTCGGGCTTCAGGCAACCTTTTATGCTCTCGCAGGCCTGAACGTGTTCGGCGCAGTCCTGGTCCATTTCGGATTGACCCACGCGGGGCTGCCGATGTCCCGGACCACCGGCAGGAATTCGCCGCTTTCCGTCTTTGCGGAGCACCTGCGCAACCCGCTCCTGCGCACCAGCTTCGCGATCGGCTTCTGCATCCTCTTCGCGTTCATCGGCACTTTTACCTATGTGAACTTCGTTCTCGTCCGCGAGCCGATTGCGATCAACCAGATGGCCCTCGGTTTCGTGTATTTCGTGTTCGCGCCGTCCATCGTCACGACCCTGTTCGCCGGCCGCGTGGTGTTGGCCCTCGGAACACGCCCGGCCCTCTGGGGATCCCTGGCCCTCGCCGCTTTCGGCCTGCCGCTCCTCGTGCTGCCGCATCTTGGAGCCGTCCTCGTCGGGTTGGCTCTCGTGGGGATCGGGACGTTTTTCGCCCAAGCCACGGCGACGGGCTTCGTCAGCCGCGCCGCCACGACGGATCGCGGATCGGCCAGCGGGCTTTATCTCGCCTCCTACTTCTCCGGCGGCCTCGTCGGAAGCGCCGTGCTGGGTCAGATCTTCGATCGTTTCGGGTGGACGGCGTGCGTGGCCGGCATCGGAACGGCGCTGCTGATCGCCGCGCTCCTCGCCACCAGGCTCCGCGCAGGGGCGGAGGCGCGGCCGAAGGCCGTCCTCGACGGCGTGCCGGCACCTCTCAGGGGCCGTTCGGTAGCGGTGCGTCAAGGCGGGCGCGATAGCGGCCGCCTATGCATACGGCAGCGAGCCGGCATTTCAGGTCGAGGCTTTCTGCCGCCATCCTCAAGTCGTCCGGACCAAGACCCGGCTCATGCCCACAGGAGGACCCTCATGAACATCGAATTGCCCCGCCAGACCGCCGCTCCTGCGCGGCTCCTGGAAGGCAGGGTTGCCGTCGTCACCGGGTCGACGAGCGGCATCGGCCTCGGGATCGCCCGCGCCTTCGCGACGGCCGGAGCATCGGTCGTGATCAACGGCTTCGGAAAACCGGTCGAGATCGATGCCGCGGTCTCCGGCCTCGCCGACAGTTCCGGTGCAAAGGCGGTTTACTCCGCCGCCGACATGACGAAGCCCGACGAGATCGTCGGCATGATCGACACGACCCTCGAGACGTTCGGCCGTCTCGACATTCTGGTCAACAACGCCGGCGTCCAGCACGTGAGCCCGATCGACCAGTTCCCCATCGAGAAGTGGGACGCGGTGATCGCGATCGACCTGTCCTCGGCCTTTCATACCACGCGCGCCGCTCTGCCGGCGATGCGTCGGCAAGGCGGAGGACGGATCATCAACATCGCCTCCGCGCATGCCCTCGTCGGGTCGCCGTTCAAGGCGGCCTACGTGGCCGCCAAGCACGGGATCGTCGGCCTCACCAAGGTCGTCGCGCTCGAGACAGCGGAAGAGAACATCACCTGCAACGCCATCTGTCCGGGATATGTGTGGACGCCCCTGGTCGAAGCGCAGATCGACGGGCAAGCGAGGTCGCACGGGATTCCCCGCGACCAAGTCATCCGGGACGTTCTCCTGGCGCAGCAGCCCAACAAGCGTTTCGCAACCGTCGAGGAGATCGGAGCTCTCGCGACGTTCCTGGCGAGCGACGCCGCCGCCTCGATCACCGGCACCGCCCTCCCGGTCGACGGCGGCTGGACTGCCCATTGAGGAGGTCGTCATGATGAAGCATGTGAAACCCGGCGCCCTGAAGCGTGACGTCTCCTCGGACGACGCACTGGCGAGTGAACTCGAGCGGAGCGGGACACCGCCTTCGTCGATCACGAAGCACCCCGTCGGGGGACCCCCGCACCGCCCTCCTCGGCGCTTGCCGGCGGCTCTCGGCCAGGTCGTGCTCGTCCTGCAAGGCGGCGGGGCGCTCGGAGCGTATCAGGTCGGAGCCTACCAGGCGCTGCACGAAGCCGGCATCGAACCCGATTGGGTGATCGGCACCTCGATCGGCGCCATCAACGCGAGCCTGATTGCTGGAAATGCCCCTGACGACCGCATGCCGCGCCTTCGGGAATTCTGGAGCCGGGTACAGCATCAGCCGTGGACGGAGTTCATGCGGGCGTGGCCGCTCGCCACCAATCTCCTGACGGTCACTCAGGGCATTCCGGCCTTCTTCCGGCCCAACCCCGCGGCCTTTCTCGGAATGCAGGTGCCGCTCGGCGCGGATTCGGCCGGATATTACGATACGTCCCCTCTTGCCCGTACGCTGTCGGACCTCGTGGATTTCGAGCGGATCAACACGCGGGAAACGCGCCTCACGGTCGGAGCCGCCAACGTCCGCACCAGCGAAATGCGCTATTTCGACAGCCGCGACATGGACCTCGATCTGCGCCACGTCATGGCGTCCGGTGCCTTGCCGCCGGCCTTCCCGGCGGTGCGCATCGACGCAGACCTGTACTGGGACGGCGGCATCCTGTCGAACACCCCGGTCGAAGCCGTATTCGACGACAACCCGCGTCAGAACTCTGTCGTGTTTGCAGTCCACATCTGGAACCCGAACGGACCCGAGCCGGAGACCATCTGGCAGGTGATGAACCGGCAGAAGGACATCCAGTATTCCAGCCGCGCAGCCAGCCATATCGCCCGCCAGAAGCAGATCCACCGGTTGCGGCACGTCATTGCCGAACTCGTCCGCCGCATGCCCGAGGCCGAGCGCAGTAACCCGGACGTCCAGGAGCTTGCCGGCTTTGGCTGCCTGACCCGCATGCACGTCGTGCGGCTGCTGGCTCCGCCGCTCGACGGCGAGGACCATACCAAGGACATCGATTTCAGCCCGACGGGGATACGCACGCGATGGGAGGTCGGCTACGCGGATACGAGCCGGGTGCTCGAGCTGGCACCCTGGTCAGGCGAGTTCGACGATGTCGAAGGCTTCATCCTCCACGAGGCCCGTCCCGGGATGGTGATGACGGCGGGCTGAGGGGGCGGGGCAGCCTGTATCCTCGGGTCGCGCTCCGCGCGCCCAAGTGAGTCACCGGCGGCGCCGACCCGCAAGCGACTGAAACGGCCACGGTCGGTTCTCGTTAGGATGACGCCCTATGGAACCACGTCATGCTCGGACGGAGCGCAGCGGAGATCTTGAGGATCGGGCGCAGGATGAGGCTCCCTGCGTCGAATCCGAGCCGGACAATCAGGAGAATGGAGCGGGTGAAGGGAATCGAACCCTCGTCATCAGCTTGGAAGGCTGTTGCTCTACCATTGAGCTACACCCGCATGCCCATCGACCTCGGTTGATGGTGGGGGAAGTAGGACTCGAACCTACGAAGGCGTAAGCCAGCGGATTTACAGTCCGCCCCCTTTGCCGCTCGGGACATTCCCCCTCAACCAATCCATACGACCGCAATGAGGCTGTTTCAAATGAAACGCCCCGCCACGAGGACGGGGATTCCGCGGCCGCTTTATGGTGAGGCCCTCAACCGGTGTCAACCGGAAAGCTGAAAGGCTCCGCCGAGCGCCGGAACACGCCCATCGGCACCGTGGCTCTCATATGGTATGGGCCCGCCGTGGTTGAAGTGAGTCCGATGAACGATCGTCCCCGAAAGCCGTACAAGCCGAGTTTCCGGCCCCCCGCCGGAGCGAAGGGCCGTCGCGACTCCCGCCCCCGCCGTCAAGCTCCAGGCGGGGAGCGGTCCGTCATCTACGGCTGGCACCCGGTGGTCGAGGCGCTCCGCAATCGGCATCGGGACTTCCACAGGCTGCTGGCCACCGAGAACTCGGCCAGGCGTCTCACCGAAGAGGTCGGCCCGCTGCCGATCGATCCCGAGATCGTACGGCCTTCCGAAATCAGCAAGCTCGTCGAGCCCGACGCAGTCCACCAGGGTCTCTATCTCGAGGCCGATCCCCTCCCCTCGCCGACCCTCGATACCTTGAGCGGGGAGCGGATCGTCCTGGCGTTGGACCAGATCACCGATCCGCACAACGTGGGCGCCATCGTCCGCAGCGCCGCCGCCTTCGACGTGGAAGCCATCGTCACAACGGCCCGCCACAGCCCGGCGGCCACGGGCGTGCTGGCCAAGGCGGCCTCCGGGGGCCTCGAACACGTGCCTTTTCTTATCGTTGGCAATCTCGCCGAGGCCCTGATCGCGCTCGGCCAGCGCGGTTTCCAGCGCATCGGGCTCGACTCGACCGGAGCGGTCCCGCTCGACGGGATGGAGCTGCGCAGGCCGACGGTCCTCGTCATGGGCTCCGAAGGCAAGGGGCTGCGCCAACGGACGCGGGAGTGCTGCGATTCCATCGGACGCCTCGACATGCCCGGCGCCATTCAGAGCCTCAACGTGTCGAACGCGACTGCGGTCGCCCTCTACGCCGTCACTCGGGCGCTCGACAGAAAGCGACCCCCGGTCGATGCCGGATAGAACCGGGACGGGCCACCGAAACAGGTTCGCCCGTCTCCGCGTCCGCGGAGCAGCCGCTACGGCCCGGCGCCTACCGGGACGGCGAGGTGGACGATCTTCGCCCCGAAGCCCGGCCCCGGGTCCGGAGACCCGTCCGCCGTCACATCGATGATCTTCGGTCCTGCCGACACCCGCACCGCTCCCTTGTATATGCTCCGGCTCTCCCCCTCGTTGAGAACGTAGACCGCCGGCTGGTCCGGCTTGGCCTCCCGGATGCCAAGCTGGACCGGCAGATCGAGCACGGAGGGGGGCTGGAACCCGGATCGCGATGGCGGCGGCGCCATAAAGACCTGCTGCAGGACCACGGTCACGCCGGAATCGCCGTCGTCGTCGAGGATGGCCGGCGCTCCAAAGCCGAAGTGCCGGCGAAATCCGTGGAACTTCGGGAATCTGGTGCGGTTCACGGCCGAAAATCCACCCCGGAATGCGCCTTTCGAGATTCCCGACCGAAAACCGCCTCTATCGAAGGCTTGAGCAGGCAAGACAAAGCCCAGTGCGACACTCCCGATAAGCAACGCGGCTGTTACACGGCACATGGCGGATCTCCCAGAAGTCTGGCCGCCCGCCACAATGGTTGATAAATCGTAAACAGCCAAGCCGCCAGGGCGGCCGTCTTAGAAAAGTCGAAGGAAAAGAAACGAATTCGTGACTCTGTTCGGGTGGCGCCTATGGGTTCCGGCTTCGATCCTCCAGGCGAGGAGCCGTCTCGCAAAACCTCAGCAGGACCTCAGAAGCAGGTCGTCACGCGCCGCACGATCCACCCCTCGCCTTCAACCCACAGGCGTTTGCGCGATTTCGTGCAGTTCGCGTTCTCCTCCTCGGCGACAGGAGAGGACGAGACCGATCCGGTCGCCTGAGGCTCGGATGTCGCCGGCGATTTGGAGCTCGAATACGCGGTCGTGACGGCCGCAGCCTTGGCAGCGCGGAGCTTGGCTTTTCGCGAGCTCTCGGCCGCCTCGGAGGCAGAGCCCAAACCGACGATGAGAGACAATGCGCAGGCGGCAACCACCCCCGCTCCGACGGAACCGATTGTCACGGCTTTGTTCCCTTATGCGAGGCGCCCACCGGCGGTGGCGCCGACCATCGTCCTCTCAGACAATCCTACAGTTTCGGTTTGGTTGCGGTGCGCAGCAGCACATTGTTGGCGGCTCAATCCGAAACGCCGAGCTTCGGCGCGAACCTCAGCGCCCAGAGGGTATCGGCTGCCGCAGCGTGTTGAAGCGGACCCTGTTGAACGCCGCCTCCGCCCCTGATACTGACGCCCGGGAGCCGGTGTAGCACAGCGGTAGTGCAGCGGTTTTGTAAACCGAAGGTCGGGAGTTCGATCCTCTCCACCGGCACCAGCTCACCCGGACCGCGTCTCGAGAGATCGACACCCCGAATTCACCTGCGCGCCTCGTCGCCGGAGTGGGCCCGGTTCAAGGCCAAAGGCAACCGTGATCCGGGACAGGCAGGCACAGGCCGAAATCGCGCCCGTCGGCCTCTCGTCGGGTTCGGCCGCGTCGGAACACGGACGAGCGCAAGTGGCCCGCGTGAAACGAAGCGGCTCTCCTCCCAACCTTCCTTGCATTCGAGAGCTAATGAGGCGGCGGGTCTCGATGTCCTGCCGGACAACGTGCGGAAGCATTCAGCTTGTCTGGCAACCGATCACGCCCCGCAGGACGTTGGTCCGGCGCGTTTGCCCGCGCTGGGTGGGCTCAAGGAAGCTGCAAGCCTAATCCTATGGTAGTAAGGTACATACCTGATTCCTTCGATCATTAAAACTTTTAAGGTTATCTGCTAAAGAGGTTCGGGTACTCCAAAGAGGTAGGACAGAGAGGTTGGGGCAGATGATCGCGACAGGGTCGCTCACATGAATGCACATATGTATGAACCCCACCAAGCCCAGACTCATCTCGACCTCGACGGTCGCCAAGCATCCAAGGTTGCAACCGTCGTGATCATAGAAAAGCGAACCCTCATTCGGGAATGCATCGCTCTCGCTCTTAGGGCCAGCTCCGATTATGAGGTTTTGGCTCTCGCCGACGTGAATGAATGGCTAGTGCGTGCTAACGAAATCTCGGCTTGCTTGGTTGTGCTCTCTTCGCCGATCCCAACACAGTGGTCCGAACTAGAGCGCTGCGTCACTCATCAGAGGCAGTCCAGTGGCACGCCAGTCGCGATCGTGGCCGACTGGGAGGAGCCCGAGCAGGTCGCAAAGGCGCTCGCAATCGGAGCACGCGGAGTCGTTCCCACTGATACTCCAGTGGAAGTTTTGGTCAGCGCTTTCCGCTTGATCGAGGCAGGCGGTGTTTTTGTGCCCATAAGCAGCCTTGTCAGCATCGGAAAAGATAATAGGAGTTGCGCACCGTATCAGCTCGGCAACCAGAGCTTCACCGCCCGTCAAGCGGCCGTGATCGAGGCCCTGCGACGCGGCAAGGCCAACAAAATCATTGCGTATGAACTCAACATGCGGGAGAGCACCGTCAAGGTTCACGTTCGCAACATCATGAAGAAGCTCAAGGCGCGGAATCGCACTGAAGTGGCCTTCATGGTGAATTCGATTCCATCGTACTCCCCGATCCAGAGAGGTGAGGGAGTATTGGACCGGAAGGAGTGAGTGAATCCGCGTTAGGGCACGCGTCGAAACCGTGAGCCTAATGGACACCTGGTTCGGCAGATCCGAGGTCCTTATCCTGAGCCTAGCGCCGGCATCTGCCGTGAGCGCAAGACGCCGGAGGACCTGAAGGCGATCGCCCGCAACCAGGCGGATGGTCTTCATCCATCACGACTTTCTGGACCGGCAGCGTGCCAAGGTGCACGGCGGCCGCGCGACGGACAGAACTGGGTCGTGAAGATGGAGCACAACATGTCGCGAGCGCTTCGGCTGCCGCCCGGGTGGTCCTAGAAGTACCAACGCGCGCCCTCGCGCTGCCCTTCCGAAGTTGAAGGAAGCGGGCGTAGGCTTCGCGACATAGAGGTTGACCGATAAGAGCGTGACGCCGCACCTCGAGGGGCCTCGAGACGGGCTCCCCAGAGGGTGGCTTTACATTGTCCGTCAACGGGTGAAGCGTTGCATCCGAACGGACTGCCCGAGGCTACAATGAACAACCGGGGGTACCAGAATGACAGTTTTGGTGACGGGGGGTGCCGGCTATATCGGCAGCCATATGGTGCTCGAGTTGGTCGACGCCGGCGAGACGGTGGTGGTGCTCGACGATCTATCCACGGGGTTCCGCTGGGCCGTGCCGCCGGAGGCCGTGTTCGTGGCGGGCGACGCGGGCGATGAGGCGCTCGTGGCGCGCCTCATCGACGCGCACGGGATCGACGGCATCCTGCATTTCGCCGCCAGGATCGTGGTGCCGGAATCCGTCGCCGATCCGCTGAGCTATTATCACAACAACACCGTGAAGAGCCGCGCCCTGATCGAGACCGCGGTGAAGAAGGGCGTCAAGAACTTCATCTTCTCCTCCACCGCCGCCGTGTACGGCGATGCGGACGCGAGCCCCCTGCCGAGGAACTCGTGCCCTTCGCCGATCAACCCCTACGGCCGCACCAAGCTGATGACCGAGTGGATGCTCGAGGACGCCGCCCGCGCCCACGATCTGCGCTTCATGGTCCTGCGCTACTTCAACGTGGCCGGCGCCGATCCCCAAGGCCGGACGGGGCAATCCACACCCGCGGCCACCCATCTCATCAAGGTGGCGGCGCAGGCGGCTCTCGGGCAACGGCCGCATCTCGACGTCTTCGGCACCGACTACCCGACGCCCGACGGCACCTGCATCCGCGACTACGTGCAGGTGAACGATCTCGCCCGCGCGCACCTGACGGCCCTCAATCATCTGCGCGGGGGTGGCGCCAGCACGGTGATGAATTGCGGCTACGGCCACGGCGCCTCGGTGCTCGAGGTGATCGAGGTGGTGAAGCGCGTCTCGGGCGTCGATTTCGAGGTCCGCCTGAAGCCCCGCCGCCCCGGCGATCCTGCGACACTCGTCGCCAAGAGCGACCGCATCCGAAACCTCGGCTGGGCGCCGCGGCACGACAACCTGGACGAGATCGTCGAGCAGGCCCTGCGCTGGGAACGCCAGCTCGGCGACCGCAAGACGGCCTGAGCAGCCCCGGCGAACTCGTCCCCGAACTGGTCGACAAGGCACGGCCGTCACGCCAGCGCCGGCCGCGAGCCTACGGAAAAACGAGACGTTCCCCGCCGTCTCAGGCGCTCGAAGGGCGGACTGAAATGGAAGTATCACGCCACGTGCAGCCTCCTTCGGAGTCCGAGTTGGAGCGCCAAGTCGCTCACCTTTCTCAATCGAAGACGATGCCAGAGATCATCGTGGCGGACTTAGAGGAAGCCGCGCAGGTAGCTCGGGCCCTCGATATCGGAGTGCGCGGCATCATCCCCTTCCATTCTTCCGTGGAAGTTGGCGATTGGCGCTCTTAGGCTAATCCAGGCGGGCGGCGTTCGGAATGGGGAACGTGGGCTTCGTTTGATCGCATCGCGTACCGCGCGCCGCCCCCACCACCATCAACATCTCGCGCGAATAGGCGACCATCGCGCGAGCGCCTCGAGTGTCCTCGCCACACACTATGAGCGACGCGGTCGAGCGCGATCGCCTGAGCCGGATCGGGCGGAACTGGGTGCCCAATCTGCTGACGATCACTCAGGGCATTCCGGGGCCTTCTTCCGACCCAACCCCGCGGCCTTTCTCGGAAGGCAGCCGCCCTGCCGCCGGCATTCCCGGCGGTGCGCATCGACGGCGACCTGTACTGGGATGGCGGCATCCTGTCCAACACCCCGGTCGAAGCTCGTCGACCACAACCCGCGCCAGAACTCGGTCCTGATCGACCGGCACGAAGGCGCTCTCCGGCAACGCCGCAGGCCGTACGAAGCGGGCATTGTGCCGGGGCAGATAGTCGTGGCTACACCGGCTCCCCTGTTGCTGTTTTCCCTGTAGCTGTTTTCCCTGTTGCTTGTGTTGCCTGTTGCGCGGGTGTTGCAGGTTGAACCGTGTTGAAGTGTTGCAAGCCGCAGAACGTTGCAGGTTGCAGGTTGCCTTGACCTCTTCTTCCGCGTGCATGTGGTTACGGGGCCCCTCATCCCCGGCTTCACGGCTTGCGTTGAATCGAAGCTCCGTCATGAATGGCGCCCCTTGGGTCACTCGTCGTGGTGGTCTCGGCCTCCGGCGATGCTTCCCGCGGATGTGCCCGCAACGCTCGGCGGGCGGTTGGATGTTGCGCGCATGGAAGTCCCATTGGTGCCGGCGCCTGCCGGATCCTCGCCTCGTCGGGGCCGCGGGTGCCGCCCCGGCAGGCCAGGGCTGCGGCGCGGCCTCTGTGAATTATGGAATTGACCTGGGGCGGATCGGAAGGGGCTAATTGGGGTCCCGACCGCGTGGAATCTTCCGTCCGAGGAGATGTGGGCTCTCGAACGTGGGTTCACCGGGCCGCCCGGGCCCCATTGGGTTCGTTTGGCCAAAACAGATCCGATGCACCGTTGCGGGTTCGTTTGGCCAAAATCGCCGCCGGGTCGCTCTCGAACCGGATGAAGCCGCGTCGCCTGACCGCCTGCATGACGATTCCGCGTCTCGCCCCTTCGGATTGATCGACAGCTCGAGGCAAGGGCAGAGGGCGCCTGGCGCCAACTTGGTCTTCCTGGTGGCTCCTCATCGCGTTCAGGCTTAGGTGAAAAGTCCTAGAGAGCAGGGCCGTCCGGTGGCGCAGGCCGGCTCGCAACAGGATTCCGCCGAGAGCAAGCGTTCGGGTTGCCGAGGAAATCCGACCGCTGGGCCTGTCAAAGAGCGGCGGGCCAGCCGACGCCGACCCGGGAAGAAGCGCCCGGGAGTCTTTTGCCTCCGGCTCCCGAGGGGCCCTCGGGTGTCGGGCCGGGCTTCGGCGGCGCGCAACTCGTCCAAGTGTTTCACAGCCGTGCGCCGGCGCGATAGGGCGCGGCGCTCGTAGCGATCGAGGGGCGAGATCCTTGATGAGAGCGGCCAGCCAATCGCGGGGCCCGCTTCTTCCGGGCGCGGGCCATCCGCTCGTCGTGGCGCAGCACGGCGCGCGAATGGGCACGGAGCCGGGACATCGTGAACAGGGACTTAAACTTGCCTTGCAGGATCATCCGAGGGGTGATCAGCGAGGGTTCATCGACCTCGATCGCCTCGTCCCATTCCGGCGGCGGGGGACTGTTGCCTTCGAGGGCCGCGGTCAACTGACCTTGGAGATGGTCCGCGCGGCCCGGGCGCGTTGCAGGTCCGCCTGCGCCTCGGCCACCACCGCTGCCTGGACCTGCAGGGCGGGCGAGGCCCCCTCCCCGGCCAGCGGCCGTCGCGAGGCTCGCGATCCAGATCCGCGCGAGCGGATCGGCCGCCACCGGGCTGCCGAGGCCATGCCGCCGGGCGTTCTGGCTGGCGCGGGCCTTGCCCTCCGACGGAGCGCGGGCCCGTGCTCTTTTGGGCATTGGCGCGGTTCGCGGCGCGTTTCGCTTCGGTCGTCATCGCCCGTCGGCTCCCGGCGGCGACAAACGCGCGCGAGGGGGCGAGGAAGGCACGCTCCAGGCGGAAGCGGCGCGCAGCGGCCTCGCGCCGGCGGTCGATCTCGCGGCTGACTCTCAAGCGGCGGGCGGCGGCGGTCATCACCATGCGCTCCAGGGCCCGTAGATATCGAGAACTTTCACGAGCGCCTTGGAGGCCATCGATTCCGATCGACGGGCTCGGGCAGGGCCTTGCCGGCTCGCCGCGATCATCTCCTGATCGTTGGTGATGTAGGCTCTCTCCTTGTCACCGCGGCGACGAGTTTCCTGGGTCTTTGCGGCATCTTTCTTGCCCGTCGCGGGAAGGCCCGTCTCGAGATGGTCGCGGAGACCGGACCGGATCTCTTTGCAGAGCAATCGCGTTTGCAGGCGCCTTAGGCGCTGCTCCGCCCAGGTGAAATCGGCGACGTCCTTCACGTAGAGCCACTCATCACGTCCTTCGGCTCGACCGCCTGCGCCACCGCCAGGAGGAGGGTCTCGTAGGCCCGCGCATCCTCGCCAAGGAATGAGCGGCGGCGGCCCGAAGAGGGCTTGAACCTCCGGCGCCAGGGCGAGAAACAGCTCCGTGTCCGATGGCAGCCGCTTGATGCGCTCGTCTTGGGTCGCCTCGTCCTCGGGCGAGTTCATCGGCCGGCGATCCGCGGCATCGTCCGCAGCCGCGGGCGGATGGTCGGATGTCGTCTGCATTGAATGCCCCCGTTTCGTTGCTGGTGTCTGCCGGACCATGGCACTGTCGCGTCCGCGGCCGCCGGCCCTTCAGGTCGGGGCTTTGGCGCGTCGTTCGCACATTATCGAATGGGCGGGGGGCGCAATCCAAGAGGCTATCTCTCGACGGAGCATATGGTGGTGTGATCGATAACGGCGGCGGATCGATCCCACCTTCTCGACGGAGAACCTGGCGCGACGGCGTTCGGCTGCCCGGCATGCCGGCCGGCAGGTTCCTCTTCGGTTCAACCGAAAAGTCGCGTCATTGCACGTTCCCGGAAGCGATCCTCCTCACCTGGAGGCCCCCTCCCGATGCACTATTGGGTCTCGTTTGGCCAAATCGCAGCGGGCCCTGGTTTCGCCCTATTGACGGCTCGCCCTCTATTCTCTGCTGGCTTCTCCGGATGGAGGCAACGCACCCACTACCCCGACGACCTGGATGGCATGCGTTCTCCTCGACGCGTGGAAATCCGCTTGCGGGTTGTCTTGTCCACGGGCCTTCGAACTTCCTCGCCTGATCAAGGCAAGGGCGGGGGAGGGCTCTTTGGCAATCCTGGCCTACCTGGTCGCCGTGATGGCGCCGTGGCGGGTTTAGCGCGATAGCACGCGCTCCACGCAGGCCTCGGATAAGTTCGCGCAGCGCTGTCTACTTGGGGCGCAGCCGCATTCTTACGCCATCTCCGCCGCCATTCTCGGAAAGAAACTCTACTCCTGCAGCTTTGAGTACTTTCTCAATCGCCTCCAGGGTGGCGGACTTAGTAGCCCGGAGTGGACCTTCGAGGCCCTCAGTTTGCTCATGGTTTCAACAGAGACGCCGGCCCTCTCTGCAAGGGCTGATTGCGACCAGCGAACCATCGCACGCGCTGCCCTCAACTGCTCTGCCGTTAACACGATCCCTCCCAAAGGTTCAATGCTTTGCACTTTTTCGTTGACACGGTGTCCGGCACCCCATTACACTAAAAGTGTGATTTGTGTGCTAATTTGTCCAACAACATGCGCGAGCCGTTTAGCCAGTGGAGCAGACGATGGTGGGAACTGCAACATGCCAGATCGAGGATCGTCGAAAAGTTCCTTGGTGGTTTGGACGCCGAGGTCATCTATGTACACCAACGAGGCCGCTCTCGTCCGCCTCTGGCAAGAGAAGCGCGGCGAGATCGAGCCCGAGGACCTCTCGGGGCAACCTGCTGGTGCAGTTCGGGCAGGCCACGGAGGGCCTGAACCGGCGCTGGTTCGAACAGGTGACCGGCCGGCGGCTGGATCAGGTTCAGCATTTCCTGCGCCACCCGAAGGTGAAGTGGATGGCCGCCACCCTCGACGGCATGGTGGCGGCTGAGACAGCACGGGGTGGTTCGAGGCCAAGTTCATGCTGCCGTGGTCCTTCTCGGAAGAGGCGGGCCGCGACAAGCATATGGCACAGCTCCAGCACAACATGCTCGTGAGCGGCACCCGGCGGGCCTATCTCTCGATCCTGACGGCGGCGCCAAGCGGGCTCCTGCGACCCAGGCCCAGGCCGACCCGCTCTACCAGACCGTGCTTCTGCAGGTGGAGGCCCTCTTCGGGCGCTGCGTGCAAACCGGCGAGGTGCCGCATCCTTTCGCGGCTCAAGCTGCCCAAGGCGAAGCTGCCGCTCGTCCGCATCGTCGACATGGCCGCCTCGAATGCCTGGGCTGAGCATGCGGCGGTGTTCGTCCGCACCCGCGAGGCGC
>CAVRRI010000011.1:0-31781 GCA_963723525.1 uncultured Alphaproteobacteria bacterium
CCCGCCATCCACGATCAGGTGGCCCGCGGTCGGCGCTTGCGATCCTCACCATTCTCGACGATCTCACCACAGAGGGCCTGGCGGCGATCGCTGACACCTCGATCTCGGGGCCACGGGTGGCGCGCGAGCTGACGGCGCTGATCGGCCGGCGCGGCCAGCCCGCGTTCATCGTGTGCGACACCGGAACCGCGTCCACTCGAAGGCGATGCTCGCCTGGACCAGCGAGCACAGCGTCGCCTGGCCCTTCATCGCGCCTGGCCAGCCGATGCAGAACGGCATCTGCGAGAGCTTCCAGGGCCGCTTTGAACAAGACCCCGTTCTTCAATCTCCATCACCCCCGCGTGGCCCTCGCGCGATGGGTTGCGGACATCATCGGTTGCCGGCCGCACTCCGCGCTCGGTTACGCCGCCCAGCTCACCACAACGGGTACGCCGCCCAGCTCACCGCAACGGGCGATCGCCGGAACAAACCGGCCAGCTCCGCCGATCACCCGTTGCTTCTCCAGCGCTCACGCGCCACTCACCCAAGGACTCTGGCCTCATCCGGATGAACACCAAGGTCACATCAGTGGGCAAAGTGATTTTCGCTCAGCTCACATCGACTTATGCTTTTGGTAGGCGGTTTTCACATCGCATATTTGAAGGCCCTCTTCCCTCAGTGCTTCGGGGGTCATCTGAACGTACCGTGAATTTGTAGAAAGTAAGAATCCACGCTGCCCCTTATGCCAAATTCGATGCTCGTGGCCCTTTCCTGCAAACCAACCGACCTCTTTCGCTACGGCGCGCACTGATTTGTCGCTGATGAGGGATTTGACGTCCTCACGACCTCCATGGTTTTCGTCCCTGACAAGGTCGATCATATCTTTGTCGACGATAATCGGGTCAGTTCCCGTTGCCTCCGCGCTACTCTTGAGAACCTCAAGCACACCCGCAACGAAGAGTTTGTCGCGTCCCCAAGCGTTCTGGATCATTTCGCTCTTGGTCGAGGTTGCCGGAGCAGGCTCACCCGGTCTAACAACCCGTGCCTCATCTTCTGCGAGCCAGTCATGAGCCCACTGCATAATCTTGCCGAGACCTCCGTCGCGAGTAAGCCATTGGTTGAGCTGGACCCAGAATTCCCTCGGGCGCTTGTCTTCTGAGACCTGCGGTACCAGCCATCGCCTGTCGGAGTTGTCTAATTTCAGTGCTTGATCGGAATTGGATGAGGCGTAAATGTAAGTCCAGTTTCGGATCTGATGCGGCTTGAGGTATTTCTCGTTCACCCGCACGAACTTCTCTGTGATTTTGTCTTTGAGTACGTTGTACGCCTTATAGTTCGCTCCCGAGTAAATTTCGTTTATCACAGCGAGACGTGTTTGGACCACCCAGCCATTGAATGTGCTATCCGTCACCTCCTTCTCGCTGGGAAACGAGACGTTCCACGGCCCAAGGAGCGGCGTCAGAATCTTCTCAGCGAGAGTCGTCTTACCCACGCCCTGCGTTTCCGAGTACAGCAAAAGCGCATATTCCATTCGGATACCTGGGCGCGCTATCAATGTAGCGACCCATCGCATGACTTCGTGGCGCTCCTCCTCCACAGGCAACAAACCTTCGAGGTAGTCTAAAAACAGCGCTATGTCGCCCTTGATGGGTACGATCTTCGTGGGCACGTGCGTGTTCAGAACAAGGCCGGTATTGTGGTTCAAGCTGATTAAGCCAGGTAGCTTGTCGGGCAGGTACTCTAGTCCAGCCGCATGACTTTTATCGTCGGCGTCGAACAGGCGGGACGTCTCCACGACATCGGAGAAGGGGCGCGTCTCCGCATCAAACTCTCTCTTGTCGTACTTCTTCTCCGGGAAGTCGCGCGGCACATAAACAGAGGGCTTGGTGACGTGGTACCAGTCGGAAGCGAATGCCTCGTTCAGCTTGTATGTGGGACGGCCTGCTTTTCCGGTTGGCCCAGCCAGTTTGGTCGCCCAAGTCGCCGGGCGCATCAGCCCACGAAGGGAGGGGCGCTCCTCGGTAGGGACGGAATCGCCAAACAACTGGCTCGGCATCGGATCGGCGATGTCCCAGCCAGGCGGCCATCGCGTATCTAACTTGATGACCCGGAACTTCTGGCCCCACCGTCGGCTGAACGGCTTCGGCACAAGGAGACCTGGCTCGTCATTGTCACAGAAATAGACAATTTCTCTGACGCCACTCTCTCGCAGTTCAGCGAAGTCTGCGCGTTCCACGGCGTGTACCCCTCCGAGTAATCCCCAGTGTTCGAAACCCGCTAGCTCGTCAGCCCAAGGGTGAGCGGATGCAAGTGCTCGCTCCTCGATAGTGATCGGGCGCGCAAGTCGGTCTGCCGCTTCGGCTGCTTTGGGGCCCTCGTGCACCATCAGCCTTAGCCCGCCACCCGTGTATCTTTCAGGTCTACTAGAGCGATGCGGCTTCCAGAAAGGAAGGTCTCCATCCGGTTCCATACATCTCCACCGACCATCGTTCCAATACGACCAGGGCAGGTACTTCTCGTCACCGGAATCCCGTGAAAGGACCATCAGCAACTCAGACCGATCGAGAGACCACATCTCGAACAGTTGCGCTTCATTGCCTAGTATGTCTTTTCGAAGTAACAGGGTATTCGTCGCTCGTACCGATTTGGGCCAAGCTGCCGCCAGAACTTCGGCCTTGATTGCCGCCGCTTTCTCGGCGGCAAGAGGCGTGAGGTCTCCGTGAAGCGTCAGTTCGCCACCCAGGTCCACTCGAATCGAAGCCGTTTCGCGCGCGTAACCGTCGATGAATTCTCGCCGGGTGTAACGGCGAAAATTCACCGGCTCGGCACTGTTTTCAATGACAAAGGCGTATAGCGTGGGAGCCCGCTGTGACAGGTCCCGCAGCTCCTCGTCTCGTCGCGATCGGACGGCGAGTTTGGAATTCGCGATGCGGTCGATCATCTCACGACCTCCAAATTGCGGCGGCGTCGCCAACAGCTGAACTTATCGTTGCCGAGATCATGAGGCTCCCATCTGCGACCCCGCGCACCGGTTTCGTCCATCCGTCGCGCTTAAGGGAACCTGCGTTGCAGGTTCGAACTTCCTCTGTCACAGCTCCGTCCGGCTCTACGTGCAGGACAGATACGTGCAGTAATCCCCTAGTTGAGCGTCGGCAGTCCTGCGCAGAAACTTCGAACGCCTGCTCCGTGCCATCGCTCCAGACGCGCAGCCAGTATGAGTTTTTAGCTTTTGCCTCGAGGGGAGGATAAGTGCGGACTCGCAACAAGGGGCCGTCACCGGCGAATTGTGGTCTCGGAGGCATGAGCCTTCGCCAGATCTCAACGGATTCTTCGAGTGAGGCAACGCGCGCGTCGCGCGACGAAAGCGGGCCGTTGTAGTTGCCAACAAGCCCCCAGCGTGTCTGGCTTTTGTCTGTTGATTTCATTGTCTCTGATTCCAACTAAAGTGCGGCTCGGCATCCATCTCTGACTCAACGAGATCACATCTCAGCGGTGTTCCTCAGGGGGAGGGATGGCCCGCTGAGAGGGCGGGTGTCCCTGATCCCGTGGCGACACTGTCGTCGCAACGGTTGGGCAAATTGCGCAGGAAATGTTCGATCTCACTGCGCAGCCAATACTTCCGCTTGGCGATGTAGCGTGCTTTCGGAAAGCTGGGTTCCGCACCACTCTCCCACCGGCGGATCGATTGCGGAGTTCGCCCGACAAGCGCGCAGAGTTGCTCCAGCGTGATCAGTTCGTATTCGGCGCGAAGAGAATGGGCGCTCTCTTCGGCGAGCGTTTCACAATTGAGAATTTGCATTGACACTCCTGACAGGATGGCGCGGCGGTTCAGCACCGCGCGACTTGAGTGTCCCTAACCGCCTCCTTGTTCGCCAGCAAGGGGATTGGGTCCATGAAAAAGCCGCATTTTCCCCGGGGTTTGGGCGCATTGCAATTCGCGACAACAGGACTCACTTGCGACCAGTGAAGAGGCGCTGACACGCGGCCCCGCGATTCGAGAAGTAAGGAAGTCGCGGTTCACCCGCGCATGAGCGCCCGACAGTGACGGCCCCAAGCCTCAAGCGCCGCCGCTTTCTCATCGAGGTAGCTGTGGCGCTGATAGACGCCAACGATACCCCCGAACGAACCGCTCTCGTGCGCGAGCACCTTTTCGATGACGGGCAAAGTAATGCCGAGTCGCGCCATGCCGCTCGCGAGCGTCCGACGTAGATCGTGGATCCTCCAGGGAGCACATAGCTCTGCGCCCGCTCGACCCCACGCTGTACTCGTCACCGCGTCGCGTGTCGCTTCAACGATCCTTTTTTCCAGGAGAATTTTGGCACGCGAGAAGCCACTGATCGGGGTCCGGCCGGTGGTGGAGAAAACGAGATCCTGTCCAACGATCCTCGGCAGTGTGGCGATGACGGCCCGAGCGGCCGTCGATAGGGGTACATCCTGCACGCGATCCCGCTTCATGCGCCCGCGCGGGATGGTCCAGAGTTCGCCCGCGGCATCCATCTCGCTCCAGCGCATTCCCGCGACCTCATCCCGCCGCTGGCCTGTGAGCGCACACAAGAGAAAGAACGGACCGAATGGGTAAGGCATGGCTTCGGCCGCCTGCAGCACTCGCCGCAACTCGTCGTCGGTGAGGACCCGATCGCGGCTTTCGATGGCGACCGGCTTCTTGATGCCGCTAACCGGGCTGATCTCGATGAGGCTCTTCTCGACAGCCCAATTGAAGAGCCGCCGGATGCTCGCGAGCGTCGCGTTGGCTGCGGTTCGGGGGCGTGCATCCATGATGTCGTCGAGAAGGTGATTGACGTCGCGCTTGGTGATGTCTTGGATGCGCCTGGTGCGCCAGACCGCCAGCGGGTGTGTGCCGCCGGAAGCCTTGAGATTGGCCGGGGACCAGGGCTTCTGGGGATCGGCGCGACGGAATCCAAGCAGCCGCGCCTGATCGGGCCAGGCCCGGTTTTTCGGCGCCGCGTACCGTTCGATAAAGCGCCGGGCGACAGCCTCAAAGCTGTCACGCTCTCGCGCTTCCGGGTGGCGCCGCATACGGGCGATCGCCCTTTTCACGCTCGCTGGATCGCCTCCCCTGGCGACCGCAGCCATCGCCTCTCGCGCCAGCACCCGCGCGCCGGCAAGACTCAAGGGACCGTTGAGCACGGGGGCCAGTTCGGGCGCGCCAGTCACGGGAGGAGCATAAGGGCCGAGCGTCATCTTGGTGACCTTGCCCGCACGGTGATACCGGACAGCCCAACTCTTGGCGCCGCTCGGCTGCACGACGAGCCGCAGTCCCGGGACGAGGGCGTCCGTGATCTCGCTGCGCCGCTTCTGGCCGTCTCGGCCAAGCAGGGGACCTGCGGTCTCCACGTTCTTGACGGTCAGGGTGATGGGGCTGCGAGCCGGCGCGCGACGCTTCGGTTCACGGGCCAGGGCAATCAAGCCGTCCATATGCTAATATTCCTATACGATGACACGCGGGGTTTCGCCGGGGTTTCGGTGGCTGCGTTGCCATTCGTTGCAGGGCGAGCGCTCTTATCGCGCGAAAACGACAGAAAGCAAAGGATGTATAGGAACTTAGTCGTGATCTTCGTTGTCGAACGTTGCCGCTCGTTGCGTCGCGCGCTCAAACTACGAATCTGGGGGTCAGAGGTTCGAATCCTTTCGGGCGCGCCATCTCGCATTTTCCACTGCAAAACTCACCTAAAGCCTTGAATGGAAAGGCCAAATTAGGTATTCGAAGTCCTCGATTCCGGCAGTATGCCAGCGGCTCCAAAAACGCCAGCCTGAGCACCATCTTTCTGCCGATCAAATCCGAATTACTCCAGAGATTCCAAAAACTTGAAAGAAACGCGAGGGCGTGTTCGAACGACTCCTCTAAGGTGAGCCTGGGCTTGCCGATCGTTGCCAGCTTCTCCTGAGCGAGAACCTTCTCGCGCTCCAGCTTGGTTATCCTCTTCTCATGCCGTCAGCGGCTTGCCGCAGTCGTTGCACAGGATGAAGCCGCGCAACGGGAAATCGGCGCTGATATCTTTGCGCGCCGGAGCCTTCGCCGTGCTCGTGAGCCGAGCCTGTATCCTCCCGAATGTTTCGAAGCTGATAAGTCCTTCGTGCTGGCCCTTGCGCAGGCCGACGCCCCAATTCAGATGCCGCCAGCGCGTCGGGGACGAGCTGCGGGCCTTGCCAAGCAATCGTCTCGAGGCGCTGCGCGGCGACAGGAGCGGCCAGTACAGCATCCGCATTAATATGCAGTGGCGGATTTGCTTTGAATGGCCGCAGGGCGCAGCAGGGCCGTCGAACGTGGAAATCGTGGACTATCACTAGGAGGCAGAAGCAATGGCACGGCCACCCATCCATCCCGGCGAAGTACTCGCCGACGAATTGCAGGAAATCGGCGTGACGCCGACTGAGTTGTCGCGTCAGATCGACGTGCCCGCCAACCGCATCACGCAGATCATTCACGGCCGACGCGGGATCACCGGGGATACGGCGCTCCGCCTTGGGCACTGGTTCGGCACATCGGCGCAATTCTGGCTCAACCTTCAGAGCGCCTATGACATTCGCGTCGCGCAAGAAAAGGCCGGTCGCGAAATTGCCAAACTGCCGGTTCGCGGCGACGCCTCCGGCATCAACACGCCGCATAACGTTTAAGGCGCGGGGCGCACAGATGGGGGACAGGGCCTAAATGAACGCCGTCGAGATCGAGGAAGCCATATCGGCGCTGGCCGAGCAGCCGTTTGACGGCGGCGCGCGGCAGCTCAGGCCGTCGGTCGTCCGTTCCGCTCGCGCCCGGTTCGACGAACTCTATAGCCACCTCCCAGCCGCGCGCGGCGCAGCCCGGCCCGCCGCGGCAGTCGGTGGAGTTTTCCTATATCGTCCTGCCCGCAACGCTTCTCATGCCTGACAAGACGTTCCGGTGGCCGGGCGTCGTGATGATCATGGCGCCAACGCCCATGAAAACGGAGTTCCCTGATGCAGGGGCACTGTTCAGGGCAGAGAAGCTGCCGTCTCTGAGCCTGTCTCTGGAAGTCACGCGGGGGCAGTTTTCGGTTTTTCTGCGTCTGCTTGAAGCCGCGCGCTTACGGCAGCGGGCCGCCGCCCGGCTGGCTTTAAAAGCTGCCGCTGCCGCAGACATTCCGCTTCCACAGATCGGCGACGCTGTTCCGGTCGCTCCCGGAAAAGCCTTTCCCACAGGACGGGACGCTCCGGCAGGTGCCGGTTGCCTCTGAGTGGCAGCTGACGGCGTCAACGCCGGAGCGCGCACTCCTGGAAATGCTCGACGAACTGCCGGGCCGCGAGAGCTTCCATCAGGTCGATATTCTGATGGAAGGCCTCAGCGCTCTCAGCCCCCAGCGGCTTCAGATGCTGCTGGCCGACTGCGGCAGCGTGAAGGTCAAGCGGCTGTTCTTCTGGTTCGCGGCCCGGCATCCGCATGCCTGGGTAAAACAGGTTGACCGCAGCGCGGTCGATCTGGGCACCGGCAAGCGGGCGCTCGCCGCCATAGATGCCGCGATGAAGCGTATCGCCGCCGCGCTCCGCGCCGGCCTGCGCGGCGCCCGGGTCACGGAGGTCCTGAACGCCCGCGAGCAGATCGTTACGAAGCTGACCGTCCAGCGCGACGACGCGCAGATCAAGATCGAGGTGACGCCGGTCCTGCACGGATGCGTTTTCGCGCCTGAGACCCGCACGGTGTCGCCGGCTGTCTAGCCTGAATTGTTCACTCGCCAAGGGCATTCCTTGGGTTTTGTGTAATGACCCAGCGGCGTCATGCTCATGGTAGGCGCCGTGTGCCACCAAGCCGTGACACAAAGAGAAAAGGGCCTGAGGTGGATGGCTTCCTCAAGCCCTGATCCCGTCCAACTAAGGGAGGCCGCTGCTCACTGGCCAGTTCCCACGATGATACCCTCCTGAGCCTTTGTCCAATCACAGACAAGCGACTTCGGCAGCTCCTGTGGACAGAGCGCCTGACGACCCGTAGGCGTGGCCCGCTGTGCGCTGACGGACCAAAGATCCTGAGTCGAAGTCCAAGACTTCCCGGAGAAAACCGACGAGACAGGATTGGCCCTCGGTGACCGTACTTGGAACCTATGGACCATTCGGGGTTGCAGGGCTCCCCAGGGATGCAGATTGCGGCGGCAGGACCGCACAGCGGGTCCACAACTTCGTGCCGAGAGATGTGTCGAGGGTACTTCCGCACCAGTGACCACCCCCTGTTTTCCCATCGTCGCCCGGTAGCGCGCGATACTGAATCGCGTCGCTTGGCACCTCAATCCAATCTCCATCGACCTGCATGAACACACCGCTCGGGGTGAGCCGATAGAGTGCCGGACGGCAATCGCTTTCATCGCAACAACGTAGGCCGAAATCGTTCCGCAGATTCGAGTAGATGTCGTGAGCTTGAACCGGCATTGGATAACCGAGAGCCAGAACTGCGCCGATCAGTGCCGATCTCGGGAACATGGGCTGCTCCATCGCCAAGGCGGCCGGAGAACGCGTCGAACCGATGAGGGACCGCGAGAAGACGCACGCCAATTGTATGTTGATGCTATGCCTGACTGCCTCAGCAGGCTATCGGCAGTCGTCCGAACACGCTTGCCGAGCACGACATCCGCACGCCCCATATCGACGCGCTTGCCGCAGAGGACTGCGTTACGACCGCTTCGACACGAAGGCGATCTGTTCGGCGACGCGCGCGGCGCTGCCGACCGGCCGCAACAATCGCACGGACGAAGTGAAATCAGGTTACCCGTCCGCCCGGGGACCCGCCGCCACATGCACCCAAACCATGGTCGGCGCTCCGCAATCGAGGGCCCTGGTCGAAAACCAGGAGGCCTGTTGGAGTAAAGTTCCGACCCTACGTTTTGCTACTCACGACAGCTACAAAAGTTGCCGAGATTTTTTGCCTTAAGGCGAAAAGACATTCGAGGGGTCATGAGATGTCGACGCGAAACGTTTGGCCGATGCCGCGCTGGCGGCTGCTCTGGAGCGTCCTTGTGTTTGCAGGAGGGATGACGGCTGCCGCGCCCGGCCTCTTCAGCGGCGCGAATGCTCAGGCGGCCGTCTCGGGCGTGGGTTCCGGCGAGTCGGCGAAGCAGGAGAGCAGCAGCGACGGGCTGGACCCGGCGACCGTTGATGACGTCGACTACGAACTGCTTCTCGGCAGGCTTCTCGCAAGCAGCAAGAAGCCGACAATTCCTGTCGGATCTGGAGGTTCTCATCCGGCGCGGCGATTCTCAGGAGGCGTCCGGTTTCCTCTCGGACGCTCTCGAAGCTGGGACCATCGCGGCTCTGCTCATGAAGCGGGTCAAATCTCCTGGCCTGCTCGCTTTCCTGCAGACCCTCGAAAAACCGCATCCCAGCACCAGCGCGATTGCGGGCGCCACGTCGGCTGGAAACGAGATGGCCAATGGCCGTTGCGAGGATCCGGCGAGAGCTGCCGAAGCCATCGCTGCTGCCGAGCGCGAGAAGGCGCGAGCCGAAGCCGCGACGGGCGCTTGCAGTTGAGACAGTGCCAGCGGTGAGCGAGGCGAAGCTCATCGAGGCGCAGGACGCATTGGAACGGGAGCGGAGACGGGCGGCGCAGGCCACGACCGCCCTCGAGGCCTCCCACCGGGAGATCGAAAAGCTTCGCGGCGACGCGGAGCAGGCTCGCCGACTGAGCGAGGCTCTGGCGCGGGAGAAGGGGCGTGCCGACGCGGCGGCGCAGGAACTTGGCCGCCTCAAGGGCGAACTCGCGGGACTGCGCCAGAGCGAGTCGAGACTCGCGGAGGCAAGCGCATCCATCGAAAACGAGCGTCGGCGGGCCAAGGCCGCAGTCGCCGAGGTGGCACTGCTGAAGAGCGAGAAGGCGAAACTGCTGGCGAAAAGGCCGAACTGGAGCAAGCCGTCAAACGCGAAAAGCAGCGAGCCGAGGGCGGTGCCGAGCAGGTCGCTCGGCTGGGCGAGGCTCTGGCGCGGGAGAAGGGGCGGGCCGACGCGGCGGCTCAGGAACTGGGCGGCGTCAGGGACGAACTCGCCGCTCTGCGCAAAGGAGAGTCGAAGCTTGCCGAGATAAGCGCCCTCGTCGAGAGCGAGCGCCGGAGGGCGAAGGAGGCGGTCGCCGGGGTGGCAATGCTGAAGAGCGAACAGGCGAAGTTGCTTTCGAAAAGTGCCGAACTGGAGCAAGCCATCAAACGCGAGAAGCAGCGGGCGGAGGGCGGCGCGGAGCAGGTCGTCCGGTTGAGCGACGCCTTGGCGCGGGAAAAGGGGCGAGCCGACGCGGCGGCCCAGGAACTGGGCGGCCTGAGGGATGAACTCGCAGCCTTGCGCAAGGGCGAGTCGAGGCTCGCGGAGGTGAGCGCCGTCGATCGAGAGCGAGCGTCGG
Source organism: uncultured Alphaproteobacteria bacterium (assembly GCA_963723525.1). Lineage (GTDB taxonomy): Bacteria > Pseudomonadota > Alphaproteobacteria > Rhizobiales > Beijerinckiaceae > Microvirga. Next base: position 10,328 of record CAVRRI010000011.1, read on the forward strand.
CGAGCGAAGGCCGCAGTCGCCGAGGTGGCACTTCTGAAGAGCGAGCAGTCGAAGCTGCTCTCGAAAAGTGCCGAACTGGAGCAGGCTCGTCAAGCGCGAGAAGCAGCGGGCAGATTCTGCTGCCCGCGAACTCGCGGCTCGCAAGCAAGATCCTTACCCTCAGGCCAAGTCTATGGCGAGCCAGTGAAAGCCCTTCTTTTCACCGACCGGGGCAAGCGATGGCGCCGGCCCGAGGGGTTCGTATGCTTCGCGCAGGGGCATGGCGACGTTGCCGGCTTTTCCGCTTCAGCCGCACGATCGGCGTCTCGATCGGCACGGGGAGTTGGTTGGGATGCCGGTAAGGAACTGCAGGACAGCCGCGCCCCTACCATAAGCGTTGGCACTCCCGACGCCGAGGAGTCGCGCGGCAATTCTGACGAAAAGCCCTCGCAAGGTCCGGCCAGTCGAGGGTTGAGCGGAGCTCAGAGGCGCCGTCTACGGGGAAGCGAGAGCGCCTCACGCTTGCAGTCAGGGCCGAGTCGTGGGCGTTCCAACCGCGCAATTGACGACGGCGGGAATCGCCCCCGGTCGCCGTCCGGGACCGTGTCGGAAGGAAGCGGCTAAGCGCCTAGCCGAAGCCGACATTTGAAGCCGTTGTTGTCGGAATGTTGCTCAACGCGGACTGAGGTCTCCCGCGTCCCGGCAGGTGCCGAGGCGCTGACCCAAAGATCTCCCTCTTCCAGTGAGACATAGAGTCGGGTTCCATCGGCCCGTGTGAAGACGGCTATGCTTCCCGGGCCGATTTCGACTTCGCTCTTTGGCATCACGGCCTCCTCAGGTTGGCCAGCATACGTCCCCCACACCCTCATGCAGATACTCAGGGACACTTGATTCTCGAGCCAGTCGTCCGAACGACAGTGGGAGGTGTGCCGCTTTGAAACGAGGCCTCCAAGGCTCAAGGCGCAGACAGGGCCGAGTGTTCACGACGTGCGCCGGCGATCAGCCACCAACGAGAGTCACTCCACCCGCAATTGTCACAGTGGTGCCGGAGTTGGACCACACTGGCCCTTCGACTGAATCCACATTTCCTCATGCGGCGCCTGGAGCGCGGCGACAAAGGCACGGGTCAGCGGGGGCGCGAGAGTGGGCGCCCTGATCGCACGCGCCGCACCCAGCGCGTCGGACGCTGTCGTATAAGCCAGGGACTGGACAGCGAAAGCGTTGACGTAACTGGGGACCGCGCCGCGCGGCGTCCCGTAATGCTCGTGTGCTTCGCGCAGGGGCATGGCGACGTCGCCGCCGTCGGCCGCAACGGCGGGGATCGTTTCGGCGACGCCCGTCTCGCGCCAGATGCGCTCCGCTCCGCGCCCTCTGTCGATGCTGGCTTGGCCCCGAGACGGTTCTTCCTGGCGAGGTGCAGCAACCGGTACAAAGTAGAACACAGCAACCCTGTAGAAATCCGCATCGGACATTTTGACACTTACGTAGCGTAAGCAACCCGTGCTACGAGGGGCGTGCCGGCGCAGGTCTGCCCCCACGGCCGGAACCTCAAAGCGTCCCTCAGGGGGCGCTTTTTCTTTGGCGACAACGGGCCGGAAAAGGAAAGCCGGCGGTCGGGCGGCCAAGGTCGGTTCTTGGGGGCGAGCCCGAAGGGTACTCGCGTCCGGCCCGCCGGCTCCGAGACGCATCGACGTCGCGTTCCGCGGCCCGGCTCGGGCTTGTCGAGGAGGCCGCTCGTCCCCGGCAATCTCAGTGCGCCCGCGTCAAAGCGACGATCCTGCCTTTGGGGATCAGACCCCAGGACTGTCCCTCGACCGCAAACGTGTAGGCGCTCGGCAGATGTCGTCCTGTGCGGCGGGTGTTGGGCGATTCTGTAGGGATGACGCAGTAGGCGGTCCGCCCGTCCTCGTACTTGACGATGTACAGGTCCCCGCCCGAGCCGAATGGCTTCCGTTTCGATTTCATCGGTGCGCTCCCCCTCACCGTGGTTCTCCCGGTCCGGGAAGACTCCGCCATCTCCCGGTCGCCCCGCTAGTCCGCCTGATTACCAAAGCCGAAAGAGGTAAGGCGGCAACGCCGCGCTGCGGGGCTCCTTCGGGCGCCTGACAAGGCCGCTCGCCGGATGGAAGACTCGTCAGCCCAGCATCATGAGTGCGATCAGGACGCCGATCACGTTGAGTCCGCAGAGCACGCAGCCGAACACCAGAAAGAGTGACACCTTCGGCTCCTCGGACACGCCGACGGAGATCCCTTGCTCGTTCTTCATGGAAGCCTCCTCGCGAGGCACTGAGCGTTCAGCCGATGTGAGGGGACCGTACAGCAGCCGGCCGTTCGTGGCTGTGGCGGAATTCACACCTCTCGTGGAGGGAGGCGTCGCGTCGGCTCGTCATGCGCATCGAGCTCACCGAGCCGCTTGCGCGAACGCGACCGGATTCCTGCCATTCGCCAGGACTTATGCCTTCGGGTTCACCCCACGCCTTCAGGTTCACATGGCGGTTCGCGGGCACTCCTTCATCGTTCAGGAATTCGTTACGCTGCCTCGGGTCCAAGGCCATCGTTCTCGAGCGTTCCTCCGAGAAGACGAGCTCTCAAAGCGAACGAGGGTCCCACGGCTCCGGTCTAGATCGAAGTGTCGGGACGCCGCTTCTCGGTCTCGACCAACTCTCGCAGGAGCCTTTTCGCCAACGCTTCCGCCGCGGCGCCCTGCACATGGGCCGCTTTGATGCCGTAAGAGGTATGGACCCTCACGAGGCCGTTCCCAATCCGATACCAGCCGCCGTGTTGCACGCCGCCCACTTCGACTTCGATGCTGTGCCGTCTGGATGAGATCATGCCGTACTCCACTCCTGGGCTCGTCGGCCTAAAGCACTCCCCGAACGGCGGGAGAAATCTCGGACCTCGAGATCCCGAAGTCCGCCAACGCCCGGTCGTCCAACGCCTCCAAGTGCCTGGCGGCGGCACGGCGTTCCAGTTCGGAACGAATTGCCTTCACGATCGAGGTCAACTTCATGGCAACCTCCGCGGATCTCCCGACCATCCCGAGCCTGCGGCGCGAACCTTCAGGCCGCCGGGATCAGGATCGAGGAGAGCCTAGGCTGGACCATCTGGTCGCCGATGTGATGTGGCGCACACCTCAGGGCTCGGGCTCGGCGGCCAAGCGCCGGTTCAAAGGCGACGTTCCGATCTTCCGGCCACCGGGACCGGAGGGATGACCGAGGGTCGGCTGTCTGTCCTGGCGCCGAGCGCCGACCGCTCTAGCGCATCGTGCGGACAAGTGGACCCGGTTTTCCGCACCGAACGATGCGCTGTTCTCAAAAGGTGAGCATCGGATGGTTCCCAAAAGTGGATTCCACTTTTGGGTCCGATGCTCTAGCTCCGGTCTCAGTCACATGACGGGGATCGCACATGCTCCGACGGTTGCTGATCGCAGTGCTCGCGCTCACTCTCGCAGGAGGCCCTATCTTCGCCGATAACGACAAGGGCGAGAGCGACAAGGGCGGTGGACGAGGGGAGAGTGACAAGGGAGGCGGCGGAAAGGGAGAGGGGAAAGGCGGCGGAAGAGGCGGCGGCGAAGGTGCCGGATCGCCAGACCGCGGCGGGAGCTCCGGCCCTGGGCAGGGCGGGGGCAGACCGGGGGGCGGCATCGGCGGAACCGGCAGTTCCGGGGCCGTCGGCAGGAGCGACGGTTTGAGCACGGGCGCGGGAGGCCTCGGCGGTCCATCGCTGGGCGCGAGCACCACGGGATCGCTGCAACGATCCCTCGAGGAGGGTCCGCGCGGCGCGGACGAGAGCCTCCCGCGCTCGCTCACTCCTGTGTTCCTGGGGGCGGTCTTCAGCCCGCCCGAGCGACTCCGCTCTCTCGGGGCGCTTCGAGGCCGCCCGGGCACACCCGTCAGCATGGTTCAAGCGTGTCGGGCACGGATCGGGCGGGCGGGTCAGCGCTATGGGGCCGTGAGGGTGGACGCCGTTGGAGCCGGGCCGACGCGGCTTCGGCGGAACGGCGTCCGCGTGGCTCCCATCGAGGTGCGGATCGTCTACGAGCGAGGCGGTCACGTCGAAGTCAGGCAATCCGCAGCCATGTGCCACGTCAGCGCGGACGGCCGCGTCACCGCGATCCGTTGAGTCGCAAACCCCGCTCGTGGGTCATCCGTGACCTCGCGCCCCGGTCGCGAGGTCGCCAGCGTCAGGGCTGCTTGTCGTTCAAGCCTCCGGCAGACTCCCCGTTGGCCGTCCTGCGCCGTCCCCACCACACCTGGAGACGTCTCCGGTGCCGCCGCACGAGGGCGAGGTCGATCGACAGGACGATCAGGCCCAGGGGAATCATCCAGAACCCCAGGACGGGAAGAAACCCGACGAATCCGCCGACGACGAGCGCGGCACCGAGCGCGACCCGGCCCGCCCGGGATCGCGGAAGACTGAACTGGCGGCCTGCGATGGTGATCGTGCGCAATGGTTCGACTCGAGCCTGGACCCGCCTGGAAGTAGTTCCGGAGTCCGGCGCCCGCCAGTCCCGAACATCCGAATCGTTGCGCCGGCGGACTGGCGCATCGTGCGGAAAAGTGGACCCGGTTTTCCGCGCCGAACGATGCGCTGTTCAGGGCGCCTCGTCCCGCGCGGCCTCCCGGCCAGTTCGACCGGCTTCTTGCTCGCCCGGGCCGGGGCCGATGACGGCTCATCGTCGGTTCCGGCTTCGATCCTGCGGGACGGCAACTTGAAGTTCCCCGGCATGGGTTGATACCCGTTCTCGGGGGCCGGTCGACAAGAGAGGTCCTGATCGGGTGGGGGCGCAATGGGGTCTCGGGGGATGATGGGAGCAACGCTTGCAGTGTTCCTCCTTGTTGCAGGCGGCGCGTTGGCGCAGGATCTGCGCGGAGTCGGAGTGGTGCTCATTCACGGCAAAGGCGGTGGACAGGGGCCGCTTCAGCCTCTGGCCGATGCGCTCACGAAGCGGGGCGCCATCATCTTGATGCCACGCATGTCCTGGTCGTCCGGCTATCGCACTTATGAGCAGACGGTCGGCGAGGTGGCTGCAGCCGTGGCCCGGGTTCGGCAGATGGGCGCACGCAGGGTCTATCTCGCAGGCCATTCCATGGGAGCGAACATTTCGTTCGGTTACTCCGCGGCGGGGGGAGAGGCCGACGGCATCATCGCTCTCGCGCCCGGTCATCGGCCGGATTTCATCGCGACGCGCACCGGAAACAGCATCGAGCGGGCCAGGGCGATGGTCATGGCGGGGCGCAGAGGAGCGCGTGCTCGGTTCGAGGATTTCAATGGGCTCTCGACCGTTCCGATCACCACCTCGGCCGAGGCCTATCTGAGCTTCTTCGACCCCGATGGACCCGCCGGCCGCGCCGCGCGAGCGAGCGGTGTCAAAGGTCCGGTGCTCTGGGTCGTGGGGCGATCGGATCGTCCGGCCATGCGCGATGAGGCAACCTATTCGCGCGGCACGCGCATCGAGGTCGACGCCAACCACCAGCAGACCCCCATTGCCGCGGTGCCGCACGTGCTCGAATGGCTCGAGCGCCGGTAACTCGAGAGCGCCATCCGCGGGCTCGATACAGAGCGTCGTCCTCGGACGTCCGAGGGTGACGGGTGAAGAGCAGAGCTCCGTCCGAGTGGGCCACCGGCTGTGCCGACCCGCAGGGGGATGAAACGGACGCGGCTTAAGCCGCCGTCGTTCCTCACGAGGATGACGATCATCAAAGGCGCCACCTCGACCGTGCACCGGGTCCACTTCACCTGAAATGCCTTAGCGGACCTGCCGAACCGGGATCCCGGTCGGAAAACCCGCGACGTACATCATGTGTCCGCTCGCCTCGGGCCGGATCGTGACTTTTGGGCGATACGCATAGTCGAAACGGCGATAGTCGCGCGTCTGTTGCCAGACCTGCCCATTGATGAGTTCGTATTCGGCATCGCCCCTGGGGCCCAGGAAATTGCCCTTAAGCTGGCTCACGATTTCCGCCATGAATCACTCCGCTGAAGCTCGCGGGGCAATGGCGGCGGAGAAGGCGGCATCATTGCGACTTCTCTTGCCCGATCCTGCGGGCCGGCGCATCCTTCGCTCATGGAACCCTACACCTGTGGCTATCGGGACGCTCTCAAGGTTCAGGAGGAATACCACCAGGGCCAGATCCGGCATTTTCGGAACGCCGTCGGCATGGACCCGACCGAGCGGCATCTCCTTCTCCGCGAGCACACGGCGGAAGTCGAACGGCTCAGGAAGCAGATCGAGGATCTGGAGCGCGCCGCGACGCCCATCCCCATGCCCGGGCCCAGCGAGCCTCCATAGCGCCGCGGCACGACCGCTCTCTACGGCCGCGACAGGCCCGTCAGAACTTCGCCGGCTTGCCGGTTCTGCCCGTGACGAGCGGATCCGGCGACCCGAGCGTGGAGGAGAGAAGCGCACCCACGCACGCGAACACGGCTCCGGAGGAGCGGTTCGCGGCCCGGCAGCTGGACCGGACCGTGCTCAGGGACCGGTGGCGCTGATGGCGAGGGCGCCCGTTTCGGTTGCCCCGTCGGGTCCGCGCCCCGAGGGGCGAGCCTGGCGTTCGGGAGCGGCCCCGGGCGGACCATTTGCGGAGCGGGTCGCCGTCAAAACCGCGCTGCGTGTGGTCCGGCCGACGAGATGGGTGGCATGCAGATCCTCGAAGTCGCTCGCCCTGTGCGTCGACGATCCGGCGGTGCCTTTGAATACGCGGGGTCCGTCCGGGAAGACGACGATGTCACCCCTGCGCAAGGTGGAGTCCTTCATGAGGTTCGCAACGAGTTCCGCATCCGGCGTGAGCCGAGCCGGCTTGGCTTCGGTCGGCATCGCGGGCGCAGCGTCGGCGGGCACGTTCGGCTTGGGCTTCGCCCGTCGCGCCGGTTCGCGGTAGGGGCGGAAGAAGGGTTGAACGAAGGGAAAGGGAAATGCGTAGCTGCGGGCGCCGCGTGGCGGCTGCGGCGGGCCGAAAAGCGCCTGGAGGAAGCCCTGGGCGCCAACGGGATCGGAGGCAAGCAGAAGGGCAGCTGCGCCGCCGAGGGCACCCAGAGTCCGCTTCTTGAGTGTCGGCACCGGCGCCTCCGCTAAGCTTGCCCGTTCAACAGCAACGCCTCTCGGAGACCCGGAGTTCCTTGAGACACCCGACCGACGAGCACATGAGTCCGCCTCTCCGATGGCCGGTGGCGCAGGGAAGGTTTCGAAGACGATGTCCCGAGGCCGCTCCTGCCCTACTTTCCCCAGCCGCAGGCAGCTCGATCGAGGGAGCGCCTCCGGATCCTAGAACGTGGAGGTCGTGCATGGCCAAGCCTCAAGCGTACTCCGTCATGTTCCAGGGCTACGGCCTCACCGAGGAGGGCGGCGGGGTGTTCGTCTTCGCGCTCCCGAACGGGCGGATGATGCCGCTCGCCCTCACGGTCGATCAGGTTCCAAGACTGCTGACGGCCGCAGTCGCCGTCGCCGGCAAACGCGATCCGGCCGGCCGCGACCCGCTTTCCCCCGTGATTCCCGTCGAACGCTGGTCGACTCTTCGGCAGGACGAGGGCGATTCGATCATGTCCCTGCATCTGCCGGGCGGGGTCGAGTTGCGCTTCGCCCTCGCGCCGCCGCAAGGGTCCGGGATCCCGCCCGAGGGGGCCGAACAACCCGCCGGCGCCGGTCGGCAGGCGAAAGTTGGCGGGGCCCCGGCTCAGGCGCAAGAGACGCGGATTTCGAGCGAAGTCGCGGTGGACAAGGGCCGCAGGGAGATCCGGCTCAGCTTGGGCGCGAATCCCCTGTCGATCGAAGAGGCGGAGAAGCTTTCGTGGGAGCTGTCGCAAGCGCTCGCCGTGTTGCAGTAAGCGCGGCGCCCGCGGGGCTCGGCTTCGCGCGCCTCGCTCCGTCGAGCGCGAACGGCTCAGGGATCGACGCTGTACCCGGTCGGAACCTCATCCCAATCGTAGTCGGGGAGAGGCGCAAAGGGGTCCCGCTTCTGAGTCCTGCCCCCGATTTCACCCCGGCAGCCGTTGGCGCAGATGCTTGCGGTCGCGCGCTTGTCGGACCGCTGGATGCGCTGGATGAACTCGTCCTGCTGCTGTATGGCCGCCGAGCGGGGTTCGCGTTTCGCGTCGGGGCGGGCCTGCTCCGCGGGAGCACCCTGGACCTGGGGAACGTCCTGGACCTGGGGAATGGTCTGGGCCTTGGGAACGTCCTGGGCTTTGGGAACGTCCTGGGCCTTGGGAACGTCCTGCGCCTCGGGCTGATCGAAAAGGGATCGGGTCTGCGCTCCGGCCGGGACGGCAACCGACCACGACAGAACGGCGGCGGCAATCAGAGGGAAGAGGCGATTCATGCCGGAAGGGTAAGCGCGAACGCGCTCGAAAAGCAACCGACGTCCGGGGTTCATTGCCTGCGGCACAGGTACGGTCACGCCGCATTGTGCCCACTCGGCCGGTCCTGCCATAATGACAGGCTCGCGCACCGACCCTTCCGATGCCCGGAGACGCCGATGCTTCGCAAAGCTTCCATCATCTTCTGCCTGGCGTGCGGTACGGCCCAGGCTGCCGAGTGCACGCCGAAACTCATGCAGGAATGGGAGGCCGCCACGAAAGCCGACGAACGAGGGGCCCAGGTTATCGCCCGCGAGGTGAAGAAAGGCGCGAAGGCGAACAGGGCGGCCATCTGCAAGGTCGCCCAGAGCGCCACCTCTCTGCTCAAGGTCGGAGCAGCCTATTATGAAGCCTGCGCACCGGATCTGATGCAGTCGGGGATCGAAGAACTGCGACAGCACGCGGAGAAGGCCACTGAATTCCACCGGGCGAACTGCCAGCCGCCGGCGCCTCACCCGGAAGCGAACCCTCCGGTGAATGACAGGGCGAAGAGCTGAGCCGCGGTTCACGGCTCGGTACGCGGTCGGTCGCTCGCGATCGGGGACGCAAGGGCCCGGATTGGGAACAGCGCCGGGAGACTCCCGGGAAACTCCTACGCTGCGGCGGCGTTGCCCTGACGATCACCCCATGGTGCTGCCATGCGGATCCTCGCTCCGACCTCCGTTGCGATCCTCCTGAGCTGCCCCGGTGCGGCGGCGCCCCCTCCCTGCTCGGACCTCCTGCAGGTGGGCCAGGCGGCGGCCGAACGGATCAACCTGATTCAGACGGAGCATGATCGGCAGCGCGAGCACCGCCTATCGGCTCAAGACCGGATCCATGCCCGGAACGAGGCGGCCCGCCTGACGGCGGAGCTCGAGCGAGCTCATGCGAAGCTCAAGCAGGTCGTTGCCGCTGCACGCGATGCGGGCTGCGAGGACATCGACCCGATCGTCGAAGCCGAGAGTCAATCCGAGGAGAACCTCCAGGGTGCTCGCGCCGAACTCGCCGACGTATTGCAGCCCGACGCGACCGGCGCCGTGGACGGCAGGTAGGAGGCCGGATCTGCCGCACGCCGGCGCGGGCGCGCCGGTCCGGCTAGAGCATCGGATCCAAAAGTGGACCCCACTGTTGGGATCCATCCGATGCTCCCCTTTTGCAGCAGAGCATCGCTCAGTGCGGAAAACCGGGTCCACTTTTCCGCACGATGCGCTAGGCGGGTCCTTCGAGCAGGCCTGAATGCTCGGGCCGAACGAAGGGCTCGACGCCGGCTTCCGCGGCGAGTTGATAGATGTTGAGGCAGAAGCCCGCTTCCGGTTCGTCCGCCCGGTCCGGCACCCGCACGTTCGGCCGAGCGGCCGCAGCCGGCAAGGCGAGGCTGTTCAGACCATCGACGAAGTGCTGGATCATTGCGCCCGCAGAGACATTGCGGATCTGAAATGGCGTCATGAAATCCCCCGGCGAATTTTTCTTGTGTATCGAGGGCTAGCTGAATCGGGGCGGAGGGGCTGTGCCCGGCGGGCCACAACGGCTCGGCAGATGCGGAAAGATGGCGCCGAGGCCGGTCTCGCGCGCCTCCTCTCTCCGCTCCTGCGCCTGCTTGCGGCGCGCTGAAGCACCTTCCGCGGAGAGATACTCACATAAGTGTTGCTACTCACGACAGCTACAAGGATTGCCGGGATTTTTCCTTGAGGCGCAAAGACATTCGAAGGGTCATGAGATGTCAACGCGAACCGTTCGTCCAGGGCCTCGCCGGCGCCCGCTCGGCCGTGCCGCCGTCATCGTCGCGGTGATGATCGCCGCGGCAACCGGCTTCTCCGGCGGCGCGAACGCCCAGACGGACCCGTCGGGCCAAGGTGCCGCCGGAAGACCTGCGGAGGAGGAAGGCCGGAAGGACACGCAAGACCCGGCTGCCATGGATGACGTCGATTACGAACTTCTTCTCGGAAGGCTCCTCTCCAACAGCAAGAGCCGCCAATTCCTCGCCGAGCTCGAGGTCCGCCTCCGGCGCGGCGATTCTCGCGAGGCGTCGGGGTTCCTCCTGGAGGCCCTCGAAGCCGGGACCGTCGCCGCGTTGATCATGGACCGGGTCGAATCGCCCGGCCTGCTCGCCTTCCTGCAGACCCTCGAAAAGCCGCAGCCCCGCGACGGTGCGTCGGCGGGCGCCCCGCCGGCCGTGGGCTCGAACGGCGATACCCGGCTGAAGGAGCTGGAGAAGGCGCTGGAGAGCGAGACGAACCGGGCGAATGCGGCCCAGCGAGAGCTCGATGCGCTGCGCACCGATCTCGCGGCGCGGGAGGTCGATAACGCCGGCAGAAGCGCGGAACTGCAGGACATCGTCCAGCGAACGAAGGAACGCGTCGCGGCGGCAACGCGCGACCGCGATACGCTGATGGAACAGCTCGCGGCGGCTCGGGCCGATGGCGTGGAGAAAGCCGCCCTGCAACGGGAGCTCGAGCAGGAGAGGGAGCGCGCGGACGCAGCCGGCAGGGACCGCGACGCATTGCGGGAACAACTTGCTTCCCTTCGCGATGGCTCCCGGAACGAGGCGGAGCTCGCAGCGTCGGCCGAGAAGGCGCGGGCCGAGGCCGCCAGCGCGGCGCTCGATGCCGAACGCAGCGCCCTTGCTGCGAGCAAGGCGAAGCTCATCGAAGCGCACGATGCGATGGAACGGGAGCGGAAACAGGCGGAGCAGGCCCGGAGCGAACTGGACGGTCTCAAGACCGAGCTTCGCCAGGATGCGGAGAAGTCCCTTCGCCTGCACGAGGCGCTGGCGCAGGAAAAGAGGCGGGCGGATGCGGCGGCCCAGGAGCTCGGCTCAATGAAGGCGCAGGTGGATGCGCTGCGCCAGAGCGAGGCGAAGCTCGCGGAGGTCAGCGCCGTAGCGGAAGGCGAGCGCCGGCGCGCCGAAGCTGCGGCCCTCGAGGAAGCGGTCCTGAAGGGCGAGCAGGCAAAGCTGCGCTCGAAGGTCACGGAACTGGAAGGGATCGCGAAGCGCGAGAAGCAACGGGCGGATGCAGCACTCCGCGAACTCGCCGCGGGCCAGGCGCGGCTTGCCGCCGCCGACGCCCGGGAGGCGACCCCGCCCTCCACGCCCGCCGCGAGCCAGGGCCCCGGTGCCGAGACATCGATTGCGTCGGCCCGGCCCGCGTCGGCTTCTCCGGCCGCACCCTCCGACAGTCTCTCGAGACCGGCGATGAACCGGAACGCCGGCGCCGAGGCGTCGAGGGCGTCCGTTCCTCTGCCCGCCCTATCGGATCCGGCGGCACCGCTCGTGGACCGTGCCGACGCGCTCCTGAAAAGGCACGATGTCGGGGGAGCACGGTTGCTCCTGGAGCGGGCCGTTCAAGCCGGCAGTGCGCGCGCCATGTTCCTGCTCGCGCAGAGCTACGATCCCAGGATGCTGGCGCAGTGGCGCATCGCCGGCGGCGTCACGGGCGATGAGGCCAAGGCCCGGGAACTCTACGCCGCCGCGCAGGCGGCAGGCTACCATGGGCTCACGAACTCCCGGGAGCCTGCGGAAAAGACGCACAGGCCGCGGAGCGATGCCGGTGCTCCGCTCGACCTGGAGGCCGTCAGGAGCGGCCGTCCCGCCGTCCTGCCGAAGCCTCGTCCCAAGGAGCCGCCTTCGGCGCCCTCGGGCCGGACGAGCGGCAAGGTCGAGCAGTCCGGCAAGCGAGACGCCGCCTTGCATCCGGCCCGCAGGCGGGATGTTGCCGGATCGCCGAGGTCGGCCGGGGCGATCGGAGATCGCGCCCGAGACGCGCGCGCCCGGAACGCCGACGCACGACGCGAATTTCCGTCCATCGCCGACGGACTCGCGGGAACCGACGAAGGTCCCGTGGGCCTTCCCACCGGCCTGCTGCCCTTGCCGTGGGCGTTCTGATCTCGCAGCATGCCCGCGCACGGTCCGTCAAGCCGGCAGGGCCAGTGCCGCTCGGTCGCGAGCCCGGACTTGCTTCCCCGAAGCGAAACACTCGGCAGAGAGGTCCCGATGCACGACACCGGCACGTTCGAACTGCACGTTCGGCCAGGCGACACGGCGGCGCCCGCCCGGGTCAGGATTGCCCTCCAGCGACACACCGAAGGCGAAGACGGTCGCCATTTCGTCACTCCGGAATGCGCGACGCTCGATGAGATCGAGGGGAAGATCAATGCCCTTCAGGACGAATTGGACGAGCTGCGGATGAGGGCGCGCCGGATCTTCCGCGGCGTGGCCTGACCCTGACTCATGGAGCGTGGCCCAGCTCCCTGGACGGCATGGAGCATGCGTTCCGGCGAAACCGAACGAGCTCAGCCTCGTCCCTGCAGTCTCTGCTCCAGCAGATGGTCCAGGGACAACGCGCCGGGTCCGCGGGTCAGCAGGAAGACGAGGACGGAAGCCCACAGCAGGTGCTCGGTCCAGGCCTGCGGATACACGAAGGTCTGGATGACGAACACCATCCCGAGCAGCGGCAGCGTCGCGAGCCGGGTCGCCAGCCCGAGGAACAGGAACACCGGAACCGTCAGCTCGACGAAGGCGGTGACCTGGGCCGCGAGCACCGGATCCAGGAGCGGGACCTTGTACTCGTCCTGGAACAGCTTCACGGCGAACTCCCAGGAGTTGATCTTCAGGAGCCCCGAGTTGAAGAACACCGCGCCGATCCCGATCCGCATGCCGAGTTGGAGGACCGACAGCGGGAACCGCTCCAGCCAGGCGCGGGCGGAGACGAAGGGCGCCCGAACGCTCGCGATCAATCCAGGATGACCTCTGTGCCAAGGCAGTCATGATGGCTCTCCCTCGGATGTGAGTGTGACGGAGACGGCGAGACCGTCGGCAAGCAGCGCCGTCAGGGCCCCACCGGGATCGAAGGCGGGATCGATGTCGAGCGCCTGCTCGGCGGCGGCGCCGAGCGGGAGACCCCGCGCAATGGCGCTGCGGAAGGCGAAGGTCGCCGGGTCGAGCCGATCGATCCGGAAGCTTCCGCGTGCTCCGCGGACCTGCAACCACACCGGTGCGGGTTGCAACACGAAGCGGTCCGGTGCCGCCCCGGTGAGATGAAGCCTCGTCAGGTCATCGACGGGCCATGGCGCCTCAAGGAAGCGAAGGCCGCTTTGGAGGCCAAGGACGAGATCGGGGAGAACGGCACGGCTCGAAAGCGGCGAGCGCTTCCATGTCGCAGCGGAGGCTCGTCGACGGCCAACGCCACTTGTCCCAGATGCCATTCGAGGCGGGCGAACCACCGGACGTAAGGCATCGTGCTCGAGCGCCGGCACGGCGCGCGAGAAAGTCCGGGAAGCCCTCGGCATATTCGGCGATGCAGGGAGCCGCGGGCGGGAACCAGCGGACGAAGTCCGTGGCGGCGGCTCGCGTGAACGCCTCGCCCACCAGCCAGACCACGCCAGGGAAACGGCGAAGAACGGCCTCGCACGAGACTGGCCTCGTAGTGGCGGCGGTGGACGGCCAGGCGGGCGGCCGGGTCGCGCCCGCCGACCAGCAGCGGGGCGACATCCGCCATCGCCCCGAGGACGACGGCATCGCGGATCCGGGTCTGGACCTCAGCAAGCGACGGCACGGTCGTGCTCTCCGGATTGCAAGCCTCGAGCGGCAACGGCATCGGCCTTCGCCGCCTCCGCCAGGAGCGTCGCGAACGGCGGCAGGTCGTTGTCCCACTCGATCATCGTCGGCTGTCGGCCCGAAGCGGCGGACCGCATGGGCATAGAGATCCCAGACCGGATCGGTGATCGGGGACGCATGGGTGTCGATCAGCAGCGTGCCGCCCGGATCGCCTTCGTCCTCCTCCGGCGTGAAGCCGCCGAGGTGAAGCTCGCCGATCGCATCGGCCGGCAGGCCGTCGAGATAGGCATAGGCGTCGTAGCCCATGTTGTGGGCGCTGAGATAGACGTTGCTCACGTCGCACAGGAGCCGGCATCCGGTCCGGCGCACGAGTTCCGACAGGAACTCCACTTCGGTCATGGTCGACGTGCCGAACCCGACATAGGACGGAAGGGTTCTCCACGAGGTACGGCCGCCCAAGTCCCTCCTGCACTTCGTCGACGTGCCGAACGAGCAGCGCGAGGGTTTCCATCGTCGTAGGGCAGGGGCAGAAGGTCGTTCAGGTACTCGCCCTCGTGGGTCGACCAGGCAAGATGGCCGGAGACGAGGACCGGATCGACAAGGTCGATCAGATCGCGCACCCGTCGCGAGGTGGTGCTGGTCGATCCCGTTGGCGCTGCCGATGGAGACCCCGACCGTGTGGACCGAGATCGGGTAACGGCGCGCGATCTCGATCAGAAGCTCGGTCGCGTGCGGATTGGCGAGGAAGTTCTCCGGGTGGATCTCCAGCCACGCCGCCGGCGGGCGGGTGGCCACGACCTCGGCGAGGTGCGGGAGCCTGAGGCCGACGCCGGCTCCGGTCGGAGTGCGGGTCCGCGTATGTCGTGGTCATGGCCACTCCTCCATTGCTCGGTGTGATCAGGCTTTCGGTGCCTTGCTGGCGTTGACGATCCGGTCGCAGTAGCCGGCCGGGACGTAGACCCAGGCCTTCGGGTCGGCGTTGACCCGTGAGGTCCCGGCGCAGGAGTTGTTGCCGGTCGAGGCGCAGTCGTTCTGGCCGGCCTTGGCGATGCCGTAGCACTTCTCGGCCTGGAAGCTGGGCGTCGGGGCAGGCCTGCCGGCGGCGGCGAGGGTCGGGGCGGTCACGGCGGCGGCAAGCGCCGAGGCGATCAGGGCACGGTTAGACATCATGGTCAATCCTCCATTCGGTCGGCGGCCTCGATGGCCGCCGCCGGGCAAGCCCATCCGGCTCACCTGAGCGTGATTTCGCCGGGGCGGGGCGAAAAGGTTACATGTCGACTGACGCGGATTGTCTCGACGAGCGCGGCAATGCCGGTCCTGCAACCTCCGCCAATCGGAAGGGGCAGGCCCACACGGTTCGGGCATGAATCAGCACGAGGAAACCGAGCGTCGTCTCGCTGCCCTGATGCGGGCGGCCCAGGACGGCGACGGCGCCGCGTATGCCGCGATTGCTCCGGGAGATCACGCCGCTGCTGCGGGCCAGGATTCGGCGGCGGCTTCGGTGTCCTGCAAGCCGGAGGACGTCGAGGATCTCGTGCAGGACGTCCTGCTGTCCCTGCACGCCGTGCGCGCGACCTACGATCCGCGACGGCCCTTCCTGCCTTGGCTGTTCGGGATCGTGCAAAACCGCGTGGCCGACTGGTGCCAGGCGCTATGCCCGCCGTGCGGTGCATGAGGTCGCCGTCGAGCAGGTGGCCCGTAACCTTTTCCGAGGAATGCGACGAATAGGGAAGAGGAGCTATCGGGATCCTGAGGCGCTGGCGCAGGCGATCCGCACGCTGCCGCCCGGGGAGCGCGAGGCCGTCGAAATGCTGAAGTTGCGCGAGTTGAGCCTGAAGGAGGCGGCCGCGGCGAGCGGGAGAGGTCAGCGCCCTGAAGGTGGCGGTGCACGGGCGGTCAAGGCCCTGCGCCGGGTGCTGGCGGCGGGGACATAGGGCATGGACACCGACCGCCTGATCGATCAGCTTGCGGCGAAGGCGGACGCCGGTACGCCCATTCCTCGGCCGTGGATGCGCGCGGGCCTCTGGCTTGCCATTGCGATCCCCTATGTTGCGCTCGTCGTCGTCTGGATGTCGCCGCGCCCGGATCTCTCGATGCAATTCGCCGATCCCCGTTTCCAGGTGGAGCAGGCAGCCGCCCTTGTGACGGCGAGTCCTGGCGGCCGTCGCGGCGTTCTCGTGCACCGTTCCCGGGCGGAGCCGTGCCGTGTGTCTGCTCCCCATGCTGCCGCTTGGCCGTCTGGCTCGCCAGCCTCGGCAACGGCTGCATCCAGGATTGGCGGCGCTCGGCCCTGAAGGGTTGCGGCTCCGCGTCGACTGGGACTGCCTGCCGGCCGCTGCCCTCGTCGGCATCGTGCCCGGCGATCGCGATGGTGGCGATGCTCCGCCGCGGAGCACCACTCTTTCCCCGAGGCGACGCTTGCAATGGGGGCGCTGGCGGTCGGGGCGCTCGCGCAGTGCGGGGATGCAGCTCTACCACGTCGGGCGACATCAGCCTGATGGTGCTGGTCTGGCATCTCGGCAGCGTCGCCGCGCTGGCGGCAACCGCGGCGGGGATCGCCCGGCATGTCCTACGCTGGTCCGGAAAGGAAGCTTTCGAGGGCTCGCCGGCAAGGCCTATCGGGACTTGAGTCACTGTGTGTTCGCTCGCCCGAGTGTGCCACCGGCTTTGCCGACCCGCAGGGGGATGAAACGGACGCGGCTTAAGCCGCCGTCGTTTCTCATGAACGCGTCGGGGAATTACGGCGGACGGCGCTCGTTGTAGCGCTCGCGGAGCCGGTCGAGCTCGCGCTGAAGCGTATCGAGACCGCGTGCGATCCCCCGAGCCGTGTCGTCGAGCACGCCGGAATTCGCCTGGGCCGCATCGGGACAATCCAAAGTCCCGTCGCGCCGGTGGCGCGGGGCGATACCGCCTTGCGGTGTCAGCAGATAGGCGCAGCCCGTGTCGGTATCCCGCCAAACGACGGGCTCATCGAGCGCCAGCACCTCCGTCGCCGACGCGACGAGGCAGGTCAGCAGAAACTGCCGGACCATCGCGGACCTCCATGGCGTCCCTCGGAGGGTCAACGGCGGAGGCGGAACGAGGTTCGGTCCCGCTGCCGAAGCTTCGACCGCCCGCGACCGCCGTGGGACGGCCGCGGGAGGACGCACGGACGCGAGAGTTCAGGCGGCCATGGGATGCGGCGCATCGAGGAGCGCCTCGCCCACGAGCTGGGAAGCCGCCCGCCAGGCATCGGCGAGGGCGGGGTCCATTCGGTGCCCCAACGCCTCTTCGAAGGCATGGACCAACGCGGTCCCGGCGTCGCGGACATGGCGGCCGTCGATGCCGTAACTGACGTGCAGCTGGCAGAGCGCCGCGGCCGCATGCCTCACGAGATCGGACGAGTCGAGCGCCTTCGCGGCAGCCGCAATGGCGCCGATCATGATGGCCCCCTGCCGGCGCATGTCGGCCCCTGCGAAGAGAGGGCGCGCCGCCGGATTGAGCCTGAGCAGGTGCTCGTGAAAACATGCAGCCGCGGGCTCCCGGACCGCGAGGATCGTGGGAAGGCTCCGCAGGAGGATCCTGATTTGCTCTGGGGTCATCATCGCCTCCCAGTCATCCGCGCCCTGTAGGAAAGGATAGGTATGTTGCAGGCGGATTTCGTCCGGAGCGCTCCTGTTTCGTCGATTGTTGTCGAGGATCGAAAAAGCCCCCTGAGCCGCGCTCAGGGGGCCATGACGGCGCTTTCGCGACGTGCAGGCCGCTTCGTTCGCGGTCCGAACGGACCTAGCGGATCGTGCGGACAAGTGGACCCGGTTTTCCGCACCGAACGATGCGCCGCTTAAGAAAAGGAGCATCGGATGGATCCCAAAAGTGGATTCCACTCTTGGGTCCGATGCTCTAAGCCGATCTCCAACCGGGGAGCCGGCTCCGGTCGGCGCCTTTACGCCTTCTGGCGAGACCCGGTGGTGGCGGCCGTGTTCGCCGATTGGGCCGTACTTGATGCTGTCCCTGTCTGGGTGCCGGTCGCGCCGGCCGCGCCATGAGGCTGGACTCGAAGATTGTTCTGCACGTGTTTCACCCCGGAGACCCGCTCCGCGGAATCCTCGGCCCGCCGCTTGGCCTCGCGGCTGTCGACGGTGCCGGTGAGCGTCACCTCGCAGCTCGAGACCTGCACTTCGATGTTCGAGGCATCCACGAAGGGGTCGTCACTCAGACGGTCGTTCACATCCTCGCGGATCCGGTCGTCGGAACGGGTGTAGTTCTTGGGGCCGCGCCCGCGATGCTCGCCGCGCTGATCCTCGCGGCGGCGGCGCTCGGCGTCATGATCGCCGAACCAGGAGGACACCTCGTCCGAAGCACGATCCCAGAAGCCGCGGTCCTCGCCGTGGCGGCCGTAATCGCCGGAGCCGCGCCCGTAGCTTTCGCGGCCGTAATTCTCGCCGCCGAAGCGTCCCTCGCGGAAACCGGCCGAGCCGCGACCGAACTCCTCGCGGCCATAGTCGGAACGGCCGTAATCGCCGCGGCTCCAGTCACCGCGACCCCAATCGCCGCGACCGGACCCGCCACCGCGATAGTCGCCGTACCCGCCGCCGTAGCGCTCGGCTCCGTATCCTCCGCCGGCGCCGCTGCCGAAGTCGCGGCGCTCGTCCCGGCCGAAGCCCGAGCCGCCGATGCCGCTCCGCTCACCACCGCCATAGCCGCGCCCATAGCCTTCGCCGCCCCGATACTCGCCCCACCGGCCGCCCTGGCCGGACTCGCTGCCGCCAAAGCCGCGGTCCTCGCCGCCGTAGCCGCCCGAACGATAGTCACCGGAGCGCCCGCCTCGCTCGAAATCGCGGGAGCCACCCTCGTTCCGCCACCGGTCGCGGTCTTCCTCGCGAGTGCCGTACCGATCCTGCTCGTTCCTCCACCGATCACCGTTTGCCATGGTTGTGTTCCTTCTGTTGGCAACAGGAAGGGCCGTCAGGCGCTGACGGCCAACGGGCGAACGCGAGCGGAGTCGGTCCGTTCCGGTCACCTCAGGAACAAAATTTGGGCACCGGCCTCGGCCGTGCCGGACAGTATGCGGCGAGGTGCGGGAGCATCGGACCCGAAAGTGGAATCCACTTTTCGGATCCATCCGATGCTCACCTTTTGCAAGCAGCGCATCGCTCAGTGCGGAAAACCGGGGCCACTTTTCCGCACGATGCGCGCATCGGACCCGAAAGTGGACACCACTTTTGGGGCCCATCCGATGCTCCCCTTTTGCAAGCAGCGCATCGCTCGGCGCGGAAAACCGGGGCCACTTTTCCGCGCGATGCGCTAGCGTCGCTCGATGGCGGCGACGAACGCCTTTTCCAGGGGCCACGCCCAGCACGAACCGTCGTGCCCGCGGACCGCGATGAAGGCCGGCCCGAAACGCTGCGCTTCGCCGGGGTGGCGCAGGGGCACTGCTCCGAGAGCGGCGGCGGTGCTTGCGTGACACTCCATCAACGGCGCCCTCACGGGCCTTGTCGTACGCTTGTGCATGTCGGATCCCCCAGGCCAGCTTCGGCCAGCCTGTCTCGGCGAAGCAGAAGCCGTGCCAGTTTCAGGTATCGGCGTGGGATCGTTCAAGGAGGCGTAACAGTTCGGCGCCCCCGCGCGACCACGGAGGTAAGTTCCTGTGCCTTTGCTGTAACAGTCAAGCTTAGGGCGCCCCGGGGGCGTCGGACCATGGCCGCACGCCGGTCGCCGCCCGACGGGCGTCCTTGCTTCAGGTTCTTCCGTACGTAGTCCGTCCAACTATCCGAAAGGCGCAGGCGGGCGCTCGATGACGCCATCGTCGCGCCGGCGCGCATCCGCTCCTGCGCGAGTCGGCTCGAGCCGTCGCTCCTGTCGCTTCGAGTCGGGGAGAGTGCCATGGCAAGATAGGGGCCAACCATGCAGGTTCCGGTCCGGCTCCGGCCCGCGCTGGTCGGGCTTCTCGGGATCGTCCCGGCATTGATGGGACCCGCCTTCGCTTCGGAAAGGGTCCGCGGCGAGGTCGTGCTGTCGGCGCCGCAATGTGCCGTCTTCGTCGTCCGGACGGGCCAGGGCAACTCCGTCCTCGAAGCTTCGCAATATTATGGCGTTCTGGAGGGCGACGAGGTTCGCGGCCTTTTGCACGAGCGGGGGTCTCAAGAAATCGAGTTGGTGGGCGAAGCCTCGCTTCCGGTGAAGATCGAGGATTGGGGCCTGCCGAACAGGCAGGCCGCGCGGCTGTTCTACCGCCGCTGCAACATTGCGGCTGATGCCCGGGACGAAGCCTTGAGCCTTGCGGGACGGTGACGCTCGTCGGTTCCGAAACGCTCTCGCTGCGGGAACGCCGGTTGCCCGACCGACGTTAAGGTATGTTAACGCCGACTCCCACGCCTCCGCATGCCGACCTGGAAAGCTCATGCGTCCATCCGAGCCCCACTTGACGCTACTCGAGTCCGAATTCGAACGGGTGCTCGACGAACACGCGGCTGCAGTACCCCGCATCGCCGAATCACGGTCGGCCAAGGAGGTCCTGCGAGAGCGGGGCCGCGAGCGCCGGTTCCGGCAGTTGCTCGATGCGCTTCCCGCCGCGGTCTATACAACCGACGCGTTCGGTAGAATCACCTTCTACAATGAGGCGGCAGTGGAATTGTGGGGCCATCGCCCGGAACTCGGCCGGAGCGAGTGGTGCGGCTCCTGGCGCCTTTTCTGGCCGGACGGCAGGCCCCTTCCGCACGACGAATGTCCCATGGCCGTCGCCCTGAAGGAGAACCGGTGCGTGAGGGGCGAGGAAGCCGTAGCGGAGCGTCCCGACGGCAGCCGCGTTCCGTTCATCCCGTTCCCGACGCCGCTGCACGACTCGTCGGGGAAGCTCGTCGGCGCCGTGAACATGCTGGTCGACATCACCGAGCGGAAACGGGCCGAAGAACGGCAGGCGCTGCTCGTCCGGGAACTCCATCACCGGGTCAAGAACATGCTCGCGACGGTCCAGGCGATCATGGGTTCCACGGCCCGGACCTGCGCCACGATGGAGGAGTTCCAACAGTCCTTCACAGGTCGAATCGTGGCGCTCGCCAGGACGCATTCGCGTCTGGCGGAGGCCCGGCGGCAGGCGGTTTCGATCCGCGATCTCCTGTGCGACGAGCTCGAGCCCTATGACGACGGCGCTTGGCGCCGCATACGGCTGCAAGGCCCGACAATCGACCTTCCGGCCGACGTGGCGGTTCCGCTCGCCATGGCGATTCACGAACTGACCACCAACGCGGTGAAGCACGGAACGCTCTCCGTGCTCGGCGGTTCCGTGGAGGTGATCTGGGACCTGGATGCCGAAGCGGACGAAATCCGGTTCGACTGGCTGGAGCGGGACGGCCCGGCCGTGGAACCGCCGACCAGGCGCGGCTTCGGCTCCCAACTCCTCCAGCGGGTCCTGACGAGTCAGATCGACGCAAGGCCGACGATCGATTTCGATCCTGAGGGCGTCAGGATCCATATCGTATTGCCGTTCAAGCCTCGACCGACCGCTCTCATGGACGGCAACGCCGGATAGTCGCTCGTCGGCAGGGCGCGACCGCCGGTCGGAAGATCGCTGGTGCCTCCCGGGTACGGAACCATCCTGCATCTCCGGCTGGG
>CAVRRI010000012.1:0-19624 GCA_963723525.1 uncultured Alphaproteobacteria bacterium
TCCTCAGTCGAGTCCCCGTTCAATAATGCTCACCTCGGAACCGCGAACAGAGCGCGGATCGTCGTGCAGGACTACGCTCAGCAGGGAGCTGTGCACCTCGAGAGGCCCGTTATATTCGATGAAGCCCAGGCGCCGAAATTTGTTCATAAAGAAACTGACGCGGGAGCGGGTCGTGCCGATCATTTCGGCAAGCGTTTCCTGACTGATCTTTGCCACCACTGGCTGAGGCCGACCTTCCTTTCCGAAATTGGCGAGCAGCAGAAGAAGTCGCGCGAGCCGTTTCTCACTTGAATTGAAGAGCTGGTCAATGAGATCTGCTTCCATGCGGATGTTGCGCGCGAGCAGGTACGCCATGAAAAGTTCAGAGAAAGTAGGCTGCTCATGGAGAACGCGGACCACCGATGCCTTGTCCAAACGAGCGATCGAGGAATCGACCATCGCGGCGACCGTCGAGATCCGGAGGGGTTGCCCGGCCAGGCATCCCTCGCCGAAGAAATCGCCGGCGCCGAGAATGGCGACCACGCCTCCTTGCCATGACTGGAGACGGTGGTGACTTTGACCTTTCCCTTCCGGATGTAGAACAGCGCATCGGCAGGATCGCCCTGCGCGAAGATCACCTCGCCCCCGCGGACTTTGCAGACGCTTCTGCCCTCGCCGACACTGGCGAGAAAGGCCTTCGGATCGAAGAAGCCGCTGGTACTGGTCGCCATGGCGCACTCCCGGCCAAGTTCGCCTGCAGGTCGCTCGGCATCGCTCTCGCCGGCTCTCAAGATACACTTAAATACACTTTCAAGCTGTGAGCTGTTTTGCACAGATCCGGCTCTTGGAACCGCGTATTCTGCCATCTGTGGAAGGAGACGGCTCCTTCCGGCTTGAAAGCCAAAGACATGAAAACTCCGGAATGGTTAAAGCCCGGCGCTTACGGCGCCGCATGCGGTGCTATCGCCTTGGCAGTCGTGGCTTCTCTTGGGGTGGATGGATGACTGGCGCCACGGCCCAGCGGATGGCGGCCGACCAGGCGCAGACGGACGTGGTCGCAGCACTGACTGCGATCTGCATCGACCAGTCCAAGCGCGATCCGCAACTCGCCGAGCGGATTGCGCTCCTGAAAGCGGCCTCGTCGTGGGAGCGCGGTGACCTGGTGGTAAAACACGGCTGGGCGACCATGCCTGGGACCACGGAAGGCAATCGCCTCGTCGC
Organism: uncultured Alphaproteobacteria bacterium; assembly: GCA_963723525.1. Taxonomy (GTDB): domain Bacteria; phylum Pseudomonadota; class Alphaproteobacteria; order Rhizobiales; family Beijerinckiaceae; genus Microvirga. Next base: position 1,201 of record CAVRRI010000012.1, read on the forward strand.
GAGGGCCTGCGCTGAAAAGGTCGGGATCTGGCCACGGTTCGCTCTCCTCGACAGAGCGAGGTACCGATCGTGATTGCATACAGGTGCAGGCAACCCGGAGCAAGGTCATGCCTCATTACTTCTTCAACCTCCATCACGATGGGAACATCATTCCGGATGAAGACGGCCAATATGCACGCAGTGCTCGCGACGCGTGGAACGCCGCACGGGAAGTTGTACGTGACCTGATGCAAGTCGAGTTGGAGCGCCCCATCAACTGGCAGACTGGCACTTCACGATCACCGAGCAAGGCAGTGCGATCGTGATCGAATGCCTGTTCGTTGAACAGCCCTCCGCGTGATGGCCGCGCATGAGGTCGAGCAGGAGCTCCCGGGCTTGAGCGGCGCACGATGCTGCCAACTCCCGCCAGTCGACCCACCAGGCCAACTCGCGTCGGTCGTGCTGGCTTTTGAGGACATCACCGACGGCGCGGTATCGACAGCGCGTTGCGAGACCCGCTCGAGCAGGAGAACATGCTGCTCCAGGAGATGAACCATCGGGTCGCGAACAGCGTCGATCATTGCAAGCATCCTTCCAAGCCCGAACGCCGCAATCAGAGGCGACGCGGCGCTTCCCAGGACGCCACTCGCGCAACGTCGATCCCTGAACGACAGAACACCTAACTTGACCGCGCCGGCCGACGGCTCGCGCAGGGCGTCAATCCCATGTCCAGATACCGCACCGATGACGACTGCGGAGCTGGATGATCCTCAGCCTGTCAGGAGCACCATCATCAAGGCGGCGGACGAGATCGAGGCTGCCAAGCGGACCTCCCTCAACATGCGGAATGATGAGAGCGGGTTGAATAAGAGACCATTGAAGATGCGGAAGGCATCCGTAGCTCACACTGGGCGGTCTCTGCCGATCGACAGCCGAGCGCACTGAAAGTTGGCCATGCAGAAGCCCGAAGGCCCCAAGCAGCCGGGCAACGACAACCGACCCAAGAGGTCCCAAACGTGGTGGTTCATGCTCGTTATCTTCGGGCTGCTGGGCCTCATCGCGTCCCAGCTCGTCCAGCGCTGGCTCTGAACGCATTCCCGTCGACATCCTCGTAACCGCATCTCCGCCTCAGCCTGGTCGATCAAAGCCCCAATTTCTCGACACATGCGGATGCGACTTGGCGATTCGCCTCGGTCGCGCCGGGCATTGTCGCCCAGCCTGTCCGCATGATCAGGTAGCTTCGGTTCTATCTCCGTCTTTCTGAGCTCGATCAGGCGTAGAGCCAGTTGCGGGTCGCGCTTCAACTGCTCGAGGCATCTAACAAGCGCGGCAATGACCTCGATCCTCGCCGTCTGCCAGCAATCGAGCCGGTCAACCACCCCGCCCCAGAGAAGCCGACGATAGCCAACGTGGCGGCGCCGAGTGCGGCTCCGTAAGCACCAGGCTTCAGCCATACTGGAGTATTCATGTTTCCAGCCTTGCAAGGGAGGGGTGTGTTTTGCGTTAAGCGTAGGATGCACCGCATGAGGCTGCAGTCTGTGCAGACAGCTCACATGGCCATCAAATTCGTTGGAGCCTGCGCCAGCTGGGCCGGTAACGCGCCGTCGTGACCAGTTGGATGGGACCTTCGATTCGAAGGAGTCGGTCGCCAGGCGTCACCGTGGCGAAAGCATCAGGCAGCCGCGCGATGGAGCGGCGCCGGTTTTCAAGAGCTTGCAGCGGTGACCCCTGGTGAGGGCCGCTGCAACGGATGAGGCGGCTTGAACCAGCTTCGGCTTCACCCGCTTTGGCTTCTCAGCTTCCCTGCTGAAAGGCGCGGACCCCGAAAGCTTGACTGGCGACGCGCTGGCATGCCTCTCGAAGCTCTGCTGATCGGGTGCAGAGGCCAATTAACCCAGAGCAATCTCAACTAGAGCAAACCCAGCAGCAACGCTCCTCCGAATAGGAAGACCAGGACGGCGATGGAGATTGCCGGGCCTTGCTGGCCGATGAAGATCTTGAAGTGACCGAGCATGACGGTCTCCTTTCCCTTGCCCGTAAGCCCCTCGTCGCCGGCCCAGCCAGGCATGTCGGTGCCGAGCGCGCCCGTCGCGCATGGCGTCAGCTGTTCCCGCCGACCTTGTCGGCACAATCCTTGGCCACCTGGCTTTGGCTTCCGTGGTGCCCGGCATCGTCGCCCACCCGTTCTTCATGACGAGGTCGCCCCAATTCCACGACGAGGCCGTCCTGATCGCGGCCACGCGCTCGGCGAGCTGCGGATCGCGCTTCGATTGGTCGACGCGATCAGGGACAGCGCCGCGACCACGTCGGCTTTCGACTGGTCGGCTGCCATCGCGCGGGCCGTGCCGCCGGTCACCCAGCCGCCCCAGGAGAACCCGGCGACGGCAAGCGCGACCGCGCCGCAGGCGGCGCCGTAAAGTCGGTTTCAGCCATTCTGGGGTTTGCACGGCACGTTCTCCTCAAACTCGCGAAAGAACATCATTTGTATTTGTGTTTTGAAATATAGCACACGTCCATCGGTTGTCTCAGTTTTATTTTTGCACTACCTGACTAGTGATTTGTGTCGTACAGTTTATGTTTTGAAGATGCGTATCGCGAGTTTGGCGAAACTCGCCATCTCGCAGCCGGCCAACCTGAGCTGAGCCGGAGGCTTTCGCCCGAGAAACCCAGTTGAGGAGGGTACGGTGATGTTCCTGGTCCAGTTCAAAAGGCTTCGACGCGGCGTTCCAGAGGTTATCCGAACGCTCCACTTCCCAGCGGTCGACGGCGCCGCAGCATTGGCATGCGCCCAGAGCCTCGCCGGGACGCGGCACTGGGCGTCCCGACCGATGCTCTGCGGGTGATGGACGATGGTGGCCGTACGCTGCTCGACTGGACGGTGCCGGCTGCGATTGCGCACCCGTCCACCTCCTCACCCGCCGCGGTCCGGCGGACCCGACACCGGATCGTGGATGAGCACGAACTCCGCGAGATCCGCGCACACGCGTGCGCGGCCATATGAGTTCCTATGGCCCGGTTCGAAGGCGGATGGATTACGTGCCTCGCCACGCCGGCAAGGCCCAATACGGGAACCGATAAAACGGGAACCGATAAAGACGGCGAACTCCGAACCGTTCGCTGCACGAAGGAACGCGAGCGAGACATGGCCCAGGATATCCTCAGTTTGACAAAGAGACTTGTGCGCAAGGCTTGGGAGGCGTTGACGCGCATCCGTCCGGCCTCGCTGCAACAACGACCGCAGCTCGACGGAAGGCGGGGCTACGGGGATGGAGGCATCAAGTCACCGAATGATGGGTGAGGGGCGACTGTCCGGAAGGAGTTGGTCATGAACGTCACTCGACGTTACGAGCATCTCCTGCACGAAGCCCTGCTGTTTGCCTCGATCATTCTCATTGGGCTGCTGATCGCAGCTCCGTTGTGGCGATGACCACAGGATGGTCGCCGGTTTCGCTCGACAGCAAGGGGCAACCCTTATGTCGAGGCACGATGCGATCCGCATCGCGCCGGATCACGCCGCCTTCTTCTCGGCGATACGTACGAGATTGCGCAGGATCGTCGTCGTCGCCTTGATTCGGTCGTCCGGATCCTCGACGTCGCGTATGAACACGATGCGCATGTCGGGCCTGACCTTCGCGAAGGAACCCTGCTCCGCCACGTAGGAGACCAACCCGGTCGGATTCGAGAACTCGTTGTCGCGGAAACCGACGATGATGCCTTTCGGACCGCCGTCGACCTTCTCGACGTTCGCGCGGCGGCACAGGACCTTGATCTGCATGATCTTGAGGAGCTGATCGACTTCGGAAGGCCGCGGCCCGAAGCGATCGACGAGCTCGGCGCCGAACGCATCGATCTCGGCGTCGGTTTCCAGCGTGGACAGACGACGGTAGAGGCCGAGGCGGAGCTGAAGGTCGGACACGTAGGCCTCGGGGATCATCACCGGCGTGCCGACCGCAATCGTCGGCGACCACTGGTCCTCGGCGGGCTCCTCGATGCCCGCCTTGAGCTGCGCGACGGCCTCTTCGAGCATCTGCTGATAGAGTTCGTAACCGACTTCCTTGATGTGCCCGGACTGCTCCTGGCCGAGGAGATTGCCGGCGCCGCGGATGTCGAGATCGTGCGAGGCGAGCTGGAAGCCCGCGCCCAGCGTGTCGAGGGATTGCAGGACCTTGAGACGACGCTCCGCCTGCACGGAGAGGGTCCTGTTCGGCGGCACCGTGAAGAGAGCATAAGCGCGGGTCTTGGAGCGTCCGACGCGGCCGCGGAGCTGATAGAGCTGGGCGAGGCCGAACATGTCGGCGCGATGGACGACGAGGGTGTTGGCGGTCGGAATGTCGAGCCCGGATTCTATGATCGTAGTCGAGAGAAGGATGTCGTACTTGCCCTCGTAGAACGCCGTCATGACGTCCTCGAGCTGTCCCGCCGCCATCTGGCCATGGGCAACTGCGACCTTCGCCTCCGGGATCTCCTTGTCGAGGAAGGCCTTGACGTCCGCGATGTCCTCGATGCGGGGCACGACGTAGAAGGCCTGCCCGCCGCGGTAGCGTTCGCGCAGCAGCGCCTCGCGAATGAGCAACGGATCGAACGGGGTCACGAAGGTCCGCACCGCGAGCCGGTCGACCGGCGGCGTGGTGATGAGCGACAGCTCGCGCACGCCCGTGAGGGCGAGTTGCAGCGTCCTCGGAATTGGGGTGGCCGAGAGGGTCAGGACGTGCACCTCGGCACGCAGCTCCTTCAGGCGTTCCTTGTGCGAAACGCCGAAGTGCTGCTCTTCGTCGACGACGATGAGCCCAAGGTCCCGGAATTTGATCGACTTGCTCAGCAGCGCATGAGTGCCCACGACGATGTCGACGGAGCCGTCGGCGAGGCCTTCCTTCACTTTCTTCATCTCGGCCGCAGGCACGAAGCGGGAGGCCTGGGCGATGTTGAGCGGCAGGCCGCGAAAGCGATCCGAAAATGTTCTGTGGTGCTGGCGCGCGAGGAGCGTCGTCGGGACGATGACGGCAACCTGCTTGCCGGCCATGGCGGTGACGAAGGCGGCGCGCAGGGCGACCTCAGTCTTACCGAAACCGACGTCGCCGCACACGAGGCGGTCCATCGGCCGGCCGGTGCCGAGATCATCCAGCACCGCGTCGATGGCATTCATCTGGTCTTCGGTCTCGTCATAGGGAAAGCGCGCCGCAAACTCGTCGTACAGTCCCTCGGGCGGGACGAGGCGCGGCGCATCTTTCAGGACTCGCGCGGCGGCGATCTTCATCAGGGCGCCGGCCATCTCGCGGATGCGCTGCTTCATGCGCGACTTGCGGGCCTGCCAGGCACCGCCGCCGAGCTTGTCGAGCTGGACCTCCGCCTCCTCGGAGCCGTACCGGGTCAGCAGCTCGATATTCTCGACCGGCAGGAACAGGCGGTCGCCGCCCGCATAGTGCAGTTCGAGGCAGTCGTGGGGGGCGCCCGCGGCTTCGATGGTCTTCAGACCTTCGAAGCGTCCGATGCCGTGATCCACGTGGACGACGAGGTCGCCCGGCGTGAGGGCCGCCACCTCGGTGAGGAAGTCCTGCGGACGCTTGGACTTGCGCTTCGGGCGCACCAGACGGTCGCCCAGGATGTCCTGCTCGCTGATGACCGCAACTTCTCCGGCCTCGAATCCGGCCTCCAGTCCCCAGACGGCGACCGGGACCTCGGTCCTGGGCAGAGCGAGGGCCTCACCGAAGCGCGCGACGGGTTTGGTCTTGGCGAGTTCGTGATCGGCCAGCACATGGCAGAGCCGTTCCCGAGAGCCTTCCGACCAGGCCCCGAGGATCACCCGCTTCCCCTGGCTCTGCAGAGAGCGGACGTGGCGGACCACCGCCTCGAATACGTTGGTGTTCTCGTCCGCGCGTTCGGCGATGAAATTGCGTCCGCGCCGCGCCTCGCAATCCACGACGGCGTGGCCATCCGAATCCGGACGCGCGAAGGGCGTGAGCCGCGCGAGCGGCAGCGCCGCCGTGCGCCCGGCCCATTCGTCGGGGCCCATGTGGAGCGAGTCCGGAGGCAGCGGGCGGTAGGGGGCGACGCCCGGCTGGGGCTGGTTCATCGCGGCACGGCGGGCGTCGTAGTAGTCCTTCACCTGCGACAGGCGCTCGGCCGCGGCGTCGTCCGCGAGGGCGTCGAACACGACCGGAACCTGGGGCACATAGTCGATGAGCGTGTCGAGGCGGTCCTGGAAGAGGGGCAGCCAATGCTCCATGCCCGGATAGCGGCGGCCCTCGCTGATCGCCTCGTAGAGCCGGTCGTCCCGTGTGGGCGCGCCGAACGCCGCCACGTAGGCTTGGCGGAAGCGCCGGATGGACTCGGTCGTGAGCTGGACCTCGCTCATCGGCACGAGATCGAGCGAGCGCATCTGTCCGACGGTGCGCTGCGTTTCCGGATCGAAGGACCGGATGGATTCGAGGGTGTCGCCGAAAAAAATCGAGGCGAACCGGATTGGGCAGGCCGGCTGGGTAGAGGTCGATGATGCCGCCCCTTACGGCGTACTCTCCGACCTCCCGGACCGTGCCGGCGCGCAGAAAGCCGTTGGACTCGAGCCAGGCGATGATCACGGCGGTGTCGATCGCATTCCCGGGAGCGGCCGAGAACGTTTCGGCGGCGATGCGAGCGCGCGGCGGCACCCGTTGCACCAGGGCGTTCACCGTCGTCGACAGGAGGCGCGGCCTGTCCTCCGAGGTGCGGGAACGGGCGAGCCTCGCGAGCGTCGTCATGCGTTGCGCGGTGACGGCCGCATTGGGGGACACCCGGTCGTAGGGCTGGCAATCCCAGGCCGGAAAGGTCAGCACCTCGATCTCGGGAGCGACGAATCCGAGCGCGTTCTGGAGTGCCTGCTGGCGCTGCCCGTCGCGCGCCACATGGACAAGGACGGCGGAGCCCTCGACGTGTCCCGAAAGCCCGCGGGCGAGGTCGGCGACCGCCAGCGCGTCGAATCCGTCCGGCACGCTCGCCAGCGTCAGGTTTTGGCCCCGCTTGAGGGCGTCGACGGCTCGGACGAGGGCGGCTTTCATGATCTGGTCGAATCGAGTGTGGCTGAAACGCGGGCCCGAGGTCCCGGTACCGAAGGGACGGGCTGTCGCGGCGGCTCTCAGGTGTGGATCGGCGACGAGTGGGAATGAAAAGTCTTGAGGCGGCGGAAAACGGGTGTGTCGTAATTCCCCGGTGTCTCGCCTTCGCCGGTGATCCAGCGGAAGAGCTCGTGATCCGGCACCTCGATCAGGCGCTCGAAATCCTCGAGGTCCGCCTCCGACATGGTTCCGATCTCCGCATCGGCGAAACGGCCCATGATCAGGTCCATCTCACGGATGCCCCGGTGCCAGGCCCGGAACAGGTTGCGCCGGCGGCGCGAGTCGAGGTCCGCGCTCGTGCGTATCGATCCGCTCATGGGCGAGGCTCCCTTCGAGTGGCGTCGCATCGCGACGGCTTGGCCGCTATATAGCGATTGAGGTCCTTGGTGCTACCCCGTTCCAAGTCCCGCTCCTGATCCCTGTTCCATGCCGCCGTTCGATGTCGCTGCGTCCCTCGCTCCTCGATCCGCTCTTCGCCCCCGCAACGGCGCTGCCGGGGGTCGGACCGAAGATCGCGCCGCTTCTTCACCGTCTCCTCGGTGAACCCGGCCGTCCCGCCCGGGTCGTGGACCTGCTGTTTCACCTGCCGAGCGGCGGCATCTCACGGGACCTGAAGGGCTCCATCGCAGACGCGCCCATGGGAGAGCCGGTGACGCTCGCCGTGAACGTGGTGGCGCACCGTCCCCCTCCTCCGGGGCGACGGGTCCCCTACAGGGTGCTGGTAGAGGATGAAACGGGCGACGTTTCGCTCGTCTTCTTCAATGGCCAGAGGCCCCGCCTCGAAAAGCTTCTGCCCGTGGGAGAGCGGCGGTTCGTCTCAGGCAAGATCGAGCTTTGGGATGGCATGCGCCAGATGGTGCATCCGGACCGCGTTCTCGACGAGCGCGGCGCGGCCTCCCTTCCCGCCGTGGAAGCCGTCTACGGGCTCACCGAAGGCCTGTCTTCCCGCATGGTCGGGAAGTTCGCGGGCGCCGCCCTGGACCGGCTCCCGCGCCTGCCGGAATGGCAGGATCCGGCCTGGACCGCCCGCAACCGGTGGCCGTCCTTCGGGGATTCCCTTCTCTTCCTGCACCGGCCGGACGATGCGGCCGGGCTGTCGGAAGAAGCGCTTGCCCGTTCGCCCGCGCGGCGGCGGCTGGCCTATGACGAAATCCTGGCATCTCAAATGGCGCTCGCTCTCGTGCGCAGCCGGATGAAGCGCCTGCCGGGACGGGTGAATGCGGGCGACGGCAGTCTTGTCGAGAGGATCAGGAACGCGCTCCCCTTCGGCCTGACGCCGTCGCAGGGGAAGGCCGTCGAGGATATCCGGAAGGATCTCGTGGCGGATAAGCGCATGCTGCGCCTCCTCCAGGGGGATGTCGGGTCGGGCAAGACCGTGGTCGGCCTGCTCGCCATGGCAAGCGCGATCGAGGCCGGGCGGCAGGCGGCAATCATGGCGCCGACCGAGATCCTGGCGCGGCAGCATTACGAGCGCATCGCGCCGCTGGCGCGGGAGGCAGGATTGAGCATCGCGCTCCTGACCGGCCGCGACCGCGGCACCGAACGCAAGGCGGTGCTGGCGGGACTGGCCGCCGGGAACGTGCAGATCGCGGTCGGCACGCATGCGCTCTTCCAGGAGGGCGTCGCCTTTCACGATCTCGGCCTTGCGGTGGTGGACGAGCAGCACCGCTTCGGCGTGCACCAGCGCCTCGCACTCGGCTCGAAAGGCGAAGCGGTGGATATTCTCGTCATGACGGCGACGCCGATCCCGCGGACCCTGGCGCTCACCTGTTTCGGCGATATGGACGTCTCCGTGCTGAGCGAGAAGCCGGAGGGCCGTAAGCCTATCGCCACGAAGGTCATCGCCATCGATCGTCTCGATGAGGTGATCGGCGCCATCGGCCGCGCGATCGCCTCAGGCGATCTCGTCTATTGGGTCTGCCCGCTTGTCGGCGAGTCGGAGACCCTCGACCTTGCCGCCGCCGAAGAGCGCTTCGCGCACCTGCGGCAGATGTTCGGCGCAGAGGTCGGCCTCGTGCACGGCAAGCTGCCGGGGCGGGACAAGGACGCCGCCATGGAACGGTTCGCCAGGAGCGAAACGAAGATCCTGGTCTCCACCACGGTCATCGAGGTCGGCGTCGACGTTCCGCGGGCGGCCGTGATGGTGATCGAGCACGCCGAACGGTTTGGCCTGGCGCAATTGCACCAGTTGCGCGGCCGGATCGGCCGCGGGGACCGGTCGTCGACCTGCCTCCTCCTCTACAAGGGGCCCCTCGGGCAGGCCGCAAAGGCCCGTCTCGAAATGATGCGCCAAACCGAGGACGGTTTTCGCATCGCGGAGGAAGATCTGCGGCTCAGGGGAGAGGGCGAGGTGCTGGGCACCCGGCAATCCGGCCTCCCGGGATTCAAGCTCGCGCGTCTCGACGCCGACGGCGACCTCCTCGGCGCCGCGCGGGACGACGCCCGGCTGGTCATCGACCGCGATCCCGAACTGACGGGCGAACGCGGCCGGGCCTTGCGAGTGCTTCTCTATCTGTTCGAGCGCGACGCCGCGGTGAAGCTGCTGCGGGCGGGGTGATCGAGCTCGGGTCAACTTCGATGCATGGCGTCATCCTCGGCGAGCGGAGCGTGACCCGAGGACCTCGGGACGCGAAGGGCGCTCTTCTCGTCGGCTCTAACCGTCCGTCGCCTCCAGGGTCTTTTCCGGCTCCGCGGCCTTCGCGTCCGTCCCGACGGATTCCGCCATGGCCTGGAGGCGGCGTTGCGTCTCGTCCGGCTGGATGACTCCGGCCGACATCACGAGCTTCGCGGCATCGTCAACGCTGATGGACAGTTCGATGATGTCCCGCCGCAGCAGATAGAAGAAGAAGCCCGTCGTCGGGTTGGGCGTGCAAGGCAGGAACACTCCCATATACTCGCCCGCGTCGGGCAACTGCTCCTGCATTTCGGATCCGGCCGGTGTGGAGATGAAGACGATCGACCAGGTGCCCTTCACCGGAAATTCCACCAGACCGACTTTGCGGAAGGACGTTCCGTTGGCGGAGAAGATCGTCTCGAAGACTTGTTTCGTCCCGCGGTAGATGCCGCGCACGACGGGCATGCGGCTGAGGACCACCTCGCCCAAATCGAGCAGCGTGCGGCCGACCAGGTTGGCGGTGAGGAATCCGAGCAGCGTCAAGCCTGTGAACGCGATGACGAGCCCGATCCCAGGGATCTGAAAGGGGAGATAGGTTTCCGGAAGATACCGGGCCGGAACGAGCGGCTTCACCCACCCGTCCACGAGCGTGATGAACCACCAGGTGATGTAGATCGTGATCGTGAGCGGACCGGCGACGATGAGGCCTGTCAGGAAGTAGTTGCGCAGACGGATGCGCGCGCTCGACTTCGTTCGGGGCATCGGGTCGATGCTCGTGATCAAAGGCGGTTTCGGCTCGGCCGGACTCATGGCTTTCGTATCCGGGTCAGATCGACTACTTCGCTGTCTGTCTCGTAGTGAAGCATGGCCTGCTACTCAAGCGATACCATGGACGGGGTCCATGCGAGGTGAAGGCCCGATGGCGACGCCGCCACCCAAGCGCCCCGGCAGGATGCCGGCCGGCGCTCTTTGGCGTCCCGCCCTATTCGCGGCCGGTTGGATCTTCCTGGCCGTGGGGCTCGTCGGTCTCTTTCTCCCGCTCCTGCCGGGTACCGTGTTCCTGATTCTGTCGGCTGCCTGCTTCACCCGTTCCTCGCCCCGCTTCGAGCGCTGGCTGCTGACCCATCCGAACCTCGGACCGCCGATCCGCCGATGGCGGGAAACCGGGGCGATCCCAGACTCCGCCAAGGCGTTCGCCGTCGCAAGCCTTTGCCTGAGTTGGGCGATCCTGCTGCTGACCGATACGCCCTATGTCGTGAAGATCGTCTGCCTTCCCGTCTTCTGCGGCGTCGCCGTCTTCATCGTGACCCGCCCCTCGCCTTAAGGTCTAGAGCGGCGGACGCTCCGATGGAATTGGAGCCGCCGCTCTCTCCTTTTGATTGCGCATCGGAGTTTTCCCGAAACCGGGTCCCACTTTCGGGTCCGATGCTCTAAAGGATGCGTCTCCGCCGGGATCGGGGCACATGCTCCACGGTCCCGGTGCGGCCTGGCAGAGCATCACTCCACGGTGACGGATTTTGCCAGGTTGCGGGGCTGGTCGACGTCCTTGCCCATGAACACGGCCGTGTGATAGGCGAGGAGCTGGACGGGCACGGCATGCACGATCGGTGCGACCACCGGATGCGCGGAGGGCATGACGATCGTCGCCAGGGTGTCGAGGCCGGTGCTTTCGGCGCCCTTGTCGTCCGTGATCAGGATGATCCGGCCCCCCCGCGCGGCCACCTCCTGCATGTTGGAGACGGTCTTCTCGAACCATGGATCGTGCGGCGCGATCACGATCACCGGCATGGCCTCGTCGATCAGCGCGATGGGCCCGTGCTTCAGTTCGCCGGCCGCGTAGCCCTCGGCGTGGATATAGGAGATCTCCTTCAGCTTCAGGGCGCCCTCGAGCGCCAGCGGGTAGGAGGTGCCGCGGCCGATATAGAGGACGTCCTTGGCTTTGGCGACGTCGCGGATCAGCGCCTCGATGCTGCCTTCGCGCCTCAGAGCCTCGCTGATGAGCCCCGGCACCGCGATCAGCGCGTCGACGAGCTCCTTCTCGGCGGACGCGCTCAACGTGCCGCGCGCGCGTCCGGCCGCGATGGCGAGGCAGAGCAGGACGGCGAGCTGGCACGTGAAGGCCTTCGTCGATGCGACGCCGACCTCCATGCCGGCGAGCGTGGGGGCCACGGCGCTGCTTTCGCGAGCCATGGTCGAGGTCGGCACGTTCACGATGCTGAGAACGCGCTGGCCGCGCTCCTTGGCGTAGCGCAGCGAGGCGAGGGTATCGGCGGTCTCGCCCGACTGGGAGACGAACAGGGACAGGTTGCCCGGCTCGAGGGGAGCGTCGCGGTAGCGGAACTCGGAGGCGAAGTCGATCTCGACCGGCAGGCGGGCGAGCCGTTCGAACCAGTACCGGCCGACCAGGCCCGCCAGGTAGGCCGTGCCGCAAGCCGAGATCGAGAGGCGCTTCACGTCCCTGAAGTCGACCGGCAGATCGAGCGGCAGCGCGACCCGGCTGGCGGCGAAGTTGACGTAATGGGCCAGCGTGCGGCCGACCACCTCGGGCTGCTCGTGGATCTCCTTGGCCATGAAGTGCCGGTAGTTGCCGCGATCGGCCATGAAGGAGCCGGTGTGGATCCTGTGCCGCGGCCGCTGGACCGGTCGGCCCGTCGCGTCGCGCACCTCGGCTCCCGCGCGGGTCAGGACCACCCAGTCGCCGTCCTCCAGGTAGCCCACCTCGTCCGTGAACGGCGCCAGCGCCAGCGCGTCGGAGCCGAGATACATTTCCCCCTCGCCGTAGCCGATCGCGAGCGGCGCCCCGTGCCGGGCCCCGATCAGCAGATCCTCCTCGCCGGCGAACAGGAAGCCGAGCGCGAAGGCGCCGCGCAGGCGCGGCAAGGCCGCCGCGACGGCGTCCACGGGAGAGCGGCCGCGGCGCATCTCGCAGGTGACGAGTTGCGCGACGACCTCGGTGTCCGTCTCCGTCTCGAACCGGACCTGGGCCGCCTCGAGCTCGCTCTTGAGTTCCCGGAAATTCTCGATGATGCCGTTGTGAACCACGGCGAGGCGGTCGGTCGCGTGCGGATGGGCGTTCGTCTCGTTGGGCTTGCCGTGGGTGGCCCAGCGCGTATGCCCGATCCCGACGGTCCCCCGCAGCGGCGCTTCATCAAGCTTCGCTTCCAGCTTCCGCAGCTTGCCCTCGGCCCGCCGGCGCTCGAGCCGGCCGTTCTCCAAAGTGGCGACGCCGGCGGAATCGTATCCCCGGTATTCCAACCGCTTCAGCGCTTCGACGACTTGAGAAGCGACAGCACTCTTTCCGAGGACTCCGACAATCCCGCACATGAGTTTGACCAACCCCTCAGTCGAAATGCAATGCTTAAGCTTGCCGGGCTACTACAAGTACTGCGTCTTGACATCAAATCAACTCGCGTGTCCGATTGTGACACAATATCTTCACTTGGCCTTCGCCGCTTTTGCCGCGCTGGATCGAATGCGGAAGGCTTTGGCCCAATCGGCCTTCACGGCCTGTCGCCCGCGCGCCACCGCAAGGGCGTCATCGGGCACGTCCCCTGTGATCACCGACCCGGATCCGACATAGGCCCCCTTGCCGATCGAAACGGGCGCGACCAGGGCCGAGTTGGAACCGACGAACGCCCCCTCTCCGATGATCGTCCGATGCTTGTTGATACCGTCGTAGTTGCAGGTGATCGTGCCGGCGCCGATATTGGCTCCGGCGCCAACCGTCGTGTCGCCCAGATAGGTGAGATGGCTCACCTTGGCGCCCTGCCCGAGGTCGCTGTTCTTGATCTCGACGAAATTGCCGACCTTCGACTTGCGGCCGAGCACCGCGCCCGGCCGAAGGCGCGCGAAGGGCCCGACGCTCGCCCCGGATGCGATGTGCGCTCGCTCGAAATGGCAGAACGCATGGACGACCACGTCCTCTTCGATGACGACGCCGGGGCCGAAGACCACGTTCGGCTCCACCACGGTATCGCGTCCGATCTGCGTATCCCAACTGAAGAAGACGGTGTCCGGCGCGACGAGCGTCACGCCCGCCGCCATGGCGGCCTGCCGCAATCGGCGCTGGATGGCCTCCTCGACCTTGGCGAGCTGCGCGCGGTCGTTGATGCCTTGAATTTCCTCCTCGGCGGCGATGACGGTCACGGCCTCGTGCCCGAGAGCGTTGGCGATCCGGACGATGTCGGTGAGGTAGTATTCGCCCTGGGCGTTGTCGTTGCCGATGCGATCGAGCAGGCCGAGCGCCAGATCGCCGCGGATCGCCATCAGGCCGCCGTTGCAGAGGCTGACGGCCCGCTCTGCTGCGCTCGCGTCGCGATGCTCGCGGATGGCCGTGAGCCGCCCGCCTTGCGTGATCAGCCGGCCGTATCCGGTCGGATCCTCGGCTTCGAAACCGAGGACCGCCACCGCTGCACCTTCGGCAAGAGGCGCCCGGAGCCGCCGGAAGGTCTCGGCCGTCATCAGAGGCGTATCGGCAAAAGCGACGACCACGTCATCGGCCCCCTCTTCGAGAGCGGGCCGGGCGCTCAGGACGGCATGCGCCGTGCCGAGGCGCTCGTTCTGAGTGAAGACCGCCGCGTCCGGCGTCACCGCCCCGACCTCGCGGGCGACGTCGTCCCGGTCTGGACCGATCACGACGGCAAGATGCTCCGCTCCCGCTCCACCCAGGGCATCGAGGACGTGCGCAAGCATCGATCGACCTGCAAGCTCGTGCAAAACCTTCGGTTTCGCCGATTTCATCCGGGTTCCTTCCCCGGCGGCGAGGACGACGGCGATGCAGCTCCGTGCGGCGGGCGTCAGGGCGGCAGATGACATTTCGGGGTCCAAGGTGAGGGCTTCTCCCGTGGGAGCTAGCCCAGAGCGGCGACCGCCGCAACGGTTGGGAGCGGCCACGAGCGACCCGGCGGACCGAGGACCGTTTACTTCCGCCTCGCAAAGGCCGATATCCGTGCCTAAAGCCAAGCCTGCATAGCTTCGACCCTCCGGAATTCGAGAGCAAGATCGTGCCGGACCTCCCGGACAGTTTCCCGCAAGGCCCGAGCCGCCGTCACGTGCTCGCGTCCCTCGGCGCCTCCCTTGCCGCCCTTGCTTCATCGTCGCCCGTCCGCGCGCAGGCGACGACGCCGCAGGCCATCATCCAAGCCGCCCTGGGCGACGGTCAGCGGTTCGATCCGGGCCTTGTGACCGAGGTTGCCCGTCAATTGTCGCGGCGCCCCTTCTCTCCGGTTCCGAACGACCTGCCGGATCCGTTCACGAACCTGAACTACGAACAATACGTGTCCATCAAGGCCCTGCCTCCTTCGCAAATCTGGGCCGATGGACGCGGCATCTCCGTCGAGCCTCTCCACCGGGGGTTCGTCTTCACGAACCAGGTGGGGCTTTTCCTCGTCGAGGACGGAACCGTTCGCCGCGTCGCCTATGACCGCGCGCGGTTCGACTACGGCAGGCTCAACGTTCCCGCCGGCCTGCCGGATATCGGCTATTCGGGCGTCCGCCTCTATTCCACGTTCGGAAACGGTCAAACCGCGGATTTCGCGATCCTGCAGGGAGCGACGTTTTTCCGCGCCCTCGCGCGGGGTCAGAATTACGGCGTGGTCGCAAGGGCGCTGACGTTGAAGCCCGCCGAAACGAGGGGCGAGGAATTCCCGATCTTCCGGGCTTTCTGGCTCGAGCGGCCGGCCCCGGGCAGCAACGCGATCACGGTCCATGGGCTCATCGATTCGGAATCCACGTCCGGCGCCGCCCGGATGACCTTCCGGCCCGGCGAAATGACGATCGTGGATGTCGAGACGACCCTTTTTCCGCGGGTGAACCTCGAGCATGTGGGGCTCGGCGGGATGAGTTCCACTTTCCTGTTCGGGCCGAACGACAGGCGTGGAACCGATGACGCACGCCCGGCCGTGTACGAGTCGGGCGGACTGCAGATGCTGAACGGCCAGGGCGAGTGGCTCTGGCGTCCGCTCCACAACCCGGAAACGCTCCAGATCTCCGCCTTCGTCGACACATCGCCCAGAGGATTCGGGCTCATCCAGCGCGAGCGTTCCTACGATGCCTTCCAGGATGACGACCAGCGCTTCGAGCGCCGGCCGAGCCTCTGGATCGAGCCGCTGGGCGATTGGGGACAAGGGACCGTGCAATTGCTCGAGATCCCGAGCGATGCCGAGATCAACGACAACATCCTGGCCTACTGGCGACCGAAGGCGCCCATGGCGGCCGGGAGCGAGGTGGCCCTCGCCTACCGCCAGTATTGGTGCTGGACACCCCCCGAGCGCCCTCCGCTCGCTACGGTGGCCTCGACCCGGGTCGGTCGCGGCTCCACGGGGCGGCGCCGCCGCTTTTTCGTCGATTTCACGGGCGAGACGTTGGGCGACAATCCGCCTCCGGACCTCAAGCCGACCATCTCCGTTGGTCCTGGGTCCATTCATAATTTCAGGGTTTCATCCTATCCTGAGCGCAGGACCACACGCGTTGCCTTCGAGCTTGACCCTGGCAACGAGAACGCGTGTGAGATGCGTCTCATACTCGAAGCAAGCGGGAAGCCGATCAGCGAAACATGGCTCTATCGTTGGACACCGTGAGTTCCCCCGATACCAATGTGGCCGCGCTCCAGCGGCCCGAACCCGCCATGCCGCCGGAAAAGCACCTTGAGATGCCGACCCAGTCGCTGCGGCGCTGGTCTAAGGAGCAGGAGCGGCGTCCTGCAGCCTCGCGCCCGTACGACACGCCCTGGCTTGCGCGCCTCTTCGTCTTCGGAGGCGCCCTGCTGCTGACGGCGTACGGTTCCTACGAGATGTACCAGGTCGTGTCGGTGAGCCGCACGACCATCCTGCAGTGGGTGTTGCTCGCCCTCTTCACCATCAATTTCTCGTGGATCGCGCTCGCGTGCACGAGCGCTTTCGTCGGCTTCCTGGCTCTTCTCAGGCGTCCGCCTCCGCCGGCGGCATTGCCCGAAGCACTGGCGAGCCGGACGGCGATCGTCATGCCGGTCTACAACGAGCAGACGGCACGAACCTTCGCGGCCGTCGAAGCCATTCGCGAATCCGTCGACGCGACCGGACTGGGTGGCGCCTTCGACTATTTCATCGTCTCCGATTCCACCAGTCCCGACGCCTGGATCGCGGAGGAGCGCGCGTTCCTCGAACTGCGGAACCGGCTCGGACCCAACTCGCGCCTTTTCTACCGGCACCGGCCGAAGAACCACCACCGCAAGGCGGGCAACATCGCCGATTTCGTGCGCCGCTGGGGCGGGCACTACGATCACATGCTCGTCCTCGACGCGGACAGCCTGATGACCGGCGAATGCATCGTGCGCCTCGCGGTCGCGATGGAAGCGGATCCGGATGCCGGCATCATCCAGACGCTGCCCCTCATCATCAATCGCAACACATTCTTCGCCCGGCTCCAGCAATTCGCCGCCAGGGTCTACGGCCCCGTCATCGCCATGGGCCTCTCGACCTGGATGGGCCGCGACGGCAACTACTGGGGTCACAACGCGATCATCCGCGCCGAGGCCTTTGCGGCCCATGCGGGCCTGCCCGATCTCAAGGGCAAGCCGCCGCTCGGCGGACACATCCTGAGCCACGACTTCGTGGAGGCGGCGCTCATCCGGCGGGCAGGGTGGACGGTCTACATGCTCCCGGACCTCGGGGGCTCCTACGAGGAAAGCCCACCCTCGCTCATCGATCTCGCCGCCCGCGACCGCCGGTGGTGCCAGGGCAACCTGCAGCATACCCGGGTGATCATGGCGAAGGGCCTGAAGCTCGCGACGCGCCAGCATTTCGCGACCGGGATCATGTCCTATCTCGCGTCGCCGTTCTGGCTCTTCCAGCTCATCGTCGGTATCGCCCTCGTCCTGCAGACGACCTACATCCGGCCGGAATACTTCAGCCGCGATTTCCGCCTGTTTCCGGTCTGGCCGCGGTTCGACCCCGAGCGCGCCTTGATGCTCTTCGCCATCACGATGAGCATCCTGATCGCCCCCAAGGTCTTCGGGCTCGTCCTCATGCTCCTCAACTCCGAGGGGCGGCGATCCTGCGGCGGCGGAGTCCGCCTCGTAGTCTCCGCCCTCATCGAGATCGTATTGTCGGCCCTCTTTGCGCCGATCCTGATGCTCATCCAGTCGGGGTCGGTGTTCCAGATCTTGCTCGGGCGCGACACCGGCTGGCAGCCCCAGCGGCGCGACGACGGCTCCATCCCCATGAAGGACATCGTGCGTCGGCACCGCTGGCATACCCTGCTCGGCGCCTTCGCGGGTACTTCGGCCTTCATGATCGCGACGTCCCTGTTCCTATGGATGTCCCCCACGATCGTCGGCCTGCTCCTCGCGATTCCGCTGTCGTGGCTCAGCGGCCAGTTGGATTTCGGACTTGCGCTGAAGCGCCTGGGGCTGCTGATGACGCCGGAGGAACGACGCCCACCCGAGATCGCGAGCCGAGCGAACGAACTTCAGGCCCGCAACACGGTCCTCCGGTTCGACGATGCGGACGGCCTTCAGGCCCTTTACGAAATGAAACTCTGCGGGAGGAGCATGAGGCGATGCTGCCCCAGCCGCCCTCCCGCCGCAGAGGAGAGATCGAGACCGACCGAGCCCTCGCCGAAGCCAAGCTCGTCGATGCGGAAACGATCGCGGATGCGCTCGCCTGGCTGAAGCCCAAGGAGCGGATGGTCGTGCTCCACGACCGGGCGCTCCTCAATCTCACCATGCGGCTGAAGAGCGTCGCGCAGGCCGGCACGCAGGCTGCCG
>CAVRRI010000013.1:0-14739 GCA_963723525.1 uncultured Alphaproteobacteria bacterium
CGGCGGACTCTCATTCCGGCAGAAAGACTGCCGGGTATAAGCAGGTATGGACACGACGGCGACCGGCTGCTCCTTGCCGCTCAGAACTTTCGAGAGTTGCGGACCGGACGCCGTGAACTCGACCTTCTTCGTCCGTCCCGTATCGGCCGCAAGGCTGTGCACGACATCTGTGACCTGATCGACCTTGTAGATGCGGTGGAACTCGGGCTTCGCGGCGGAGTAGACGCGTGGCTCGCTGTGGGCCCGGGCGCCGACGCCACGCTCGTAGGCCGTGGAAAAGCGCATCCGATCGCCCGCCTCCGTCGAGACTTCCCAAATCTCCTCGGCGGTGGCCGAGCCGGCCGCCTCGGCGCGCGACGACTTCGTCAATCCTGTCAAGCTCGCCCTGAACTCGTCCACCCCATGCGGATTGTTCGGGGGACGGACACCGAGGTCGCGGCAGCCCGCTCGTTCCACCACTGCCTTTCGGACTCACTGGCTCGCGAGCTTCAGGTCCGCAAGCGAGCCGCCATAGAAGCTCACGTTGTGGAAAGCGTTCCTGGCGATCTCCTCCGCCACCTCTCTCGCCTGGGCGGCATTGTTTCCGAACACGATGACGCGCGTGTTGTGGTCCTCCATCGGCAGTCGCCCGTCGTCTTTGGCTTTGACGACTTCGTCCTTGCGAAGATGGCGTGCGCCGCCGATCGTCCCGGAACTGAATTCCTCGGCCGGCCGCGCGTCGAAGAATACGGCCGTCCTGTCGCTCTCGCGCACGTACCGGATGCCGTCCGGCTCGATCTGCATGACGCCGACGAGCGCCCGCCAGACGGGTGCGCCGAGCTGATAGCGCCGGACGTTGGTGTAGCCTGCCCCGATCAGCTCCTCGGCGAGCCGCTTGCTCTTTCCGCAGAACGGTCCGTTGCAGTAGAGGACGAGGGGAGCATCCTTCCTCTCGGCAACGATCCGTCCGATCTCGGCGACATCGGACACGTAGAGCGACATGGGAACGCCGGCCTTGGGCGCGACGTTGAGGGCGCCCGGGATGTGGCTGATCGCGAACTCGAGATGCGGGCGCGCATCGAAAAGGGTCGCGCTTCCCTCGGCCAGTATGCGGCTCAACTGCTCCGTCGAAACCTCCGCGGTCTTGTCGTTCGGCTGGACGAGGGTCGCCTTCATGATGTCGGGAACGCCCTGTCCCTGAACGGTCCCGGTGAGGAGAGCCGTCGCGACGAGGACGAGAGAGCCGGCCAGCACTGGCCGGAATCGGGGCAAGAAGGAGGTCATCGGCAATCTCCGGAGTTGCAGTGAACGCCCGCACCGGATCGTTGGCGAAATGACCATGCTCGACCCGACGCGCGAGGCGTGACGACGGCCCTAAAAGGCGGGTCGAGGTGCTGCCGTCCCGTATGACCGGCTATTCGGCTTTTGGGACGCCCGGCAGCAGATACACGGCATCGCAGACGACCATACTCCTCAAAGCCTCGCTCCGTAAGCCTCGATTGCCGCCTCGGTCCAGGCCACCCGCGCCCGTGGGAGGGGCGGCTCGGAGGCTCGGCGATCCTGAGATCTCCGGCAGTGGCAGCGGCGCGGACGCCGCGACGGCCGTCAGGCGTCGACGAGCGCGCCGGCGGCCGCCGTTCCCGCAAGGAGGTGGTCGGCGATGCGCTCGCCGAGAAAGGCCGCATCGCGGCCGACGCCGAGGAACCGCCCCGAGCCCCAGGTGTGGAGCCAGGGCAGGCCGAGCGCGTAGAGCCCCGGATGCCGCGTCACGCCTCGCTGGTGGACGAGCTCTCCCGCGTCGTCGAGCACCGGCAGTTCGACGAACGACCAATCCGCCCGGAACCCCGTCGTCCAGACGATCGCGCCGATCCCTGCCGCCTTGAGGTCGAGCGCACCGGAATTCCCCTCCGGACGCCAGACCGGTTCGTAACGGCCGCCGGCCGGCGCCGTGAGTCCCGCGTCCGCGATGTGCCGGTCGATCGAGCTCGCAGATGCCGTTGTATACGGCATCGGCCGCGTCGAGATTGGCCTCGAGGTCGTCCGCGAAGGACAGTCGTTCGCCCACTCCGCCGACGAGCCTGCCATGCAGCACCATGCCCTCGAGGGCGAAGCGCCTCAGGTCGATGTCGCGACCGCCGCCGCGGCCGGTGAGGTAATGGTTCGCCTTCTTGCGGACACCTTCCTTCAGCGGGTGTCGGTCGATCGGAAGATCGTAGTGGCCGAGATCGGCGAGCCAGTCGACGGCGTCGCGCCCGCGATAGACCCGCGGGCAGCGAGGGGCCGAGCCGACCACGAGGTGGACCTTGCGGCCGGCCAGGTGCAGGTCCTCGGCGATCTGGCAGCCGGACTGGCCCGAGCCGACGACGAGCACGGACCCGGACGGGAGCTGGTCCGGATGACGATAGGATGAGGAGTGGATCTGCACGACGTCCGCCGTGAGCCGCCGTGCGACCGCCGGAATCTTCGGCACGTGATAGCCGCCGATCGCGAGCACGACCGCCTTCGCGGCGATGGTCCCGCGCGACGTCTCCACCCTGAAGCCGCCGCCGGGTACGGCGCCGATCCGCGTGGCCGCGACTCCCTCATGGATCGGCGCGCCGGTCTTTCGCGCATAAGCTTCGACATAAGCGACGATCTCGTCTCGTCCCATGAAGCCGTGCGGCTCCGGGCCGTCGTAAGGATGGCCGGGGAGCTGGCACTGCCAGTTCGGCGTCACGAGGCAGAACGCGTCCCAGCGCTGCGCGCGCCAGGCGTGCGCAATGCGGTTCTTTTCGATGACCACGTGCTCGACGCCCCGACTGGAGAGCTCATGGCTCATCGAAAGGCCGGCCTGGCCGCCGCCGATCACGACGACGGGAACGGAAGACGGAAGAGCGGAATGGCTCACGGCAGCCTCTTGAAGGATCGAAAGAGAGGACGGCAGAAGGGGCTGGTTCACGGCAAACCTCATGAAGGGTCGAAGGAAAGGACGGTCACGTACCCATCGGCCTGATCGGCGAACGACGAGGCGCGCTCCGCGATGCGGGACAGCTGTCCCATGGCGCGGGAACAGGCATGCCCGTATTTCGCTTCCACCCGGTCGCTCGCGATGGTGAGCGCCACGCGGGTCCGGGCGACGAAGTCCGGTACGGGATAGGATTGCCCCACGACGAGGTGATCGCGCACGACGAGGGAGGGCGAGTAGCAGGTCTCGCTCGCGCCGTCCGGCCACCGGATCCGGAAGAGCATCTCAGGCATGAACGGGCTCCGCGAGATCGCGATAGGCGGGAAGATGGGCGCGGGCGACGTCCTCCCAGCGATGCGCCTTCACCCGCGCGAGGCCGCGGGCCCGCAGATGCGCGCGGCTTGCGGGATCGAGAGACGCCGCGAGCGCCGTGGCGATGCTCGCCGGATCGGCGGGGTCGCACCACAGCACGTCGTCCTCGGCGAGATACTCGGTAAAAGGCGAGATCCTTGACGTGACCACGGGCACGCCGCTCGCCATGGCCTCGAGCACGACGAGGCCGAAGCCTTCGACCAGGGACGGGAAGACGAGCGTGTCGGCGAGGCGGTAGAGCGGCGGCAGGTCTTCATCGGCGAGCGGTCCCGTCACGATCACGGCCTCGGGCGGCAGGCCGGCCGCCCCGAGCCTCTCCCCGAATGCGGCCCGGTATCGCCCGTGATCGAGGACCGAGGCACCTCCGGCGACGACGAGTTGCGCCGACCGGTGGTGCGCGCGAAGAGCCGCGAACGCCTCGAGGATCCGCAGCGAGTTCTTCCGTTCCTCGATGCCGCCGACCGCCAGGAAGACGGGTCCGACGCCGAGACCGAGCCGCGCGCCGAGTTCGGCATCGGCAGGGCCGGTCCGCGGGCTGAACCGCCGCAAGTCGACGCCGTTGCCCACGAGGACGCTTTCACGGCCGAAATCGCGCTGCAGGGCCTCCCGCCAGAGGCGGCTCACGACGAAGAGGCGGTCGGCCGCTGCGACGCCGCGTTCCTGGAGCGCCTGCAGCGCCGTATCGGCGAAGCGGTCGAGGTGGTGCACGGTGCGGGTGAAGCCTTCGATCCGCCCGGCCTCCTTGAGGGTCGCGAGCGCGTTCGCGCCGATCCCGCATTGGGCGTGGTAGACGTCGAACCGGCGTCGGCGCGGCTCCCCGAAATGCCGCACGTAGTCGGCGATCCGCGCGCGCACCATCGCGGTCGGTCCGCCTTCGGCGGGTGAGGCCGGGACGACGAGAGTCTCCGCCGCGCTCCCTCGCGGAAAGCGCTGCCCCGGCTGGCCCGGCGCATGCACGACGGGCTCGTGCCCGAGCCGGACCAGGGCGTCCGCAAGCGCCAGCGCATGGACCACGCCGCCGCGCGGATTGGTGGAATGCACCAGGATCGCGATGCGAAGGAGCGCGCTCATGCGGCGGCCTGCCCCGGCCCGCAGCCGATGAGGGCGTCTCGCGAAAAGTCCCAGATCACGGCCGCGCGGCCGTCCTCGACCACGCGCAGGAAGCGGCCCGGGACCACGTCCCCGACGATGTCGGCGCGGATCTCGCGGGCGGCGAAGAGGGCGAGGATCTCCGCCGCCGCGGCGGGCTTCGCGGCGATCAGATAGCCGAAGCTCGGGAAGGTCTGCAGCCAGCGGTCCAGGGGGACGTTCGGAGGCGGGACGATGCGGGCAAGGTCGATGTCGATGCCCACTCCGGAGCATTCGGCGAGCATCGCCGCGGTGCCGACGATGCCGCCCTGGCTGATGTCCTTCGCGGCTCTCGCAAGGCCGCTCTCGGCAATGTGCGGGCAGGAGCTCCAGGTCCCCGCGCAGCCGTTGCGGCGGCGCGGTGGTGGCGGCTTCCCAGTTGGAGAACGGCTCGCGATAGCGTCCGCGATGGTCGATCGCGGCGATGAGCACGTCGCCGGGCACCGCATCGAAGCTCGTGAGCAGCGTCTTCGCCCTCCCGAGGACGGCCGCGGAGAGCTGGCGACGGTCGCAGCGCAGGCTGGTGTGGCCGCCCGACGACGGGAACCCCATAGGCTTTCGAGGCTGCGAGCATCCCTTGGAGGATCGGGGAGGCTCCCTCGGCGCCGTCGGCCCAGACGGCATCGACGATCGCGGCCGGCCGGCCGCCCATGGCGGCGACGTCCGACAGGTTGACCATGACCGCGCACCAGCCGGCGAACCACGGATCGGCGGCCACGAATTCGTTGATGAAGCCTTCGATGGCAAGGAGGAGATAGCCGTCGCCGTCCGGGATCGCCGCGCAATCGTCGCCGACCGGACTTCCAGCCGGCGCCGCGCCGGCGAGGGCCTGCGTCGCGAGCGCGATGTCGCGCTTCGCGGCGAGGCCGCGGCTTTCGCGCAAAGCGCGCCACGACGGCGTCGAATCGCGTCTTCTCGTCCATCACGCGGCTTGCTTGGCCAGGGTGAGAAAGCCCGTCTCGACCTGCGTGAAAGGCGGATAGTAGGTCGAGATCCGCCTCCATCCTGTGGTGCGGCTTTCCGTAGAAGGTCGAACTCGCCGAGGGAGCGCCAATGCAGCGCCTGGAACATCAGCGCGTTCTGGCTCTGCACGTTGGCGAGGAAGCGGCGGCAGCCGCGCGCGTGCGCGGACGAAACGGCCAGGCGGATGAGGCCCGCCCCGATCGAGCCGACGCGCCTGTAGGGTCTTGCGACCGCGAGCCGCGATCCCCCCACAGGCCCGGCTCCTCCTCATGGATGCGCACCGTCCCGACCACCTCGTCCGCCGCCACGCCCATCATCGAGACGGCGACGAGGGTCGTCGCGTCAGCGTCCAGGGCGTCCCGATCGTCTCCGGCAAAAAGCCCCTGCTCCTCGCAGAACACCGCCCGGCGCAAGGCCGCGGCGCCTTCCGCGCTCCCATGGCTTCCGTCGCGAACTTCACCTGGAACTCGCAAGCCACGAAGGGTCTGAAGGGTTCGAAGATCACGACAGCAGCCTCCGCTCGTAGGTGGAAAGGGCGGAGCAGGCGCCGCATTTGCCGCAGCCGGCCTTGATGTCGTCGGCCTTGAGCCCGCCCTTGACGATCATCGCGGCGAGGGGCTGCAGGATGCCGTGCATGAAGTCGGAGCCCGGCGCAGGGTGACTCTCGAGCGGCGTGCCCGAGATCGGGACGAAGGGCACCACGAAGGGATAGACGCCGATCCCGACGAGCGTCTCGCAGAGGTCGAGGATGGCCTCGCGGGTGTCGCCGAGGCCGGCCAGGATGTAGGTCGAGACCTGGCCCCGGCCGAACACCGGCACGGCCGCCTCGAAGGCCGACAGGTAGCGGGAGACGGGCACCTGCGCCTTGCCGGGCATGATCCGGGCGCGGATCTCCGGCGTGACCACCTCGAGATGCATGCCGAGCGCGTCGAGGCCGGATTCCCGGAGGGTCTCGAACCAGCGGTCGTCCGCCGGCGGCTCGCACTGTCCCTGGATCGGAATATCGACGGCGGCCTTCACGGCGCGCGCGGATTCCGCGAGCACGGCGGCGCCCCGGTCGTCGCCCTTCGGCGTGCCGGTCGTCATCACCATGTGCTTCACGCCGTCGAGTTCGACCGCGGCCTTCGCCACCTCGGCGAGTTGCGCGGGCGTCTTGTGCGCGACGGTGCGGCCGGCCGCGAGCGATTGGCCGATGGCGCAGAACTGGCACGTCTTGGCGCGGCTTTGGTAGCGGATGCACGTCTGCAGCACGGTCGTGGCGAGCACGTCGCGGCCGTGCAGCACCGCGATCTTCGAATAGGGGATGCCGTCGGCCGTCGTCAGGTCGTAGAAGCGCGGCCGGGCCGGAAAGCTCGCGCGTCCGATCGTGCGTCCGTCACGGACGATGGTGCTTTCCCCGTTTGCATCGGGTCTCTCCAGGACATAGGGGCTTTCGAAGGCCGGTGCCGTATGGACCGGCACCATGACGGTGATGCCGTCGACGGTGACCGCCTTGTGGTCCGAGGGACCGGCGCCGCCGCGCCGGCTCCCGACGCCGGCTTTCGGGTCAACCAGCCGCACTCCGTAGGACTGCAACTCGTTGATCAACTCCTCGGTCGGCGGGAGGCGTCGGCGGTGTCTGGTTCATCGTGGGCGTTCCCAATGAAAGGCGGTCGAGGCGCGGCGGCGAGGCTCAGCGGGACGGCCGGACGGTTGTCGAGCACGAGGCTGAGAAGCTCGGGCCGCGCGTAATGGCCGACGCTGTCCATCATCCGCTTGCGCTTGGTGATGAGGCCGAGATCGAGGTCGGCGAGGAGGATTCCCTCGCCGCTGGTGAGCGGCGGGACGACATGCGCGCCCTCCGGCGAAATGATCGCCGTCATGCAGCCGCCCCGCAGAGCGCCTCTGAGCTTCTCGTCCGGGCAGATCGCGGCGATCTGCTCCTCGGTGAGCCACCCGGTCGAGTTGATGACGAAGCAGCCGCTTTCCAGCGCGTGATGACGGATCGTCACTTCGATCTGATCGGCGAAGATCGGACCCACCATCGAGCCGGGGAACTGCGCGACGTGGATCTCCTCGTGCTGCGCCATCAGGGCGTAGCGCGCGAGGGGGTTGTAGTGCTCCCAGCACGCGAGCGCTCCGACGCGGCCGATGGCGGTCTCGACGACGGCAAGACCCGCGCCGTCGCCCTGGCCCCAGATCATGCGTTCGTGGAACGTCGGGGTGATCTTGCGCCGCCTCAGGACGAGGCGCCCGTCCCGATCGAAGACGAGCTGCGTATTGTAGAGCGAGCCGTGATCGCGCTCGTTCACGCCGAGCGCAACCACGAGCCCGTGCCGCCGCGCGGCGGCCGAGACCGCCGTGGTCACAGGACCCGGAACGACGACCGCGTTCTCGTAGAGGCGCAGATGCTCCGCGCCGGTCATCACCGGCGGGAACACGAAGGAGAAATAGGGATACCAGGGGACGAAGGTCTCGGGGAAAACGACGAGGTCCGCCCCCTTGGCCGCCGCCTCGTCGATGGCGTCGAGCACCCGCGCGAGCGTGCCGGCCTGCGAAGCGAGGTCGGGCGCGATCTGCACGGCGGCGGCGCGGACCATGCGTGTGCCGGACATCGGATCTCCTCTGCTTTCCATCGCGCCCGAACGCCGCCCGGCGGCCGCCGCCGCGGGCGGCCCTCGTCAGACCGTCCAGGTGTGGACCATGAAGGCGTCGTCCCGCCGGTGCAGGAGAATGAGATCGAGCACGTCGAGCGGATTGATCGGGACGATCCCCTCGATCAGCGAGGGCTCGCCGTGCCCATAGAGCGCCTGAAGCGCGAACCGGCAGGCATAGACCTTGCCGCCTTCGCCCATGAACTTCACGAGCGTGTTGTTGAAGTTCTGGTGGCCCGGAAAGGCTTCGTCGCCGATCTTCGGGAAGCCGCGCTGCACGCCGAGGGTCACGCCGGGACCGTAGAGCAGGACCGAGGTCTCGAAGCCCTTGCGCAGGAGACGCGTGGCTTGGAGCAGGTTCACGAACCCGATGGACCCCTCGAAGGCCACCGTGTGGAACGTGACGAGCGCCTTCTCGCCCGGCTTCGCCTTCACGTCTTCGAAGACCTTCTCTTCGTAGTCGACGAAGTAATCCCCCTTCTTGTGCTTGGGCATGGTTACTGCTGGCATCGTGGCTTTCCTAACGTGAGCGGACTTCCTGTATCCGACATGCGGACGCCTCATGAGTTGCAACAACCATGCCAGGGACGCTCCCGGCCGAATTTTGTTCATGCTTCGAACAAGTCCATTCAATGTTCCATACAATTCCGCGATGCTGCGATGCAGAAGAAGGCAGCATCCTGCCTCACTCTCTTGCAAGGTGCCGCATTCGACTCCAGCGGCGTCCCTTGACCGTCGTTCAAACCGGACTTAACGCCGATCCATACAATCTCCGGTCAATGTGGGCCGGCCCCGCGAGGTGCGCATGACGTTCTGGACGCCCGATCTGTCGCTTTCCGACAAGCCGCGTTATCTGGCCATCGCCGATGCGATCGAGGAGGATATCCGCAGCGGGCGGCTCGCAGCGAACGATCGGCTCCCTCCCCAAAGGTCACTCGCGAAGCGTCTCGCGATGGACTTCACCACGGTCGCCCGCGGCTACGGGGAAGCGCAGAAGCGGGGCCTGATCCACTCTCGCGTCGGACAGGGCACCTACGTGACTCCGGCCTCGCGCCGCGGCCGGCCCCGCAGGTTCAGCCGGCCCGGCCTCGTCGACCTCTCGATGAATCTCCCGCCCGAGCCGAGCGATCCCGACCTGCTCGAGCGCATGCAGGCGGTCTTCGCCGAAGTGGGACGGGACATCGTCGCCCTGTCCCGCTACCAGGGGTTCGGCGGTTCGCCGGCGGACAAGGAGGCGGCCACGAGCTGGCTCGGCCGCCGGGCCCTGGTCCCGAGCCACGACCGTCTCTTCGTGACACCCGGCGCCCATCCGGCCCTCCTCGCCATTGCGGGCACGCTGGCCAGGGCCGGCGATACGATCGTTTGCGAGGCGCTCACATATCCCGGCATGCGCGCGGTCGCTGCGCAGCTCGGGCTCGAACTCGTGGGCCTGCCCATGGACCGGGAGGGTATCGACGCGGATTCGTTCGCAGCCGCATGCCGGCGCCGCAATCCGAAGGCGCTCTACGTGAACCCCACCCTGCACAACCCGACGACGGTGACGATCTCCGAGTCCCGCCGGGCCGCGATCGCGTCCGTCGCCCGCCTGCACAACGTCCCGATCATCGAGGACGATGCCTACGGCTTCATTCCCGCCCATCCGCCGCCGCCCTTCGCGGCCATCGCTCCCGACCTCACCTGGCACATCGCCGGACTCGCGAAGTGTCTCGGGGCCGGGCTGCGCGCGGCCTACGTGATCGCTCCGGACGCACGCTCCGGCTGGCCTCTCGTCTCGTCGCTGCGGACGGCGACCGTGATGGCCTCGCCGATCACCGTCGCCATCGTGACCCGCTGGATCGAGGACGGGACGGCGGACATGCTTCTGCGCTTCATCCGCAACGAGACGGCCTCGCGCCAGAAGCTCGCCGCCGAGATCCTCGGGGCGTACGACGTTCTCGCGGACCCCCTGAGCTTCAATTTATGGGTGCGCCTGCCGCAGCCCTGGACCCGCTCGGCCTTCGTCGGACTGATGCGTTCGACCGGTGTCGGGGTCGTCGCGAGCGATGCCTTCTGCGTGTCGGACACTCCGCCCGAGTCCGTGCGCGTGTGCCTCGGCGGCCCCATCGAGCGCGCGGCGCTCAGGACGGCCCTGGAATTCATGGCCCATGCCCTGTCGGACGAGCCGGCGCACGCGTCTTCGTTCCTCTGAGCGCCTGCCTCCGTCGTCAGCCACCGCCTCGTCTTCATGCACCGTGGACGCGTCCACGAGATAGGGCCGCCCGACGGGCTCTTCGCCGATCCGAAGACGCCGGGGGTCCGCGCACTTTCCGCGGCCCACCCTATGATTCCAGAGCTGTCCGATAGACGCCCGGGTCCGTGCTATAGTGGGTCGCCTCCGTGTCATTCCCGGCCGGAGCAAGCGCTTTCCGTGTCTCCCCGGCGAGCCGCCCCATAGGTGTCATCCCCGGCGGCGCGCAGCGCCGGGAAGGGATCCACTCCAGAGTCCGCTGATTCTGGATCCCCTTGCCCTCCGCTTCGCTGCGGCCGGGGATGACACCGGAGGCGGCGCGCTCCGGCCGGGGATGACACCGGGGAAGTGGTGACTGCCGATTCCGTGCGGCCCTGGACCGGCCGCTATCGAGGGACTTCGCATGAGCGACACGAACCCTCTCTTCGCCGCACTTCGCCAATCGGCGGACCCGCCGGTGGTGGACCGCATCCGGACCATCGTCGAGCACGGTTCGGACCGCGAACTGAACCGCATCAACGCGCTCGCGTTCGCCGCCGCGCATGGCTTGGACGAGGAGAGGACGATAGCGGCCTTCCTGCATGCGGCCCGGATCGGCGTCTTCGACATGGCCTGGAACGTCCTCTGCCCCGGATGCGGCGGCGTGCTCGACACGAGCGCGACGCTCAAGACGGTCGATCGCGAAGAGTATCATTGTTCGCTGTGCGCGGCCGGTTATCAACCGACCCTCGACGAGATGGTCGAGGTGACGTTCACGGTCAGCCCGCGGGTGCGCCGGATCGCGGCCCATGACCCCGACCGGCTGCCCCCTTTCGAGTATTATCGCCAGGTCTTCTTCAGTTCGGGCGTGGACCTTCCCGACGACCTGGAGGAACGGTTCTCGCGAGCCATTCTGGAGATGATCGAGCTCGGTCCGGGCGAGAAGGCGTTCCTGTCGCTGCATCTCCCGGCCGAGTTCGTGCTCATCTTCGACGCGGTGACGCACTCGACGCAGTTCATCGACGTGAAAGGCGAACCGACCCGCGACCGCCAGAACCTCGCGATGGTGATCAGCCGAGGGCATGCTCCGAACGAGACGCTGGCGCTGCGGCCCGGACCGCTGCGGCTCACCCTGGAGAACCACACGGACGTCAGGGTTCTGCCCAACGTGTGCGTCGCCGGACACGACCTCCACGACCTCTTGAGCCACCGGCGGCCCTTCGTTACGGCGAAGCGCCTTCTCACCAACCAGACCTTCCGGGACATCTACCGCACGGACACGATCGACATCGACCAGCGCCTGAAGATCACGAGCCTGACCTTCCTGTTCACCGACCTGCGAGGGTCGACGCACCTCTACGAGCGCGTCGGCGACCTCGCCGCCTTCGACCTCGTGCGCGCACATTTCCGCGTCCTGCACGAGATCGTCGCCAGCGAGGCCGGGGCCGTCGTCAAGACCATCGGGGATGCCGTGATGGCGACCTTCCCGACGCCGGACCGGGCCGTCGCTGCCGCCTTGAGGATGCGCGAGGAGATGCACCGTCTCAATGCCGAGCGCGGGCGCGAGGACCTCCTTTTGAAGATCGGCATCCACGAGGGGCCGTGTCTCGCCGTGACTCTCAACGACCGGCAGGACTATTTCGGGCAGACCGTCAACATCGCCTCGCGCGTCCAGGACCTGGCCGACGCGCAGGCGATCCTGGCCACGGGAGCGGTCGTTGAAGACCCGCAGGCGTCGTCCGTGCTCGCCCGCCGCGGCGTCGCACCCGTGCCTCGCCCTGCGGTCCTGCGGGGCATCGAGCAGGACGTTCGGGTGTTTGCTCTGCCGTGACGGCGCAGTTCCGGGCGCCGGAGATGAGGTGCTGCGGCGAGCTGTGTGAGTCGGCGTGCCGATGCGGCTGGGCGGGAGGCGCACAGCACGGGTTGCGGATCATGTCCGCTCATCCGTGACAGTGAGGAGCACTCCAATGCCCCGGAGCATCGGTGCTGGCGGTTTCATGCCACGCAGCTGACGTTGCGAAGTCCGGCGAGCACGCGGGCAGCCTCGTCTCTGAGTGCGAGCGGCACGCCCCAGTAATCGAAGATACCGCCTCGCCGGGTGTTTTGACCGCAGACGACGAACACTCCCGTGCCGAGTTCCTCCTTCAGCCGGGACGCCAGCCAGCCCACGAAGCCGCTGTTGTCGACGCCGTTGGGGAAGTGGAACGAGAAAAGCCCGAAGGGCTCCGCGGCCCCGCTGCCCGCCTGCTTGAGAACGCTCCAGACCTCGTCGTCCCGCACGAAGGCCAGTGCCGCCCCGATATCCTCCTGCGGGAAGCGCTCGGCCGGGTGCTCCTCGAACGCGTAAGGGCCATCCCACCACACCAGGCTCGAAACGGCCATCACCTTGCGCAGCCGCTCCTCTGTCTGTTCGGACGTTTCCCGACTCACGTACATCGCGCGCTCACTCCTGTGGTCCTTGTTCAAGGATGGCTTCCTCGAAACTGTTCGTTCCGCCGCCGGGTCTGGTGAGCCAGCGAAAGCGCTCGACCAGCCGCAGGCGCCCATCCGCGCGGCGTTCGATCGTCCCGTCCGAGACGCCTGCGTCGAGCCTACCGGCGCGGTCGGCCTGGACATAGCGGAATTGAAGTGCGTACCCGTCCAAATGGCCGATCAGATAGCCATCGACGATGGGGCCTCCCCGATATCGCGCCGATACGACGTTCCCGGCTTGCTCGAAGTGGAAAACGGTCTCTGCCGTGACCGCACCGCCGAGGTCGGACTTCGCAGTCGTCATCCGGATGCCGTTCAGATCGACGCCGACTTGGCCGGATTGAGCGTATGTCGCCGGGGCGTCCTCGCCGGAAGTGCTCATGGCCGGGGCACCCGATCAAGGAGAGCGGCGAGGTACCGTTCCACTAAAGCCTCCGGCGCTTGGCGGAGCATCTTCAGCCGTCCCGTGTGCTGCAGGATGAGGTTGCCGATCGCAAAGGCAAACAGGGCCGTCGTCTCGGCGCGCGCTTCGTCCCGGTTCCAGCCCGAACAGCGACGGAGAGGCTCCTCGATCAGCGTGAGCACCGCCGTGAGCTTCACGTTCAGTGCTGCGTCGAGCTCCCGCGTGAGGCCGCGTGGCCGGACTCCGCCGCGCCAGAGATAGAGGCCGAGAGCGACCTCGAACGGGCGCACAGCGTAATAGTCGTAGAAGGCCGTACCGGCCCCGACGACGACATCCCGATCGGACCCCGCCGTCCGGCAGACCGCGTCCACGTGCGCGTAGAGGTCATCGAGCGACTCCCCGAGCAGCGCGGCGTAGATTTCCTCCTTGGCCCCGAACAGTGGGTAGATCGCCCCGGTGGTACAGCCGGCTGCGGCCGCGATGGTGCGGACGGACGCCCCTTCCAAACCTTGTTCGGCGAAGATCCGGCGCGCCGCATCGAGGATGAGCCGCCGTCTGAACTCGCGCATCGCCTCCTCGCGTCGGCGAGCGGCGGACGACCTCATCTCGATAGCTTGCTTTGCCCGCACGGTTCATTCCAGCAACTAAGTTGCGTTTACATAACAGCGTTGTTAGCATGTCGCAAGATAGGATGAGGAGGGGAAAGCCATGACGGTACGCATCGAGAAATCCGGCCCCGTCACCACCGTGATCAATGACCGCGTCAAC
This sequence comes from uncultured Alphaproteobacteria bacterium, assembly GCA_963723525.1. Classification (GTDB taxonomy): domain Bacteria; phylum Pseudomonadota; class Alphaproteobacteria; order Rhizobiales; family Beijerinckiaceae; genus Microvirga. Next base: position 13,869 of record CAVRRI010000013.1, read on the forward strand.
GCCCGCAATGCTGGCGACCCGGAGACGGCGGACGCGCTGACCGCCGCGTTCCTGGCCTTCGATGCGGACCCCGAGGCAAAGGTGGCCGTATTCTGGGGCGCGGGCGGTGCTTTCTGCGCGGGATGGGACCTCAAATACGCCGCGACGCTCGCCGATCGCGACAAGTTCCAGGCGGAGATCGTCGAAGGTCTCGCCTTTCCGCCGGGCTCTGCACCGGCCCCGCGCGGTCCTCTGGGGCCTTCTCGCCTGGAACTGTCCAAGCCCGTCATCGCGGCCGTCGAGGGGCCGGCTGTGGCGGGGGGAATGGAACTGGCGCTGTGGTGCGACGTAAGGGTCATGGCCGAAATCATGGCCGAAACGGCTTACTTCGGGGTTTACTGCCGGCGCTGGGGCATCCCGCTCCTTGACGGCGGTACCGTGCGCCTGCCGCGACTCGTCGGAGTCGGGCGCGCGATGGAGATCATCCTGACGGGACGCAAGGTGCCCGCCGACGAAGCCTATCGAATCGGGCTCTGCGAGAAGGTCGTGCCGCCGGGCGAAGCCCGAGTCGCCGCAGAGGCGATGGCACACGAAATCGCTCGTTTCCCGCAGGCCGCGGTGGCGGCTGACCGGCGCAACGTGTACGAGACGTACGGCTTCACCGTACGCGAGGCTCTCAAGCGCGAATGGGCGAACGGCCTCGACCCCATCGCAAGGAGGGTGCGGCCGGTGCGGCCCGCTTCGCCGTGGGCCGGGGCCGCCACGGCGACTTCGCGGATATCGCATGACCCACCGGCGAGTGAAGTACACCGTCCGATCCATATGGCTTGCGGCGACGAGGTGCGGGCGACCGACACGATCGCGAAGCCGCCCGGCTGCGATCGTGTCTGCG
>CAVRRI010000014.1:0-448822 GCA_963723525.1 uncultured Alphaproteobacteria bacterium
GTCCGGTTCGAGGGGGGCGCAGCATGAACCTGCCCTCACGCCTGCGCGCCGCCGCCGCCGCCGCTTACATCCGGGAGGTTCACGGCGTTCCGGTCGCGCAACAAACACTGAACAAGCTGCGCTGTATCGGTGGCGGCCCGCGCTTCGAACGGTTCGGCCGAGCTGTGCTGTATCGCCCGGCCGACCTCGACGCATGGGTTCTGGCCCGAACTCGGCTCGTCGCTCCGCAACACGGCGGAGGGCTGAGCGATGACCGCCCTCACCTTTGATGTCGTCGTCGCCCTCACGGGCAATCGTCTCGGCCGCTTCGACGTGCCCTGTCCCTTGTGCTCCGCTATCCACAGCCCGCGTCGGAAGGTCCTGAGGCTGTACCGCAAGACCGAAGACTTCGCCGGGTTCTGCTGCGCCCGATGCGACGCACGGGGCTTCGTGCGCAGCGGCACTGTTCCGCGCATGCCAACCCGCGAGCGGCTGGAGGAGATCCGCCGTGAAGCGGCTGCCCGTACAGCGTGCGAACAGGCCCAGGGCCTTCGCAAGTCCCATTTCCTGTGGTCTCGTCGGGAGCCGATCACGTCGGGCTCGCCGCCTGACGTCTACCTGCGCGTGGCCCGCGGCTATAGCGGTCCCATTCCGTCGACGCTCGGCTACCTGCGGCCCCGCAAGCCCGGCCAACATCACGCATTGATCGCTGCTTTCGGCTTCGCCACGGAGCCCGAGCCCGGCGTTCTCGCCATCGCCGCATCGGCGGTGCGGGCCGTCCATCTCTCGTTCCTGAAGCCCGACGGCAGCGACAAGGCGGATATCGAGGCTCCGAAGATCATCGTCGGCAAGGGCGCCAACGGTTTCCCGATCTGCCTCGCGCCGCCGAACGACCTGCTTGGCTTGGTCGTCGCCGAAGGCATCGAAAACGCCCTGTCGATCCATGAGGCGACGGGCCTCGGGGCCTGGGCGGCCGGATGCGCGAGCCGTTTGCCGGGCCTTGCCGACGCCGTTCCCGCCTGGATCGATGCCGTTACGGTTGCGGCCGACCCCGACGCCAATGGTCTCCGCAATGCCAATGAACTTGTCCGCGCGCTCCGGCGGCGCGGGCTCCATTGCGAGATGAAGACTGTCGGGAGGGCATCGTGAAGAAGACCGACCCGAACGACATCCTGCGCGAACACGGCCCTGATGCGCTGCGGCAAGCTTTCGATGAGGCTGCCGCTCATGCCGAACCGGAGCCGAATGAGGCGGATCAGGCCGAGCCCGCGCCGCCGGGTTTTTCTGACGAGGCGCTCGCGCTCAAGTTTGCCGACGAACACGCGAACGATCTCCGCTATGTCGCCAAGTGGGGCCGATGGCTGTTCTTCGACGGCATGCGCTGGCAATTCGACGACACGCTTCACGCCTTCGACCTTGCGCGGAAGATCTGTCGCTCGGCGGCGGCTGCGTGTCGCCATCCGAAGCTCGCCGCGAACCTGGCGAGCGCCAAAACCGTCGCGGCGGTCGAGCGGCTGGCGAAAGCCGACCGTCGACTTGCCGCTACCGTGGACCAATGGGACGCCGATCCGTGGCTCCTGAACACGCCCGACGGCGTGATCGATCTGAAGGCGGGACGGATGCGGCCCCATCGGACTGACGACTACATGACGAATATCACCGCCGTCGGTCCGGATGGCGACTGCCCGCTTGGAGAGCGCGTCGTCGCACGCGCCATGGGCGACGATCCCGCGCTCATCGCTTACCTGCAACGCCTGTTCGGCTACGCGCTCACCGGCTCGACCCGCGAGCATATGCTCGGTTTCGGCTACGGCACGGGAGCCAACTCGAAATCGGTCATCCTGACGACGATCGCCCGCATCCTCGGCGGCTATCATCGCACGGCACCCATCGAGACGTTCACCGAGGCGCGCGGCGAGAGGCATCCGACCGACCTCGCCATGTTGCGCGGCGCGCGTCTCGTGACCGCCATGGAGACCGAGGAGGGCCGCCGCTGGGCCGAGAGCCGGATCAAGACGCTCACCGGCGGTGACCGCATCTCGGCGCGCTTCATGCGCCAAGACTTCTTCGAATACGATCCGCAGTTCACGCTGATCATCGCCGGGAACCACAAGCCGAGCCTCCGCTCGGTCGACGAGGCGATCCGCCGTCGCTTTCACCTGATCCCCTTCTCGCGTGACGATCCCGGAGGCTGAGCGCGACCCGGACCTTGCCGAGAAGCTGAAGGCCGAATGGCCCGGCATCCTGGCTTGGGCGATCGAAGGCTGTCTGGAATGGCACGCCAAGGGGCTTGCGCCGCCGGAAGCCGTCCGTGCGGCGACCGCAGCTTACTTGGAGGCCGAGGACGCCCTGATGGCCTGGGTCGAGGAATGCTGCGAGCGTGAGCCTTCGGCCTTTGAACCGGCGTCTGACCTCTTCGGAAGCTGGAAGCAATGGGCCGAGCGGGCCGGTGAATACCCCGACACGCTGAGACGCTTCGGCGACAAGCTCGAAACCCGAGGCTTCATGCGAGACCGTCGGAAAGGCGCGCGGCTACACCGGGCTCAAACTGAAGCGGCCAAGCTACGACAATGCCTACTGGAACCGTTGAGGTGACAGAAGTGACAGTGTCATCGGATATCCGCGTTACGCGCGTACGCGCGCGTAACGCCAATAACCCGTCGCTCTGTCACTTCTGTCACCGTAGCAGTATTGGGGCTTGGTTGAGCGTGCCTCGCGACCCCCGAGGAGCGCACAGCCCAAGCTATTGGGATCCCCGTGCGGATCAACATACCTCGGCCGAGAGTGTCCGTCCGAGATGCTGCTTCGAACCAAGCTCAACTCTCGGCCGAGTGCTTCCGCCCTGCTTCCGCAAGCGCCGCTGCCGACGCCGGTTCACCGTCTAAGTTCATGAAAATATTGGCGCACCCGACACGATTCGAACGTGTGACCTTTGCCTTCGGAGGGCAACGCTCTATCCAGCTGAGCTACGGGTGCTTTGGGGCCGGTCGGCAGGTCCGGTCATAAACGATCCTTTTGCAGCGGGCAACCTCGGCGGGAAGGTCGAGGCCCCTCCGCCTCGTCTCCAACCGACTTGAACCGGCCCGCGCGGCGCGCCACCTTCAGGTCCTTTCGCGGTGGAGGCTTCCTTGCGGCGATCCGAGATCAACCGGCGCATCCGCGAAGCGGAGGCTTGTCTCGCCGAGCATCGGTGGCGGCTGCCGCCGTGGGGCTCCTGGACGCCGGAGGATTGGCGGGCCCACCCGGATCTTTCGGCCTATTGCCGCGAGCACCAGATGGGCTGGGACGTCACCGATTTCGGCGCGGGTGATTTTTCCCGAAAGGGTCTCCTGCTGTTCTGCCTCCGCAACGGGATCCAGGGCCGCGCCGACGAGCGGCCCTATGCCGAGAAGCTCCTGATCGTACGCGAGGGGCAGGAGACGCCCTTTCATTTCCATCGGGTCAAGATGGAGGACATCATCGTGCGCGGAGGCGGCACGCTGATGGTCGCCGTCAAGGAGACCGACGCGCAGGGCCGGCCCCTTTCGGAGCCGGCGGCCGTCCGGTGCGACGGCGAGCGCCGGGTCGTGCCGGCGGACGAGCCGTTCCGGTTGCGGGAAGGTCAGAGCATCACCATGCACCGGGGCCTCGCCCATCGCTTCTATGGAGCTCCCGGCGACGGCACGGTGCTCGTGGGTGAGGTGTCGCAGGTCAACGACGATTGGAGCGACAATTTCTTCCTCGAGCCGGTCGGGCGTTTCGCCGCGATCGAGGAGGACGAGCCGGCGGAACGCCTTCTCTGGAACGAGTTGCCCGCGGGCTGAGGCTGCCGGTCCCCTCCGAAACGCCCCGGGAGCTTGGCCGCCCGCGGGGCGGCGCAAGGCTTTCCGGTCATCGCCTCCTGTGCCAGGGTGGCGCCCTCGCAGCAACGATCGCGTGCCCATGGGACCGAGCCCCGCCCAGCCGACGACAAGCGAATCGAAGCCCCGCCTCACCCTCCGCGACATCGTCACCGACGGGCGCATCGCGCTCATGCTGCCGCTCGGCTTCTCGGCGGGTCTGCCGTTCTTGCTCGTCTTCTCGACCCTCTCGGCATGGCTGCGCGAGGCCGGCGTCTCCAGGACCGAGATCGGACTGCTCAGCTGGGTCGGCTTCGCCTATGCGTGGAAGTTTCTCTGGGCTCCGGTGATCGACCGCTACGACGTGCCGGTCCTCGCGAACCTTCTCGGGCGGGCGCGCGGCTGGATGGCCCTCGCCCAGATCGGCGTCGCGCTCGGCCTCGTCGGCATCGCCTTGGGCGACCCGAAGACCGGACTGGGGCCCACCGTGTCCTGCGCGATCCTCGTCGCCTTCGCTTCGGCGACGCAGGACGTCGTCATCGACGGATGGCGCATCAACGTGAACGAAACCTCGCGCCAGGGCATGATGGCGGCGGCCTACCAGCTCGGCTATCGCCTCGCCCTCATCGCGGCGGGAGCCGGCGCACTCTACATCGCCGAGTTCGTCGACTGGCGCTCCGCCTACATCGCCATGGCCGCGCTGATGGGGGTGGGCCTCGTCGGCACGCTCCTCGCCCCGCCGGCGGACGCGGCCGTCGCGCGCAAGCCGCTGTCGTTCGCCTCCTCGGTCACCGAGCCGCTCGTCGACCTTTACCGCCGCAAGGAGATGCTCCTCGTCCCGATCCTGCTGCTCGTCTGTCTGTTCCGGCTCCCCGATTTCGTCGCCGGCGTGATGGCGAACCCGCTCTACATCGACCTCGGCTTCTCGAAGACCGACATCGCCAACGTGTCGAAGCTCTACGGCGTCTGGATCGGCATCGTCGGCGCCTTCGCGGGCGGCCTCGCGCTCACGCGGCTCGGCCTGTGGACGACTCTCGTCCTCGGGGCCGCCGTCGCGGCGGGCTCGAACCTGATGTTCACCTCGCTTGCCGCCGCCGGCGCGCGGCTCGACCTTCTGACGCTCACGATCAGCATCGACAACTTCGCGGGGGGATTCGCCGGTTCGGCGCTGATCGCCTACATGTCGGGGCTCACGTCGCCCGCCTTCGCGGCGACGCAATACGCCCTCCTCAGCTCGCTCTATGCGCTTCCGGGCAAGTTCATCGGCGGCTTCTCGGGCGCCGTGGTCGACACTTACGGCTACCCGGCACTGTTCACCGGGACGGCCCTCATCGGCGTTCCCCTCATCGTCCTCTGCTTCGTCGTCAGGCGCGACGCGATGGCGGCCGAGGCGCGCCCCACCGCGGACGAGCTCGACGCCGGTCCGGCCGTTCCCGCCGCCTCGCGATCCTGAAGCAGGGTTCCGAGCGGGCGACGTCAGAGGAAGATTGCGATCTCCGCCATCGGCTTCTTGCCGATGGCCGGGACCCGGCAGCCGGGCGCCGGCCGGCCGACCACGAGGAGGATCATCGCCTTCTCGTTGTCCGGCCGCCCGCAGATCTCGTTGAGGAAGCCCATCGGCGCGGGCGTGTGGGTGAGGGTCGCAAGCCCCGCCTGATGCAGCGCCGCGATGAGGAAGCCCGTGGCGATGCCGACGGATTCGGGGGCGTAGTAGTGCTTCACCCTGCGCCCGTCGGGGCGCAGCCCCCAGCGCTGCTGGAAGACGACCACGAGCCAGGGCGCCTCTTCCAGGAAGGGCTTGCGCCAGTCGGTGCCCAGGACCGAGAGCGCCTCGAGCCACTCCTCGCCCGCGCGCCCCTCGTAGAAGGCGCGCTCCTCCTCCTCGGCGGCCGCCCGGATGCGCGCCTTGACGGCCGGATCCTCGATGGCGACGAAGGTCCAGGGCTGCTGGTTCGCTCCGGACGGAGCCGAACCCGCGATCCGGATGGCGCTCTCGATGACGCTCCGCGGCACCCGCTCGGGCGAGAAATCCCGCACCGTGCGCCGCCGCCGCATCACAGCCTCGCATTCGGCCATGCGCCGCAGCGTCTCGGCTTCGGCGACCGGCTCGAAGGCGAGGGGCTCGTGCAGGGCTTTGGTTTCAAGGGTGTCGGGTTCGAGGGCGTGGGGTTCGAGGGTTCGGGCCATCGCAGGATCGTTCATCGCTTATGAGGCGCATCGAAAAGCGCCCGGAAGCCAGGCTCCCCGGGCGCCGGACACAGAGTAACGGTTTCTCGGCTCGGGTCCATCGGCCGCCATAGCCATCCGCCTCGCGAGACTCTATCTGTAGCGCCTCACCCGCCCAGTCCGTCCGAAGCCCCATGTCCTCCACCCGACCCGTTTCCGCCGGCGACCACGTCTTTCTCGTGGACGGCTCGTCCTTCATCTTCCGGGCCTATTTCCAGTCGATGAACCAGAACGAGAAGTACAATGCGCGCTCGTCGGACGGCATGCCGACGGGGGCCGTCCGGCTGTTCTGCACCAAGCTCCTGCAGTTCGTCCGGGACGGGGCGGCGGGCCTCGTGCCGACCCATATCGCCATCGTGCTCGACATGTCCGAAGATACGGCCCGCAAGGAGATCTACGCGGAGTACAAGGGCCACCGGCCGGAGCCGCCGAGCGACCTTATCGTCCAGATGCCTCTCATGCGCGAAGCCATCCGCGCCTTCGGCCTGGAGCCGATCGAGCTCGCGCGCTACGAGGCCGACGATCTCATCGCCACCTACACGCAGGAGGCGAAGGCCCGCGGGGCCGACGTCCTCATCGTCTCCTCCGACAAGGACCTGATGCAGCTCGTCGGTCCGCTGGTGCGGTTCTACGACTTCGAGTCCGGCCAGAAGGGAAAGCCCGGCTACCGCCCCGAGCGCAACCTCGACGAGGCCGCCGTCACCGAGCGCTGGGAGGGCATCCCGCCCGAGAAGATCGGGGATGTGCTGGCGCTCATGGGCGACACCTCGGACAACGTGCCGGGCGTTCCCGGCATCGGCCTGAAGACCGCCGCCCAGCTCATCAAGGAGTTCGGCGATCTCGAAACGCTTCTCGCCCGCGCATCGGAGATCAAGCAGCCGAAACGGCGCGAGACTCTGATCGAGAACGCCGACAAGGCCCGGCTCTCGAAGCGGCTCGTCACCCTCGATTGCGAGGCGCCGCTTCCGGTGCCTGTCGATGCGCTGCGCGTGCCGAATCCCGACCCGAAGGCGCTCGTCGCCTTCCTGAAGGCCCTGGAGTTCAACGCGCTGACCCGGCGCGTGGCGGAACTCTACGACGTGGACCTCGCTGCGATCGAACCGGATCCGCGCCTCATGCCCGGCGGCGAGGCGATCACCTGGCGGCGTCCGGAGAACGGTGCTCCCGGTGCCCCCGCCGGGGAGACGCCGTTCTTCGGCGAGACCGGCGCCACGCCGAAGGGCGAGGCCGATCCCTTCGCCGGCCTCGACCTGCCGGAGGCCGCGCCGCGCCGGGCGCAGGAGGGGGTCGGCACGCCCGCGCTCCTCGCCGGCAAGATCGCGACGGCCGCCGCCTCGCTGCCCTTCGACGTCGAGGCTTACGAGACGATCAGGAGTCTCGACCGCCTGAACCTCTGGCTGGCCGAAGCACGCGAGCGCGGGATCGTCGCCCTCGACACGGAGACCACCTCGCTCGATCCCATGCAGGCCGACCTCGCCGGCGTCTCCCTCGCCCTCGAGCCCGGACGCGCGGCCTATGTCCCGCTCCAGCACCGCAGCGATTCCGACCTCTTCGGCGGCGGCCTCATGGCGGGCCAGATGCCGCTGGGCGACGCGCTCGCCGCCCTGAAGCCCGTCCTGGAGGACCGGACCGTCCTCAAGATCGGCCAGAACATGAAATACGACTGGCTGGTGCTGAAGCGCCACGGCATCACGGTCGGCCCCTTCGACGACACGATGCTGATCTCCTACGTGCTCGACGCCGGCAGGGGCTCGCACGGCATGGACGAACTCTCCCGCCGCCATCTCGGCCACGCGCCGATCAGCTTCAACGAGGTCACCGGCACGGGCCGCGCCAGGATCACCTTCGACCGGGTCGAGATCGACCGCGCCACCGCCTATGCGGCCGAGGACGCCGACGTGACGCTCCGGCTATGGCAGGTGCTGAAGCCGCGGCTCGCCGCCGAACGCCGGGCGACGGTCTACGAGACCCTGGAGCGGCGCATGGTCGACGTGCTGGCCCGCATGGAGGAACGCGGCATCCTGGTCGACCGACAAATCCTCTCGCGTCTCTCCGGCGATTTCGCGCAGGTCCTGGCCCGGCTCGAGGACGAGATCCAGGAGATCGCGGGCGAGACGTTCTCGCTCGGCTCGCCGAAGCAGATCGGCGACATCCTCTTCGGCAAGATGGGGCTGCCGGGCGCGAAGAAGACGCCGACGGGCCAGTGGGCGACGCCCGCGACGCTCCTCGACGAGCTTGCCCAGGCCGGCCACGAACTGCCGAGGAAGATCCTGGAATGGCGCCAGCTCGCGAAGCTGAAATCCACCTATACCGACCTGCTTCAGGAGCACATCCACCCGCAGACGAAGCGGGTGCACACCTCCTACGCGCTCGCGGCGACGACCACGGGCCGCCTCTCCTCGTCGGACCCGAACCTGCAGAACATCCCGGTCCGGACGGAGGCGGGCCGCAAGATCCGCACCGCCTTCATCGCGCCGCCGGGACACAAGATCCTGTCGGCCGATTACAGCCAGATCGAGCTGAGGCTGCTCGCGCACATCGCCGACATCCCGCAACTGAAGGAAGCCTTCGCGCAGGGCATCGACATCCACGCCGCGACGGCCTCGGCGATGTTCGGCGTTCCGGTCGGCGACGTGAAGGGCGACCTGCGCCGGCAGGCCAAGACCATCAATTTCGGCATCATCTACGGCATCTCGGCCTTCGGCCTCGCCGAGCGCCTCGGCATTCCGAACGCGGAGGCCTCCGCGTTCATCAAGCAGTATTTCGAACGCTTTCCGGGCATCCGCACCTACATCGACGAGACCAAGAAGTTCTGCCGCGAGAAGGGATACGTGACGACGCTGTTCGGGCGCGTCTGCCACTACCCGCAGATCAAGTCGCCGAATCCCTCGGAGCGCGCCGGCGTGGAGCGCCAGGCCATCAATGCGCCGATCCAGGGCAGCGCGGCCGACATCATCCGCCGCGCCATGATCCGCATGGAGGACGCGCTCCGCGGCGCAAGGCTCTCCGCCCGCATGCTCCTGCAGGTGCACGACGAACTCGTCTTCGAGGTTCCGGACGACGAGGTCGAGGCGACGCTGCCCGTGGTCTCGAAAGTGATGGCGGAGGCGCCCTTCCCGGCCGTTGAGCTCAAGGTGCCGCTCGCGGTCGAAGCCCGCGCGGCGCAGAACTGGGAGGAGGCGCATTGATGCGCCTTGCTCCCGGCAACCCTCGACGGCGCTCTATCTCCGGTCCTTGCCCGGACCTGCCGCCTTCGCGAAGAGCGCGATGCTCAGAGCGCTCAGCACCAGCAGCGCGAGCGCCGCCCTGAGGCCCATCCAGTCCGCGTAGAAGCCGATGGCCGGCGGGCCGAGAAGGAAGCCCGCGTAGCCGAGGGTCGCCACCATCGCGACGCCGACGCTGGGCGCCACGCCGCCGGCCTCGCTCCCGGCGCTGAAGAAGACCGGCACCGCATTGGCGAGCCCGAGGCCGACGAGGCCGAAGCCTAGGGCGGTCACGAGCGCGGACGTCGTCCCGACGGCGAGGGCGAATCCGAGCGCGGCGACCAACCCTCCGAGGACGAGGGTGCGGGTGCGCCCGAGCCGGCGCACCACCCCGTCGCCGGCGAAGCGGCAGAGCGTCATCGCGAGCGAGAAGGCCGCGAAGCCCGCCGGGGCGAACGTCAGCGAAGCGCCGATCCCGTCGCGGAGATAGACGCCGCTCCAGTCGGCGACGGCGCCTTCCATGACCATGGCGAGGAACGTGAGGATGCCGATCCCGAGCACGGCGCGGCGCGGCCAGGCGAAGCCGTGGCCGCCCTCGGCGGCTTCGAACGCCAGGCGCAGGGACCGGAGGGCCGCGAGCGTCAGGATGCCGGCGCCCGCGCCGCCGGCCAGGAGCGCGCCCGCGACCGATGCGCCGCCACCGATGAGCGCCGCGCCGGCCCCCGCGCCGAGGAGCCCGCCGAGGCTGAAGAAGCCGTGGAAGGACGACATGATGGCGGCGCCCCAGGCCCGCTCGGTAGCGGTCGCGTGGGTGTTCATGGCGACGTCCATGGCGCCGCTCGCGCCTCCCGCCACGAGCGCCGCCGCCACGAGCCACGGCAGGCTCGCCGCGAGGCCCGGCAGGACCAGGAAGGCCGCGAAGGCCAGGCTCGTCAGGATCGAGGTCCGGCGGCTGCCGAGGTGCGCCGTCGCCCAGCCGGTCAGCGGCATGAGGATGATCGCGCCGAGGGCGAAGGACAGGAGGGCGAGGCTGAGCTCCCCGTCGCTCAGCGCGAGATCGGTCTTCAGGCGCGGGATCTGGGTGGCCCAGACTCCGATGCCGAACCCGTTGGCGAGAAAGAGGGCGCTCGTCGCCCAGCGGGCCGCAGACGGCCGGTCCGGGGCGAGCACGGCGGAAACGGTCATGCCGGCCTTGTGCTCGAAGGCGCATTCACGCCGCAAGGCGGCTCATCGCCTCATCGAGGCATTCGACCGAAGGCGGAGCGCCGCGGCGCGCGATCAGGCAGCAGCCCTTCGGCACTTCCCGCCAGTCCTGCGCGCGGCCGTCGATGGGCTCGGAGACGACGAGCAGGTTTCCGTCGCGTTCGCGGAAGTAGAGCGTCGGCGGGCGCCCGTCGCAGGCCCAGCGGTAGGCATGGAGCGATTCGCCGTCCGTGTAGGACGCGGTGAAGCGCAGAGGCTCCTCGACGCCGGCTTCCTCCATGAGCGCGCGCACGCTCTTCAGCGTCCGGGCCATGGCTTCGACCGGACGTTCGGCGAGGCCGTTCGCCAGAGCCGCGAGGAAGATCGCCTCCGAATCCGTCGTGCCGGCGCGGGCCTCGTAGAGATCGTCCGGGATCATCGCCTCGAGTCGGCGCTTGATTCGCGCGTAGCCGCCGACCTGGCCGTTGTGCATGAAGAGGTGCCGGCCGTGCGCGAAGGGGTGGCAGTTCGCCCGCGTCGTGGAGGTGCCGGTCGAGGCCCGCACATGGGCGAAGAACAGGCCCGAGCGGACCTGCTCGCACAGCGAGCGCAGGTTCTCGTCGGACCAGGCCGGACGGATTTCGCGGTAGAGGCCGGGTTGCGGCCGCTCGCCGTACCAGCCGAGGCCGAAGCCGTCGCCGTTCGTCCCCGTCTTCGCCTCGACGGCGTGCAGCGATTGATGCACGAGCGAGTGCGACGGGGCGCAGACGAGGTCGGAGACGAAGATCGGTTCGCCCCGATAGGCGAGGAAACGGCACATCGGCGTCCCCATGGCGGGCGAGCGCCGGCGGCGCACCGCACGCAGTTGACAATCCCCTCGGGCCGCTGAACAACCCGTTAACGGCCAAGGTCGCCGCTCGCCGTCAGAAGCCGGGACTTCGACTTTAGGCCCGCCGGCACGAGCGTCCGCGATCGAGATCACACTCTCCGCGCCGTGGTGCGGGCAAGGCCGCAACGCCGTTGCGGGGGCAGGATCTTTCGCCTAATGCTCGATTCCACGACAAGACGCCGTCCGATCGGCGATGAAGGGGGTCTCGCCGTGATGCTTCGCCCGTGGATCCCGGCGCTCGCCGCCGGCGTGGCGCTCCTGCCGGAAGGGGCCGTCGCGGCGGAACTGGACGGGCGGGCGCTCGGCTTCGTGTGGGCCGTGCCGTTCATCGGCATCCTGCTCTCGATCGCGCTCTTCCCGCTGCTCGCGCCCCATGCCTGGGAGCATCACCAGGGCAAGATCGCGGCGTTGTGGGCCGCGCTCGTCCTCGTGCCGATGGCCTTCGTCCACGGCACCGGGACGGCGCTCGGCGCCCTCGCCCACACGGCGCTTTTCGAATACGTCCCCTTCATCCTGCTGCTCCTGGCGCTCTTCACGGTCGCCGGCGGCATCGTCATCCGCGGCAACATCCATGGGGCGCCGGCGGCGAATACGGCGCTGCTCGCCATCGGCGCCGCGCTGGCGAGCTTCATCGGGACGACGGGCGCGTCGATGGTGATGATCCGCCCGGTGCTGCGCGCCAACGACGACCGCCGGCACAATGCCCACGTGGTCGTGTTCTTCATCTTCCTCGTGTCGAATATCGGCGGCTCGCTCACGCCCCTCGGCGACCCGCCGCTCTTTCTCGGCTTCCTGCGCGGGGTCGACTTCTTCTGGACGACGCGGCACCTCCTTCTCGAGACGCTGTTCGTCGGCGGCCTCGTCCTCGCCGCGTTCTTCCTTCTCGACACCTATGTCTACAGGAAGGAAGGGCGCGTGCGTCCCGATCCGACGCCGGACGACCCGGTGCGCATCAAGGGCGGGATCAACTTTCTCCTGATCGGCCTCGTCGTCGCGGCGATCCTCATGAGCGCGACGGTCCGGCTCGGCACCGTCACGGTGCTCGGAACGGAATTCGCGGTCGAGAACGTCGTCCGCGACCTCATGATGATCGCCATCACGGTCGCGTCGTTCGCCCTGACGTCGAAGGGCGACCGCGCGGAGAACGGCTTCACCTGGGGACCGATCAAGGAAGTGGCCAAGCTGTTTGCCGGAATCTTCGTGACGATCATCCCGGTGCTCGCCATGCTGGCGGCGGGCCGCGAGGGCGCGTTCGCGCCCCTGGTCGCCCTCGTCTCGCACCCGGACGGCAGCCCCGACAACGCCGCCTATTTCTGGCTCACGGGAGCGCTCTCGTCCTTCCTCGACAACGCGCCGACCTATCTCGTCTTCTTCCAGCTCGCGGGCGGCGATCCGGCCGAACTCATGACGGCGGGCGCGCTTACGCTGACGGCCATTTCCGCGGGCGCCGTGTTCATGGGCGCGAACAGCTATATCGGCAATGCGCCGAACTTCATGGTCTACGCCATTGCCCGGGACGGCGGCGTGAGGATGCCGAGCTTCTTCGGCTACATGATCTGGTCCGGCGCGGTCCTGATCCCGGCCTTCCTCCTCGCGACGTTCGTGTTCTTCGTCTAAGGGCGTCGTCCTTGGCGAGCGCAAGGATCGCGTGCAGGTTCAGGCGCCCTTCGCGGCCTGAGGTCCTTAAGGTCTCGCTGCCGCTCGCCCCGAGGATGACGCCGTTGCCTTCGTCGGAGGACGACCCGTCACACCGCCCCCCTACGCAAGCCGCCCGGCCACGTCCTCCGCGATGGAGAGCGCCGACGTGAGGCCGGGGCTTTCGATGCCGAAGAGGTTGACGAGGCCCGGCAGGCCATGTTCCGCCGGACCGTCGATCATGAAGTCGGCGGGGGGCTCCCCGGGGCCGGTGAGCTTCGGGCGGATGCCGGCGTAGTCCGGGACGAGCGCGCCGTCCGGCAGGCCGGGCCAATAGCGGCGGATGGAGGCGTAGAAGCTCTCGGCCCGGCGGGGGTCGACCGCGTATTGCTCGCTCTCGACCCATTCCACGTCCGGCCCGAAGCGCATGCGTCCCGAAAGATCGAGCGTCACATGGGTGCCGAGCCCGCCATCCACGGGCGCGGGATAGATCAGGCGCGAGAAGGCCGGCCGGCTGAGGCAGCCGAAATAGTTGCCCTTGGCGAAGACGAGCGGCGGCACGCGCTCCGGCGGATAGCCCTCGGTCGCCCGCGCCAGGGCCTGCGCCCCGAGGCTCGCCGCGTTCACCACGGCGTCGACCGAAAGCACCATCGGGTCGGCGCCGCCCACATGGGCTTGCCAGGCGCGGTCCGCGCGGGCCAGCCGCTCCACCGGTGCGTTGAAGGCGAGCACGCCGGAATGCGCTTCGATGTCGCCCTGGAGCGCGAGCATGAGGGAATGGCTGTCGATGATGCCGGTCTCGGGCGACAGGAGCGCGCCCGTGCAGCGGAGGTTCGGCTCGAGCGCCCGCGCCTCCCCGCCCGTCAGCCAGGTCAGCCCCTCGACCCCGTTCGCCAACCCTTGAGCGTGGATTCCCTCGATCTTCGCCTGTTCGAGCGCGTTCGTCGCCACGATGAGCTTGCCGCAGCGGCGATGCGGCACGCCGTGGCTTTCGCAGTAGGCGTAGAGCATCCGCCGGCCGGCGACGCAGTGGCGGGCGCGCAGCGATCCTCGCGGGTAGTACATGCCGGCATGGATCACCTCGCTGTTGCGCGAGGACACGCCCGTGCCGATGCCCTCCGCGCGGTCGGCCACCACGACCTCATGTCCGCGGCGCGCGAGCGCCCGCGCCACCGCGAGGCCGACCACACCGGCGCCGACGACGAGGACGTCCATTCCGCGATGAGCCCCTCCGGAGGACGGCAGCTCGAAGGGCCGCCGTCCGGGGAAAACGGCGCCGGAGCGATCAGGCCGCGATCGACATCTGCGGCGCGGCGGCGCGGACGTCCGCGTCCACGTGGCCTTCGAACCGCCTGAAGTTCTCGGTGAACATGTCGACCAGGCGCTTCGCAGTCTGGCCGAAGGCCGCCTTGTCCTGCCAGGTCTTCACCGGATACAGGATGTGCGGCTCCACGCCGGGAACGGAGGTCGGCACCGCGAAGCCGAAATACGGGTCGCGGCGGTAGTCGGCGCGGTTGAGCGATCCGTCGAGGGCCGCCGTGAGGAGCCGCCGCGTCACCCGGATCGGCATGCGGCGGCCGACGCCGTACTTGCCGCCGGTCCAGCCCGTGTTCACCAGCCAGCAATCCACGTGGTGACGAGAGATGAGTTCGCGCAGGAGATTGCCGTAGACGGACGGATGCCGCGGCATGAAGGGCGCCCCGAAACAGGTGGAGAAGGTCGCCTCGGGATCCTTCACGCCCTTCTCGGTGCCGGCCACTTTCGCCGTGTAGCCGGAGAGGAAGTGGTACATCGCCTCGGCACCCGTGAGCTTCGCGATCGGCGGGAGCACCCCGAAGGCGTCGGCCGTCAGCATCACGATGCTTTTCGGGTGCCCCGCGCGGCCTGTGGCGCTGGCATTGCGGATGAAGTCGAGCGGGTAGGCGCAGCGGGTATTCTCGGTGCGCGACGCATCGTCGAAATTCGGCACGCGGGTGAGGGGATCGATGACCACGTTCTCGAGCACGGTGCCGAATCGCTTCGTCGTCGCAAAGATGTCGGGCTCGGCCTCTTCCGAGAGCCGGATCGTCTTGGCGTAGCAGCCGCCCTCGAAGTTGAAGACGCCGGCGGGGGACCAGCCGTGCTCGTCGTCGCCGAGCAGGATCCGGTCGGGATCGTTCGACAGGGTCGTCTTGCCGGTGCCGGAGAGCCCGAAGAAGATCGCCGTGTCGCCGCCATGGCCCACATTGGCCGAGCAATGCATCGGCATCACGCCCTCGGACGGCAGGACGTAGTTGAGATAGGTGAAGACCGACTTCTTCATCTCGCCCGCATAGGACGTGCCGCCGATGAGCACGATGCGCCGGGCGAAGTCGCAGGCGATGATCGTCTCCGAACGGCAGCCGTGCCGCGCCGGATCGGCCTTGAACGAGGGCAGATCGACGATGGTGAGGTTCGGAACGTAGCTCGATAGTGCGCCGCGCTCGGGCCGGATGAGCAGGTTGCGGATGAACAGCGAGTGCCAGGCGAACTCGGTGTAGACGCGCGCCCGCACGCGGTACCTCGGATCGGCGCCGCCGTAGAGGTCCTGGGCGAACAGCTCCCTGCCTTCCGCGTGCTTCAGGAAATCCTCGAGGAGCGCGTCGAACTGCTTCGGCGTGATGGAGCCGTTGTTGTCCCACCAGACGCCGTCCTCGGTCGTCGCGTCCCGCACGACGAACTTGTCCTTGGGCGAGCGGCCCGTATGCACGCCGGTCTCGGCGAGGAGTGCGCCGCCCTGGGCGAGCTGCGCCTCGCCGCGCTTGAGGGATTGTTCGTAGAGGGCGGGGGCATCGAGATTCCAGAAAACGCGTTTGAGGCTGCGGAAGCCGAAGGACCCGGCGTCCTGCGCGCCGTTGAAGACGCCGATATTGTCCACGGAATGCTCCTCCTGAGCGCCGTTCATCCGGGCCGTCGCGGCTGCCGCGGTTGGTCGGCGGGCCATTCTTGTTGCAGGCTTAAAGCTTCGCCGTCAACACGCGGACAGGTACGAAGTTCCCCAAGGTTAATCGCGAACCCCGGCCCCGGTTCGACCGGGGCGGCCTTGCGCCTCGCCCGCCAGGGTCGTGAGCATCCCCCGCAGCTCCGGAGGGGTCGCGACGCGCTCCGGGAAGGCGAGCCGGGCGGTACGGTCCCCGGAGAAGAGGTCGAGGCCCTCCGGGTCGAGCCCCGTCGCCCTCCATCGGCCGGGCCGCGCTCCGGAGAGCCGGCTGGCGCAGAGCGAGAGCGCGTCGGCGTGATCCCGGTTCAGACGGGCGAGTATCTCGGCCTCGGCGTCGAGAAGGGCTTTTGCGCCCGAGAGATCCGTCGCGAGATCCCCGGCGCTCAGCGTGGCCGCCCGCGCGAAACCGCCGTTGAGGTGCCCGCCCTCGATCGCCATGCGCCAGAACCCGAAATCGGCAAAATCGGCATAGAGCTCGGCCTTGGGATGGCGGGCCAGGAAGCGGTCCCGCGCCCGCTCCCCGGCATCCGCGGCGGTGCGCTCCAGACGACCGGTCACCGTGAGCCGCGGATGGGCCAGCGGATCGCCCTTTCCGGTTTCCGCCAGCAGGATCGACGCCCGGGGATCCCGTTCGAGATTGAGGGTGTGGGCGGCGAGGCGGGACAGGAGGAGGAGCGGCGATCCGTCATGATCCGTCGCCACGGTGACCAGGGAGGCGAACGGAACACCCCGATCCTTGTCCAGGGTGGCCAAGGCGCCCGCCCGGATGAGACGCAAAAGCAGCTTTCCCAAGGCTTTTCCGTCGAAAACCGGCGGCGGCGTTTCGTCACCTGTCATGGCCCATGTGTTCCCTTAAGGAAATTGTTGGGGCAATCCGCCCTGGCGCCCCGGTGCCGGCGACCTTACTTGTGCCACAACAATGGCGCGATTGGGCACCAATTCACGCCGGACGCGTTGTTCCAAGATCACATCGCTCGGGCGCGACCCGGGGCCAAGGAGTTCGCCCATGCCGACGATCGCCCTCGTCGACGACGACCGCAACATTCTGACCTCCGTGTCCATCGCCCTCGAGGCGGAGGGCTACCGGATCCAGACCTATACGGACGGCGCGTCGGCCCTGGACGGCCTGAAGCATGCCCCTCCGGACCTGGCCATTTTCGACATCAAGATGCCGCGCATGGACGGGATGGAACTGCTGCGCCGCCTGCGCCAGAAGTCCGACCTGCCGGTCATCTTCCTGACATCCAAGGACGAGGAGATCGACGAGCTCTTCGGCCTCAAGATGGGCGCGGACGATTTCATCCGCAAACCGTTCTCCCAGCGCCTCCTGGTCGAACGGGTGAAGGCCGTCCTGCGCCGCTTCGCGCCGAAGGACCAGGTCGTCCCGCGGGAGATCGACGCCAAGGCGCTGGAGCGCGGCCAGCTCAAGATGGACCCCGAGCGCCACACCTGCACCTGGAAAGGCGAGCCGGTCACCCTCACGGTCACCGAGTTCCTGATCCTGCAGGCGCTCGCCACCCGCCCGGGCGTGGTGAAGAGCCGCAATGCCCTGATGGATGCGGCCTACGACGATCAGGTCTACGTGGACGACCGGACGATCGACAGCCACATCAAGCGGCTGCGCAAGAAGTTCAAGGTGGTGGACACGAACTTCGATATGATCGAGACCCTCTACGGCGTCGGCTACCGCTTCAAGGAAGCCTGACGCTCACCTGTTGAGAACGGCGCATGGCTCGGCGCGGAAAACCGGGTCCCTTTTTCCGCGCGATGCGCTGGAGCATCGGACCCGAAAGTGGAATCCACTTTCGGGATCCATCCGATGCTCACCTTCTGAATACAGCGCATCGTTCGGCGCGGAAAACCGGATCCACTTTTCCGCACGATGCGCTGGAGCATCGGACCCGAAAGTGGAATCCACTTTCGGGATCCATCCGATGCTCACCTTCTGAGTACAGCGCATCGTTTGGCGCGGAAAACCGGGTCCACTTTTCCGCACGATGCGCTAAGGAGTGTCGGGCGAAGCGGGCGGCATGAAGGCGGATCCTGCGATCCTCGAGACGGCTGGCGAACCCGCGCCGGAGGAGCGCGGCGCCTTCGCGCGCCTGAAACGCTTCGGCCTCGTTCTCAACCAGCGGGCTTCCTCGAGCCTCACGCGCCGGATCGTCGTCCTCAACCTCGCGGGCCTCGTCGCCCTGCTGGTCGGCTTCCTCTATCTCAACCAGTTCCGGCAGGGCCTGATCGAGGCCCGCGTGCAGAGCCTTCTGACGCAGGGCGAGATCATCGCCGGCGCGATCGCCGCCTCGGCCACGGTCGATACCGACACCATCACCATCGATCCCGACCGGCTCCTGCAAATGCAGGCGGGCGAGACGGGACGGCTCGGCGAGGAGAGTTACTCGCCGCTGGAATTCTCCATCAACCCGGAGCGGGTCGCACCGCTTCTGCGCCGCCTCGTCACGCCCACGGGCACGCGCGCGCGCATCTACGACCGCGAGGGCGCGCTCCTCCTCGATTCCCGTTCGCTGCTCTCCCGCGGCGACATCCTGCGCTTCGACCTCCCGCCGGTCCCGGACCCGGACGCCACCGTCATGGAGCGAGCCTGGATGGCGATCCGGAACCTCTTCCGCGGCCCGAAGCGGCCGGTGCTGGAGGAGATCGGACCGGCGGACGGCAGGAGCCTGCCGGAGGTGCAGCAGGCGCTCGCCGGCCGGACGTCGCAATGGGTCCGCCGCAACGAGCAGCGGGAGACGATCGTGTCGGTTGCAGTTCCCATTCAGCGCTCCCGCGCCGCACGGGGCGTGCTGCTGCTGTCGACCCAGGGCGGCGACATCGACGGCATCATCGCTTCCGAGCGTTTCGCGCTGCTGCAGGTGTTCCTCGTCGCCGCGCTCGTCATGGTGATCCTGTCGCTCTTCCTTGCCGGCGCCATCGTCGGGCCGGTGCGGCGCCTCGCCGATGCCGCGGAGCGCGTCCGCTGGGGGACGCAGTCGCGCCAGGAGATTCCGGACTTCACGTCGAGGCCGGACGAGATCGGTCACCTGTCGGGCGCTTTGCGCGACATGACGAAGGCGCTCTACAACCGGATCGACGCGATCGAGAGCTTTGCCGCCGATGTGGCGCACGAGTTGAAGAACCCTCTCACCTCGCTCCGCAGCGCCGTCGAAACCCTCCCGCTCGCGCGGACCCCGGAATCGCAGCAGCGGCTCATGTCGATCATCCAGCACGACGTGAAGCGCCTCGACCGGCTCATCAGCGACATTTCCGACGCGTCCCGTCTCGATGCCGAACTCGCCCGCGTCGATGCCCAGCCCGTCGACATGGTGCGGCTCCTCGAAGCCGTCGTGTCGGTGGCGAACGAGCGGCGGCGCGAGCACGATCCTGCAATCACCCTCACGATCGAACCGCACCCGCTGAAGCGCGCCGCCTTTTCGGTGCTGGGACACGACAGCCGCCTCGGCCAGGTGATCAGCAACCTCCTCGACAATGCGCGCTCGTTCTCGCCGCCGGATGCTTCCGTGCGCGTGAGCCTCCGCCGCCGGCGTTCGGAGATCGAGGCGGCGGTCGAGGACGACGGGCCCGGCATCGAGCCTCACGCCCTCGACCGCATCTTCGATCGCTTCTACACCGACCGCCCGGAGCAGGGCTTCGGGCAGAACTCGGGATTGGGCCTGTCCATCTCCCGCCAGATCATCGAGGCTCATCGCGGTACGATCCACGCCGAGAACCGCCTCGGCCCGCCGGACGAGAACGGAGAACCGCGACGGCTCGGCGCCCGCTTCATCGTCCGCCTGCCGGCCCGGCAGGTTCACGGCGGGCCTCCTGGCCGACCTCATGGCCGACCTCATGGCCGACCTCATGGCTGACCCCGTGGCGGATCAGGAAACCCTGCACGCCAGCTGCGTCCTCGTCGGGGAGGATGCGATCCTCGTCCGGGGAGCGCCGGGAGCCGGGAAGTCGCTCCTCTGCCGCGACCTCATCGCCGCCGCCGAGAGAGCCGGGCGGTTCGCCCGCCTCGTCAGCGACGACCGGACGCGGCTGGAGGCCCGCAACGGCCGGCTCGTCGCACGGGCGGTGAAGGCCACCGCCGGTCTCGTCGAGACACGGGGGATCGGCATCTACGGCGTTCCCTACGAGCGGGCCGCTCTCGTCCGCCTCGTCGTCGATCTGGTCGACGGGGAGCCGGAACGGATGCCCGACGAGGCGGAAGCCACGATCTTCCTTTGCGGCATCCCCGTTGACCGTCTCCTGGCGCCGCGAGGTCGACCTTTGGCGGAGACGGTACTGACGCGTCTGCGCTTGATCCCGCGCCCGGACCAAGACACACTCGTGACGCTGTGATGAACATTTCGTCGCAATGCTCTTGCGTTCCTCTTCGCAGTGCACAAAATAGCGGCTCCGCCCCGAAGGGGCGACTGGAACAACACATTATGATTGGCATGGTGCTCGTCACCCACGGCCAGCTCGCGACTGAATTCAGATCGGCGCTTGAGCACGTCGTAGGCCCGCAGGAGCAGCTCGAAACGATCACGATCGGCCCCGATGACGACATGGAGACGCGGCGGAAGGACATCATGGCCGCCGTCTACCGCGTCGACTCCGGATCCGGCGTCGTCGTCCTCACCGACATGTTCGGCGGAACGCCCTCGAACCTCGCTCTCTCCTGCATGAACGGCGGCTCCGTCGAAGTCGTCGCCGGCATCAATCTGCCGATGCTGATCAAGCTCGCGAGCGTGCGCGACGAAGAGTCGTTGGATCAGGCCGTGATCCACGCCCAGGAAGCGGGGCGCAAATACATCAACGTCGCTTCGCACGTGCTCTCCGGAAAGTAGCGTTCATGAAGGCGTCTGCCGACGAGGATTGTCCGCCGGCGCCCCCCATCGACGGGGCCTTGGTGCGCGAACTCCCCATCGTCAACCGCAAAGGCCTGCACGCCCGCGCCTCGGCGAAGTTCGTCCAGATGGTCGAGCGCTACGATTCCGACGTCACCGTCACCCGTTGCGGGGAGACCGTGGGCGGACGTTCGATCATGGGCTTGCTGACCTTGGCCGCCGCGCAGGGCACGACGATCACCGTCTCGGCCACCGGGCAGGATGCCGAGGCCTGCCTCGACGGCATCGCCGAATTGCTGGCGAACCGTTTCGGCGAAGACGAGTAGCCGCTCCCGATCGAGAGATGCGTCCCGACCGGACCCCGCGTCCGGCCGTACCGGCGCTCGCGCGAGCCGCCGGGCTGCTCGGATGACATATAAAGACATCTTTATATCTTGATTGCTTCCCGCGCGATCCTCTGGTACAGAGCGCGCAGTCTCCAAAAGATTTCGGAAGCCAGCCATGACCCAAGCCGCGCCCAAGCTCGACGCCAACCGGGACTTCATCGTCCGCGACATCAGCCTTGCCGACTGGGGCCGCAAGGAGATCTCGATCGCCGAGACCGAGATGCCCGGCCTCATGGCCGTGCGCGCGGAATACGGCCCGAAGCAGCCGCTCGAGGGCGCGCGCATCGCCGGCTCGCTGCACATGACGATCCAGACCGCCGTCCTCATCGAGACCTTGAAGAGCCTCGGCGCGGACGTCCGCTGGGTTTCGTGCAACATCTACTCGACCCAGGACCATGCGGCCGCCGCCGTTGCCGCCGCCGGCACCCCGGTCTTCGCCTACAAGGGCGAGAGCCTCGAGGAGTATTGGGACTTCACCGCGAAGCTCTTCGACTGGCACGGCGGCGGCGTGCCGAACATGATCCTCGACGACGGCGGCGATGCGACCCTGCTGGTCCATCTCGGCGTGCGCGCCGAGAAAGGCGATACGGGCTTTCTCGACAAGCCGGAATCGGAGGAGGAGGAGATCCTGTTCGCGCTCATCCGGCGCCTCGTCAAGGAGAAGCCCAAGGGCTGGTTTGCGGAAATCGCCGGCTCGATCCGCGGCGTCTCCGAGGAGACCACCACGGGCGTGCACCGGCTCTACATCATGGCGAAGGAAGGCAGGCTCCTGTTCCCGGCCATCAACGTGAACGATTCCGTCACCAAGTCGAAGTTCGACAATCTCTACGGCTGCCGCGAGTCCCTCGTGGACGGCATCCGCCGCGGCACCGACGTGATGATGGCCGGCAAGGTCGCCATGGTGGCCGGGTTCGGCGATGTCGGGAAGGGTTCGGCGGCGTCCCTCAGGCAGGCGGGCTGCCGCGTGCTGGTCTCCGAGGTCGATCCGATCTGCGCCCTGCAGGCCGCGATGGAAGGCTACGAGGTGACGACGATGGAAGACGCGGCGCCGCGCGCGGACATCTTCGTCACGGCGACCGGCAACAAGGACGTGATCACCATCGACCACATGCGGGCGATGAAGGACCGCGCCATCGTCTGCAACATCGGCCATTTCGACAACGAGATTCAGGTTTCGACGCTCCGGAACCTGAAGTGGGAGAACATCAAGCCGCAGGTGGACGAGATCGAGTTCCCCGACGGCCATCGCATCATCCTGCTCTCCGAAGGCCGACTCGTGAACCTCGGCAACGCCATGGGCCATCCGTCCTTCGTCATGTCGGCGTCCTTCACGAACCAGACGCTCGCGCAGATCGAGCTCTGGACGAACCCGGGCCGATACGAGCGCCGGGTCTATACCCTGCCGAAGCACCTCGACGAGAAAGTCGCGATGCTGCATCTCGAGAAGATCGGCGTGAAGCTCACGAAGCTCCGTCCCGATCAGGCCTCCTATATCGGCGTCTCGGAAGAGGGCCCGTTCAAGCCCGACCACTACCGCTACTGAAAGTCGACGATTCCGATACGAAGCCCGGCCTCGCGCCGGGCTTTCCGTTACGCCTCGCGCGGGGGCAGCCCGACCGATGGTTCCGCCGAGCCGCGCCGTTTTCAGGACATGAAGTCCGGTCGCGCCGCACGCTTCCGGCACATCACGAAACGGCATGTCGCGCGTGACCTCCACGCAACAGGGCGGGCAGAACCGTTTCCACGGCCCGATGCCGGGGCCTTAAAGGGATGTTAACCCTCTTTCTCGCCGAATTGGCCGCGGTTTAGAGTGACCACGATTCGTCCAGCCCGCTCGGTTGGTCCGACACTGCGGGCGTTCCGTTCATGCGTACTCCAAGCCGCACCGCAACGTCTCGGACACGTTGCGGGCGAAGCATGTCGGCCCTCTCGACGAGGGCATAGAGTTCGAAGGAGGGCGGCGCGGCATGGCCGGGCGAAGACAGGAGACCCGCGGCTCGCTCAGCCCCCTTCCGGGCCTTCGCCTTTCCGCATCGATCATGCTGTTGGCCGGTACGTCGCGGCCCGCACTCGCGAACAGCCTCTCTTTCGCGGAGCGCGCCACCGACCTTCTCGGCTTCCTGCCGCACTTCGAGATGCAGAACGCGGCGGCCTTCGCGCTCTTCATGGGCTCCGTCGCCGTCGCCACCGTGGCCGGCCTCACGCTCGTGCGCGAGCGTCGGCTCTGGGCCCGGCGCGAGCGCCGCCTGACCTCGGAGATCATGCGCCTGCGCGGCGCGGAGGATCGCGCCGAGCTGCTGATGGGCTCGGAGCGCCAGATCCTCATCAGCTGGAGCGGGCGCGACGGCGAGCCCCGCTTCGAGGGCGATCCGTCGATCGCCGGCGACGGCGCCACCGTAAAGCGCCTTCTCGCCTTCGGGGCCTGGCTCGCGCCGGCCGACGCCGGCCAGGTGGAGACGGCTCTCGACCAACTGCGCCTGCGCGGCGAAAGCTTCAGGATGACGGCGCGCACGCTGTCGCAGGCCTATATCGACGTCGAAGGCCGCACGATCGGCGGACGTGCCATCCTGCGGCTGCGCGACATCACCGGGGACCGGTCGGAACTCTTGCGCGCGCGTTCGGAGCTGGCGGCCGCGCGCGCGGAACTCCGCTCGCTGACGGCGCTGGTCGACACCATCGCGCATCCGCTCTGGATCCGCGACGCACAGGACCGGCTCGTCTGGGCGAACCGGGCCTATCTGCAGGCCGTGGAGGCGAAGAGCCTCGAAGAAGCCGCCTCCCGGCACCTGCAGCTCCTCGACACGCCGACCCGCGAGGAGGCTCATCGGCGGCTCTTGGGCGGCGCGGCTTTCGATGCACGCGTCACGACCGTGATGGCGGGACGGCGGCACGTCCTCGACGTGGCCGAGCGCCCGACCTCGGGCGGCAGCGCGGGCATTGCGGTCGACGTCTCCGAACTCGAGGCGATCCAGGCCGACCTGAAGCGGCAGATGGATGCGCATGTGCGCACGCTCGATCAGCTGCCGACCGCCGTGGCGATCTTCGACGCTTCGCAGAGGCTCGTCTTCCACAACGCCGCCTACCAGGCCCTGTGGAACCTCGACGGCGCCTTCCTGGCGCTGCAGCCGACGGACAGCGAAGTGCTCGATCGACTGCGCGCCTCGCGCAAGCTGCCCGAGCAGGCCGATTTCCGCTCGTGGAAGACGGACATGCTGTCGGGCTACCGGGTCGTCGAGGCGCGCGAGACCTGGTGGCATCTGCCCGACCGGCGCACCCTGCGGGTGGTGATGAACCCCAACCCGAAGGGCGGCGTCACCTATCTGTTCGACGACGTGAGCGAGCGCTTCCATCTGGAATCGCAGGTGACGGCGCTGACCCGCGTGCAGAGCGAAACGCTCGACACGCTGAAGGAAGGCGTCGCGGTGTTCGGCATGGACGGACGCCTCAAGCTCGCCAACCGCGCCTTCATGGAGATGTGGCAACTGCCGGCCGATCTCCCCGCCGAGCAGCCGCATATCGATGCGATCATCAAGGCGGCGCGGGTCCTCGCGCCCGAAGACGAGCCGTGGGTCGAGATCCGCGGCGCGGTGGCGGGGCTGCCCGACATGCGCATGGGTCTGTCGTGCCGCATCGAGCGGCGCGACTCGTCCGCCCTCGACTGCACCGCCCAGCCGCTGCCCGACGGCGCGACTCTCCTGACCTTCATCGACGTGACCGCGGGCGTCAGCATCGAGCGCGCCCTGACGGAGCGCAACGAAGCGCTGGA
The DNA here is from genome assembly GCA_963723525.1 of uncultured Alphaproteobacteria bacterium. Lineage (GTDB taxonomy): Bacteria > Pseudomonadota > Alphaproteobacteria > Rhizobiales > Beijerinckiaceae > Microvirga. The sequence goes on from CAVRRI010000014.1 coordinate 24,873, forward strand.
ACGCGCCTCCCGCCTGCGGGACGAGTTCGTGCACCACGTCTCCTACGAGCTTCGCTCGCCGCTCACCAACATCATCGGCTTCACGCAGCTCCTCGGCGACGAGACGGTGGGGCCGCTCAATCCACGGCAGCGCGAATATGCAGGCCACATCATGCGCTCGTCGGCCGCCCTTCTCGCCATCCTCAACGACATCCTCGATCTCGCGTCGATCGACACGGGCTCCCTCGAACTCGTGCCGGAGATCGTCGATATCCGCTCGACGATCGACGCGGCGCTCCGCGGCCTCGAGGACCGCCTGGCGGAATCCTCCCTGCAGGTGCTGATCGACGCGCCCGACGACATCGGCTCCTTCGTGGCCGACGGGAAGCGCGTCCGGCAGATCCTGTTCAACCTCCTCTCGAACGCCGTCGGCTTCTCCTTCCCCGGACAGACCATCCGGGTCGTCGCCCGCAAGACCTCCAGCGAAGTGATCCTCGAGGTCCAGGACGAGGGCCGCGGCATGTCGCCCGAGGTCAAGGCCCGCGTCTTCGACCGTTTCGAGAGCCACACGGTCGGCACCCGCCACCGGGGGGTGGGCCTCGGGCTCTCCATCGTGCGGTCCTTCGTCGAGCTCCACGGCGGCAGGATAGACCTGACATCCGCGCCGGGAACCGGTACCACGGTGACCTGCGTCTTTCCTTACGAGCACCATGAATCGCCTTCGGACGGACGCAACCCGACCACGATGCCGCCGATCGCGGCCGAGTGAGGAGCCCGATGGCGAAGGGTCTGGCCCGCATGGCGGAGGAGAGCTCGGTTCCGCCCCGTTGGACGATCGCGCTGCAGGATCTCGCGGCGACGGAGCGGCTCGCCCGCATGGTCGCCGAGGAGCTCAAGCCCGGCGATCTCGTGACCTTCTCGGGCGGTCTCGGCGCCGGCAAGACCACCCTCGCCCGGATGATCGTCCGCCTCCTCGCGGAGGATCCCGAGCTCGAAGTGCCGAGCCCGACCTTCACCCTCGTGCAGAGCTACGACACGCCGCGCGGGCCGGTCGTGCATGCGGATTTCTATCGCCTCGGCGGCGCCGGCGAACTCCCTGAGCTCGGATGGGACGAGCTCACCGATTCAGGCATCGCCCTCGTGGAATGGCCCGAACGGGCGGAAGGCGCGATCGGGCCCGACCGCCTCGCCATCGCTCTCGACCTCGCCCCCGGCCGCAACCCGGAAGCGCGGATCGCGACCATCGGCGGGACGGGCACCTTCACGCCGCGCGTGCAGCGTCTCGAAGCCTTTCGGCGCATCGTCGAAGCGACGGGCTGGAGCGACGCGAAGCGCATTCCCCTCCAGGGAGACGCCTCCACGCGCGCCTACGAACGTCTGGTGAAGCCCTCGGGCGAGACCGCGATCCTGATGATCTCTCCGGCCCGGCCGGACGGTCCGCCGGTCCGCCGCGGCAAGCCCTACAGCACCATCGCGAAGCTCGCCGACAGCGTGCATGCGTTCGTGGCGGTCGATCGCGGCCTGCGCGCGCTGGGCCTGAGCGCGCCCAGGATCTACGGCGAGGACCTGGAGGCCGGGCTCCTGCTGCTCGAAGATCTCGGCTGCGAGCCGTTCGTCGATGCGGAGGGGCCGATCCCGGAACGCTATACGGAAGCGACGCGGCTCCTCGCGCGGCTCCACGGCGCGACGCTGCCATCGGTCCTGCCGGTGTCGGACGACCGCGACCACGTCCTCCCGGCCTACGATCTCGAAGCCCTGCTCATCGAGGTCGAACTCCTCGCGGACTGGTACGTGCCGCACATCATGCGCTCCCAGCTCTCGGGCTCCGCGCGGGCCGAGTTCGTCAACGGCTGGTCCGAGACCCTGATGGAGATCGTGTCCGCTCCCGCGACCTGGACGCTGCGCGACTACCATTCGCCGAACCTGATCTGGCTCCCGCACCGCCGGGGCCTGCAGCGCGTCGGCCTCCTCGACTTCCAGGACGCGGTTCTGGGCCATCCGGCCTACGACGTCGCCTCGCTGCTTCAGGATGCGCGCGAAACGGTGCCGGCGGAGCTCGAGCTGAAGCTCCTGAGCCTCTACGTCCGCGAGCGACGGGCGACCGATTCCGCCTTCGACGTCGCGGCTTTCGCAAGGGCCTACGCGATCATGGGCGCGCACCGGGCCACGAAGGTCCTCGGCATCTTCGCCCGGCTCGACCGGCGGGACGCCAAGCCGCAATACCTCGCCCATCTGCCGCGGCTCGAAACCTATCTCGCCCGCAATCTCGCCCATCCGGCGCTGGCGAAGCTGAAGGCCTGGTACGGGTCGCACCTGCCCCGCGTGGCGGCGAAGGCCGACGACGCCTCGTCCTGAGCGCGCATCCATGGCCGATCCGCGCCCCCGAACCGCGATGGTGCTCGCCGCCGGCCACGGCAAGCGCATGCTCCCGATCACGGCGGCGATTCCGAAGCCTCTCATCGCGGTCGGCGGGCACGCGCTCATCGATCATGCCCTCGACAAGCTCGCGGAGGCCGGCATCGGGCGCGCGGTCGTCAACGTGCACCACCTCGCCGACCAGGTCGAGGCGCATCTGCGCAGCCGCACCGCGCCCGCCATCGTCGTCTCGGACGAGCGGGCGGCGCTGCTCGAAACCGGCGGCGGCATCAAGAAGGCTCTGCCTCTTCTCGGCGACGGCCCCTTCCTCACGCTCAACTCCGACTCGCTCTGGATCGAAGGCCCGAAGGCGAACCTGCCCCGGCTGCTCGACGCCTGGGACCCGTCCAGAATGGACATCCTGCTCCTGCTCGCGCCCACGGCGACCAGCGTCGGCTACGAGGGCGCCGGGGATTTCACCATGGATGCGGAAGGGCGGCTGCGCCGCCGCCGCGACCGGGAGCTGACGCCCTTCGTGTATGCGGGCGTTTCCATCATGAAGCCCGCGCTCTTCGCCGACATGCCGGAGGGTGCCTTCTCGGCCAACCTGCTTTTCAACAGGGCAATCGCGGCCGGCAAGCTTTGCGGCTTGCGCCTCGACGGGCAGTGGCTTCATGTTGGCGATCCGCAGGCCATCCGGGCCGCCGAGGAGCGCCTGGCCGCGAGCGTGAGGTGAGATGGAGCGTCCGCGCGTCTTCACGATCCCGCCCGGCTGCCCCTTCCTTCCGACACTCGTGGATTCGCTCCTCTCCGGACGCGTCCTCGACGGTTTCCCCGCCGATCCGGCCGCCCTCGCCGACCTCACGATCTACCTGCCGACGCAGCGCGCCGCCCGGGCGCTCGGAGCGCTCCTCGCCGATCGCGGCGGCGCCCGGGCGCAACTCCTGCCGCGGATCGTGCCGCTCGGCGAAGCCGACGAGGCGGAATTCGTGCTCACCGCCGAGCAGCCCTCCGCGGCAGGAGACGTGCTGGCGCCGCCCATCGCGCCGCTCGAGCGCCGCCTCATCCTCACCCGCCTGGTGCAGGCCTGGTCCGCGACGATCGACCGGGCGCGGCTGAAGCTTTCTCCCGACGTCCCGTTCCTGGTCCCTTCCTCTCCGGCCGACGCGGTCTCCCTTGCGGGCGATCTGGAAGCCCTGATGGATTCCTTCACCACGGAAGGCGTGGACTGGTCGAAGCTGGAGACGGCGGTGGATTCCGACTTCTCCGAGTACTTCAAGGTCACCACCGCATTCGTGCGTATCGCCGCGGAGAGCTGGCCCGCGATCGTCGCCGGCCGCCAAGCGAGCGATCCGATCCGCCGGCGCACGTCGCTCATCGAGGCGGAAGCGAAGCGCCTCCTGCGCGATCGGCCTCCCGCGCCCGTCATCGCGGCAGGCTCCACCGGTTCCGTGCCGGCGACTGCACGGCTTCTCGCCGCCATCGCGCGGCTGCCGCACGGCGCCGTCGTACTTCCGGGCCTCGATACGGATCTCGACGAGCCGAGCTGGCAGGCGATCGGAGGTCACGCGGGCGGGAGCGACGACCCGGTGCACGGCCACCCGCAGGCCATTCTGCGGCGGCTCCTCGACGCCCATCTGCGCATCGGCCGCTCGGAAGTCGGGGTCCTGGGCACGCCGCCCGCCCGCGCTGCGGCGCGGCAGCGCCTGCTCTGCGAGGCGCTGCGGCCCGCCGACAGCACCCATCTCTGGTCCGCGATGCCGCCGCAGGAGCGCTCGGACCTCGCCCGGGAGGGGGCGGAGGGCCTCGCTCTCGTCGAGGCCGCGGACGAGCGCGAGGAGGCGCTCGCCATCGCGGTGGCCTTGCGCGAATCGCTGGAGGACCCCGACCGCACCGCCGCCTTCGTGACGCCCGATCGTGCGCTCGCCGGCCGTGTCGCCGCGGAACTTGCGCGGTGGGGGCTCGCGGTCGAGGATTCCGCCGGCGTCAGCCTTGCCGAGACCCCCTGCGGCCGCCTCGCCCGGCTCGCGGCGGACGCGGCGGCGCTCGATTTCGCCGCCGCCCGCGTGCTTGCGCTCCTCGCCCATCCGCTCGCGACGCTCGGCTGGCCGCGCGCGCAGGTCGAGCGCGCCGCATCGGTTCTCGAGATCGGCGTCCTGCGCGGGCCTGCCCCCGCGCAAGGGCTGACGGGCCTGCGCGAGGCGCTGGCGGCCCGCCGGGCCGACGCCGTCCGCCGCAAGCCGCGGCCCGAACGGCGTCTCTCGGAAGCGGATTGGGATCTTGCCGGTGCGTTGCTCGACCGCCTCGAGGTCGCCTTCCGGGGCTTCACGGCGGACGACGTGGACGAGGATGCGCTCGACCTCTCGCAGACGGCCGCTCTCCATCGGCAGGCCGTGGAGGCGCTCCTCGCGCCCGCCGAGGAGGCCGAGGCGCGCGCCGGCGACGACGACGGTTCGGCGGAAACGCTCGCGGCCCTCTTCGACGAGCTGGCGCTGTCGGACATCGGCGGCATCGCCGGGCGCTTCAGCGACTATCCGGCTTTCTTCACGGCGCTCGCGAAGCAGCGGACGCTCGACCGGACGCCTCGCGCCGGTCATCGCCGCGTGAAGATCCTGGGGCTTCTCGAAGCGCGCCTCCTCGGCGCCGACCGCGTCGTCCTCGGCGGCCTCGACGAGGGTGTCTGGCCGCCGCGCGCCGAGACCGATGCCTTCCTCAACCGGCCGATGCGCGCGGCGGTCGGCCTCTCGCCGCCCGAGCGCCGCATCGGCCAGACGGCGCACGACTTCGTGCAGGCCCTCGGCTGTCCGGACGTGATCGTCACCCGTGCGCAGAAACGCAACTCTTCGCCCATGGTGCCCTCGCGGCTGCTGCAGCGGCTTGCAGCTTTCGTGGGCAAGCCGGCGTGGGAAGACCTGGTTGCGAGGGGAGACCGCTACCGGGCGCTCGCCCACAGGCTCGACGAACCCGCACAGGAGCCGCTTCCCCTCGTCCGCCCGGCACCGAAGCCCGACCCGGCCCTGATCCCGCGCGCGCTCAGCGTCACCGAAATCGAGACGCTGGTGCGCGACCCCTATGCGATCTTCGCCAGGCACATCCTGAAGCTCGACCCGCTCGACTCGCTGGCGCTCGTGCCGGGCGCCGCCGACCGCGGCACGATCGTCCACGAGGTGCTGGGCCGCTTCGCGAAGGCGGCCCCCGAGACCTTGCCGGCGGCGGCGCTGGAGCTGCTGCTCCAGATCGGCCAGGACGAATTCGCACCGATCGCCAAGGCTTATCCCGAGCTCTACGCGGAGTGGTGGCCGCGCTTCGAGCGGATCGCCGCCAAGGTCCTCGATTGGGAGGAAGGACGGCGCGGCGCAATCCGGCGCGTCCACTCCGAGATCGCCGGCCTCTGGACCTTCACGCTGCCGGACGGCAGCGCGTTCGCCTTGCGGGCCCGCGCCGACCGCATCGAGGAGAATCGCGACGGGTCGTTCGCGATCGTCGATTTCAAGACGGGCGCCGTGCCGAGCGCCAGGGAAGTCTTCGCCGGGTTCTCGCCGCAGCTCACGCTCGAAGCCGCGATGCTGATGCAGGGCGCCTTCCGGGATGTGCCTAGGGCGACGCGCGTGCCCGGTCTTGCCTACGTGCACGTGTCGGGCGGCCGAAAGGCTCTCGACGAGAGGGCGATCGAGCCGGGCCGGGACGAGTCCCGTTCGGTCGCCGAGCTCGTCGCCGATCATCGGGTAAAGCTCGAGGCCCTGCTCGCGCGCTACGTGGCGGGCGAGGCCGGATTCGTCTCGCGGCCCTATCCGAAATACGCGAAGCGGTACGGCGCCTACGATCATCTCGCCCGCGTGAAGGAATGGTCGCTCGCGAGTTCGGACGGCGAGGCGCCGTGAGCGGCCGGGAACGCCTCAGGGTCGACCCGCATACGGAGCTCGCCCAGCGCCGCGCCTCCGATCCCCGGGCCTCGGCGTGGGTGTCCGCCAATGCGGGCGCCGGCAAGACCAAGGTGCTCACCGACCGGGTCGTGCGCCTCCTGCTCGCCGGGACGCCGCCGAGCCGCATCCTCTGCCTCACCTTCACCAAGGCCGCCGCGGCCAACATGGCGATCCGCGTGTTCGGGCTCCTCGGCGAATGGGTCACCCTCGACGACGATCGGCTCCGCGAGAGGCTGACGAGGCTTCAGGGCGAAGTCCCGAGCAGCGACCAAATGGGCCTCGCACGGCGCCTCTTCGCCCGCGCGGTCGAGACGCCCGGCGGCCTGAAGATCGAGACCATCCACGCCTTCTGCGAGCGCCTTCTCCACCTCGTGCCGTTCGAGGCCAACGTGCCCGCGCGTTTCGCGGTTCTCGACGAGACGCAGGTCGAGGAGGCGATCGACCGCTCGATCGACAACGTGCTCGCCGACGCGTCGAACGGCGGACCCGCCTTCGAGCGCTTCCGTGAAGCACTGCAGGCGGTGAGCGCCGACGCGGTCGGCGAGACTCTGCGGTCCGCCATCAAGGCGGCGGTCGGGCAGCGCGGCTTCCTGCGGGCGGCGGCAGGGCTCGACGCGACCTTTTCGAGGCTCGCCGGGACACTGGGGCTCTCGCCCGGCGAGACCGCGACGGGCATCGAGCTGGCGATGCTGGAGGACGGGATCCCCGAAGCCGAGTGGCCGTCCCTCGCCGCGGCGCTGCGGACCGGACGGTCCTGGGACGAGGACCGCGCCGACGATCTCGCGAAGGCTCTCGCGGAGACCGATCCCGGGGAGAAGCTCAGGCACTATCTCGGCGTCTTCTTCACGGACGCGGGCGATCCCCGCTCCGACAAGGCCTTCGTCACGAAGGCCGTGCCGCCGGCGATCAAGGACAGGCTCGCCGCCGAGCAGGCGCGCCTCGAAACGCTCGAGGCCAACCGCAAGGCGGCGCGCGCGGTCGAACGCACCCGCGCCCTCTTCACCCTTGCGCAGGAGATCCGCCGGCGCGTGGAACGCCACAAGGGACGGCTCGGCGCGCTCGATTTCGACGACCTCATCCACACGACGCTCGAGCTGCTCTCGCGGGGCGACGCCGCCTGGGTCCTCTACAAGCTCGATCGGGGCATCGACCACGTGCTCGTCGACGAGGCGCAGGATACGAACCCGGAGCAATGGCAGATCCTGCGGCTCCTGACCGAAGACTTCACGGCGGGCGCCGGCGCGCGCGCACGCGCGGTCCGGACCCTCTTCGCCGTGGGGGATCCCAAGCAGTCGATCTATTCGTTCCAGGGGGCCGAGCCGCAGCGCTTCGAAGAGAGCCGCCGGCTCTGGCTCAAGCGGACGCGCGACGCGCAGCTTCGCTTCGAGGAGGTGTCCCTCACCCTCTCGTTCCGCTCCGCCAATGCGGTGCTCACGGCGGTGGACGCCACCTTCGGCATCGCCGCGCATTTCAAGGGGCTTTCCTTCGCGGACACCGCCATCGGCACCGTGCACACGACGGCGCGGCCCGATGCGCCCGGCCACGTGGAATTGTGGCCGATCGTGACGCCGGAGCGCGAGAAGGAGCCCGACGCCTGGACGCTTCCGGTCGATCAGCCGGCCCCGTCCTCGCCGGCCATCGTCGCGGCGCAGAACGTGGCGCGGGCGATCGCCCATTGGACCCGTCGCGGCGACGAATGGGGCCGGGCGTGGAGGCCCGGGGACATCCTGGTTCTCATGCGGCGGCGCGGTCCTGCCTTCGAGGCGGTGATCCGGGCGCTTCGCGCCGCGGGCGTGGCGGTCGCCGGGCAGGACCGGCTCAAGGTGAGCGAGCACATCGCCGTGCTCGACCTCGTCGCCGCCGGCCGCGCCGCGCTGCTGCCGCAGGACGACCTGACGCTCGCCGCGGCGCTGAAGTCGCCGCTGGTCGGTCTCACCGACGACGACCTCATCGGGATCGCGGCGAACCGCGCCGACGACGAGGCCCTGGTGGCTGCGCTCGATCGCCACGCCGAGAGCGGCGAACCGGCGGCCCGGCGCGGACTCGAGGCGTTGAGGCTCTGGAAGGACCTTGCGCGGAACCACGGCCCCTTCGGCTTCTATGTCGCCCTGCTCGGACCGCACGGCGGACGCGCGAAGCTCGCCTCGCGCCTCGGCGGCGAGGCGGGCGACGCCATCGACGTCTTCCTCTGCGCGGCCCATCAGGCGGAAGCCGGACCCGAGACGCCCTCGCTCTCCGCGTTCCTGGCCCGCTACGAGCCGACCGGCGGGCGCGAGCCCTCGGGCCATACGGTAAAGCGAGACCTCGAAGCCGGCCGCGACGAGGTGCGCGTGATGACCGTGCACGGCGCCAAGGGCCTGGAGGCGCCGATCGTGGTCGTCATCGACGGCTGCGAGGTGCTGGGCAGGGATCCGCCGCTCATCGGCGTGCCGGTCGCCGACGGGTTTTCGGTTCCCGTCTGGTCGCCCTCCAGGGCCCTCGATCCGCCCGCCGTGGCGGCGGCGCGAGAGGCGCTGCAGGACCGGTCCAAAGAGGAGCATCACCGCCTGCTCTACGTCGCCATGACGCGGGCGAAGGACCGGCTCGTGATCGCCCCCTACCGGACCGGGTCCAAGGTTCCCGACGAAGCCTGGTGCGAGATGATCCGCCGGGCGCTTGTCGCCGACGCCGGCGGGGCCGTCCTGACGGAGATGCCGTTCGGGCTGTCCGCCCATGTCTGGCGCGAGGGCGATCCCGTGCCCCTCGGCGGGACGCCGGTGGAGCGGACCATCGAGAGCCTCGTCGGGGAGCCCGCGTGGCTGCGCCTTCCCGTCCGCCCGGAGCCGGAACCGGCTCCGCCCATCCGCCCGTCGGGCGCCCTCGGGGCCGCCGACCGGGTCCGCCGTCCCGGCGACGGTCCCTTCGCTGCGGACGCGCGCCTGCGCGGCACCCTCGTCCACGCCCTCCTGGAGCGCCTGCCTGCCCTGCCCTTCGAGCGCTGGGCGGAAGCCGCGCGTCTCTACGTCGGCGCCCGTGCGCCTCGGCTGTCGCCGGAGGAACGGGAGGGCGTCGTGCTCGGCGCCCTCGGCGTCCTCACCTCCGAACCCCTGCAGCCGCTCTTCGGCCCTGCATCCCGCGCGGAGGCGCCCATCGCGGGACGCATCGATCTCGAGACCGGTCCGGCCCTCGTGTCGGGCCAGATCGACCGCCTCGCGGTGCTCGACCGGGAGGTCCTGGTCGCCGATTTCAAGACGAGCGCGCGCCCGCCCCGCCCGGACGGCCCGCCGCCGCGCTCCTACGTGGCCCAGTTGGCGCTCTACCGCACGCTTCTAAAGGAGATTTTCCCGGACAAGCGGGTCCGCGCGTTCCTGATCTGGACCGCCGGTCCGACGATCCGGGAACTCGACGACGCGGAACTGGACGAGGCCCTCGCCCTCATCAAAGCGGCGTGAGAAGAGAGAGGCGCCGCCTTGATTCGTCCTTTGCCGTTTCCTACGTTGACCCGACCTCTGCGGTGCCCTGCGCGCCGCTCCAGCATGAAGGTGATGTGATGGCGACCGTGAAGGTGACCGATTCGAGCTTCGAGCAGGACGTGCTCAAGTCCTCCGAGCCCGTGGTCGTCGATTTCTGGGCGGAATGGTGCGGTCCCTGCCGCCTGATCGGCCCGGCTCTCGAAGAGATTTCGAACGAAATGGCCGGCAAGGTGAAGATCGCCAAGGTGAACGTGGACGAAAATCCGCAGATCGCCTCGCAGCTCGGCATCCGGTCGATCCCGGCGCTGATGCTCTTCAAGGACGGCAAGCTCGCCTCCCAGAAGGTCGGCGCCGCCCCCAAAGGCGACCTGAGCCGCTGGATCCAGGCCTCGGTCTGAGCCCGACGCCATGACGTGAAGAAGGAGGGGCCGGAAGGGCCCCTTTTTCGTGTTCGTTTTTGTCGTCGCTCGCGATGTCATCCCCGGCGGCGCGCAGCGCCGGCAACCGCCGGCTCGCCGGGGATGACAGGGTGGCGGTTCGCGCGAATTCAAGCGCAGCCTATTGCGGCGGCGTTCCGTTCGCCGCCAGCACCTCGCCGGCCAGATAGAGGGTCCCGCAGATCAGGACTCTCGGCGGGTGATCCCAGACGTAGTCGTGCAGGGAGGCGAGCGCCGCCTCCGTGTTGGGCTGGACCGTGGCCGCGAGGCCGACCCGTTCCGCAGCGGCGGCGATCTCTTCGGCGGGACGGGCCGCGAGCTGGCCGGGAATCGGGACGGCAATCACCTCGCGGGCGAGGCCGAGGAAGTTCTTGAGGAAGCCGTCCGTATCCTTGGTGCCCAGCATGCCGACGATCATCACGAGCGGCGCGTCGCCCCTCTCGCCGAGATCCGCCATGGCGGCGGCGAGCACCCGACCGCCGTCGGGATTGTGCCCGCCGTCGAGCCAGAGGTCGCTGCCCGGCGGGGCCAGCGACAGCAGGCGGCCCTTGGTGAGACGCTGCAGGCGGCCGGGCCAGTCGGCGCGGACCAGGCCCGATTCGAAGGCCGCGGTCTCGAAGGCGCCGAAGCCGGCGGCGCGAAGGGCCGCGATGGCGGTCCCCGCGTTGATGAACTGGTGACGCCCGACGAGCTTGGGACGAGGCAGGTCGAGCAGCCCGTCCTCGTCCTGATAGACGAGGCGTCCGCCTTCCTCGTGGACGGCGAAATCCTGCGCGCCGACGAAGATCGGCCCCGCGCCGATGCGCTCGGCCTCCGCGCGCAGAACGGCATCGGCCTGCGCATAATCCTGGGGGGCGATCACGGCCGGGGAGCCGCGCTTGAAGATGCCCGCCTTTGCGGACGCCACCTTGTCGAGCGTCGCCCCGAGATATTCCGCGTGGTCGTAGCCGATGGAGGTCACGACGGCGGCCGACGGGCTGTCGATGACGTTGGTGGCGTCGAAGCGGCCCCCGAGACCGACCTCCAGGAGCAGCACGTCCGCCGGGGTTTCGGCGAAGAGAAGGATCGCGGCGGCAGTGGTGATCTCGAAGACGGTGATCGGCCGGCCCGCATTCACGGTCTCGCAGCGGCTCAGTGCCTCGACGAGGCGGTCCTCGTCCACGAAGCGCCCGCCGCCCAGAGCGCCGAGGCGGATGCGCTCGTGAAAGCGCACGAGATGGGGCGAGGTGTAGACGTGAACCGCGAGCCCGGCCGATTCCAGGATCGCCCGCATGAAGGCGATGGTCGAACCCTTGCCGTTGGTGCCGGCCACGTGGATGACCGGCGGCAGGCGGCGCTCGGGATGGCCGAGCTGCGCGAGCAGCCGCTCGATCCGGTCGAGCGACAGGTCGATGGCCTTCGGATGCAGGGCGAGGAAGCGCGCGATCAGAGCGTCGGACGAATTCATGCGCTGGTCCGCAGGCGCCGCTATTCCGCCGCCTCGGGCAGCGGCCCGGCCGGCGCCTTCATCAGGAGGCGCGACACCCGCGCGATGGTGCCCTTGAGGTCGTGCCGGTGCACGACCTGGTCCACCATGCCGTGCTCCTTCAGGTATTCGGCGCGCTGGAACCCGTCGGGCAGCTTCTCGCGAATGGTCTGCTCGATGACGCGCGGACCCGCGAAGCCGATGAGCGCGCCGGGCTCGGCGAGATGCACGTCGCCGAGCATCGCGTAGGAAGCCGTCACGCCGCCCGTCGTCGGGTTGGTGAAGACGACGATGTAGGGGAGCTTCGCCGCCCTCAGCCGCCTCACGGCCACCGTGGTGCGCGGCATCTGCATGAGCGACAGGATGCCCTCCTGCATGCGCGCCCCGCCCGACGCCGCAAACAGGACATAGGGCGTCTTCTTGTCGATGGCGGTCTCGGCGCCCTTCACGAAGCCCTCGCCGGCAGCCATGCCGAGGGATCCGCCCATGAAGCCGAAATCCTGCACGGCGACCGTCATGGGCAGGTTCTCGACGCGGCCGAAGCCGATCTTGAAGGCGTCCTGCTGCCCGGTCTTGGCGCGGGCGTCCTTGAGGCGATCGATGTAGCGCTTCTCGTCGCGGAACTTCAGCGGATCGGCCGGCGCTTCCGGCAGGGGCACGTCGAGCCAGGTGCCCTCGTCGAAGATCATCTTGAGGCGCTGGGTCGCGGAGATCCGCATGTGGTGGTTGGAGCCGGGGATGACCCAGAGATTCGCCTCGACGTCCTTGTGGAACACCACCTGGCCCGATTCCGGGCACTTGATCCACAGATTGTCCGGCGATTCGCGCTTGAACAGCGTCTTGATCTTGGGGCGGACGACTTCGGAGATCCAGTTCATGATGTTCCCTTTCGCAGCGCGTCACGCAAGGTGAAGCGCCGGCGGAGGTTCGACCGGGCGCACTTCGCCTCAGGCGGCCTTCGCCTTTAAGACCGACCGCACTCCGGCGCTCAGATCCCGTACCAATGTGGTGACGGCCTCGACGGTCCGCGAGGTCGCCTGCCCGCCCGCATCGAGGGAGCCCTTCAGCGCCTCGACCAGCGCCGAACCGACCACGACCCCGTCGGCGCCTTCGGCGATCGCGGCCGCGTGGGCGCCGTTCTTGACGCCGAACCCCACCACGACCGGCAGCGGCGAATGCCGCTTGATCCGTTCCACCGCCGTGGCGACCTTGCCGAAATCCGGGGTGGCGGCGCCGGTGATGCCGGTGATCGACACGTAATAGACGAAGCCGGACGTATTCGCGAGCACCGTCGGAAGCCGCCGGTCGTCGGTCGTCGGGGTCGCCAGACGGATGAACGCGAGCCCGGCACGCAGCGCCGGCAGGCAGAGCTCCTCGTCCTCCTCGGCCGGCAGATCCACCACGATGAGGCCGTCGACGCCGGCGGCCTTGGCCTCGGCGAGGAAGCGGTCGACGCCGTACCGGTAGATCGGGTTGAAGTAGCCCATCAGGATCACCGGCGTCTCCCCGTCGCCCGCGCGGAAGCGGCGCACGAGATCGAGCGTCTTTCCCGTATTCTGACCGGCCTTCAGGGCCCTGAGGCCCGCCGCCTGGATCGCCGGGCCGTCGGCCATGGGGTCCGTGAAGGGCAGGCCGAACTCGACGATGTCGGCTCCGGCCTTCGGCAGGCCTTCGAGGATCTTGAGCGACGTCTCCGGATCGGGATCGCCGGCCATCACGTAGGTGACGAGCGCCGCGCGGCCCTCGTCGCGGCAACGCTCGAAGCGGGCTTCGATGCGCGAACTCACAAGGCCCCTCCGAGATGCTCGGCCACCGTGTCGATGTCCTTGTCGCCGCGGCCCGAGAGGTTGACCACCATCAGATGGTCCTTCGGCTTCTTCGGGGCGATATCCATGACTTTCGCGAGCGCGTGCGCGGGTTCGAGGGCCGGCACGATGCCCTCGAGCTTGCAGCAGAGCTGGAAGGCGGCCAACGCCTCGTCGTCGGTGGCGGAGATGTAGGTCACCCGCCCGGTCTCGTGGAGCCAGGCATGTTCGGGACCGATGCCCGGATAGTCGAGGCCGGCGGAGATCGAATGGGCGTCCTGGATCTGCCCGTCGTCGTCCATGAGGAGGTAGGTCCGGTTGCCGTGGAGCACGCCCGGACGGCCGCCGCTGAGGGAGGCCGCATGCAGGCCCGAGAGGCCGTGGCCGGCCGCTTCGACGCCGTAGATCTCGATCTGACGATCGTCCAGGAAGGGATGGAACAGGCCGATGGCGTTCGAGCCGCCGCCGATCGCCGCGATGAGCGAGTCCGGCAACCGGCCCTCGGCCGCCATCATCTGCTCGCGGGTCTCGTGGCCGATGATGCACTGGAAGTCGCGCACCATCGCCGGATAGGGGTGCGGGCCGGCCACCGTGCCGATGCAGTAGAACGTGCTGTCGACGTTGGTGACCCAGTCGCGGAGCGCCTCGTTCATCGCGTCCTTGAGGGTCCTGGTGCCCGATTGCACCGGCACCACCTCGGCGCCCAGCATCTTCATGCGGAAGACGTTGGGCTTCTGCCGCTCCACGTCCACGGCGCCCATGTAGACGATGCATTCGAGGCCGAAGCGCGCGCAGAGGGTGGCGGTGGCGACGCCGTGCTGGCCGGCGCCCGTCTCGGCAATGATCCGTTTCTTGCCCATCCGGCGGGCGAGGAGGATCTGGCCGAGCACGTTGTTCACCTTGTGGGCGCCCGTGTGGTTCAACTCCTCGCGCTTGAAGTAGATCCTGGCGCCGCCGAGATGCTCCGTCATCCGCTCCGCAAAGTAGAGCGGGCTCGGGCGGCCGATGTAGTGGGCGGAAAAGCTCGCCATGTCGGCCTGGAAGGCCGGGTCGATCTTGGCCTCGGCGTAGGCCTTCTCCAGGTCCAGGATCAGCGGCATGAGGGTTTCGGCGACGAAGCGGCCGCCGAAGATGCCGAAATGGCCGGTCTCGTCCGGCCCGGTGCGGAAGGAATTGGGAGCCTGGGGAGCCGTCACGCCAGCGTCGCCTTGTGTTCTCGCGCATCGTGCGGACAAGTGGACCCGGTTTTCCGCGCCGGACGATGCGCTGTTCTCAACAGGTGAGCATCGGATGGATCCCGAAAGTGGATTCCACTCTTGGGTCCGATGCTCCAGGGCGGCGAAGGCCGCTCGGGCGGCCTTCACGAAAGCCTCGATTCGGGCCGGGTCCTTCTCCCCCGGCCGGATTTCCACTCCGGAGGAGACGTCGACCGCCCGGGTGCCCGTGAGCGCGATCGCCTCCCCCACATTCTCGGGGTTGAGACCCCCTGACAGCACGAAGGGGATGCGGGGGTCAAGCCCGGCGAGCAGGCGCCAATCGAAGGCGAGGCCGTTGCCGCCCGGGAGCGAGCCGGCGGTGCTCGGCGGCTTCGCATCGAGGAGCAGGCGGTCGACGTGGGGCCGATAGAGCGCGACGGCGGCGAGGTCGGAAGCCTCCGCAAGCCCCAGGGCCTTCATGACCGGCCGCCCGAACCGGGCCCGGATGGCCTGCACGCGCTCGACGCTCTCATGGCCGTGCAGCTGAAGCAAGTCGGGGTCGAGGGCCGTCACGACGGCATCGAGCTCGGCGTCGTCGGCATCGACCACGAGGGCCGTCCGCAAAGCCCGGCCCTTGGCCCGAGCCGACAGGGCGCGGCCCCGGTCCAGGGCCACGTGGCGCGGGCTCTTCGGGAACCGCACGAAGCCCACCATGTCGGCGCCGGCGCGCAGCGCCGCGTCGAGGGTTTCGGGCGTCGAGAGCCCGCAGATCTTGATGAGCGCGTGCATGAGGTCGGGAGATTACGACGGCGGCGCCAGGGAGCGCCATACCAGCATCGCCGCAGCCAGGTCCTCGATCGCCGTACCGACGGACTTGAACAGGGTGATCGCCTCGGGCGCCCGCGCCGGGGCGCCGCTCCGGCAGAGGTCGAACAGGGTGCCGCGCACATGGCTCTCCTGGATGGCGCCGCTCTTCAGGGCGAGCGCCACGTCGCCGCCCTCCGTCAGGGCGGCGGCGGTGTCCACGTAGACCGCGGCCCGCCGCAATGCGTCGTCGTCGGCCTCGCGCATCCCGAGATTGAAGGCGCCGACGAGGTCGAGATGAGCGCCGGGCTTCAGCCAGGTCCCTCGCACGACGGGCGCGGGAGAAAGGGTCGCGCAGGAGACGAGATCCGCTTGCCCGACGGCCTTCTCGAGATCCGTGACCGCCGTCACCGGCAGGCCCTCTGCCCGAAGCTCCGCCGCGAGCGCAAGGGCCTTGTCGGGCCTGTGGTTCCACAGGGCGACCTCGCGGATCGGCCGCTGGCTCACGTGAGCGCGGACCAGGAAGGGCGCCAGCGAGCCGGCGCCGACCATCACCATCCGGTTCGCATCCTTACGGGCGAGATGGCGCGCGGCGAGCGCCGAAGCAGCCGCCGTGCGCCAGAGAGTCAGCCGCGTGCCGTCGAGTGCCGCAAGAGGTTCCCCGGTAGCGCCGTCCATGAGGAGATACGTCCCGATGACGCTCGGCAGGCCCCTGGCATTGTTCTCGGGATAGACCGAGACGATCTTCACGCCGGCGAACCCGTCGGCAGCGGCCGGGCCGGTCCAGGCCGGCATCAGCAGAAGCGTCGCCGCGGCGCCCGGCCGCGCGACGGCGTGGTGATGGCGGGTCGGCACGACGACGTCGCCGCGAAAGGCCTCGGCCAGGGCCTCGATGAGCGCCCCGAAGCTCAGCGCGCGATCGATTTCGCCGGCGGCGACGACGCGCATTCAGACGGTCGGGCTGGGGGAGCGGAGCGCCGGCCCGCTCGACGGCCGTTCGGCACGCATGCGGTCGGTCTCGGTCCTGAGGTGCTGCATCTCGCGGCGATAGAGCCGCCGCTCGCGGCGGTTCCTGCCCTGCGCGAGCCACGTCGCCACTCCGCCGATGACGACGCCGAGCATCACCGCGGCGAAGATCACCGCGAAGAGCGGAAGGCTCGTCACGAAGGCGGGTGCGTCGGGCGTGAAGGGATCGACGGAGAGCTGGACCGGCTCGCGGTTCGCCACCGCCAGGAGCACGACGAGGACCGCCACCGGGAGCAGCACGAGGGCCTTGAGGAAGCGGATCATGAGTTCTCGACCCCTCGGAGAGATCAACCGGCGCGCGCGACCTTGGCAGGCTTTGCGGGCGAGTTCGACGCATTGAGGCGCATGCGCATCTCCTTGCCGGTCTTGAACACGGGAATGATCTTCTCGGCGACGGAGACGGTTTCGCCCGTGCGCGGATTCCGGCCGGTCCGGGCCTCCCGCTTCTTCACGGAGAATGCCCCGAAGCCGCGCAGTTCCACCCGGTCGCCGCGGGCCAGCGCATCTCCGATCGTATCGAGGATCGCATTCACGATATTCTCGACGTCCCGCTGGTAGAGATGCGGGTTCTGCTCGGCGATTTTGAGCACGAGTTCTGACTTGATCATTTTGGGAGCTATCTGTCTGACGCGGCTTTATTTTTCGGCGGCAGGGTGCCAGACCGCCAACAGACCGTCAAGCCGCGCCGTGTCGATTGAAACGCCCATTCGGCGCAGGTGCAGGGCAACGCTCTCGAAACCCATGAGATCGGCGCCGAACGCGGCCCAGGTCCAGAAGGAAAGATCGGCGCTCCGGCGCGGCTCCCAATCCCGCACGGGAAGGTCGCGCCTCACGCCCTTTTCGCGCTCGAGCCAGGCGATGGCGTCCTGCTCGGATCCGAGTTCATCCACGAGCTTGAGGCCCAGCGCCTGCCGCCCGTTGAACACGCGCCCGTCGGACACGCGCGCGAGTTCGTCGGGGTTGAAATGGCGGCGTGAGGCGACGAGGCCCTTGAACCACTCGTAGGTGTCGTTGACCACGTTCTGCAGCGCCTGCCGGGCTTCCGGCGGCGTGGGCCTGAAACCGCTGGGCTCGGCCTTGAGCGGGCTCGACTTCACCTCTTCGACTCCGACCCCGAGCTTGTCGAGAAGACCCGAAACCTGCGGATATTGGAGGATGACGCCGATGGAGCCGATGAGCGAGGTCTCGCGCGCGACGATACGGTCGGCGGCGAGCGCCGTGATGTAGCCTCCGGAGGCCGCGGTGCCGTCCACGAAGGCGACGAGCGGCTTCTTCCCGGCGAGACGCCGGATGTTGCGGTAGAGTTCTTCGGCGCCCGCGGTCGTGCCTCCCGGGGAATTGACCGAAATGACGACGCCGGACACGGTCCGCGCGTCGCCGACCCGGCGCAGGAGATCCGTCGTCGCCTGGCTGCCGCCGATGAACCCGTCGATGGAGACGCGGGCGATGTGGTTCTGCCCGACGGGCACGCTGGCCCGGTTCGTCGCCGCAAGGCCGAGGCCGACGACGGCCGCGATCAGGGCGAATACGCTGAAGACGCGCCAGAACGAGAGCTTCCGGCGCAGGCGGCGGCGATCCACGATCGCTTCGGCATCCATGGACATGAATCAGGTCCTTCACGATCTATCGCGCCGCTCGGGCGGCAGCGGACAGCGGAGCCGTTCCGCCGGGCGGGATCGGCTCCACCCGGGAATGCTGTAGAGCGGAGTGACGTAGAGCGGCAAGCCGGCAAGCCCACCGCGGGCCATGAAAAACCCGCGCGACGAATCGCGCGGGTCGTTTCGGATGAAGCTCGTCCGGGCGATCAAGCCGCGGGTCCGATCACTTCTTGTCCGTCTTCGCCTTGTTGAGCGCGGCGCCCAGGATGTCGCCGAGCGAGGCGCCCGAGTCGGACGAACCGAACTGGGCGATGGCCTCCTTCTCCTCGGCCACTTCGAGGGCCTTGATGGAGACGGTGACACGGCGCGCCTTGCGGTCGAACATCGTCACGCGAGCGTCCACCTTCTCGCCGGGAGCGAACCGCTCCGGACGCTGGTCCGCGCGGTCCCGGGCGAGTTCGTTGCGCTTGATGAAGGTGGTCAGGTCGGTGTCGACGATCTTCACTTCGAGACCGCCGTCCTTCACCTCGAGGACTTCGCAGGTGACGATCTGGCCCTTCTTGATCTCGCCGGCATCCGCGAAGGGATCGCCCGCGAGCTGCTTGATGCCGAGGGAGATGCGCTCCTTCTCGACGTCCACGTCGAGAACCTGGGCGCGCACCACGTCGCCCTTCTTGAACTCGTCGATGACCTGCTCGCCCGGACGGTTCCAGTCGAGATCCGACAAGTGCACCATTCCGTCGACGTCGTTCTCGAGGCCGATGAACAGACCGAACTCGGTCTTGTTCTTCACTTCGCCCTCGACGGTCGAGCCGACCGGGTGCTTCTCGGAGAAGGCCTCCCACGGGTTCTGAAGCGTCTGCTTCAGGCCGAGCGAGATGCGGCGCTTCACCTGATCGACCTCGAGGATCACGACCTCGACCTCCTGGGAGGTGGAGACGATCTTCCCCGGGTGGACGTTCTTCTTCGTCCAGGACATCTCCGAGACGTGGATCAGGCCCTCGATGCCCGGCTCCAGCTCCACGAACGCGCCGTAATCGGTGATGTTCGTGACGCGGCCCTTGAGCTTCGCTCCGACCGGATAGCGGGCGGCGATGCCCTCCCACGGATCGGCGAGGAGCTGCTTGATGCCGAGCGAGATGCGGTGCGTCTCGTGGTTGATCTTGATGATCTTCACCTTGACGGTCTGGCCGATGGTGACGACCTCGGACGGGTGGTTCACGCGCCTCCACGCCATGTCGGTGACGTGCAGAAGGCCGTCGATGCCGCCGAGGTCCACGAACGCGCCGTATTCGGTGATGTTCTTGACCACGCCGTCGATGACCTGCCCCTCCTCGAGGTTCGCCACGAGCTCGGAACGCTGCTCGGCGCGGCTCTCCTCGAGCACGGTGCGGCGCGATACGACGATGTTGCCGCGGCGGCGGTCCATCTTGAGGATCTGGAACGGCTGCGACACGCCCATGAGCGGGCCGACGTCGCGGACCGGACGAATGTCGACCTGGCTGCGCGGCAGGAACGCCACGGCCCCGTCGAGATCGACCGTGTAGCCGCCCTTGACCTGGTTGAAGATGACGCCGCTGACGCGCTCGCCGGCCTCGAAGGCCTTCTCGAGCTTCACCCACGATTCCTCGCGGCGCGCCTTGTCGCGGGAGATGACGGCCTCGCCCAGCGCATTCTCGATGCGCTCGACATAGACCTCGACCTCGTCGCCGACCTTCAGCGTCTGGTCGCGGCCGGGGCCGGCGAATTCCTTGAGCGCCACGCGCCCTTCCGTCTTGGCGCCGATATCGATGACCGCGACGTCCTTCTCGATCGCGACCACGTGGCCCTTCACGACCGATCCTTCGCTGATCTCGTTCTCGCGGAAGGATTCCTCGAGCAGGGCGGCGAAATCCTCACGGCTCGGCGCGCGTTGCAAAGCTGCAGACATATGTTCTCCTAGAGGCCCGTCGTTGGGGCATGCGCCGGCGGCTCGTGTTGCACGGCCGCCTCCCTCCCGTCGCTGCCGGGAACACCCCCATGCGGGCCAGGTCCCCGGCGGCCGCTCTTCGATGAGCGGGCCGGCGCGGTATCGACGAAGGGAGACGTCTATCCGCAGGACCGTGCCGGAACGCGACAAGGGCACGCCCACAAGCGCACCCTACTCACGACCCCCAAAGTCCTGCAGAGGGCGGCCTTATAGCGAAAACGGGGGCTTCCGTCTACGGCTCTCCGTAAGGCCCGTCGAAAGCCTGCTCCGGCCGGTCGCCGCCCTGACCCACCGCATTGCGCACCGAAGCTGCCGTCCACGATCTCCCGTTGGTCCAGCCGAGCGCCCGTTCCAGGCGGTCGTTGCCCCAGAACATCTCTCCGTCCTCCGTGAGGAAGGTGGGTGCCCCGAAGATGCCGCGCGAGCGCGCCTCCTCGCCGATGGCCTTGAGGCGGGTCTTGTTGGGCTCGGCCTGCGCCGCCTTCAGCACCGCGGGTGCGTCGAGCCCCAGCCCGGACAGGATCTCGCCGACGACCGCCGCCTCGGCGATGCTTCGCCCCCTGCCGTATTCCTCGCGGTAGACCGCCTTCGTGAAGGCCGGGGTCCAGCCCCGGTCGAGGCCGAGCATGGCGACCCGCGCGGCGATCAGCCCGTTCTGCGGGAAGGGATCGGGCCTGTTGCACGGCAGCCCGAGCGCCGCCGCCTCCCGCTCCATGTCGCGCCAGATGTAGCGCCCCTTGGCCGGGTAAAGGTTGAAGGGCGAGGTGGTCCATCCCTGTGCGGCGAAGATCGGCCCCAGCAGGAACGGCCGCCACCGCAAATCGACGCCGGTCCGATCGGCCAGCGCCTCGATCCTCATGGCGGCGAGATACGAATACGGGGAGGCGAACTCGTACCAGAACTCGAGAACGGGACGGCGGGCCATTCGGATCTCCTCGAGGCCCAAGGTGTCCGGTTTGGCGGGCAGGAGCAAGGCGGAATGCCGTTGCGTGCGGTCCCGGGTCCGGCGCAAATCGCCGCGATGCGGCGCCGTCCGTTCTCGCCCATTCGCCAGTTGCACCGCTCCTGCTTCCCCGTTAAGTCGCGGGCACCCTTTCCCGTCCGGATCCCACCATGGCCGACAAGCGCGTGAACAAGGTCGTGCTCGCCTATTCGGGCGGCCTCGACACCTCGATCATCCTGAAGTGGCTGCAGACCACCTATCGATGCGAGGTCGTGACCTTCACGGCCGATCTCGGCCAGGGCGAGGAACTGGAACCGGCGCGCCGCAAGGCCGAACTGCTCGGCATCAAGCCCGAGAACATCTTCGTCGAGGATCTGCGCGACGAATTCGTGCGCGACTACGTGTTTCCGATGTTCCGGGCGAACGCCCAGTACGAAGGGCTCTATCTCCTCGGCACCTCGATCGCCCGCCCGCTCATCGCCAAGAAGCAGATCGAAATCGCCGAGAAGGTCGGCGCCGACGCCGTCGCCCACGGGGCGACCGGCAAGGGCAACGACCAGGTGCGCTTCGAGCTCGGCTATTACGCCTTGAAGCCGGACGTCACGGTCATCGCTCCCTGGCGCGAATGGGACCTGCGTTCCCGCGAGCAGCTCATCGCCTTCGCCGAGCAGCACCAGATCCCGATCGCCACGGACAAGCGCGGCGAGGCGCCGTTCTCGGTCGACGCCAACCTCCTGCATGCCTCGTCCGAGGGCAAGGTGCTGGAGGATCCCGCGCAGGAGGTGCCCGACTACGTCTTCTCGCGCACGAACGACCCGGAATCGGCACCGGACACGCCGACGATCGTCACGATCGCATTCGAGAACGGGGACCCGGTCGCCATCGACGGCCAAAAACGCGGGCCGGCGGCGCTGCTCGCGAAGCTCAACGAACTCGGCCGCCTCAACGGCATCGGCCGCCTCGACCTCGTGGAGAACCGCTTCGTCGGCATGAAGAGCCGCGGCATGTACGAGACGCCCGGCGGCACGATCCTCAACCTCGCGCACCGCGCGATCGAGTCGATCACGCTCGACCGCGGCGCGGCGCACCTCAAGGACGAGCTGATGCCGAAATACGCGGAGCTCATCTACAACGGCTTCTGGTTCTCGCCGGAGCGCGAGATGCTGCAGGCGCTCATCGACCATTCGCAGACGCTCGTCGCCGGCGAGGTGCGCCTCAAGCTCTACAAGGGCGGCGTCCACGTGATCGGCCGCGAGAGCCCCTATTCGCTGTACGACCAGGACCTCGTGACTTTCGAGGAAGGCAAGGTGTCCTACGACCACCGCGACGCCGCGGGCTTCATCAAGCTCAACGCGCTTCGCCTGAGGACCTTGGCGCAGCGCCGGAAGAAGCTCGGCCTCTAAAGCAAAGGGCGTCATCTGTCTAAGGGCGTCATCCTCGGGCGAGCAGAGCGAGACCCGAGGATCTCAAGCCGAGAGAGACGCCCGATCCTCAACCCGATCCTCGGATCTCCGCTACGCTCCGTCCGAGGATGACGAGTGTGGAGAGGGCATCATTCTCGGGCGAGCATCGCGAGACCCGAGGATCT
Organism: uncultured Alphaproteobacteria bacterium; assembly: GCA_963723525.1. GTDB lineage: Bacteria > Pseudomonadota > Alphaproteobacteria > Rhizobiales > Beijerinckiaceae > Microvirga. The sequence continues at coordinate 47,413 of CAVRRI010000014.1, forward strand.
CGTGCCGCAAAGGGCGCCCTTACCTCAACCCGATCCTCGGTGGCTGGGACTCGTCACTGGACCGTCAGGAAAGCGTCTCCGCCGCGTCAAGCTTTCTCCCCATTGTGGGGCCGTCCGCATCTTGAGCCGGAGGGTTTCCCATGACACGCGCTCCCCTCGTCCTCGACCGCCGCCGCTTTCTCGCGGCGGGCACTGGTCTCCTCACGCTGTCCGGCGGCATCGCCGTTCCGGGCCTGTCCCGTGCGGCGAGCCGGCCTTCGATCACCCACGGCGTGCAATCGGGCGACGTCTCGACCCGATCGGGCGTCGTCTGGGCGCGGGTCGACCGGCCGGCGCGCGTCCATTTCGACGTGGCGACGAGCGACACCTTCGGCGACGTGCGGCACTCCGTGTTCGTCGATGCCCTGCCGGAGAGCGATTTCACCGCGAAGGCCCTGCTCGACGGCCTGCCGTCCGGACAGGACATCTTCTACCGCGTGCGCGTCGAGGATCTCGCCGACGTCAACGCCACCGCGGAGCCGATGATCGGCCGCTTCCGCACGGCGCCCGCGGACCGGCGCGACGTCGCGTTCGTCTGGTCCGGCGATACCGCCGGCCAGGGCTGGGGCATCGACGAGAGCCGCGGCGGCATGACGATCTACGCCACGATGGCGAAGCACCGGCCCGACTTCTTCATCCATTCGGGCGACACGATCTATGCGGACGGTCCGATCGCCGCCGAGGTGAAACTGCCGGACGGGAGCGTCTGGCGGAACATCACGACCGACGAGAAGGCGAAGGTCGCCGAGACGCTCGCCGAGTTCCGCGGCAACTACAAATACAATCTCCTCGACCGCCATCTGCGCGCCTTCAACGCCGAGGTGCCCATGCTGGCGCAGTGGGACGACCACGAGGTCACCAACAACTGGTCCCCCGCGAAGTCCCTCGCTGCCGACAAGCGCTACACCGAGAGGGCCGTGCCGCTCCTCGCCGCCCGGGCGGCGCGGGCCTTTCACGAATACATGCCCATCGCGGCGACGCCCCGGGAGGCGGGCCGCGTCTACCGCAAGGTCGCCTACGGGCCGCTGCTCGACGTGTTCTTCATCGACATGCGCAGCTACCGGGGGCCGAACACCGACAACGTCCAGGCCGGGGAAGGGCCCGAGACCGTCTTCCTGGGCGCGCAACAGCTCGCCTGGCTCAAGCGCGGGCTGCACAATTCGCGGGCGACCTGGAAGGTCATTGCGGCCGACATGCCGCTCGGCCTGATCGTCTACGACGATTTCGTCAACCGGAAGGGCTCGGAGGCGATCGCGCAAGGCAACGGCCCGGCGCTCGGGCGCGAGCTCGAGATCGCGCACCTCCTGTCCTTCATCAAGCATGCGCGGATCCGCAACGTCGTCTGGCTCACCGCCGACGTGCACTACACGGCCGCCCACTTCTACGATCCCAACCGGGCGCGGTTTCCGGACTTCGAGCCGTTCTGGGAGTTCGTTTCGGGCCCGCTCCACGCCGGCACCTTCGGGCCGAACGAACTCGACGACACCTTCGGGCCGCAGCTTCGCTTCTACAGGGGTCCGGCCGAAGGCCAGGGCCAGAACCTGCCGCCCTCGGCGGGGATGCAGTTCTTCGGCCATGTCCGCATCGACGGCCGGACCGGGCAGATGAGCGTGACCTTGAGGGACGTGGCCGACGCGGATCTGTGGAGGATCACTCTCGATCCTGCCCGCTGACCGGCTCCCATTTCTTCGTCCGACGCTGTCGCGCGCCGCCGCCATTTGTCGAACCGCCCTCCGCGCCTTAGTTGTCGGTCAGTCCCGCGGAGGTCCGTCATGCTCTGGTCCATTCCCATCGCGCGCATCGCCGGAACGGTGGTCCGGGTGCACGTGACGTTCCTCCTCTTCCTCGTCTGGATCGGCGCGGCGCAATGGCGGCAGGGCGGGCCGGAGGCGGCGACCGAAAGCGTCGTGTTCATGGCGCTGCTCTTCGCGTGCGTGCTCGCCCACGAGTTCGGGCACATCATCGCCGCCCGGCGCTACGGCATCCGCACGCCCGACGTGACGCTCTGGCCGATCGGCGGCGTGGCGAGCCTGGAGCGCATCCCCGACAAGCCGCGGGAGGAGCTCGTCGTGGCGCTGGCGGGTCCGGCCGTGAACGTGGTGATCGCGGCCGTACTGATCCTGTTCCTCGGCACGGACTTCGAGAGCGCGGCCATCGCCGAGATGGAGAACCCGCGCACGAGCCTCCTGGCACGGCTCGCCGCCGCCAACATCTTCCTCGTGGTCTTCAACCTCATCCCGGCCTTCCCGATGGACGGCGGCCGGGTGCTGAGGGCGTTCCTCGCCATGCGGATGCCGCATGCGGATGCGACCCGCATCGCCGCGCGGATCGGCCAGGGTGCGGCCTTCCTGTTCGCGCTCGCCGGGCTCTTCGTGAACCCGATGCTCATCGTCATCGGCCTCTTCATCTATCTCGCCGCCACGGCGGAATCGCAGCACGTGGCTTTCCGGGACGGCACGCAGACTCTCCCGGTCCGGTCCGTCATGATCAGCTCGATCGAGGCGCTGTCGCCCTCCTCGACCCTCGACGATGCGGTGGACCTGATGCTGCGGACCTCCCAGAAGGAGTTCCCGGTCGTCGACGGCGCCGGGCGCCCGCGCGGCCTCCTCACCCGCGACGGCCTCATCCTGGCGCTCCGCCAGGGCGGCCCGCAGACGCCGGTGCTGGAGGTGATGACCCGCGACGTGCCGACGGTCCGGGACTGGCAGCCCTTCGAGCCGGCCTTGGCCGAACTCAACAGGACCCGGGCCGCCGCGCTCCTGGTGCTGAACGAGGCGGGCCAGCTCGTCGGGCTTCTGACGCCCGAGACGGTCGGCGAGATGATGATGGTGCGCAGCGCCCGTCCGGACTGGCGCTTCCGCCGCACCTCCTATGCGTAAACCCGCCGACGGCCGGCGAGGGCTGGACGCAGTCTCGACCTTCAGGCCTATTGCCGCGGCACCGCGGTCCCTATATTGCACTGCAACAGATTTCCTGCCTGGTCGCGCGCCCTTGCCCGGTCCGCCGCGAGCCGGGCAGCTTTGCTTTGGAATTGTGCCATGAAGCTCCGCAATATCGCCATCATCGCCCATGTCGACCATGGCAAGACGACCCTCGTGGACAAGCTCCTGCAGCAATCGGGCAGTTTCCGCGAGAACCAGCGCGTCGAGGAGCGCGCGATGGATTCGAACGACCTCGAGAAGGAGCGCGGCATCACGATCCTCGCCAAGGCGACCTCGGTCGTCTGGAAGGACACCCGCATCAACATCGTGGATACGCCCGGCCACGCGGATTTCGGCGGCGAGGTCGAGCGCATCCTGAGCATGGTCGACGGCGTGATCGTGCTGGTGGACGCGGCCGAAGGCCCGATGCCGCAGACCAAGTTCGTGGTCTCGAAGGCCCTCGAGATCGGCCTCCGCCCGATCGTCGCGATCAACAAGGTCGACCGGCCGGACGCCCGGGCGAGCGAAGTCATCAACGAGGTGTTCGATCTCTTCGCGGCGCTCGACGCCACCGACGAGCAGCTCGATTTCCCGATCCTGTACGGTTCGGGCCGCAACGGCTGGATGGCGACTTCGCCGGAGGGCCCGAGCGACCAGGGCCTCGCGCCCCTGTTCGATCTGGTGCTCGCGCACGTGCCCCAGGCGAAGACCGAGGAGGGTCCGTTCCGGATGCTCGGCACCCTGCTCGAGGCCAATCCGTTCCTCGGGCGCATCGTGACGGGGCGCATCGCGTCCGGGACCGTGCGCCCCAACCAGACCATCAAGGTCATCGACCGCAGCGGCCATCTCGTCGAGAACGGGCGCGTCTCCAAGATCCTCGCCTTCCGGGGCCTCGAGCGGCAGCCGATCGAGCTCGGCGAGGCGGGGGACATCGTCTCGATCGCGGGCCTCGAAAAGGGTTCGGTGGCCGACACCTTCTGCGCGCCCGAGGTGGGTACCCCGATCCAGGCGCAGCCGATCGATCCGCCGACCGTGACCATGTCGTTCATCGTGAACGATTCGCCGCTCGCCGGCACCGAGGGCGACAAGGTGACGAGCCGCATGATCCGCGAGCGCCTCTTCAGGGAGGCGGAGGGCAACGTCACGCTCAAGATCGAGGAATCCGCCGACAAGGACTCCTTCCATGTCTCGGGCCGCGGCGAGCTCCAGCTCGCCATCCTCATCGAGACCATGCGGCGCGAAGGCTTCGAGCTCGCCGTGTCGCGTCCTCGGGTCGTCTTCAAGAAGGACGAGGCCTCCGGCCAGCTCCTCGAGCCGGTCGAGGAGGTGGTGATCGACGTGGACGAAGAGCATTCGGGCGTCGTCGTGCAGAAGATGTCCGAGCGCCGCGCCGAGATGGTGGAGATGCGTCCCTCGGGCGGCAACCGCCAGCGCCTGGTCTTCTACGCACCGACTCGCGGCCTCATCGGGTACCAGGGCGAGCTCATGACGGATACCCGAGGCACCGCGATCATGAACCGCCTGTTCCACGCCTACGAGTCCTACAAGGGCGAGATCGCGGGGCGCCGCAACGGCGTCCTGATCTCGAACGATGCGGGCGAGGCGGTGGCCTATGCGCTCTGGAACCTGGAGGACCGCGGCCCGATGATGATCGAGCCCGGCTGGAAGGTGTACCAGGGCATGATCGTCGGCGAGCACAACCGCGACAACGACCTCGAAGTGAACGTGCTCAAGGGCAAGAAGCTCACGAATATCCGCACCACGTCGAAGGACGAGGCCGTGCGCCTGACGCCGCCGATCCGGATGACGCTCGAGCGGTCGCTGGCCTGGATCCAGGACGACGAGCTCGTGGAAGTGACCCCGAAGTCGATCCGCATCCGCAAGGCCATTCTCGACCCGAACGACCGCAAGCGCGCAGAAAAGCAGAAGGAGGCGCTGAGCGCCTGACGCAGGCGCGGCGTCCCGAACGCGAAAAGCGGCGGCCGAGGGACTGGTCCGCTCCTTCGCAGGATCATGCTCGACATCCTGCGCATGATCCTCAGCCGCTTGGGGTAGCGACGTCGTCGTGGTCGCCTGGCGGGGTCGGCAACGCCCTGCACCGATGACGACGCTCGCCGGCTCAGAGCCCTTCGAAGAGCGCGCTCGAAATGTAGCGCTCGGCGAAGGACGGCGCGACGGTGACGATGCGCTTGCCCTTGAACGCGGGCCGGCCCGCCACTTCGAGCGCCGCCGCGATGTTGGCGCCCGTCGAGATGCCGCCCGGGATGCCCTCGAGCTTCGCCACGAGGCGCGAGGTCTCGAACGCGGTCTGGTTGCCGACCGTCACCACCTCGTCGATGAGGGAACGGTCGAGCACCTCGGGCACGAAGCCGGCGCCGATGCCCTGGATCTTGTGCGGGCCCGGCTGTCCGCCGGACAGGACCGGGGAATCCTCCGGCTCCACGGCGATGAGCTTCATGCCGGGCAGACGCGGCTTGATCACCTGTCCGACGCCCGTGATGGTCCCGCCGGTGCCGACGCCGGCGACGAAGGCGTCGAGCTTTCCTCCGGTGTCGTTCCAGACCTCCTCGGCCGTGGTGCGGCGGTGGATTTCCGGGTTGGCCGGGTTCCTGAACTGCTGCGGGATGGCCGAGTCCGGGATCTCCTTAAGGAGTTCCTCGGCCCTCGCCACCGCGCCCTTCATGCCGAGCGGGCCCGGCGTCAGGACGAGCTCCGCGCCCAGGAAGGCCAGCATCTTGCGGCGTTCGATCGACATGGTTTCCGGCATGACGAGGATCAGCCGGTAGCCGCGCGCCGCCGCCACGAAGGCGAGCGCGATGCCCGTGTTGCCGGAGGTCGGCTCGATGAGGGTCGTCCCCCGCCTGATGGCGCCGCCGGCTTCCATGGCGTCGATCATGCTGACGCCGATGCGGTCCTTCACGCTCGCGATCGGGTTGAAGAATTCGAGCTTGACGAGGATCTCCGCATCGACGCCCCGCTCTTTCGGCAGGCGCTTGAGGCGCACGAGCGGGGTGTCGCCGATGGTCTCGGTGATGGAATCGTAGATCCGGCCTCGGCCGGGAATCCGATCGACGGCCTGAGAGGCCTCGAGCTTGCGGGCAGGGTCGGCCATGAAGTCCTCCGGAGGTGCATGGGCGCTATGCGGGCGACCCTTATGCTATTTCGCATTCCATGTCGAGAAATGGACGATTTCACATCCTAAATTGTGAAATCAGCCAAGGCGACGGGTTCGACGCCGGTCTTCGTCTCCGCCAGCCGGCACAACTCATCCACCGTGACGCCGTCGAGATCGCCCAGGAAGGATTCCACCGCATGCCGCACCACCGGCTCGACCACCGCGTCGACGAGCTGGGATTCCGGGAGCGGCGGCAGACCGTCCTCGCCGGTGACCGTCATCGCCGCGCGGACGATGTCGCCGGCCGTGATGCGCCTGCGCTCCCGCGCGAGAGCGTAGCCGCCGCGGGGACCGCGCACGCCCTTGAGGATGCCCTGCCGCACCAGGGCCTGGAGGACCGTTTCGAGATGCCGGGGCGGGAGATTGTGGCGGGCGGCCAGGGCTTTGGCCGCCACCGGCATGGGCCGCGCGTGCTGGGCGATGTCCACGACGGCGGCGATGGCGAGGAGGCTGCGGCGCGACATGAGGATCATGAGCGGTTCTCCCGCTGTTGGGAGACGCCCGTGGAGCCGAACCCGGACCCCGCGCGGGCGGTCTCGTCCAGAATATCCTGTTCGACGAGGATCGCCGTCGTGACGGGCGCAACGACCAGTTGCGCGATCCGCATGCCGCGCGTGACGACGAAAGGATCTCGTCCGCAATTCACCAACACAACCTGCACCTCGCCGCGGTAATCCGCGTCGATGGTGCCCGGGGCGTTGAGCACGGTCACCCCATGCCGCAGCGCGAGGCCCGACCGGGGCCGGACCTGTCCTTCATAGCCCAGGGGAATCTGGAGCACGAGCCCGGTCGGGACAAGAGCGCGGCCGTTCGGTTCCAGGGTGATCGGATCGTCCGCGCCGTTCGCCGCCATGAGGTCGAGGCCGGCGGCGCCGGGCGTCTCGTAGCGCGGCAGGGGAAGGCCCTCGCCATGGGGGAGGCGCTTGACGGCGACGGTCAGGCTCACGGCCCCGCGTTCCCGATGGCGGCAAGATGCGCGACGAGGCGTCGGGCCACCTCGTCCTTGGACAAGGTCGGCCAGGTCTCGACGCCCGCCGCGCTCACCAGATGCACCGTGTTGCGGTCGCCGCCCATGATGCCGGTGCCGGGCGAGACGTCGTTCGCCACGATGAGGTCGCAGCCCTTGCGTGCGAGCTTCGCCTGCGCATGGGCGACGACGTTTTCGGTCTCGGCGGCGAACCCCACGACGAGCGCAGGCCGGTTGGCGGGGGCCCGCGCGACCGCCGCGAGGATGTCGGGATTCTCGACGAGGGCGAGGGTGGGCGAGCCGGACCCGTCCTTCTTGATCTTCTCCTCCGCCGCCCGGTCGACGCGCCAATCGGCAACCGCCGCCGCGAAGATGCCGATGTCGGCCGGCAGCGCCGCCTCGACGGCTTCGAGCATCTCGCGCGCGCTTTCCACGTGCACGGTGCGGACGCCGGCGGGGTCCGGCAGGCGGACGGGGCCGGAGACAAGGGTCACGTCCGCGCCGGCTTCGGCGGCGGCCCTCGCGATGGCGTGGCCCTGCTTGCCCGACGAGCGGTTCGCGATGTAGCGCACCGGGTCGATGGGCTCGTGCGTCGGACCCGACGTCACGAGGACGCGGCGGCCCTTCAGGGGTCCCGAGGGCGCGAGCCGATTTTCCACCGCGGCGGCGATTTCGAGCGGCTCGCTCATGCGCCCCGGCCCGAACTCGGCCTCGGCCATCGCGCCCTCGTTCGGACCGACGACTTCGACGCCGCGGTCCTGCAGCGCCGCGAGGTTCGCCTGCGTGGCCTTGTGCAGCCACATGCGCACGTTCATGGCCGGCGCCACGAGGATCGGCAGCGTCGTGGCGAGGAGCACCGTGGAGGCGAGATCGTCCGCATGGCCGCCCGCCATCTTCGCCATCAGGTTCGCGGTCGCCGGGGCCACGACGACGAGGTCCGCGTCCCGGGCGAGGCGGATATGGCCGATATCGGCCTCGTCCTCGCGGTCGAAGAGATCCGTGTGCGCGCGCTGTCCCGAGATGCCGGAAGCCGCGAGCGGCGTGATGAATTGCTGGGCACCACCCGTCAGGATGCAGCGCACGGAGGCGCCGCGCTCGCGCAGCCGCCTGACGAGATCGAGCGACTTGTAGGCGGCGATGCCGCCTCCGATCACGAGCAGGATGCGTTTGCCGACGAGCGTCGCGGGGATGGCCATGTCAGAACAGTCTCACGGCCACGATAGCGAGCAGGATCGTAATAATCCATAAAGCGGCGACCCCCCAGCGGCGGCCCCGTGCTTCCGCGCGGCCGATGGCGGCGACGCTCGCCGGGTGGAGCGGGATCCCCTTGCCGGTCACGTCCTCGAGCTGGTTCAGCACGCGCTCGGCGCGAAGCGCGAGGTCCGGCAGGTCGGCGACGACGCCCGCCAGGGTGAGAAGGCCGCGGCCCGCGTTCTCGACCCGCCCAACCGGGCCGAGATGGCGCTCGATCCATTCGCGGACCACCGGCTCCGAGGTGGTCCACATGTCGAGCTTCGGGTCGAGATTGCGGGCGACCCCCTCCACCACAACCATCGTCTTCTGCAGCATGACGAGCTCGGTGCGGGTCGCCATGTCGAAGAGCGCCGTGATCTCGAAGAGCAGCGACAGGAGCTTCGCCATCGAGATCTCGTCGGCGCGCCGGTCGTGGATCGGCTCGCCGATGGCCCGGATGGCCTGCGCGAAATCGTCGACCGAATGGTGCGGGGGCACGTAGCCGGCCTCGAAATGCACCTGCGCGACCCGCCGGTAGTCGCGGCGGATGAAACCGAGCAGGATCTCGGCGAGGAAACGCCGCTCCTTCAGCCCGAGCCGGCCCATGATGCCGAAATCCACCGCGACGAGCCGGCCCTCCCGGTCGACGAACAGGTTGCCGGGATGCATGTCGGCGTGAAAGTAGCCGTCCCGGATGGCGTGCCGGAGAAAGGACTGGATGATGTTGCGGGCCAGCGCGACCCGGTCGTGGCCGGCGGCTTCAACGGCGGCGAGGTCGCTCAGGCGGATGCCGTCGATCCACTCCGTCGTGAGCACGTCCCGCGCGGTGAGGTCCCATTCGGGCCGCGGCACGCGGAAGCTCGGATCGTCCTTCGTGTTCTCGGCGAGTTCCGAGACCGCCGCCGCTTCGAGGCGTAGATCCATCTCGATGGAGACGGAGCGGGCGAGCGTCTCGACGACCTCCTGCGGCCTCAGGCGCCGCATCTCCGGCGCGCGGCGCTCGACGAGGCGCGCGGCGGCCCGCATGGCCTGCAGGTCGCGGGCGAAACGCGCGCGCACGCCCGGGCGCACGATCTTCACGGCCACCACTTCCTCGCCCTCGGGGGTCCGGATGCGCGCCTTGTGCACCTGGGCGATGGAGGCCGCGGCGACCGGCTCGCTGAACTCGAGAAAGAGGTCGCCGACCGGACGCCCCAGCGCCGCCTCGACGATGCGGATCGCGTCGGCCCTGGGAAAGGGAGGCATGCGGTCCTGCAGCCGTTCCAGGTCCTGGGCCGCGGCGACGCCGACGATATCGGGCCGCGTGGCGAGAAACTGGCCGAACTTCACGTAGGACGGCCCGAGCCGGGTCAGCGCCTTCGAAAGGCGGGCGACGCCATCGCCGGTGCCCGGCTTCTCGAGGACCCGCGCGGCGCGCAGCGCGACGGCGGCCGTGGGCGGGATCGCGCTCGCATCGACGAGGGCCAGCGCGCCCTCCCGTGCGAGGACGAACGCCGCGCGCAGGTTGCGGGCGAGGTGGACGACGTCGCCGATCACTTACACCGTCCAAGCCGAGTGGACCGCGACGACCCCCGCCGTGTAGAGCCTGTAGGAGACCCGCCGGAACCCCGCGCTTTCGATCATCCGCGCGAAGGCGGCGGGGGCCGGGAAGCGGCGGATCGATTCCACCAGATAGCGGTAGGATTCGGCGTCCCCCGTCACCACCGCGCCCAGCCGGGGGATCACGTTGAACGAATAGGCGTCGTAGATCCGCTCGAGCCCGGGCACGTCGACCTTCGAGAATTCGAGGCACAGGAAATGGCCGCCGGGCCTCAGCACCCGATGGGCTTCGGCGAGCGCGGCTTCGATCCGCGGCACGTTCCGGATGCCGAAGGCGATCGTATAGGCGTCGAAGCTCTCGGGCGCAAAGGGCAGCGCCTCCGCGTTGGCCTCGACGAAATCGATGCGTCCCGCGTAGCGGCGGCCCGCCCGCTCGCGCCCGGCGGCGAGCATGTCGCCGTTGATGTCGAGCACCGTGACGCGGGTCTGGGGCCCGCCCGCGTCGAGGATGCGGAACGCGACGTCGCCGGTGCCGCCGGCGACGTCGAGATGCCGGAAGGGCCGTGCCTTCGGCGGCCGCACGGCGGTGACGAGCGCATTCTTCCAGACCCGGTGCAGTCCCGCCGACATGAGGTCGTTCATCAAATCGTAACGGCCCGCCACCGAACGGAAGACATGGTCGACCCGGCCCTGCTTCTCGTCCAGCCGTACCGTGTCGAAGCCGAAATGGGTGGTGTCGTCGGTCATCGTCCCGCCTTTTGCCGCGTTCCATAGCGGAACGAGGTTAAAATGGCTATGTGACGGGTCCGGTCTTGCCGCGAGATGGTTGATGCCTGAGCTCCCCGAAGTCGAAACCGTCCGCCGCGGCCTCGAGCCCGCCATGGTCGGCGCGCGCCTGACGAGAGTGGAGCAGCGCCGGCCGGACCTGCGGTTTCCCTTTCCGGCGCGCTTCGCCGAGCGCCTCGAGGGCCGGACCGTCACGGCGATCGGCCGGCGGGCCAAGTATCTTCTTGCCGACCTCTCGTCCGGCGAGGTCCTCGTCATGCATCTCGGCATGTCGGGCCGCTTCGTGGTGACCCGTGACGGCGCCACGGAGATGCCGGGCGAATTCCACCACCGGCATGGGGAGGGGAAGGCCCACGACCATGTGGTGCTCCATCTCTCGAACGGCACCCGGGTCACGTACAACGACGCCCGGCGCTTCGGCTTCATGGACCTCGTCCCCCGCGCGGAGATCGAGACCTGCCGGCATTTCGCCGGCATGGGCATCGAACCCCTCGGCAACGCCCTCTCGGGCGAAACCATCGCGGCGCTGTTCCGGAACCGGCGCACGGCCCTGAAGGCCGCCCTCCTCGACCAGCGGCTCATCGCCGGCCTCGGCAATATCTATGTCTGCGAGGCGCTCTTCCGCGCCGGCCTCCACCCGCAGGCCCCGGCGGGCTCCCTCGCCACCGGAACCGGCCGCCCGAAGGATGCCGCCCACCGCCTCGCCGCGATCATCCGCGACGTGCTGACGGAAGCTGTCGAGGCCGGCGGCTCCACGTTGCGCGACCACGCCCGGGTCAACGGCGATCTCGGCTATTTCCAGCATGCGTTCAGGGTCTACGACCGAAAGGGCGAAGCCTGCGTCACGGAGGGCTGCGGCGAGACCGTGTCGCGCATCGTGCAGGCGGGCCGTTCCACCTTCTACTGCCCGCGCTGCCAGAAGCGGGGGCCTTCTCCCCGGTCCGGGCGCGAGGCGCGCCGGGCGGGCGATCCCGACCGGTGACGATTGCGCCCCGGACGGGACATCGCGTCGAATCCCCTTGCCGAGCAACCCACGCTCCCCTACCGGTGGCGCATGAACCGGGAGGCGACGCCATGTCTTCTTACGAGACGATCCTTGCAGAGACCCGCGGGCGGGTCGGGCTCATCACCCTCAACCGGCCGCAGGCGCTCAACGCCCTCAACGCGACGATCATCAAGGAACTGAACCAGGCGCTCGACGCCTTCGAGGCGGACGGCAGCATCGGATGCATGGTCATCACCGGATCCGAGAAGGCCTTCGCGGCGGGCGCCGACATCAAGGAGATGTCGGGCTTGAGCTTCCCTAAGACCTATCTCGACGATTTCATCACGAGCTTGGACCGCGTGGCGAGCCGCAGAAAGCCGATCATCGCCGCGGTCGCCGGCTTCGCTCTGGGCGGTGGCTGCGAACTCGCGATGATGTGCGACTTCATCATCGCGGCCGACACGGCGAAGTTCGGACAGCCCGAGATCAAGCTCGGCGTCATGCCGGGCGCGGGCGGCACCCAGCGCCTCACCCGCATCGTCGGCAAGGCGAAGGCCATGGAGATGTGCCTCACCGGGCGGATGATGGACGCCGGGGAGGCCGAGCGCTCCGGGCTCGTCTCCCGGGTGGTCCCGGCGGCGGAGCTCATGAACGAGGCGCTGAAGACGGCGGAAACGGTCGCCTCCATGTCGCTTCCCATCGCCATGATGACGAAGGAGAGCGTCAATCGTGCCTACGAGACGACGCTCGCGGAAGGCATCCGCTTCGAGCGGCGGGTCTTCCACGCCATGTTCGCCACCGCCGACCAGAAGGAAGGCATGAGCGCCTTCGCCGAGAAGCGGCCGGCGCAGTTCCGGAACCGGTGACGGGGCTCGAATGGGAGGCGTTCGCGCTCCTCGCCGTAATCGCGCTCCTCGCCGGTTTCGTCGATGCGGTCGCCGGTGGCGTCCCTCGTCGGGGCGCGGATCGGCTCCCGGCTGGCGCTTCTGCGCGGCTCCCGGCTGATCCGGCCGGACTTGGTCGTGGTCTGCCGTGCGCTTGCCGTCCGGCTGCTCCTCGATCCGCAAAACCCCCTGCGCCAGGCCGCGGCCTCGGTTTTTTAACGGCGATGCCCGGAATGCGTTGACGTTCCGTGCCCTCGCGTCTATAAGCCCGCCCACACGAGCCCGCGCCAGACGCGGGCTCTTTAAGTTTCCATTTCACATGCCGATCGTTCGCCGGCCCCAGGGGCCGGCCTTCCGGGTCGGCAGCCATAGAGACGAGGACAGGCCATGGCCAACACCGTGTCGGCCAAGAAGATGACCCGCAAGATCGCGAAGCGCACGGCGATCAACCGCTCGCGCCGCTCGCGCATGCGCACCTTCATCAAGAAGGTTGAGGAGGCGATCGCCGCCGGCAACCGCACCGAGGCCGTGGCCGCGCTCCGCGCCGCCGAGCCCGAACTGATGCGCTCCGCCCAGAAGGGCATCGTCCACAGGAACCACGCCTCGCGGAAGGTGTCGCGGCTCGCGCACCGCATCCAGAGCCTCGGCGCCTGACGCGCCGGTCCTCACGTCGACGGTCGAAGGAGCCCGGCGCCAGCGCCGGGCTTTTTTCATGCGTCGGTTTCGTGCGCTGGTCCCCCTCCCGGCGCGCTCCGACGTTGTCCACATACGGGCTTGACTTGCGGGCGCCGACGCGGGGTGAAAGGGGCCTGCACGTGATTTGAAAATGCGCAAAAAAGGCTGCGCTTGATCAACAGCTTAGCAGGCAAAGGTCCGCGAGGCATTCTTGCGCGGCCCGAAATTCTCATGAATCCCCCGCGGAGCGGTGCAGGCGGCGACTCTTTTTGACGGCCGGTGGACAGTCTGTGGCCTCGCTCCGAATCAGTCGCAGAGTCAGCGATTTATGGAAATCGGCTAAAAACTGTGGACCATAGGGAAGCTCGCGCGACCGTGCGTTGGGGTGCGCCGATATGACTCGTTCGTGTTGCGCGCCCACACCCTCCTGTGTACCGTCAATTCACTTCGACGGCGGGCCGTTGAAGTGATCCATCATCGTTTCGGTGTCCAGCGCCGCACGCAGGGGATAGGGCATTGTTCGTCAATACGCACAACGAAGAACAGTGTCCTTCCTGGTCGGCGCCTCCTCACGCGAGGATTTGAGTTCCGGGCGCCGATACTTCGATCTCTCAATCGGACTTTCACGACAACAACGCGTTTCTAGCATCCGGGGGTGTCAGTACCTGACGAGATGACGGGACAACCGTGTCCGCTGGTCTGGCAAAGGCGTTACGGGCTCCGCTGTATTGAACGGGCCTTCGGGAGGACTTCATGCACCGCAGCGAGGACAGCCGCGCGCATTCCATGTCGATGGAGGGTGGGGGCGCCGTGGACCGTCAGACGGATCTCGACATCTGGACCCGCGTGAAGCGCCGCCTGCGCGCCGAGCTCGGCGAGGAGGTCTTCGCGAGCTGGTTCGGGCGACTCGAACTCGACGCGGTCGTCGGGGACGGGGCGCACCTGACGGTGCCGACGCGCTTCCTGAAGAGCTGGATCGAGGCCAACTACGCCGACCGCGTGCTTTCGGTCTACCGCGCCGAATTGCCGTCGATGAAGCGCGTGACGATCGGCGTGCGCTCGGCCCTCGCCCGCGAGGCGAGCCCCGCCCGCCGCATCGGCGAGCCGCCGCGCCCGAGCACCGCCGCTCAGGCGGCGGCGCCGCTCCTTGGCGCCGAGCCGAAACCGAGCGTCGCACCGCCCGAGGAGCGCGGCGAAGGTCATGAGCTCGGCGGCGCGCCGCTCGATCAGCGCTTCACCTTCGAGAGCTTCATCATCGGCCGCTCGAACGCCCTCGCGCACGCGGCCGCCGACCGGATCGCCCGGCACACCGGCGCGCAGGCGCTCTACAACCCGCTCTTCCTCCATGCCGGGGTGGGCCTCGGCAAGACGCACCTTCTCCACGCGATCGGCCACGAAGCGCGGGCGCAGGGGCGCCGCATCATCTATCTCACCGCCGACCGGTTCATGTACGGCTTCGTCGCGTCGCTCAAGGCGCAGACCTCGCTCGCCTTCAAGGAGCGCCTGCGCGGCATCGACCTTCTCATCATCGACGACGTCCAGTTCATCCAGGGCAAGCAGATCCAGCAGGAATTCGGCCATACCCTGAACGCGCTCATCGATGCGGGACGCCAGGTGGTGGTCGCCGCCGACCGTCCGCCGACCGACCTCGAGGCGCTCGACGAGCGCGTCCGCTCGCGGCTGGCCGGCGGCCTCGTGGTCGAGGTCGGGGCGTTGGACGAGCAGTTGCGCGCGTCGATCCTCACGACACGCCTCACCGCCCTGAAGGGGATGCATCCCAGTTTCGAAGTGAGCCCCACCGTCGTCGCCTACGTGGCCCGCGCCATCACGGCGAACGGCCGCGATCTCGAAGGAGCCGTGAACCGGCTGCTCGCCCACGCGACGCTCACGGGTTCCGCCATCACCCTCGAGACCGCGGAGATCGCCATCCGCGACCTCGTGCGCAACCGCGAGCCCAAGCGGGTGAAGATCGAGGACATTCAGAAGCTCGTGGCCTCGCGCTACAACGTCTCCCGCTCGGACATCCTCTCCGAGCGCCGGACCGCCGCCGTGGTGCGCCCGCGGCAGATCGCCATGTACCTGTCGAAGGTGCTGACCCTGCGCTCCCTTCCGGAGATCGGCCGCCGGTTCGGAGGACGCGACCACACCACGGTGCTTCACGCGGTGCGCAAGATCGAGAAGGCCCTGGGCGAGGATCATGCGCTCAACGACGAGGTCGAGCTCCTGAAGCGCATGCTGCAGGAATAAGGCGCGTCCGGCGAGGCGGCGGGGTGCGGCCTTGCCTTCTCGGGCAACCTTCGCCAATCTGCCGCCCCACCTCGTCCTACGAACCGCCCTTCCTTGAAAAGAGCGCCGGGCGCGGTGTCCTGAGCGAACGCTCCAACCAATCGGGTCGGGCCATGAGAGTTACTGTCGAGCGAGCGGCGTTGTTGAGGTCGCTCGGGCACGTCCATCGCGTCGTCGAGCGGCGCAACACGATCCCGATCCTGTCGAACGTCCTCCTGCGCACGGACGAAGGGGGCTTGAGACTCAAGGCCACGGATCTCGACATCGAGGTGACGGAGACCATCCCGGCGGAGGCCTCGGCCGCGGGCTCGACCACCGTGCCGGCGCACGTCATCTACGACATCGTGCGGAAATTGCCCGAGGGTGCCCAAGTCTCCCTCGAGATGGCGGGCGATGCGGGCCAGATGCAGATCCGCTCCGGCCGCTCGCGCTTCATGCTGCAGGCCCTGCCCGAAAGCGACTTCCCGGACCTCGCCGCGGGCGACCTGCCCCACCGCTTCACCCTCGCGGCCGGGGACCTCAAGCGCCTCATCGACAAGACCCAGTTCGCGATCTCGACGGAGGAGACGCGCTATTATCTGAACGGCATCTTCCTTCACACCCTCGACGCGGGCGGCCAGACGGTGCTGCGCGCGGTTGCCACCGACGGCCACCGCCTCGCGCGCGTGGAACTGCCGGCGCCGAAGGGCTCGGAGGGCATGCCCGGCGTGATCCTGCCGCGCAAGGCCGTCGCCGAGATCCAGAAGCTCCTCGAGAGCGGCGAGGACGTTCTGATCGAGCTCTCCTCGGCCAAGGTGCGGCTCACCATCGGCGGCGTGGTGCTGACCTCGAAGCTCATCGACGGCACCTTCCCCGACTATCAGCGCGTCATCCCGCAGGGGAACGACAAGCGGCTCGTCGTGGAGCGGGAGGATTTCGCGAAGGCCGTCGACCGCGTCTCGACGATCTCGTCCGAGCGCGGGCGGGCGGTGAAGCTCGCGCTCAACGACGGGCGGCTGACGCTCACCGTCAACAACCCGGATTCGGGCTCCGCGACGGAGGAGATCGAGGTCGACTACGATTCCGCCCCGATCGACATCGGGTTCAACGCCCGCTACCTCCTCGACATCACCGGGCAGCTCGACGGCGACACCGCCCTGTTCAAGCTGGCAGACCCCGGCTCGCCGACCGTGATCCAGGACCGCGAGGGTGCGGCGGCGCTCTACGTGCTGATGCCGATGCGGGTCTAGCGCATCGTGCGGAGAAGTGGACCCGGTTTTCCGCACCGGACGATGCGCTGCTTCAGAAAAAGAGCATCGAGCGAGCGGGTGCCGGCTCTTCTCGGAGGACGGTGCGTCGGACGACGACTTCCATGAGGTCGTCATCCTCGGAGGGAGCGCAGCGGCGATCTCGAGGACCGAGTGGAGGTTCGAGCGCGGGAACCGCGGTCGGAGCGAGGTTCGGGTGCCTTTCGCGGCCCGAGGTCCTCGGGTCTTACAACGTGAGGGTTCTCATCAGTTCGTGGACGCCCCCCGCATCACCCGCCTGATCCTTCAGGATTTCCGCACCTACCCGGCGCTCGACCTCCCGGTCGCCGCCGGGCTCGTGGCGCTCGTGGGCGAGAACGGGGCGGGCAAGACCAACATCCTCGAAGCCATCTCGCTCTTCATGCCGGGCCGGGGCCTTCGCCGGGCCGAACTCGCCGACATGGCCCGCGAGGGCGGCCCGGGCTCCTTCGCGGTGTCGGTCGCCCTCGACACACCGTACGGCGAGCACCGCCTCGGCACCGGCATCGAGGCGCCGGGGCCGGATGGCCGCGCGCCGCGCCTGTGCCGGATCGACGGCACGCCGTTCCCGTCGCCGACCGCCTTCGCCGAGCACCTTCGCGTGGTCTGGCTGACGCCCGACCTCGACGCGCTCTTCCGCGGGCCGGCCGGCGATCGGCGCCGCTTCCTCGACCGGCTCGTCCTCGCCGTCGATGCGGAGCACGGGGCACGGGTGAACGCGCTCGAACGGGCGCTGCGCTCCCGCAACCGGGTCCTCGACGAGAGCCCCGACGACGCGCTCTGGCTCGATGCCCTGGAGCGGGAGGTGGCGGAACTGGCGATCGCGGTCTCGGCCGCGCGGCGGGAGACCGTGCAGCGCCTCGCGAGCCTCATCGTCGCGACCCGGGACGACGCGTCGCCGTTCCCGTTCGCCGCGATCGCGATCGAGGGCGAGATCGACAGCCTCCTGGCGACGCTGCCGGCGGTCGACGCGGAGGACCGCTACCGCGCGATCCTGCGCGAGTCCCGGGCCCGCGACCGGGCCGCGGGGCGCACCCTCGTCGGCCCCCAGGCCTCGGACCTCGTCGTCCGCCACGGACCGAAGGACATCGCCGCCGCCATGGCGTCGACGGGCGAGCAGAAGGCCTTGCTGCTCGGCCTCGTCCTGGCGCACGCCCATCTGGTCGCCACCATGAGCGGCCTGCCTCCCCTCGTCCTCCTCGACGAGGTCGCCGCCCATCTCGACCCTCGCCGCCGGGCGGGCCTCTACGACCGGCTCGAGGACCTCGGAGGACAGGTCTGGATGACGGGAGCCGATCCCGCCCTGTTCCGGGAGCTCGGCGACCGGGCGGCCCTCTTCGAGGTGACGCCCGGCCGGGTGGAACCCCTCTGAAGGAGGCCGGCCGTCTTGCGTCGCTCCTGCGGATGACGCGAGGGAGGATTTCCCCTACAAGGGCCGCATGGATCTCACAGGCCTCGTCGTCTTCACCACCGCCCTGTTCGTCGCCGCGGTCTCGCCCGGTCCCGGCATCGCGGCGATCGTCGCGCGGGTGCTCGGACGCGGCACCAGGGGCGCCGCGTCATTTTCGGCCGGCGTCGCCATCGGCGACGTGGTCTGGCTCACCTTTGCGATCGTGGGGCTCGCCGCCATCGCGCAGACGTTCCACGGCGTCTTCCTCGCCATCAAGTACGCGGGCGCGGCCTATCTGCTCTATCTCGGCTACAAGCTCTGGACGGCCCCGGTCGAGGCCCGGGATGTCGAGGCGAAGACGGCGGGCGACCATCCGGCCAGGCTGTTCCTCGCCGGGCTTGCGGTCACGATGGGCAACCCGAAGGTGATGGTGTTCTACCTCGCCCTCCTGCCGACCCTCCTCGACCTCACCCGGATCGACGTTCTCGGCTATGCCGAGCTCGTCGCGGCGACCCTTTCGGTGCTCGCGCTCGTCTTCTCGGGCTACATCCTGCTCGCCGCCCGCGCCCGGCGGCTCTTCAGGAGCCCAAAGGCGATCAGGAGGATCAACCGCGGCACCGGCGCCCTCATGGCCGGGGCGGCGGCCGCCATCGCCAGCCGTTAGCGTATCGTGCGGGACAAGGAGGACCCGGTTTTCCGCGCCGGACGATGCGCCGCACGACAAAAGAGCATCGGATGGATCCCAAAGGCGGATTCCACTTCAGGGTCCGAGGCTCGAGGAGCCGGGCGGCATCAAGAATTCCGGGGGCAGTCCGCGAAATCTCGCGCGCGCGTACGCGCGCGGGGGTGAAATTTCAAGCGAGAATGCCTAAATAGTTGATCTGACGAATCAAACGGCCGGCGCAAGCGCCCTTCCCTGCCGGCCCGGGGGAACCCACATGGCCGAGCCTGCCGTCAACCTGAACGCCGATTCCTACGACGCGAATTCCATCAGGGTCCTGAAGGGCCTCGATCCTGTCCGCACGCGCCCGGGCATGTATATCGGCGACACCGACGACGGCTCCGGCCTCCACCACATGGTCTACGAGGTGGTGGACAACGCCATCGACGAGGCCCTGGCGGGCCATGCCACCGAAGTCACGGCGACGCTGAACGCCGACGGCTCGGTGACGGTCACCGACAACGGCCGCGGCATCCCGACGGACATCCACCAGGGCGAAGGCGTCTCGGCGGCCGAGGTCATCATGACCCAGCTCCATTCCGGCGGAAAATTCGGCCAGAACATCTACAAGGTCTCGGGCGGCCTGCACGGGGTCGGCGTCTCCGTGGTGAACGCGCTCTCGGCCTGGCTCAGGCTGCGCATCTTCCGCGACGGCCTGGAGCATTTCATGGAATTCCGTCACGGCGACGCCGTGGCTCCGCTCGCCGTCGTCGGCGACGCGGGAGGCCGGCGCGGCACGGAGGTCACGTTCCTGCCCTCGACCGGGACCTTCACCAAGGTGGATTTCGACTACGACACCCTCGAGCACCGCCTGCGCGAGCTCGCCTTTCTGAACTCGGGCGTGCGCATCGTCCTGACCGACAACCGCCACGCGGAGCGCAAGCGCGAAGAGCTCATGTACGAGGGCGGCATCGAGGCCTACGTGCGCTATCTCGACCGCACCAAGAGCCCGCTCATCCAGAAGCCCATCGTCATCCGGTCGGAGAAGGACGGGATCGGCGTGGAGGTCGCCCTGTGGTGGAACGACTCCTACCACGAGAACGTGCTCTGCTTCACCAACAACATCCCGCAGCGCGACGGCGGCACGCATCTCGCGGGCTTCCGCGGGGCACTCACCCGCCAGGTCACCGGCTACGCCGATTCGACCGGCATGACCAAGAAGGAGAAGGTGACGCTCACGGGCGACGATTGCCGGGAGGGCCTCACCGCCATCGTTTCCGTGAAGGTGCCGGACCCGAAATTCTCGTCGCAGACGAAGGACAAGCTCGTCTCCTCGGAGGTCCGCCCCGCCGTCGAGAACGTGCTCAACGAGGCTCTGAACACCTGGCTCGAAGAGAATCCGACCGAGGCCAA
This sequence comes from uncultured Alphaproteobacteria bacterium, assembly GCA_963723525.1. Taxonomy (GTDB): domain Bacteria; phylum Pseudomonadota; class Alphaproteobacteria; order Rhizobiales; family Beijerinckiaceae; genus Microvirga. The sequence continues at coordinate 67,632 of CAVRRI010000014.1, forward strand.
GACCGTCGTCGGCAAGGTGGTCGAGGCCTCCGCCGCCCGCGAGGCCGCCCGCAAGGCGCGCGAACTCACCCGCCGCAAGGGTGCGCTCGACGTGGCGTCGCTCCCGGGCAAGCTCGCCGACTGCCAGGAGCGCGACCCGTCGAAATGCGAGATCCTGCTCGTCGAGGGCGACAGCGCCGGCGGCTCCGCCAAGCAAGGCCGGGACCGCGCCTTCCAGGCGGTGTTGCCGCTGCGGGGCAAGATCCTCAACGTCGAGCGCGCGCGGTTCGACAAGATGCTGTCGAGCCAGGAGATCGGCACCCTGATCACGGCGCTCGGCACCGGCATCGGGCGCGAGGAGTTCAATCCGGACAAGCTGCGCTACCACCGCATCATCATCATGACGGACGCGGACGTGGACGGTTCGCACATCCGCACGCTCCTTCTGACGTTCTTCTTCCGCCAGATGCCGGCGCTGATCGAGCGCGGGCACCTCTACATCGCGCAGCCGCCGCTCTACAAGGCGACCCGCGGCAAGCAGGCGATCTACCTCAAGGACGAGCGCGCGCTGGAAGACTTCCTGATCGATGCGGGCGTCGAGGGCGCTTCCTTGCGCCTCGCCTCCGGCCTCGAATTCCAGGGAGACCAGCTCAAAGGACTCATCGACGAGGCGCGCCTGGTGCGCCAGGTCCTCGCGAGCCTGCATTCGCGCTACGACCGCGCCGCCGTCGAGCAGGCGGCGATCGCCGGCGCGCTGCGCCCCGACGTGGTGGAGGATCCGGAACGCGGCCCGGCGGCGGCGGCCTATATCGCGCGGCGCCTCGACATGATCGCCGACGAAATCGAGCGCGGCTGGACCGGCGAGGTGAAGGACGGCGGCTACGTCTTCGCGCGTATCGTGCGCGGCGTGAAGCAGGTCGCGGTGCTCGACCAGGCGCTCCTCGCGAGCCAGGAGGCGAAGAAGCTCGACGAGCGCGCCACCTCGCTCCAGGACGTCTACGCCAAGCCGGCGACGCTCGTCCGCAAGACCGACGAGGTCGCGATCGACGGCCCGATCACGCTCTTCCGCTCGGTGATGGGGATCGGCCGCAAGGGCCTCCAGCTCCAGCGCTACAAGGGCCTCGGCGAGATGACCGCCCAGCAGCTCTGGGAGACGACCCTCGACCGCGACGTGCGCTCGCTCCTGCAAGTGAAGGTCAAGGACACCGCCGACGCCGACGACCTCTTCGTCAAGCTCATGGGTGACGTGGTCGAACCCCGCCGCGAGTTCATCCAGGAGAACGCGCTCTCGGTGGCGAATTTGGACGTTTAGAGCATCGGACCCAAAAGTGGACCCCACTTTTGGGATCCATCCGATGCTCATTTTCTGAAGCGGCGCATCGTCCTATGCGGAAAACCGGATCCACGTTTCCGCGCGATGCGCTAGGGGAATTGCTGGACGACTTCCTCCTCATTGCCGGAAGCTACGGCTCGGCCAATCCGGTCACTCGCGCGCTCCACGGCAACACCTTTGCTGCTCAACGGCGACTTTCGAGATCGACGGAGCGAAACCGCGTCCTATCCTGTCGCGTGCCAGAAGGATCCGGCCGTCATCGCAGTCGGTCGCGTCACGGATGACGGGCCGTGCACCCGCTCCTGAAGCTTCTGGGCCGAGATGAAGCGGTTGCCCGCAAGCAGACGTCGTCGGAGCCTTCCTTGCCTTCTGGTCTCGGATAGACCGGCAACCAATATCGGCAAGATCGAACTTACAGCTTTCATAACGCGTTGCCGTATATAAACTTCATCGCTCGGGAAGATCGGCGAAATGCTCAGATCGACCGCGGTGACGTCCACACCGTCCTAAAAACCTCCGAACGGGCGCCCCGAAACATTCTCTCCAAGTTGGTGCAGGAAGGATTCCTGAAGTCCGCAACACCAAAGGGGCCTGTCCGCATCGCGTTTCCGCTCGATCATCGTGACCGCCTTTTCCCGAGCCTCTTCGCCGAGGCGGTCATCGATGTGCCAGAGCCACCTGCCGTCAGCTTCGGACGGTAGAGGGCGGCCCTCCTCGCACGTTGGACCGCAAGTCACATTGCTTGCCGCCGTATACGCTTGCCGGAGGGAGCGCCTCGGTTGCTACACCTCCTGCTTGCAGTATCATGCTGTTACCTGCGACAGCTTGGTGGCGGCATGTCAGGCACGATCACGAACGAGGATGTCAGCGGCGCGTTTGAGACCATGGAGGCTCTCGGTCGCCTGTCGGCACCCGAAGCCATCGTGGGTCGCCTCGCAAAATACCTGGAACGGTATGGCTTTACATCCTTCCTTGTCTCGGGGCTACCGAGCCAGAATGAGCGCTTGGAGCCTTACATTCTTCTGAACAGTTGGCCGAAGGAATGGTATTCCCGCTATACACGGGCGAACTACTACAGCAGCGATCCATGCGTCCGCCACTGCTTCTCGACGGTCGAGCCGTTTACCTGGAGCGAACTACCGGGCCCGCTGCTTGAAGGCAGGCGAGCGAAGTTGATCATGGGCGATGCAGCCGATTGCGGCCTCGTCGAGGGCATGTGCGTTCCACTGCACGATGTCTACGGATTCCAGGCGGTTGTGACAATGGCCGGTGACAAGATCGAGGTTCCTCCAAACGCGCGCAAGCTCGTGCACTTGACCTCACTCTATGCCTTTGGCGCTGCGGAGCGCGCGATCAGACCTTCTCCTCCAACGCAGCGCCTGACGGAACGCGAGCGTGAGATCATGTCCTGGACAGCGGCAGGAAAGACGGCTTGGGAGATCGGTGAGGTGCTTGGGATCGCACAAGCGACCGTAGCCGCACATATGATGCACATCCGCGAGAAGCTTGGTACCCAAAACGCTGCCCATTCCGTTGCAGAGGCGCTTCGGCGGAGGGAAATTCGACTGTAAGTCAATCCTCAAATTCAAGGATTCACGACCGCGCGGGACTCCGCTCTGATCCGGTTGAACCCGGCGGAGGGGAGCATGATCAAGGTTCATGCGGTCCATCAAGGAAACCGGCATCTCTACGAAGATGCGGTCGAGCAGCATTTCCGGATCAGGCACGACATCTACGTCGGCGAGCGCAGGTGGATGGACCTCGCGCGCCCGGATGGTCGCGAGGTCGACCAGTTCGACACTGACGAAGCCGTCTATCTTCTCGCGATGGAGGAAGACCGGGTGGTCGGCGGCTCGCGCCTGGTGCCTACGATGGAGCCTCATCTGTTGAACGACGTTTTTCCGCGGCTCGCCAATGTGCGGGGCGTGCCGCGCCAACCCGGCATATTCGAGTGGACGCGTATCTTCGTCATTCCGGCAAAACGGGAGGGAGGGCGACTCTGCACGGCCGCAGGTATCGTCTACTGCGGCATTCTGGAGTTCTGTCTACACCAAGCCATCGAGCAGCTGAGCGTGGTTTGCGAGGCGTACTGGATCCCTCGCCTTCTGGCACTCGATTGGACCCCGCGACTCCTCGGAGAGCCCATCGAAAAAGACGGCATGACCGTTGTGGGAATAACGTGCGACATGACCGAGGCTGCCCTCGCGAGAACCCGGGCAACCTACGGGATTTCCGGAAGCGTGCTGGTCGAGAACGCCTCCCGCTATCGTTTGCCCGCCCCGGAGGTCCGTCGTGTCGCGCTCAAGGGCTGAACCGACCGAGAAGGATGTGATCCTCTATGCCGAGGAGATGATTTCGGACGCGCTGCGAGCAGGCTTCGTCGACCCGGCCCTCGCTCTCGAGCTCGTCCACTACGCCGCGGAGGCCGACCTCGTCGTCGCCATTCGGACCTTCGCCCTTCTGGATGAGGCGCAGCGAGCCGATCTCATCAGCTTCGCGCAGGCCCTCGCGCGGAAGAACGGCGGCCGGGGCGGGGAGCGGGAGCTGGTTCACTGACGGGCTCAGGCTCGCGCCGGGCTGCGGCGCGGGCCAGGTTGACGATGGCGCGACGCAGCGACTGGTCAGGAATCGCCATGAACGCCTGCGCCAGTTCGAGGCCGTCGCGGGCCGCCATGAACGTTGTGAGCCCGGTGGGCTCCGGGGAGCTTCGGTCTGACTTGCCGTTTGGGCAGTTCTCGAAGAAGAACTGAATGTTCACGCCGAGCACGTCCGCAATCTGGTGCAGCCGGCTGGCGCTGACCCGGTTCGTCCCTTTCTCGTACTTCTGCACCTGCTGGAACGTAATTCCCAGGGCCTCGGCGAGCTTCTCCTGGCTCATGGGAATCAGCATGCGGCGCATCCGCATGCGCTCCCCGATATGCTTGTCGAGCGCGTTGGTGGACTTGATGCTCGTCCCTGTCGCCATGGAGCCATCTATACGTGCACGGCTGGGTTCATGGCAATCGGCACCTCAAATCACAAAAGCGCTCGCTTCGGGGACATGCGCGATGCCGAGACCCGGCACCTCGATCACGCGCAGGAGTGTCGCGATGGCCGCGGCTGTCCTGCTCCGCCCAACTTCGACACCGCCCGGCTGCGCGGGCCGGCCGAGGCAAGCTCTTCCGTTCCCCGGCCGGTCCGCATGACGGGCCGCTCTCGAGCCAAGCGGCCGATCGGGATGACTTCCCTGGCCGTCCGATGATAGGGCCGACCATCCCAGTCTCCGAGCCATCGTTCGACCACGAGCCCGGCCGCCTCGATCATTTCTGCGAGTTCTTCCTGCGGCGTGTATCGGATCTGCGCGGATGCCGAAAAGGTCCGGCCCGTCGCGAGGACCCGGTAGCCGTTCTCGTAGGTCAGAACGTTCGCGTCGTCGTCGTATGAAGGTTCGTTCCAGGCTTCGATCGTACCGAGTTGCGGATGTTCGAGCCGGTGCCGGGTATTGTGCCGGTTCCGGTTCTCCCAGGTCCTCAGTGCAGGATTGCGGCTGTCGAAGATGAACCGGCCGTTGGGCGCGAGGTGCGCCGCGATGGTCGAAAGCGCGGCTCGCTGATCGTCGCTCGTCAGAAAGACCTGGAACGCATGCCCCGTGAGAAGAACAAGGTCGAAACGTTCACTCAAGACGCACCGAGCGGGCATCGGCCTCGACCCAGGTGACGTCACGACCTCCCGGCCGCTGTCGAGCAATGGCGAGCATGGCCGCCGCGGGGTCGACGCCCGTTACCCTCCGGTTCGGCCTCAGTGCGGCAGCCAACTCGCCCGTCCCGCATCCCAGATCGAGAACGGAGGCGGCGCCGGCCGCAAGGGCCATGCAATAATCGAAATCAGCGCCCCATCCGTTCGCCGCGTCGTAGAACTGCGCCAATGCCGGATCGCGGTAGAGAGGGTCGTCCATCATGCCGCTCGATCAGCCGTCTCTATCGAAGGCGCCGATTGCTTGAAGGCGTCCTCGATGACGGGAGTTCCGATTCTACAGAAAAGACGTCGAGGGTGACGCCCCTTTTGAACTCCCCTTCATCCGAGGACCGAGGGCCGACAAGGGCGTCCTTGCGATCTCGAGGCCAATCCCCATCCGGCCCGCCAACCCGGCCCTCACCGCAGCACGTGGTATTCGGGCTTCAGCCCGCTCAGAACCTCGCACCCCGTCTCGGTGATGAGGATCGTGTGGCCGAGCGCCATGGCTGAGCCGCTGCGCTCGTCGGAGAGGACCGCGTGGAGGAAGAGCACCATGCCGGGTTCGGCCGGCGTCGGGTTGTCCGCGTAGAGCAGCGGCGGGTAGTCCATGAGGCCGCGGGGCGGGAAGGTGGCGCCCAGCGAGTAGCCGGCCGTCCATTGGCGCTGCTCGGTGTAGCCGGCGGCGTCGAAGACGCGCCGGTGCTCCTGGTCGATGCGGCCGAGCGGCGTGCCCGGCCGGGCGGCGGCGGTCATGGCCTCGAGCGCCTCGGCGACGAGCGTAAAGAGCGTTTGATGCTCCGGCTTGGCGCGGCCGAGGGCGACGGTGCGGAAGATGCCGGCATGATAGCGGCGGTAGATGCCGGCCCACTCCATGGTCAACTGCTCGTCCGTCCCGAGGTCCCGGCCGCCGACCGTCGGGCGGACCAGGACGGCCTTCGGCCCGGAGCCCAGGATCTGCGGCCCGCCCACTTCGCCTCCCGCCTTCTGTGTCGCGTCATTGATGGCCGCGACGACGCGGCTCTCGGGCGTTCCGGGGCGGGCGTGTTCGAGCATGGTGCGGACGGCGAGGTCCGCCAGGGTCGCCGACTTCCGCACGTAGACGAGTTCGGCGTCGGACTTCACCGCGCGCAGGCGCTGGACGACGGAGGAGGCGTCCTCGAGTTCGCACCACCCTTCGAGGGTGGTTCTCAGCCGCTCCCAATTCGCGCCGGTGAGCCCGTGGGTCGCGAGCTCGACCCCGAGCCTCCCGCCCTCGAGGCCCCTCTCGGCCAGGATGCCCTTGAGGTCGCGCGCCGGATTGGCCTCTTCGGCGTCATGCCAGATCCGGATGTCCTCGATGGTCGACGTCCGCCTGGCCTGCTGCAGATCCGGGCGGCGGGTCAGAAGGACGATCGGGCGCTCCTCGGTCGTCAGGACGGCACATTGGAAGTGCTTGTAGCCCCCCGTGTCGAAGCCGGTCAGATAATAGTGGCTCTCCTGCGCGAAGACGAGGAGCGCGTCGAGTTTCCTCCTCGCCAGTTCCGCCCTCGCGGCACGGATCCGGCGGTCGAACTCGTCTCGTGAAAAGTGAAGCATCCGCGTTTCCTCGGGCATTGTCGTCAGGCGTTCCCGAGGCCGCGCCCGTCGTCCGGCTCCTCGGCACGGGTCCAGATGGGCGGCACGCGCGCGAGATCGTGGGTCGGGATATGGCAGGCGATCCGGTGGCCGGGCCCGGGCCCGCGCGAGGGCGGCGGCGCCGTTTCGCAGATGCCGCCGAGCTTGCGCGGACAGCGCGGATGGAAGGAGCAGCCCTGGCGCGGGCGGAGCGGCGGACCGGCGAGCCGGACGCGCCGCACCCGGACATGGGAATCCGCGACGGGCGCCGCCGAGAGAAGCGCCTCGCTGTAGGGGTGGAACGGCGGCTCCAGCCGCGTGTCGGCCGGCCGGTCCTCGACCACCTGGCCGAGATGCATCACGGCGACCCGGTCGGCGATCTTCTGGACCAGGTTGAGGTCGTGGGTGATGAAGAGGTAGGCCGTCCCCAGCTCGTCCTGCAGGTCGCTGAGGAGATTGATGATCGCCGCCTGCACCGAGACGTCGAGCCCGGACGTGATCTCGTCGCAGATGACGAGCTTCGGCTTCCCCGCGAAGGCGCGCGCGATCGCGACCCTCTGCTTCTCTCCGCCGGACAGCTGATGAGGGTAGCGTCGCGCGTAGTCCGCCGGCAGGTGGACCCGTTCGAGCATCGCGGCGACCGCCCTCTCGGGAGGGACCGTCCGATCGGACCCGTAGAGCCGCAACGGCCGATTCAGCGAGTCCCCGATCCGCATGCGCGGGTTGAGGGCCTGGTCCGGATGCTGGAAGACGATCTGGACATCGCGCCTGAACGCTCCGTCCCTCGACGCGCCGACCGTCCGGCCCGCGAAGGCGAGCTCGCCTTGGAGCGGAAGCAGCCCGACGATGGCCCGCGCGAGGCTCGACTTCCCGCAGCCGCTCTCGCCCACGAGGCCGAGGGTCGAGCCGGGCTCGACGTCGAGGTCGACCTCCGAGACGGCGGCGACCGACGGTTCGCCGGCCTTGAGCCATCGCCCGAGGAACGCGCTCCGTTCGTACACCACGGAGGCCCGGCGCAGGCGCAGCAGCGGCTCGCCGCGGCCTGGCCGGAAGCGCTGGAGCGGCACGACCGCTCCCGCTGGCCGCTCCCAGATCAGAGCCTCCGCGGCCCTGAGGCAGGCGACCCGGTGATCCTCCGCGACAGATGCGAGCGAGACCTCGCCGGCGCAGGCGTCGATCGCGAACGGACAGCGCGGGCGGAAACGGCACCCCGTTGGAACGGGAGCCCCCCCGGAGGGAGCCGCCACGAACCTCCGCCGCCCGCCGGCGAAGGGATTGGGCAGGCTTGCGAGCAGAGCACGGGTGTAGGGATGGCGCGGAGCGCGGAGCACCTCCCCGGTCGAGCCCGTCTCGACGATGCCGCCCGCATACATGACGGCGATGCGGTCCGCCACGTCGGCGACGCTCGCGAGATCGTGGGTGATGTAGAGAACCGAGGTCCGGTGCTCGGCCTGGATGTCCTTGATCAGGTCGCGGATTTCCGCGGCCGTGGTAGCGTCGAGCGCCGTCGTCGGCTCGTCGAAGACGAGCAGGGACGGCCGCTTGGCGATCGCCATCGCGATGACGATGCGCTGCTTCTCGCCGCCGGAGACCTGATGCGGGAAGCGCTCCATCATGGCGGCGGGCTCGCGGAGCCGGACGCGCCGCAACAGTTCGTGCGCCCCGGCGACGGCCGCACGCCGCGACAGGCCGGGCTCGGAGAGGCGGACGGCCTCGAGCAGCTGCTCGCCCAACCGCATGGTCGGGTTCAGGGCCGTGCTCGGATCCTGGTAGACGGCGCCGAGGCTCCGGCTGCGGAGCTGGCGCAGGTCGCTCCCTCGCGTTTCGAGCAGATCGATCGCACCGAACCGGATCGAGCCGCCGAGCACCTCGGCGTTGGGCGCCAGATAGTTCAGGATCGCGTAGGCCAGCGTGCTCTTGCCCGAACCCGATTCGCCCACCAGGCCGACGACTTCGCCGCGGCCGATGTCCATGTCGACCGAGCGCAGGACCGTCGCGCGGCCCTCCTGTCCCCGGTACGCGATGGAGAGCGCGCGGATCGCAAGTCCGGGGTCGGATCGGTCCAAAGCGGAAGGCATCAGTCGCCGACCCTCGGATTGAGCGCGTCCCTGAGGCCGTCGCCGAACAGGTTGAAGCCCAGCGCGACGAGCGCGATCCCGAGCCCGGGCCACACGGCGATCCAGGGGTTCCGCAGCAGGAACAATCGCCCTTCGGCGACCATCAGCCCCCAATCGGCGGCGGGCGGCTGAAGGCCGAGGCCCAGATAGCTCAGCGTCGCGCCCAGCATCACGGCGAAGGCCACGCGGATGGAGGTCTCCACCACCATGGGGGCCGCGACGTTGGGAAGGATCTCGCGGAACATGATGAAGAGGCTCGTCTCCCCGCGGGCGCGGGCGGCGTTGACGTAGTCCCGGGTCCGCTCCGAGAGGACGACGGACCGCGTGATCCGGGCCATGCCGGGCGTGAACGCGATGGCGACGGCGAGCACCGCGTTGGTGGCGCTGGCGCCCAGCACCGTCAGGATGAGGAGCGTGAAGAGCAGGTTCGGCACCGCCATCTTCGCATCGATGAGACGCATCACGACTTCGTCGACCCGACCGCCCACATAGCCCGAGACCAGACCGATGCAGGTGCCGAACCCCGTGCCGAGGAGCGTCGAGACGAGCCCGAACAGCACGGTCGAACGCGCGCCCCACAGGAGCCGCGACAGGAGGTCCCGTCCGAACTGATCGGTCCCGAGCCAGAACTGCGCCCCCGGACCCTGCAGCCTCGCCCGGGGGTGGAATTGCGTGGGGTCGTAGGGTGCGAGGGCGGGCCCGACGGCGGCGAGCGCGAGCACCAGCAGGATGAGGACGCAGCCGACGCGACCGGGCAGGTTCTCGAGGAGGCGCCGGATCACGCTACGCATAGGCGATCCTCCTGTCGAACAGCACGTAGAGCAGGTCGGAGGCGAGGCTCGTCGCCGCGTAGAGCGCCGCGAGGACGAGCGCCCCGGCCTGGATCATGGGCAGGTCGCGGTTCTGCACCGCGAAGATCATCAGCCGTCCGAGGCCCGGAAACGCGAAGACCTCCTCGACGACGATCACGCCGCCGATGAGGTAGCCCACGTCGAGGGCGATCACCGTGATGGTGGGGAGCATGGCGTTCGGAAGAGCGTGCCGCATCAGGATCCGCGTCGGCGAGAGCCCCTTCAGCACCGCCGTGCGGATGTAGTCCGTCCGCAGGACGTCGATCAGTTCGGAACGGACCTGGCGCGCGATATGCGCGATCAGGATCGCCGTGAGCGCCAGCACGGGGAGGATGTGATGCCTCGCCCAGGCCCAGAGACCCGATGCGAGGGGCTCGTAGCCTCCGGCCGGGAACCAGCCGAGTTCCGGCCGGGCGAGCATGACGATCAGCAGGGTGGCGATGACGAATTCCGGCACCGACACGCCGATGTAGCCGAAGGTGCTCACCGCGAGGTCGCCGGCCCGTCCGCGGTTCAGGGCCGCCAGCACCCCGAGCGGGATGGCGACGAGCACGACGATCACGAGGGAGATCGCCGCTAGCGTCGCGGAGCGGCTGAACGCGAGCATGACGGCGGGCATGACCGGCACGTGGTCCTTCATGGACACGCCCCAGTCGAAGGTCGCGATTCCGGCGATCCAGCGCCCGTATTGCCGCCAGACCGGATCGTTCAGGCCGAGCTGATGCTCGAGCGCGGCGAGCGACTCCGGCGTCGCGAACTCGCCCAGGATCATGACGGCGGCGTTGCCCGGCAGGACCTGGGTGATCGCGAACACGATGATCGAGACGAGCCAGAGGATCAGGACCGTCGAGCCGGACCGCTTGAGGAGGTAGGCGGAGGTCATGTCGATCCCTTCTGCTGCCTCCGGAGCCGGAGCGTTCTCGAAGGACCTCGCGGGCAGGCGCTTCAAGCCGGCGGCGGACCCCTCCGCTTGAGCCCGCAGGCTCCGGTCTTTCGGAGCCCACGCGGACGCCCGCCGGCGCCCCCCGTCAGGCCTTCTTGGCCAGCCAGACCTCCTCGAGGAAGTACTGCCCCCCGCGCGGATGCACGCGATAATTCATCACCGGCTTGCGCGAGGCCGAGAGAAGGTCCTGGAAGTACGGGATCACGTACGGGACCTCCGCGTTCATCAGGGACTGCGCCTCGCCGTACAATCGCCCGCGCTCCGCCGCGTCGCCGCTCGCCCGGGCGCGGCGCACGAGGTCGTCGAACCGCGGGTTGTTCCACTGGGAATCGTTCCAGGGCGCGTCCGAGGTGAACAGCAGGGCGAACATGGCGTCGGGGGTCGGCTGCATGTTCCAGTTCGCCACGTAGAAGTTCGCCTTGCGCCAGATCGTGGCGTTGTAGACGTCGTACGCGATGGTCTGGACGTCGATGTCGAAACCGGCCGGGCGCGCCATCTCCTTGACGGCGATGCCGAGCGCCGTCCGGGCCGCCGGACGGTTGCCGCAGTGGAGAACGATCTTGAGGCCGTTCGGATAGCCCGCTTCGGCGAGCAGTCTGCGGGCCGCGGCGATATCCTGCTTGGGAGGCGCGATGTCCCGGCTGAACGGGTATTCGCTCGAGATCGGGTTGTCGGCGGCGGGGCGCCCGTAGCCCTGGAGGACGAGGTCGACCAGCGCCTGGCGATCGAGGGTCAGCTGGAGGGCCTTGCGCACGCGGATGTCGTCGAACGGCTTCTGATCGGCGCGCATCACGAGATTGTAGTAGCGGCCCGACGGCGTTCGCTGCGTATTGATCTGGGGATTCTTCTGAAGGTCCTCGAAATCCGTCTCGACAACGCCGAGAAGGATGTCGGACTCGCCGTTGACGAGGGCGGCCAGCTCCCCCGCGAGGTCGGGATAGAGCCGCTGCTCGACGGCATCGAGGTAAGGCTTGCCGGGCTGGAAGTAGCGCGGGTCGCGTTCGACCCGGAGCAGGCGGCCCGGCTCGTACTGGGCCAGCTTGAACGGACCCGTCCCGTAATCGCCGGTCTCGAGAAGCTTGCTGTCCTTCTCGAGGATCTCGGCGGGCACGATGCGCGCGTCGTTGTGGGTGAGCGCGACGGGGAGGTCGCTGTAGGGTGCCTTCAGCTTGAGCCTGACGGCGTCGGGGCCGGCCTCCGCGATCTCCTCGACGAGGTCCAGCGACGCGCGCGCCGGCGACGCCGTCGCCGGGTCCTTGATGGCCCGGTAGCTCGCGACGACGTCGCGGGCCCGGGCCTCCCGATTCACGCCGCGGAACATGGCGTTGGGCCGCAGGCGGAAGGTCCATTCCGTCAGATCGGCGTTGGGCTTCCAGTCCGTCGCGACGTCCGGCAGCGCCTCCATCTTCCAGCCCAGTCGGGTGAGGCCCGAATAGAGCATTTCCCCGGCCATGTAGTCGGAGGTGTTGATGTGCCGCAGCGGATTGAGCGTGTTCATCCGCAGGCTGACGCTGACCCGAAGAACGCCGCCGGGGCTCGGAGCCTGCGCCCATGCCGGCATGCGTGCTCCCGCGAGGGCCATCGCCGCTGCCGAGGTCTTGAGAAACGTCCGCCGCAGGATGGAAGGAGATCCCGTGCGATTCGATGTCTGAATCATCGACCCTGCTCCCGCTCGACCGCGCGCGATCCGCACGCGCGACGAATGGTGGATCCATGAACCAGTGGCGTCAAACACTATAACAGAACGACCCATGAAACGCCGATTTATTGGTGAGAAGGTCCAAAATGCCGGGTCGGCCTCTGCCGCGCGTCGTAGACGGCTCGCCGGGTCTCGCGGCTGATTGATATTTTTGTCCAGCCGTGCCGATGCGCGCGCCGGGCGTCCACGCGGCCGTGCGCAACCTCGGATACCGAAAGGATCATCTGTCGCTCGATGGCGACGTGTTCTCCAAGGTGAGCATCGGATGGATCTTAAAAAGGCGTGTCCCCTTTCGGGTCCGATGCTCTCGATTCCAACGGCTCGATCCCGCGTGCGTCCGCGCCCTCACTCGGAACCGATCGGCGGATCGGCTCCGTACGCGGTCCGGGCCGCCTCCGGGCTTACGTAGCCCTGCCGGAGGTCGAAGAGGACGCGGCCTCTGTCCCGCCGGCGCGGGTCGCCGAAGCCGCCGCCGCCGGGGAGGTCGAGGATCACGCTGTCGCCTGCCGGGATCTCCTGAAGGCCCTTGGCGGCAAGCCTCTCCCCAGAATTCAGGCGAACACTGCCGAGGCCGCCCTGGCCGGCGCCCATCCGTCCTTCGGCACCGTAGCGGACGCGGTCGAACATGGCGTTGATCAGGAGAGGCTGCCGGTCCGCGGAGCGGAACGCGATGGTCTGGCCCAGGCCGCCGCGGAACTCGCCCGCGCCTCCCGAGTCGGGGCGCAGCTCCTTCCTGAGAAAGAGGATCGGGACCGTGGCCTCGACGGTTTCGATCGGCATGGTCTTCACGCCGGACGGAAACGCGGTCGTGTTCCAGCCGTCGCGGTCCCGGTGGGCGCCGGCGCCGCCCGCGTTGAAGGTCACCGTCGCGAAGGCGCGGCCGTCCCGCGTCCGGCCGCGGATGCTCGGGTTCCAGATCAGACCCGCCCCTTGCGCCGGAACGTCGTCGGGGAGGACCTGATGCAGCGCGCCGAAGACCAGGTCCGGCAGCATGTGGCCGATCATGTGGCGTGCGGAGACCGGCGCCGGCCTCACGGCATTGAGGATGCACCCTTCGGGCGCCGTCACCCTGATCGGGCTGAGGCTGCCGTGGTTGCACGGGATGTCCGGGTTGAGGATGCAGTTGATGCCGAACACCGCATAGGCGGTCGTGTAGTTGAGGGCCACATTGATCCCGCGCCCCGAGGCCGGGGACGACCCCGCGAAGTCGAGCTCGAGCGTCCTGCCGCGGATCCGCATCTCCACGTGCAGTTCGACGTCGCTGTCGTAGCCGTCCATCATCAGCGACGCGCGGTAATCGCCGTCGGCGAGCGCCTCGATCCGCTCCTCCACGGTCGCGCGCGTCCGCTCGATGATGGAATCGGCCACGTCTTCCAGGTCGGGCCGATCGAACTCGTTCAAGAGCTCGACGATCTGCCGGGCCGCGACGTCGTTTCCGGCGAGCGACGCATACAGGTCGCCGACGACCTGCTCGGGCTCGCGGACGTTGGCCCGGATCAAGCCGATGGTCGTCTCGTCCATGGTGCCGCGGCGCGCGACGAGGCAGGGCGGGATGCAGATGCCCTCCTCGAACACGTCGCGGCCGTCGGGTCCGAACCCGAGGCCGCCGACGTCCACCACATGGACGGTGTTGGCCACCGCGCCCACCGCCCGACCGCGATGGAAGACCGGCGTCACGACCGTGAAATCGTGCAGATGGCCGGAGCACAGCCAGGGATCGTTGCTGAGGAGCACGTCGCCCGGTTCGAGAGAATCGATCGGGAACCGCTCCAGGAAGTGGGCGACCGCGAGCGCCATGGAGTTGACGTGGCCCGGCGTGCCGGTGATCGCCTGGGCCACCATCCGGGCGCGCCTGTCGAAGAACCCGGCCGAAAGGTCGCCCGACTCGCGGGTGGTGGTCGAGAACGCGGTCCTGATGAGAGTATGGGCCTGATCCTCGAGGAGCGCGATCAGCCGCTGCCAGATGAGGTCGGTCCGGATGCGGTGGAGCTGGTCAGGGTTCCGCACGGCCGTTTTCCTCCCGCTCCAGGACGAGGTTGTTGCGTGCGTCGACCCGGAACCTGAAATCGGACGGAACCACCGTGGTCGTGTCCGCCTCGGCGATGATGGCCGGGCCTGCGGCGCCGGCGCCGGGTGCGAGAGACGCACGCTCGTAGAAATCCCACGACGTGAAGGCCCGCCGCTTCGCGTCGAAGACCCGGCGGGTTCCGGCCGACCGCGCCGGCACGATCGGCGGATCGTCCGAGGAGGTCGCGAGGGCGAAGGCCGGAGCGGACACGGTGACGGACACCACCGTCACCTCGACGGGGGCGTTCGGGATGGTCCGGCCGTAGATGCGCTCGTAGGCGAGCGCGTAGGATGCGGACAAGCCGTCCGCGTCGAGGCGGTCGAGAGATTCCGGCACCGGCACCTCGATCTCGTGCCCTTGGCCCCGGTAGCGCATGTGGGCGGTCCTGCGGACCTGAAGCGGCGTCGACGGATCGGCCGCTCGCTCGACCACGCGCCGCGCCTCGGTCTCGGCGTCGCGGGCGACGCTCACGACGAGAGGCGCCGTGGCGGAGTTGAGGACGACGCCGACGCTGCGCGCGATTTCGTAGGCGACGGGAGCGCGGAGGAAGCCGACGGCGGATCCCACGCCCGCCGCCACGGGCACGACGATCCGCCGGATGCCCAGCCTTTCGGCGAAACGGGCCGCGTGCAGCGGGGCCGCGCCCCCGAAGGCCACCATCGTGCGGCCCGCGATCTCGGCCCCGCGTTCCGTGGCATGGACCCGCGCCGCCGAGGCCATCGTCTCGGCCACGATCTCCGTGACCGCGAAGGCGGCCGCTTCCCGCGAGAGCCCGGCCGGTGCCGCCAGGGCGCGCTCCAGCGCGCGCTCCGCGGCGGCGGCGTCGAGCGGCATCGTGCCGCCCGCGAAGGTCGCCGCGTCGAGCTTGCCCAGGACGAGGTCGCAATCCGTGACGGTCGGCGCGTCGCCCCCGCGCCCGTAGCAGGCCGGGCCGGGTTCCGAGCCGGCGCTGTCGGGTCCCGCCGTGATGCGCCCGATGGGATCGAGACGCGCGATGGAGCCCCCGCCGGCTCCGATCTCCACGAGATCGACCACCGGGATGCGGACCGGCAGGCCGCTGCCGCGCTTGAAGCGGTAGGTCCGGCCGACCTCGAAGCCGAGGGCCGTCAGGGCGCGGCCGTCGTCGACGAGGCAGAACTTGGCGGTCGTGCCGCCGAGGTCGAAGGACAGGACTTCGCGCCGGTCGATTTCGCGGGCGATCGTCGAGGCGAAGATGGCGCCGCCGGCGGGCCCGGATTCCAAGAGGCGGATCGGGAAGCGCGCCGCGGTCTCGACCGTCGACAGGCTGCCGCTCGACAGGATCAGCATGAGCGGGACGGCAAGGCCCCGCTCGGCGAGCCGGCGCTCCAGGTTCGCCAGATACCGCCCGACGACCGGCTGGATGTAGGCGTTGGCGCAGACGGTCGAGAGCCGCTCGTATTCCCGGATCTGGGGCGAGACCTCGTGGCTGAGGGAGATTGAAAGTCCGGGCGCGGCATCCCTCAGGATCTCGCCCGCCCGCCGCTCGTGCGCGCCGTTCCGGTACGCGTGCAGAAAGCCGACGGCGACGGATTCGACGCCCCGGCGGACGAGTTCGGCGCCGACGGCCCGAACGCCGGCCTCGTCGAGGGGGGTCTCGACGCCGCCGTCCGCACGCACCCGCTCCCTGACGGTGAAACGCCACTCCCGCGGGACGAGCGGCTCGGGCTTGAACGCGCGGATATCGTATTGATCGAAGCGGCCCTCGTTCCCCATTTCGAGGATGTCCCTGAAGCCGTCCGTCGTCAGGAGCGCGGTGCGCGCGCCCTTGCGCTCGATGAGGGCATTCGTCGCCAGGGTCGTGCCGTGCACGAAGAAGCCGATCTCGTCGAGGCGGCGCCCCGCCTTTTCCAGAGCGACGTCGAGACCTTCCATGACCGCGCGCTCGGGAGCCGCATGCGTCGTCGGGACCTTGACGGTCCACAGCCCGTCGTCGACTTCGAGGGCGATGTCGGTGAACGTTCCGCCGATATCGGCGCCGACCCGCACCGGCCGCGCTTTCATGCCCCGGCACCCTTCTCACGCGCGATGCGGTGCATCGGCGACCCCATGCCGCCGCCTGGAAAGAGGCGGGGACTGCTTTCCCGTCCGTCACCCACCGGTCGGGCGCCGCCGATCACGTCATCCGGTTTGACCCCGATCATCCTGCTCCACCCGCTCTGCATGTCGAGGTTGGCAAGAATCGCTAATTTGGGCAACTTGTTCCCGCGATCGGTGGCTCCGCCGGACCGATCTTTAGTTCCAGGAACCAGTGTCGGCCGAACCGCACGGCGGTCGCCCGGACGGACGACGAGGACGCGTGGCCGCCTTGGCACTTTCCACCAAATCCGCGCCCGCAGGGCGGCTCCGGCGATCCGCGCCGCGCGCGGACGCAACCCGTCATCCGTGAGGAGGAGCGCTTCATGTCGAGGCCCAAGAAGCAGCAGAGCGAGCGAAGAATCGACCGCACCGACCGCCGCATCCTGTCTCTGATCCAGGCCGACGCGCATCTCTCCAACAAGGAGGTCGCCAAGAAGGTCAACCTTTCGCCGACCCCCTGTCTTCGGCGGATCGGTCTCCTGGAGCAGGCCGGCTACATCCGCCGCTACAAGGCGGTCCTCGACCCCGCCAAGCTGGGTTACGGCATCCGGGCCTTCCTGACGATCAAGCGCAGCCGGGAATCCCATCGCGAAACCGTGTGGGAGCGGATCACCGCCATTCCGGAGGTCATCGCGTGTCACGTGGTGAGCGGAGAGTTCGACCTTCTCGTCGAGCTCGTCGCCCGCGACATGGACCATTACGGCCAGCTCACCCTCGGCAACATCTCGATGATCGAGGGCGTGCACGATCTGCGCAGCACGTTCTCCATCGCGGCGCTCAAGACCGACGGCAACCTTCCTCTTTCCGATACGTGATGAGAGGCGCGACGCGTCGATATGGAACTTCGCTCCAGGCCGTCCCCCACGAGCGGCCGGAAGGGAGCGGCCTTCCGGCAGGGAATCGGACTTTCTTTGGAGGAACCCTCCAAAACGCACCGCGGGAGTCGTTCATCGTTGCGCAGAGCCGGATTCCTCAAGATCATGGCGCCGCGTTCGCACTGCGCCTGCCCGGACCATGCCACCCAGCCGTTCCCTACGATACGCCGGGGCCCGTTCCGCCTCTCGGCTCCCGCGTCCGTGCGGAATTTCAATGGAGGGTGACGGACGGTGATGGACCAATGGCAATGATTCGCGACACAGGAGACCCGACAGACCCGGTCCGCTGCGAGGAGCGCTTGCGCGGCCTCATGGAGACGGCGGCTTCCCGCGGTCCGATGCTCGGCCATGCCGTCCTCGCGACGCGCGCCGACGACGCCCTCCGGGAGGCGGCGGCACGGGACGCCCTCGCCCGGCTCGGCGCCGATCGCCCGGCGCTCCACGGCATCGTCCTGAGCGTCAAGGCCTGCATCGACGTCGCCGGATGGGTCAGCCATGCGGGATCCCGCGTGCTGGCCGACGAGCCGCCCGCGACGCGGGACGCACCCGTCGTCGCGGCACTCAGGAAGGCCGGCGCGATCGTGCTCTCGCAGACCAACATGACGGAGTTCGCCTATTCGGGCCTCGGCCTCAATCCCCATTACGGCACGCCGCTCAGCCCCCGCTACCCGGACGAGGGCCGGATCGCCGGCGGCTCGTCCAGCGGCGGCGCCGTGACGGTGGCGGTGGGCGCGGTCGACGTCGCGCTTGGAACCGACACCAGCGGATCCGCCCGCATCCCGGCCGCCTTCTGCGGCATCGCGGGTTTCAAGCCCTCCCGGGGGCGCTATTCCGTCGACGGAATCGTGCCGCTCTCGCCCACCCTCGACGTTCCCGGGCAGATGGCCAGGACTGCGAGCCGATGCCGGCTCATCGACCAGGCTCTGACCGGATGCAGCGCGCCGATCCCGCCGGACCTGCGCGGAGCACGGTTCGCAGTTCCCAGGCGGTTCGTCGTCGAGAATGCCGCGGATCCGGTGCTGCGCGCCTTCGACGAAGCGCTCGCACGATTGTCCGACAGGGGCGCCGAGATCGTCGAGCGGGATCTGGCCTATCTCGCCGATATCGGCGAGACGGCACGGCGGGGCGGGATCATCTCGGCCGAGGCCCTCGCCTGGCACCGCCCGCACCTGGAACGGCGGGGCGAGCTCTACGATCCGCGGGTCGGGCCGCGCATCGCCGCGGGAGCCGACATTCGCGCCGCGGATTATCTTGCGGCGCAGGCCAAGCTCGCGGCCCTGGCGGCGCAGTATCACGCCGACCTCGCCGGCTTCGATGCGCTCCTCACGCCCACCGTTCCGATCGAGCCGCCCCGGCTCGCCGATCTCGCCGACGACCAGCGCTACTTCTCCGTGAACCTGTTCGTGCTCCGCTTCACCGAGTTCGCCAACCGCATCGACGTCCCGAGCGTCACGATTCCGATCGGCGATCCCGCGCGCCAGGGGATCGGACTCCTCCTGTCGTCCCGCCGGGGAGGAGACGAGAACCTGCTCGCGCTCGCCACGCGGGCCGAGCACGGGCTGCGGGAGGTCGAACCCGCGGACGCCGCCCCGTCCCGGTGAGGCCGATCCGGGCGGCGGGGCGCGCCTGCCGCCGGATTGCGCTATGGTGCCGGCGCATTCGGAAAACCCCGCCCTCCCCGGTGCGCCTCTCGCGATGACGCCACACCGCACACGTCTCGACGGTCTGGGCTGCTGGCTCGCCGAAGCCGCTTCCCAGAGCGGGCTCGAGGTCCTGTTTCCGGGCTTCTGCCGCGAGCTTGTCGCGCGGGGCTTTGCCGTCTGGCGCGGGTCGATGGGGCTCGAAGTGCTCCACCCCGAGGTGAGCGGATCGATGTATGTGTGGACGGACGAGTCCGCCGATATCCGCGTGACGGGTCGGGCCCGGGTGGCGCAGTCCGCCTCCTATCTCCGCAGCCCGACCCGGGTGGTCGACGAGACGAACCGGACCTTCCGGCGGCGGCTCGATGCGCCGTTGCCCGAGTGGCCTCTCCTCGAGGAACTGCGCGAGGCCGGCGCCACCGACTACGTGATGTTTCCCCTCCCTTTCCTCGACACGACGCGCACCGCCGTCATGTCCTTCGCGGCGCGACGGGCGCAGGGCTTCCAGGATATCGACATCGCCGAGCTCGAGACGGCCGCGCGCCTCTTCTCCCCCTATGCCGAGCGACACGTCCTGCGGCGGATCGCGATCGATCTTCTCGATACCTATGTGGGCCCGCGCACGGGACGCAGGATCATCGAGGGGCAGGTCGAGCGTGGCGAATTCGAGACGATCGAAGCGGCGATCTGGTTCGCCGACCTGCGGGGCTTCACCCGACGGACGGAAGAGACGAGCCTCGACGAGGTGCTGGCCGATCTCAATGCATGGTTCGACGCGATGGTCGGCGTCATCGACGAGCATGGAGGCGAGGTGCTGAAGTTCATCGGCGATGCCGCGCTGGCGATCTTTCCCGTCGGGCCGCAACGCAGCGAGACCGGCGCCTGCGCGGATGCCCTCGCGGCGGCCGCGAGCTTCGCGGAGCGGCGCGAGGGCCTGAACGGCGAGCGCCGGGCGGACGGCAGGCCCGCCCTCGTGGACGGGATCGCGCTCCACCTCGGCGAGGTGGCGTACGGCAATGTGGGCGCGCCGCGGCGGCTCGACTTCACGGTGATCGGCCCGGCGGTGAACCGGGCGAGCCGATTGCTCGAACTCGCCAAGCGCCTGGGACAGCCGGTCGTCGTCTCGGACGGTTTCGCGCGGGCTCTCGGGCGACCGCTCGTGCCGCTGGGGCGTCATGAATTGCGGGGCGTGCCCGAGCCGATGGACGTGTTCGCACCCGATCGGAGCGGCGCCCTCAGAGAGGCTTGAGCCCGGCTTCGATCTCCTGCCGGCGCGGTTCGAGGAAGGGTGGCAGGGCGAGGCTTTCGCCCAGGGTTTCGAGGGGCTCGTCGGTGGCGAAGCCCGGCCCGTCGGTGGCGATCTCGAACAGGATGCCGTTGGGCTCGCGGAAATAGAGGCTCCTGAAATAGAAGCGGTCCACCGGTCCGCTCGACGGCACCCGCATGGCCTGCAGTCGTTCGTAGCATTCCCGGTACGTGATTTCGTCGGGCGTGCGGAAGGCGACGTGATGCACGCCGCCCGCGCCCGGCTGCGCGGGCTTTGCGTCGGGCTCCACCTTCACGTGGAGTTCCGCGGCCGGCCCGCCTTCGCCCATGGCGTAGACATGGACGTTGCGGTTGCCCTCCTTGTAGCTGCGCTCCTCGCGCATCGCCATGAGCCGCGTGAGCACCAGGTCGGTCGGACGCAGGTCCGGCACGCTGACGACGATGGGTCCGAGGCCGCGGATCTGATGCTCCGCGGGAACGGGACTCCTGTGCCAGGGATGCGCCTCGCCCCTGCCGCCGTCGTCGACGAGCGCCAGGCGCTGGCCCTCCGGATCCTCGAAGGAAAGCGCGAGCCTTCCGTCGCGCTCCTTCACCGGGCCGAGGGAAACGCCCCTTTCGCGCAGCCGCTCCTCCCAAAAGCGCAGGGAGGCCTCCCCGCTCACCCTGAGCCCGGTCCGGACGATGCTGTGCGTTCCGCGTCCCTCGGGCTCCACGGGCCAGTCGAAGAACGTGAGGTCGGTGCCCGGCGAGGCGAGCCCGTCCGCGTAGAAGAGGTGATAGGCGCTGACATCGTCCTGGTTCACGGTCTTCTTGACGAGCCGCATCCCGAGCGTGTCCGTGTAGAAGGCGTGATTGCCCCGCGCGTTCGCCGTGACGGCGGTCAGATGGTGAATGCCGGTGAGTTGCATGGCCGCCTGCTCCGCCGGGTGGCAGGGAAGAGATCGCACGTCAAATAGGGCGCACGGCGGCCGGGGAGAATCTCGAGCGCCACCGGCGCCTGCCCTCGCCGCTTCACCTGACGATGCCCGTGCCGATGGCCGCCTCTCTGAGCCGGCGCGGCGGCGTGAGGAAGCCGCCGGACTGGCGCGCCCACAGATCGGCGTAGATCCCGCCCCGCCGGATGAGGTCGTGATGGGTGCCCTCTTCCACGACACGGCCGGCATCGAGCACGGCCAGGCGGTCCATCAGGTGCAGCGTCGAGAGCCGGTGCGCGATGGCGATCACCGTCTTGCCCTCCATCAGGGCCGAAAGCGATTCCTGGATGGCCGCCTCGACCTCCGAGTCGAGCGCGGAGGTCGCCTCGTCGAGGACAAGGATCGGCGCGTCCTTCAGGATCACCCGCGCAATCGCGATGCGCTGGCGCTGGCCGCCCGACAGCTTGACGCCGCGCTCGCCCACATGGGCGTCGTAGCCGCGCCGGCCCTTGTGGTCGGCGAGCTTGGCGACGAACGCGTCCGCATGGGCCTGCCGCGCCGCCTCCCGCACGGCCTCCTCGCCGGCATCCGGGCGGCCGTAGAGGATGTTCTCCCGGATCGAGCGGTGCAGGAGCGAGGTGTCCTGGGTGACGACGGAGACTTGCGCGCGCAGGCTCTCCTCGGTCACGCTCGCGATGTCCTGGCGGTCGACGAGGACGCGCCCCCCTTGGGGCTCGTAGAAGCGCAGAAGCAGGTTCACGAGCGTCGTCTTGCCGACGCCGGAGCGCCCGACGAGGCCGATGCGCTCGCCGGGCCGGATGGCGAGGAAGAGCCCGTCGAGGACCTTCTCCCCGTTGTCATAGGCGAAGCGCAGATTCTCGAAGTGGATCTCGCCGCGCGTCACCTGGAGCGGCCTTGCATCCGCCCGGTCCTGCAGGGTGAGCGGACGCGCGATGGTGCGCATGCCCTCCTGAACGGAGCCCACGTTCTCGAAGATGCCCATCACCTCGTAGCCGACCCAGCCCGACATGGCGATGATCTGGGTGGCGAGGAGAAGCGCGGTCGTCATCGTACCGGCATCGATGCCCCGCTCGCTGAAGAGCCATACGGCCATGCCGCCGGTCGACACGAGGAACAGCGCATTCAGCGTCACGAGGGCGACCACGTAGAGCGTGTTCGCCCGCTGCTGCCGCATCATCGCGTCGTCCATGCGCCGATAGCCTTCGCGGATGTAGTCGTCTTCCTGCGTCCGGCGCCCGAAGAGCTTGACGGTCAGGATGTTGGTGAAGGAATCCACCACCTTGCCGGTGATGGCCGAGCGCGCATCCGTGGTGTCGCGGGAGAGCGCCTGGATCTTCGGCAGCGACACCGCCAAGAGGGCCGCATAGAGCGCGAACCACACGAGCATCGGCAGCGCCAGACGCCCATCCTGAGTGGCGAGGAGGCCGATCGAGGCCAATCCGAAGATCAGGATCTGCCAGACGGCGCGGGCGACGGCGAGCACGCTCTCGCGCAGAGGCCGCCCCGTCTGCAGCACGCGGGTCGCGATGCGACCGGCGAAATCCTCGTTGAAGAACGAAACGGACTGGCGGACCACATGCCAGTAGGTCTGCCAATGGATCATCGTCGTGAAGGACACCGTAAGGGTGTGGTTGACGAGAAGCCTGAAGAGGATCGTGCCCGCGGGGCGCACGATCAGGACGACGAACGCCATGGCGGCGAGGGCCGGGCCGGCGGCTTCGAAGACCTGCTCCGCCGGCGTGCTCGACAGGATCGTGACGAGGCGGCCGATGAGCCAGGGAATGACGGCCTCGACGACGGCGAGCACGAAGCCGAGCCCGAAGAGCGCCGCGAAGAGCCACTTCGCCTGCCCGACATAGTGCCAGTAGAAACCCCACAGGGTATCGGGCGGCTCGGCGCGAGGCGGCTCGGCGGTGGGGTCGATGCGGGTTTCGAAGAAGCGGAACATGGGTGCCCCCCGCAACGACGGCGCCTTTGGCGCGCTGCACTCGATCGGAGGCGTTCTTAAGCACGTTGGGGTGAAGCGGGTCCACTCCCTCGACGATCGGCCCCGGTTCCTTGGCTCCGTCGCGGCGGCCCTACTCCGCCGCAAAGAGATCGCGGACCTCCGGCAGCGGCGGTTCGGCGGCGGCATTGGGGTCGCCGGCGCCCGTCTCCCGGCCGAGGTCCGGAAGGGCGATGATGCGCAGGCCGCGCGGATCGGTCCGGGTGACGACGAGGCCGCGGCTTTCCAGATAGGCGACGAGGCGGCGGGCACGGCCCGCCGAGCGGCTGCCGCAGGCGCGCGCGATCTCGCCGTCGGACGGGCAGGGCGCGCCCTTGAGGGCGGCGCGCGCCATGAGCAGGTAGACGCCCTGGATGTCCTCCGCGAGGCTGGCCGCGAACGCGACCGCGCGCTCCCATTCGGGATTCTCGGCGCTCGTGTCGACGCCGGCGCGCGCCACCGCGAGGCGGCGCCGGAAGGTCGTCAGGTCGAGCGGCTCGCCGGGGACGCGGCGGATGCGGGAGCGGACCGAAAAATCCTGATAGAGCACCGCCACGTTGCGAAAGGCCGCTTCGGGATCGGCCAGGAGTTCGTGCAGGATGGCGTCGATCGCGGCCTCGCGTCCGGCCTTCGAATCCTTCGTCGCTTCGGGCTCGGACGCAGGCGCCGGCCGCGGCCGCGCGAGCTGCGCCAGGACGTCGTTGGTCGAGGGCGGCGGCGATGGGCGGCGCACCGGCACGGGCACCGTGCGCTCGGCTTCGCCCGCCTTGAAGATGAGGTCGCGCGCGTCGCCCTTCGGCGTGTCGGGCAGCGGCATCAGCGTGAAGCTGCCGGAGCGCGCGCTCGTTTCCACCGCGCCGATGCGGACCGGCAGCGGGCGGCGCGACAAGGCCGGGCCGAGGGCCACGAAATGCCCCCGTTCGAGGTCCCGGAACATCTCCGCCTGCCGCCGTTCCATGCCGAGGAGATCGGCGGCCCGGGCCATGTCGATGTCGAGGAACGTGCGGCCCATCAGGAAGTTCGAGGCTTCCGCGGCGACGTTCTTGGCGAGCTTGGCGAGCCGTTGCGTCGCAATGATGCCGGCGAGCCCCCGCTTCCGTCCCCGGCACATGAGGTTGGTCATGGCGCCGAGCGAAACCTTGCGCGCCTCGTCCGACACTTCGCCGGCAGCCGCGGGAGCGAAGAGCTGCGCCTCGTCGACGACGACGAGCATCGGATACCAGAGGTCGCGCTCCGCCTCGAAGAGGCCGCCGAGGAAAGCGGCGGCGCAGCGCATCTGGGCCTCCGCGTCGAGCCCTTCGAGATCGAGCACCACGGAGACGCGGTGCTGGCGCACCCGCGCGGCGATGCGCTGGAGATCGGTTTCGGCGCGGGACGCGTCGACGACGACGTGGCCGAACGACTCGGCAAGGGTGACGAAATCCCCCTCCGGGTCGATCACGGCCTGCTGCACGAGGGACGCGCTCTGTTCGATGAGGCGCCGCAGGAGATGCGACTTGCCGGAACCGGAATTGCCCTGGACGAGGAGGCGCGTCGCAAGCAGCTCCTCGAGATCCAGAAGGGCCGGGCCGCCCGCCGCCTGTCCCATCTCGATACCGACCTTCATGGTGCTTTCGCGTCTCCTCGCCGACGGGGAGGGCCGATCTATCATGAGGAACGGGGTGGACGGATCGCATGCCGCTCGCGCTCCACAGATTCGGAGCGCCTCGTCCCCAGGCCATCGGCCGCATGGCCAGCGCATCGTGCGGAAAAGTGGACCCGGTTTTCCGCACAGAACGATGCGCGGCTTCAGAGAAAGAGCATCGGATGGATCCCAAAAGTGGAGTCCGCTTTTGGGTCCGATGCGCGCATCGTGCGGAAAAGTGGCCCCGGTTTTCCGCGCTGAACGATGCGCTGCTTATAAGAGAGAGAGCATCGGATGGATCCCAAAAGTGGGGTCCACTTTCGGGTCCGATGCTCGAACGCGCCGCGACGGAGGGCCGGACCGAAGGATGTGAACGCCTCCGCGACAGGACTTGCCCGGCCCGCTCCGGTCGCGTTAGCTCTCCCGCCATGCCTGCCCCGCGTACCCGTCTCTCGCTCTCGCAAGCCCGCCGCATCGCCCTCGCCGCCCAGGGCTTCGCCGAGGCCCGCCCCACCGGGGCCAGCACGCGGCACTTGGGCAAGGTGCTGGGGCGCGGTCACCTGCTCCAGATCGATTCCGTGAACGTGCTGGTCAGGGCGCATTACATGCCGCTCTTCTCCCGGCTCGGCGCCTATGACCGCACGCTCCTCGAAACCGCCGCGTGGAGCCGGCGGCGCAGGAAGGTCTTCGAATATTGGGGTCACGAGGCGTCCCTCATCCGCCTCGACCTCCACCCCCTGTTCCGCTGGCGCATGGAACGGGCGGCGCGGGGCGAGGGAATCTACGGCGGGCTCGCCCGGTTCCGGCGCGAAAAGCGCGACTTCATCGACGCCGTGAGGCGCGAGGTCGAGGCGCGCGGGCCGCTCAGCGCGGGCGAATTGGGGAACGGCGGCAAGGGGCAGGGCTCCTGGTGGGGCTGGAGCGACGGCAAGCGGGCGCTCGAATGGCTCTTCTGGGCGGGCGAGGTGACGACCGCCACCCGGCGGGGGTTCGAGCGGGTCTACGATCTGCCCGAACGCGCGCTGCCGTCTGACATCGTCGATGCGCCCACGCCCTCCGCGGCGGACGCGCAGCGGGAATTGCTGCGTCTCTCGATCCGGGCGCTCGGCGTCGCGAGCGAGCGCTGCCTGCGCGATTATTTCCGCCTCGACACGGGGGACGCGAAGGCCCGGATCCCGGAACTCGTGGAAGCGGGCGACCTTCTGCCCGTCGCCGTCGAGGGCTGGGATGCGCCTGCCTTCCTCGATCCGGGCTGCCGCCTGCCGCGCCGCATCGAGGCCCGCGCGCTCCTTTCTCCTTTCGACCCGGTGGTCTGGGAGCGCACGCGGGCCGAAAAGCTGTTCGGCTTCCGCTACCGCATCGAGATCTACACCCCCGCCGACAAACGGGAATTCGGCTACTACTGCCTGCCTTTCCTTTTGGGCGACCGGCTGGTGGCCCGGGTCGACCTCAAGGCCGATCGCGCGACGGGACGTTTGCTCGTGCATTCGATCCACCCGGAGGCGGGCGCGAGCCCGGACGAGATTGCGCCGGCTCTCGGCGAAGAGCTGCGGCTGATGGCCGAGTGGCTCGACCTGAGGGACATCCGAATGCCCAGGGCGTGGGCGACGAGAATGGCCGCCTGAGCTTCGAAAAGCCGCGCATTGCCGCAATCTCCGGTCCGACCCATCTTGCCGCCATGAAGGCGCTCCTGGCCCCCGCCGCCCGCATCGCCCTGCGGTTACGGCTCAACGAGCTCGGTCCTCTGGTCTCCCTCGGGGCGCTCAGCCTCTTCGCATGGGCCTTCCTGGCCCTGGCCGACGACGTGCTCGAGGGCGAAACGGAAGATTTCGACCGCGCGATCCTCCTGGCGCTGCGCAATCCCCAGGATCTCGCCGATCCCGTCGGGCCGAGCTGGCTCGAGGAATCGGCCCGCGACATCACCGGCCTCGGCGGCTATGCGGTTCTCACCCTCATCACGGTCGCGGCCCTGTCCTACCTCGTTCTGACCCGCAAGCGGCACGCGGCCCTGCTCCTGGCGGCGGCCGTGCTCGGCGGCACGCTCCTCTCCACCGGGTTGAAGATCGGGTTCGAGCGGCCTCGGCCGGACCTGGTGCCCCACGCGGCGCGGGTCTACACGGCGAGTTTCCCGAGCGGCCATGCCATGCTGTCCGCCGTGACCTATCTCACCCTCGGCGCTCTCCTGGCGCGGGTCGAGGAGCACCGCCGCGTCAAAGCCCTCCTCGTCGCCGTCGCGATCCTGATCACGCTGCTCGTCGGGTCAAGCCGCGTCTATCTCGGCGTGCATTGGCCTTCCGACGTGATCGCCGGCTGGTGCGTGGGAGCCGCCTGGGCTTCGCTGTGCTGGTTCGTGGCGCTGCAGCTCCAGCGGCGGGGCCAGGTGGAGACCCCTCGCGGCGAAACCCGGGACGTCTTCGACGCGACAGCTCGCGGAGACGCCGCGCCGTGAGTTCGCTCGCCGTCCCGGCCGGACCGCGCAAGCCGCCGCGCCCGGTGACCGAGGCCTTCCTCCGGCGCGCGGCGCTCGCCTATCTCGAACGCTATTCCTCCTCCT
This sequence comes from uncultured Alphaproteobacteria bacterium, assembly GCA_963723525.1. Classification (GTDB taxonomy): domain Bacteria; phylum Pseudomonadota; class Alphaproteobacteria; order Rhizobiales; family Beijerinckiaceae; genus Microvirga. Next base: position 94,904 of record CAVRRI010000014.1, read on the forward strand.
CGGAGAACCTGCGCCGCGTGCTCCGGCGCAAGGTCGAGAAACGCTGCCGGCTCCGCGGCGAAGAGGCGGAACCCTTCTACCGGCTGGTCGACGAGGTGGTGAGCAAGAGTTTGCGCGGCGGCCTCGTGGACGATGTCCGCTACGCCGAGGCGCGCGTTTCCGCCCTGCGCCGCCGCGGCGGCTCCGTGCGGGCGATCGGCGCGAAGCTCGCCCGGAAAGGCGTCGACCGCACCACCATCGCGGCCGCCCTCGAAGCGCATGCGGGCGATGACGACGAGGCCGCCCACGCGCTCGCCCGCCGCCGCAAGCTCGGCCCCTATCGGCTCGGCGAGCGGGAGGCTTTTCGGGACAAGGACCGCGCCGCGCTCGCCCGGGCCGGCTTTTCCTTCGCGGTCGCCCGGCGCGTGATCGACGGCAATTAGCATCGGACCCAAAAGTGGAATCCACTTTTGGGATCCATCCGATGCTCTTTTTCTTGAGCAGCGCATCGTTTAACGCGGAAAACCGGGTCCACTTGTCCGCACGATGCGCGCATCGGACCCAAAAGTGGACCCCACTTTTGGGATCCATCCGATGCTCTTTCTCTTGAGCAGCGCATCGTTTAACGCGGAAAAGCGGGTCCACTTGTCCGCACGATGCGCAAGGCGCTCGACTGAGATCCGCCCTGCACTATTTCCCGCGGCGCACCGCACAGGGAGGGATCCATGATCCGCAAAGCGCGCGCCGTGTGGCAGGGCACCGGCAAGGACGGCAAAGGCCATCTCACCAGTGATTCCGGAGTCCTGTCGTCGACGCCCTATTCGTTCAAGACACGTTTCGAGAGCGAGCCGGGCACCAACCCGGAAGAGCTCATCGCCGCCGCCCATGCGGGCTGCTTCACGATGGCGTTGGCATTCCAGCTCCAGAACGCGGGCGTCACGCCGACCGAGCTCCAGACGGAATGCGCCGTCACCATCGTGCAGGAGGGCGGCGGATTCACGATCTCCAAATCGGCGCTGACGCTCCGCGCCGCGGTGCCGGGGATCGACCGCGCGAAGTTCGAGGAAGCCGCCCGGGCCGCCGAGAAGAACTGCCCGGTCTCGAAGGTGCTGAACGCCGAGATCACGATGGACTTCACCCTGGCGTGAGCGCCCATTCCATCAAGCGGCCTATCCCGGCGTCATCCCCGGCCTGAGCGAAGCGGAAGGGGACCCAGATTCCGGTGCACTCCGGATATGGATCCCCGTCCCTCGCCTGCGGGAGCGCTCCGCGCCGCCGGGGATGACACTCTTCTCGCCCCGTTACGACCCCGCCTTGCGGTAGGCGTCGACGATCGCCTGGCCATCGGCGCCCGCCTTCTTCAGCCAGTCCTGCGTCAACTGCTCGCCGATCTTCTGGAAGCCGGCCTTCAGCTCGGACGAGGGCGGCAGCACCTTCATGCCCTTCGCGGCGAGCTGGTCGGTGTACCACTTGGTCTTCTCCTGCGCGACCTTCCAGCCGCGATCCTCGGCCGCCTTGGCGGCCTTCAGCACGGCGTCCTTCGTCGCCGCGTCGAGCGCATCGAACGCGGCCTTGTTCACGATCACCATGTTCTTCGGCAACCACGCCTGGGTGTCGTAGAAATGGGTGAGGGACTCCCAGACCTTCGAGTCGTAGCCCGTGGAGCCCGACGACATGAAGGAGTTCACGACTCCGGTGGCGAGCGCCTGCGGCAGTTCCGCCGCCTGGATCGTCACGCCCTGCGCGCCCACGAGCTCCGCGATGCGCGAGGTGCCGACATTGTAGGCGCGCCACTTCAGCCCCTTCATGTCCTCGACGGTGTTGAGGTCCTTCTTGGCGTAGATGCCCTGCGGCGGCCACGCGACCGCATAGAGGAGAACGAGGCCCTGTCCGGCGAGCTTCTTCTCGAGAGGCGGCTTCTGTGCGGCCCACAGCTTGCGCGCATGATCGAACGAGGTGGCGAGGAACGGCACCACGTCGAGGCCGTAGAGCGGGTCCTCGTTCTCGTGGAGCGACATCAGCACTTCGCCCATCTGCGCCTGCCCGGTCTGGACGGCGCGCTTGATCTCCGGCGCCTTGAACAGGGACGCGTTGGCGTGGACGGTGATCTGCAGCTTGCCGCCCGTGGCGTCGGCCACGTCCTTGGCGAGCTGCGTCAGGTTCTCGGTGTGGAAGTTGTCCGCCGGGTAGGCGGCCGGCAGGTTCCACTTGGTCTGGGCCGACGCCGAAGCCGAAAGCAGCAGCGCGCCGGCGAGGCCCAGGGCGAGGCGGGTGAGGTACTCCATTGTGAACTCCTGGTGGGTGGTGGCTGAAATTAATCAGGGAAGGCAAGCTTTGGCAAAGCCATCACGATCTCCGGGAAGATCGTGACGATGGCCACCGCTACGACGAGCAGGAAGAAGAACGGCAAGGACGCGAGCGCCACGGTGTTCGAATCCTCGCCCGACATGGTCTGGAGCACGAAGAGGTTGAAGCCGACCGGCGGCGACACTTCCGCCATCTCGACCACCAGCACCAGGAAGATGCCGAACCAGATGAGGTCGAAGCCCGCCGTCTTGATCATCGGGATCACGACGGCGGTGGTGAGCACGATCATGGAGATGCCGTCGAGGGCCGTGCCGAGCAGGATGTACATCACCGTGAGCGCCGCGATGAGCGCGTAGGGCGAGAGGTTCAGGCTGTCGACCCAGGTCGCCAGCGCCTGCGGGATCCCCGTATAGGCGAGCGACGTCGACATGAAGGACGCGCCCGCCAGGATCAGCATGATCATGCAGGTGATGCGGGTCGCCCCCATGACGCTCGCCCAGAAGGATTCCCAGGTGAGCGAGCCCGACCACCAGGCGATCGCCAGCGACCCCAGGACGCCCCAGGCCGCGCATTCCGTCGCGGTGGCCCGCCCGGACAAAAGCGCCGCGAACACCAGGGTGATGAGCAGGAGCACGGGGAACAGATTGGTCGATTCCCGCAGCTTCTCGCGGAAGCTCATGGGCGGCTCGCGCGGGGGCGTGCGGTTGGGGTTCAGCAGCGACCAGAGGGCGATGTAGCCGGAATAGAGCGCCATCACGAGGAGGCCGGGCAGGAAGCCGGCCAGGAAGACCTGGATGATGGAGACATTCGCCGCCACCGCGTACACGACCATGGTGATGGAGGGCGGGATGAGGATCCCGAGCGTGCCGGCGCCGGCGAGCGACCCCAAGGCCAGGCGCTGGTCGTAGCCGCGCTTCTTCAATTCCGGCAGGGCGATCTTGGCGACCGTCGCGCAGGTCGCCGCGGAGGAGCCGGAGACCGACCCGAACAGCCCGCAGGCGAGCACGTTGACGTGGAGGAGCCGGCCCGGGATCCAGTTGAGCCAGGGCGCCAGGCCCCGGAACATCTCTTCGGACAGGCGGGTGCGGAACAGGATCTCGCCCATCCAGATGAAGAGCGGCAGCGCCGCGAGCGTCCACGAGGCCGCGTTGCCCCAGATCGTGGTGGCGAGAACGGATCCGGCCGGGATGCCGCCGGCGGCGAACTGCATGCCGACGAACCCGCACGCCATGAGGGCGATGGCGATCCAGACGCCGCCCGCGAGCAGCGCCACGAGCAGGAGCAGGAGAAGCCCGGCGATTTCGACGAGGCCCATTCTCAGACCCCGCTCTGCATGGCGCGCTCGACCACCTCTTCGGCGGTGGCCGGGGGCGGCTTCTCGTAGCGGGGCGCGCCGCCGGCGGCCACATGGACGAGTTCGTCCAGGAAGGCGATCGCGAGGATCACGAGCCCCGCCGCGTAGCCGAGCTGCGGGATCCAGAGCGGGACCGGCAGCACGCCCTGGGCCATGTCGTTGAAGCGGTAGCTGTCGTACGTGAACGAGACCGCATGCCAGGCGAAGAAGCCGATGAAGCCGAGCCCCAGCACCAGCGAAACGATCTCGAAGGCCCGCCGCGTCCGGCCGGAGAGCCGATCGACAAGGAGGCCGACCCGGATCATCTCGCCCGACCTGAACGTGTGGGCAAGGCCCAGGAAGGCCATCGCCGCCATGCTCCAGGACGCCAGGTCGTCGCCCGCCGGAATGTTCGCGCCCACCTCGCGGCCGAGCGACAGGGCCATCATCAGGACAAAGATGACGACGAGAAACGCGCCCGCCAGATAGCCGGCGAAGAGATACAGGCCGTCGAGGAACGTGCGGATCATGCGGGCCCGTCCGGATGAGGTTCTCGGCGCGAGGACGCAAGAACCCCGCCAGCTTAGAGACGAGCGGGACGAGGGCAAGCGCCCTGAGGCGGGAGTCGACAGGAACTCGGCGAAATCCTCGGCCCGCCGAGCCCGTCGGGAACCGAGAATCCGCGCTCGCCCCTCTGTCGGGAGGGGCGCGGCGCACCATGCGACGCCGCGCCCCCTCGCCCAGCCTGCCCGCCGCCGCCGGCGCCCCTCCGGTGCCCCTGCCGCGGTCCGTGACCGAGATGATCGGCCTCGTCGTCCATCACCGGGAGCCCGGGCGCTACGCCCTCCTCTACCAGCTCGTCTGGCGCGTGCTGAACGGCGAGCGCGAGCTTCTGGAGGTGGCGAGCGACCCGCTCGTGCACCGCCTCGACCTCATGGCCCGCGACATCGCGGCGAGCGCGACCCTCATCCGATCGGCGCCCCAGCGCGTTACCCGGATGATCGAGCAGGAGGCCACCATGCCGGCGAAACGCAAGCCCGAAGCGGCTCTCGAAGCGATGCGGGACCGGGAGCCCAGGACGCTGGAGGAACTCAACGCCATCATCCGCGAGGCCGGGCCATTGGTTCCCGGCGCAACCCAGGCGGTCATCGGCGAAGGGCCCGCCCATGCCGATATCGTCTTCGTGGGCGAGCAGCCGGGCGACCAGGAGGACCTGCAGGGCAGGCCCTTCGTCGGGCCGGCCGGCAAGCTCTTCACGAAAGCCATGCAGGAAGCCGGGATCGCGCGTGAGGAGGCCTATCTCACGAATGCGGTGAAGCACTTCAAGTTCGAGCAGCGCGGACAGAGGCGCATCCATGCGAAACCGACGGCCGGCGAGGTCGGCCACTACAGGCCCTGGCTCGTGAAGGAGCTGGAACTCGTGCGCCCGAAACTCGTCGTGGCCCTCGGCGCCACGGCCCTGCTCGCGCTCACCGGCCAGCAGACGCCCATCTCCCGGGCTCGCGGCCGGGCGGAGCTGGCGGGATTCGACGGTTACGTCACCGTTCACCCGTCCTACCTGCTTCGGCTGCCCGACGAGGAGACGAAGCGGCAGGCCTATCGGGCCTTCGTGACGGACCTCGAGCGGATCCGCGACCTGGCACGCGCCGATAAGGGGACCGGCGAACTCCCGCTCGCGGCCGAATAGCTCCGCAGAGCCGGCGGGCCGCCTCCGCCGGGGCGACCGGCAGCCTCAACGGCGAACCCGATCGACGTCGCCGGACACGGCTCCGGTCGCCCCGCGTTGCCCCTCCTTTCGCCCTTCCCACGGTTCGCGGGATCGGGCCGTCCGGTCCAGGCGCTGCATGACCGGCGTCACCGTCATCCCATGCAGCACGATGGAGATCAGGATGGTGAGACCGGCGGTGCTCCAGAGCGTGTCGGGCGCCTCGAACCGGGCATGGTTCAGCCCATAGGCAAGATAGTAGATCGTCCCGAGGCCGCGGATGCCGAAGAAGCTGATGACGGCGCGTTCCGCGGGCGGACAGCCCGCGCCGGCAAGACCGATCCAGGCCGAGAGGGGCCGCACCACGAAGAGAGCCAGGAGCGCGAAGGCGGCGCCCTCCAGGGTGAGGGCCCGGAACAGGCCGCCGCCCGTCATGGCGCCGCCCAGCATGACGAGGAGCACCATCATCAGGAGCCGCTCCAGCTCCTCGGCGAAATCGTGCAGCTTCTGGTGATAGTCGCTCCCCCGTTCGGCGGATCGCAGCGCCAGCGCCGCCACGAAAACGGCGAGAAAGCCGTAGCCCTTCGCCATCTCGGCGAGCCCATAGGCGAGGCAGGTGATCCCGAGCGCCACGAAGCCGTCGCCCGTCCGGGAGAGCCTGGCGCGGTTCGGCAGATGGAAGGTGAGCCAGCCCAGGACCCGTCCGACGCCGTAGCCGATGCCGATGCCGGCGGCGATCTTCCAGACGACGGCGAGGGACAGCCAGTCGAGAAGCCAGGATTCGCCCGTCTGGCCGGCGAGCGCGATCGCGATGGCGAGATGCACGAACGGAAAGGCGAGGCCGTCGTTCAATCCGGCTTCGGAGGTCAGAGCGAAGCGCACCTCGTCCTCCTGCCCCTGTCCGGGCGGTCCCACCTGAACGTCGCTGGCGAGGACCGGATCGGTCGGCGCCAGCGAGGCGGCGAGGAGTAAGGCGGTCGCCAGGCCGAACCCGAGCAGTTCCTGCCCCAGGAACGCGAGCGCGGCAACGGTGAGCGGCATCGCGATGACAAGGAGGCGCCAGGTGACGCGCCAGCGCGCCCAATGGAACGGCCGGTCGATCTTGAGGCCGGCCCCCATGAGCGAAATGACGACGACGAACTCGCTGAGGCGCTCGACGACCGCCGGGTGGTCCATGGGGTGATAGGCCGTGCCGGGCACGTCGGGAATCGCGAAGACGGCGGCGCCGAGCGCAACGCAGAAGATCGGCAGCGAGAGCGGCAATTCGCGCAGCAGCATGGGCAGCCAGGCGGTGAGCAGCACGACCACGCCGAACCCGGCAAGCACGACGATATAGGCATCCATCAACGGCGAACGCCGTCTCGGCTCGCGGCGTTCCCGGCCGAACTTAACCGCCGCTTAAACCGCCGACTTTAGTGTTTTCGTCAGCAGCTGAGCCGGATACGAACGGCCGCCGGATGCGGGGACGAACATGGCGAACGGGCGCCGACGGCGAGGGCCGGCTTCGGAGACGCGCGCCGACGCGGGAGAGCTGGATTTCGGCCTTTCGCCGGAAGATCGGGCCGGGGGCAGAACGGCCCGTGGGCGGCGCCGTCCAGCCGAAGAAGAAGGCAAGATCGACGACGAGGAGCCTCGACCGGTGAATCGCCCTGCCTCGAAGCGTCGGCGGAACGGGTCCCTTGGGGGACGCCTCCTCTACGCCGCCGTCGTCATGGGTCTCTGGGCCGTCATCGGGATCGCCGGGATCGTCGCCTATTATGCCTCGCGCCTGCCCCCGATCGATCAGCTCGCCGTGCCGAAACGGCCGCCGAACGTCGCCATCCTGGCGAGCGACGGGTCGCTTCTCGCCAACCGGGGCGAGACCGGCGGGCGCACGGTCGCCCTGAAGGAGCTGCCGCCCTATCTGCCCAAGGCCTTCATCGCCATCGAGGACCGGCGCTTCTACGAGCATTTCGGCATCGACCCGGTCGGAATCGGCCGCGCGCTCGTCCGCAACGTGACCTCGCGCGCCGCGCTTCAGGGCGGCTCCACGCTGACGCAGCAACTGGCCAAGAACCTGTTTCTGACGCAGGAGCGCACCGCCTCGCGCAAGATCCAGGAGGCGATCCTGGCCCTCTGGCTCGAGCGCAACTATTCCAAGACCGAGATCCTCGAACTCTACCTCAACCGAGTCTATTTCGGATCCGGCGCCTACGGGGTCGAGGCGGCGGCGCAGCGCTATTACGGCAAGTCGGCGCGCAACGTGTCGCTCGCCGAGGCCGCCGTCCTCGCCGGGCTCGTGCAGGCGCCGTCGCGGCTCGCTCCCAACCGCAATCCGGAAGCGGCCCAGAACCGCGCCGAACTCGTCATCGCGGCCATGAACGAGCTCGGCTTCATCACCCCCGGCATGACGAAGACCGCGCTCGGCGCACCCGCGCACGCGGTCCGCACGAACGGCGCAGGCTCCGCCCATTACGCCGCCGACTACGTGATGGACGTGCTCGACGATTTCGTCGGCACGATCGAGAACGACGTGGTCGTGACGACGACGATCGATCCGGCCATGCAGGCCGCAGCCGAAAAGGCCCTCGTCGACGAGCTCAACGCCAAGGGTCAGCGCTACAGCGTGAGCCAGGGCGCCGTCGTGGCCCTCGAGCCCGACGGCGCCCTCAAGGCCCTCGTGGGCGGGCGCAGCTACGACGCGAGCCAGTTCAACCGGGCGACCGCGGCCCGCCGCCAGCCCGGCTCCGCCTTCAAGCCGTTCGTCTATCTCTCGGCCCTGGAGCGCGGGCTCACCCCCGACACCGTCCGCGAGGACGCGCCGGTGAGCTACAAGGGCTGGACGCCGGAAAACTACTCGCGCGACTACCGGGGCGCCGTCACCCTGCGCGAAGCGCTCGCGCTGTCGCTCAACACGGTCGCGGTGAGGCTCGGTTTCGAGGTCGGCCCGAAGGCCGTCGTCAAGACCGCCCAGCGTCTCGGCATCGCCTCGCCGCTGCAGGCGAATCCCTCGATCGCGCTCGGCACGTCCGAAGTGACGCCGCTCGAACTCGTCAGCGCCTACGCGGCCTTCGCCAATGGGGGGATCGGCGTCGTGCCCTACGCCATCGCGCAGGTGCGGACGACCGACGGCAAGGTGATCTACCGCCGGACCGCGGGCGGCGGGCTCGGTCGCGTCGTCGATCCGCCATTCGTGGCGATGATGAACGACATGATGCACCAGACCTTCGTCATCGGGACGGCCAGGAAGGGAGCGATTCCGGGCTGGGAAGCGGCCGGCAAGACAGGCACGACGCAGGAGTTCCGAGATGCCTGGTTCATAGGCTACACGGGCACTCTCGTGGCCGGCGTCTGGCTCGGCAACGACGAGGGCGATCCGACCAAGCGCGTCTCCGGCGGCAACCTGCCGGTCGAAGTCTGGGAATCCTTCATGACGGCGGCGCTGAAGGGCCGGCAGCCCGTTCCCCTGCCCGGCTCGGGCGGGCGCTTCGCGCCGGACGATCCCACCGTGGCGGGCGCCGGCCGCAACACGATGGCGCAGGCGCGGGAGAGCGGCTGGATTCCGCCCGCGACCGGCAAGCAGCGCACCTTGTTCGAGCGGCTCTTCGGCCTCTGAGCGTCCCTTCGCGCATCGTGCGGAAAAGTGGACCCGGTTTTCCGCGTTAAACGATGCGCTGCTTGCAAAAGGGGAGCATCGGATCGGATCCCAAAAGTGGAGTCCACTTTTGGGTCCGATGCGCGCATCGTGCGGACAAGTGGACCCGGTTTTCCGCGTAAACGATGCGCTGCTTGCAAAAGGGGAGCATCGTGCGGAAAAGTGGACCCGGTTTTCCGCATCAACGATGCGCTGGTATCAATAGGTGTGCTTGCGGGCCCGGCCGGTGGCCAGGAACAGGACGAGCGCGAGCCCGCCGGAGGCGGCGATCGCCAGGGGCAGCGGAAGGGCCGACGTGCCGAGCGCCTGGCCGAGGCCGATCCCGAGAAGCGCCGCAAAGGTCATCTGGCAGATCCCGAGGAGCGACGAGGCCGCGCCCGCCCGGTCCGGAAACGGCATCATGGCCGAGGCCATGGATTGCGGCATGGTGAGGCCGACCCCGACGCCGTAGAGCGCCATGGGGAGCGTGACGGCGAGCGACGACGGCACGCCGGCGGCCACGAGGGCCAGCATGATTCCGCCGCCGGCGGCCAGCGCCGCCACCCCGAACCGAATCGTCCCGTCGAGGCCATGCCGCCCGACGAGGCGCTGCGCCAGCGTGGTGCCTCCGATGAAACCCACGACCATGACGCCGAACGACAAGGCGTAGGCCAGTTCGTCCAGGCCGTAGAGGCCCTGGAGCACGAAGGACGAGCCCGAGATGAAGGCGAAGAGGCCCCCGTAGGCGAGCGCGGACAGCGCCACGTAGACCCTGTAGGCGCGATGGGCGAGGAGCGCCCGGAAGCCGCGCAGGATGGCGCCGAACGCGATCCGGTCCGGCGACCGCACGCGGATCGTTTCGGGAAGGCGGGCGAGCACCAGCGCCGTCAGGGCGGCTCCGAACACGATCGCGGCCGCGAAGTTGGCTCGCCACCCGAACGCCTCGTGCAGAAGGCCCCCGAGCACCGGCGCCGCCGCCGGCACCACCCCCATGATCGTGCCCATGCGCGAGAGCTCGCGCCCCGCCCGCGGTCCCTCGTAGAGGTCGCGCACCATGGCCCGGGCGAGGACGATCGGGCCGGATGCGCCGAGCGCCTGGACGAAGCGCGCGCCGATGAGCGCCTCGATCGTCGGCGCGAAAGTGCATGCCGCGCTGGCGATGAGAAACAGGCCGAGACCGAACAGCAGGACGGGCTTGCGGCCGATCCGGTCCGAGACCGGTCCGTAGACGAATTGCCCGACCGCAAAGCCGAGGAGGAAGGCCGAGAGCGTCATCTGCGTCCCGGCGGTCGTCGCTTCGAGGTCCCGCGCGATGGCCGGGAGGGAGGGGAGGTACATGTCCGTCGAGAGCGGACCGAGCGCCGTCAGGAGCGCCAGGACGGCCGTCATCGCGAGAGTGTCGGTCTTGAGCATGGCGCTTTGAGCATCGTGCGAAGAAGTGGAACCCGGTTCTTCGCCTCAAGCGATGCGACGACAAAGAGGTATCGCGCGAAGAAGTGGACCCGCGCGGGGCAACGGAGAAGCGCCCGCGAGACCGGGAGCGCTCAGCCGAAGCGGTGCAGTTCGCTGCCGTGGTGCTTCAGCCAGCGCTCGGCTTCCCCGGTCCGCGGGCAGAGCTCGAAGACCAGGCGCCAGAAGCGGTGGGAATGGTTCAGTTCGCGCAGATGCGCCACTTCGTGGGCTGCGAGATAGTCGAGCACGAACGCGGGCGCCATGATGAGCCGCCAGGAGAAGCTGAGCGTGCCCCGGGCGGAGCAGGAGCCCCAGCGGCTCTTCGTATCCCGGACCGTGATCCGCTTCGCGGAGATGCCGAGCGCAACCGTGTGGCGCTGCACCGCCGCGGCAAGGTCCTTGCGGGCCTCGGCTTCGAGGAATTCCCGGACCCGGCGCATCACGTGCGGCGCTTCGGTCGAGACGACGATGACGGGATCGCCCTTGAGATCCCGCATGGCCTGGGTCGCGCCCCGCAGCTTCGCCAGATGAACGACCCTGTGCGCCACGCCGCGCAGGGGCAGAACGGCGCCGGGCTCGAACGCGACCCGCTCCGGCACCTTGGCGAGGCGCGTGAGGATCCAGTCCCCGTGCGAGTCGAGAAACCGCTGGGCGGTCCGGAATTCGGTCCGCTCCGGAACCGTCAGGACCACCTCGCCGGTGGCGTTCGAGACCCGCAGGGTGATCCGTTTCGCGGTCGAACGGCGGCGCAGGGCCACCTGGAACCGGTGGCCCGCATGGTTAACATCGATCTGGATCGGATCGGCAGGAACGCGGCGGAACAGGGCGGGTCTCATGCCGCCCACTTTAGCCGGGTACAATCGATTTTGTCAGCGCTGCTGTTTGCCGCTGGCGACAGATTAAACTGAGCGCAGACGGGGTCTTGACGGGATCCTTTGAGCCGCTTCCATCTCCTGATTCAGGATGAAATCGGCGATCCGGGGGGCGATTTCGGCCCTGAACCGCGATCCGTTGAACACCCCGTAATGTCCTACCGATTTCTGAAGATGGTAAACTTTCTTGGTTGACGGCAGGTTGGGGGTGAGGTCCAGGGCCGCCTGCGTCTGGCCGACGCCGGAGATGTCGTCCTTTTCGCCCTCGACGGCCATGATCGCGCACCGGCGGATCGCCGTGAGGTCCACCGGCTTGCCCCGGTGCTTCATCTCGCCGTTCGGCAAGAGGTGCTTGACGAAGACCGTATCGACCGTCTGGAGGTAGTATTCGGCGGTCAGATCCATGACGGCCAGGTATTCGTCGTAGAATTCCCGGTGCTTTTCCGCCGAATCGCCGTCCCCCTGCACCAGGTGCTTGAACATGTCGTAATGGGCGTTCATGTGCCGGTCGATGTTCATGGCCATGAAGCCGGAGAGCTGCAGGAAGCCCGGGTAGACATCGCGCCAGAAGCCCGGATGGGCCGGCGGCACCTTCACGATGCAGTTCTTCTTGAACCACTCGAGGCCGCGCTCCTGCGCCACCTGGTTGACCGCGGTGGGCGAGCGCTGGGTGTCGATCGGTCCGCCCATGAGGGTCATGGAACGGGGAATGAGCGGGTCGTTCTCCGCCTCCATCCGGGCGATCGCGGCGAATACCGGAACGGCGGGCTGGCAGACCGCCATGATGTGGAGATCGGGCCCGAGCGCCCGGAACATGTCGATCAGGTAGTCGATGTAGTCGTCGAGGTCGAACCGGCCGGCGGCGAGCGGAACCAGGCTGGCATCGGCCCAGTCGGTGATCATCACGTTGTGCGTCGGCAGGAACGCATCGACCGTCCCGCGCAGCAGCGTGGCGTAGTGCCCGGACATCGGGGCGACCATCAGGAGCCTCGGCTGCGGCTTCGGCCTGCGCAGCGCCCGCTCGAAGGAGATCACCTGGCAGAAGGGGCGCTCCCAGACGATCCGCTCGGTCACCGCCACGCGCTCGCCGTCGACGACGGTGGTCGCAAGGCCGAACTCCGGCTTGGAGTAGCGCCGGGTGGTGCGCTCGAAGAGCTCGCAGGCCGCCGCGACCGTGCGGCCGTAGGCGGTATGCGTGAAGGGATTGATCGGATTCTCGAAGAGGAGCTTCGTTCCTTCCGACGCGGCGCGGGCAGGGGTGAGCATCCAGTGGGCAGCTTCGTACCAATAGTACGCGAGGTTCATCCGTAACCCCCAGGGTTGGGAGCCCCTAGATCCTCGCATTACGCAACGCGAAGCCGGGCCGTCCATCATCCAACCGATGGTTCAAAGGTAAAGTTCCAGCGGGACAATACAATGGGCCTTAAGCCTTAAGGATTGTTACCCGGAAGGCTGTGGCTTTTTTGACGCGCCTTGCCCACCCCGGAGCCATACCTCCGCAGCCATTCCCTTGGGTGAAACGCGCCCGGAGGCATGCACCGGGAGCGGGTATGCCCAATATTCCGGCATGACGCCGGATGGGTCAGCCCAGGGAATCGGTCTCGTGGGGGCGCAATGCGGACCGATTCGGCGGGATGCTCAGAGCATCGGACCCGAAAGGGGACACCCCTTTTTAGGATCCATCCGAGCTCCCCTTTCGAAAACAACGCATCGTTGGGCGCGGAGAACCGGGTCCGCTTTTCCGCACGAGGCGCTAGGAGCCGGCCGGCTGCGGCCCTATCCTGTGCGGCCATGGCGGAGATCCATCCGATCGACCTCGCGCGGGACGCCCGGCATCTGCGTCTCGACACCCTGGTGCGCCTGCGCTGGCTCGCCATCACGGGCCAGGCGGCGGCGGTTCTCGTCGTGCGTTTCGGCTTCGGTTTTCCCCTCCCGTTCGGCCTGTGCTTTCTCGTGATCGGCGCTTCGGCCTGGGTGAACCTGGGGCTGCGCATCCGCTACCCGGCGAGCCATCGACTCGCCGACAACCCGGCGACGGGACTTCTGGCCTTCGACATTCTGCAGCTTGCGGCCCTTCTCTATCTCACCGGGGGCCTGCAGAATCCCTTCTCGATGCTCTTTCTGGCACCCGTCCTGATCTCCGCGACGGCGCTGACGCCGGAGAGGACCCTGGGGCTGGGCCTCCTGGCGGTCGGGTGCGCCACGCTCCTCGTCCTCGTTCACGAGCCCCTGCCCTGGTTTCCCGGCGAGACCCTCGACATTCCGTTCGTCTATGTCACCGGCGTCTGGACCGCGATCCTCCTCGGAACGGCGTTCACGGGGATCTATGCCTGGCGGGTGGCCGAGGAAGCGCGCCAGCTTGCCCAGGCCCTCGCCGCGACGGAGCTCGTGCTGGCGCGCGAGCAGCACCTGTCGCAGCTCGACGGCCTGGCCGCCGCCGCGGCGCACGAGCTCGGGACGCCGCTCGCCACCATCGCGCTGGTGGCCAAGGAACTCGATCACGCCCTGCCCCAGGACGGGCCCGTGGTGCAGGATCTCAAGCTGCTGCGGGAACAGGTGGAACGCTGCAGGACGATCCTGACGAAACTCACCTCCATGGGCGAGGACCAGTCCGGCTTCCTGGAGACCGTGTCGCTGAGCCACATCGTGGAGGAGATCGTGGCCCCCCACCGCTCGCTCGGCTTCGACATCCGGGTGAAGGCCGAAGGGCAGGGGCGCGAGCCGATGGGGCGGCGCAATCCCGGCGTGGTCTACGGGCTGGCCAATATCCTCGACAACGCCGTGGACTTCGCCGCCAAGACGGTCACGATCGCAGCGCGCTGGACGGCGGACGAGGTGCGGATCGAGATCAAGGACGACGGACCGGGCTACGCGCCCGAGGTTCTGCTGCGAGTCGGCGAGCCTTATGTGTCGACGCGAAGCGCGGCGAAGCGCGATGCCTCCGAGGAGGGCGGAAGTTCAGGCCTCGGCCTCGGATTGTTCATCGCCAAGACGCTGATCGAGCGCTCGGGCGCCCAGCTCGTGCTGACGAACGCGCCTCCGCCGGCGACAGGGGCCGTGGCGCGGATCGTTTGGCCGCGGCACGCCTTCGAACGGGGCGCGGCCCCTCTGCCGAAGGCCGTGGCGGGGGAGCCCCTGACGAACCGCCAAAGCGTTCCTATATAAGGCTTAAAGAGTTCTTTCAGCCTTGAATGGGAAGCGTTCTGTGACGCAAGGAGATGTTCTGATGGCCGATTCGCCCGTGGCCTTCGAGACTCGTGCCGACAAGAGCCTCTTGATCGTCGACGACGACCGTCCATTCTCCACCCGTCTCGCCCGCGCCATGGAGGGCCGCGGCTATCAGGTGCGGATTGCAGAGAGCGTAGCCGACGGCTTGGCCGCCATCGAGAGTGAAGCTCCGGCCTTCGCGGTGATCGACATGCGGCTCGGCGACGGCAACGGACTCGACGTGATCGAGCGTCTGAAGGAGCGCCGCCCGGATGCCCGCGGCGTGATCCTCACGGGATACGGCAACATCGCGACGGCCGTGACCGCCGTGAAGATGGGCGCGTTCGACTATCTCGCGAAGCCCGCAGACGCGGACGAGATTCACGCGGCGCTGATGGCGCAGCCGGGCGAACGGGCTACGCCGCCCGAAAACCCGATGTCCGCCGACCGGGTTCGCTGGGAACACATCCAGCGGGTCTACGAGCTGTGCGGCCGCAACGTCTCCGAGACGGCCCGGCGCCTCAACATGCATCGCCGCACGCTGCAGCGGATCCTGGCGAAGCGCGCTCCCCGGTGATCGCCGGCGCAGCGCATCGTGCGGAAAAAGGAGGCCCGGTTCTCCGCGCCGAAGATGCGCTGTTCTCATGACGTGAGCGTCATAGGCCCCCGTCCGGGACGCCGTCGGGGTCGGCCATCGCGTGCAGCGCGCTCGCAGCCGCCCGCGCGAAACGGAGCATGACGGCCTTGCGCCGTGCGCCGGCCAGCGCGTGATGCCGCGCTTCGCGAATGATGGCGGCGCCAAAGGAGTCGGCGAGGATCAGTCCGCGGTCGTCCGGCAGGATGCCGAAGGGAAGGGTCTCCGGCACTGCGAAATAGAAGCGGTCGCAGAAGGGCTCGTAGTCGGGCCATTTCCGGTCGGCCCGGAAATCCGCGATGCTCGATTTGATCTCCACGATGGTGACGCTGCCGTCCGGGCCGAGCGCGATGACGTCGGCGCGGCGCCCGTTGGCGAGGGTGAACTCGGGCAGGGTCGCGTGGCCGAGCTGCGCGAAGAGGCGCCGGACCCCGCGCTGCACGCTGCCCGTCACCGGCGACTGCCGACCGTCTGCGGGAAGCGGGAGCGGGATGTCCCGCGAGGTTTTCAGCGAATCGGACATGTCCCGAGGTTCGCGCGCGGCGGCAGGTTCCGCAACGCGGGAGATGTCGCGCCGGGCAGTTTCAGCGTCGCTCATCCTCAAGCACCATCTCGGCCCCTTTCTCGGCGATCATCAGGGTGGGGGAATTGGTGTTGCCGGAGGTGATGCGCGGCATGGCGGACGCGTCGATGACGCGCAACCCCTCCGTTCCGCGCACCCGCAGCCGCCCGTCGAGCACCGCTGAAGGATCGCCGTCCACCCCCATCTTGGCCGTTCCGACCGGATGGAAGATCGTCGTGCCGATCTCGCCTGCCGCCGCGACGAGTTCGTCGTCCCCGGCGATGTGGGCGCCCGGCTTGTACTCCTCGGGCCTGAACCGCGCGAGCGGCCCCTGCCCGACGATCCGGCGGGCCAACCGCAGGGAATCGACCGCAACCCGGCGGTCCTCGTCGGTCGAGAGATAGTTGGGCCGGATCGTCGGCGGCCTGCGCGGGTCGGGGCCCGTCACGTGGACGCTGCCTCGGCTCGAAGGCCTCAGGTTGCAGACGCTCGCCGTGAAGGCGCCGAACGGGTGCAGCCCCTCGCCCCATTTGTCGAGCGAGAGGGGCTGGAAGTGGAATTCGAGGTTGGCGGTCGCGTAATCGGCCGAAGACTTCGCGAAGACACCGAGCTGGGAGGGCGCCATGGTGAGCGGCCCGCGCCGGAAAAGGGCATATTCCAGCGCCATCCAGCCCCGCTTCCAGAGCTTCGCGTACTCGTCGTTGAGCGTCTTGACGCCCATGACCTTGTAGACGGGCCTGAGCTGCAGGTGATCCTGCAGGTTCTCGCCGACCCCGGGCGCGTGGTGGACGACCGGGATTCCCAGCGCCGACAGGCGCCCGCCGTCGCCGATTCCCGAGAGTTCGAGAAGCTGGGGCGAAGCGACGGCGCCCGCCGCCAGGATGACCTCGCCCGCCACCCGGGCTTCGAAGACCTGCCCGCCCTGCGCGAAGCGGACGCCGGCGGCGCGCCGGCCCTCGAACAGGATCCCTTCGACGTGCACGCCGGTTTCGAGGCGCAGGTTCGGCCGCTTCAGCACCGGCTTCAGGAATCCTCGCGCCGCGCTCCAGCGCCGGCCGCGCTTCTGGTTCACCTGGAAGTAGGACGAGCCCTCGTTGTCGCCGGTGTTGAAGTCGTCGATCTTCCGGATGCCGGCGGCTTGCGCGGCGTCGCGCACCGCGTCGAGGATGTCCCAGCGGATGCGCGGATGCTCCACCCGCCACTCGCCGCCGCTGCGGTGAAAGGCGTTCGGCGGCGCGATGTGGTCCTCGTGCTTGAGAAAGGCCGGCAGCACGTCGTCCCAGCCCCAGCCCTCGAGCCCAAGCTGCCGCCAGCCGTCGTAGTCGGCCGCCTGGCCGCGCATGTAGATCATGGCGTTGATGGCCGACGAGCCGCCGATCACCTTGCCGCGCGGATAGGCGAGCGCCCGTCCGTTCAGCCCGGGCTCGGCGTCGGTCGTGAACATCCAGTCCGACCTGGGATTGCCGATGGCGAAGAGATATCCGACCGGGATGTGGAACCAGATCCAGCGGTCGAGGCCGCCCGCCTCGAGCACGAGGACCCGGTGGCGCGGATCGGCCGACAGGCGGTTCGCGAGCACGCAGCCCGACGAGCCCGCGCCGATGACGATGTAATCGTAGGTTCCGAAATCCTGCATGGCGTTCTTGGCTGCCCCCCGTCCTTGCGGGCGAACCTAGCGCATCGTGCGGACAAATGGACCCGGTTTTCCGCGTTGAACGATGCGCTGTTCTCAAAGCGTGAGCATCGGATGGATCCCAAAAGTGGAATCCACTTTTGGGCCCGATGCTCTAAGCGCATCGTGCGAAGAAATTGAACCGGTTCTTCGTCAAAAATGATGCATTACAAGAGGTTAGAGCAAGCGTCCGATTCCCTGCCCTAATGCAGCATCAGCACCTGCGGGCTGAGGTCCTCGATGAGCTCCTCGAGGCCTTCGAGATAGGGGTTGAGCGAAAGCGCGACCTGGAAGGCGGCGCGCGCCTCGTTCAGGTGGCCGTTGCGCAGGCAGATCTGGCCGAAGCCGGAAACGGCCGCGAAATGGCGCGGCTCGAGTTCGAGGGTCCGGGCGATGTCCGCCAGGCTCTCCTGATCGCGATTCTCGATGAAGGCGAGCGTCGCCCGCTTGTTCCAGGCCTCCGGCCAGTCCGGGTGACGGGCGACGAGGAGATCGAGGAGCGGACGAGCCCTGTCGAGGGCGCCCGAAGCGATCGCCTCGACGGCCGCGCCCATGATCTCCTCGGCGGCCCGCTCCTCGTGCGAAATCCAGAGCGCCCAGATCAGGTCCACGATCTCGTCCGGCTCCCGATCCGGGTTCCTCCGCTGCAGCTCGCGAAACAAGCCGTTCAGCCGGCGGGGCAGCCCGGGCGCGGGCTTGCGCATGGGCAGATCGAGGACGAGCTGAAGCAGGGCGTCGACAGGCAGGGCGACCGGTGCGGCGCGCGATGCGGTCATGGCGGCGGATCCCTAGCGCCCTCGCGGGGGTCACGGGTGGGCCATCTAGCGCGGCGGGCCCGCAGGGCGAGAGGGCACCCCGGGCCGCAGGGAGGACGCCCGCGACACAGGCGTCCTTCTCGGGCGCGGCGAATGCGCTGGGCGGGACGGTCGGGACTGGTGAAGCCGGTGCGGCTTGGCTAGGCTCGCGGCGCCGTGGGCCCGACCGGGGGTTCGCCGCGGCCGGAACGTGCAAGGAGCGACGCAAGGACCCTCATGGAGCGCGACCCCCTCCGCCTCGCCTGGACGACCGCCCGGGCCGGCCATCTTGCGGCGGGGCTCCTGCTCGCCGCATCCGGCGCCCTGTTCCTCGTCGGCCTCGATTGCCTGCGCGCGGTTGTCGACGGGCCGCTCACGGCGAACCAGCCGGTTCCGCTCCTGCGCTTCGGCATCGAGCTGCCCGAATTTCTCGGCCGCGCTCGGCTCCCCGTGACGTCCGGCATCCTCCTCGACCCGCCGGCGGCGGCCACCGCGGCATTGGCGGGTCTCATCGCCGTTCCGGTTCTGACCGCTCTCCTCCTCGCCGGGGTCGAATCGATCGCGGCCGGGATCGCGGCCCGCGTCCTGAGCCGGGTCCGCCGGACGATCCTCGACGCGATCCTGGGCGCTCCTCCGGCGGCACGGGACGAGGCGGCGCATGCCGCGTCCCATGCGGGCGACGCCCTGTCCCGGGAGGGTGCGATCTTCGGATCCGCCCTGCTCATCCCGGTGCGGGCCGGCGGGACGATCGGGCTCGCGCTCGTCTTCGCGGCGCTGGCGGACGGGCGCATGGCCCTCGCGCTCGCCGCCATGCTCTTTCTTGCGGCCGCTCTCGGTGCCGTCCGCCTGGACGGACGCTTCCGGACGGCCCAGGCCCGCCGCGCGGCCGGAACGGCCGTCGACCGGTCCCTGGCCGAGCTGCTGCGCCGGGTTCCGGCGCTGCGCGCTCACGCCACCGGGGGCTACGAGCGCGAACGCCTGAGCCGGGCTTTCGCCCGCGACCATCGCTTCGTGCAGGGCGAAGAGCGCCGCCTCGCGGCCGCGGCCGCGCTCGCCAGGGCGGCGCTTCTGCTGACGCCGCTCGTGGTGATCGGCGTCGGCGCATGGTTCGGCCCGTCCCCGACGCCCGGTTCGGTCCTCGCGGCGGCGGCGGGCGCTGCGCTCGCCGCCTCGAGCATCGCCGACATCGCCTTGTGGAGACGCCGCCTGGAGCAGGCCCGTCCGGTCCTCGCCGAAGCGGCGGGCAGCGTGAGCGTTCTCCAGAACCGCTATCGCCGGGACGGCGCGGCCGGGCTCCCGGGTTCGGGCGCCCTCGTCGCGAAGGGCGTTTCCGCCTACGACCCGGTGAGCGGCGGCCGCATCACGGCTGTCGACGTCAGCCTGGCCTTCCCGGCCCACGTGGCGCTCTTGGGCGACGGCGATGCGGGCCCGCGGCTCTTCGCGTCCCTGATCGGCGGCCAGCTCGACCCGTCCACGGGCCGCCTCACCTTCGGGGGCGTCGACCTCGTCAGGGCCGATCCTGCCGAGCGCGCGCGGCGCATCGCATTCGCGGGGGGCGAGACGATCCTCATGCCCGGCACGTTGCGCGAGAACCTCATCTATGGCTGCCCCTCGAGCGAGCCCGATTTCGACGACCGCCTCGCGGAGGCCGTGTCGACCGCGGGCCTCGACCGGCTGATCCATGCCCGCGGCCTCGCCGGGACCCTCGACCCGGTCCGCGAGCCGAAGCTCGCCGCCGCCATCGTGGATGCGAGGCGGTCCGTGCGGGCGGCGCTCGCGGCGGACGGGCTCGACCGGTTCGTCGATCCCTTCGACGTCGGACGCTACAACGACCACGCCACGATCGGCGAGAACCTGCTCTTCGGCAAGGCGATCGGCGACACGTTCGGGGAGGCGAACCTCGCCGCGCACCCGTTCGTCCGCGCGGTGCTCGAGGCGGACGAGTTGACGAAGCCGCTCGCCGCCATCGGCCTTTCCGTGGCCACGAGCATGATCGAGATCTTCGCCGAGATCCCGGACGGACATCCGCTCTTCGAGCGCTTCTCCTTCTTCTCGGCCTCCGACCGGCCCTTCTTCGAGGACCTGGTCGAGCGCAGAACCGAACGGAAGCGCGGTCCCGAGACGGCCCGGGACCGGGAGAGGCTCATCGGCCTGGCTCTCCGCTACAGCGAGAGCCGGCATCGGCTCGGCCTCATCGACGACCGCTTGCGGGAGCGGCTGCTCGCGGCGCGCGCCGATTTCGCCAAGATGCTCCCCATGAGCCTTCAGCCGGCGATCGAATTCTACGACGAAGCCCGCCTCTGCACGGCGGCGAGCGTCCAGGACAACCTGCTGTTCGGGCGGCTCGCCTCCGATCAGGCCGGCGCCGAGGCGGCCGTGCACGCGGTCACCCGCCGGGTCCTCACCGAACGCGGGCTCGACGCGGAGGTGTCCCGGATCGGCCTCAAGACCCCGGTCGACCCGCGCGGAGCGGATCTCACCTTGAGCGAGATCGCCGCCATCGACCTCGTCCGTTGCCTCGTCCGCCGTCCCGACATCCTGGTGGTCGAACGCGCCCTCGACGGGCTGCCGGGCCCGGCAGCCGACGCGCTCGCGGCGCGGCTGCGACGCGCGCTCGTCGGACGCGGCCTGGTTCTCGTGACGTCCGGCATCTCGGAAGACATGGAATCGGTCCCGTTCGACGCCGTCATCCGGTTCGAGCGGGGCGTTCCCCGGCTCGAGGACCGCCGCGCGAGACGGCCGGAACCGGTTCCGGCATGATCGGGAGGGCGCTTGCCGGCGGCAGACGTTCCGGTCGAGGCATCCGGAACCCGTTCCCGCCGATCCGGTTTGGATCTCGAGGACGCCTTCGCCTCGGATCTGATGTGTGATAGCGCACAGGCAGGAGACCGCAATAGGGCCAAGGTTGTATGATGGCGTGGAGAGTACCGACTTCCGACGAAGCGCTCACCGTCCGGTTCTGGGGAGTGCGCGGCTCGACCTGCGCCTCCGGCGCTGAATTCGTGGCCTTCGGCGGGCATACGCCGTGCGTCGAGGTCCGATGCGGGTCACGCCTGTTCGTGGTGGATGCGGGGACCGGCATCGCAGCCCTCGGCGCCACCCTCGGGACGTCCCTTCCCGCCGAGATCGACATCCTCTTCAGCCATTTCCACCTCGACCATATCGGCGGACTGCCTTTCTTCAAGCCCGCCGTGCTCTGCAACAGGGTCATCCGCACCCATTGCGGGCACCTCGACGGAGCATCCGCCGCCGAGACCCTCGACCGGCTCTTCGCCCCGCCGATCTTCCCGATCCGGCTCGACCAGCTCCCGTGCCCGATTCGAGCATCACGGCTTCAAGGCCGGCGAGACCATTATCCTTCCCGGACGGCGCCGAGGTCGGCACGCACGCCCTGAACCATCCCGGGGGTTCGACGGGATTCCGGTTCGATCACGGGGGCCGCTCCGTATGCTACATCAGCGACGTCGAGCACTCGGATCCGTGGCCGGATCCCGGGCTCGCCGCCTTCGTGGCCGCATCGGACCTCGTCATCTACGACGGGATGTTCTCCGAGAGCGAATACGTCTCGTGCCGCGGCTGGGGTCATTCCACATGGCAGAAGGGCGTGGAGCTCTGCCAGGCGTCCGACGTGAAGGCGATGGCGATCTTTCATCTCTATCCCGGCCATACCGACAGCTACCTGGAAACGCTCGAGGCGGAGATGAAGCTGGCGATGCCGAGCGCCTTCATCGCCCGCGAGCGGCAGTCCCTCTCCTTTGCTCCGGTCGGCGCCGGCGAAGCGGTCGCGGGCAGACCCGCGCCCATCAAGGTGCCCGCCGAGTAGTCCCGAGCGAGCATCGTAACCCATGACCGCACCGATCCTCGTCACCGGCGCGGCCGGGTTCGTCGGCTATCACACGGCCCGGCGGCTCCTGGAGGACGGGCACGAGGTCGTCGGCGTCGACAGCCTCACCCCATACTACGACGTCGGCCTCAAGGAGGCCGGCTCGCCGCGTTGCGGCCCCGCAACGGCTTCTTCTTCGAGCGCCTGGATCTCGCCGACGAGGCCGCCGCGCGCGACCTGTTCGAGCGCCATCGGCCGCGCCGCGTCGTCCATCTCGCGGCCCAGCCCGGCGTCCGCCGGGCACTGACCGAGCCGATGCCCTACGTGTCCTCGAACGTCGTCGCCTTCCTCAACGTGCTCGAGGGCGCCCGCCACACGGGTGCGGAACACCTCGTCTACGCCTCGTCCAGCTCCGTGTACGGCGCCAACCGCAAGCTCCCCTTCTCGGAGCACGACGGCACCGACCATCCCGTGAGCCTCTACGCGGCGACGAAGAAGTCGAACGAGATGATGGCCCACGCCTATGCGCATCTCTTCGGATTGCGCGCCACGGGACTCCGGTTCTTCACCGTGTATGGCCCCTTCGGGCGGCCGGACATGGCCGTCTACGCCTTCACGGACGCGATCGCGCGGGGACGGACGATCGAGGTGGCGAATGCCGGCAAGGTCCGGCGCGACTTCACCTACGTGGACGACATCGTCGAGGGCCTGGTGCGCGTCCTCGACCGGCCCGCCGCGCCCGACCCGGCCTGGGCGGCGCAGGAACCCGACCCGGCGACGAGCGCCGCTCCGCACCGGATCTACAACATCGGCAACGACCGCCCCGAGGAACTCAACGATCTCATCCGCTTCATCGAGGAGGCCTTGGGCCGGAAGGCCGACCGGATCGACGGCGCCCTGCCGCCGGGGGACGTCCTGGAGACGCGCGCCGACCTGACGGACCTGCGGCGCGACACGGGCTTTGCGCCGTCGACGCCCCTGAAGGAGGGCGTCGCCCGTTTCGTCGCCTGGTACCGCACCTTCCACGGCCTTTGACCTTTTCCGCCGCCGCCGGATGAGGCACAAGCGCGCCCATGCTGGTCGCCGCTCCCGTCGCCTGCCTTCTGGCCGCGCTCCTGTCCGCCCTGCTGATCCTGCGGCTGAAGCCGTTGCTCGTGCGCTACGCGCTCGCGCGCCCCAACGCGCGATCGAGCCATTCGGCACCGACTCCGCAGGGAGGCGGCATCGCCGTCGTCGGAGCGGCGCTCGCCATCGGGCTCGCGGCGATGACATTCGCGGGCGACCCGGCCCCTGGCGTTCTCGTGGCCGCGGCGGCCGCGGCGGGGCTGGCGGTCGTCGGCGCGGCCGACGACATCCGCCCCCTCCCGGCCCTGCCGCGCCTCGTCCTGCAGCTTGTCGCCGTTTCCGCCGTCGTCATCGGGATGGAGAGCCGGATCCTTCCCGGCGGCTTGCCTCTTTGGGTGGAGCGGGGGCTTCTGGTCCTTGCCGGCCTCTGGTTCGTGAACCTCGTCAATTTCATGGACGGCCTCGACTGGATCACCGTCGCCGAGATGGTGCCGATCACCGCCTTTCTGGCGGTGGTCGGGTGGGCGGGCGTGCTTCAGCCGGGGCCGGGTCTCATCGCGGCGGCGCTTTGCGGCGCCCTCCTGGGCTTCGCCCCGTTCAACAAGCCCGTCGCGCGACTCTTCCTCGGCGACGTGGGGTCCCTGCCGATCGGCCTCGTGGTGGGCTGGCTGCTCCTCCAGCTGGCGGCCACCGGCGCGTTTGCCGCCGCCCTCCTGCTGCCCCTCTACCCTCTGGCCGACGCGACCATCACGCTGCTGCGGCGGCTCGCGCGCGGCGAGCGGGTATGGGAGGCGCACCGGACGCACTTCTACCAGCAGGCGACCGACAACGGCTTTTCGCCCCTCGCGGTCAGCCTGCACGTCTTTGGTCTCAATCTCGCCCTTGCAGCCTTGGCGGGAGCGACGCTCCTCTGGCCGATGGCCGGAGTTCAAGCCGGCGCTCTGGCCGTAGGCTGCGCACTCGTCGGCGTGGTGCTCCTGAGGTTCGCGAGGTCACGACCGGTTCCCGCCGGATCCGGGACGATCCCATGACCGGTCCGCTGATCGCGCTTACGGGAGCGACGGGCTTCATAGGCCGCCATCTGCTGCAGGAACTGCCGCGGCGCGGCTATCGCCTGCGCGTGCTCCTTCGCCGCCCCTCGGAGGTGCCGCCGGGCGCGTCGAGCGCCGTCATCGGCGACATCGCGGCGCCGCAGAACATGGCCGCCGCGTTGCGCGGCGTCGACGCGGTCATCCATTCCGCCGGCCTCGCCCACGCCATGTCCGGGCGGCCGGAAGACGACTACCGCGCCATCAATACCGAGGCGACGATCGGGCTCGCCCGGGCGGCCGAGAAGGCGGGGGCGAGGCGATTCGTCTTTCTGTCCTCGATCCGCGCCCAGAGCGGGCCGAGCGCCGACCGCACCCTGACGGAGGAAGACGCGCCCGCCCCGACGGACTCCTACGGCCGCTCGAAGCTCGCCGCCGAGGAGGGGCTGGCGGCCCTCGGCATCGACTGGGTCGCCCTTCGCCCGGTGCTCGTCTACGGGCCGGGCGTGCAGGGCAACATGGCGGCTCTCGTCGCGCTGGCGCGCTCGCCGCTTCCGCTGCCCTTCGGCAGCCTGCGCGCCCCGCGGTCGGTGCTGGCCGTGGAGAACCTGGCCGACGCCGTCGACACCGTGCTCGGCGCGCCCGCACCGATCCGGCGGCCGCTCATCGTGGCAGACCCGACCCCTTTGACGGTCGCCGACATGATCGCCGCGCTGCGCCGCGGGCTCGGGCGCGGCCCGGGGCTGATCCCGGTGCCCGCCTCGCTCCTGGCGGCGGCCGCCAGAATGGCGAACAGACGGGAGCAGTTCGACCGCCTCGCCGGATCCCTGGTGGCGAGCCCGGCGGCGCTCAGGCGCCTTGGATGGCAGCCGACGGTGTCGACGCAGGACGCGCTGGCTCGGCTCGCCCTGGGGACGCCGCCGACCGGCGCCTGAACTCCGGAATGGCATCCTCGAAGATGAGTTCCGCCGCCGAGCGGTCGCCGGCGATGAGCGCCCGGTCGAGCCCCGAGAGCCAGAGGTCGAGCCGCGCCCGGTCGGCGAAGACGGGTCTCGCCGCCATCACGCCGTCGATGCCGATCTCCGCCATCGGCTCCTCGCGGGCGAACAGGATCTCGTGCAGGCGCTCGCCCGGACGGGTGCCGGTGACCACGATGTCGATATCCTCGCCAGGCTCGAACCCGGCGAGCCGGATCATCCGCTGGGCGAGGTCGTAGATGCGGACCGGCTGGCCCATCTTGAGGACGTAGACCGAGGCGCGTTCGTCCGCGTTGGCACCCGCAGCGAGGGCACGGCCCTCGCCGTCCGCGTGGGAGGCGGAGGTGAGCACGAGGTCGGCCGCCTCGCGGATCGTCATGAAATAGCGCACCATGTCGGGATGCGTGACGGTGAGCGGCCCGCCGCGGGCGATCTGCGCCTTGAACTTCGGCACCACCGACCCGACCGAGCCGAGCACGTTGCCGAACCGCACCGCGATGAGCCGCGTGGCCCCGTTCCGTCCCATGGATTCCGCGTCGAGGGCCTGCGCGTACATCTCGGCGAAGCGCTTCGTGGCTCCCAGCATGGAGACGGGATCGATCGCCTTGTCGGTGGAGATCATGACGAGCGCGCCGACGCCGTTCTCGACCGCGGCGTCGGCCACGTTGATCGAGCCGAAGATGTTGGTCTTGATGCCCTCGGTCCAATTCTTCTCGAGGTAGGGCACGTGCTTCAGCGCCGCGGCGTGGAACACCACGTCGGGACGGAAGTCGCGCATCACCTCGAACATGCGCGGCCGGTCGCGCACGTCCGCGATGACGCCGTCGACCTCGGTGTCGCTCTCGCCGAAGGTCGGGTTCTCGAGAACGTGGTGCAGCGAGGGCTCGGAGCTCTCGACGATGAGAAGGTCGCTGGCGCCGAACGCCAACGCACGGGCGCAGATTTCCGAGCCGATCGATCCGCCGCCGCCGGTGACGAGCACCCGCTTGCCGCGGATGAACCGTTCGAGGCGCGCCCGGTCGATCTGCACCGTGGGCCGGAGCAGGAGATCCTCGATCTCGAGGGGCGCCAGCTCCGCGTCGCGCATGCCCTCGCCGAGGCTCGTCACGCGTGAGAGCGGCAGGCCGAGGCGCCGGGCGCGGGCGATCAGCATGTCGGGATTGGCCTCCGGCGCAAGAGCGCTCGGCGCGGCCACGAGGCGGCGGATATGGACGCCGCGCTCCTGGAAATCCTGCACGACCTGATCGAGATCGCCGAAATCGCCGAGCACCGGAATCCCGCGGATGGATTGGCCGAGATCGTCGGACCGGTGCGAGAGAATGCCCTTCGGCTGGAGCTTCTTCACCGTTCCGGTCTCGATGGCGCGCAGAATCACCTCGATGTCGCTGGCCCGGCCGAGCAGCAGGGTCGGCGTGTTGGAATCGCGCTGAAGCGTCTGGCGCGAGCGGGCATATTTGAGGTACCGGAAGGCGAGGCGCGGCCCTCCGAGCAGAAACATCTGCATGAGCCAGTAGAGCGCGATGGTGATCTTGCCGAAGAAGAAGAACCCGAAGATCTGGGGCGAGACGAGGATGTAGTCGGCAACGAGGAGAAGCAGCGCCAGGACCGTCGTGGCCCGGAAGATGTTGAAGAGGTCCGGCAGGGAGGCGAACCGCCACCGGGACCGGTAGAGGTGAAAGAACCAGTAGACGAAACCCGCGGCGAGGAGGAAGGGCGGCAGCACCACCGGCAGCTGGCGCAGGCGCTCGTCCAGGATCGCACCCTCGAAGCGCACGGCGAACGTCGCGACGACGGCGACGGCCGTCGCCACGAGATCGTGCGCGATGATGAGCGTCTTCTTGAAATTCGTCCGATTCATGAGCTCGCAGTGATCAACAGGCCGGGTATCGACTGCGCCCTGCCCATTGTCAACGCGGCGCCGGGGTCTCGTCGGAACTCTGAAGGATCGGCCGCCCGCGTGCCCCAGCGCTCGAGAGCCGGGGCCAAACCCTCATCGGAAGCTCTTGACGCCGCTCGGCTGGCTGCCCGAAACCGGCTTCTAGAGCATCGGACCCAAAAGTGGAATCCGCTTTTGGGATCCATCCGATGCTCTCTCCTTGAGAGCTGCGCATCGTTTAACGCGGAAAACCGGGTCCACTTGTCCGCACGATGCGCTAGGAAGGGCTCGAAGCGAAGTGCGGTGGTCTGTCGGCGATACGGCCTCTCGGCCTCCCGGTGCCTCGCGGAGGCGGGTCGGAGCATGACCGGTCCCATCCTGGTGGTGGGCCGGCAGGGCCAGCTCGCGACCGACCTCGTGGGGGCGGGACGAAGCGGCGGCGTCGCCCTCCTGCCGCTCGGTCGGCCCGACCTCGACGTGACCGACGCGGATTCCGTCGCCCGCGCCATCGACGGGACGGCGCCGGCCGCCGTCATCAACGCGGCCGCCTATACGAACGTGGACAGGGCCGAATCCGAACCGGAACTCGCCTTCGCGCTCAACCGCGATGGCCCTTCGCACCTGGCGAAGGCGTGCGCCCGCGCCCGGATTCCTTTCGTCCACGTCTCGACGGATCAGGTCTTCGACGGAACGCGCGAGGGCGGGCACCGCGAGGACGACGAGCCGCGTCCGCTCTGCGTCTATGCACGCTCGAAGCTCGCAGGCGAGCGGGCCGTGGCGGAGGCGCACGACGATCATCTCGTCGTGCGGGTCTCATGGGTCTTCGGACCTTCGCGCGGACAATTTCGTCAAGAAGGTCCTCGCCTGGGCGTCGACGCGCGACCGCCTCGCCATCGTCTCCGACCAGCGCGGGCGTCCGACCTATTCGCCTGCGCTCGCCGAGGCCCTGATCGCGCTCGCGCAACGCAGGGCGGCGTCGGGGGCCGATGCGCCGCGCGGGCTTCTCCATCTGGCCGGCGCCAGCGTGATGACGCGCTTCGAACAGGCGCTGGCCGTCATCGCGGGGTCCCGCCTTCGCGGCGGTCCCGTCGCGAACATCGACCCGGTGCTCACGAAGGACTTTCCCACCCCCGCGGCGCGGCCCCTCAACGCGGAGCTCGACGTCACACGGGCGGCGGAGCGCTACGGCATCCGGCTCGGTCCCTTCGGGCCCGATCTTGCGGCGACCCTCGACCGCCTCGTCGGACCGGTGAAGGACCCGACGCCATGAATTGCGTCGTGCCGGCCGGCGGCGCGGGGGCGCGGCTGCACTGATCATCGGGACGCCGCGGGACCTCCCCCATGAGGCGTCAGCGCCGCCTGCGTCTCCCGCGATCCGTCCCGCTTCACCATGCGCTCGGAGGCGGCCAGGGGACGGCGCGCCGTCAGGATCAGTTCGCCGTCGGCGACGTCGACCCGGGCTTCGATTCCGAAGCTTTCGGCGAGCCGAGCCTCGGTCAGTACGTCGGACGGAGAGCCCTTCGCCTCGAGGCGCCCCTTGTCGACGAGCAGAACTTCGTCCGCGAATCGCGCGGCCAGAGCGAGGTCGTGCATGACCGCGGTGACGACGGCGCCGGCCCGGGCGCGGGCGCGCAGAATGTCGAGCACGATGAGCTGATGACGGGGGTCCAGGGCGGCGACCGGTTCGTCGGCGAGGATCACCGGCGACTCGGTCGCGAGCGCGCGGGCGAGCAGCGCGCGGGCCCGCTCGCCCCCCGAGAGCTCGGGCACCGGGCGATCCTCGAAGCCGCGAAGGCCGACCGCCGCGATGGCCCTGTCCACCGCCTCGCGGCCGGACGGCGCTCAGCGCCCCGGGCCGCTCTCCGTGAGGCAGCCGGCCGAGGGCCACGACATCGCGCACGGGCAGCGGCCAGGCCACCGTTCCGCCCTGCGGCAGATAGGCGATGGCACGGGCCCGCTCGCCCGCCGGACGGGCCTCGAGGGACGTCCCCTTCCAGAGAACGGCGCCGCTCGTCGGTCGCAGGAGGCCGGCGAGCGTCGCGGAGCAACGTCGTCTTGCCGGCGCCGTTCGGCCCCACGACGGCGGTGAGGAGGCCGGGCCGGAGGGCCGACGTCGAGGCCGGTCAGGACCGCGCGGCGTCCGAGCGAGACGGAGAGGCCGACGGCGGTGAGCTCGCTCATGCGGGCATCTCCGCGAGCTCCGCCTTCCGGCGCGCGATGATCCAGAGGAAGAACGGCACCCCGAGAAGCGCCGTCAGCACGCCGATCTTCACCTCGACGCCCGAGGGGATGATCCGCACCGCGCAGTCCGCGGCGAGCAGCAGCGCCGCTCCGGCAAGACCGGCGGGAACGAGGGTACGGGCCGGATCGTAGCCGACGAGCGGGCGCACGAGGTGGGGCGCCACGAGCCCGATGAAGCCGATCGAGCCCGCCACCGCCACGGAGGCGCCGGTGCCGATCGCCGCCGCGACCACCACCATGACGCGCAGCCGCTGCACGTGAACGCCGAGGCTCGCGGCGGTCTCTTCGCCGAGCGCAAGCGCCCGCAGGCCCGGAGCGGCGGCAAGGAGCAGCGCGCTCGCCGCCGCCACGAAGGGAGCGGCGAGGAGAACGTGCACGCTGGACCGGTCCTCCAGGGAGCCCAGGAGCCAGAACACGATCTCGGTGACGGCGAACGGATTGGGGGACAGCGAGATCGCGAGCGACGTCGCCGCCCCGGCGAGGCTGCCGACGGCGAGGCCCGAGAGCACGAGGACCACGACGGTGGTCCGGCGCCCGGCGACCGTCACCACGAGCGCGATGGAGAGGAGCGCTCCCGCGATGGCGGCCACGGGCAGCGCGAAGGACAGCGCGCCGACGAGCCCGAAATAGAGCACGAGCACGGCCCCGAACGCGGCCGCCTGGGGCGCGCCGAACACGGCTGCGTCCGCGAGCGGATTGCGCAGGAGCCCTTGCAGGGCGGCGCCCGTCAGGCCGAAGACCCAGCCGATCAGGATCGCGAGGAGCGTCCGCGGCAGCCGGATCTCCCGCACGATCACGCTCGCCGAGCCGAGATCGGACACCAGGGCGCGCGCCGCGTCGAAGGGCGGGATCGGGGCAGGCCCGAGGGCGAGCGAGGCGAGGGCGAGGCCCGCGATCAAGAAGGCGAGGCCGGCCGTGAGGGAACGATGCATCGAGCCCGCGATAGCAAGCGGCCGCCGCGGTGTCATCCGGTCCGGCGCGGTTCAAGGCCTCGCCGGGTCGTGTTAGGAAGCGGCAGAGAAGGACCTTCCGCCCGCATGAACCCGATTTTCGCCGACTTGCCGACCACCGTCTTCGAAGTGATGTCCCGCCTCGCGCGGGAGACGGGGGCGGTCAATCTGGGCCAGGGTTTTCCGGACGACCCCGGCCCGGAGGACGTGCGCCGCAAGGCCGCGGAGGCCGTCGTGGAGGGCTGGAACCAGTATCCGCCCATGATGGGGCTGCCCGAACTGCGCCAGGCGATCGCCGCCCATTACCGTCACTGGCAGGGCGTCGATCTCGACGCCGAAGCCGAGGTCATGGTGACCTCGGGCGCCACGGAGGCCATCGCGGGAGCCCTGATGGCCCTGATCGAGCCCGGCGACGAGGTCGTGCTGTTCGAGCCGATGTACGACGCCTATCTGCCGCTGGTGCGCCGGGCCGGCGGCGTGCCGCGCTTCGTGACGCTCGAGCCGCCGGCCTTCCGCCTGACCGAGGCGGCCTTGGCCCGGGCCTTCACGCCCGCCACCAGGGTCGTGCTGTTCAACAACCCGCTGAACCCGACCGCCACCGTCTTCTCGGCGGACGACCTCGCCCTCCTGGCGGAGTTCTGCCGGCGCTTCGATGCCGTCGCGATCTGCGACGAGGTCTGGGAGCACGTGGTCTTCGACGGGCGTCGCCACCAGCCCCTCATGTCCCTGCCGGGCATGCGGGAGCGAACCGTCAAGATCGGCTCGGCGGGCAAGATCTTCAATCTCACCGGGTGGAAGGTGGGGTTCGTGTGCGCGGCGCCCGCGATCATGCGCGTTCTCGCCAAGGCGCACCAGTTCCTGACTTTCACGACTCCCCCCAACCTGCAGACGGCGGTGGCCTACGGGTTGGCCAAGGACGATTCCTATTTCGAGGGCCTTCGCCGGGATCTCGCCCGCAGCCGCGACCGTTTCACGGCCGGGCTCGAAACGCTCGGCTTCCGGGTGATCCCGAGCCAGGGCACTTATTTCCTCAACATCGACATCGCGCCTCTGGGCGAGAGCGACGACGTCGCGTTCTGCCGGACGCTCGTGACCGAGCACGGCGTCGCGGCGATCCCCGTCTCGGCCTTCTACGCGCAGGGCGCCGTCAGGACCGTGGTGCGCTTCTGCTTCGCCAAGCGGGACGCCACCCTCGACGCCGCGCTCGAGCGCCTCGGCGGCGTGGCGAGGCGGGCCGTCTGACGGCCGCCCCTTGGGGCACCCGCGACAGGCGGCTGCCTCGAAAGCGGATTGTCTGCTTCTTTCAAACCTCCTAGCGCATCGTGCGGAAAAGTGGACCCGGTTGTCCGCGCTAAACGATGCGCTGCTTGCAAAAGGGGAGCATCGGATGGTTCCCAAAAGTGGATTCCACTTTCGGGTCCGATGCGCGCATCGTGCGGACAAGTGGACCCGGTTTTCCGCACTGAGCGATGCGCTGCTCTCAAAAGGTGAGCATCGGATGGATCCCAAAAGTGGATTCCACTTTTGGGTCCGATGCTCTAGGGTCCTCGCGGCCTTTCGCCAGACACGGAGTTTCACCCACGATGGTTCGTGCCTTCCTCGCCTCGCTCGGTCTCGCCCTTGCGCTCACGGCCGGCGCCGCCGCCCAGCAGCGCACCGTCAACGTCTACAACTGGTCCGACTACGTCGACCCGAAGGCGCTGGAGGATTTCACCAGGGAGACCGGCATCAAGGTCGTCTACGACACGTACGACAACAACGAGATCGTCGAGACGAAGCTCCTCGCCGGCAGGTCCGGCTACGACATCGTCGTTCCGTCCGGTCCCTTCCTGCAGCGGCTGATCAGGGCCAAGGTCTTCCGAAAGCTCGACAAGGCGAAGCTGCCCCATCTCGTGAACGCCTGGCCGGAGGTGCAGCAGCG
Organism: uncultured Alphaproteobacteria bacterium; assembly: GCA_963723525.1. Taxonomy (GTDB): domain Bacteria; phylum Pseudomonadota; class Alphaproteobacteria; order Rhizobiales; family Beijerinckiaceae; genus Microvirga. The sequence goes on from CAVRRI010000014.1 coordinate 126,915, forward strand.
GCTCGCCGTCTTCGATCCCGGCAACGAGCATGCCGTCAACTACATGTGGGGCACCACCGGAATCGGCGTCAACGTGAAGAAGGTGCGCCAGGCGCTCGGCGACGTTCCGCTGAACACCTGGGACCTGCTGATGAAGCCGGAATTCGCTTCGAAGCTGAAGGCCTGCGGCATCTATGTCCTCGATTCGCCTGAAGACCTCTTCCCCGGCATCCTCGCCTATCTCGGGCTCAACCCGGATTCGAAGAAGACCGACGATCTGACGAAGGCCGGCGAGGCGCTCTTCCGCATCCGCGGCAACGTGCAGAAATTCCACTCGTCGGAATACATCAACGCGCTCGCCAACGGCGACATCTGCATGGCGGTCGGCTATTCGGGCGACATCCTGCAGGCGAAGAAGCGCGCCGAGGAAGCCAGGAACGAAGTGGAGATCCAGTACATCATCCCGCGCGAGGGCGCGCTGATGTGGTTCGACAGTTTCGCCATCCCGGCCGATGCGAAGAACGTCGCCGAGGCGCACGAGTTCATCAACTTCATGATGCGGCCGGAGGTCGCCGCCGCGAACACCAACTTCGTCTCCTATGCGTCCGGCAATATCGCCGCCCGCGCGCTGGTGGATCCCGCGATCCTCAACGATCCCGGCATCTACCCGGACGAGGCCACCTTCAAGCGGCTCTTCACCAACACCGCCTACGACGAGCGCGCGCAGCGCACGGTGACGCGGCTCTGGACCCGGGTGAAGACGGGCCGCTGAATTTTCTGCACCGCGGGGCGCATCGTTCCCGCGGCGCACTCGGCATTTCGTTGCCACCTCCTGCACCGGCCGATCCGGGAGGAGCTCACGCGCCCTGCCGTTTCTCACCGAGGCCTCCATGCGAAGCGCCATCCGGCTTCTCGCCCTCCTGCCGCTGCTCCTTGCCTCCCCTTCCCACGCCCAGGATCCGGCACCGCGCCCGCCCGCCATCACTGTCACGGGCTCCGGGGAGGCGGAGCTGAAGCCGGATTTCGCCCGGCTCACGATCCTCGTCGGCACGCCGGCCGATACCCTCCAGCAGGCGGTCGACGCGAACCGCGCCGCCACGGACCGTGTGTTGGCGAGGCTGCAATCGGCCGGCGTCAGGCGGGAGGATATCCGCACGGTGAACCTGCAGACCTTTCCGACGCCCCCGCGCATCGGCAACGACGGACGCGAGATCCGCGGCCCGCGCTTCACGGCGAACCACCAGCTGCGCATCACGACCCGCGACATCGACGGCGTCGGGCGATTGGCCGGCGAGATCGTGGCGGTCGAGGGCGTGAACTTCCAGTCCCTCGCCTGGGGTCTCGACCGGAAGGACGAAGGCATCGACATCGCGCGCCGCGAGGCGGTGCGGGATGCGCGCCGGCAGGCGGAACTCTATGCTGAGACGGCGGGCGTGAAGCTCGGGCGGCTGATGGAGATCCGCGACGGCGTCGCGCATCCTTTCGGCGGCGCCCGCGAGGACGCGCCGCTGGCCATGGCGGCGCGTGCCGAGCCGGTGCCGGTGGTCCCGCCGGCCTCGCTCCGCTACACGGCGACGATCCAGATGGTGTGGGAGATCGTGCCGTAAGGGACGATGTCGTCCTCATACCCTCTTTCCGCGCCGAACGATGCGCTGCTTGCAAGAGGGGAGCATCGGATGGATCCCAAAAGTGGAGTCCACTTTTGGGTCCGATGCGCGCATCGTGCGGACAAGTGGACCCGGTTTGTCCGCGTAAAACGATGCGCTGTTCTCAAAGGGTGAGCATCGGATGGATCCCAAAAGTGGAGTCCACTTTTGGGTCCGATGCTTTAGGCGGCCGTCGAGGTCGCTTCCCGCGCGTCCGACCAACGGTCGATCATGGCCAGCAGCTCTTCGCGCTTGAAGGGCTTGCCGATGTGGTCGTTCATCCCGGCTTCCCGGTACCGCGACACCTGCTGCGGAAGCACGTTCGCCGTCATCGCGATGATCGGGATGCTGCGCACCGGCGCGTCCAAGGCGCGGATGCGCTGGGTCGCCGCAATGCCGTCCATGACGGGCATCTGCACGTCCATCAGCACGACATCATACGCCTTCGCCTGCACGGCGATGACGGCGGTTGCGCCTTCGCTGACCACGTCGACCTGATGGCCGCAGTTTTGAAGCACGGCGCGGGCGATGTCCTGGTTGATCTCGTTGTCGTCCGCAAGGAGGATTCGGGCGACCCGCTTGGGAACGTGGGGAAGCTGCGACGTCGTCTGACCCACGGGAACATGGGCGACCGGCATCCTGACCGTGAACCAGAAGGTGGAGCCCTGCCCCGGGACGCTTTGGACGCCGATGTCGCCGCCCATCAGCTCCACGAGGCGTTTCGAAATCGCCAGGCCCAGTCCGGTCCCGCCGAACTGCCTTCGCATCGAGCTGTCGACCTGGCTGAACCGCCGGAAGAGCTCGTTCAACTTCTCGGACGGGATGCCGATCCCGGTATCCTGGACGGAGAACCGGATCTCGCATTCGGACGCGTTTCCGCCAAGCCATTGGACGCCGATGCCGATCGAGCCCTGGAGGGTGAACTTCACCGCATTGTTGAGGATGTTGAGGAGGACCTGGCGCAGGCGATCCTCGTCACCCACGACCCGTTCGGGCAACCGCTGGTCCATGAAGGACTGAACGGTCAGCCCCCGCTTCGCGGCCATGCTCTTGATGATCGAGACGGCGTTGTCGACGAGGGCCACCGGCGAGAACGGCGCCGGGTGAAGTTCGACCTGGCCGGCCTCGATCTCGGAGAAATCGAGGATGTCGTTGACGATGGTCAGCAGCGCCGATCCGGCCGTCTGGATCCGCTCTACGTCCCGGCGCTGCTCGGGGCCGAGCACGCCCTTGTCCAGGAGCAGGTCCGTGTAGCCGAGAACGCCGTTGAGAGGCGTGCGGATTTCATGGCTCATGTTGGCGAGGAACTGCGCCTGGGCCTCCGCGGCCGCCACGGCCTTGTCTTTCGCCTTGGCGAGCTCGTCCTGCTGCCCCTGCAGGACCTGCAAGGCGCGAGCGACCGCGCCCAGTTCGTCCCGTCTCTCGGCATGCGGGATCGGGCCGGCGGCGTTGCCGGCGGCGAGGCGGTAGGTCGTCGTGATCAGATCGCGGAGCGGAGCGAGGATCCGAACGCCGTTCGCAAGGAGGAGCCCGAGAAGGACGAAGCTCGCCGCCAGCGCTCCGCCCACCAGCTGCCACGACAGCGAATAGGAGGCCGCCAGAGCGTGCTCGAGGGGTTGAACCACCTCGATGATGCCGCGGGCGTCGCCGACTTTCCAATCCTTCCTGGGCGAGTCGGGATGGGTGTTGTGACAGCTGACGCAGCTCGGCCCCATCGAGTCCGCCACGGCCACTCGAAGCACCTCCTTGCCCCCGATCAGGTCTCGGCGCGTGAAGCGGCTTCCCGGATTGGCGGCGAGGAAGTCCCAGGCGTCCCGTTGGAAGCCGTCCAGAACCGTCCCGGCCCTTGTGGGCCAGGGGTACGGGCTGACGAGCCGGACCTGGATGTCCTCGTCTTCGAGCGCCTTGGCGTAGTCGAGGATGAAGGTGGTGGGAACCGGGATCGTCTTGGGGTCGCCGCGGTAGATGGGCGCCGAGTGCAGGGTCCCGGGTTTGTTCGTCTTGGACGCGATCTGGTCGGAGTAGAACGAGCGCAGCTTCTGGATCTGTTTTGCCGTTTGCTCGCCCTTGAGGGTCGCCTGGTCGAGAGCGGTGCCGAGGACCGCATGCGGCGTGTAGAAGGCGAGACCGATCGCCAGCACCCCGACCGCCGCGCAGGTCGGAAGCGCGAACCGCCAGACGATGGACCCTCGTGATGACCCCTCGCCGTATGCCGGGGACGCGTCGAGCGCGGCGTTGGGGGTGATCATCGGTTTGTGTGAGGGTCCTGACAACCCGCGGAAGATGTGGGGCAGGTGCTAAGGAATGATGAGGCCGGTCGTGGAAAACCGGTGCGGCTTACGATTTCAGGACGGGTGCTCGCTTATCGGAGAACGCTTCGTGCAGGCTCGTCACCCCTGCGGTCGGCATGGGGACGGTCGCCGCGGGCTGATAGAGGACGCGCGTGCCCAGCTGGACGAGGAGGAGGGCGAAACCCGTGATCGCGAGATAGATTTCCAGGATCTGCCGCGCCGATACCGGAGCATCGAACACTCTGATGCTTCCGAGAACAAACGGCGTCACCCAGCTGACCGAGGAGATGACGGCCGAAGCGACCAGGATCGTTCGCTTCGCCTCGCCGATGCCGTCGAAGAGAGGGCGCCCGACGTTCCGCGACACGAGCGGAACGGCGAGGCCTCCGATCAGCATGCCGTTGAGCGTCAGCGCGACGACGACCACCAGCTTCGCCTGCAATTTCGGGCTGGCCAGAAGCGAGGCCGGACCGTCCGGCGCAAGAGCAAAGAACGCGACGCCCGACCCCCAAAGGAGGACGAGACCGAGCTGAACGTATCGGGAAAGCACCCGGGCGAAGAGCACGTCGTCCGGTTCGATGGTCGCCCCTGTCACGAGGCGGAACAGCCGGAAATCCAGGATCAAGGTTCCGCCGAGCCCGAAGCAGACCCCGAGCAAGTGGGCGATCAGCAGCAGCGTGTTTACTTCCATTGTCGGTCTACGGGTGTGCTCACCCCGTTCCGACGGGGCTTTCGCGAATACGTAGAAGGACGATTCATTGAGAATTCGCGAAAAATAGAAGTTACCACTCGATTGATCCGATAAGGACAACTCGATGTTTCTATCCGGCGAGATGCCTTGGACCCTGCGTGCCGAGGCGTCCGCGATCGTCCGACCGTGAAATAGACCGAGGGCTCGGAAGAACTCCCGGCCCACGCGGGCAAAACCCGGCTCGCCGCAGCGCGGCCTATCCGCCGAAGGTCACCCGAGGTTCAGCTCGCGGAAGAAGTCGTTGCCTTTGTCGTCGGTGACGATGAAGGCCGGGAAGTCCTGGACTTCGATCCGCCAGATCGCTTCCATGCCGAGTTCCGGATACTCGACCACCTCGACCTTCCTGATGCAGTCCTGCGCCAGGCGCGCCGCGGGACCTCCGATCGAACCCAGATAGAAGCCGCCGTGCTTCTGGCAGGCTTCGCGCACCGCATTGGAGCGGTTGCCCTTCGCCAGCATCACCATCGACCCGCCATGGGCCTGGAACTGGTCGACATACGAATCCATCCGGCCCGCGGTGGTCGGACCGAACGAGCCGGATGCGTAGCCCTCCGGCGTCTTGGCGGGACCGGCGTAATAGATCGGGTGGTTCCTGAAATAATCCGGCATCGCCTCGCCGCGTTCGAGACGCTCGCGGAGCTTCGCATGCGCCAGGTCGCGGGCGACGATGATCGGCCCGTCGAGGAGGAGGCGCGTGCGCACCGGGTGCCGAGTCAGCGTGCCGAGAATGTCGGACATGGGGCGGTTGAGATCGACCCGGACGACCTCGCCGCCGAGAGCGGCCTCGTCCACCTCTGGAAGAAAGCGGGCGGGGTTCGTCTCGAGCTGTTCGAGGTAGATGCCGTCTCGCGTAATCTTTCCCAGGGCCTGTCGGTCCGCCGAGCAGGAGACGCCGAGGCCGATCGGCAGCGAGGCGCCGTGGCGCGGCAGGCGGATCACCCGCACGTCATGGCAGAAGTACTTGCCGCCGAATTGCGCGCCGACGCCGAGCGCCTGGGTCATGCGGTGGATGTCCGCCTCCATTGCCAGGTCGCGGAAGGCGTGGCCCGCGTCCGACCCCGCGCTCGGCAGTCCGTCGAGATAGCGGGTCGAGGCCAGCTTCACGGTCTTCAGCGTCTGTTCGGCGCTCGTGCCGCCGATCACGACGGCGAGGTGATAGGGCGGGCAGGCGGCGGTGCCGAGCGTGAGGATCTTCTCCTTGAGGAACGCCATGAGGCGGTCCCTCGTCAGGAGCGAGGGCGTGCCCTGGTACAGGAAGGTCTTGTTCGCGGACCCGCCGCCCTTGGCGACGAAGAGGAACTTGTAGGCGTCCTCGCCCTCGGCATAGAGCTCGATCTGGGCGGGCAGGTTCGATTGCGTGTTCCGCTCCTCGAACATGGAGATCGGCGCGAGCTGCGAGTAGCGCAGGTTGCGCTTGTGATAGGCGTCGCGGATCCCTTCCGCGATCGCGGCCTCGTCGCCGCCCTCCGTCCAGACGAGCCGGCCCTTCTTGCCCATCACGATCGCGGTGCCGGTGTCCTGGCACATGGGCAGGACTCCGCCGGCGGCGATATTGGCGTTCTTGAGGAGGTCGTAGGCGACGAACTTGTCGTTCGGCGTCGCCTCGGGATCATCGAGGATCGCCGCGAGCTGCTCGAGGTGACCCGGCCGGAGGAGGTGGTTGATGTCGATGAAGGCCTGTTCGGCGAGACGGCGCAGGGTCTCGGCCTCCACCATCAGCACCTCCCGGCCCCCGAGCCTCTCGACTCGGACGCCATCGCTGCCGAGCTTGCGGTAGGGCGTCGTCTCGGCGCTCAAGGGGAACAGGTCGTGATAGGCCGGGGCTGACATGAACGGCTCCGTGGGGATCGGGCGCGCGAGATGCCGCGCTTCTAGCGCATCGTGCGGAAAAGTGGACCCGGTCTTCCGCGTAAAACGATGCGCTGCTCAAGAGAAAGAGCATCGGACGCCGACCCGCAGCGCACTTCTAAGCGGCGCGGGGGGTCTGGGCCTCCATCAGGACCGCATAGAGGGCGGCGGCGTCCCGGGTGGCTCGGATGCGGTCGACGGTGCCGGGCTCCCGGAGCACCCGGGCAGCGCGGGCGAGGGCCTTGAGGTGGTCGGCGCCCGCGCCCTCGGGAGCGAGAAGCAGGAACAGGATGTCCACCGGCTGGCCGTCCAGGGCCTCGAAATCGATCGGCTTCTCGAGCCTCGCCACGAACCCGAAGAGGCGATTGAGGTTCGGCAGCTTGCCGTGCGGTATGGCGACGCCCTCGCCGATTCCCGTCGAGCCCAGGCGCTCGCGCTGCAGCAGCGCCTCGAACACCGTCCGCTCTTCGAGACCGGTGAGGCGGGCCGCCTTGGCGGCGATCTCCTGCAGGGCCTGCTTCTTGCCGTTCACGCGCAGGTTCGCCGCCACGGCCTCGGGAGAGAGAAAATCCAACAAAGGCATCGATCAAGCCATGTTCATCGGCGGATGCGTGAGAGCACCGCCCTTGTTCTTGCAAGCCTCAGGCCAGGCAAAACAGCCCGTCGGTTCAGGGTCGGTCCGGCGGCGGATCGACCCATCCGATCGCCCCATCGCGGCGGCGATATACGACGTTCACGCGTCCGGTGCCAGCGTGGAGAAATACGAGGGCCGGAACCCCCGTCAGATCGAGTTCGAGCACCGCGTCGCTCACGGAGAGCCGGTGCAGCGGTTTCGTGGTCTCGGCGATGATGGCCGGATGGAAGGCTTCGCCGTCGAGTTCCTGGTGGTCCGGAGACTCGATCACCGCATAGGCGGTTTCGGCGGGGGCGCGCCCGTCGGACGGGGCCGCCCGGTCCTTGAGACGCTGCTTGTAGCGGCGCAGCCGTTTTTCCAGGCGCTCGGCGGTCTGATCGAAGCTCGAATGGGCGTCGTGGGCAAGGCCCGACGCTTCGAGCGTCATGCCGGAGGTGAGATGCAGGACGCAGTCCGTGCGGTAGGCGGTGCCGTCCCGGGCGACCGTGACGTGCCCCGAATAGCGGCCGTCGAAATATTTGGAGAGCGCGGCCTCGACGCGACGCTCCACCTTGGAGCGCAAGGCTTCGCCGATGTCGATGTTCTTGCCGGACACGCGCAACGCCATGGCTTGTCCTCCCTGGCTGCCCGCCCGCCTCAAGGCCGCGGGGGCCTCGCGGGGACTATCAGAAGAGGCCGTTTCTCGCCGATGCACAAGTGTTCCTTGCGAGTTGTTCCTTGCGGGTCGTCCCTTGCGGGTTCCCTCACGAGGCGCGCAGGAGACCCTGCTTTTGCCGTCTCCGCTCCACGGAAGACGGGATGCGAAGCGATTCCCGGTATTTCGCCACCGTGCGCCGGGCGATGTCGATACCCTCCGCCTTGAGCTTGTGCACGAGCGCGTCGTCGGAGAGCACGTCCTCGAAGGTTTCGGCATCGATGAGCTGCTTGATGCGGTGGCGCACGGCCTCCGAGGAATGCGACTCGGCTCCCGCCGCGCCGGCGATCGCGGCCGTGAAGAAGTACTTCATCTCGAAGGTGCCCCGGCTCGTGCCGATCGCCTTGTTGGAGGTGACGCGGGACACGGTGGATTCGTGCATCCCGATCTCGTCGGCCACGGTCTTCAGGTTGAGGGGGCGAAGATGCGCGACGCCATGGCGGAAGAAGCCGTCCTGCTGGCGGACGATCTCGGCCGCGACCTTCAGGATCGTCTTCGCCCGCTGGTCGAGGCGACCGGGCGAGCCAGTTGGCGCTCTGCAGGCAGTCGGTCAGGAAGGCCTTGTCGCCGTCGCGCCGGGCGGTCTTCGCCACGCGCGCGAAATAGGTCTGGTTGACCAGGACCCGCGGTAGCGTATCGGGATTGAGCTCGATGACGAAGGCGCCGTCGGGGGCCTGCCGGACGATCACGTCCGGCACCAGGACCTCGACGGGGGCGGCCCCGAAGGCTCGCCCGGGTTTCGGCTCGAGGCTCCGGATCTCGGCCAGCATCTCGGTGAGATCCTCGTCGTCGACGCCGCAGAGGCGCCGGAGCGCCGGAAGATCGCGCTTGGCGACGAGGTCGAGGCGGGACACGAGCGCTTCCATGGCCGGATCGAAGCGGTCCTTCTCCCGCAGCTGGATGGCGAGGCACTCCGCGAGGTGGCGCGCGCCGACTCCCGCCGGATCGAAGGTGTGGATCAGGGCGAGGACCCGCTCCACCTCGGCCGGGGCGGCTCCGAGCCGCTCCGCCACCTCCTCGACCTCCTCGCCGAGATAGCCCGCCCCGTCGATGGCGCTGATGAGGTGGCGGCCGATGAAGCGCTGCCGCAGGTCCCGCGTGGCGAGATCGAGCTGCCGTTCGAGGTGCTCGGCAAGGCTCGCCTCGCTGGTGAGCGTCGCCTGGCCGTCGGGGAGATCCTCCCCGCCGCCGCCCGCCGCCCAGGGCGCGGGCGTCAGCGGCACCATGTCGGAATCGGCGGACGCCTGGCGCAGGAACGTGGGCTGCTCGTCCGGAAAGACGTTCTCGAGGCCCGTATCCATGTCCCGTTCGAGCGCGGCGCGATCCGGCGGGAGGTCGCCGGCGAGCCAGGACGGGCCCTCGTCCGGCCCCGAGCCGCTCTCGTCCGCCTGCGGCTCCGGCGCCTCGGGACCCTCGGATTCCGCCCGCTCCAGGAGCGGATTGCGCTCGAGTTCGGCCTCCACGTAGGCCACGAGGTCGAGATGGGAGAGCTGCAGCAGCTTGATCGCCTGCAGCAATTGCGGCGTCATGACCAGGGACTGCCCCTGGCGCATCTCCAGCCGTTGCATCAAGGCCATGCGGTGCCCGACCCCCTCGCGGTGAAAGCTTCACCATCGGCATGCTTTTTGCATGTCCGACCTGATTTCTACAGGGTGGGAGGGCCAGCGTCAAAGGCTCCTGCCTAATCTATAGGCGGAAATCCTCGCCCAGGTAGAGCCGGCGCACGTCGCCGTCGGCGACGATCTCGTCGGGCGTGCCCTCGGTCAGCACCCGGCCCGAATGGATCACGTAGGCCCGGTCGGTGAGGCCGAGCGTCTCGCGGACGTTGTGATCCGTGATCAGGACGCCGATGCCGCGTGCGGTGAGGTGCCGGACGAGGTTCTGGATATCGCCCACCGCGATCGGATCGATGCCCGCGAAGGGCTCGTCCAGCAGCATGAAGGTGGGCTCGCCCGCGAGCGCACGGGCGATCTCGCAGCGCCGCCGCTCGCCGCCCGAGAGCGCGATCGACGGCGATTTCCTGAGGCGGGCGATGTTGAACTCGTCGAGGAGCGCATCGAGCTTGCGTTCGCGCTCCTTGCGGCTCGGCTCGACGACCTCCAGCACCGCACGGATATTGTCCTCGACGGTGAGCCCGCGGAAGATCGAGGCTTCCTGCGGCAGGTATCCGATGCCGAGGCGCGCGCGGCGGTACATCGGCAGGTGCGTGACGTCGTGCCCGTCGAGGCTGATCGCGCCGCGGTCGGCGGCGACGAGGCCGGTGATCATGTAGAAGATCGTGGTCTTGCCGGCGCCGTTCGGGCCGAGCAGGCCGACCGCCTCGCCGGTGCGCACGGCGAGCGCCGCGTCGTGCACCACGGTGCGCCCGCGATAGCTCTTCTGCAGCCCTTTCACGGCGAGGATGCCGGGACCCCCGAAGGCGCCGTCGTGATCGGGCGGGAGCGGGAGCGGTGCCGGCTGAGGCCGTCCCGCGAGGCGCGCCTTCGCGGCGGCCGCCGTGGGGGCGGAGGCGGGCTGGGGCGCGCGGCCGAGGAGGGATTTCAAGGGATCGACGCTGGACACGGGCGGGCGGTTGGAGGTCGGCGCAGAATACCGGCTCCGGTCTTCCGGCTCCAGGGATTCGATTGGGTGACCCATCGGGCGATCGGGCGGGATCAATGGGTGGCCGGCTTCGCCTTGCCCTCCGGTTTCGCGTCCCCGCCCGCGCCCGGGACGAACAGGGCCTTCACCCGTCCGCCGGGGGCCGTCTCCACATTGGCGATGCCGGTGTTGAGGTCGTAGACGATCTTCTCGCCCCGCGTCACGTTCGGCCCGTCGGACAGGGCGACGTTGCCGAGGAGCAGCACCTTGTTGCCGACCCGGTCGAAGGTGGCGTTGTCGCCCGTGGCCACCTGGGTCTTCGACACGATGGTGACGGGGCCCTTGCAGTCGATCTTCCTGATGGCGCTGTCGTTCGGGGCCGCGCCGGCCGCCGCGGCCGGCGCCGCGGCCTTGCCGTCGGCGCCCTTGCGTGCCTCGTAATGCACCGTGAGGGTCGTGCATTTCATCGTGCTGTCGCCCTGCACGGCGACGACGTTGCCCTCGAACACCGCACGGCTGTCCCGGTCGAAGACGTCGAGGCGGTCCGCGTCGATCTTGATCGGATCCTTGTTCGAACCGAGCGCCCCGAAGCCGCCGGCGCGGTCCTTTCCGCCCGTCTGCGCGAGGGCGGGGGCGCTCAGTAGAAGGGCCGCCAGGGCGGCTGACGCGTAACGGACGGCTGCCGCGTATCGCATGGTGGACCTCCCGGTCATGGGCGCAGGATCGTGGACGGCGCCTCGGCGAAGGGCTGGCGCGTGCTGCCGGTGGGCGCCGGATCCTGCCCGTCCGGTACCGATTCGAACATCGTCGAGACGCGGCCCCTGAAATGCAGGACCTTGCCGCCGTCCTTCACCTCGAGCCCTTGCGCCTGGATCAGCCCGTTCGCCAGCGAGACCGTGACGGGTTCGTCCGACACGACGATCCCGGCCTTGAAATCGACCTGGGCGGAGCGGAGCTGCACGTCCTGGCCGCTGTCGGTGCGGACGCGGACGCTCTGGCGCAATTCCATCCGCTCCTTCTGGGTGTCGAGGACGCCGCTCGACGCCTCGAGCCGGGCCGAGTTGCCCTGGTCGTCCGTGACGATGCGGGCCCTGAGGTCCTTCAGCTCGACCAGGTTCGGCTGACGGACGTCCTGGTGGGCCGCGCTCGCCGTCACCTCGTAGGGGCGCGAGTCGTCCTTGAATCCCGTGAGCTTCGGCAGCTCCATGGTGACCTGCGTGCCGGAGACCGAGACCGGCCCGACCGTCACGCCCTCCACGTGGCGGAACGGGTTGAAGAACGCGAAGAAGCCGACGCCAAGCACGCCGGCGACGGCGCCGAGCGGGATGGCCCGCTTGAAGAACCACACCAGCCGGGAATGCCGCCGCGCCGCCGCGATGGCGCGCGTGCGCGCGGCCGGAGCGACCGCCCCGCCTTCCGCCGCGCCCGAAGACCCGTGCCCGCGCCACCGCCCAATCCCCGATCATGGCCCCCGTCTTTCGAGGGACCGGCGCCAGTGCCCGACCGGCATGGCGAAGTTATGACGACGGAGCGGTAACCGCAAAGGTTAAAGGTGTCGCTAAGTATGCGCGAAAATGTCGTCCTCCGCCCAGCCGAGGAGGTCGAGCTGGGCGCGGGCCGGCAGGAAGGCGAAGCATTGCCGGGCCAATCCCGACCGGTTCTCCCGTTCGAGCATGGCGTCGAGCCGCGCCTTGAGGCCGTGGAGGTGGAGGACGTCGGACGCCGCATAGTCGAGCTGGGCGGAGGTCAGCGTCTCGGCGCCCCAATCGGAGGATTGCTGCTGCTTCGAGAGCTCGAAGCCCAGAAGCTCGCGGACCAGATCCTTGAGCCCGTGCCGGTCCGTATAGGTGCGGGCGAGCTTCGAGGCGATCTTGGTGCAGTAGACGGGCCGCGGCATGACGCCGAAGGCGTGGAACAGGACCGCGAGGTCGAACCGGGCGAAGTGGAAGATCTTGAGCACGCTCTCGTCGGCGAGCAGGCGGGCGAGGTTTTCGGGCTTCGGGCCGTCCTTCACGATCTGCACCACGTCGGCGGTGGCGTCCCCCTTCGATAGCTGCACCACGCAGAGGCGGTCCCGGTGGGGGTTGAGGCCAAGCGTCTCGGTGTCGATCGCGATCGAGGGGCCGGCCCGGTAATCGGCGGGCAGATCGCCCCGGTGGAAGCGGGTGGTCATCAGGTCGAGCTTTGCAATCCCGGAAGGAGGAACAGCCTTGCGTCTAGAGCATCGGACCCAAAAGTGGAATCCACTTTTGGGATCCATCCGATGCTCACCTTTTGAGAACAGCGCATCGCTCAGTGCGGAAAACCGGGTCCACTTGTCCGCACGATGCGCGCATCGGACCCAAAAGTGGAATCCACTTTTGGGATCCATCCGATGCTCACCTTATTGAGAACAGCGCATCGTTTAACGCGGAAAACCGGGTCCACTTGTCCGCACGATGCGCTAGCGCTTTCGCCTTCCGCCTTCAACGCGGCGAACGAGAAAAGCCCCGCCGGAGCGGGGCTTTCCAGAGATATGACGGGGCCCGCGGCGGCCGTCAGCGGCAGACGCGCACGTTGCGATAATAGACGCGGCCGTAGCGGTTCACCGGCACAATCGCCCCCTGGCCGCATTGACAGGGGCTCGCCCATGGGGTCTGGCGGGGAAATGAAGCCGGCTCATAAATACAAGGAGATCGCCGACCGCCTGCAGGTGGCGGCCCTGCCCTATCGCCGGGACGGCGAGGGCCGGATCAGCGTCATGCTCGTCACGTCCCGCGAGACCCGCCGCTGGGTGATCCCGAAGGGCTGGACCATGGCGGGCCGGCGCAAGCGCGACGCCGCCGCCCGCGAGGCCTTCGAGGAGGCCGGCATCGAGGGGCGGATCGGAACGAAGGCCGTCGGCTCCTTCACCTATTTCAAGCGCCGGGCCGGGCATTTCGAACTCGTCTTCGTCAAGGTCTATCCGCTCGAGGTCGCGCGCGAGCTCGATCAATGGCCGGAGAAGGGCCAGCGCGAGCGGGGCTGGTTCAGCCCGGAGGAGGCCGCGAGCCTCGTCATGGAGCCCGGCCTCGCCGCCCTCCTGGAGAGCTTGCCCGAACGCCTCGCCCGGCACTCCGGCGGCGGCGTGCCGGGTTGAGCGCTGCGCCGGCGCTCAGGCGCCGCACCCTTGACCTCCGATGGAAGAGGGTTTGTTCTTAGCCGACCAAAGAAAAAAGCCTGGGAGGACAAAAATGCTTGGGAGGATCAAGACGATGACCGGGAAGCGCTATCCCTTGACCGGCCTGATCGCAGGCCTCGCGGCGCTCGCCGCCGGGTCCGCCGCTCCGGCGGCGGCGCAAGGGTCGCTCGTCATGTACTGCGGCGTCCAGGAAGAGTGGTGCCGCACCATGGTGAACGGGTTCGAACGCGAGACCGGCATCAAGATCGCCATGACGCGCAAGAGCTCGGGCGAGATCTACGCCCAGGTGAAGGCGGAAGCCGCCAATCCGCGCGCCGACATCTGGTGGGGCGGCACGGGCGACCCGCATCTCCAGGCCGCCCAGGAAGGCCTCACCGAGGAGTACAAGTCGCCCGTCATGGCCGACCTGCAGGACTGGGCGGTGCGCCAGTGGGAGCAGGCGAAGGGCCGCTCCGTCGGCATCTATTCGGGGGCGCTCGGCTTCGGCTACAACACGGAGCTCGTCAAGTCGAAGGGCCTGGCCGAGCCGAAATGCTGGGCCGATCTCCTCGACCCGAAGCTGAAGGACGAGGTGCAGGTCGCCGATCCGAACTCGTCCGGCACCGCCTATACGCTCCTCGCGACGGTCGTGCAGATCATGGGCGAGGCCAAGGGCTTCGACTACCTCAAGGCGCTCCACAGGAACGTCAACCAGTACACCAAGTCGGGCGCGGCGCCCGCCACGGCCACGTCGAACGGCGAGACGGCCGTCGGCATCACGTTCCTGCACGACATGGTGACCTACGCGGTCGGCGGCTCGCCCGTGAAGCCCGTCGCTCCCTGCGAAGGCACGGGCTACGAGATCGGCTCCATGTCCATCGTGAAGGGCGGAAAGAACCTCGACAACGCCAGGAAGTTCTACGATTGGGCCCTCACGCCCAATGCGCAGAAGCTCGCGGCCGAGGCGAAGTCCTACCAGGTGCCGTCCAACAGGAACGCGCCGGTGCCGCCGCAGGCGCCGAAGCTCGCCGACATCAAGCTCATCGCTTACGATTTCGCCAAGTACGGCTCGTCGGAAGAGCGCAGGCGCCTCCTGGCGAAATGGGACAGCGAGGTGAAGAACCTGCCGAAATAGTCCTCGGGTCAGGCAGGACCTCGTGCCCCGCGCAACCGCCGTCTGGATCGCGCTCGGGTGGGTCGGGTATGCCGGCCTGCCCTGGTACGGTTTCGGGAGCGCCGATCCGAACATCGTCGAAGGTTCGGGATTGGTCCTCGGCCTCTCCGGGGCCTGGTGGCTCCTCCCTCTGCTGCTGCCCCTCCTCCTGGCCGTTCTCCCGCTTGCGGCGGGCGGGCGCCAGCCCGGCCGCCGGCTCGTGGCGGCGGGCGTTCTGGGACTGGGCCTTCTCCTTCTGCAGGGCTTCGCGATCGGCCTTCACGGCTGGCGCGGCGGGCTCGCCGACCTGTTCGGCGCGCCGGGCCCGAGTCAGGCCGGCATGGGCGCCGGCGCGGCGCTCACCGCCTTTTCGCTCCTCATCGTTCTCTGTCACGGCCTCGCCGCCCGGGGATGGTGCCGGGGCGACGTCTTCGTGGTCTCGGCGATCGGGGGCGTCGTCGCGCTCATCGCGACCTTCGTGTTCTTCCCCGTCGGGACGATCCTCGTCAGCGCCGTGCAGGACAACCAGGGGAGCTTCGCGCCGGGCGAGTTCGCCGCGAAGTTCCTCGACCGCTCGATCTGGGGCCTGGACTGCCTCGTCTCGGGCCTGCGCTGCGGCGTCGCCTGGAACACGCTCTTCCTCGGCGTCCTCGTCGGGTTCGGCACCACCGTCCTGGGATTGGCGTTCGCGCTGATCGCCACCCGAACGGATTTCCGCCTCAAGCGCAGCCTGCGCCTGATGAGCGTGCTGCCGATCATCACGCCGCCCTTCGTGATCGGCCTCGCGCTCATCCTGCTCTTCGGCCGCTCGGGGGCGGTCTCGACGGTCCTGTTCGACGGGTTCGGCATCCCGCGGTCGCGCTGGATCTACGGTCTTCCCGGGATCCTCATCGCGCAGCTTCTGGCCTTCACGCCCATCGCTTTCCTGGTGCTCATCGGCGTCGTGCAGGGCATCAGCCCGACCCTGGAGGAGGCGTCCCAGACCCTCAGGGCGAAGGGCTGGACCACGTTCCGCACCGTGACGCTGCCGCTCATGCGGCCGGGCCTCGCCAATGCGTTCCTCCTCGGCTTCGTCGAGAGCCTCGCCGATTTCGGCAACCCGCTCGTGCTCGGCGGCAACTACGACGTCCTGTCGACCAAGATCTTCTTTGCGGTGGTCGGCGCGGCCCAGGATCAGGGCCGCGCCGCGGTTCTCTCCATCGTCCTTCTGATCTTCACCCTCGGCGCGTTCTTTCTGCAGCACGCCTGGCTCGGCCGGAAGGTCTATACCACCGTGACCGGCAAGGGCGATGCGGGGCTTCCGCTCCCGCTCCCGCGGCGCGTGGCGATCCTGAGCTACGCGACAGCGCTCCCGTGGGCCTTCTTCACGCTCGTCGTCTATGCGGTCATCGCGACGGGCGGCTTCGTGCGCGCGGTGGGGCGCGACTACACGCCGACGCTGCAGCATCTGCTCACGGGTTTCCGCGTCGAGTGGACCGAGCGCGGCCTCTATTTTGCGGGCTCGGCCTGGGATTCGTTCTTCGCCACCATCGCGATCGCCGCGATCGCCGCGCCCCTGACGGCGGCCGTCGGCCTGCTCACGGCCTACCTCCTCGCGCGCCAGAGCTTCAAGGGCCGGCGCGCGTTCGAGTTCGGCACCTTGCTCAGCTTCGCGATCCCGGGCACCGTCGTCGGCGTCTCCTACATCCTCGCCTTCAACGTGCCGCCGATCGAGATCACCGGCACGGCCTTCATCCTCGTCATGTGCTTCGTGTTCCGCAACATGCCGGTCGGCGTGCGCGCCGGCATCGCCGCCCTGAGCCAGATCGACAAGAGCCTCGACGAGGCCTCGCTGACGCTCGGCGCGCGCTCCGCCGCCACGCTGCGCCGGGTCGTCCTGCCCCTGCTCCGTCCGGCGATCGTCGCAGCCCTCGTCTACAGCTTCGTGCGCGCCATGACGGCGGTGAGCGCCGTCATCTTCCTCGTGACGGCGGAATACAACATGGCGACCACCTACATCGTCGGGCGCGTCGAGGCGGGCGAGTTCGGCCTGGCGATCGCCTATTCGACGGTGCTCATCCTGGTCATGCTCGTCGCCATCCTCGGCATTCAGGCCGCGGTCGGGGAGCGCCGCCTCGGGCGCAGGGCCGCGCCGGCCGGAGTCCTCGCCGTCGGGGCCGCCCCATGAAGCCTGTCCCGAACCGCGGCCCGCCGCCCGTCCGCGCCACCGGTAAGGGCCCCGCCTCCGTCGCGTTCCGCAACGTTTCGAAGCGGTACGGCGCCGTCACCGCCGTCGACGACGTCACCTTCACGATCGAGCCGGGAGAGCTCGTGACGCTGCTCGGGCCGTCCGGCTGCGGCAAGACGACGACCCTGCGCCTCGTCGCCGGCCTCGAAATGGCGAGCGCCGGCCGGATCTTCATCGGCGACCGGGACGTGACCCGCATCTCCGCCGCCGACCGCGACGTCAGCATGGTGTTCCAATCCTACGCCCTGTTCCCGCACATGTCGGTGATCGAGAACGTCGCCTACGGCCCGCGCGTCCAGGGCGCCTCGCGGCGCGACGCGGAAGCGCTCGCCGCCGACAAGCTGCGGCTCGTCGGCCTGACGGGCCTCGAGCGCCGAGCGCCGTCCGAACTCTCGGGCGGCCAGCAGCAGCGGGTGGCGGTGGCGCGCGCCCTCGTGCTCGAGCCGCAGGTCCTGCTCTTCGACGAGCCGCTCTCCAATCTCGACGCGAAGCTGCGACGGCGCGTGCGCGAGGACATCCGCGAGCTCCAGCAGAACCTCCACCTGACGGTCGCCTACGTGACCCACGACCAGGAGGAGGCGCTCGCCGTGTCCGACCGCATCATCGTGATGTCGAATGCCAGGATCGCCCAGACCGGCACGCCCCGGGACCTCTACGAGGAGCCCGCGAACCTGTTCGTCGCGGATTTCATCGGCGACGCGAACATCCTGTCCGCGACCCTCAAGGAACGGCAGGGGGCGGCGGCCGTCGTCGAGGTGGGCGGACAGCCCCTGCGGCTCCCCCACCGCGGCCTGAAGCCGGGGCCCGTCAAGCTCGCCGTGAGGCCCGACGCCATCGCGCTCGCGGATCCCCCGTCCGCCGGCGCCTTCCTCAAAGGCCGCGTGTCGAAGGCGTCCTATCTCGGCACTCACATGGAATACGACGTCGAGAGCCCTGCGGGGAATCTCTTCGTCGTCGCCGACCGTGCCCAGCCTCCTCGCGAGCCCGGCTCCGCCATCGCGATCACCTTTGCGGAGCGAGGGATCTGCATCGTGCCCGAGGAGGGCTGACCGGCAGGTTCCTCTCCTCGAGCCGACGCCGCTCGCGGGAAAGCCGCTCCTTGTCCGAAGCGGCGCATCGTTCAACGCGGACAACCGGATCCACTTGTCCGCACGATGCGCGCATCGGACCCAAAAGTGGACCCCACTTTTGGGACCCATCCGATGCTCTTTCTTCTGAAGCGGCGCATCGTTTTACGCGGACAACCGGGTCCACTTGTCCGCACGATGCGCTGGGCCCCTCCGGGTGAAAAAATTCACGATATCGGAGGCTGGCGGGCGTCGGATTGAGCTTTTGGCAACTCTATCCATGGACAGTCGCCGGCTAACCAGGTTCCCGGAACCTGCACGGAGTGACCATGAGACCGGTCCGTCGGCCGCGCACGCTGACTTGGTACATCGGAGCGTTGATCCTGGCGCTTGCCGTGCCGCTTACGCTTTACGCTGCGGCAATCAGCGTGCAGTTCGCCGTCTCGGAACGGGCGCAGCTCGAACGCTATGGCCACGACGCCAACGGCGCCATCCTGACGGCGGTCGACCGCGAGATCGCCGGCCACATCGCGGCGCTTTCGGCGCTCGCCACCTCGCCGGCGATCTGGGCGGAGGACCTGTCGGACTTCTACATGCAGGCCCTGACGTTTTCCGGCGTCCGGAAATCGGCGATCGTCCTGCAGGACCTTTCCGGGCGGCATCTCGTGAACTCGCGCGTACCCTGGGGCACCCTCCTGCCCGCCGAAAGCGGCCTCGAGGCGATCGAGGAGGTCGTCAGGACGAAGAAGCCCTACGTCTCCGACCTCACCGCGAGCGCGATCACCGGCGGGCCTTCCGTCGTGGTGACGATCCCGATCATGCAGGGCAGCGACGTCGGACGGCTTCTGAGCGCCGCCGTGCCCGTCTGGCGCATCCGGGAACTCGTCGAGAAGCAGAACCTGGCCGATCCCTATTATGCGTCCGTCGCCGACCGCAACGGCGTCATCGTCGCGCGCTCGCAGCGGAGCGATGACTATGCCGGAAAGAAGCTGCCCGGCCTGGACTCCCTGAAGGGACCGTCGGGCACCTGGTCGGGGGTCAACCCGCAGGGGATCCCGGTCTTCGGAATCTACCAGCGCTCGCAGTTGAGCGGCTGGACCGTCACCGTCGGAGTCGCGCAGGCCGCCATCGAGGCGCCGCTGCGCCGCACGCTCTGGGTGCTCGGAAGCCTCACCGCGCTGCTGTTCCTCTCGGCCGTCTGTGTCGCGCTCTATTTCACCCGCGCCATGACGGGCGCGGTCCGGCAGCTCACGCTCATGGCCCGGGACCTCCAACAGGGACGGCCGGTCGTCCGCACGCGGCTGGCGCTCCAGGAGGCGAGCATCGTCGCCGAGGCGCTGACGGTCGCATCGATCGGCCTGCGCGACCGGGACGAGCGGCTGGAACGGGCCAACAAGGAATTGGAAGAGCGGGTCGACCGGCGTACGAGGGAACTCCGCGAGAACACGACTCTCCTGGACGCCACCCTGGAGCATATGGACCAGGGCCTCATGATGATCGATGCGCAGGGCATCGTGCAGGTCTGCAACGAGCGGGCCATCGCCATGCTCGACCTGCCCGCGGAGCTCATGCGCGCCAAGCCGCCCTTCGCGGCGGTCGTCGCGCATCAGCAATCCACCCGCGAATTCCTGGCGGCAACCGATGGTCCGGTCGACTGGGCGCGGGCCAAGGCCGATATCGCCGAGACGCCCCCTCTCTACGAGCGCGAGCGTCCGAACGGCACCATCCTGGAAGTGCGGACCGTGAAGCTGCCCGACGGCGGCGTGGTGCGGACCTACGCGGACGTGACCGAGCGGCGGAAGGCGGAAAGGTCCGTGCGCGAGAGCGAGGCCCGCTACCGCCTGCTCGCCGACCATTCGACCGACATGATCGTCCGCACGGACCTCGATTCGACGCGCCGCTTCGTGTCGCCGGCTTCCAAGGATCTCCTGGGGTACGAGCCCCATGAACTCGTCGGGACCCGGCCCCTCGATTTCGTGCACCCGGACGACGTCGAGGGATTCCGGCAGGTCATCGGCGACCTGTCCGGCGGCAAGATCGAACAGACCGTGAGCCGGCAGCGCTACCGCCGCAAGGACGGCTCGTGGGTGTGGGTCGAGGTCACGTTCCGGCTGACGCGCGACGAGCAGGGCCGATACACCGGCTGGGTCGCGTCCGTCCGCGACATTTCCGACCGGAAGGCCGCCGACGAGGAATTGCGCATCAGCCGCGAGCGGCTTGCGCTCGCCGTCGACGCCGCGGGCGACGGCCTCTGGGACTGGGAGATCAGGACGGGGACCACCTGGTACAGCGATCACTGGTTCGCGATGCTCGGCTACGAGCGGGGCGATCTCAACGAGGAGGTCCTGACCTGGCAGAACCTGCTGCATCCGCAGGACTGCCCCCGGGTTCTGGCGGCGCTGAACGATCACGTCGAGGGCCGCGCGCCCGTCTACGAGAGCGAGCACCGGATCCGTCACAGGGACGGCTCCTATGTCTGGGTCCTCGATCGCGGCAAGGTCATGGCGCGCGACGCCGACGGCCGGGCCCTGCGGGCCGTGGGCGTCGTCAGCGACATCACGCCCCGCAAGCTGACGGAGGGCGCGCTCGCCCAGGCCAAGGCCGCGGCCGAGGAGGCGCGGGCGCTCGCCGAGAAGGCCAGCGAAGCCAAGTCCGAGTTCCTCGCCACCATGAGCCACGAGATCCGGACTCCCCTGAACGGCATCCTGGGCTACACGGATCTCCTGCTCGATGACGAGGAGTTGGGCACCGGTCAGCGCCGCTATGTCGAGCGCATCCAGGGCGCCGGCGCCGCCCTTCTCACCGTCGTCAACGACATCCTCGATTTCTCCCGGATCGAGGCCGGCCAGGTGGAGCTGGAACTCCAGCCCTTCGCGCCGGCGGATCTCATCGACGATGCGGTCTCGATCGTGCGGGGGATGGCGGAGAAGAAGCGGCTCGAGCTCAGGCTCGACATCGCCGAGGACATTCCGCACCGCCTCGTCGGCGATGCGGACCGCCTGCGCCAGGTGCTTCTCAACCTCCTCAACAACGCGGTGAAGTTCACGCCGGTCGGTCACGTGACCCTGCGCGTCGAGAACGTCGGCGGCGCGAAGGCGCCGGGCGGACTTCGATTTATCGTGGAGGATTCCGGCATCGGCATTGCCGAGGACCGTCAGCGGCACCTCTTCCAGCGCTTCTCGCAGCTCGACGGCTCGATCCGGCGGCAATTCGGCGGCACGGGGCTCGGCCTTGCCATCTCGAAGCATCTCGTCGAGCTCATGGGCGGGGAAATCGGCGTCAGGAGCACGGAAGGCGGCGGGGCGACCTTCTGGTTCGTTGCCGACCTTGCGCCGGCCGTCGAGGAGAATGCCAGCAAACCCGCGGGCACCGAATCGGCGCCGCCGGGAGCGGCCGCCCGCATCCTTCTCGTCGAGGACGTCCCGATCAACCAGGACATCGCGCGGACGGTCCTGCAGGCCGCCGGCCACGAGGTCGACGTCGTCGCCGACGGGGCCGAAGCCATCATGGCGGTGCAGGCCAACCTTTACGATCTCGTCCTCATGGACATCCAGATGCCCGTGATGGACGGGATCACCGCCACCCGCCACATCCGCGCGCTGCAAAATCCGGCAAAGGACGTCGCGATCCTCGCCATGACGGCGAACGTCCTGCCGCAGCAGATCGCCCAGTTCCGGGCCGCCGGCATGGACGATCACGTCGGCAAGCCCTTCAAGCGGGACGAACTGCACGCGGCCGTGCGGCGCTGGGCCCGCGTCAAGCACTCGGCCGAAATTGCGGGACCGGAAGCCGCCTGATCCCCGACGAGACGAAGCGCCCCGCCGTTCGTGACTTCTCAAACCGGGGATCAAGGCCGTCGTGATGGTCGCGCTTCCGACGGGCGCCGCGCCATGGGCACTGGGCCGCTTTGCTCCCATCGGATCCGCCGAGCTTGTGTGCGGACGTTTCTCGTGGCACCTTGCCCTGACTGCAACGTCCGGTTGAGCCCATGGCTAAGGCGATCGCGATCGTTGGCGGCGGCCCGAAAGCCGCCGCCATTGCCGCAAAGGCGGTCGCAATGCGGGACATCGGGTTGTCCGCGCCCGATGTCGCGATCTTCGAGGCGCGTTCGATTGGGTCCGCATGGAAGGGCGGGGACGGCGGTTACAGCGACGGAGCGTCTCGCCTCTGCACGCCCGCCCCTCGAGACCTGGGTTTTCCTTACGGCAACGACTTGAGCGCTTCCTGCGCCGGCCGGATGTTCGCCGAGTTCTCCTGGGCCAGCTTTCTCGTCGACTTAGGTGGCGACCAGTACGCACGATGGGTGAACCGCGGCACGCCGCGTCCGACACATGGCGAATTCGCGCAGTACCTGGAATGGGCAGTCGCGAAGGCCGGCGCACGGGTCGTCATCGACGAAGTCACCGGACTTTCCTGGAATGGGCAATGGGGAGTGGCGACCCGGAACAACGGCGACGCAGGTCGTTTCGATGGCGTCGTGATCACGGGACCGGGCCCCCCGGTCCCCGCCCTGCTGAACAGGCCGAGCAATCGCATTCTCGACGGCCGGAACTTCTGGACCAACGAAGCCCTCGTCCGGAGCCTCGTCGCGCAGGACCGCGACCCGACGGTCGTCATCATCGGCGCAGGCGGAACTGCCGCTGCTGTCGCGGGGTGGTTCGTTCGCCACGACTTTTCGCGGCTTCCAATCCACATCGTCGGAAGGGAGGCCACGCTTTACACGCGCAGCCCCGGCTACTTCGAGGACCGTCTGTTCTCTGATGACGACGCCTGGGACGATCTGCGAGCGCGCGCGCGCCAGGAGTTCGTCGCCCGGCTGACGAGGGGAGTCGTATGGCAGGACGTCATCGATGGTCTGAGCAGGCACGACAATCTCACCTATCGATGCGGACAAGTCGTTCGGATCGATGTTGCGGATGATGAGCTGGGCGTGGTTGTCGATACTGCAGGTGCCGAGCCGGGAGTGGGTGCAGATGGTCACATCGAGACGACGACGCTGCCGGCTTCACTCGTCGTAAACTGTCGCGGATTCGACGGCTGGTGGTTCAGCTCCTTTTTCAGCAGCTCGGACCCGGCAAGCCGCGTGCTGAAAAACGATCGAGCGACCCTCGAGGAGACAGTAACCCGGGCTCTCGCCCTTGCCTCACCTTTCCCGTATCCGGGCCTCCATGTGCCGATGAGGGCCTCAATGGCGGGACCCGGTGCTGCAAACCTGATGGCGTTGGGGTGGATGTCAGACCGGATTCTCAGACCCTATCTGGACAGTGAGGAACTCGCCCGCCATCTGGGGCTTGCCTAGGGTGACGTATTTATGTATATATACGTCGATATCGGGTATCGGTCTGGAGGTTCCTGTGAGCAGGCATCAGGACGGCAACATGGTGATGCGCTCCGTATATTTGCCGGAGCAGCTTGATAAGCGGCTGAAGAACATCGCTTTTCTCCTTGATCGAAGCAAGGGTGACCTGATCCGCGAGTTCGTGGCGACGGGCTTGTTGCAGCTGGAGGGCAAAGTTCGCCTCCGTGCCGATGCCGAGCCGGCGATCCGCCATATCCTCGAGCGCGAACTGCAGGGAACCTCGGTGGACGTCGCGGCGGTCGCAAGGGCCGTCGCAGCCGAAGTGCCGGTTGCGGCTGGGTTGGACACCGACGTCGGGCAAGAGGGGCAAGGGGTGGCCTCTGCCGCCTGAGTCGTGGCGGAGGCCCGAGCGTCCGTCCGGGGCCCGGGCGTCATTCTCATGAGAACCGGCCGGCGGCGGGCCGAGCCTTGTTCGACGACGCAGTTCGGGCACGGCGCTTCGTCGGAACATGACGCGGGTGGAACGGGGCGCGAGCCTCACAGCGCCGATCGCCGGCACGGATACATCTCGGCAAGAACGTCCCGAAGGACGGCCTGGTACGGATGTCCCGGGCGGCTGACGCGCGCCGCCGACAGGCGCAGAAGCAGATAGTCGAGCAACGACACCGGATAGCTGAGGCCGAGGCTGGCTGTGGGATACCAGGCTCTCGGCAGGCAGAATGCGCGGCCCTGCTCCTCGGCGCGGACGCGGTCGAGCGTCGTTTTGAGCCGCTCGAAGCAGCTCGAAAGAGTGTCGGCTTTGCACCCGACCACGAATTCGTAGAGGTCGTCCGATCTCGCCGCCGGGGCCGAGACGATGAGCGAGATCGAGAGAACGACGAGGACGACCGCAGGACGGCAGCGCATGGAAAGGGTCTCGATGCCGGGACCGGAACCGCCGCAGCGACGCCGAGGTTGTTCTCGTCATGGCGGTGATGCGGCGCGGCCCCCCGGCTCTCCTTGCAACGTTCGTGCCAGTCCGGCCTCGAGGTCCGCCGCATGATGCACGACATAATGCCGGAGCCAGAAAGCGAAGTCCGCGGGGCAGGCTTCGAGGTCGCCTCGAAGCTTCTCGAGGCCGATCAGCCGCGTTTCGACGACTTCGCAAGGGTCGGGCCTGAGCAAACCACGGCATGGACCGAACAGGACCGACACCGCCTCGTTCTCGACGAGGCCATTCTCGAACCGTGCTTCATAACGGGTGTGAAAGCCGAGCCTGAGCGGAGCGGCGAGCCCGAGCTCTTCGCCGAGCCGCCGCTGAGCGGCCGCGATCGTGCCTTCACCCCAGCGGGGATGTCCGCAGCAGCTGTTCGCCCACAGACCGCCGGAATGATACTTGGACGGGTGCCGCCGCTGCAGAAGGATCCGCCCGGTCCGGTCCACGAGAAAGATCGAGAAGGCGCGGTGTCGAAGCCCCCGCTCGTGCACCTCCCGCTTGCCCAGCGGAGCGACGGCTCGGTTTCTGCCGTCGACCAGGATCAGTTGTTCCTCTTGCGGCCGTGACGGATCGTCGTCGGGAGGGCGGTTCCGGCGCAGATCGCCGCCGGCGCGCATGTTGCCGGTCGCCGACGCGGAAGGCTGCCCTTTCGCCACTCGCTGCCCTCGGCTCAGGCGATCAGATCCGTCGTGCTCCGCGCGGGAGCCTCGATGCGGGGCGTCTGGCCGCCACGCAGCACGCTGTTGCCTTCGTACAGCGTCCGTTGGTCGACCGGTGCCGGATCGGTCCAATGGACCTCCCTCATTTCCCCGTTGAGGCCGTAGACGGCAAGGGCGTTGGCATAGGTCACCTGCCGGATCGCGGCGGGCGGGATGCCCCGCTCCCGCATGAGGCGCGCCGTCTTGGGGACCGCAAGGGGGTCGGAGACGCCCCAGTCGCAGGCGGAATCGACGATGATGCGATCCGGCCCGTAGGCCCGCACGATCTCGGTCATGCGCTCGTTGCCCATCTTGGTTCCCGGATAGATCGAGAACGCCGCCCAATAGCCGCGGTCCAGCACCTCCCGCACGGTCTCCTCGTTGTTGTGGTCGACGACGCACGAAGCGGGGTCGAAGCCGTGCTCGGCGAGGACATCCATGGTCCGCAGCGTTCCCCGCTTCTTATCCCGGTGCGGCGTATGGATCATGATCGGCAGGTCGTACGTCCTGGCGAGTTCGATCTGCTCCCGGAAGGAGCGGTCTTCGCGTTCCGTCTGTTCGTCGTAGCCGAGTTCGCCGATGGCCACGACGCCCTCCTTGGCGGCAAAGCGCGGCAAAAGGTCGAGCACCGCTTCGGCGAGCGCCTGGTTGTTGGCTTCCTTCGGGTTGAGACCGACGGTGCAGTAATGCCGGATCCCGAACTGGCCGGCGCGGAAGCGCTCGAAGCCGGTGATCGTCGAAAGGTAATCGAGATAGGTGCCGACGCTCGTGCGCGGCTGGCCGAGCCAGAACGACGGCTCGATGACGGCCACCACGCCGGCTCGCGCCATGGCCTCGTAATCGTCCGTGGTCCGCGAGATCATGTGGGCGTGGGGATCGATGAACATGTCGCCCCGCTCGAGACGGGGGCTCGGCTCGCCCGCCCGTGCTGCTTCCGGCCGCTGCGCCCGATCGACGAGAGCGCGCAGCATCTGCGGCGTGATCGTTCCGCCGCAGCAGGGACACGGCACGGCAGCGGCGCCGGCCCCGTCGCCGACCGCCGCATCGCAGCCAAGGCTCGCGGGGACGTTCTTCGAGTCGTCGGTGAAGCGGGTCATGTCTTCCTGAGACTCCTCACATAGGCGATGACCTTCAGCATGTCGTCCTGGGACATGCCGCGGCGTGCGAAGGATTGCATGGCGCCCGCGGAGCCGCCGTAGACGATCTCGAACATGCCGATGTCGCCATTGGCCCGCTCCCGGATCACCGCGTCGTCGACAAGGCTCGGTCCCAGACGCCCGGTTCCGTCCTTCAGATGGCAGCTCTGGCAATGGGTCTCGTAAAGCTTCCTGCCTTGATCGAGCGCGGCCGGCCGATCGTTGTAGGGGTTGGTCCCGGTCGCCTTGAAGGTCTTCACGGCCTCCGTCTCGACCTCGTTGGGGCGCGGTTTGATCTCCAGGGGAGAATTGTCCAGGGCGTGCCGGAACGCCACTTCGCCCGGAGCTTCCGACACCGCGAGAACGGCGGCCGCGAGCGACGCGATCCTGGTCGGACGGAAATGGCGCATGCCGGGTCCCGACGCGTGAATGGAGAGCCGCCCCTCGACGGGGCGGCTCGTGGAAGGCGTCACTGCGCCTTCGCGACCTCGGCTCCGCTCGGAACCCGGTCGGCCGGCATGACGCGCCAGAGCGCGCCGGGCGGATTGGCCGTCGGTCCCTTGTCGTCCGTGTAGAAGCAGTAGCAGTTCACCGCGAGGACCGTCCCGTCATCCTCGACGTTTCCGGCCGTGAACTGCAGCTGCGTCTGCATGAGCTCCTGCATCTGCCACTTGTTCGCGCTCTTGTCCCAAGCGACGCCGAAGAGCCGTCCGGAGCACCAATCGCCGACCAGGTAGGTCTTCTCCAGGCCGGCGTAGTTGGCGACGCCCAGCCCTTGGGCCGAGCAGCCAAAACCCGTCTTCAGTTTCTCCGCGCCCGGATAGGGCTCCTCGTGCGGATACTCGCCCACGGGAAGGACGCCGACGATTGCGCAGCTCTCGCCGGGTCCCTTGTGGGGATGGCACTTGGAGGCCTGGTTGTGCTTCCAGCCATAGTTCTCGCCGCCCTTCGACGAAGCGGGCTGGTAGTTGATCTCCTCCCAGTGGTTCTGGCCGACGTCGGCGATGAAGAGATCGCCCGACCGCTTGTCGAAGTGGAACATGTAGGGATTGCGCAGGCCGTAGGCCCAGATCTCGGGCTTCGCACCGATCTTGATCTGCGAGAAGCCCTGCTCGGTCACTCCGAAGAGGGACATCATCTGGGGCCTGTCGGCCTTCGCGTACGGATTGTCCTGCGGCACGGCGTACGGCACGTCGTCGGGCGTGTCGACATTGATGCGCAGGAGCTTGCCGAGATGCGTGGTCATCGTCTGTCCGGCATCGAGGGGATCGCCCTCCCAGCCGCCGTCGCCCTTGCCGATGTAGAGCATGTTGTCGGGCCCGAAGGCGATCATCCCGCCGTAATGGTTGTAGTACGGCTGCGGGATGTTCATGATCACCTTCACGGTCTTCGCCGCCTGCTCCGACGTGATCCGGTTCGGGCTCGCGCGGTCGACCGTGAAGCGCGCCACGATGGAAGCGCCGTTGAACGGCAGCGAGGCGAAGTGGACGTAGACGAACCCGTTCTCCCGGAACCGGGGGTGGAAGGCGATCGACCACAGGCCCTGCTCCACGAACCCGGTCTGCACTTCGCTGCCCAGCGGATTGATGCCCGTCAGGTCGAGGAAAGGCTCGCTCTCGAGCTTGCCGTCCTTCGACACGATCCGGATCCGTCCCACCCGCTCGACGACGAAGATGCGCCCGGTGCCGTCGTTGGCGACGGTCACGCCGGTCGGATCGTTGAACCCGTCAGCCACCTTGACGAAAGCCAGTTTCTGAGCCCCGGCGATCGTCCCGCCGGGACGAGCCACCTCGGCCGGCGTTTTCGGAACCTGCTGGGCTACGGCGGGCACGGCACTCAGCATCGTCGCAGCGGCGAGCGCCGCGAGCCAGTTCGTCTTCATCTCGCTCCTCCCGAATACCGCTCTCGAACGCGATCGGCCGCTGACCGCAGCTCGAATCCTTGGACGCCTACCGTTGCGGCGTCGAAAGCTTACCGGAAAACATGCTTTTGAGAAGCCAGATACAGGTGCTCATCAAAGCATGACTGACGGAACATACGCTGTAACGGTAATTGCAGGTAGAGCGCGCGACAGAATATTCTACTTCCGTTATGTCATATTCTACTTCCGTTACGTCGCCTGCCGATCGCGGTGCTGCTGCGCCGTCGCGAACACGTGATCGAGGATCAACCGCTTCACGTCCGTCGCCGCCACCGGACCTTCGCCGAGAAGACGAGCCTCCGAGCTGATCACGAGGGGCCCCTCGTCGGAGCGTGCGACGGGGCGCCCGTGCGAGCCTTTGACGAGCCGCGGGTCGAGCGGGACGACGTCCATCAGGGTGCGAAAGCCGAGCCTGCGCGCAAGGAGGCGCCGGCCGAGAGCCATCCTCGGATTGCGGATCGCCGGATCGAGAAACAGTTCCACCGGATCGTAGCCCGGCTTTCGATGGATCTCGACCGTCCGGGCGAAGTCGGGTGCGTCGCGGTCGTCGAGCCAGTACGGATAGGCGAACCACGCATCCGGTTCGGCGAGCGCAACGAGTTCGCCGGAGCGTGGATGGTCGAGCGCGAGCTCCGCCTTGCCGGCGTCGTCCAGCACCCGGTCGACCCCGGGCAGAGCCTCGACGAGCCTTTTCACCGGCGCGGTCAGACCGCGGTCCGCGACATGGATATGGGCCACCTGATGGTCTGCGACCGCGAAGGCTCGCGAGGCGGCCGGGTCGAGGATCTCGCCTCCGTCCTCCCTCCGCACCTGGAGGAAGCCCGCTTCGCGCAAGGACCGGTTGATGAGGACCGGGAGGCGAACGGGCTGGATTCCGTATTCGGAGAGCACCACGACGCGCCGCCCGGTTCGCGCCGCCGCTTCGACGAGGCGTGCCGCTTCGGCGTCGACGTCTCGGAGCGAGGCGGCGACCGAGGGATGAGTCTCGTCCGGCCCGTGGCGCTGCAGGTCGTAGTCGAGATGCGGCAGGTAGACGAGCGTCAGCGTCGGCGAGTGCTCGGCCAGCACGTGGAGCGCGGCGTCGACGATCCAGCGGGTCGATGCGATGCTGGTGCCGGGCCCCCAGAACCGAAACAGCGGAAAGGGGCCGAGCTTGCGCGTGAGATCGTCGCGCAACAGCGGCGGGACGGAATAGCAATCCGGCAGCTTGCGGCCGTCTGCCTTGTAGATCGGGCGCGGCGTGATCCCGATGTCGTGGCTCGCCGCCATGTTGTACCACCAGAACAGGTTGGCGCAGGTGAAGGCCGCATCGCGCCGCTTGCCGGCTTCCCAGATCTTCTCGCCGGCCACCAGGCGGTTCGATTGACGCCAGAACAGCACCTCCATCAGGTCGCGGAAGAGCCAGCCGTTCGCGACGATGCCGTGGTCCCGCGGCAGGAGCCCGGTCATGAACGTGGCCTGTACCGTGCACGTGACCGCAGGCGTCACGGTCTCAAGGGGGCGCATCGCACCGGCGGCCGCAAGCCTCGCCAGATGAGGCGTGCTCCCGCCGAGGTGGCCCGGCGTGAGGCCGACGACGAGGATGACGAGTGTCGGATGCATCGGTCCTCCGCGTCCGTCCTCATCCGCAGGGACGAGCGATCGTCCGGCGGAGTCGGCGGACGTGTCAATCGCTCAACCCGCCGAGCCGCCATGCGGACGATACCGATTGACGAGCGCGGGGGCGCGGGCGCACGATCTTCCGTAACAAGATGCCGTCCGCGGGGCGGGCGCCGGGGAGGGACGCACGGTGCTGGAGCGACGTCCGACGAGGACGTGGGGCGCGACCCACGATCAGCGCTTCACGGTGGCCTACGAGTACCCGGTCGTCTTCACGCGGGATGCGTTCGATCCGGAGAACCCGGTCGTCGTCGAGGCGATCCGAGGGCGTGCCCCCTCGCCGAAACGCCATCGCCTCGCGGTCTTCGCGGATGAGGGCGTTCTCGCCGCGATGCCTCACCTCGAGCACGTCTTGCACCGCTACGAGAATGCTCATCGGTCGTCGCTCGAGATCGTGGGCGGGATCGTCCCCGTGCCGGGCGGCGAGGCGACGAAGAACGATCCGCAGCAGGTTCTTCGCATCATCCAGGCTCTCGCCGCACGGTCGATCGATCGGCATTCCTACGCGGTCGCGATCGGAGGCGGGGCGGTGCTCGACGCGGTGGGATTTGCCGCCGCGATCTTTCATCGCGGCGTCCGTCACGTGCGTTTGCCCTCCACGGTCCTGGCCCAGGCCGACAGCGGCATCGGCGTGAAGAACGCCGTCAACCACATGGGCTGCAAGAACCTTCTCGGCACCTTCGCGCCGCCGGCCGCCGTCATCAACGACGGCGCGTTCATCGACGTCCTGCCGCCCCGCGCCAAGCGCAGCGGCATGGCGGAGGCCGTGAAGGTGGCGCTGATCCGGGACGCCTCGCTCTTCTGGTGGATCGAACGCAATGCGCGGGCGCTCGCGGCTTTCGATCCCAATGGGCTCGACATCCTCATCGAGCGTTCGGCGCTGCTGCACATGCGGCAGATCGCGGCCGGAGGCGACCCCTTCGAGACGGGATCGAGCCGCCCCCTCGATTTCGGTCATTGGTCGGCCCACAAGCTGGAGATGCTGACGCGGCATGCGCTCGAACATGGCGAGGCGGTGGCGATCGGCGTCGCGCTCGATTCCCGCCTTTCGGCGCTGATGGGCCATCTCGCCCCGGGCGAGGACGAGCGCATCTGCCGTCTCCTCGAGACCCTCGGCTTCGATCTCCGGCACGATGCTCTCCGTTCGCGGGACGACGGCGGAAGGCTCGCCGTGCTGAGGGGCCTGCGCGAGTTCCAGGAACATCTCGGCGGAGAACTGACGGTGACGCTTCTCGCCGCGATCGGGCAGGGCATCGACGTTCACGCACTCGACGAGCGTCTCGTCGCGCGGTCGATCGAATGGCTGTTCGACCGCCGGCGCGCACGGAGGAAATCGGATGCGGCTTGAAGGGCTCCCGGACGAGGTTCAGCTCACCTATTGCACCAACATCCACGCGGGAGAGTCCTGGGCCGAGATTGCCGCGAGCCTCGACGCGCACGTTCCGACGATCAAGGGCGCCGTTTCGCCTGACGCCCCGTTCGGGCTCGGACTTCGGCTCTCCGGCCTCGCCGCCGCGGAACTCCTCCGGCCGGCTCGGCTCGACGCATTCCGGGCGCAGCTGGAACGGCTCGGCGCCTACGTCTTCACGATCAACGCGTTCCCCTTCGGCCCCTTCCACGGCACGCGCGTGAAGGAAGAGGTGTATCGGCCCGACTGGCGGAGCACCGATCGCCTCGCCTTCACGCGAGACGCGGCGCGGGTCCTCGCGGCACTGCTGCCGCCCGAGTCCTACGGCAGCATCTCGACCGTCCCGGGCGCCTTCAAGCCCGAGAGCCGCACACCGGGAGCCGTCGATCTCATGGTCGAGAACCTCGTCCGGGCGGCTGCCGATCTCGTCCGGCTCGAACGCGAGACGGGCCGCACGATCGCGCTGGCGCTCGAGCCCGAGCCGTGCTGCTTTCTCGAGACGGTCGAGGAGACCCTGGCCTTCTTCGAGAATCGGCTGTTCGCGCCGGAGGCCCTCGCCCGCTTCGGACGCCTCGCCGACCTCCCTGCGGACGGCGCCGAGCGAGCCCTGCGCGATCACCTCGGCGTCTGCTACGACGTGTGCCACGGGGCCGTGGAGTACGAAGATCCGGTTTCGGCACTCCGCCTCCTCCGGGCGAAGGGCATTCGCATCCCGAAGATCCAGCTCTCCGCGGCGATGCGGGTGCCGCGGATGGACGAGGATCTGCTGGCCGCTCTGGAACGTTTCGACACCGGCGTCTATCTGCACCAGGTGATCGCCCGCGGCCATAGACCCGGGCGGGATGGGTTCGAGCGCTACGCCGACCTGCCGGATGCGTTTCGGGCGTTGCGGACGGGCGACGCGCAGGGCGAGTGGCGTATCCACTGCCACGTCCCGATC
The DNA here is from genome assembly GCA_963723525.1 of uncultured Alphaproteobacteria bacterium. GTDB lineage: Bacteria > Pseudomonadota > Alphaproteobacteria > Rhizobiales > Beijerinckiaceae > Microvirga. The sequence continues at coordinate 158,961 of CAVRRI010000014.1, forward strand.
TTCCTGCAGAGCGCCGGCGACGTGGGCTCCACGCAACAAGACCTCGTTGCGACCCTGCGCGCTCTCAGGCAGGAGGCGTTCTCGCCGCATCTCGAGGTCGAGACCTATACGTGGGACGTGCTGCCCCGCGCGTTGAAGACCGTCTCCAAGGCGCACGATATCGCCCGCGAACTCGCCTTCGTCCTGGAGGAACTCGATCATGAGCGCTTCGACGGCGGTCTCCCGTGCTCCGGCCAACGCTCTGCTGCGGCTGGGCAGGGTCTCTAACCTCCCGACGGTCTGGACGAACGGGCTTGCGGCGACGATCCTCGCGGGCGGCGATGCGCTCTCGCTACGAACCACCTGGGTTCTGTGCGCGCTGTCTCTTCTCTATCTCGCCGGCATGTATCTGAACGATGCGTTCGACCGGGAGCTCGACGCGAAGGAGAGACCGACCCGGCCGATCCCGGCCGGGCAGATTTCGGCCGAGGCCGTCTTTGCCGCCGGCTTCGGCATGCTGGGCGGCGGGGTGATCCTGCTCTTTCTCTTCGACCTCACGGCGGGCCTCTGGGGATTGGCGCTCGCCGGTACGATCATCGCCTACGACATCCATCACAAGGGCAATCCGCTGAGCCCGGTGGTCATGGGCCTGTGCCGGTTCCTGGTCTACGTGACCGCGGCGGCGGCGGCGGACGGAGATGGCGTCACGGGCCCCGTCCTGATCGGCGGTGCCGCGCTCTTCGCCCACGTGGTCGGGCTGACCTACGCAGCCAAACAGGAAAGCCTCGACCGCATCGGGCGGCTCTGGCCTCTCGCCGCCCTGGCCATCCCGCTCGTGCTCGCGCTGCCGTCCCTGCCCGGCCTCGCTCCGCTCCTCGCGTTCCTGGCCCTGATGCTTGCCGATGGTCTCGCCGTCGCGGAGCTCAAGGCGCGGGCGAGCCCGGGAGCCGTGCCTCGGGCCGTCGCCGCTCTCATCGCCGCGATTGCGCTCGTCGACGCGCTCGCGATCGCCCCTCTATCGCCCGCGTTCGCTCTCGTCTGCGCGGCCGGCTATCTCCTCACGCGTCTGGCCCACCGTGCCGTGCCGGGGACCTGAACGGCCGACATCGTGGAACGCTGCTCCGGAGGTCGAGATGACATCAGCGCCAGGTCCGAGATCCGATCGACCGGGTTCACCGAGGCCCGCCGAATCTCATCCCCACGTCAGGCCGGTGATCGATCTTATCGAGAGCTGGCTCGAGCAAAGCCTGGACCAGGACAGGTTCACATGGTTCCGCGACGAGCTGGCATCCGTTCCGGCGGGAGGGCGAAGTCTCCTGCGCGCCGTCGGCCTCACGCCGCGCCGGCTGGGCAAGGCGGACCTCGTCCTGGGTCCGGATGCCCTGCGGGAGGCGCAGGCCGTCCGCCCCGGCTTCGATCCGACCGGCCTCAGCGTCGATCAGGCCGCGCGGATCGCCTTCGTCCTCGCGAGCTTTCGGACCGAAGAGGCCTTCGCGGCCACGATCGAGGATCTCTGCAGCACCGCCGACGTCCAGGAACTCGTAGCCTATTACCGCGGTCTCGCCGTGTTCCCGGCGGCGCATCGCCTGCGGTCCCGGGCCGGCGAGGGCATCCGCTCGGCCATGAGACCGGTCTTCGAGGCGGTGGCGCATCGCAATCCCTATCCGAGACTGCATTTCGACCAGGCCGCGTGGAATCAGATGATCCTCAAGGCCCTGTTCATCGGCTCGACCCTCGCGCCGATCCAGGGTCTGGACGAGCTGGCCAATCCCGACCTCGCCGGCATGCTCGTGGATTATGCCCATGAACGCTGGGCGGCGGGCCGGCCGGTCTCTCCGGAGCTGTGGCGATGTGTCGGACCGTTCGCCGACGAGCGGGGTCTGGCTGCTCTCGAACGCGTCGTCTCGGCCGGCATCCGGCGCGAGCGCCGGGCGGCGGCGCTCGCCCTGGCGGCCTGCCCCCACCCGCAGGCGGCGGCGCTCCTGGGACGGCTCGAAGGAGACGATAGGCCCCGCAATTGGGATGAGATCCTCCTCGAGGAGACTTGAGAATGGGGCAGGTCTCGATCCGGGCCCGCGGCACGCCCCATCGGCTGGTCCGCTGGTCGGCGGCGGCTGTCCTTCTCCTGGCATTCGTGGTCGTTCCCTTTCTCCTGTTCGGGGACCGTCTCGAACGCTGGAGCGTCGGCATGATGCACGCGGAGGGAGCGATCGCCGCGCTGGTCGGGATCGTGCTGCTCGTCGCCGACGTCCTGCTGCCGATCCCCTCGAGCTTCGTCCTGACGGCGCTCGGCACGACGCTCGGCGGCATCGGCGGCACCCTCGTCGCGACGCTCGGCATGAGCATGGGATGCGGGTTGGCGTACGGGCTCGGCCATGCCCTCGGCCCGGCACGAGCGGAACGACTGCTCGCGCGAGACGAGCAGGCCCGCCTCGCCGGCCTCTTCGCCCGGCATGGAATGCTTGCTCTGGCGGCCTGCCGGGCGGTGCCGGTTCTGGCCGAGGCCTCCGTCCTGGCGGCGGGAATCCTGCGTCTGCCGGTCCGCCGAGTCTTGCCGGCCACCGCCCTGGCCAATCTCGGAGTCGGCGGGTGTTACGCGGCCCTCGGCGCGACCGTGACGGGCGAAGCCACTTTCGCGGCCGCTTTCGTGGCGTCGCTGGCGCTGCCCGCCGTCGCCATGGCGGCTGCCGGAAGGTTCAAGCGAGGCGAAGCCCCCGGGAGTCCCGGACTATAGCATCGGATGGATCCCAAAAGTGGGTCCACTTTTGGGATCCATCCGATGCTCTTTCTGAAGCAGCGCATCGTTGCGCGGAAAACGGGTCCACTTTTCCGCACGATGCTCTAGGTTTCGACCGCCGCCCGAAGGAGCGGGAGCGAAGGGAAAGGAGGACATCCATGCTGTCTGACGAATGCAGCGACGGCCCCAAGGAGCCTGCGACGGCGCTGGCCGGAATCGTCGCCCGCCTTCACGCCGACACCGGCACGATTCACTGGCTCGGCCCTGATGGTCTCCTGCATCTGATCGCCGCCACGCCCGGCCTGCCCGACCACGTCTTGGCAACGATTCGGACCATCCCGGTCGGGAAGGGAATGGCCGGGCTGGCGGTGGAGCGCAAGGAGCCGGTGACGGCCTGCAACATTCAGACCGACGAAAGCGGGGACGTGCGGCCCGGCGCTCGTTCGACCGGATTGGCCGGCGCGATCGTCGTGCCGATCTTCCACGGACCTCGGGTCGTGGGCGCCCTGGGCGTCGCCAATCGCGCCGAGCGGACCTTCTCGGAAGCCGAGGTGCAGGACCTGCTCGCCGCGGGCCATCGATTGGCCGACCGCTCTGCCGCCGGCCCGGTCGGGCTTTGATCGCTGCGGCCGACCCGAGCGGCAGGGCGTTCCGACCGAATCGGAACACGCTCCGCCTTTATCGGCGCATCCATCGACGCGAAGAACCGCTTTCCGCTTCCTGCCACGATGCGCCGAAAGGAAGCCCGCCGCAGCGGGCGCCGGGCGGGCGAGTGGGAGGAGAAGAACGCAACGACACCGAGAGAACGGCCTCCGAGCACCCGTCTTCGAGGTCAGCTCGTGGGCTCGATTTCGGGCTTCAGCCCGAACCAGCTCTTGAGCTTCGTGAACATGGGCCTCTCGGGGACCGAGTTGGCGGCGGGCGCCTTTTCGCGGGCCGCATCCAACCTGGTCCGGACCTCGTCGGGCGCGAACGGATCGGCGTGCCGCCCGATGGCGAGGGCGCCCTCGAGCACCTTCAGGCCCTTCTCGAAGGTCAGGAAGGGCCCGGCCTGCGAGGCGATATAGGCCGCGCGAGCCCGTTCGACCTCCGGCGTGTCCGCGCAGGCCAGCCGCGTCACGAAGGGAAGGAGGCGTTGCCGTTCCACATCGCCGGCTTCATCGTTCAGGTGCATGGCCAAGCGGCAGATGGGACGCGAGAAGCACGCCGGCATGTCTTCCGCGCAGGTGATGGGCTTGTATTCGAAGCCGGCGGCGACGAGAGCTGCTTCGTTGATGCACGTGCCCCCGTCTCTCCCGGGAAAGCGGTGCGAGCCCCGCTGCAGCTTCCAATTCAGGACGTGATCGAAACCTTCCATGGCGGCCATTGTCCTCGTGGCGCGCCCCCACGAACACGATGGTGATCGACTTCAACCATACCTGTCAATTGATGCTTGCGGAGTTGCTGCGTCTGGCAGAGTGACGCAGGCCCGAAAGCCCCGAATCGACGGCCGCGCTTCGCGTGCGGCCACGCTGTCCGGGGAGGCCCGTCCGAAGCGGCCCGTTCCGGCAGCGATTCTCGAGGGAGGCGCTCGAAGGGCGGCGCTTCCCGCACGCCGGCTTTCGACCGTCGGGCGGGGCCGGGAACGGCCCGGAACCGCGCGGTTCCGGGCCGAGGCACCTATCGGCGCCGGCCCCGAAGGAGCGCGGCGGCTCGCTCCACCTGCTCGCGGGTGAGGGTCACGAGCAGGACCCCCAGGAGCGCGATCGTCGTCCCGGCCGCCATGCGGGCGTCGAAGGGATCGCCCGTCACGGCGATCCCCAGCGTCACCGTCATGAGCGGGTTCATGACCATCAAAGGCGCGATCAGGTTCGCCGGATACTTCAGAATGAGGCCGTAATAGACCGTATGGGCGAGGAGCGATACGATGATCGCCGAGAACAGGACCGCGGCGACGAACGGCCACCCGGCGTCGAGCGCCTTCGAGAACTGGCCGCTCTCCAGCCCGGCCGTGAGCATCGCCAAAGGCGGGACGGACGCGATCCCCACCCAAGCCTGGAACTGCAGCGGTTTCACCCCCCGGATCCCCTTCATCAGCACGGCCGCCAGCGAGCCGGCGAAAGCCGAGGCGGCGATGAACAAAAGCCCGCCCGACAGGACCACTCCGTCCGGCTCCCACATCACCAGGACGACGCCGAGGAACGTCAAGGCGATGCCGATCCAGCGTTTCCGGTCGGGCATCTCCCCGAGGATCGCCATGGACAGGAGGGCCGTCATCGGAATGCCGAGCTGAAGCACGATGGCCGAACTCGACGGGGTCGCCGTCCTGATCCCCGTGAAGAAGAACGCGAAGCCGCCGCCGCCCATCAGGAGACCGACGAGGGCGGTTCGCCCGAGCGGTCTCGGCAAGGGAAACACCCACGGCAGCGCGATCACGGTGAGGAGCGCGTATCGGACGACCGCATAGAACAGCGGCGGGATCTCCATGCCGGAGACCACGATCTTGCTGATGATCGTGTGCGCTGCCCAGACGAGGCAGACGAAGAACAGAAGCGAGAAGTCCCGGGGAGTCATGCGGATCGCATACAGCGTCGGCAGCCCGATGGATATGACCGCCCGAGCCGGCCAGACATGCTCCCGGATGGCGCCTGCCGGAAGCGCGGCGCCACCGCTCGACCGCGCCGAGACGGGGCGGGCCGGCGTGCCAGGTCCGGAATCCGCACCTCTCGGGCCGGCCGGACCGTGCTATGTCTTCGGCATGACAAGTTACGGTCAGTTCTGTTCCGTGGCGCGCGCCCATGAGGCGTTGGGCGGCCGCTGGACCCTCCTCGTCGTCCGCGAACTCCTCTGCGGGAGCCGGCGCTTCAACGAGATTCGCCGGGGCATACCCCGAATCTCCCGCACGATGCTCTCGGAGCGACTGCAGGCGCTGGTCTTCGTCGGGGCCGTGGCGCGGATCGACGGCGAGAATGGTCCCGAATACGCGCTCACCGAAGCCGGCGAAGAACTGGCCGCCCTGGTGGGCGCCCTCGGGACCTGGGGGCAGCGATGGCTGCCGAGACGGCCCGAAGACGACGGTCTCGATCTGGAGCCCCTGCTCGTCGACATGCAGCGGCGCGTCCGCTTCGAGACGCTGCCCAGGGACCCGGTCGTGGTCCGTTTCGAGATCGAGGGACGGCGGCAGCCGCGCTTCATGCTGCTCAGGACCGCGGAGGCCTCGCTGTGCACGCAGAATCCGGGATACCCGGAACCGCTGCGAGTCCGGGGCCGCCTTTCCGCGCTGATCGCGTGGTGGCGGGGCGACGTGGGATTCGTCGAGGCGCAGCGGCTGGGTCTGATCGTCGAGGGCCCAAGGGCCCTCGCCCGTGCGTTCCCAGGCTGGTTTCATCGATACCAGTTTGCCCATATCGGCCCCGCCTCCCGCGAGGCGGGCGGGAGCGCCGTCGCGCGGCTCGCCGTGCCCGGCGAGAAGGCCGACGGAGCGCGCGCGCCATGACCCTTCGCATCGTGCGTCTCGGAACGCCGCGCCTCCCGCGGGAAGGAACCCGGATCGGCGCCGTGCGGCGCCCGCCGCGCGGTGTCCGCAAGGAGCGCTATGCGGCCGACGGCTGGTTCGACGTGTGGTATCCCGATCTGGCGCCCGGTCCCGACCTGGTGGCGCAAGGCAAAGGGGCGCGGAATGCGGGGGAATGGAGCGCCTTCGTCCGGTCGTTCCGAGCCGAAATGAACAGGCCGGCGCCACGCCGCACCCTCGATCTCCTCGCGGCCCTCTCGCACGACGCCGACTTCTCGATCGGCTGCTACTGCGAGGACGAAGCGCGATGCCACCGTTCGGTGCTGCGCGAACTCCTGGCGGATCGCGGCGCGCGGATCGGCTGACCCTTCGGCCCGTCCGCGGCGGCCCGGGTGCCGTTCGCTTCGGCAGGATTCCGGGGGGCCGACGTCGCCCCGGAGCGCATGCGGATCGTCCTCGAAACGGCCGAGCGCTCGTCCGCGTGCGATGAAGTCGCGCCCGCGAATTCCGCTTGCCGTTGCGGCAGAAGTTCAGCCACATTCCGTTTCAATGCGCGCCGTCCTCCTTCTCCTGTCCCTCTGCGCGGCCGTCCCCTGCCGCGCCGAAAGCTTCGACGGCGCACGGGCGGTGATCGTCAACGGCGACACGATCACGCTCGGCCTCGAACGCATCCGCATCCTGAACATCGACGCGCCCGAGACGTTCGACTCGCGCTGCACGAACGAATTGCTTCTCGGCATCCGATCGAAGGAACGCCTGGCCCTTCTCCTGCGCGCCGGCCAGGTGGACATGGAGCGGCAGGGGCGCGACCGCTTCGGCCGCACCCTGGCGCGGCTCTCGATCGGAGGACGCGACGTCGGCGAGACCCTCATCCGGGAGGGTCTCGCCCTCCCCTGGCGAGACGGCGCCCAGGCCCGCATCGACCGGATGCGGCTCTGGTGCGGGTGAGCGATGGGGCGGCGCCGATCGGATCGGACCGAAAGCGGCTGCCGCGCTGAAGCCATCCGCCGTATCGGTGCGGCGGAGCGGCCCGTCAGACGGTCATCAGCGCGCTCAGGAGCACGAGCAGGGAGGTCAGCGCGATCGTCGAGCCCATGAAGCCGAGAGTAGCGGCGGCGAACGACGGCAGCGGTCGTGCGCGGCCGTCGGCCGCGAGAGCGTCTGAAGAAGGTTGCATGGTTCGCTCCGGCGGATGGCGGCGAAGGCGTATCCGGCGGAGACGCGCCGGGTGAACGACCGTGCCGCTTTCTAGGCGGCCTTCGTTGCACGGCGATGCCTCGAATTATTGCAGGGACGCAACAATTCGGGCGGCCGGGCGGCCCGGCGACGAAACATCGGCGCAATCGGGGCTTTCTACCTTTGCCGGAACAAGGGAGGGAAAAGATGCGTTCGTACGCGTTGGCGTCCACGTGTCCGGAGCCGAAGCAACGGAGCGATCGGAATGCGGGGCATTCCGCACGGAGCTTGGAGATGCGCCGTGAGGAGATCCTGGCGTTGCTGGACGAGATCCGCGGCCGCGAGCCGACCTCGACGGACATCGCGCAGGTGATCGCGCAGGCGAGCGGAGGGTATCTCGAGGGCGAACGGCTCCAGGTTGTGGCGGCGAGCGTCGTCGCCTCGTTCAAGGCGAAATGATCCGCGGGATTGGCCGGAGCGGCGGCCGCATCTGCTAGGATGATCCAGCGAGCTCCCGTCGGGGGCCGCGGCCGTGAACGGAGCGCCGATGCGCATCAGATCGAAGGTAGCCCTCGTCGGCGGCATACCGATCACCATCGCGGCGGCGATCGCGGCGACGGCCTGGTTCCTTCTGAGCGCTGCGGAGACGGCCCGCGAGGGCGCCGTCATGGCAGGTGCCATCTATCGGGATCTGCTCGAGGTCAAGACGGCGCGCAACGACTACATCCAGGCGCTTCCCCAGGATCGCGCCCGCCACGCCGCGCACCTGGCCAACTTGGCGGAGAGCGGCCTCACGCGCCTCGGATTGCTGTCGGGACTTGCCCACGAGGAGCACGCCGACGTCGTTCAGGGAACGCGTGCCGCGCTGATCAAGTACCGGGACCGCATGCAGGATCTGACGGAGATCACGACCAGCACCGACCGCATGATCGCCGAGATGAGCACGCGCGCGGCCTCCCTCATCGAGCTCAGCGACAAGGCCCGGCAGCGCCAGCACGATTCGAACACCGACATCATCGAATCGCTGACCGAGAAGGATCGCAAGCTGCGCCTGGCGCGGGACATCGTCGATCGGGCTCACGAGCTCAGGGCCGCCATCGCCGCGGCCGCGGTCGAGGCCGCGAAGGGGACGATCACATCCTTTGCGCTCGCCCGCGTCGGCCATTCGGCGAAGGACCTCCTGGACGTCCTGCGGATGGAAGCGCGCGACCACGCCGCCACCGAGCTGGTCGCCCTCCTCGGCACCGAGGGAGCGCCTCGGCCCGAATTGGCCGAGTGGGTCGAGCAACTGATCAAGATCCACTCCACCGAACAGCGCTCCCTGCACGACGAGGTGGCTCAGCTCCTGACCTACACGGTAAGCGCCGCCGAGACCGAGCAGGCGACCCAGACCATCGCCATCACGGTCCTGAAACTGGAGCGGCGGACCTCCGACCTCCTCGAGAGCCGAAACGTCGCGGCGGCCGATGAGATCCTGGACGAAAGCGGATCCCTCGTCTCGACGCTCGGTTCGCTGCCCCTGTCGCCGCTGATCCAGAGCGAGATGATCAGCGCGATCGAGCATTGGCGGGAGGGGCTTGCCGTCACGTCGAACGGCCTGCGCTCCCAAAACGAGCTCATCGCCGAACTGAACACGCTGGCGGACACGATGGTCCGCGACGCGAGCGCCCTGAACGACCGCTTCGCGAGCGACGCGGACCGGATCGGCCGGGCGGTGCGAACGATCCTGCTTCTGGGCGCGGCCGTGGGCCTGCTCCTCGGCGCCGGGACCGCGCTCGTGGTCGCGCGCTCGATCACGCATCCGCTTCGCCGGCTGCAGGAGACCATGCTGGAACTCGCCGCGAGCCCGAACGCCCGTCCCATTCCCGAGGCGGCCCGGCGCGACGAACTCGGCGCCATGGCGAGAGCCGTGAACTTCTTCGTCAAGGAGATCAGCCGGCGCGAAGAAGCGCTCCGCTTGGCCAAGGAGCAGGCCGATACGACCCTCGTCCAATTGCGCGAGACGCAGTCGAACCTGATCCAGGCCGAAAAGCTCGCATCCCTTGGGCAACTCGTCGCCGGCGTCGCGCACGAGATCAACACCCCGCTCGGCGTGGCTCTGACTACGTCGACGGTGCTCGAACGGGAGGTGAACCAGCTGGGGTCACGGGTCGACGGACAGACGCTTTCGCGCTCGGAGTTCAAGACGGCGCTGACCCGACTCGACGAAGGGTCCCGGCTCCTCCTCGCCAACCTCAAGCGGGCGATCGATCTCGTCTACAGCTTCAAGCAGGTGGCGGCGGACCAGGCGAGCGGAGAGCGCCGCCGCTTCGACGTGAAGATCTGGCTCGACGAGCTCCTCACCAGCCTCGGGCCGGTGCTGCGCAAGAGCGGTCACCAGGTCGTGGTCGAATGCCCGCCCGACCTCGTCCTCGACACCTATCCGGGAAGCCTGGCGCAGGTTCTGACCAATCTCGTGATGAACGCCACCGTTCACGCCTTCGAGCCGGGACAGCACGGCGAGCTCGCGATCCGCGTGACGGAGCGGCGGGGGCAGGCCATCAGGCTGATCTTCTCGGACGACGGCAAGGGAATCGGGCCGGAGCACTTGCCGAGGATCTTCGATCCGTTCTTCACCACGGGACGGGACCGCGGCAGCACGGGGCTCGGGCTCCACATCGTCTACAACCTGGTGACGGCCCGCCTCCACGGCACCATCGAGGTCGAAAGCTGCGTCGCGCAGGGCACCCGCTTCACCATCGACCTCCCGATGCAGCCCCCGGATCCGCCGCCCGAACGGACCGCACCCAGAATGGAGCGCCTCGCATGAACCGCCTATCGCTGGCCATGGCACTGACCGGGGCTTTTTTCGCCCATCCGGCCGCGGCGAAGACGCTGGTCTTCTGCTCCGAGGGCAATCCCGAAGCGCTGAATCCGCAAATCGTGACCACGACGACAGGCATCAATGTCGCTCTCCCGGTGTTCAATACGCTCGTCGAGTTCGAGACGGGCTCGACCAGGCTGGTGCCTGGCCTGGCCGAGTCGTGGACCGTGTCGAAGGACGGAACGGAATACGTGTTCCGGCTCCGGCGCGGTGTGAAATTCCACGGCAATGCCGTATTCCAGCCGACCCGCGAAATGAACGCGGATGACGTTCTCTTCTCGCTGATGCGGCAGTGGAAGAAGGATCATCCGTTCCATGGGCTTTCGGGCTCGCGCTACGACTATTTCCAGGATCTCGGGATGGCCGACCTGCTGGACGCAATCGAGAAAGTCGACAGCCACACCGTCCGGTTTCGCCTGAAGCATCCCGATGCCGTATTCCTCTCGAACCTCGCGATGCCGTTCAACGTGATCCTGTCGGACGAATATGCCGGCATCCTGCTCCGCGCCGGCACGCCCGAGCGGCTCGACATGGCACCGATCGGCACCGGCCCCTTCACGTTCCAGAGCTTTCAAAGAGACGTCGCCATCCGGTACCAGGCGTTTCCCGATTTCTGGGGCCGGCGGCCCGCGGTCGACACCCTCGTCTTTTCCATCACGCCCAACCCGGCCGTCCGCCTCACGAAGCTCAAATCGGGCGAATGCCATGCCATGCCGTTCCCCAATCCGGCGGACCATCCAAAGATCCTGGCGGACCCCGCCCTCGATCTCATTCACCAGGAAGGCCTCAATATAGGGTACCTGGCCCTGAACACGACGAAGAAACCTTTCGACGATGTTCGCGTGCGCCGGGCCGTCAACATGGCGATCGACAAGAGATCGATCATCCAAACCGTCTATGAAGGCGCAGGCGTGATGGCCAAGAATCCGGTCCCGCCGACGCTCTGGTCGTACAACGACGAGATCGAGGACTACCCGTTCGACGCGGCGGCGGCCCGGAGGCTCCTGGTCGAAGCGGGCTATGAAAGCGGCTTCGAGACCGATCTCTGGTACATCCCCGTGAGCCGGCCTTACAGCCCGAACGGAAAGCGCATCGCGGAAATGATCCAGGCCGACCTCTCGAAGGTCGGGATCCGGACGAAACTGGTCACGGACGAGTGGAGCCGATACCGCGCCAAGCTCCAGGCGGGCGAAGCGTCGATGGCCCTTTACGGCTGGACAGGCGACAATGCCGACCCGGACAATTTCCTTCATGTCCTGCTCGGCTGCACCGCCGCGCGCATCGGCGGCAACAACATCGCCAAATGGTGCAATTCCGAGTACGACGCTCTCGTCACGCGGGCAAAACTGGTCTCCGACCAGGCGGAGCGGGCGGAGCTCTACCGCAAGGCACAGGCGATCTTCAAAGCCGAGGCGCCCTGGGTTCCGATCGCCCATTCTGTCGTGTTCATGGCGCTGCGCCGGGAAGTGAAGGGATTCAAGATGGATCCGCTCGGGCGGCACGTCTTCGACCGGGTCGATCTGCAGCCCTGATCCGCCCTCGGAGCATTTTCGATCGGCTATGGCTGATCAGCCGCGCCCTCCGCCGGGCACCGCGGGCGCTCCCGGCGCCGGGCGTCCGCGCGCATCGTCTCGCGGAGTGCGCCCGCACGAGGCCGTGGTTCCCGACTGCTCTCGTCCTCCAACCCTGCGGGACTCGCGCGGGGGCTGCGCTGTGCCGTGCCGGGCCTCCGGGCACAGGCCTTGGGGGCGGAGGACGTCCCGGAGGAACTCGAGACCCTGGCGGTCGTTCCGGAGAGCTTCGCTCGTGAGGTGGGGCATGGTCTGGCCGTTGCGTCCGTCGATGGGTTCAGCGCTGCGCCACGGCCGACTGCGGCATCCGCTGCAGGACCGACACGTCGCCGTCGCGCGACTCTACGGTGATCACCCGGACGCGCGGCGGGTTCGGGCGGCCGTCGTCGCGAGTCGTGCAATTCGCGGCGTAGTGGGGCCAGGTCTGGCGTTCGCAGCCGCTTCCGGAGTTCGGCAGGCGATCGCCCTTCAGGGCGCCCTGGTGCCCCGGCCCGAAGTTCGCCGCCAGAGGCTTCGGGCTCGGCGCCCGGATCGTGCGGTCATCCTGGAGGTCGGACGGGAGGCGGTCCAGGTACAGCTTGCCCGAACTCGTTTCGGCGGCCGGCGGCGCAGCCTGGTCGTAGAACGTGACGACACCGAACGACAGCAACGCGCTGATCGCGCTCATCTTGACGAAACCCAGCATGGCACTCTCCCCGTGGCTCGAAGCCCATTCTTATGGGGCGTTTCTAGAGATGCGGTGTTGCCGGGCGTTTACGTTCCGATCAGGAGTGTTGCGCGCATCGTTGCGCCGGACTCCGCCCATGTTGCGTGCGCACCGGTCGCGCATCGTTTGCGCCGGAGAACCGGGGCGAGACTCTGTCCGCAGGCGAATGCGCCTAATCCCCCTCGGGGCGGAACACGTAGCCGAAGCCCCGCACGGTCCTGATGAAGCGCGGCTGCGAGGGATCGGGCTCGACCTTCTTGCGGATGCGGTTGATGCGCACGTCGATGGAACGGTCGAAGGCGTCCGGGTCTCTTGCGTCCGCCAGATCGAGAAGGCGGTCGCGGGAGAGGACGCGCTTGGCATTGTCGGTGAAGGCACGCAGCAGGGCGTATTCCGATTTGGTCAGCACCTGCTCGTTGCCGGCTTCGTCGCGAAGCCGGTGGGTGTCGAGATCGAACCACTTGGTCCCCACCCGAACGGATTTCGTCTGGGGTTCGGGGACCGCTCTCGCGGCGTCGGGCGCGGGCGCGCCGCGACGCAGGACCGAGCGGATCCTCGCCACGAGTTCCCGCAGCTCGCAGGGCTTCGGGATATAGTCGTCGGCGCCGAGTTCGAGCCCGACGATCCGGTCGATAGGACTGGCCGTCGCGGTCAGCATGATGACGGGAACGGAGCAGCGCGACTTCAGCTCCCGCACGACGGACAGGCCGTCCTCCTGGGGCATGTTGAGGTCGAGAACGACCAGATCCGGCGTCCTCGTCTTCATGGTCTCCCGCAGACTCGGCCCGCCGTCGCAAAGGGTGACCTCGAAGCCGTGCATCTTCAGATAATCGCCCACCATCTCGCGAGCGGATTCCTCGTCGTCGACGACGATGATTTGCGGGTTGCCGGTCATGGCTCGTGCGGGGTCTTCGGGAGGGGAAGATGGAGGGAGAACGCCGCTCCGAGACCCGGGCCGGGACTCTCGGCGGCGACGCTGCCCTGGTGCAGTTCGGCGATCCTCTTGGTGATCGACAGGCCGAGGCCGGTCGAGCTCTCGCCGGCGGTGGGCTTCGCCGATAGCCGCTGGAAGCGGCCGAAGACCCGTCCGATATCCTCCGGAGACAGCCCGGGGCCGTTGTCCCGAACGGTGCAGACCGCCTCCCGGCCGCTCGCCGCGACGGTCACGTCGATGCGGCCGCCGACAGGAGCTGTACTTGACGGCATTGCCCACCAGGTTGTCGATGGCTTCGCGCAGACGCTCCTGATCGCCGCTGAGCGGAATGGATTTCGGTCCCCCGAGCGAAGATGGTCTGCTGCTTTCGCTCGGCGAGCGGCCGGTTCGACGCCACCACGTCGCCCACGAGACCCGCGAAGTCGAGGGGCTCGCTGCGGATCGAGATGTCGAGAGCGTCGTTCATGGCGTCGACGACGAGGTCGTCGACCATCCGCGTCAGGCGTTTCGCCGTCTCCCGGATGTGGCCCAGCTGCTGCTGCATCGACCCGAGGGGAACCGGATCCATGGCGAGCAGGTCGGTGAGGATTTCCGCCCGGCCGAGAATGACGCCGAGCGGATTCTTGAGATCGTGCGCCACGGTGCCGAGCATCTCGCTCTTGAACTCGTTCGCCCGGCGCAGGCTCGTCCGCTGGGCTGCCAGGCGCTGATTGGCCCGATAGAGTTCGGAGGTGCGCTGGAAGACCCGCTCCTCGAGCCGGGTGTTCGCCTCCTGGAGCTGCTCGTAGAGGATCACGTTGTCGAAGGCGACCGACAGTCGGCTGGTGAACAGCTCGATGAGCGCGCGGTCCGTGTCGGACAGCCGCTTGTCCGCCTCGAGGAGGACCACGATCTCCCGCCCGCTCCCCGTGCGCAGGTAGAGCGTCGACCGGTGGTTCAGGAACTCGTGCCCGCGGCGGCGAAACGCGTGGGCGATGAGCGCCCGCGTGGTGTCGTCGAGCTCATGCGACCGGCTGTCGGACAGGTCGCGATAGCAGCCCGACCCCGCCAGGACCGCGAAGCGCTCCTCCGAGTCCCCGCTGTCGCGGACGACCAGGATGCCGGCGCAGTCGACGTTCAACAGGGAGGCGATCTGCGTCAGCACGCCCTCCGCGAGGCGCTGCATGGAGCGGAAATCGAAGAGCGTGGACGCGGCGTCGATGATGATCTCGAGGCCGCGCCGGGTCTCGGTCAGCCGCTGAAGCTGCTGATAGCCGCGAAGCGCCGACGTCAGCGTCGTGAACAGCTTGTCCGCCGTGAGTTCGGTCTTCGCCTTGTAGTCGTTGATGTCGTAGTCGACGATCACGCGCCGCTCGGGCGCCTGTCCGGGCTGGCCCGTCCTGAGAACGATCCGCATCGTTTCGTTCTTGAGCTCGTTGCGGATGAAGTCGACGAGCTCGAGCCCGGCCGTGTCGGTTTCCATGACGACGTCGAGGAACACGACCGCGATGTCGGGTTCGGCCTCAAGCAGCCGGCGTCCTTCGGCGGCCGAATGAGCCGATACGATCCGCAGGCCCAACCCGTTCAGAGAGTAATCGTAGAGCGCGAAGCGCGTCCCCTCGTGAACGGCCGCGTCGTCGTCGATGACCGCGATCGTCCAATCCTTCGCCTCGGCCAGGCGGCTCGGCTCCGTCTCGTCGTCGACGAGTTGGAAGAGGTCGTCATCTCCCTCCAAAACGAACTCCCCCGCATTCCGAGCTGCATTCTCCGCCGGTTCTGTCCGGCCCGCTCGGCGCGATTATGAGTCGAAGGTCGCGCTACGTAAACCATGCCCCGAGCGGTACGTTGTTGCCCTCGGGCGATCCAAGCCTCTCAGCCGGCATGGAAATTCGCTGAAGCGCCGTCGGCCCGGGGGCGACCGCGACGGGAGCGGCGTCAGCAGCGGGCGACGGACTTGACGATCCACCCCTCGCCCTCGACCCAGAGCTTCCGCCGGATGGGCTTGCAGGAGGAGCGGTCGAGCCCCTCGCCGGCGAACGACGACGGGGCGCGGATCGGCCGGCGTGGGGCGACCGGCCGGGTCCCCGACCCGCCGGACGGACCGCCGGAGACCCGAACGTCGGCGTCGATCTTTCGCGTGGGCAATTCGTAGGCCGCGACGGCTCCGCACGACAGAACGGCGCCTGCCAATGCCCATTTGATGACCCCGAACATGAAGTCCTCCCTCCGGCCACGACGTTTCGCGCGGGATTTAACCGGAGGGTTTTGCCGCAACGTTTCGGCGGCCATTTCGCCCGTGTTCGCATGGCGCCTCCGGCGCAGGGCGAGGCACTTCGCCGCCCGGAGGTCCTCCTCCCGAAGAAAAAGCCCCGGATTGCTCCGGGGCTCTTCGTCTGGAGCGCGGCTTTTGGGCTCAGAAGTCCATGCCGCCCATGCCGCCCATGCCGCCGCCCGGCATGGCCGGCGCGGCTTCCTTCTTCGGAGCCTCGGCGACCATGGCTTCGGTCGTGATCAGGAGGCCGGCCACCGAAGCGGCGTCCTGGAGGGCCGTGCGGACGACCTTCGCCGGATCGACGATGCCGGCCTGGAGCATGTCCACGAACTCCTCCGTCTGGGCGTTGAAGCCGAACGTCGCCGACTTGTTGTCGTTGATCTTGCCGACCACGATCGAGCCCTCGACGCCGGAGTTCTCGGCGATCTGGCGGATCGGAGCCTCGAGCGCCTTCAGGACGATGTTGATGCCCGGCCTGAACGTCGGGATTGTCGGCCTTGAGCTTCGCGACGGCGCCCTTGGCGCGGAGCAGCGCCACGCCGCCGCCCGGAACGATGCCTTCTTCCACCGCCGCCCGGGTGGCGTGCATCGCGTCGTCGACGCGGTCCTTCTTCTCCTTGACCTCGATTTCCGTCGAGCCGCCGACGCGGATGACGGCCACGCCGCCCGCCAGCTTGGCGAGACGCTCCTGGAGCTTCTCGCGGTCGTAGTCCGAGGTCGTCTCCTCGATCTGCGCCTTGATCTGGCGCACGCGCGCCTCGATGTCCTTCTTCTTGCCGGCGCCGTCGATGATGGTGGTGTTCTCCTTCTCGACGCGGACGCGCTTGGCGCGGCCGAGCATCTGGAGCGTCACGTTCTCGAGCTTGATGCCGAGGTCCTCGGAGATGGTCTGGCCGGCGGTGAGGACGGCGATGTCCTCCAGCATGGCCTTGCGGCGGTCGCCGAAGCCCGGCGCCTTCACGGCCGCGATCTTCAGCCCGCCGCGGAGCTTGTTGACGACGAGCGTGGCGAGCGCCTCGCCCTCGATATCCTCGGCGATGATGAGGAGCGGCTTGCCGGTCTGCACGACCGCCTCGAGGATCGGCAGCATGGCCTGCAGCGAGGAGAGCTTCTTCTCGTGGATCAGGATGTAGGGATCCTCGAGCTCGGCCACCATCTTCTCGGCGTTGGTGATGAAGTAGGGCGAGAGATAGCCGCGGTCGAACTGCATGCCCTCGACCACGTCGAGCTCGGTCTCGGCGGTCTTCGCCTCCTCGACCGTGATCACGCCCTCGTTGCCGACCTTCTGCATCGCCTGAGCGATCATCTCGCCGATCGAGCGGTCGCCGTTCGCCGAGATCGTGCCGACCTGGGCGATCTCATCGGAGGACTTCACCTTCTTGGAGCGAGGACTGGATGTCCTTCACGGCCTCCGCCACGGCCATGTCGACGCCGCGCTTCAGGTCCATCGGGTTCATGCCGGCGGCGACCGCCTTGGCGCCCTCGCGCACGATCGCCTGGGCGAGCACGGTCGCGGTCGTGGTGCCGTCTCCCGCCACGTCGCTCGTCTTCGAGGCGACCTCGCGCACCATCTGGGCGCCCATGTTCTCGAACTTGTCGGAAAGCTCGATCTCCTTCGCGACGGTGACGCCGTCCTTGGTGATGCGGGGCGCGCCGAAGCTCTTCTCGAGCACGACGTTGCGGCCCTTCGGGCCAAGCGTCACCTTCACCGCATTGGCGAGGATGTCGACCCCGCGCAGCATCCTGTCGCGTGCATCGGTCGAAAACTTCACGTCTTTCGCAGCCATCGTCTCAACTCCTGTTTGTTCTTGTGCGTCCGGTCGAGGCCTGTCAGGCCGCTTTCTTCGAGGCGGCGGTCTGTTCGATCACGCCCATGATGTCGGATTCCTTCATGATCAGGAGGTCCTGACCGTCGATCCGCACCTCGGAGCCGGACCACTTGCCGAACAGGACGCGGTCGCCGACCTTCACGTCGAGCGGCACGATCTTGCCGCTCTCGTCGCGGGCGCCGGGGCCGACGGCGACGATCTCGCCTTCCTGCGGCTTCTCCTTGGCGGTGTCGGGGATGATGATGCCGCCCTTCGTCTTCTCCTCGGCGTCGATGCGGCGGACGACGACACGGTCGTGCAGCGGACGAAATGCCATGATGGAGCCTCCTTCTTGCGTTCTGGAACCGGTTCTGGCCGACCCCGGCGCCGAGCGTCGTTTGGCACTCGGCGCACGCGAGTGCTAACAGCACGGATACCCCGAACCTCACCGCAGGGCAAGTCCGTCGTGGACCGCCCGAACCGGATCGCCACGGGCGCGTTGGATCTTCAAGGAAGCTCGGATCCGAGCGGATGAGCAAACGGGGTTCGACCGTGCTGAGTTTGGGTGCCGTTGAGGATGTTTGCGAGCAGAAACGGACGACCCTGGTCATTCATCCGGTGATCCGGCGCGCGATCAAAGGATACGAGGAAAGCTTCTACATTGGTCTACGCAGCTACCTCTCAGGGGACGGCGACGGAGTCTATTTTCTGCCCCTTCGAGCCGGAGACTACGTTCGCCTTATCTTCTCCAGACGCACCTCACCCGGCGGGTACAGCATCCTTAGAATCGATCCGCTCACCAAGGACGGTCTGGGCCGGATCAGGGATTCCCTCGGCGAGAGCCGCGTGAGGTGAAGCGGCGGCGGTCCCATCGTCCTCGGGCCACTCTCGTCGTCTGCGGACGAGCGGCAGCGAGATCTTGAGGATCGGATGCAGGATCGAGCGCCCAGGATCGAGCGCCCTTGTCGGCATGAGGCCCTTAAGGTCTCGCTCCGCTCGCCCGAGGATGGCGACCTGTATTGAGGATGATGCCCCTGGCCGAGCCCGAGCATGACGCGACCTTTGGTCCGGGGATGACGCCCTGCGTGACCTGCAGGCGGCTCCGCTTCGCCGCCGTGCATGCGGCAAAATAGATCAAGCGCCGATGCGCTGCGGAAACGGTTGTCGAGGAGCCCGCGCCCGATCTTGGAAAATCCGGCCCGATCGAAGGAGCATTGTCTCGGCGGCGCGGGATCTCGAATCCGGCCGAGAATCGATTCAGCCGCGCTGCCGGACCGGACGAACATTCCGATGCGGAGCTTTCCGAATCAGCGCGGCTAAACGCAGCCGAGATCACCATCTTCAAGACATCGTGGGCGCTGCACAGTACCGCATATGCGAAGCAACCTTAAGCGTGCAGGATTGTTGACTCGGTGAGGTCTCTGACATCGGAGGCATGATGCTTCACTCTGGTGATCTGTTCGCAAGTTTCTTGCGCTCTTACGAAGCGCATCGCGAGACTGAGCTGTCCCTTACCGAATACCTCGAGGGCTGCCGCGACGACCCGATGTTCTATGCGAGCGCTCCGGAGCGGCTCCTGGCGGCCATCGGCGACCCGGAGATCGTGGATACCGCCAAGGATGCGCGCTTTGGCCGGATCTTCATGAACCGGACCATCCGGGTCTATCCCGCCTTTTCCGAGTTCTACGGCATGGAGGATACGATCGAGCGGATCGTCAGCTTCCTCCGCCACGCCGCGCAGGGCCTGGAGGAGCGCAAGCAGATCCTCTACCTCCTCGGTCCGGTGGGCGGCGGCAAGTCGTCGCTGGCGGAGCGCCTGAAGGCGCTCATGGAAGTCCACCCGATCTATGTGCTGAAGGCCAAGGACGAGATCAGCCCGGTCTTCGAGAACCCCCTCGGCCTTTTCGACCCGGAGCAGATGGGAGACGTGCTCGAGGACCGCTACGGAATTCCCAGGCGCCGGCTCACCAACCTGATGAGCCCATGGTGCCTCAAGCGGCTCGACGAGTTCGGCGGCGACATCTCGCGCTTCCGCGTGATCAAGATCAATCCGTCGCGGATCCGCCAGATCGCCATCGCCAAGACGGAGCCGGGCGACGAGAACAACCAGGACATCTCCTCGCTCGTCGGCAAGGTGGACATCCGCAAGCTCGAGGCGCTCTCGCAGGTCGATCCCGACGCCTACAGCTACTCGGGAGCGCTCAACCGGGCGAACCAGGGCATGCTCGAGTTCGTCGAGATGTTCAAGGCGCCGATCAAGATGCTGCACCCGCTGCTCACCGCGACCCAGGAGGGCAACTACGTGGGCACCGAGAACATCGGCGCCCTCCCGTTCGCCGGCATCATCATGGCGCACTCGAACGAGTCCGAGTGGCAGAGCTTCCGGGCGAACAAGAACAACGAGGCCTTCATCGACCGGATCTACGTCATCAAGGTCCCCTACTGCCTGCGGGTCGTGGAGGAGCAGAAGATCTACGAGAAGCTGATCCGGACCTCGGAACTGGCCAATGCCCCATGTGCCCCGGCGACGCTCGAAATGCTGGCCCGCTTCTCCGTGCTGACGCGCCTGCGGCAGCACGAGAACTCGAATCTCTACTCCAAGATGCGCGTCTACGACGGCGAGAGCCTGCGCGAAGTGGACCCGCGGGCGCGCAGCATGCAGGAATACAAGGACGCCGCGGGCGTCAACGAAGGCATGGACGGGATCTCGACGCGGTTCGCGTTCAAGGTCCTGGCCGCCACCTTCAACCACGACACGGTCGAGGTCGCGGCCGATCCCGTCCATCTGATGTATGTGCTCGAACAGGCGCTGCGGCGGGAGCAGCTGCCCGCCGACACCGAGCGGCGCTTCATCGATTTCATCAAGACGGAGCTCGCCCCCCGCTATGCGGAGTTCATCGGGCACGAGATCCAGAAGGCCTATCTGGAATCCTACCACGATTACGGCCAGAACCTGTTCGACCGCTACGTCGCCTATGCGGATGCCTGGATCGAGGATCAGGACTTCAAGGACCCGGACACCGGGCAGCTTCTCAACCGGGAGCTCCTGAACCAGGAGCTCTCCAAGGTCGAGAAGGCGGCCGGCATGGCCAATCCGCGGGATTTCCGCAACGAGGTGGTCAAGTTCGCCCTGCGGTCGCGGGCCCGCAACCATGGCCGCAACCCGTCATGGACGAGCTACGAGAAGATCCGCGAGGTGATCGAGCGGCGGATGTTCTCCCAGGTCGAGGACCTCCTGCCGGTGATCAGCTTCGGCTCGAAGAAGGACAGCGAGTCGGAGAAGAAGCACCGCGAGTTCGTCGACCGGATGGTGGACCGCGGCTACACCGAGCGGCAGGTTCGCCGGCTCGTGGAATGGTACATGCGCGTCAAGCAGGCTGGGTGACGATATGAGGGTGAAGTCGGCGTTACGATGAACATCATCGACAGGCGCTTGAATCCGGGAGGCAAGAGCCTCTCAAATCGCCAACGGTTCCTTCGTCGAGCCAAGGCCCATGTGCAACGGGCGGTGCGCGACGGCTCCGGAGAGCGGAGCATCAGCGACCTGGAACGAAGCGGCGAGATCTCGATCCCCGCCGACGGCATTCGCGAACCACAGTTGCGGCGGTCCGGCAGCGGCACCCAGCACCACGTTCTCCCCGGCAACAAGCGGTTCGTCGAAGGCGACACGATCGAGCGCGACGAGGACGGCCCCGGCGGGGCGGGCTCCTTGGCCGGCGACGGCGACGGCGAGGATCAGTTTCGCTTCATGCTCAGCCGGGAGGAGTTCCTGGAACTCTTCCTCGAGGACCTCGAACTGCCCGATCTGGCGAAGCGCCGCCTCGCCGACCTCGAGTCGGAGGGCATGAGGCGGGCCGGGTACACCGCCTCGGGTTCGCCGGCGAACCTCGCGATCCTGCGCACGATGCGCGTTGCCCTGTCGCGGCGCATCGCCATGCGGCGGCCGGGAAGCGGCGACCTGAACCGGCTCGCCGAGGAAATCCGTTCCCTCGAAGAGACGGGGGAATCGCCCGATCTCGTCGACCGATTGCGGGAGGAGCTGGCGCAAGGGCGGCAGCGCCACCGCACGATCCCGTTCATCGATCCGCTCGATCTGCGCTACCGCCACCACGTGCCGGCTTCCAAACCCATGGCGCAGGCGGTGATGTTCTGCCTCATGGACGTCTCCGGCTCGATGACCGAGCACATGAAGGACCTGGCCAAGCGCTTCTACATGCTCCTCTATCTCTTCCTGACACGCCGCTACCGGCACGTCGAGATCGTGTTCATCCGCCACACCGACCAGGCCCGGGAGGTGGACGAGGAGACGTTCTTTCACAGCCGGGAGACGGGCGGCACGGTGGTGTCTTCCGCGCTCCGGGAGATGCAGCGGATCGTGAAGGAGCGCTACCCGGTGCGGGACTGGAACATCTATGCGGCCCAGGCCTCGGACGGCGACAACGCGCTCAACGACAACGGCGCCTGTGCGGCGCTGCTGAAGGACGCCATCCTGCCGGTCTGCCAGTATTTCGCGTATCTGGAGGTCGGGGCCGACGACGGGAAGTCCTCCGTCGGGTTCACGCCGCGCCGCACCTCGCTTTGGCAAACCTACGAGCCCCTGCGCGACCAGGGCGCGGTCGCCATGCGCCGGGTCACGCATCGCCGCGAGATCTATCCGGTCTTCCGCGAGCTGTTCCGGCGAGGCGGCGTCGAGGCCGAGGTGCCCTCGCCATGAGTCTCCTGGTCAATGACGACCTGCTCTTCCAAGGCTCGGAATGGGATTTCGGCACCCTGCGGCGGACCTACAAGGCGATCGAGTCGGTGGCCGTCGACGAGCTCGGGCTCGACATCTATCCCAACCAGGTGGAGGTGATCACCGCGGAACAGATGCTCGACGCCTATGCGTCGACCGGCATGCCGCTCTTCTACAAGCATTGGTCCTTCGGCAAGCACTTCGCCTTCCATGAGGCCGTCTACCGGCGCGGGCTCATGGGGCTGGCCTACGAGATCGTCATCAACTCGAGCCCGTGCATCTCCTACGTGATGGAGGAGAACACGGCGACCATGCAGACCCTGGTCATGGCGCATGCCGCCTTCGGCCACAACCACTTCTTCAAGAACAACTACCTGTTCAAGGAGTGGACCGACGCCGAAGGCATCCTCGACTATCTCGAATTCGCGAAGCGCTTCATCGAGCGCTGCGAAGAGCGCCACGGCAATACGGCCGTGGAGCGGATGCTCGATGCGGCCCATGCCCTCATGCCCCAGGGCATCCACCGCTATCCGCGCAAGCGGCGCCCGGACCTGCGCTCCGAGGAACGGCGCGCGGCGGAGCGCCACCGCCATCGCGAGCAGACCTACAACGACCTCTGGCGAACCGTCCCGTCGGCGCCCGCCGCGCGCGAAGCCGACGTCCGGGAGGAGAGGCGCCGGGCCCTCCTGGAGCTGCCGCAGGAGAACATCCTCTACTTCCTGGAGAAGTCGGCGCCGCGCCTCGAATCCTGGCAGCGGGAGATCCTGCGCATCGTCCGCAACATCGGGCAGTACTTCTACCCGCAGCGCCAGACGAAGGTGATGAACGAGGGCTGCGCCACCTATTGCCACTACCGGATTCTCACGCGCCTCCACGAGCTCGGCCGGATCGGCGACGGCGCTTTCCTCGAGTTCCTGCAGTCGCACACGAACGTCATCCGTCAGCCGGCGTTCGACGATCCTCATTACAGCGGGATCAATCCCTATGCTCTCGGCTTCGCCATGATGCAGGACATCGAACGCATCTGCACCACGCCGACGCCGGAGGACCGCGAGTGGTTTCCCGACATCGCCGGGCGCGGCGACGCCATGCAGGTGCTGCGGGACGTCTGGGCGAACTATCGCGACGAGAGCTTCATCGCGCAGTTCCTCAGCCCGAACGTGATCCGCCGGTGGCGCATGTTCCACCTCGTCGACGACCCGGACGCGCCCGAACTGCGCGTCGACGCGATCCACGACGAGCTCGGCTATCGGCGTCTTCGCCGTGTGCTGGCGCGCCATCACGACGTCGCCTGGAGCGACCCCGACATCCAGGTGACGGACGTGGATCTCGCCGGCGACCGCCGCCTCATCCTGCATCACAACGTGCTCAACGGTGCTCTCCTGCGGGACGACGAGACCATGCGGGTCCTGCAGCATCTCGCCGATCTGTGGGGCTACGACGTGGTGCTGAGGGAGGTGGATTCCGTCACCGGATCGCTCCGCAAGGAGCACTCCGCGCAAGCGCGCCCGATCTTCTTCTGAGCCCGCCGGTCACCCGACCGCCCGGCGCGTCCCGACCGCCGGCGCCGCGTCCGGCATGGCCGGTTGTCCGATCCAGAGACGGTTGAGGCCGCGGGTGAGGAGGTCCGGCCCTGCGCCCCGCGACACCCTCGCCATGGCTTCCTGATAGGGACCGACGGTGCGCAGGCGGGCGGGGGCCGCCGGGTAGATCCGCCGAAGCACCAGGAGCATGCGGTCGCAGAGGCGCCGATCCCGATCCCGGATCGGCAGATCGAATCCTCGCCAGGCCTCTTCGGGAAGCAGCTGCACCGTAAGGGCCCGATACCAGCCCGGCGGGCGAAGCCTTGAGGCGCCCCCCGCCAGCACCTGCTCGGCCATTCGCCGGGCAGCCGGGGTCACGGCGACATCGCCTGATTTCCACATGGCCGAGGTGTCGATGCGAAGAGCGTCCCAGGTGGGCGGCAGATCTTCGCTCCGCAAGCCGAACATCGCCGCCAAGAGCCGGCTCTCGCCGTAGTAACGCTCGCGCTCGGCCGCCGTCAGAGGCGGCAGCACGAGGTCGTGGGAGATGAGGGCGGATTCGACGAGCGTCGCGTGCACCCATCGCAGAGCCGACGCCTCGTTGGCCGCATAGGACGAACCCTGCGCAAACCGTCCCGCGGCCCACGGCAGGGTGCCGTGCACGGAAGCATGCCTCCGGTTGAGCCGCCGGGCGGCGGCGATCGCCTGTTCGAGGCTGCCGAACACGAGCGTGAACATGATCGCGAAGGTCCGGTGGAAGCGGCCGATCGGATCCGCGAGGGTGCTCGAATGTTCGGCGACGCCGGCGGCGACCCACGGATGAGCCAGTTGCAGCAGCAGCGCCCGCCCTCCCGCCAGGAAAACGGCGGACTCGCGGCAGACCCGCCAGCTGAGCGAGCCCGGACCGAACAGCCCGGCGCCTTCCCCCGCCGCAAGCGCGCGGATACGGGCCAGGTCCTGTTCCAAGTCGTCGGGCTGGACCACGCGGTTCATGACGTCACCGCGCGCGTGCCGCCCGCTCGTCCTGCCTCGGCACCGGCGTTCGACCGGCGAGGATGGCGGCGGCAAAGCCCCGGTCGACATTGCCGCCGCTGAGAACGACACCTGCGGAACGGCCTTCGTATCGGGCCCGCTCCCGGGTGAGCGCCGCGAGCGCGAGGGCACCGGCGCCCTCCGCCAGATTGTGCGTGCCCTCGTGAAGGAGACGCACCGCGTCGGCGATCTCGTCCTCGGTCGCTTCGACGACCCTGGCGGCGCCTCGGACGATGAGGGACAGCGCAGCCGGATCGGGCACGCGGACGGCCGCACCGTCGGCGAAGGTGTCGGCGCGGTCGACCGGCACCACCCGCCCGGCGTCGAACGACAGGCGGTAGGCGTTCGCGGCTTGCGGCACGACGCCGACGATCTCCGCCTCGAGCCCGAGAAGATCGCGGGTGCGGATGAGGCCGCAGATGCCCGAGCCGAGGCCGATCGGGGCATAGACCACGTCGAGGTCGGGGAAGGCGGCGAACCATTCGCCCGCATAGGTCGCGACGCCGGCGACGAGGTCCGGGTGAAAGGACGGGACGAACTCGAACCCGCGCTCCTCGGCGAGCCCCGCCGCGTGCTGACGGGCATCGTCGAAATCCCGGCCGTGCTCGACGAGCTCGGCCCCGAAGGCCCGCATGGCTTCGTTCTTCTCGATCGAGTTGCCGTGCGGAACGACGATCGCGACGGGCAGGCCGAAGCGCCGTCCCGCGAGCGCGAGGCTTTGCCCGTGATTGCCCCTCGTGGCGCTGACGATGCCCCTCACGTGCGGACGCTCCCGCCGCAGTCGCTCGACATAGACGAGCCCCCCTCGCACCTTGAAGGCGCCGATCGGCGTGTGGTTCTCGTGCTTGACGACGACTCTGCAGCCCAGGCGCGCGGCGAGAACCGGCCAGGCGTATTGCGGCGTCGGCGGCATCGCCGCGTGAACGACGGCAGCGGCGCGGTCGAGATCATCGAGGGTGAACATGGACTCTCCAGGGCGATCGCGAAGACGACCCTCAGATTAGAGCAGCGCCCCGAAGTGTCATCCCCGGCCCGTAGCGTGGCTCCGCCGTGTCGTCCCCGGCCTTGACGGGCGGCGGCGCCTTCGCGTCAGCCGGCGCCGTTCGCCGCTCCTGGGCCTGCCGGCGAGAAGCGGCCGATCAGGCGGTGCCGGTCGCCCGGATAGGTGATGCGCGCTTCGGTGACGAGCGCCCCGGCCTGCCAGGTGCGCCGTTCGAGGACGAGGCAGGCCGCGCCCGGCTCGATCCGAAGCCGCTTCGCGAGGGGCGGATCGGCCGCGACGGCGCGGACGACGTGCTCGGCATCCGTCCAGGGGACGCGCCGCAGAAGCCAGGTTCCCGGCGGGTCCGTCGCAAAGCGCTCCTCCCGGACTTCGGGGACGGCGCCGAGGTTGATCCGCCGCAGCTCGTAGGCTTCCGGCACTTCGTCCATGAGGTGAAGCGTGGCGACGGCGAGCATCTCGGTCGTCTCGGGCAAGCCGAGGCGCAGGGCCGTCGAGGCTTCGAGCGGCGCGATCGTCCGGCGCAGGATCTCGAAGCGATAGTTCCTCCCGGCCCGCGCCGCTTCGAGCGCGAAATCCCGGATCTCCAGGACGGCCCGCTCGGTCGTCGGCGCCGCCACGACCGAACCGGCCCTGCGGCGCCGCGTGATGAGGCCGTTCGCGGCGAGCGCCGAGAGGACCTTGCTGACGGTCATCCGCGAGCAGCCGTAGGCGGCCATCAGCTCGTGCTCGAACGGCACCCGGTGCCCGGGAGGCCATTCCCCCGACATGATCCGGGCTTCGATATCGTCGCGGATCCGTTGGTGAAGATGTCTCGGGGCGGACACGGGGTCTCCGGAACGCTCAGCCCAGGAGACGGGTCATGGTGCGGCGGTAGCGGGCCTCGATGGCCTCGCGGGCGCGATGCCGGCCCCCCGTCACGAGCGTCGTGCCGCCGACGATGACGGTGTCGATGGCGGTCTTGCCGGCCACGAAGACGTAAGCATCGATCGAGCTTTCGCCCGAGCGCGCGGCGAGATCCGGATGGGCGGAATCGAGCACGACCAGATCGGCCCGGCATCCGGCGGCGATCGCCCCGATCCGCCGGCCGAGGGCCCGGGCTCCTCCGGCGAGCGCATGAGCGTAGAGGCTGAAGCCGGTCGATCGTCCCTCGCGCCCGGCCAGCACGTTGCGGGCGCGGTGCCTCAGGCGCTGGCTGTATTCGAGCTGCTTCAGCTCCCCGGGCGCGGTGATCTCGACGTTCGAATCGGAGCCGATTCCGACATGTCCGCCCGCCGCCAGGAATTCGGCGCCTGAGAAGATGCCGTCGCCGAGACTGGCCTCGGTGATCGGACACAGGCCGGCGACGGCGCCGGAGGCGGCGAGCCTCCTGGTCTCGTCGGAATCGAGATGCGTCGCGTGGACGAGGCACCAGCGGCTTCCGACGGGTGCGTGGTCGAGGAGCCAGGCGACCGGACGCCGGCCCGACCAGGCAACGCAATCCTCGACCTCCTTCACCTGCTCGGCGGCATGGATGTGGACGGGTCCCTCGGTGGCAGCCTCCAGCACGGCGCCGAGCGTGTCCGGCGTCACCGCGCGGAGGCTGTGCGGGGCGATGCCGACCACAGCGTCGTCGAGCGCCGAAACGGCCCTTCGGGCGCCCTCGACGAGACGAAGATAGCCCTCGACGTCGCAGACGAAGCGCCGCTGTCCCTCGTCGGGGGGCGCGCCGCCGAAGCCGCCGTTCGCATAGAAGACCGGCAGGAGCGTGAGCCCGATGCCGGTCTCCCCTGCCGCCGCGGCGATCCGGAAGGCCAGCTCGGCCGGCTCCCCGAAAGTCCGCCCGCCGATGTCGTGGTGGAGGTAGTGGAACTCGCCGAGCGCCGTGAACCCGCCCTCGAGCATCTCCACCATCGCGTAGGCCGCGATGGATTCCACGTCGTCGGGCGTCAGGACGCCCAGGAACCGGTACATGACCTGCCGCCAGGTCCAGAAGGTATCGCTCTGCGGACCGCGGACCTCGGCGAGGCCGGCCATCCCGCGCTGGAACGTGTGGCTGTGCACGTTCGCCAGCCCCGGCAGCGCGATGCCGCCGATGCGCTCCCGGCCACGCCCGTCCGCCCGCGCCTCCACGGCGAGGATCGCGCCGTCCTTGATGTCGAGCGCCACGTCCTGCGCCCAGCCCCCCGGCAGGAGAGCGCGATCGAAGACGAGCTTGCGCATGGCTGATCCCGGCACGGTCGGCTCCGCCGAAAAGCATGATCCCGCCTGGACATTACCGGGCCGGTCGGATTATGTATAGACATAATCTGAACGCGAACCGGAGCTCTCATGCGCTTCGACCGGATCTGGCTCGATGCCCGTCTGGCCACCTTCGCCGCCGGGACCGAAGGAATCGGGATCATCGAGAACGGCGCCCTTGCCGCGAAGGACGGCCGCATCGCCTATGCGGGTCCTGCCGGGGACCTGCCGGCCCGGTGGGACGCCGGAGAGCGGATCGATTGCGAAGGACGCTGGATCACGCCCGGCCTGATCGATTGCCATACCCACCTCGTCTTCGGCGGCGACCGGGCGCACGAATTCGAGCTGCGCCTCAGGGGGGCGAGCTACGAGGAGATCGCCCGCGCGGGCGGGGGCATCGTCTCGACCGTGAAGGCCACCCGGGCGGCGAGCGAGGACGGGCTCGTGGCGAGCGCGCTGCCCCGCCTCGACCGCCTGATCGCCGAGGGCTGCACGACCATCGAGATCAAGTCCGGCTACGGGCTCGACCTCGACACGGAGGCCCGCATGCTGCGCGCGGCGCGGCGCCTCGCCGGCGAGCGGCCCGTCGCGGTCGCGACCACGTTCCTCGGCGCGCACGCTCTCCCGCCCGGAGAAGGCGACAAGGACGCCTATATCGATCTCGTCTGCCACGAGATGCTGCCGGCGCTGGCGCGCGAGGGACTGGCCGACGCGGTCGACGCCTTCTGCGAGGGCATCGCCTTCTCGCCCCAGCAGGTGGCGCGGGTCTTCGCGGCGGCCGGCGGCCTGGGGCTGCCGGTCAAGCTCCATGCCGACCAGCTGTCCGACCTGGGCGGCGCGACGCTCGCCGCCCGCTACCGGGCGCTCTCCGCCGACCATCTCGAATACACGGACGACGAGGGAGCGGCCGCCCTGGCGAAGGCCGGCACCGTCGCCGTCCTGTTGCCCGGCGCCTTCTACACCTTGAGGGAGACGCAGGTGCCGCCGGTCGACGCCTTCCGCCGGCACGGCACCCGCATGGCGCTCGCGACCGACTGCAATCCCGGCACCTCGCCGCTGACCTCCCTCCTCCTCGCCCTCAACATGGGCGCGACCCTCTTCCGGCTGACGGTGGAGGAATGCCTCGCGGGCGTGACCCGCGAGGCGGCGCGTGCGCTGGGGCGCCTGGAAGAGATCGGCACGCTCGAGGCCGGCAAGTCCTGCGACCTCGCGGTCTGGAGCATCGAGCGGCCGGCCGAACTCGTCTACCGTCTCGGCTTCAACCCGCTGCATGCGCGCGTCCGGAGGGGAGAATGACCGAGAATGTCGTGCTGATCCCCGGCTCCGTCGGTCTTTCCGACTGGCGCCGGGTCTATCGCGGCGCCGCCGTCTCGCTCGACGAGAGCGGCCGGGGCGAGGTCGAGGCGGGAGCCCGGACGGTCGAGGCCATCGTGGCGAAGGGCGAGCCCGTCTACGGCATCAACACGGGCTTCGGGAAGCTCGCCAGCGTGCGGATCGGCCAGGCGGACCTCGCGACCCTGCAGCGCAACCTCGTGCTCTCGCATGCGGCGGGTGTCGGCGAACCGCTTTCGGCGCCGGTCGTCCGCCTGGCGATGGCCCTGAAGCTCGCGAGCCTCGCGCAGGGAGCGTCCGGCGTGCGCTGGTCGACGGTCGCGCATCTCGCCCTGTGCCTCGAGCGCGGCCTCGTCCCGGTCGTCCCGGGGCAGGGCTCGGTCGGCGCGTCGGGCGATCTCGCGCCCCTCGCCCACATGACGGCCGCCCTTCTCGGCGTCGGCGAGATCCTCCTCGACGGCGAGCGGCTCCCGGCGGCCGACGCGCTGGCGCGGGCCGGCCTCGCGCCCCTCGCCCTCGCCCCCAAGGAGGGCCTTGCTTTCTTGAACGGCACGCAGGTCTCGACGGCGCTCGCCCTCGCCGGCCTCTTCGAAGCGGAGCGCGTGTTCCAGTCAGCCCTCGTCACGGGCGCGCTCGCGACGGACGCGGCCCGGGGATCGGACGGACCCTTCGACTTGCGGATCCACGCCCTCAGGCGCCACCGCGGGCAGATCGAGGTCGCCGCGTCGCTTCGCGCCCTCATGCAGGGCAGCGCCATCAGGGCCTCGCATCTCGTCGGCGACGACCGCGTGCAGGATCCCTATTGCCTGCGCTGCCAGCCGCAGGTGATGGGCGCGGTGCTCGACCTGCTTCGGCAGGCGGCCGCGACCCTCGCCGACGAGGCGAACGGCGTCTCCGACAACCCGCTCGTGTTCGCTCAGAGCGGCGAGGTGATCTCCGGCGGCAACTTCCACGCGGAGCCGGTCGCCTTCGCGGCCGACATGATCGCCATGGCGCTGTGCGAGATCGGCTCGCTCGCGGAACGGCGGATCGCCATGCTGGTCGACCCCGCGCTCTCCGGCCTCCCGGCCTTCCTGACGCCGGAGCCGGGGCTCAATTCGGGCTTCATGATCCCGCAGGTGACCGCCGCCGCTCTCGTCTCCGAGAACAAGCAGCGCGCCTATCCGGCGAGCGTCGATTCGATCCCGACCTCTGCGAACCAGGAAGACCACGTGTCGATGGCGACCCACGGCGCGCGGCGGCTCCTCGCCATGGCGGTGAACGCCGCGCACGTGGTCGGCATCGAGCTCCTCGCGGCGGCCCAGGGCTGCGACTTCCATGCGCCCCTGCGGTCGAGCGAGCGTCTCGAACGCGCCCGCGCGCGCCTGCGGGACGAGGTGCCGCCGCTTGCGAGCGACCGGCATCTCGCTCCCGACATCGCGCACGCGACGGCCCTCGTCGCATCCGGAGCGCTCGCGCTCGCCGCCGGTCCCGACCTCCTGCCCTTCGTGGCGGAGGAGGACGGGCGATGACGGGCTTAAGCCGCGTGCGTTCCGACCTTCGCGTCAAACGACAACCATTGAGGACGCAGCCATGACGCTCACCGTGAATCCTCGCATCGACAATGCCCGCGTGATCCGCGCGCCCCGCGGTCCCGAACTCTCCGCCAGGAGCTGGCTCACCGAAGCGCCGTTGCGCATGCTGATGAACAACCTCGACCCCGACGTCGCGGAACGGCCGGGCGAACTCGTCGTCTACGGCGGCATCGGCCGCGCCGCGCGGGACTGGGAGAGCTTCGACCGGATCGTCGCGGCATTGAAGACGCTCGGCGACGACGAGACGCTGCTCGTGCAGTCGGGCAAGCCCGTCGGCGTGTTCCGCACGCATGCGGATGCGCCCCGCGTGCTCATCGCCAACTCGAACCTCGTGCCCCATTGGGCCACCTGGGACCACTTCAACGAGCTCGACCGCCGGGGGCTCATGATGTACGGCCAGATGACCGCGGGCTCGTGGATCTATATCGGCACGCAGGGCATCGTGCAGGGCACCTACGAGACCTTCGTCGAGATGGGCCGCCGGCACTACGGCGGCGATCTTTCCGGACGATGGATCCTCACCGCGGGCCTCGGCGGCATGGGCGGCGCACAGCCGCTCGCCGCCACCATGGCGGGCGCGTCGTGCCTCGCGGTCGAGTGCCAGCCGAGCCGCATCGAGTTCCGCCTCCGGACCGGCTACGTGGACCTTCAGGCCAGGGACCTCGACGAGGCCCTCGCCACGATCGAGCGGTCATGCCGCGAGCGGAAGCCCGTCTCCGTCGCGCTCCTCGGCAACGCGGCCGAGGTCCTTCCCGAACTCGTGCGCCGCGGCGTGCGCCCGGATGGCGTGACCGACCAGACCTCGGCCCACGACCCGGTCAACGGCTACCTGCCGAAAGGCTGGTCGCTCGCCGAGTGGGAGGAGAAGCGCGAGACGGACCCGAAGGCGGTGGCGCAGGCGGCGAAGCGCTCGATGGCGGAGCACGTGCGCGCCATGCTCGACTTCCACCGGATGGGCGTGCCGACCGTCGATTACGGCAACAACATCCGCCAGATGGCCCTCGAGGAAGGCGTCGCCGACGCCTTCGCGTTCCCGGGCTTCGTGCCGGCCTATATCAGGCCCCTCTTCTGCCGCGGCATCGGCCCGTTCCGCTGGGTGGCGCTCTCCGGCGACCCCGAGGACATCTTCAGGACGGATGCGAAGGTGAAGGAGCTCCTGCCGGACAACAGGCACCTGCACAACTGGCTCGACATGGCCAGGACCCGCATCCGGTTCCAGGGGCTGCCGGCGCGCATCTGCTGGGTCGGGCTCGGCGACCGCCATCGCCTGGGGCTCGCCTTCAACGAGATGGTCGCGCGGGGCGAGCTCAAGGCTCCCGTCGTGATCGGACGCGACCATCTCGACAGCGGCTCCGTAGCCTCGCCGAACCGCGAGACGGAGGCCATGCGGGACGGGTCGGACGCGGTCTCGGACTGGCCGCTCCTCAACGCGCTCCTCAACTGCGCGTCGGGGGCCACATGGGTCTCGCTGCACCACGGCGGCGGCGTCGGCATGGGCTTCTCGCAGCATGCCGGCATGGTGATCGTCTGCGACGGCACCCCGGAGGCGGCGCGGCGCATCGAACGCGTGCTGTGGAACGACCCGGCGACCGGCGTCATGCGGCATGCCGATGCGGGCTACGACATCGCCGTCGCATGCGCCCGGGAATTCCGGCTCGACCTGCCGAGCCTCTGACGGGCGGCTCAGTGCGCCTCCGCGGCCCGCACGGCCTCGACGCGGATCTCCTCGGTGAGGCGCGCCTTGAGGGCCGAGAATGCGGGGCTCGTCTTCATCGTGTAGTGGCGCGGATGCGGCAGGTCGACGGCGATGTCGGCCTTGATCCGTCCGGGGCGCGCCGACATCACGACGACGCGGTTCGCCAGGAAGATCGCCTCCTCGATGTCGTGGGTGACGAACAGCACGGTCTTGCGCTCCCGCTCCCAGATCCCGAGCAGGAGTTCCTGCATGAGCGAACGGGTCTGGTTGTCGAGCGCGCCGAAGGGCTCGTCGAGGAGCAGGATGGCCGGATCGTTGGCGAGCGCCCGGGCGATCGCGGTGCGCTGCTGCATGCCGCCCGAGAGCTGCTTCGGATAGTGCTTCTCGAAGCCGCGCAGTCCGATCTTCTCGATGTAGGCGGCGGCGATGGCGCGCCGTTCCGCGGCCGGCATGCCTTTCTCGCGCAGCCCGTATTCGATGTTCTCGTCGACCGTGAGCCACGGGAACAGGGTGTAGGACTGGAACACCATGCCGCGGTCCGCGCCGGGGCCGCGCACCTCGCGGCCGTCGAGGAGGACGCGGCCGGTCGTCGGCCCGTCGAGCCCCGCCACGATGCGCAAGAGGGTCGACTTCCCGCATCCGGACGGACCGAGGATCGTGATGAAGTCGTTCTCGGCGACGGCGAGGTGCGTCGGCTCCAGCGCGCGGACCGGCGCCGCGCTCCGCATCCCGGGAAAGACCCTGGAGACGTCCTCGACGAGGAGCCTTGCCGGGCTCACGCGAGCCTCCACGGGAACAGCGCCCGGTTCACGGCCTTGAACAGGAAGTCGGAGACGAGGCCGATCAGCCCGATGACGATGATGCCGAAGATCATCTGGCCGGTGGCGAGGAGCGCCTGGCTGTCGATGATCATGTGGCCGATGCCGGACGACGAGCCGATCAGCTCCGCGACGATCACGTAGGTCCAGGCCCAGCCGAGCACGAGGCGCAGGATCTCGGCGATCTCGGGCGCGGTGGACGGGATGAGCACGCGGCGGACGACGCCCGTGGCGCTGGAGCCGAGCGTATAGGCGGCCTCCACGAGGTCCCGTCGCGTGTTGCCGACCGAGACCGCCACCATGAGGATGATCTGGAACACGGAGCCGATGAAGATCACGAGGAGCTTCTGGGTCTCGCCGATCCCCGCCCAGAGGATGAGCAGCGGCACGAAGGCCGAGGCCGGCAGGTAGCGGGCGAAGGACACGAAGGGCTCGAAGAACGCCTCGACCGGCTTGTAGGCGCCCATGAGGATGCCGAGCGGCACGGCGACGAGCGCCGCGAGCACGAACCCGCCGACGACGCGCCAGACGGTCACGCCGATATCGGCCAGGAACCCGAACCGCGTGATGAGGATCCAGCCGTCCTGCACCATGGTGATCGGGTCGGCGAGAAACGTCTTGGAGACGAATCCTCCCAGCGTCGCGAACGCCCAGGCGCACACGAAGAGGACGAAGAACGAGATGCCGAGCGCGATGCGGGCGCCGGGGCCGACGGGTTCGAGGGGGCGGGGCATGGGCCAGGGCACGAAAGCAATTCGGCGTCCCGTCGGCAAGGCCCGCCGGCACGGCGCCTCGACGATGCGGCGGTGCGGCGCCCGCCGACGGGAGGGCGCCGCTCGGGATTGAGCGTCCGCCGCCTACCGGATGAACTGCGTGTCGACGATCGTCTTGAGGTCGGGCTTCTGCCTGATGATGCCGATTTCGAGCAGGAGGTCGGCGGCCTCGTTCGAGAAGGTCTCGAACTCGGAGGCGAAGAAGGTCTTGTTCGCCTCGCGGTCCTGCCAGCGCAGGTACTTGGCCGAGTTGCCGAAGGCCTCGCCGGTCTGCTTCACGTCCGCGCCCATGATCTCGTAGGCCTTGGCCTGCTCCTTGCCGATCATCTCGAGGGCCGCGAAATAGCTGTCGGCGAGGGCCTTGGCGGCTTTCGGGTTCTTCTCGAGGAAGGCCGGCGTGCAGCCGAACGTGTCCATGACCATCGGGTAGTCGAGCGTCGTCGCGATGATCTTGCCGGCCTGGGGCGCGGCGCGCACGGACGAGAGATAGGGCTCGTACGTCATGGCGGCGTCGTTCTGGCCGGCGATGAAGGCCTGGGCGGCGGGGCCGGGCTCGAGGTTCACGACCGTGACGTCCTTCACGGAGAGCCCGTTCTTCTTCAGGAACCACGCGAGCGTGAAATAAGGCGCGGTGCCGGGCGCCGAGGCCGCCACCGTCTTGCCCTTGAGGTCCTTGATCGACCCGATGGTGCTGCGCACCACCATGCCGTCGGCGCCGTAGCTCTTGTCGAGCTGGAAGATCTGCTTCGTGGCGACGCCGCTGGCGTTCCAGACGATCCAGGTCTCGACGGTCGTCGCCGCGCACTGGATGTCGCCCGACTGGATGGCGAGATGGCGGCTCGCCTGCGGGATCTTCTTGATGGTGACGTCGAGGCCGTTCTTCTTGAAGATGCCGGCCTCCTTGGCGAGCGTCAGGGGCGCGAAGCCCGTCCACCCCGAGATGCCGATCGCAACCGGCGTGTCCTGAGCCGCGGCTGCGCCTCCGACCAGGACCGCCAGAGCCAGACCACCGAGCAACGCTTTCATGACGACCCCTCGCGCGACGATTTCATGACGGCCCGCCCTGCTGGCGGCGTGCCGGCCGATCCGGGCGTCCGTTCTGCAGGGCGGCCCCATCGCACCATGGGCGGCGCCGCTCTGTCAATTGTCTAGACAAAATGGCAAAGGCTCGGGCGCCG
Organism: uncultured Alphaproteobacteria bacterium; assembly: GCA_963723525.1. Classification (GTDB taxonomy): domain Bacteria; phylum Pseudomonadota; class Alphaproteobacteria; order Rhizobiales; family Beijerinckiaceae; genus Microvirga. Next base: position 194,357 of record CAVRRI010000014.1, read on the forward strand.
GCGCCCCTGCCCCTCCGCGCCGGCCGCCGCAGGCCGGGCGGGCCGGGAAGGAACCCCTCCGATCGGCCTGCGTTGAACTCAGCCGACATCGTTCCGGTTCGCGTGCCCCATGAGTGATCCCCTCCCGGCCCCGTCGGCCGTCGTCCTCCTGGTCGAGGACGAGGTGCTCGTCCGCATGGTTGCGGCCGACATCCTGTTCGAGGCCGGCTTCCATGTGCTCGAAGCCGTCAGTGCCGCGGAAGCCCTCACCGTCCTCGACGTGCGGGACGACATCCGGGTGATCGTGACGGACATCAACATGCCCGGAGAGCTCTCCGGGCTCGACCTGAGCGTCGTGGCCGCGAAGCGCGATGCCGCGATGGCGATCGTGATCACCTCCGGCCGCGAGTGGCCCTCCCCCGAGGAGATGCCGGACGGGGCACGATGGTTGCCGAAACCCTACACGCCCGAGTCCCTGGTCGATGCGGTGCGCCGCGCCATCGACGGGACGGCGGGCCTCGCGGCCGTCGGCAAGGCTCCGAGCGGCCCGCCGGCGCAAGCTCAACCGCTCGGGGATGGCGCGGACGCCTCGGATTGTCCCCAGGCGACCTCCCGCAAGCTCGCGTCCTGAAACGCTCCCGTGCCGAAAGCCTATAGCGACGCTTGCAAATCGGGGCGGCGTCGTCTGTCATGCAGCAAACCCAAAGCCGCGATCGGTCCAGGGGACGATTCGCCGAAAAGCAAGATGGGGGCAGCATGGCACGGCGCGAGAACGTCAAGGCCGTCGCTCGAGCCTGGATGCGGGCGCTGATCGAGGCCGGATCGACGCGGGACCAGGCCGGCGCGGAACTCGTCGCGCTCGCGCGGTCGCTCGCCGCGGACGGACAAGCCGAAGCGGCGTCGGTCGTCGCCGAGGTCAGCCGGCAGCCGGAACACGGCGAGGCTGCTCCCCCGCCGGAACCGGGCGACGAGGCGATTCTCCTCAAGCTCTCGGAACTCGAAGCAGCCAGGACGCCCGCCCGTTAGAGCATCGGACCCAAAAGTGGAAATCCACTTTTGGGATCCATCCGATGCTCCCCTTCCATCCCAGGCGGCGCCGCGCCTCGCGTGTCATTGCCTTCCATGTCATTCCCGGCCGGAGCGAAGCGGAGGGGAAGGGAATCCAGAGTCCAGCGCCCGCCGCGGATGACCCCGGGACGCTGCGACGGGCCCGACAGGAAGTCGGCGGCATGACGGGAGAGGGCCAAGCCCTCTCCCGCCCCTGTCGATGGCCGTCAGTTGCAGCGGCGGATCCGGCGGGTCACCGTTCCGAAGCCGTCGTCGTCCTCCTCGCGGATCGTCACGACGCGGCAGCGCCGGGTGCTGCCCGTGACCAGACGATCGTCGTCCACGAAGTTGCGGCGGACCACTCGGCGCTCGATATAGCGGCGGTCGCGCCGCCGATCCCAGCGATCATCGTCGCGTCCCACGCTGACGCTCGGCCCCTCCGGACCGATTCCGAAGCGAACCTGCGCAGAAGCGGCGTCGCTCAGCAAAGTCGATGAACCGATTGCGGCAACGGCCGCCAACCAAACAACGTTCCTCATCTTGAACCTCCGATGAGCTACACCAGACCTAACCGCCGATCTACTGGAGGGTTCCTTATCGAGACCGACATGACGGCCTTGACGCGCTTTTCTGCCGGACGTGGGCGCGAGGCCGTCGGCTCGGTTTCACCGGGGGTTCATCGGCCATCCGGAAAGCTGGCGGGCCGGCGAGCGGCGGCACCGCCGAGCCTGGCCGGCGCTCACAGGCGGGACGGATCCCCCGCCGTCCGACAAGGAGATGCCATGGCGAGACCTGTCGCAACCGGAGCGGTCCTGGCCGTGGCCGCCGTCGCCTTCTTGTGCGACGGCGCGGCCGCGCAGACGCAACCGCCGCCGAAGACCGTGGATACGGCGAACCCGACGATCCTGCCGGCCGACAAGCAGCAGAAGATCAAGGACTTCGTGCGCCGGCAGGACGGGCTCAAGGAAGCCGAGCCGATCCAGCGCTCCGAAGAGAGCTTCACGGCGGGGATGACGATCCCGGAGGCGGTCCGGCTCACCGCCCTGCCGGAGGACACCATCACGGAGGTGCCGCAGGTGACGAGCTACCGCTTCTTCCTCGCCCGCAACGGCATCGTGGTGGTGGACCCGGCGTCCCGGCGGGTGGTGCAGGTGATCCCGTGAGCCGCCCGGTGACCTGTCGCTTTCCCTCAACCTCTCAGAAAGCATCGGGCTCCTTGTAACCCGCCGCTTGGGTCTCCATTTACCATCCAGACGGATGGTGAGTGGAGGGTAAGATGGCGAGCAACGTGCGGGAACTCAGGCCGAGGACAGGGGCAAGGACGGGGGACAGCGAGAAGATCACGATCAATCTCGGCTATGTCGACCTCGGCCATATCGACCTGCTGGTGCAGGAGGGGTTCTACTCCAACCGCACCGACTTCATCAGGACCGCGATCCGCAACCAGCTCGACCGGCACACCGACGCCGTCAAGCGAGCGGTCGAAAGACGCCGGCTCGACCTCGGCCTGCGCCAGTACAGCCGGCACGACCTCGAGGCGGCGAAGGCCGCCGGGGAGACGCTTCACATTCAGGTGCTGGGGCTCGCCGTCATCGCACCCGATGTCCCGCCTGAACTGGCACGCGAGACCATCGGCTCCCTTCACGTGCTCGGCGCCTTGCAGGCCAGCCCGGCCGTGAAGGCGGCGCTGAGCGACCGCATCCGCTGATTCTCTCGTTTCGTCCGCCCGACGCTGCGGGCGGAAGCCCTCGACCGATCCTTTCCGCGAGGAAGGGCAACGATCCCATCGTGCCGGAAACCGACTCAACAGCCGACTCAACAAAGGATTCGACGATGAACGCATTCGCGAAGATCGACATGACGGAGGTGACCCGCCTCACCCGCGAAGGAAGGCTGCAAGAGGCGATGGCCATGCTGCACGGTGCGCTCCCCAGTGCCGCTCCGCCCGACATGGACGGAGATGCGCCGCCGAGCCCGAGGGGGCGCACGCCGACCATCCTCGACATGATGCCGCCGTCGCCGGGAACGGGAGGCGCGTGGACGGCTCCGCCGTTCCCCGCGGCGCAGTCCGCAGGCCGACCCGGGGTCGTCGTTCAGCCGCAGCTCGCGGAGACGCTGCGCGGGTTCGTGGAGCGGATGGGACAGCTCGGCTCGGCCGGCAACCTCGACGGCCTCGGCGGGCCCGCCTTGGGGCATCCCGTGGTCCCTCTCCCCGACGGGGCCCGGTTCGAGGAGCGCATCTATGCCAACGAGGCCGGGAGCCGGGCGTACAAGCTCTACGTTCCCAGCGCTTATCGTGGAGAGGCGTTGCCGCTGGTGGTGATGCTGCACGGCTGCACGCAGTCGCCCGACGACTTTGCCGCCGGCACGCGGATGAACGAGCTGGCGGAGGAGCAGACATTCCTGGTCGCCTATCCGGCGCAGCCCCCGTCCGCAAACGTGTCGAAATGCTGGAACTGGTTCAACGCCGGCGACCAGCAGCGGGATCGAGGCGAGCCTTCGCTGATCGCGGGGATCACCCGCCAGATCATGCGCGACTTCCCGGTCGAGCCGGGGCGCGTGTACGTCGCCGGCCTCTCTGCCGGCGGCGCTGCGGCGGCCATCATGGGCTCGGCCTACCCCGACCTCTATGCCGCCATCGGGGTCCACTCCGGGCTGGCATGCGGCGCCGCCAAGGACTTGCCGTCGGCCTTCGCGGCGATGCGCCAAGGCGCGGCATCGGACCGGAACGGTCGGTCCGGAGACGCCGTTCCGACCATCGTGTTTCACGGCGACCGCGACACGACCGTCAGCCCGGTCAACGGGGACCACGTCATCGCCCAGGCGACGGCTGCGGCGGAGCTGCGGACCAACGTCAGCCGCGGCGAGGCGCCGGGCGGATTGGGTTTCACCCGCACCGTCAAGACGGATGAGAGCGGGCGGCCGATGCTCGAGCAATGGGTCCTTCACGGCGCCGGTCACGCATGGTCCGGCGGGAGCCCTGCCGGATCCTACACCGAGCCGCGCGGCCCCGACGCCAGCCGCGAGATGATGCGCTTCTTCCTCCAGCACACGGCTGCAGCGGCGTCGATCTCGTAAGCACCCCTCTCGCGAACAGACGGGGAGCCCGCCGGAACCGGCGGGCTCTCTCCGCACGCCTGCAAAATGATGCCCAGGAGAGGGGACTCGAACCTCCAACTTCTTGCCAGAACCTTCACGCTACAAGGGTTTTTGCGGCGGTCTTGGCTCAATTGTGTGAGAGCCTGTGTGGGCGTCAAGCAGGTGCCCGCAACCATTTGAACGGGGAGGGTCAGGTAAGCCCGACCGAGGGTCCACCCGTCAGGAAAGCCCTCGACCAGCCCGAGGATTGAAGCGAATTATCCACTCGCCGATGGCATGGCCGCTTGAGCCGGTCGGGTTGGTCCTCGTGCTGCCGCCAAATGGCAAAATGATCAATCTTCTAGTCCCAACGGTTGGCATTCTTCGGGAAACCGGGACGCTGTACCCGTACGACACAGAAGCGTTGGCCGGTGGGCGCCTGCATCACCACCCAGCGCTCAAGGTGGTCCACCACCTTGGCGCCTAGTTTCCCCAGGCGCGTCACTTCGGCTGGGATGTCGTCGGTCTCGATGTCTATGTGAACGCGACTCTCGTGGTCCACGCGCTGGATCTGCACGATGGGCTCATCGGGTGGGGTCTCCAGCATGCGGTAATTGCCGCGGCTGCCAGGATGGCTGGGGTCCACGGGGCGACCCAGCGCCTCGCCCCAGAAGCGGGCTGCCTCGTCCACATCGGAGGTCTTGCAGTCGATCAGCACGGCGCAGAGACGGGAATGGTGCATATCAGTGGCCTCTCATGCGAACCCGTTGAGTTCATAGTATATCCGGGACGCACGGACATAAGACCCTGACGGCATGTGCGGAGGCCGTAAGAAGGAAGGTGCGAGGGTTGATGGCGCGGGGACTGATATATTAGCTGATCGGACCGGAGAGCCTCCCAATCGACGACACTCCTGCGGAAACAAGATACATTGTGTACTGATCCGCACCGGGCGAGGTGTTCGAATGAGACGCCGCGACGCGCTCCTGCTCTTATGCTCGGCAGCGTTACCCCTGGATGTCCCCGTGATGGCTCAAACCTCTGGCCCGGTGCAGCGGATCGGATGGGTTGGGCGAGGTTCCTCTTGGGACTGGTCGGAGGTCGCCGTGCTCCTCCGGCCTTTAGGCTGGACACGAGGTGGAAACCTTCGCGCGGACGTGCGGGTCGCCGTCACACCTGCTGAATTACCGACCATCGCGAGAGAAGTAGTTGAAGCCCGACCCCATCTCATCGTCACCAATGGGACACCGGCGACCGTTGCGGTCCTCGCCGAGACGCAGAGCATCCCGGTGATCTTCTTCGGGATTGCAGATCCAATCGGCAATGGCGTTGTAGATAACCTTGCTCGTCCTGGCAGGAACGTCACCGGGTTTACGAGCTACGAGCCTTCGCTTGCCGGGAAGTGGCTCGAACTGCTCAAGGAGGTAGACCCGCGCATCAGACGAGCCGCGATGTTGTTCAATCCCGAGACCTCTCCCAATAGGTCAGCCCCGTTCGTGGACGGTTTTCGAGCCGCCGCCGCTTCTCTCGCCATCGAGCCGATCATCGCGTTCGCTCAGAACCCGTCCGAAATCGAAACGGTAATCGTTGCACTCGCGAGCGATCCGGGCGGAGCCCTACTTATCCTTCCAGATGAATTCACAATGACCTATCGCAGCGAGATCGTCGTGCAGTCATGGCGACACCGGGTACCGACCATCTTTGGCGACCATTACGCCGTCGCGACCGGAGGCTTGCTGTCATATGGTCCAAGATTGGAGGACCTGTATCAAAGCATCGCCTCCTACATTGACCGGGTTCTCAGAGGCACAAAAGCCGGTGAGCTTCCAGTGCAGTCGCCGACGAGACATGAACTAGCACTCAACGTCAGAGTTGCGAAGATGATCGGTCTTGAAATTCCACAGGCTCTCCTGGCCCGTGCGGACACCGTTGTTGATTAGACCAGCGTTCTGCTTGTCTTGGTCACACTGACGTGCCGATGGACTTCGGGGTCGTGCTCGAGCTTTCGCAAGCTGCGCGCGACGAGAATTGGGGGGTTGGACTTTGGTACCGTGCGCCCCAGGCGACCGGATCGCCATATGAATCACACCGGGGCCGCTCGCGGAATCTGGAGGCTTCTGTGAGGTCCGCGGGACGAAGGAATCGCGATGGCGTTGCTTCCTTTTCGTGGAATCAGCACCTCGACCCTAACGGCTCAAGGCGAGCAACGCCGCTCCTCCATTTCAACAATGATCGGGAAATCCCCTCGCGCTCAGGGACGCGCGACAAGATTGGTATCACAAGCTTGGCTATTAGCCTCAGAAATTTGTAATTTTCGAATTGCGAACTCGATCTGACAAGTCGTGGTTCAAGGGGCAAATGCAGTAGCCAAAGGAACTCTCAGGGGGGGTCTTCCGTCCGCCGGCTGCGGATGAACCGGTACCATATTATCACTTTTTGGCCGAAGCTCGTGGAGACGTTCTCCGGTGCTGCAAGGCAGCGCCGTGAGCCGATCCAGCCACCGCGTCCGCTATTTCCGGTCAGCACAGTGCTCGGCTAGAGCATCGGATCCTTAATCGGACGCATATCCGGCGGCTCTGAGGAAGTTCCAACACTCTTGTGGCTCGAAGAGATCGCAGATGTCACCGAGGGCGCGCCAAAGTGCGTCAAAGGTTCGGGCTTCGGCTTTGCGCAGATGCGCTTTGATCTTGGCGAAGGCCTGCTCGATCGGGTTCAAATCGGGCGAATAGGCGGGCAGGAACAGAAACCAGGCACCTCTTTGCTTGAGGCAATCTGCTGCCTTTTCACTCTTATGAACCGCGAGATTGTCGAGAATGACCACATCACCCTTCGCCAACGTCGGGGCGAGTTGCGTCTCGACGTAGGTGTCGAACGCAGACCGGGTGATCGGGCCATCGATGATCCAGGGGGCGCTCAGCTCATGACAGCGCAGCGCGGCCAGGAAGGTGTGCGTCTTCCAGTGGCCGAAGGGAGCGCTTGCGCGTAACCGCTGGCCCTTGCGGCTGCGGCCGCGCAGGCGGGTCATCTTGGTGTTGACGTAAGTCTCATCCAAAAACACCAGTCGGTACGGCTGCTCGCGCATGCGCGGCTGGCGCTGGGCGTGCCAGACGCGGCGCTCCTCCCGCACGTCGGCGCGTGCGCACTCCGCGGCCATCAGGCATTTTTTTATATGAGAAGCCACAGCGGCACAGGAAGCGCGAGAGCATCGCGGGAGCCACGACGATCCCATGCTGCTCCAGCAGCCTTGCCGCCAGTTCGGGCATGGTGATGGCGGGCTGGGCCTCGACCGTCTGGATCAGGAAGGTCTCATAAGTCACCAGCTTGCCGCGTCCGGGCGGACGGCCCTGGCGGGCCGGCGCGGGCGAGCCGGAGTGCCGCGTTCGCCGCACGAGCTTGATGGCGAAACTGTCGCTGACGCCGAAGTGGCGGGCCGCCGCCCGGCAGGAGTGGCCGGCTTCTACAAAGCCCGCAACCCGCACGCGAAGATCGAGGGAATAGCAGTGCCCCATGATCCACCTCCCGTTCAAGCAAGTGAATCACAGCTCCGTCCCGCGCAGAAGCCCAGGAGTCTAATTTCCAGTCCGATGCTCTAATGCGTGTGTATAGGTATTGCTCCTGCCGTGCCGGGCGCTTCAAATGGTGGGGCGAATGGTGGGGTCACCGCTGGAGCCAGGACAAAAGTGCTAGCATATCCAATGGCTTACGCGTCTAGTTTGGTGCCCAGGAGAGGACCGGGCCACTTCCGGTGATTTCGCTGATTATTCAATGCCTTGAGAGAACCGTCATCACCCCCTTTGTATCACCCCATTGGATCTCCGTCGACCCCCGGATGTCCTGACCAAAAATGTTTCAGGGTAACTTTAACGTGGCATCGAGGCCCGATCCCGCCGGTACCCCGGCCCCCGCGCGGGCGCTGTCAAACGGAATTGTCGAGAGCGTCACAAATCGGCGTCGCTCGTATTATGTAAAGAGACAGTGACGGGACAAGACACTGACAAAGGAAAGCCCCAGTGTTTCCACCGGGGCTCGTCTAACCAGTCTGAAGTAACTGATTAGAAGTCGCGCTGGATGCGCAAACGGCCTTCCCAGAGATCCCCATCCTCTTCGGGGCGGAAGAAGCCGGTCGCTGTCCCGGCTGCGGTCGGCAATGGAACTGCGACACGACCGCTCGATTCGAGCCTGGCGTACAGAACCTCGACGCCGATGTTGAGGCCGGAGACCGGTGTCCAGAACGTGTTCGCACCGATGCGCCACTCGGTGAGGTCCGGGACGCCCACCACCGTGCCAGCCGTGCCCAACGCCAGGGTCGTCGCGTTGACCGGAACGAAGCCTGTCGCAATGCCGTCGGCCTCGAACTGAGCATACGACCCGAAGAGGCTCGAGCGGAACTGCGGCGTCCAATTGTGGGTGACGCCACCCGCGATCGACCAAGCCTTAGTCGTTTCGAGATCGCCCGTGAACGGATTGACGAAGGCATCCCCAAATGGCAGGCCCGTGAAACCGCGAAGGGCAAGTTGACCCTGCTGAGAGGCGCCGCCCGTAATGTAGCCGACGGCACCGTGGGTGTAGGTCGCCGCGATCCAGGCCGCGTCGGCCGCACCCAGCCACGGCAGGTTGACGTACGCCGTACCCATGACGGCGAAGCCGTATTCCGTGTCGGCAAAGGCCGGCAGGAACGTGCCCGTCACCGGATTAACCGGAGGAGTGAGGGTGGTAAAGCCAACGTCGCGGACCTGATGGACCGCACCGGACAGCTGGGCGCCGCCCCACGTGCCCGCATACTTCACGTTACCCACAACGTCGGGCATCCGCTCGCCGGCAACGGCGAACGGAAGCGGCGCGAAGCCGGGCGCGAACCCGCCAAAGCGCGACGCCGAAGGGAGTCAGCCCAGTCTGACGATCATGCGAGTCTTCGATCGAGATGGTGGCCGAGAAGCCGGTTACCATCCGGAGAACGTGTAGGCCAACAGGTTCACGTCCGGCGAGTCCGAGAACCGCAGCGTGCCCATATGGGCGGTCGGCAGGTCGGGGTTGTCGAAGAACGACGTCACGCGACCGGCGGTGAGGCCGCCGAACTGGATGAAGCCCTGCTGGAGCTGCGGGTCTGCGCCGAATGTTCCTCTCGACGCCGAAGCCGGTGCCGGAGTTGCGGGTGATCTCGTAGCGGATGTAGGTGCGCAGCAGACCGTAGGCCGTGGCGATACGGTGATCGACGTTCAAGCGACCGCGGACACGGAAGTTGGTCGAGTCGTTGGCCCGGGTGAACGGCTCGGAATAGAGGTAATCCGCGCGGACGCGGCCGCTGATGCGCAGGCAGCCTTCGGTGCCCGGGACGTAGAAGAAGCCTGCGCCGTAGGTGGAGCAGACGCGGACGTATTCGACTGGTGCAGCCTTCCGTGCGGGAAGATCCGCAGCCTGAGCCCCGGCGACGGCGGCGAGACCCGCTGCCGATCCGAGGAGAAGGCTCTTCACGAGCTTCATTGTGACCTCCAAAGTTTTGAGACCCTGGGGGGCCGGGCTTTTGTGCCTCGCGAGCTTCGATGAAGCCTTGAACACGTCCCTTTTCCCCGGGTTCGGCCTCACCTTCGGACTCGCCGGGAGAGTGAAACCAAACCACGACCGGGATGCCCCCTGTCGCGTTGTCACCTTAGCCGCAGCCCCTGCCCAGGCAAGCGATGGATGGCCCCTTTGTGGGGAGACACGTCGCTTCTCAGTTCCAGTGTGGCGCAGGATCCACACATCCGGCAAGCAACCGTTATGCTGTAGCGGCGAGCTGTAGTCGGCATTCGCCCTTTGTTAGTGAACCTTTAAGGGCGCGGATGGCCGAGCGTTTGAACAGAAGCTGAGGATAGAAACGGCTTTAGGGCAGTGGCATAGGGCTGCGGTTCAGAAACTGTGTGAAAGAACAAGTGCACAAGAAGGTGAGGCAGATCAGTCGCGGGAGGGAAGGGGCGAACCGACCCAAAACAGTTCCGCATCTGTCATGGCAAGTGCCCAACAGGTTTGCTGGCGCAAGTTCGCGCAATCCAATCTTGCCCCAGCGATAATCTTGCGACTCAGCGATTCTCCAGACGTCAGGATCAACACGCCTGATGTGACTACGGCATACTCGAAGGGTAGCGAGATTTTGCTCAGGTTCTTTCTTCTTCCCGACTTGATCTTCTGGAACTTGTAATCAACTTGGGCCACCAAATCCGGCGCACCCTTGCGGATGGCGACTTCAGACACCGCATTATTCCCCGACAGCATAGCGATTGCGTCAAGACTGAAGCCCAGGGCTCTGGCGAGTCTCATGGCGTTGTCGAAGGTGGGAGTTATGTCTCCTCTTTCAAGTTTGGCGATTCCAGAGAAGGAAAGACCCGTGATGTCTGCGAGGGCTCGCAGCGAAAGATTTTGGTCTTGCCTCCGCGATTTGATGAGCGATGCGAAGTCGCGAGCAATCAAATTCACGAATCCGTCCTATGTGTTGGTATTTCCGCTCGGCCTATTCTGTTCACAATGGCGACTTGGCAAGCACAAGACTGTCGCATCCCGCCTGACCTCCACCCGAGGTCTGCGCTCAGATTTTACCTGCCTTCCGGATCTGTCCGATGGCGCTCACCCCAGCCACGGCCCCCAGGAACGGAGCGGCGCATGATCTGGGCCACACGCACCTTCTCACGATGCCCAAGCGCGACATAGACGTGCGGATCGCGATGGCAGAGATAGACGGGGGCACTGATGATGCCGGTCGGTTTCTCGACGCCTTTGACGAACAAGCAGCCGGAAGTTGGCTGGGATGCAGATGACGTGCTCTCACCCGATGGGCTCGCCTGGATGATCCGCGGCAACCGCAGTGTCGCCCTCAGTGAGGATAACCGCCACTTTCTCGGACGGTCGCGCCTTCCATCGCTGCAGCAAGGAGGGGCCTTACGGTGAGCGATGAGCGGACAGCAGCGGTCGATCCGAAGATGGTTCACGCCAAGCCGAAGGTGGAGGACTTCGTCTGGCCGCGGCCGGCGCTTAACGAGCGTGCCCGGAACGCCGCTGATCGCCGGGCCAGGAGGAGCGGACCCGCGAGGTCTTCGGCGACTACGTCTCAGTCTACAACTTCGCGCAGTCCATCGCCGATGGTGCGACCGTGCCCCTTTACTACGAGGCGCGGAAGCCGGAGCTGCAACTCAATGCCGAGGAGCTGCGCGACGAACTGGACGAGCTGCTCGACGAGGCCGCCCTCGACGAGAGCAGGAGAAGAGGCTGCAGCGGGAGTTCGCCCGGCAGTATCATCTGATCACCCGCGAGGATCGGTTGGACCAAGTCGCCGCCGATCTCGTTCGCCACTTCGCCGCCCGTGGCTATCTCGGCAAGGCGATGTTCGTCGCCATCGACAAGGCCACGGCCGTCCGCATGTACGAGAAGGTGAAGGCGCAGTGGCAGGTGCTGACTGGCCGCAGAGGAGGCGCGGCTCAAGACAGCCCCTCAGGAGGCCCGTGAGGCCCTTGCAGAGCGCCTCGCGTGGATGCGCTCGGTGGACATGGCGGTCGTGGTCAGCCAGTCCCAGAACGAGATTGCGGACCTCAAGGCGAAGGGGCTCGACATCCTCCCCCATCGTGAGCGGATGCAGAAGGAGGACCTGGAGAGCAAGTTCAAGGACGCGGACGATCCCCTCCGGCTCGTCTTCGTCTGCGCCATGTGGATCACCGGCTTCGACGTGCCGACGTGCAGCACGGTCTACCTCGACAAGCCGATGAAGAACCACACGCTGATGCAGACCATCGCCCGGGCCAACCGGCGAGCGCCGGGCAAGAGCGCGGGTGTGATCGTGGATTACGTCGGCGTCTTCCAGAACCTGCAGAAGGCCCTCGCCATCTACGCGGGGAAGCAGGGTGAGGCGGCCCCCATCCGCGACAAGGACGAACTGGTCGCCGAGTTGGAGGAGGCACTCGCGGCGGCGCGGACGTTCTGTGCGGGCGTGGGTGTTGACGTTGACGCGATCCTCGCCGCGGAGAAGCTGGCGCGGCTGGCGCTGATCAGTCAGGGCGTCGAGGCCCTCATCTCACCGGACGAGCGACGGCGCGAGTTCTTCCGCCTCGCAGGGGCCGCTGCAAGGGCCTACAAGGCGCTCCTGCCGGACGAGCGAGCTGCTCCCTACCTCAGGCCCGTCGCTGCCCTCCACGTCCTCGCGGAGGCCATCCGCGGCAAGCTCGGACCCGTCGACATCTCCGCGGTGTCGGCGAAGATCGAGGCCCTGCTCGACGAGAAGGTCGAGGGTGTGGCCATCACCGCGCCGATCATCGAGGGCGATGAAGCGGGCGGGCGCGTGGACCTGTCCAGCATCGACTTCGAGAAGCTGGCCAAGCTGTTTGCGAGCCGGCCCAAGACGGCCAATGAGCAGTTGAAGTCGGCCGCCGAAAAGAAGGCCCGCGACATGGCCGCAGCGGAACCCCACGCGCGTCCACCTCGTCGAGAAGCTGGAGAAGCTCGTGGACGACTACAATCTCGGGACACTGGATACCGAAGCCTTCTTCGCCGCCCTCAAGAAGCTCATCGCCGAGATGGACGAGGAGGAACGCCGGGCGGCCCGCGAAGGACTAACCGAGGGCGAACTCGCCATCTTCGACCTCCTCACCAAGCCGGAGCCGAAGCTCACCAAGGCGCAGGAGATCGAGGTGAAGAAGGTGGCGCGGGAGCTGCTGGAGAAACTGCAGGAGCAGCTCCAGGTTCAGCAGTGGCAGTTGAAGCCACAGCCCCGCGCAGCCGTCCACTCGACCATCCGGTTCACGCTGAACGAGCTGCCGGAGGAGCCGTATCCCGAGGACATCTGGAACGAGAAGGTGGATGCCGTCTGGCAGTTCGTCTTCAGCCAGTACCGGGGAACAACAACGGCCGCTGCATTAAAGAGCAGATAATCGCCCTGCTTGGCGGGTGTCCTTTGGAGGCACGATGAACCCCAGCTCTGACCTGTTCAGGTAGGCAATCCTCATCGCGACGTTTGTTGGCCCTATCGCCGCTGTGCACGTGACCCGCTTAAGCGACGCCCAGCGCGAAGAGCACAAGCGGCGGCTCACAATCTTTCGGACGTTGATGGCAACACGGGCCGTGGGCCTCAGTCCCGAGCGGATCGCCGCGCTGAACATGATAAAGATCGAATTCCTCAAGGGTCCGGAGGTGCTCTCGGCGTGGCACAATCTGTTCAGCCCACGACGGCACCCCGGTGCCCCAAGTGGGTGGCGAACAGCACGACCGCGAGCGCAACCGCCTCTCGACCGTGCTGCTGCACAAGATGTCGAACAAACTCGGGATCAAGATCGAGCAGTTGGACATACTGGACCGGGTCTACTACCCCATGGGGTTGGTCAACCTCTTGAGAGCGATCAGGAAGCAATCAGGGAGGCCAGATCCCCCCTTGGCCCCCTCCCCTCGCGCGGGCGCGGTATCGGGCGAGCGCGGGTACTCGGCGATAAAAGATCGGGCGCGACGCGCGGACATGCGGAACGGGCGTGACGCGGACAGCGGACACCGCAGGCCCCACCGCAGCGCACCAAGGTGAAGAGGGCCAGGGATAAGAGCGAAGCGGCCCTGACCCTCTCCAAAGTTCCAGGGAGAAAACCGGACGACGCTCAGTCGCCCGCTGACATGCTGCACCTGCGAACGTGGCGGGAGTGAGGGCACACAGAGCACCCGCGTGCCACCGCAGAAGGCCCTTGACGCCGCCTCAGCTTGGCCTTACCGTTTGTCTCACCGAGCGGAGAGATCAACGTGAAGACCATCAAAGCCGTCGCCTACTACCGCGTCAGCACCGAGAAGCAGGGCCGCTCTGGGCTTGGCCTGGAAGCCCAGCAGGAGGCCGTCAGGGCGTTCCTCAAGGGCCGCGGGTGGCCTCCCGATGGCGGAGTTCACCGAGGTCGAGAGCGGCAAGCGCAGCGACCGCCCTGCCCTGGCGAAGGCCCTGGAGGCCTGCCGCCTCTACAAGGCCACCCTCGTCATCGCGAGGATGGACCGCTTGGCCCGAGACGCCCACTTCCTGCTGGGCCTCCAGAAGGCCGGTGTGGACTTCGTGGCCTGCGACTTCCCCGACGCGAACCGCCTCACGGTCGGCATCCTGGCGGTCGTGGCCGAGGATGAGGCCGAGCGGATCAGCGCCCGCACCAAGGCTGCCCTGGCCGCTGCGAAGGCCCGTGGGGTCAAGATGGGCGGCTTCCGTGGCTACACCCCGAGCGAGACCGACAGGGCCAAGAGCCTGAATGCCCGGCAGGCCAGGGCGAAGGCCGGGGCGTCCCTCCTGGCCCCGACCATCGCGGAGCTTCAGGCCGCTGGGGTGACCAGCTACGCGGGCCTCGCGAAGGCCCTGAACGAGCGCGGCATCACGCCCCCGAGGGGTGGGCAGTGGCACCCGATGGGGGTTGCGAGGTTGCTTGAGAGGATTGAGGGCTAAGGCATTGATCTGGCAGGGAAATGGGGGTCTGTACCAGCTGACCCCCACCTTCAGCCAAAGGGCGGCTGGGGCATTTAGGACCGCACCTTCAGGAGAAAGACCGGCCCTGTATCGAATTACCCCGCACCTTCAGCCAAAGAGGCCGCGGGGGCCAAATAGGTTCCACCTTCAGCCAGAGAGGGTCCCGTACCGATTAGGCTTGCACCTTCAGCCAGAGAGGCGGCCGGGGCAAGCCTAACCCCTGACCTTCAGGAGAGAAGACCGGCCCTGTATCGAATTACCCCGCACCTCCAGCCAGAGGACCGGCCGAGCTAACCCGTGACCTACAGCCAGAGACAGCGTGACACCAGCGTGACATCACCGCGTCACGCACCACCACGACCGAGAGACATTCCCTGCTAAGGGGGCCAGAGGATTGTCGAAGACCGGAGTGGGGGTAAGGGGGCCAGTTGAAGTGTTGATGAGGATCTCCTGAAGCGATCCTACAGCGTTCACCTTCGATACTACCCCTACTACAAAACCCTTATCAGCTTACTCTAAGGGTTCCTCTTACAGTTTCCACTTCCTGGCATGGGAAGATGTGTCCTTTCCTTGGGTTGATTGGACGGACTACCTCGACTGTCTCCCTCTCTGGGGGATGGTCGGGTGGTCTCCACCCTCAGTGGACGCATCAAGCACCCCTGCCGGTCTCCTACAGGCCCCCTGTCGATTGAGCCCTTAGTGGCTCTCCGGGGGTCCCTTCTCTCGGTCTTCGGGGCGAGCAGCCAACGATGGTCGGTGTCTCCCCCAGAGACCTGCCGCAGTCAACCATCGGGCATCTGCGGTGACCCCCGAAGACTGAAGGCCCACCGTCCCCCAGGCTCCCTCTACTCGGGGGTCTCCTTTGGCTCAGTGAGCACTCTCGGAAACCGTGGGGCCTGGGGGCGGGTGTCGGGCCGTGTCTATCCCACGTCCGTCCCTCAGCATTTGTTCTACTTACTCACTGTTACAGTACGAGATCCACGCACATGAACACCGTAAAAACCCGCCGCGCCCCCATCGTCACCCGCGATACAGACGGGCGCGACATCTACCTTGTTCCCGTTGGCTAATACGAACCTCAAGGCCCGCATCTTTCCCGCCGACTATCACCGCCTCATGGAAGCCGGATGGTCACCACAGTGGGCCTGGAACTGCAACGCGGTGAAGGTGAACAACTACCGCACCAACCTCCAGTCGCATCTCGCGTCTCATCATGCAGCCCGCCGAGGGCTTCCGCGTGAAGCAGCGTGATCGCGACCCCCTCAATCTACGGGCCGACAACCTCAACGTCGTCCCGTTCAAGTGTCACCCACGGCCCGCCTAAAGGGCCACCTCAACCAACCCAAGGAAATCCAACAATGACCGCCTTCCACAACAACCAAACCCTCTCCCTTCCGTCCTCGGACGAGATCGCTCTCCCTCGCCCCCTGCTGATAATTCCAGCGCGATGAAGATCACCAGTCGTGTCGTCGGCGGGGGGAGCGCAAGCAACCAAGCTGCCGTCGACGTGTCCAATAGCTGAGCACCACCATCGCGACCCTCCGCAATAACATGGGGCAAGCGGTCACGCCGTTCGATGCGAAGCCGACCGATCGGGTGAATATCCGTGGTCAGGAGACGACTGTCGCAGTGGCTCTCAAGATCGGGCGCTCTCGTCCGCAATCCGCAGACCGGGGCGCTGCAAGAGGGCCAGTTGAGACAGGCCGCGCAGTCGTCGTCGACCCCGCGAACCCCTCAGGACAAGCCGCGAATGCGACCCTACAGGCTGACCTCGGGGGACGCGGTGAGAAGATCCGCGACAACCTCATCAACAACGCCCCGAGGTCCGCCCTCGCATCCGCCTATAGGGACGCCCTGAACGACGGCGAGATCAACCCGATCACGGTGAACGCCATAGCCTCGTCGATGGGGATCACCCGGATCAGGCCCGCACCAGCTCACCGAACTGGGCGAGGCGATGACCACCCAGCGGGTCAAGGCCCTGGAGAAGTGCGGCATTGTCGGTGACGACATGGAGAACTTCCTCGGACTGGGTCGACACAGTACAAGCCGGACCAGCGGTATCTCGCCGAGGCGGCGCAGCTCACGGGGCGACCTCGCGCGGCTATCAGAAGCTCGCCGCAGAGCTACTTCGAGCAGCTTGGACACGATCGACCCTGACAGGATCCTCAACGCGACCTTCGGCTCGGGCATCACGGCCCACAAGTCGGGCAACACGGTGGTCCTGACGATCCCCGGCAAGGGCAGGTGTCGTACCGCGCGGCAGTCCGGATGGGCATCGTGAAGGTGCTGACTGACGAGTGTTCTACGTGAACATCCCGCCGTGGCCCCTGCCCGATGGCACGGTCATCGACTACAAGACGCCCCGATCGTTCAAGCGACCGGACGAGGTCTGGACGACCGGACGACAGAGGGCCACCTTCGGCACGACCTACGTCGAGATGTCCATCGCCCAGGCAAAGCGCAGGCGCTTAGTCGTGTGGTAGCCCGACGACGGCTACGTCCGCAGGCACCCCCGCTACTGGGAAGACCGAGCTACTCGCCGCATACGACCGAACAAGCGGCGAAGGCCCTGCGTAGCTCGTAAGAGCGAGCATCCAAGAAGGCCGCCGCACGAACTCGGCACAGCGAGCATCAGCGTGACCGCTACGTCTCTCGCTATCGTCACCCCGGAAACCCAGGCGGGCTTCCTCGTCGCGATCCTCGTCGCCGATCCTCATCTGACCAGCCGCGCCCAAGGCGGCGCGAAGCCGACTCGACCCACATCACAGGAACACCAACATCATGTCCAACAGACGTCCATCTCTCTCGACTCAACGCCCGTGAAGTCTGTCTCCGTCACGGACGGGACGAACACCGTCGTCATCCGGCAACTCCACACCGGAACCTATCAGCTCATGGTAATCGGACCACGATCATAGGCGCTGCGGGGAGCATCGCTCTCCGTCAGGCGCTGGCGCTGCTGTCTGCCGCGTAAGACACGCAGACACAACCCAGCCCACCACGAAGGCCCTGGGGGAAACATCCTCCGGGGCCTTTCTCATTTCCACGACAACCCAACGACACACACACTCCCATGCAAACGAACACCGTCTCCCCCGTCACCACCACGACCACCAACACCATCGCCGTCCGCGAGGCCCTCAAGTTCTACAACGCGAGCACGGGGTCCTGTACGCTCCAACTCCCGTCGCCACGCCGCCGCCGTCGCTTCGATCCGCTCCGCTGAGGATCCCATGGCCCAGGCGAAGAAGCTCGTGAAGGCCATCCAGAAGGCCGCCCGGACAGCCGTAAGGGGCCCCTTGAGGAGGCCGTGAAGCGGATCTTCCGGGAGCACAAGGGCGACCCTGAACAGGGCGAGCGTCTCGTCAACACGCGCACCCTCGACGCTGTCGTGAACTCTCGTCCGGTCGGGGATTCCCGAGAGGCCTCCTCGACGCCCAGCATCACAGCCTCATCGCGAAGTATGAGCGGGAGGTCTCGCTGGGAAGGCCACCCGCGACAGCCTCATCACGTTCACCAAGGTGCTCACCTCGGTGGATGTCTTCGACCCGCGCACAGGGCGCTGGAGCAGCTTCAGCCCTGGGCTCAGAATGCTCCAAGATGAACGGCACCATTGAAATCATTGGGTTTTTCGCTCTACGCGGACATGGCGAAGGGTATCTACCATACCCTTCGCCGATAAAAACGTAGAGCTAATTCCTCAATGATTTCAATGGCTTGCAAAGCCTGATTTCTGGGGGTCAACCCCTCCCTGGAGCCCCGCCGACAATCGACCCCAAAGAACCCATCCCATGCCACAACAAGATCACGACCCCACCCGCCGTGCTGAACGCAAGCGGGAACTCGCAAGACTACGCCAGCAGCGGCGTCGCGAGAGACAGCGCGTCACGCACCCGTCACGCATCACCCCGTCAGCCGTCACGCAGGAGCCGACCATCACCATGACCAAGGCACGCTACGACGACCTCGTCGAAGAGATCGAAGTCCTCAAATTGCGCGTCGCAGCCCTGGAGACACAGGCCGTCACGCATGTCACGACCCTGTCACGCAGGACTGTCACGCAGGAGCTGTCACGCAGGATGTCCTCCTCCCGCTCAAGGACCGATACTACGCCAAGAAGATCCACCGACTGGTGCTGAACCCGAATGAACGAGGTGTCACAAGGCCGCCCAGGACCGGCTGGATGGTCTGGCCCGGAAGCACGGTCTGACCACGGCCCAGCTAATAGCCCAGCTTGGATAGCCAGGAGCCCCTCGGTGGCGCTGGAGGGCGATTGGAGGTCTGGCCCGGAGGCACGGCATGACCACCGAACAACTGAAAGCCGCACTGTGAAACTCAACACCACCATCCGCCCGTTGGGGCGTGGCCGCTTGAGGCCCGCCTCGGTAACGCGGTCCTCTGCCGATCCTCGACCCATTCCTCTCCGCAGCGTGCCTTGCTGGCCGCAGGCTACCCGCCCCACGCACAGCTCACGATGCAGCATGAAGGATCCGACGTGGTCGCCATGCGGGCCGTGCTCCCGATCGCTGCGGAGTTGGCGGTGTCCGAGACGCGAGATCGCGGACCCCGCTTCACCGCCTATCGACCGTTCACCGAGGATGCCCATCCGGTGTGAGGGGGCGTAGGACGCCCGTATGGGGCTCCCCTACACTACCAGCCGGGAAGGCTCAATGGCCCTCAGCGGCCCCGCCCTCACTGCCCAGCTTGGATAACCCCGGGAGCCCCAGCGGTGGCCCTGGAAGCCGATTGCAGGAAAGCCTCAATGGCCCTCAGCGGCCACGGCAGGGCTCACAGGCCCTGACGGGGAAAATGGGCCAGCGCCCCGGCCATCGCCTTGATGGTCACGTCCCCATAGTCGTCGCCTGCCGTGCGGGCGCGTGGCCCTGGATCACGTCGCGGGTGCGGGGGTCAATCCGGGCCTCACGACACAGCGTCTTGAAGCGGTGCCGCCAGCCGTGCGTTGGCTGCACATTGGGGTCGGAGACGATCTCCCGCGCAAACTCCGTCAGGCGGTTCTTCACGCCCTGGAGGGGACCAAGCACGTCGCCGTCCTTCGCAGGGGTCAAGAACAGTGGCCGGAAGGGGCGGACGCGACGAAGGCGGGGAACCCGAGTTCGACCAAGTGGCTGTGTAGCGGGATCTGCCGCGCCTCCCCGCCCTTCACCGTCCCCGCCTCGGGGTCACCGTGAGGACCCATGTGTGCCCCTCGCGGTGGAGATCCTGCTTCCGCAGTTGTGCCATCTCACCAACGCGGGAGCCGGTGTAAGCCTGGAGCCAGGGGACCCACCGCTTCGCAGCGTAGGTCTTCGCAGTCTCCCGCCCCCTCTTGTGTTCCCAGGCCGCCTTGAGGATCGCCTTGGCCTCCGCATCGGTGAAGCCCTTCGACCGGAACCGCTTGGACTTGCCGATCTTGATCGTGATCTTCTCGGCGGGGTTAGCGGGGAGAAGGCGGTTCGACACCGCCCACCCGAAGACCGCCTTGAGGGCCGCAAGGTCGCTGTCCTTCACCGTCTTGGGAGAGGCGGTCTTGCCGGTCTTTGGGCTCACCTCGGAAAGCCTGTGATCCTTGAACCGCACCACGTCTTCGGGGGTCACCCGCCGCGCGTCATCATGCTTGAGGAACGCCACCAGCTTGGCGACCGTGGTGCTGTAGGACTGATGGGTGCTGACCGACCGGCCCGCCGCCTTTGCCTCCCGCCACCAGCCTTCCATCAGGCCGGTGATGGTGACGCCCTTGGTCCCGTTCACGGGCTTCGGCTGTTCCGGTTCGGGAGGCTTCGGAGGCGTCCACTTCGGGAACCGTGAGGCGTCAGGGTCGGGCCGGTAATCACCCTCAGCGTTCCGCGCCAACTGGGTGGCCGCTTGATCGGTCGCCTTCCGCACTTCCTCAATGAGCCGTGAGCGGCTTGCTTCGTCCGTCCTCACGCCCTCCCGCACAAGAATTGCATCGACGGTGGGGCCAAGCCATTCAGCGAGGCGGTCAGGGTGGAGGGTGTTGTTCTGGAATGAGACGAACGCCTGCCACATGGACGGTGAGCCCGGGTCATCCGCATGGCCCTCCGCCATCGCCTGATAGACGAGACCTGACAGGGCAACGACCTGCTTGTGGCTAAGGGGCTGCGCGGGTTGCCTGAGCGCCTGCCAGCGTTCGTTCACCTCCGTCGCAATCGCCGCGTGAAGCTGGCGAGCGAGATGAGGGTCCTTGGTCTTGAGCGACCGCAACTCCTCGCGCTTCCCGATGATGGGGCGGAGGTCGGCGGGAACGGCACGGCGGAAGTAGTAGACCCCGGTCTTCGGGTGCTTGTGCGGGCGGCTCATCATCAAGACCATTTGTATCACCCAATTGTATCACTGGGTGCTCACAAGCCCTTGATTTGTCAGGAAATCTTTGCGGATCAACCCCTTAGAAGGGGTTGGTGCCCAGGAGAGGACTCGAACCTCCACGGCTTTCACCACTGGTACCTGAAACCAGCGCGTCTACCAATTCCGCCACCTGGGCATAGCCCGCCGTTTAATGGCCCGTCGCGAACGCGTCAATGCGGATATCGCCGGCATATCGGCGTGATCGGCCGGCCGAGCCTCAGAGCCCGCCACAGCCGCCCCGCCCCGCTCTTCACAGCCACCCGCCCTTTGACTAGAGACACACCCAACCCGTTCGCGACATCATCTCGTCGGCGGCCCATTCGGGTGAGGAGGTTTCGTCATGATCCCCGCGATCCGTACGCCGGCCCAGCAGCTCGTCACGGTGTTCGGCGGCTCGGGCTTCCTCGGGCGCCACGTGGTGCGCGCGCTCGCGCAGCGCGGCTATCGGGTGCTCGTGGCGGCGCGCCGGCCGGAACTCGCGGGTCATCTCCAGCCCCTCGGCCGCGTCGGCCAGATCCACGCCATCCAGGCGAACCTGCGCTATCCCGAATCCGTCCGGCACGCCGTCGCCAAGGCCGACCACGTGGTGAACCTCGTCGGCATCCTCCAGGAGAGCGGACGCCAGACCTTCTCGACCCTGCAGGCCGAGGGCCCGCGGCTCATCGCCGAATCCGCCGTGAGGGACGCCCGCGTGGTCCACGTCTCGGCCATCGGCGCCGACCCGCACTCGGAATCGCTCTACGCCCGCACCAAGGCCAAGGGCGAGGCGGGGTTCCTCAAGGCGCGGCCGGACGGCGTGGTGTTCCGCCCCTCGGTCCTGTTCGGGCCGGGCGACGGCTTCTTCACCCGGTTCGCGGGGCTCGCGCGCCTGCTCCCCGTCATCCCGCTCGCGGGCGCCGACACGCTGTTCCAGCCGGTCTTCGCGGGCGACGTGGCGGAGGCCATCGCGCGGGCGGTCGACGGGAACGTACCGGGCGGAAGGACCTACGAACTCGGCGGGCCGGAGCGGCGCACCCTGCGGGCGCTCGTGGACTACGTGCTGGAGCAGACCGAAAGGCGCCGCCTCGTCGTGCCGCTGCCCTGGTCCGTCGCCCGGCTGCAGGGCTCGATCATCGGCACCCTCGACCGCCTCACCCTCGGCCTCATGCCGGACGATTTCGTGATCACCCGGGACCAGGTCACCCTGCTCGAGCGCGACAACGTGGTGTCGGAGGAGGCCGCGCGCGAGGGCCGGACGCTCGAGGGCCTCGGCATCGTGCC
This sequence comes from uncultured Alphaproteobacteria bacterium, assembly GCA_963723525.1. Lineage (GTDB taxonomy): Bacteria > Pseudomonadota > Alphaproteobacteria > Rhizobiales > Beijerinckiaceae > Microvirga. The sequence goes on from CAVRRI010000014.1 coordinate 216,522, forward strand.
GACGGCCTTCGAGGCCATCGTGCCGTCCTACATGATGCGCTTCCGCAGGCGGGGCCAGTTCGACCTCGCGCGCAACACGGCCCCGTCGGAGAACCCCGATCTCCCGGCGCCCCGCTCAACGGGGCCCGGGTCCGGCCTCGAGCCGGGGGGCCGCGCCTCCGGTCCCGCGGCCCGGCAAGGCTCGGCCCGCTAGGCGCTTGTGCACGTGAACCATCAGGGCCACGCCGAAGAGCGGCGTGAGCAGGTTCAGGACGGGCACCAGGACGAGGCCCGCCAGGAGGGCGCCGGCGAGGAGCACGGTGCCGCGGTTCTCCTGGCGCATCCGCGACGCCTCCTCGATGGGCCGGAAGCGGCCCGCCGCGAGCTCGAAATACTCGCGCCCGAGGAGATAGGCGTTCGCGGCGAAGAAGACGCCGATATTGACCAACGGCACGAAGAAGAGCAGCAGCGCCACGAGGTTGACGACGAGGGACAGCCCGGCGAAGCGCAGGCCGTAGAGGAGCGCGCGTCCGAGAGGCAGGGGCCGGCCCATGGGATCCTGCGGGAAATCCGTGCGCTCCACCACCTCGGCGACGTCGTCGAGGAAATAGCCGGCGACGATCGCCGACACCGCCGGGAGGAGGTAGGCGAGCGCGACGAAGAGCCCGGCGCCGGCCACGAAGAACGCGAAGGTGTCGAGGAAGGGATAGCTGGCGCTGATGTCGTGCGTCTCGAGCCAGGCGTTCAGGATCCGCGTCAGGCCGAACCAGACGATCACCAGGAGGGCGAGCGTGAGCGCCAGCGACTTCCACAGCACGCCCCGCAGGGCGGGCGAGAACACTTGCCCCCAGGCCTTGTAGGCCGCCTGGATCAACATGACGATATCCCCCGCATGAGCCCTTCCGCACCGCGCGGCGGACTCTACCTTCAAACGGCCCCGCCGCAAGGCGCACCGGAGACCCCGTGACCATCCCGCCGGACAGGACGCTCGACCATGCCCGCGCGGCGCCCTGGCCGCTCGCGGGCCGCCCGGTTCTGGCGGACGCTCCCGGCGAGGCGGATGTGGCGGTGATCGGCGCCGGCGCCGCCGGGATCGCCGCCGCGCGGCGTCTCCTCGCGGCGGGGCTCACCGTGACGGTCGTCGAGGCGCGGGACCGGATCGGCGGACGCGCCGTGACGGTCGCCATCAAGGGGCATCCGGTCGACCTCGGCGCGCACTGGCTGCATGCGGGGCCGGTCAACCCCCTCGTGGCCCTCGGCCGAAGCCGCGGCGAAAACCTGCGCCGGGCCCCGGTCGACGGCCATCTCTTCGTTCGCGGCAGGGCCGGGCGGCGCACCGAGCGGGCGGCGCTCGACCGGGCCTTCGCGGCGGCGGACCGGGCGATGGCGCTCGCGGCCCGCGCCGCCGAGGACCGGCCGGTCTCGAAGGCGCTGCCGCCGATGGGTCCCCTCGGCCGCCGGGTGGCGGCGATCTACGGGCTCGTCTCGGGCCGGCCCCTCGACGAGGTGAGCCTGCACGACTTCGCCAGCATGGACTATGCCGACAACCTGTTCGTCGCCGGCGGGCTCGGCGCCTACCTGGCGCGGCTCGCCCACGGACTGCCGGTGCGCCTCGGCGCCGAGGCGACGGCCGTCGACTGGTCCGGCGCGGGCGTCGGGATCGGGACGACGGCCGGCACCGTCCGGGCCAGGGCCGCGATCGTCACCGTGCCGATCGCGGTGCTGCAGGGCGGCGGCATCCGCTTCACGCCGGCGCTCCCCGCGGACATCGAGGAGGCCGTGCACGGCTTCACCGCCGGGGTTTACGAGCACGTGGTCCTGCATTGGCCGCATTCCCCGTTCCGCGGCGCCGACCGGCTCGCGGGCCTCGTCGGCACCCGCCGCGAACCGCCCGGATTGCTGACCTGCATCGACGGGACGCCGTTCCACTTCTTCGAGCTCGACCAGCCGGGCGCGGCGGCCTTCGACGGCCGCGACCCTCACGCGGCGGCGCGCTTCGCCCGCGCGGTGCTGGCCGCGCATTTCGGGCCTCGCGCGCTCGATGGCCTCTCGGTGCCGTGCGTCACCGCCTGGCGGCGCGATCCGTTCGCCCGCGCCTCCTGGGCGGTCGTCCCCCCGGGGCTTCTCGCGATCCGCGACAGGCTCGAGGTCCCGACGGGCGAGCGGATCTGGTTTGCGGGCGAGGCGCTGTCGCGCGCGCAATGGGGCACGGCCGGCGGGGCCTGGGAGTCGGGCGAGCGGGCCGCGGAGGGCGTCGCCCGCGCCCTCGACGCGCCGCCCGCGGGCGTGAGCGGTCCGGCGGGCGGCGCTACAGCATGCTCGGCAGCACGCGGTCCGGCGGGCGGTGGCCGTCCATGAAGGTCTTGATGTTGACGATGACCTTCTCGCCCATGTCGAGACGGCCCTCGTAGGTGGCCGAGCCCATGTGCGGCAGGAGCACCACCTTGCCCTGCTTGGCGAGCTTGACGAGCCGCGGGTTGACGGCGGGCTCCTGCTCGAACACGTCGAGGCCGGCGCCCCCGAGGGCGCCCGCCTCGATGAGGCGCGCGAGCGCCGTCTCGTCGATGATCTCGCCGCGGGCGGTGTTCACGATGATGGCGTCGGGCCGCATGAGCTTGAGGCGCCGCGCGGAGAGCAGGTGATAGGTCGCGGGCGTGTGCGGGCAGTTCACCGACACGATGTCCATGCGGGCGAGCATCTGGTCGAGGCTCTCCCAATAGGTCGCCTCGAGTTCCTCCTCGATCCGCGCCGGGACGCGGCGGCGGTTGTGGTAATGGATGGCGAGGCCGAAGGCCCGGCCGCGCCGCGCCAGCGCCTGGCCGATGCGGCCCATGCCGACGATGCCGAGACGCTTCCCGGTGATTCGGTGGCCGAGCATGAAGGTCGGCGACCAGCCGGTCCAGCTGTCCTCGGGAATCATGCGGGCGCCTTCGGGCAGGCGCCGCGCGACCGCCATGATGAGCGCCATGGTCATGTCGGCCGTGTCGTCGGTCAGCACGCCGGGCGTGTTGGTGACCGTGATGCCCCGGGAGAGCGCCGCCTGCACGTCGATGTTGTCGACGCCGTTGCCGAAATTGGCGATGAGCTTCAGGTTCGGTCCCGCCTGGGCGAGGATGGACGCATCGATGTCGTCCGTGACGGTCGGCACCAGCACGTCCGCGGCCTTCACCGCCTCCACGAGATCGGCCGGCGAGAGGGGCTTGTCCCCGAGGTTGAGACGCGTGTCGAACAGCTCGCACATGCGGGTCTCGACCACGTCGGGAAGGTGGCGGGTGACGACGACGACCGGTCTCTTCTTCATCGGCTCGGCTTCAACTCCCGTGCGGGTCTCGCGGCCGGCGGGATTAAGCAGCTCTTAACCCTGTTCCGGCGATGGAATGGCGACGAGCCGCCGCGTGGCGGACCCGACCCCGCCTCCTTAATCCAGAGGCTTCGCTTTTCACAATCCGACGGAGGGAGACCATGCGCAAGACCGTTCTCGCTCTCGCCCTCCTCGTCGTGAGCCCGGGCCTCGGCGCCGCGCTGCCGGCAAACGCCCAGGAAGCGCCCGGCGGCCGCAAGGGCACGGGCCTGCCGGTCCCGCGCTACGTGAGCCTCAAGACCGACCGGGTGAACCTGCGCGAGGGCCCCTCGAAGGACCACCGCACCGCCTGGGTCTTCCAGCGCGCGGGCCTGCCCGTCGAGATCGTCGCCGAGTACGAGACCTGGCGCCGCATCCGCGATTCGGAGGGGACGGAGGGCTGGGTGCTGCACTCGCTCCTCTCGGGACGCCGCACGGCGCTCGTCATGCCCTGGGCCAAGGGCGAGGTGCCGCCGATCGCGCTCCTCGTCCGGCCCGACGACAGGGCCGAGACGGCGGCGAAGCTCCAGCCCGGCGTCATCGCCCATGTGAAGGACTGCACCGGCACCTGGTGCCGGATCGTGATCGTCATGGACGGGGCGCGGGACGTGGAGGGCCACATCCGGCAGGACAAGCTCTGGGGCGTCTACCCGAACGAGCGGCTGGAATAGGGCCGGGCCGGACGACGTCCGGCCGGCAGGCGTCGCGTCCGCAAGAGAGGTGCGGGGAATGGGGGTCTTCGAATGAACGTCGCGCTCGGCATCAAGAACCTTTTGCCGCTCATCGCTCTCGCGCTCGGCATCGCGGCGCTCGTGGCGCCGCGGCACATCCACTACATCGTGGCGGGCTTCCTGATCTCCTTCGCGGTGATCGGATTGGGGCTCGTGCGCTGAGGACACTCTGCGGCGGACCGGGTCCGGTCCGACGCGGGTCCCTGCAGGTCCGGTGCGCGTCCGCGCCCGCCGCTCACGCGGCGGGATCGCTTCCGAGGTGCCGCGTGGCCCATGTGGCCGGCAGGGCAAGGGCGCAGACGCCCATCGCGGCGAGCGCCACCGCGGCCGCGCCGTCCCGGGCGAGCACGAAGCCGCCGACGAGGGAACCCGCCGCGATCCCGACGTTGATGACGGACGCGCTCAGGGTCGCGGCGAGATCGCCGCCCCGTCCGGCGAGCGTGATGACCCGGAACTGCAGCGCCGGGATCAGGCCGAAGCCGACGATGCCCCAGGCCGCCAGCGCCAGCGCGATCAGGGCCGGACTGCCGCCGAGCAGGTAGACGGCGCCGAGGATCGCGACGAGGGCCGCGTTGGCGCCGATGAGGGTCTTGCTGGCGCTCCAGTCGGCGAAGCGGCCGCCCACGAAGGTGCCGGCCGTGCACGCCACGCCGTAGGCCAGCAGAAAGGCGCTGACCCAGTTCCCCGTCACCCCGGTCACGTCCTTAAGGTACGGCACCAGGTAGGTGAACAGGAGGAACTGGCCGCCGATCAGCAGAAAGCCGATGCCGAGGAGAGCCAGCACGCGCGGCGCGACGGCCTCGCGCATCTGCCCGAACAGCCGGCCTTGCCCCGAGGCGGGCGTGGCCGGAACGAACGCCGCCGTCGCGGCGAGCGCGAGGAGGCCGAGAGCGCCCGTGCCGACGAACGCCGCCTCCCAGCCCGCCGCGCGGGCGACGAGGACCCCGAGCGGGACGCCGACCACCGTGGAGACGGCGATCCCGCCGATGACGAGCCCGATCGCCCGCCCCTGCCCGCCCGGCGCCGCGACGGACGCGGCGACCATGCAGGCCGCCCCGATGAAGAGCCCGTGCACGGTGCCGGTCATGAACCGCGCCGCCAGGAGCACCGGGACGCTCGACCCCAAGACCATGACGAGGGCCCCGAGGACGAACACGGCGAGCGCGCCGATGAGGACCGACTGCCGCGGGGCGCCGCCCGTGAGGGCCGTCGCCACCGGGCCGCCGATCGCGATCCCCAGCGCGTAGCTGGTCACGAGGCCTCCCGCCTGGCTGACGGAGATGCCGAGAGCCAGCGCGACCTGGTCGAGGATCCCGACGATGATCAGCTCGGCCGTCCCCATGGCGAAGGCGCCGAACATCAGCGCGGCAAGCGCCCCGGTGGCGCGGCGCGCGGCGCTCACGGCTTCACCCGCGTGTAGGAGGTGCGGTCGACGAGGTATTCCTTTTCGCCGGGAGGGGTGAAGTAGAGCTCGAAGACGTGCCGGTCCTGGTTCTCGATGCGGATGACCGTGCGCATCGACACGGTCTTGCCGACCGTCGCCTCGCCGACGACGCCCTGGTCGGTGAACTGGCCGACCATGTCGAGGGGCGCCTTCTCGCCGGATTTCGGCGCGGCCGCATAGGACATCAGCGTGGTGTTGAAGCCGTCGACGGTGACCCACTCGAAGCGCTGGTCCATGTTGCTGTAGCCGAGCCAGCCGTGCCGCCAATAGGGCCCGCCCAGGATGCTCCCCTCGGAGACGTCCTCCATCCAGCGGCCGCCGCCCACCCAGCGGCGGGTGGTCGTCACGTCGTCCGACACGATGGTCGGCGCGTCCTTGGGCCGCCCGAGGAGGCCGCCGAAGATCTCCTTGTGCTGACGGAACGTGCCGACGAGCGGCTGGAGCGCCGCATGGCCCGGCCCGGGCTGGCTCCGCCGCAGCCATGCCGGCATGTCGGGCGCCGCCGCCTGGCCGGCGGCGGGCGGGCCGGCCGGGGCGGGGTTCTGCGCGAGGGCCGCGGGCGCGGCCAGCAACAGGGCGATCGACAGTAGGGAAATCCGGGTGCGTCCGCGCATGCCATGTCCTCCGAGGGGTTCCGGTCCAGGAACTCTGTTGCGTTTTATTAGACGACCGACCAAATTCCCGCAAGCGTTTTTGGACGAACGACCAAAAACCCTGTATGAGCCTTGCGGGAACGGAGGGATCGGCCTTGCCTGCAGAGAGCCGCGGCACGAGAGAGCGCATCCTGGATGCCGCCGAGCATCTCTTTGCCGAACACGGCTTCGACGGCGTGTCCATGCGGGCGATCGCGGCGGAAGCCCGCGCCCAGCTGGCGCTGATCCACTATCACTTCGGGTCCAAGGAAGACCTCTACCGCGCCGTCTGGGACCGGCGCTACGACCAGACCGCCGAACTCTGGCGGGAGCGCGCGGGCGGGATCGATTTCGACCGGCCCACGGAAGCGGTCCTGCGCGACGTCGTCGCCAACGCGCTGTGCACCGTGTCGGCGATGAAGGAGCCGGAAGGCTGCTCCTTCGCGCAGATCGTCGCCCGCGAGGCCGCCGACCCCAAGGAGGGGGCACGCGGAGTGCTGTCCGTCCACATGGACCCGCAGGCCAAGGCGGTCCTGTCGACGCTCCGCCGTGCGCTCCCCCGCCTGAGCGACGTCGAGCTCGCTTGGGGATACCAGTTCATGCAGGGGGTGTTCCTGAACCACGTCTGCGACGTCGGCCGGATCAGCCGGATCTCCGACGGCGCGGCGCGCAGCCGCGACGTCGACAGCGCGCTTCCGCACATGATCGACTTCATCGTGGGAGGCTTCATGGCGCTCGACGCCCGGCACGACGGGGCGGCGTCAGGCTCGAGCCAACGCAGCGTCGTCCTCGAGAGAGCGTAAGCGAGACCTCAAGGGTCCCAGGCCGCGATCCCTCAGGCCTTCTTCAGGCGCACGATCACCTCGACCCCGACCACTTCCATGCCGGGCGGCGGCGGCGGGAGGGCGCCGACGCTGACGCCTTCGGACGGCATGTCGATGAGCTCGCCCTCTTCCTCGAGGAAGAAATGGTGGTGCTCCGTCGGATTGGTGTCGAAATAGGCCCTGGTTCCGTCGACCGCGAGCTGGCGCAGGAGCCCCGCTTCGGTGAACTGGTGCAGGGTGTTGTAGACGGTCGCGAGCGAAACCGGCACGCGCGCGCGGCCGGCTTCCTCGAACAGCATCTCCGCCGTGATGTGCCGGTCGCCCTTGCCGAACAGGAGCCAGCCCAGGGAAACCCGCTGGCGCGTCGGGCGCAGGCCGACGCGGCGCAGCTTGTCGCGCAGATCGGACAGGGGACATCCCCGGCGGGGGATGGCGGACATCTCGGGTCGGTACGAGGCGGCAGTATCGGTCATGGAGCTTTGTCGGCCGCGCGGCACGCGCGTTCTCCTCTTCATCATAGGGTGGCGCACCACCCCTCGCAACCGCAACCCCGGCGAAGCTTCCCGCGGGACACCTCCCGTGGGCACGAAGTCCCGCGCGACGAAGGACCTCGCCGGCGGAGCCGGATCCCTTTGATGAGGCGGAGCGGCTGTGCTACCAGGGCTCACCCTCACGGGCCGAAGGCCGTGTCTCTTCGCCCGCTTCCATGACGTCACGATGAAAGGATTGGCGATCGGCATGGCCCGGCAGTCGAGCTACACCTATGAAGAGCTTCTCGCCTGCGGCCGCGGGGAGCTGTTCGGCCCCGGCAACGCGCAATTGCCCCTTCCGCCGATGCTGATGTTCGACCGGATCACCTCGATCGCGGAGGACGGGGGCGAGCACGGCAAGGGCCATGTCAGGGCGGAGCTCGACGTGCGTCCGGACCTCTGGTTCTTCCCCTGCCACTTCAAGGGCGATCCGGTCATGCCGGGCTGCCTCGGCGTCGATGCCCTGTGGCAGATGGTGGGGTTTCACCTCGGCTGGCTCGGCGCGTCGGGGCGCGGCCGGGCTCTCGGCGTGGGCGAGGTCAAGTTTTCGGACCAGGTGCTGCCGACCCACAGGAAGGTCCTGTACGGCGTCGACCTCAAGCGCGTGTTCCGCTCGAAGCTCGTGCTCGGCATCGCCGACGGCTTCCTCGAAGCCGACGGCAAGCGGATCTACGAGGCGAAGGACCTCCGGGTCGGCCTCTTCCAGACCGAGCCGGCCGCCGGCGGATAGACGATCGATGACGCCACCGAAGCTTGAGAACCCGGCGCTGCGGCCTTACCTGTGCGGGACAGGCGGACCGGCATCGGCGGGATGAGGAGCAGGGCATGAGACGCGTCGTCGTGACGGGGATGGGAATCGTCTCGTCCATCGGCAACAACACCCAGGAGGTGCTGGCCTCCCTGCGCGAGGCGAGATCCGGCATCTCGAAGGCCGAGGATTACGAGCGCCTGGGCTTCCGCTGCCAGGTGCACGGAGCGCCGTCGCTGCACGCCGAAGAGTCCGTCGACCGCCGCGCCATGCGGTTCCACGGCGGCGGCACCGCCTGGAACCATGTGGCCATGGAGCAGGCGATCCGCGATGCGGGCCTGGAGGACGGCGACGTCTCCAACGAGCGCACCGGCATCATCATGGGCTCCGGCGGCCCCTCGACCCGCGCCATCGTCGAGGCGGCCGACGTCACCAGGGCCAAGGGCCCGAAGCGGGTCGGCCCCTTCGCGGTGCCCAAGGCCATGTCGTCGACGGCGTCGGCCACGCTCGCCACCTGGTTCAAGATCAAGGGCGTGAACTATTCCATCTCCTCCGCCTGCGCGACTTCGAACCATTGCATCGGCAACGCCTACGAGATGATCCAGTACGGCAAGCAGGACCTGATGTTCGCGGGCGGCTGCGAGGAGCTCGACTGGACGCTCTCGGTCCTCTTCGACGCGATGGGGGCCATGGCGTCGAAATTCAACGCCACCCCGGCGACGGCCTCGCGCGCCTACGACGTGAACCGCGACGGCTTCGTCATCGCGGGCGGCGCCGGCGTGCTGGTGCTCGAGGAGCTCGACCGCGCCAAGGCCCGCGGCGCCCGCATCTACGGGGAGGTGGTCGGCTACGGCGCCACCTCGGACGGCTACGACATGGTCGCGCCCTCGGGCGAAGGGGCGGTGCGCTGCATGCGCATCGCCATGCAGGACGTGAAGGCGCCGATCGACTACATCAACCCGCACGCCACCGCGACGCCGGTCGGCGACCTCAAGGAGATCGAGGCGATCCGCGAGGTCTTCGGCCCGGGCGAGAAGTGCCCGCCGATCGCGGCGACGAAGTCGCTGACCGGCCATTCCCTGGGCGCCACCGGCGTGCAGGAGGCGATCTACTCCCTGTTGATGATGAACAACCGCTTCATCTGCGAGAGCGCCCATATCGAGGAACTCGACCCGGCGGTCGCCGACATGAACATCGTGCGCGAGCGCATCGACGACGCCAGGATCGACACGGTCCTGTCCAATTCCTTCGGCTTCGGCGGCACCAACGCCACCCTCGTGCTGCAACGCTACGCTTGAGACGGCAGGCCTTGCGGCGGCTCGGCCGAAAGGATAACGCGGGTTCCGAGGCGGGTTTAAGAAACCGTCACATCCTTGAGACGTGCCCGTGCGAGGGCTCCCGGTCCGAACGGGGGACCTCGCATGGACATGCTCGCCGACACCACCATCCTGGCGCGCGGCGCCGCCGCCTCGCAACAGAGGCCGCGCCCCGGCCCAGAGCCGAAAGGGGCTCGCGTGAGCGGTCTGATGCAGGGAAGGCGCGGCCTCATCATGGGCGTCGCGAACGACCATTCCATCGCCTGGGGCATCGCCAGGAGGGTGGCGGAGCAGGGCGCCGAGCTCGCCTTCACGTATCAGGGCGAGGCCCTGGGGAAGCGGGTGGCGCCGCTGGCGCGCTCGCTCGGCTCCGAGTTGGTGATCCCCTGCGACGTCGAGGACATCGCGACCGTCGATGCCGCCTTCGAGACGCTCGACAGGGCCTGGGACGGGCTCGATTTCGTGGTCCATGCGATCGGGTTCTCCGACAAGTCCCAGCTCCGGGGCTCGTATGTCGACGTGACGACCCGGGACAACTTCACCCGCACCATGGTGATCTCCTGCTTCTCGTTCACCGAAGTGGCGCAACGGGCCGCGTTGCGCATGCGCAACGGCGGCTCGCTCCTGACGCTCACCTACGGCGGATCGACCCGCGTCATGCCGAACTACAACGTCATGGGCGTCGCCAAGGCGGCGCTCGAAGCCTCGGTGCGCTACATCGCCTCGGACCTTGGAGCCCGCAACATCCGCTGCAACGCCATTTCGGCCGGCCCGGTGCGGACGCTGGCCGGCGCCGGCATCTCCGACGCGCGGCTCATGTTCGCCTACCAGAAGGCCCACGCGCCGCTCCGCCGCACGGTCACCATCGAGGAGATCGGCGGTTCGGCCCTCTACCTCCTGTCCGACCTCTCGAGCGGGGTCACGGGCGAGATCCATTACGTCGATTCCGGCTACAACATCGTCTCGATGCCCCGTCCGGACGTGCTCAAGGCCCAGGATGCGGCCGGCGTGACGGGCGAGGACGTCTGAGGTCTTCCCGGCCCGCCGGGCGGCGGACGTTCGCCGCCTCGTCGGGACAGCGAGGCGAGACAAACGCTCCGCGAGCCGGTAAGCGCAGCGCCGCCGGTCCCTCACGCTTCCGTATCGCGCCGCCCCATAAAGCCCAGGATGCCGTCCACCGCGCCGCTTCTCCGCTCCAGCCTCCTCGTCGGCGCCGGCGCCGCGGCCTCGCGCCTCATCGGCTTTCTCCGCGACATCCTGTTCGCGCAGGTGCTCGGGGCCGGGCCCGTGGCCGACGCCTTCCTGGCCGCCTTCCGCCTGCCGAACCTGGTGCGGCGCATCCTCAGCGAAGGCGGCCTCAACCCCGCCCTCGTGCCGGCCCTGGCCCGGACCGATCCCCTCGACGCGCCCCGCTTCGCCGGCGAGGTCTTCGCCGTCGTGGCGCTCGCCCTTGCCGTCCTCCTCGCCGCGGTCGAGCTCGCGGCCGGGCTGGCGGTCCTCGCCCTCGCCCCCGGCCTCGCCGGGGATGCCTCGACGCTCGATCTGGCGACGCTCTACACGCGCCTCGCCTTCCCGCTCGTCGCGGGCGTGACCCTCGCCTCTATCGTCGGCGCCGCCCTCAACCACCGCCGGCGCTTTCTCGCCTCGACGCTCGCGCCCCTCGCGACCAACGCCGCGCTCGTCGTGGTCCTCGTCCTCCTTAAGGGATCGCGCCTGCCGGCCGCGACGCAGGCGGCCTGGCTTGCGGGAGCCGCGAGCGCCGCGGGCCTTCTTCAGCTCGCAGGCGTCGCCGTGGCCTTCAGGGGCGCCGATGCCCCGATCCGCCTCGTGCGCCCGCGCTGGTCGCCCTCTTTACGGAAACTCCTCGCCAGGGCCGGCCTGACGCTGGTCGCGGGCGGCTCGGTGCCGCTCATCGTCCTCGTCGGCACGCAGGCCGCGTCCTTCACGCCCTCGGCCCTCTCGTGGCTCCATTATGCAGACCGGCTGGTGCAGCTGCCCCTCGGCCTGATCGGCGCCGTCACCTCGATCGTGCTCCTGCCGGAATGGGCGGACCGTCTCGCGAAAGGGCACCGCGACAGCGTCGCGGCCGCCCAGAACCGGGCGATCGAGACCGGGTTCCTCGTCGCCTGTCCGGCCGCCTGCGCGCTGATCGTCCTCGCCGAGCCCATCGCCGCCGTCCTGTTCGAGCGCGGGGCCTTCGGGCCGGCGGATACCCGCGGCACCGCCGCCGCGCTCGCCGGCATGAGCTTCGGCCTGCCCTTCGCCGCCGCCGGAAAGGTGTTCGCGCAATCGCTCTTCGCCCAGGGCGGCACGCGGGCCATGCTGGCGGCGCTCGCGGCGAGCCTCGCCGGGACCGCGGGCGCCGCCCTCCTCCTCGGGCCCTCCTTCGGCGCCTTCGGCTACGGCCTCGCCGTCGCGTCCGGGTTCGCCCTTCATGCCTTGTGCCTTGCCGCGGCGCTCCGCCGGGAGCGCCTCCTCCGGCTCGACCGAAGGCTGGCGGTCAGAGCCGGCCGCATCGCCGTTTCGAGCGCATGCCTCGGGCTCGCCCTCGGAGCCGCCCTGCAGGGCATGCATGAGCCACCGGGCCCCTTGGGCCTCGCCGCCCTGTGTCTCGGCGGATTCGCCTTCTACGCCGCCGCGGCGGTCGCGACGGGCGCCCTGGAGCGTGGCGATTTCGCCCCCTTCACCAAAAAGGCGTGACGGCGCTTGCCTTTTCGAGCGCCGCCTTGCCATAACGCCGCCGCATCAGTTTTCGGGCAGATTCCAGACGATGGCGCAGTTCAAGCAACGGGTGTTCTCGGGCGTTCAGCCGACCGGCAACCTGCATCTCGGCAATTACCTCGGCGCGATCAAGCGCTTCGTCGCCATGCAGGCGAGCTTCGATTGCCTCTACTGCGTCGTCGACATGCATGCGATCACCACGTGGCAGGACCCGAAGGAGCTGGCGCGCCAGATCCGCGAGGTGACGGCCGCCTTTCTGGCCGCCGGCATCGATCCCCGGCGGCACATCGTCTTCAACCAGAGCCAGGTGGCCGAGCACGCGGAACTCGCCTGGGTGTTCAACTGCGTCGCCCGCATGGGCTGGGCGAACCGGATGACGCAGTTCAAGGAGAAGGCCGGCAAGGACCGCGAGAACGCCTCGGTCGGCCTGTTCGCCTATCCGATGCTCATGGCGGCGGACATCCTCCTGTACCTGGCGACGCACGTGCCCGTGGGCGAGGATCAGAAGCAGCACCTGGAGCTGACGCGGGACATCGCCCAGAAGTTCAACAGCGACTTTGCCCCGTCGATCGCCGAGCACGGCTTCGGCGACGCCTTCTTCCCCTTGACCGAACCGCTGATCCAGGGCCCGGCGACGCGCATCATGTCGCTCCGCGACGGGACGAAGAAGATGTCGAAGTCGGACCCGTCCGACTACTCGCGCATCAATCTCACCGACGACGCCGACACCATCGCCCAGAAGGTGCGCAAGGCGAAGACGGATCCGGAACCCCTGCCCTCGGACGCCAAGGGCCTCGAAGGCCGGCCGGAGGCGGAGAACCTGGTGGCGATCTACGCGGCTCTGACCGACGGGACCGTGGACGACGTGCTGCGCGACCACGGCGGCGCGCAGTTCTCCGCCTTCAAGGCGGCGCTCGTCGACGTCTCGGTGGCCAAGCTCGCCCCCATCGCCGGCGAGATGCGGCGCCTCTTGGCCGATCCCGGCCATATCGATGCGGTGCTGACCGACGGCGCCGACCGGGCCGGCGTCATGGCTCGCGAAACCATGAATGCCGTGAAGGACGTGGTGGGCTTCGTCCGCCGCCGCTGACCTTTGACGGAAGTCCCGCTTCCGGGCAGCATCGGTCTTGAGAGCATCGGACCCAAGAGCGGATGCCGCTTTTGGAATCCATCCGCTGCTCCCGGTGTGACAACGGCGCATCGTTCGGCGCGGACGACCGGGGCCGCTTTTCCGCACGATGCGCTCAGAGGGAGGGCGCGCAGATTGAGCACCAGGAGGCGGCGTTCCTACGAGGCGGGCCATCGGCCCAAATTCGTCGTAGTGGTGGACGAGACGCCCGAATGCCATCGGGCGGTGCATTTCGCGGCACGGCGCGCGAGCCGCACCGGCGCCAGCATGGTGATGCTGGCCGCCGTCGATCCGCCGGACGATTTCGAGTGGATCGGCGTCGGCGAGGCGATGATCGCGGAGGGTCAGGACGAGGCCAAGAAGCGCCTCGCGGACGCCGCCAAGGAGGCCCGCGGCGCCGCCGGCGTCGACCCCGAACAGGTGATCCTGGTCGGCAGCAAGGCCGCCTGCATCGCCAAGATCATCGAGGAGGACGAGGACATCTCCTTCCTGGTGCTCGCCGCCGGCACCGGCAAGGAAGGGCCCGGCCCGCTCGTCAGCACCATCGCCGGCAAGGCTTCCTCAACGTTCCCGATCCCCATCGTCATCGTGCCCGGCAGCCTCTCCGATGCCGAAATCGACGCGCTGGCAGGTTGACGGCGACACAGCGGCGCGGAGAGGACGTCCGCCCGGCCTTGGAATCGTCCGAAACTCCATCCACATGACGGGCAGAACCTGTTAGAACCGTTCTAACCCCCGTTCTCACCTCGGCCGGCCTTGAACCGGCTCGGAGCGAAAAAGACATGTTCATCCAGACCGAAGCCACGCCCAATCCGGCCACCCTGAAGTTCCTCCCGGGCCGCACCGTCATGCCGGAGGGAACCTTCGACGCACGCGACCCGCGGGGCGCTGCTGCCTCGCCCCTCGCCGCGCGCCTCTTCGAGATCCCGGGCATCGCGGGCGTCTTCTTCGGCTACGATTTCATCACGGTGTCGAAGGGCGAGGGCGAATGGCAGCACCTGAAGCCCGCGATCCTCGGCGCCATCATGGAGCACTTCATGGCGGGCCTCCCGATCCTCGACGCGGAGGCCGATCCGCGGGCGCAGGACGGCGAGGAGTTCTTCGACGAGGGCGATGCGCCGACCGTGGCGACCATCAAGGAACTTCTCGAGACCCGCATCCGCCCGGCCGTGGCCGGAGACGGCGGCGACATCACCTTCCGGGGCTACCGGGACGGGGTGGTCTATCTCGCCATGAAGGGCGCCTGCTCCGGCTGCCCGTCCTCCACCGCGACCCTGAGGCACGGCATCCAGAACCTGCTCCGCCATTTCCTTCCCGACGTGCGGGAAGTGCAGTCCGTTTGACGCGCTCCCGATCGGCGGGAGCCGCCGGCGGCGCCGAAACGATGCGGCGGGACGAAGAGATGATGTCCCGTCCGCCGAACCGGCCCTAGAGCATCGGACCCAAAAGTGGATTCCACTTTTGGGATTCCATCCGATGCTCCCTTTTAAGACAGAGCATCGTTCGGCGCGGAAAACCGGGGCCACTTTTCCGCACGATGCGGTAAAGTGCGGCGCGGCCTCTTCGGCCGCGCTTTCGGTTTCGTGCCGCCACCCTCGTCCCGCCTCGCGCGCCGATGCGGGCCGCCTCGGGAGAACTCTTTGCGCGTCCTTGCTGTCGACACGGCGCTGTCCGCCTGCGCCGCCTGCGTGATCGAGGCCGGCGAGGCGGAGCCGCTCGCGCGCGAATCGCTGCCGATGGGCCGCGGCCATGCGGAAGCGCTGCTGCCTCTCGTCGACAGGGTCGTCTCCGCGGTCGACGGCGGGTTCGAGAGCCTGGACCGCGTCGCCGTCACGATCGGGCCCGGCAGCTATACGGGCCTCAGGATCGGCATCGCCGCCGCCCGCGCCATCGGGCTCGCCGCCGGCGTGCCGGTCGTCGGCGTCGCCACGCTCTCCGCCTTTCTGGCGCCGCTCATGTCGGGGGAAACGCGAGGGCTCATGGGGGCCGCCGTCGACGCCAAGCACGGGCAGATCTACGTCCAGGTGGTGGCGCCAGGGGGGCGGACCATCATCGCGCCGAGCCTCATGGGGGTGCGTGATACGGTAAGGCTGATGGGCTCGGGTCCGGTCCAGCTGACGGGTTCGGCGGCGCCGATGCTCGCCTCGGAAGCCTGGACGCAGGGGATCGAGGCCGTCGTGGTCGACGCGCCGATCGCTCCGGACATCGCCTGGGTGGCGCGGCTGGGCGCCATGGCGGATCCCGCCCAGGCCCTGCCGAAGCCGCTCTACCTGCGCGGTCCGGACGCCAGACCCCAGGAGGGGGTGCGGATCGCGAGGCGGTGAGCGCCGCGATGAGCTTCCTCGACCGGTTCCGCCGGACGCCGCCGACCGCCCGGATCGAGCCCCTGGGCACGACCCATGCCGCGCGCCTGTCCGGCATCCACGAGACGGCCTTCGCGCGCGCCTGGGGCGCCTTCGAGTTCGAGCGGCTCCTCGCCGACCGGTCGGTGCTGGCGGACGGGCTCTTCCTCGGGCGCAGCCTGGTCCCGTCGGGCTTCGTCCTCTCCCGCAGGGTCGCCGACGAGGCCGAGATCCTCACGCTCGCCATGGCGCCGGAAGCGCGCGGGCAGGGCCACGGACGCCCTCTCCTCCTCCACCACCTCGACGAGCTCGCCCGCGCGGGCGTGCGCACCGTGCATCTCGAAGTGGAGGAGAGCAACGCCCCGGCGCTCGCCCTCTACCGCCGCCTCGGCTTCCGGATCGTCGGACGGCGGGAGGGCTATTACGCGAAGCCCGACGGCGGCAAGGTCGCCGCGCTCACGATGAGCGCGACGCTGTAGCGAGGGGCATCGCGCCGTCCTCCGCCGTCATTCCTCGCGCGACGCGCAGCGCCTCATCCGTCATCCTTGGACGAGCGGAGCGAGGTCTCAAGGATCGGGACCCGATAGGGGAATCGGCCCGCCCTCGCCTTCCTGGCTCGCCTTCCTGGGGAGGGAAAACCCTCCCCATCCGGCCCGCCCTCGCCTATAAGCACCGCATGGGAGCGGAACGCGTGGCGGAAGCACGAAACATGAATCGGCGGGGGCCGCGGAAGGACGCCATCGAGCGCGCCTGCCGGGCGAGGGGCCTGCGCATGACCGGCCAGAGGCAGGTGATCGCGCGCATCCTCGACGAGGCGCACGACCATCCGGACGTGGTCGAACTGCACCGGCGGGCCGCCGCCGTGGACCACCGCATCGCGCTGTCCACCGTGTACCGCACAGTCAAGCTCCTCGAGAACGAAGGCATCATCGAGCGGCTGGATTTCCGCGGCGGCCGATCCCGTTACGAACAGGCCGCCCGCGAGCACCACGACCACCTCATCAACCTCGCGACCGGCGACGTGATCGAGTTCCGTTCGGAGGAGATCGAGGCGCTGCAGACCGAGATCGCCCGCAGGCTCGGCTACAAGGTGGTCTATCACCGCCTGGAACTCTACGCGGTGCCCGTCGACAAGGACGAGGCATGAGCCGTATCGGGGTGGGCGCGAGGCTTCTGGCCTTCGCCCTGTTCTACCTGTCGATCCTGCCGTTCCATCTCGTCGCGCTCCGGTTCGACTGGCGCCTCGCCGAGTGGCTGCCGGTCCTCTTCCACCGCGCGTTCCTGCGCCTCTTCGACGTCCGCGTGAGCGAGCGCGGCCGCCCGCCCGACCAGACCGCCGCGACGCTCGTCCTCGCCAATCACGTGTCCTGGCTCGACATCCCCGTGATCGGGTCCCTGCATCCTCTCTCCTTCATCGCCAAATCCGAGATCGACGGCTGGCCGCTGATCGGATTCTTCGCCCGCATGCAGCGCTCCGTCTTCATCGACCGGCAGCGCCGCAGGGCCACCGCCGAGGCGACCCACGCGGTGGCGCATCGGCTGAAGAAGGGCGACGTGATCGTCCTCTTCGCAGAAGGCACCACGAGCGACGGCAACCGCCTTCTGCCGTTCCGCTCGTCCCTGGTCGGCGCCGCCCAAACGGCGCTGACGGATCCCGGCATCGGCCCCATCCACCTGCAGCCGCTCGCGATCACCTACACGCGCCGCAACGGCCTCCCGGTCACCCGCCGGGAGCGTCCCGCGATCGCCTGGTACGGCGAAATGGAGCTTGTCCCGCACCTGAGCCTTTTCGTCCGCGAGGGGCCCCTCGACGCGGTCGTCGCCTGGGGCGATCCGATCCGGTTCGACGGCGACCGGAAGCGCGCCACGGCGGCCGCCGAGGCGGCCGTGCGGGCGGCCGTCAAGGCCTCCGACTGAGCCCCCCGATGGCGCAGAGACCGTCCTCTTTCCGCAGTCCTATTCTCATGGCGGCGCAAACGGCTTAATAAGGGGCGCTCCGCAGCGCCCTCTCCCGCAACAGGCCAGAGCCCGTGAAGAAAGCCTTCGTCAAGTCCTACGGCTGCCAGATGAACGTCTACGACGCCCAGCGCATGGCGGACGTTCTTGCGACCGAAGGCTATGCCGAGACGGCAACGATCGAGGAGGCGGATCTCGTCGTTCTCAATACCTGCCACATCCGCGAGAAGGCTGCCGAGAAGGTCTATTCCGAGCTCGGACGCATCCGCGCGCTCAAGGCCGCGCGGGCCGCCCGGGGGTTCGGGACGAAGGTGGTCGTGGCGGGCTGCGTCGCCCAGGCGGAGGGTGCGGAGATCCTTCGCCGAGCCCCCTCCGTGGACGTCGTGGTGGGGCCGCAGAGCTATCACCGCCTGCCGGAACTGCTGTCGAAAGCGACGACCGGGCGTGTCGTCGACACCGAATTCCCGGTGGAGGACAAGTTCGACCATCTGCCGGCTCCGTCGGCGCCGGCGATCCGGAGCCGCGGCGTCTCGGCCTTCCTCACCATTCAGGAGGGCTGCGACAAGTTCTGCACCTTCTGCGTGGTGCCCTACACCCGGGGCGCCGAGGTGTCGCGCCCGGTCGCCAGGATCGTCGCGGAGGCGCGACGCCTGGCGGAGGCCGGCGTCCGCGAGCTCACCCTCATCGGCCAGAACGTGAACGCCTTCCACGGCGAGGACGAGAACGGCAGCGTCTGGTCCCTCGGACGCCTGCTCGAGCGGCTCGCATCCGAGCCTGGGATCGCACGCCTGCGCTACACGACGAGCCATCCCCGGGACATGGACGAGAGCCTGATCGCCGCCCACCGCGACCTGCCGGCCGTGATGCCCTACCTGCACCTGCCGGTCCAATCGGGCTCGGACCGGGTTCTCGAGGCCATGAACCGCCGGCATCGGGGCGACGAATACCGCCGCATCGTCGAGCGCGTCCGCACGGCCCGCCCCGACATCGCCCTCTCGTCGGACTTCATTGTGGGCTTTCCCGGCGAGACGGACGAGGATTTCGAGGACACGATGCGGCTCGTGGCCGACATCGGCTTCGCCGGCGCCTTCTCGTTCAAGTACAGCCCCCGGCCCGGCACGCCGGCGGCCGAGCTCGACGGCCATGTGCCGGAACCCGTCAAGGCCGAACGCCTCGCTCGCCTCCAGAACCTCGTCGAGGCGCAGCGGCAGGCCTTCAACCGCGGAACCGTGGGGCGCATCGTCGACGTTCTCTTGGAGAAGCCGGGCCGGCATCCGGGCCAGGTCGCCGGCAAGTCGCCCTATCTCCAGCCTGTGCAGATCGAAGGCGACACGAGCCTCATCGGCGAGGTCTTGCCGATCAGGATCACGCGGGCGGGCTCCAACAGCCTGTTCGGCGAACGGGTGGCGCGGGGCGCCCTCGACGCGGCCGCCTGAAGAGTGTCGAGGAGAGGCGATTTGAGGCCAGCGGACAGCGGAACGAGCCGGGGTGGGAAGGCGAGGCATCCTTCGAGCTCCCATCCGGGCGTCGAGGAAACGGCCGAGATCACCCTCACCTTCGACGACAATCGCCTCGCCGGCCTCGTCCTCGGTCAATACGACCAGAACCTGGCCCATCTCGAGCGGCGGCTCGAGGTCGTGGCGAACGCCAACGGCAACCGGGTCATCGTGCGCGGCACGCCGGAGGCCTCGGAACAGGCGCGGCGCGTGCTCGAGATCCTGTACGACCGGGCGAGGGACGGCACGCCGATCGCGCCGGGCGACGTGGACGGCGCCATCCAGGAGAGCACTCTGCAGGGCACCCTCTTCCCGCCCGCGGAGGAAGCGCCCGCCTCCGGCCGCACGGCCTTCGATCAGATCGCGACCCGCAAGCGCGGGCCCGTCCGCGCCCGCAACGCGGCCCAAAACCTCTACATCAAGCTCTTGAAGCAGCACGAACTCGTCTTCGCCGAGGGTCCGGCCGGCACCGGCAAGACCTGGCTCGCCGTCGGCCACGCCGTCTCGCTCCTCGAACAGGGCCAGGCGGAGCGCCTGATCCTCTCCCGTCCGGCCGTGGAGGCCGGCGAAAGGCTCGGCTTCCTGCCGGGCGACATGCGCGAGAAGGTCGACCCGTATCTGCGCCCGATCTACGACGCGCTCTACGACTTCATGGAGGCCCGTCACGTCGAGCGGGGCCTCCAGACCGGCATGATCGAGATCGCGCCCCTCGCCTTCATGCGCGGGCGCACGCTCACCAACTCGGTCGTCCTGCTGGACGAAGCGCAGAACACGACCTCCATGCAGATGAAGATGTTTCTGACGCGCCTGGGCGAAGGTTCGCGCATGATCGTCACGGGGGATCCGACCCAGATCGACCTGCCGCCGGGCCAGAAGTCGGGACTGATCGAGGCGATGCGGATCCTCAACGGCGTCGAGGGCATCGGCCGCGTGACGTTCAAGGAGCAGGACGTGGTGCGTCACGACCTCGTGCGCCGTATCGTCACGGCCTACGAGGACGCGTTCCGGTCGGGCGAGGGCAAGCCCGGATGAGCGGACCGCGCACGACCCGAGCCGGCAGGAGCAAGGTCGCTCCGTTCGAGATCGACATGGCGGTGGAAGGCGGAGCCTGGGACGACCCCGGCGCCCTCGAAGCGCTCGCGCGCCGCGCCTTTTCGGCGGCGTTCTCGGTCGCGTCCGACCGCCCGCGGGACGCGGTCGGAATCGGCCTGCTCTTCACGGACGACGACGGCATCCGCGCGCTCAACCGCGACTGGCGCGGCAAGGACAAGCCGACGAACGTCCTCTCCTTCCCGGCACCGGCGCAGCCGGGCGCACCGGGCCCGCGGCCCTTGGGCGATATCGCGGTCGCCTTCGAGACCGTGGCGCGGGAGGCGGAGGAAGAGGGCAAGCTCTTCGACGACCATCTCTCCCATCTCCTCGTCCACGGCCTCCTTCACCTCCTCGGGTACGATCACGCGCTTGAGGCGGAGGCGGAAATCATGGAAGGTCTGGAGGTGAGGGCGCTCGCCACCCTCGGCATCGCCGATCCCTATCGTGACATGGCAGCGTGACCGAACCCGCGGCGCGCTGAAACTTTTCGAGATGAATGACGATCGAAGTCGCAACGAGCGCACGGTCCGGCTCAATTCGGATCCGGACGGCGCTCGCGAGCGCTGGTATGAGCGGCTCCTCACCCGCTTCGGCCTGAAATCCCGCGATTCCATCCGCGACGACCTGGAGGACGCGCTGGCGGACACCATCGAGGACCCGAACTTCTCGCCCCAGGAACGGGCGATGCTGAAGAACGTCCTCGGCTTCCACCGCATCCGGGTGGACGACGTGATGGTGCCGCGCGCGGACATCGTCGCCGTCGCCGCCGATACGAATCTCGGTGATCTTCTCAACGTCTTCCGCACCGCCGGCCATTCCCGCCTCCCGGTCTACGGAGACACCCTCGACGACCCGAAGGGGATGGTGCACATCCGCGACTTCCTCGACTTCCTCGCCATGCGGGCCGACAGCCGCGCCTACCGGCGCAGGAATCCCGAGGACGGGACGCCGAAGCTGCCGCCGAGCCTCGGGCGGGTCGATCTTTCGATGACGCTGGCCTCGGCGAAGATCCTGCGCCCGGTGCTCTTCGTGCCGCGCTCCATGCCGGCCGTCGACCTTCTCGTCCGGATGCAGGCGACGCGCACCCACATGGCTCTGGTCATCGACGAATACGGGGGCACGGACGGGCTGGTCTCGATCGAGGATCTCGTGGAGATGGTCGTCGGCGACATCGAGGACGAGCATGACGACGCCACGGCGCGGACCATCGTGCGGGCGCCGGACGACACCTACATCGCCGATGCCCGTGCGAGCCTCGACGAGGTGACCGAAGCCCTCGGGGTCGATCTCAACGACGAGGACGGCGCCGAGGACATCGACACGCTCGGAGGCCTGATCGTCACCCTCGCCGGTCGCGTGCCCTCCCGGGGCGAGCTCATCGCCGGGCCGGGCGGCTTCGAGTTCGAGATCCTGGATGCGGATCCCCGCCGGGTGAAGCGCCTGCGCATCCACCGCCGGGACGTCGCCCCGAACCTGCCGGGCGGGGACGGCTCCCCCGCGCCGGGTCCGGAATCTCGCCTGCCTCCCGAGAGCGCCGCAGCGGAATGAACGCGGCATGAACCGCCTCGCGCAGCGGATCGTCCTCGTCTGGGGATGGCGCCGGTGGCTCGTCGCCTTCATGGCGGGCGCGGTCGGCGCGCTGGCGATGCCGCCCTTCGGGTTCCTGCCGGCTCTCGTCTTGTCCCTCGTGCCGGCCGTCTGGCTCCTCGACGGCGCCGTCGGCGAAGGGCCCTCCGGGTCCGGTGCCCTCGTCTCGGCGACCGTCTCCGGCTGGTGGTGGGGGTTCGGCTATCTGGTCGCCGGGCTGTGGTGGCTCGGCGCCGCCTTCCTGGTCGAGGCCGACCAATTCGCCTGGGCCATGCCGTTCGGGGTGCTGGGGCTGCCGGCGGCGCTCGCCTGCTTCTACGCCGCCGGTTTCGCTCTCGCCCGCGCCCTGTGGGTCCCCGGCCCGGCGCGCCTCTTCGCCCTGGGTGTCGGACTCTTCGCGGCCGAGTGGCTGCGCGGCCATCTCTTCACGGGCTTTCCCTGGAACACGCTCGGCATGGCGCTGGGCCAGGATCTGCGTCTCATGCAGACCGCGTCCCTCGTCGGGCTCTATGGATTGACCCTCCTCGCGGTCCTGGTCGGTGCCGCACCGGCTATGATCGCGACCGAGAAAAGCAGGTCGCAGCGCTGGGCCCCGCCCGCGGCGGCGGGCGCCGCGCTCCTCGTCCTGGCGGGGTTCGGCGCCTGGCGCCTCCCCGGGGAGGCTGCGCCGGAGGTCGCCGGAGTGCGGCTGCGAATCATGCAGCCGAACCTGCCGCAGGACGCCAAGTTCCGGCCCGAGAACCGTGACGCGGTCATGCGGCGCTACCTGACGATCAGCGACCAGCCGGGTGAGACGGGCCTTGGTCTCGCGGGGGCGACGCACGTCGTGTGGCCCGAATCGGCCTTTCCGTTCCTGCTCCACCGCGATCGCACGGCGCTGGCGCAGATCGCTGCCCTCCTGCCCCCGGGCGTGACGCTCGTCACCGGCGCCGCCCGCATGGACGAGCCGCTGCCGGGAGAGAATGTCGGGGCGTTCTTCAATGCCGTCCAGGTGGTCCGGGACGACGGCACGATCACGGCCTCCTACGACAAGGTGCACCTCGTTCCGTTCGGAGAATACGTGCCGGAACTCCTCGATGCCCTGATCAGGGCGGTCGGATTGCGTCAGTTCGTGCAGGTTCCGGGCGGCTTCACGCCGAGCGATCGGCGCCGGCCGCTCGATGTTCCGGGCCTCCCGCCCGTGGCGGCCTCCATCTGCTACGAGGCGATCTTTCCGGGCGAGGTCCTGCCTGAAGGTCCCCGTGCGAGCCTCTTGCTCAACGTGACGAACGATGCCTGGTTCGGGAAGACGCCCGGACCGCACCAGCATTTCGCCCAGGCGCGCCTCCGGGCCGTCGAGGAGGGCTTGCCCCTCGTCCGGGCGGCGAATACAGGCATTTCCGCCGTGATCGACCCCTACGGCCGCATCGTGGCGTCGCTGCCGCTCGGCGCCGAGGGCGTCCTCGACTCAAGTCTACCCCTCGCGGCACCCCCCTCTATTCATAGGGTACTTGGCAGTTTCTTCCCTTTCGCTATGGTCACAGGATGCGTTGGTGTCGTCCTCGTGGCGCGCCGTAGACGAATTGCCTCCGCGAATCCCTTTTCCTCCCCTGCAGCGTGACGACGGAGCGGCTCCTTCGGAGTCCTGGAGATCAAGTTCGATGAAGAAGTCGACCGGCACCATCGACAAGGAAATCGGCAGTCGGATGCGCATGAGGCGCATGCTGATCGGCATGAGCCAGGAAAAGCTCGGCGAAATGCTCGGGCTCACCTTTCAGCAGGTCCAGAAATACGAGAAGGGCACCAACCGGATCAGCGTCAGCCGCATGATCGACATCGCCAACGTGCTCGGCGTCGACATCCACTTCTTCTTCGAGGGGTTGACCGGCGGCAAGAAGGGGTCGGGCACCGCCGACCCCCCTCAGCCGGCCTTCGTGTCGGACTTCATGGCGACCCAGGAGGGCCACCAGCTCATGCGGGCCTTCACGCGGATCGGCAATCCGAAGACGCGCCGCGCCGTGGTCCAGCTGGCCACGAGCCTCGCCGAGAGCGAGGACGGAGGCAAACGCTCCAAGTGATCGGTGTGATGCGGCCGCAACATGATCGGCGAATGGTTGCGTTCGAAAGAACGGACGCGTCCGCCGACGCCTTGACCCGTCCGGAATCCTGGGGCATCACGGCCCTCTCTGGCCGGAGCGGGGCGGTGGCGCCCGGGTTGATGTTTGTTAAGAAGGACGCGAGCCGTGAGCCGATCGAGCTATCTTTTCACGAGTGAGTCGGTTTCCGAGGGTCATCCGGACAAGGTCTGCGACCGCGTCTCGGACGAAGTCGTGGACCTGTTCTTCCGCGAAGCCGCCCGGGAGGGCTTCGATCCCTGGCAAGTGCGCGTGGCCTGCGAGGCTCTCGCCACCACGAACCGCCTCGTCATCGCCGGCGAGTATCGCGGTCCCGGCACGGTGACGAACGAGCTCGTCGCCCATGTGGCGCGGCTCGCCGTGAGGGATATCGGCTACGAGCAGGCGGGCTTCCATTGGGCGGATGCCGAGGTCGAGGTGCTCCTCCACAGCCAGTCCGCCGACATCGCGGCGGGGGTCGATTCCACCGCAACCAAGGAGGAAGGCGCGGGCGACCAGGGCATCATGTTCGGCTTTGCCTGCGACGAAACCTCCGAGCTGATGCCGGCCCCGATCCTCTACGCCCACAAGATCCTCGAAAACCTGTCCAAGGCCCGCCGGACCAAGGCCAACGGCGGCGCCTATCTGGGGCCCGACGCCAAGAGCCAGGTCACCGTGCGCTACGAGGACGGCAAGCCGGTCGGCGTCACCCAGATCGTGGTCTCGACCCAGCACGTGGAGAAGCGCGCCGGAAAGGACCTGACTTCGGCCGACGTGCGCGCCATCGTCGAGCCTTACGTTCTCGAAGCGTTGCCGCGGGACTGGGTGTCGAAGAACACGGTCTGGCACGTCAACCCGACCGGCAAGTTCGTGATCGGCGGGCCGGACGGCGATTGCGGGCTCACGGGGCGCAAGATCATCGTCGACACCTATGGCGGCGCAGCGCCTCACGGCGGCGGCGCCTTTTCGGGCAAGGACCCGACGAAGGTGGACCGCTCCGCCGCCTACGCGGCGCGCTACCTCGCCAAGAACGTGGTCGCGGCGGGCCTCGCCGGGCGCTGCACGATCCAGCTCTCCTATGCGATCGGCGTGGCGAAGCCCCTCTCGATCTACGCCAATCTCCACGGCACCGGCGAGGTGGACGAAGGCAGGCTGGAAGGCGTCCTGATGGACGTGATGGACCTCTCGCCCCGCGGCATCCGCACCCATCTCGACCTCAACAAGGCGATCTATGCCAAGACGGCGGCCTACGGTCATTTCGGCCGTGCCCCTCAGAACGACGGCAGCTTCTCGTGGGAGAAGACCGATCTCGCCCCGGCCCTGAAATCGGCCCTGGCCTGATGCGCCTCCGGCGCCCGTGATCGCTCGGTCCCAGGATCGCGCCCCGGATCGCGCCACCGGATCGCGCGGGCGCCTTCTTCGGGCGCCGCAAGGGCAAGAAGCTTCGGGCGGGCCAGGACGAGCTGATCCGCGACCTCCTGCCCCGCCTCCGGGTCGACCCGTCGGGCGAATTCGCCGCCTTCCGGGAACGGCATGCCGATCTGCGGCTCGAGATCGGCTTCGGTGGCGGCGAACATCTCGCCGCTCAGGCGCGCGCCGATCCGCAGACGGGCTTCATCGGTTGCGAGCCCTTCGTGAACGGAATGGCGAAGCTCCTTGCCGTCGTCGACAGGGAGGGCCTGGAGAACATCCGGCTCTGGGACGAGGATGCGACCGGCCTGCTTCCGTGCCTGCCCCGCTTCGCTTTCGGCCGCGTCTCGATCCTCTACCCGGATCCCTGGCCCAAGCGCCGGCAGCGCAAGCGCCGCATCGTCTCGGACGAGACGCTTGCCATGCTGGCGCGGATCATGCGCCCCGGCGCCGAGCTGCGCTTCGCCACCGATATCGACGACTATGCCGGCTGGGTTCTCGCCCGGGCGCTCCGCTCGCCCGACTTCGCGTGGACGGCCCGGCGGGCCGAAGACTGGCGCAAGCCATGGGCGGATTGGCCCGGCACGCGCTACGAGGCGAAGGCGCTGCGCGACGGCCGGATGCCGTCCTACCTGACCTTCGTTCGGCTCTGAGCCGGAACCCCGACGATTCAGGCTTTGCGGTCTCGGCGCTGCACGAAGCGCAGGACGCGATGGGCCGTCTGCGGGTCGAGGTCTTCGAAGGTTTCCGCATGGCGCTTCAGCCGCTGCGGCTCGAGGGCATCCGGGTCCTTCAGCGCGAGCAGGGCCCGCAGCGTGGCCCAGGACCAGCCCTTGGCCTTGCCGAGGATGAGCAGGAGGTCGGAATCCGCCACCGTGAAGAGACGCTCGGCCGCCTCGAGGCTCAGGGACGTGCAGGCCGCGACGGCGCAGATGGTCTCCTCCAGGAGCTCCCTGGCGACGAATCCCGCCACGTCCTCCTCGTCGATCGGGCGGCCGATCTCGATCGCCCCGATCGTGTCCATGGCCGCGCCGTAGTCGAGCGGTCCGGCGACGACGGCACGCAGGCGCTTCGTGCTGCGGGCGAGAGCGCGATCCATGACCGGGTGCAGGTCCATCGGCGTCGAGGCCGCGAGGCTCCGGCGGGCCGCATCCTGTGCGAGCGCGAAGAGGCGCTCCACCTGCTCCTTCGGGAGGTCGATTCTCGCCTTCAGGAGGATCTGCAATTCCTCGTCGAGGCGGGCCCGGTCCACGAGCACCCGCGCCCCCTCCTTGGAGAACCGCGCGCCGGCATTGGCCGCGAGCGTGTGCAGGATCGGCCGGTCGGCGCGCGAGAGCAGGGTGTCGGTGACCGGTTCGGCCAGGAACGGCCGTTCGGCAATGGCCTGGCGATGCTCCGGCCCATGGGAGAGAGCGACCGCGATGAGATCGCCGTCGTCGAGACGGCGCGACTGCGCGAGAACGGGCCGGGCGACCTCGATCGCGTCGTGAGCGAGGGACCGCATCAGCCGGGGAGGCGCTTTGTCGACGGGCGCGAGACGCCGGGCGAGTTCCGCCCGGACCTCGGACTCGATCGCCTGGGCGAGGCGCGCGATGACGTCGTCGAAGATGCCGATCTGCTCCTCGGTGAGCTTCTCGATATCGACGAGCAGGAGGTCCGTGACGCGCCACAGGGTCGTCTCCCGCCGTTCGGGCGAGCCGACGGAGATCGTCTCCTCGAGATCATGCATCAGGCGGCGGACGGCGTGCACGGCAACTCCTCCAACGTAAGGTGCCGCCTGTCGGGCTTCGAAAGCCTTACGCGGATCGATAAAATTCGATCGAAATGCGTTTCGGCTCAGTCCGTCCCGGTCCGGCGCGGTGCCTGCGCACCTCGGACGGACCGCTCGCTGCGCGGTCGATCGCCGGGCGACCTCGGACGCGCCGCGCCGTCAGGCCGCGTCGGTCTGCGCCGCGCGCTCCCGCGCGGCGGTGAACCGCACCACGCGCTGCGCCGTCTGGACGGACAATTGCTGGAAGGCCTCGAAGGCGCTGCGCATGATTTCCGGCGGCGGGGCGCGGCCGGCCTTGGCGGTGAGGAAGGCCTTGAACGTGCCCCAGCCGAAGCGCACGGAGCGCAGGATGAAGAGCAGCGGGTCGTAGTGGGGCGACCGATAGGCCCTGGCGACGATCTGCATCGGCACGCCGGCAAGGTGGGCGAGGGCGGCCAGAGCGTGATCGATCTGGCCGCTGCGGACCCATTCCACCACGTCGTCCTCGATGAGCCCGCCCGATCCGACCTTGCGCTGGACGGCGGCGATGGCGGCATCGAAGTTGTCGGTGACCACGCCGGTTCCGGGGGCCTGGGCGACGACGCTCGCCGCGCCGGCGACCGCAGCGTCGATCGCCGCCGCCGCGTCCTGGCCGAGTTCCTCCTTCAGGACCCGGCGAGCCTGCTCCTGCGCGATCTCCACGAGCCGCTGCATCTGTTTCGGCGGAATGTCCCGGCGCGATTTCAGGGTCCCCTGGAGGATCGCGTCCCCTCGCGCCTTGTCGAGGAGCTGCGTCAACCCGCCCTCGGAGAAGCGCGCGCCGTCGTTGCCGGCGACGCTGCGCACCACCACCTGGTCGCCCCGGTTGACGAGCACGTCCGTGACGCGCTCGCTCAAGGTGTCGCGCTTGGAGATGGCGAGGAGGTGATCCTGGCCGCGCGCCCGCGCGATCATGACGAGGTCCTCGTCGTCGAGGCGGGACGACCGTTCGAGAACGGGCTTTGCGACCGTTCCGTCCGGGTCGAACGCGAGAGAGCGGATCACCTTCCGGGGCGCCTTGGCGAGGTCGCTGAACTTTTCCGACAGCTCGACCCGGGCGCGCTGCTCCAGATCGCGGGAGAGGCGCAGGATCACCTCGTCGAAGATTTCGACATGCCCCTCGTTGAGCTGGGGCTCCTGGTGGACGAACAGACCGGTCAGGCGCCGCAGGGTGTCGACCCGGCGCGTGGGATCCTTGCTCGCGATGGCCTCTTCGACCTCGTTCACAAAGGACGCCATGCTGGTCATTTGGGCGTTCGACCCCCCAACTTTACCTCCGGAACCCTACGGGCGAAGCGTCAACGAAGTGTTGCGTGCTTGCATGCGGAAGGGGAAGGCGCTATATTTTCGTTGTCAGCTCTGGTTTGCAGCTCACGCTGCGGTTCGAGAGTGGGCCCCGCCGGGTCCGCTCTTTTTTGTTGCCCGACGCCAGAGCTCCCTTGGGAACCGATGGCGAACGAGCGCGACAAGCGTCTGATCACCGAAACCGGCGTGGCCGCCCGGGTGGCCGCGATCATCGAGCCCGTGATCGAGGGCCTGGGCTTCGACCTGGTGCGCGTGAAGGTGACGGGGACGAACGGCTGCACCGTGCAGGTCATGGCCGAGAGGCCGGACGGCACCATGTCGGTGGACGATTGCGAGACGGTGAGCCGGGCGATTTCGCCTGTGCTCGACCTGGAGGATCCGATCGCGCAGGCCTACAATCTGGAGATCTCATCCCCGGGCATCGACAGGCCGCTCGTGCGGGCGAGCGACTTCGACCGTTGGACCGGCTATGACGCCAAGATCGAACTGGCGGCGCCCCTCGACGGCCGCAAGCGTTTCCGCGGCTTCATCCGCGGCACCGAAGGCGACGCGGTCCGAATCGAGCTGCCCGACGTTAAGGAGGGCGAGGAGCGGATCGTGCGCCTGCCCCTCGCCGATCTCGGCGACGCGCGCCTCGTCCTGACGGACGAACTCGTGCGCGAGTCCCTGCGCCGCGGCACCGCGCCGCCGCAGGACGGCGAGACCCGGCCCCTTGAAACCGACGCTGCCCGCGGGCCTCGGCCCCGGCAGCACAAGAAGCATTCGAAGAAGGAGTAACCTCGATGGCAGTGAGCGCCAACAGGCTCGAACTCTTGCAGATCGCCGATGCGGTCGCGCGCGAGAAGGTGATCGACAAGCAGATCGTGCTGGACGCCATGGCGGATGCGATCGCCAAGGCGGCCCGCTCCCGCTACGGCGCCGAAACCGACATCCATGCCGAAATCCACCCGAAGACCGGCGAGTTGCGACTCTCCCGGCATCTCCTCGTCGTCGAGGACAACGCGGTCGAGAACGATTCGCGCGAGATCCCGGTCTCCGAGGCGCGCAAGCGCAACCCGGCGGCGCAGGTCGGCGATGCCATCTCGGAGACCCTGCCGCCCTTCGATTTCGGTCGCATCGCGGCACAGTCGGCCAAGCAGGTGATCGTCCAGAAGGTGCGCGACGCCGAGCGCGACCGCCAGTATCAGGAATACAAGGACCGGATCGGCGATGTCGTGAACGGCGTCGTGAAGCGAGTCGAATACGGCAACGTGATCGTCGATCTCGGACGCGGCGAGGCCATCGTGCGCCGCGACGAGATGATCCCGCGCGAAACCTTCCGGCCCGGAGACCGCATCCGCGCCTACCTGTTCGACGTGCGCCGCGAGGTCCGCGGGCCGCAGATCTTCCTGTCGCGCACCCACCCGCAACTTATGGCGAAGCTCTTCGCCCAGGAGGTGCCCGAGATCTACGACGGCATCGTCACCGTGCAGGCGGTGGCCCGCGATCCGGGCTCCCGCGCCAAGATCGCCGTGACGTCGCGCGACTCGTCGATCGACCCGGTCGGCGCCTGCGTCGGCATGAGGGGCTCCCGCGTCCAGGCGGTGGTGGGCGAGCTGCAGGGCGAGAAGATCGACATCATCCCCTGGTCGGCCGATCAGGCGACGTTCATCGTCAATGCGCTCCAGCCGGCCGAGGTGGTGAAGGTGGTGCTCGACGAGGAGGCCGACCGCATCGAAGTGGTGGTCCCGGACGACCAGCTCTCGCTCGCCATCGGACGCCGCGGCCAGAACGTGCGCCTCGCCTCGCAGCTCACCGGCTGGGACATCGACATCCTCACCGAGGCGGAAGAATCGGAGCGCCGCCAGAAGGAATTCGCGGAGCGCACCGAGCTCTTCATGAATGCGCTCGACGTGGACGAGGTGGTGGGCCAGCTCCTCGCCTCGGAAGGCTTCCGCTCGATCGAGGAACTCGCGTTCGTGGACTCCGCCGAGGTGGCCTCGATCGAGGGCTTCGACGAGGACACGGCAGCCGAGATCCAGAGCCGGGCGCAGGAATACCTCGCCCGCATCGAGGCGGAGCAGGACGCCCACCGCCGGGAACTCGGCGTCGCGGACGAGTTGAAGGAGGTCGACGGCGTCACCACCCGCATGCTCGTGGCCTTCGGGGAGAACGACATCAAGACCGTGGAGGATCTCGCCGGCTGCGCCACCGACGACCTCGTCGGCTGGACCGAGGGCCGCGGCGCGGAGGCCACCCGCCATAAGGGTGTGCTCGACGGTTTCGACATCTCCCGCCAGGACGCCGAGGCCATGATCATGGCCGCCCGCGTGAAGGCCGGCTGGATCGAGGCCCCGGTCGAAACGGAGGAGACCCCCGAGGAGGCCGAGACCGAAGCTCAGCCGACCTGAGCGGCCGCGCGAAACGTCGGGCGCGGCGGAGCAAGCGATGGTCGAACCGAGGAACGGACCCGGCGGGACCGAGGAGGGCCGTGCCGGGCGACCGCGACCCGGGATTGCCCCGCCGCGGCACCAGCCGGAGCGCACCTGCATCGTCAGCCGCACGGCGAAGCCGCCGGCGGAGATGATCCGCTTCGTGCTGGGGCCGGGGAACAGGGTCTATCCCGACCTGAAGCACAAGCTTCCCGGCCGGGGCGTCTGGGTGACGGCGAAGGCCGATATGGTGGACGAGGCCGTCCGCCGCCGCCTCTTCGGCCGCGCCTTCAAGGCGGAGGCCCAGGCCCCGGCGACGCTTGCGGACGATATCGGGGCGGCCCTGCACGGCGACCTGAGGCAGGCGCTTGCGCTGGCCAACAAGGCCGGCAATGTCGTCACGGGTTTCGGGAAGGTGGAAGCCGCCATCGCCGAAAAGCCCGTCGTTGCCCTTATTCATGCCACGGAAGCAGCCGAAGACGGGCGGCGAAAGCTCCAAAACGGCTTGAGAAAACGGCTCGGAGACGCCATATCGGGTTTCCCGGTCATCACCGATTTGTCGAATGACGATTTGGATTTGGCATTGGGCCGGTCACATGTGATACATGCTGCCCTCGTCGCGGGCGCCGGGAGCGACGGCTTTCTCACGCGTTGGCACCGTTACCGCTTCTACCGCGGCGGCGTGGCCGATCCAGCTAGCCCCTCGAGCGAGGCCGGCGAACCGACCGATATTGAACCCGCAGGACCCGAAGCGGAATGAGTGATACGAAGAACCCGGGCGACAAGACGCTGCACGTGTCGCCCAAGACGCTGTCTTTGAAGCGCCCCGTCGAGCAAGGCATGGTGCGCCAGAGCTTCTCGCACGGCCGCTCGAAGGCGGTCGTGGTCGAGACGGTGAAGCGTCGCGCGGCCCCGGGCGAGAAGCCGGCACCCCCGGCCGCTCAGCCCGCCGCCAAGGCGGCAGCGCCTCAGCCGAGTGCTCCCGCTGCGGGCCGCTCGCAGCGCACGGCGGCGTCCGCCTCGAATGCGCCCCGTTCCGGCGTCGTGCTGCGCACCCTGTCCGATCAGGAGCGCGACGCACGCGCCAATGCGCTGGCCGATGCCCGCCGCCGCGAGGAGGAAGACCGTCAGCGCCAGGAGGAAGAGGCGAAACGCCGCTCCGACCGTGAGGACCGTGAGGCCCGCGAGCGCGAAGCGGCCGAACACCGCAAGCGCGAGGAGGACGAGCGCCGCCGCCAGGAGGACGAGCGCAAGCGCCGCGCCGAGGATGAGGCTCGCCGCCGTCTCGGCGAGGAGCCCGCGCCGGCCCGATCCGCTCCGGCCGACCGCGCCGGCGGCGCAGCCCTGCGGTCGCCTGCCGGCCCGCGCGCCGGCGATGCCCGGCGCCCGCCGAGCCTCAACCACATGGCCCGTCCGTCTGCCGCGGCGGAGCCGGCGAGCACGGCCGCGAAGCCGGGCGCCCGCCCTGCCCCGCTGGCGGCCCGCGCCGCCGTGGCGGAGGACGAGGAGGCCCCCCGGACGATCCGCCGCCCCGGAACCGCGGCGAAGCCCGCCGCCGTGCCGAAGGCGCCGAAAGCCGCTCCCGGCGAGGAGAAGCGGCGCGGCCGTCTGACCCTGACGAACGCGCTCTCGGGCGAGGACGAGCGCACGCGCTCGCTCGCGGCCTTCCGCCGCCGCAATCAGCGCCTCATGGGCCACCGCCAGGTGGAGCAGAAGGAGAAGATCGCCCGCGAGGTGGTTATTCCGGAGACCATTACCATCCAGGAGCTGGCGAACCGGATGTCGGAACGCGGCGTCGACGTGATCAAGCTCCTGATGAAACAGGGGCAGATGCACAAGATCACCGACGTGATCGACGCCGATACCGCCCAGCTCGTCGCCGAGGAGCTCGGCCATGCGGTGAAGCGCGTCGCCGAAGCCGACGTGGAGGAAGGCCTCTTCGACACGCCGGACGTGGACGACCGTCTCGCGCCGCGCCCGCCCGTCGTGACCATCATGGGTCACGTCGACCACGGCAAGACGTCGCTCCTCGACGCCATCCGCAAGACCAACGTGGTCTCCGGCGAGGCGGGCGGCATCACGCAGCATATCGGCGCCTACCAGGTGACCTCGCCGCTCGGCGGCAAGATCACCTTCATCGACACCCCGGGTCACGCGGCCTTCACGGCCATGCGCGCCCGCGGCGCCAAGGTGACGGACATCGTCGTGCTGGTGGTCGCGGCCGATGACGGCGTCATGCCCCAGACCGTCGAGGCGATCTCGCACGCCAAGGCGGCGCGGGTGCCCCTGATCGTCGCCATCAACAAGATCGACAAGCCCGAAGCCAATCCGCAGCGGGTGCGCACGGAACTGCTCCAGCACGAGATCGTGGTCGAGTCCATGGGCGGGGAGACCCTCGAATTCGAGGTGTCGGCCAAGACCGGCGATGGGCTCGATTCCCTTCTCGAAGGTCTCCAGCTCCAGGCCGAGATCCTCGAACTGAGGGCGAATCCGGACCGGTCGGCGGAGGGCACCGTCATCGAGGCGAAGCTCGACCGCGGCCGCGGTCCCGTGGCGACCGTCCTCGTCCAGCGCGGCACGCTGCACACCGGCGACATCGTGGTCGCCGGAGCCGAGTGGGGACGCGTGCGCGCCCTCGTCAACGATCTCGGCGGCACGATCAAGGAAGCGGGGCCCTCGGTTCCCGTCGAGGTGCTCGGCTTCAACGGCACGCCCGAAGCCGGCGACCGGGTCGCGGTGGTCGATTCCGAGGCCCGCGCCCGCGAGGTGACGGAATACCGGCAGCGCCAGAAGCGCGAGGCCCAGGCGGCGCGCGGCTCGGCCGGCCGCTCCCTCGCCGACATGATGCGCGACCTCAAGGAGGGTGCCGGCCGCAAGGAATTCCCGCTCGTCGTCAAGGGCGACGTGCAGGGTTCGGTCGAGGCCATCGTCAACGCGGTGGAGAAGGCCGGCAATGAAGAGGTCATGGCCCGCGTCCTGCACTCCGGCGTCGGCGGCATCACGGAATCGGACATCACCCTCGCCGGCGCGTCCGGCGCGGTGGTGCTCGGATTCAACGTGCGCGCCCACAAGGAGGCCCGCGAGTCCGCGGAACGGACAGGCGTCGAGATCCGCTACTACAGCATCATCTACGACCTCGTGGACGACGTGAAGCAGGCGATGTCGGGCCTTCTTGCCCCGACGCTGCGCGAGGAGCGGCTCGGCGAGGCGCAGATCCTCGAGATCTTCAACGTGTCGAAGGTCGGCAAGATCGCCGGCTGCCGCGTCCTCGACGGCGTGGTGCAGCGCGGCGCCCATGTCCGCCTCATCCGCGACAACGTCGTGATCCACGAGGGCAGGCTGTCTCAGCTCAAGCGCTTCAAGGACGATGTGCGCGAGGTGACGGCCGGCCAGGAATGCGGCATGGCCTTCGAGAACTACCAGGACATGCGCGCGGGAGACGTGATCGAGTGCTACCGCGTCGAAGAGGTGAAGCGGACGCTCTAGAGCATCGTGACCGAAAAGTGGACACCACTTTTCGCGCGCCGAACGATGCTGCATCACTCGAGAACAGCGCATCTGTTGGATCGCGGAAGACCGGGTCCACTTTTCCGCACGATGCGGTAGGCCGCCGCGCCCATTCTGTGACCAATTCATGGCCGGGCACCTCCCGGCCATTCTGCTTCAGAGATCCGGTCCGATCCCGGAGGTGACCCATGCCCAAACGCTTCGAACAGAATGCCGGCCCCACGCAGCGTCAGCAGCGGGTGGCCGAACTCGTCCGCCATGCTCTCTCCGAGGTTCTGGCGCGCGGCGATGTCCGGGACGAGGTGATCGCCAGCCACGTGATCACGATCCCGGAGGTGCGCATGTCGCCCGACCTCAAGCTCGCGACCGCCTACGTGATGCCCCTCGGCGGCAAGGACGAGAATGCGGTCATCGCGGCGCTCGACCGCCACAGGAAGGTGCTGCGCCAGGAGGTGGCGCGGCGGGTGAACCTCAAATTCGCGCCCGATCTGCGTTTCCGCCGCGACGAGACCTTCGACGAGGCGGCCCGCATCGACGCGATCCTGAGTTCCGAGCGCGTCCGCCGCGACACCCGCAAACCGTCCGACGACGGCGGGACGGCGGCGACGGCAGCGAAGCGGGCAGCTTGAGATGACCGACGAGACCAAGCCGCGCCGGCCCCATCACGACCGCCCGAAGAAGCGCGACGTCAACGGCTGGATCGTCCTCGACAAGGGCGTCGGCATGACCTCCACGCATGCGGTCGCGGCGGTGAAGCGCGCGCTTTCGGCAAAGAAGGCCGGCCACGCCGGGACCCTCGACCCGCTCGCCTCCGGGATCCTGCCGATCGCCCTGGGCGAGGCGACCAAGACGGTGCCCTTCGTGATGGAGGGGCGCAAATCCTACCTGTTCACGGTCGCCTGGGGCGCCGAGACGAACACGGACGACGCCGAGGGCGAGGTGGTGGAGCGCACGGGCCGCCTTCCGGCGAGGGATGCCGTCGAGGCCCTGCTGCCGCGCTTCACCGGCGCCGTCGAGCAGGTGCCGCCGCGCTTCTCCGCCATCAAGATCCAGGGCGAGCGCGCCTACGATCTCGCCCGGGACGGCGAGATCGTCGAGCTCGAGGCCCGCACGGTCGAGATCGACCGGCTCGAACTGGTCGCGCACGAGAACGGCCGTTCGGTGCTCGAGGCCGATTGCGGCAAGGGCACCTACGTCAGGGCCATCGCCCGCGACCTCGGCCGCGCGCTCGGCTGCCTCGGGCATGTGGCCGGCCTGCGGCGGACCCGCGTCGGGCCGTTCACCGAGCACGACGCCGTCGGCATCGAGGAGGTGGCGACCGACCCGGCCGCCCTGCGGCCGGTCGACGTCCGCGCTCGCGGACCTGCCTTCTATCGCCGTCTCGCGCGACATGGCCACGCGCCTGATGCGCGGCCAGCCCGTCATCCTGCGCGGGCGCGAGGCCCCGCTCTCCGGCAAGCTCTACGCCACGCTGAACGGCGTGCTGGTGGCGGTGGGCGACGTGTCGCGGGGCGAATTCGTGCCCCATCGGGTGTTCAACCTGGGCGCCTGAGCGACGCCGTGTCCAGCTGCGCCATCCTCGGGCGGGCGGCAGCGCGACTTAAGGATCGGATCGAGGTTCAGGGCGAGGATGCGTTCCTCTCCCTTAACGCTCGCGCAACCACAGCCGAGGAACGATTTCTCTAGCCATCGGGGCGTTTCGTGTATGGTGCGCGCGATCTTCGGCAGGGCCTCCGGCCCGGCGAAGGCGTGCCGCGAGACCCGACCGCGCTGGACGACATCCCGGCCCGGCCGCCTCCGGCAGGGGCGCGAAGCCCCTTCAACACACACCAACCGGAAAGGACCTGCGATGTCGATCACGGCCGAGCGCAAGACCGCGCTTGTCAGCGAGTACGCTCAGAAATCCGGCGATACCGGCTCCCCCGAGGTGCAGGTCGCCATCCTGACCGAGCGCATCACCAACCTGACCGAGCACTTCAAGACCCACACGAAGGACAACCATTCCCGCCGTGGCCTCCTGAAGCTCGTGTCGCAGCGCCGCTCCCTTCTCGATTACCTGAAGAAGAAGGACGAGGCGCGCTACCGCAGCCTGATCGAGAAGCTCGGCATCCGCCGCTGACGATCGGACGACTCGACCGTCCGGAGCCGTTCGCTCCGGACGGCCCCTCGACGATGACCGGCAAGGGCCCGTCATCGCACCCCGAGGCGGACGACACGATGACCATGGCAGGATCGCAAGGGGCTCTCCTGAGGGGCGCAGGCCCGCCCCGAGAGCCTCTCGCCGTCTTGCTCATGGCATCGCGCCGCCGCCCGATGTCATGAAAGACGATGCTATGTTCGATACTCAACGTGAAGAACTGATCTGGGCCGGGCGCAAGCTCGTGCTCGAAACCGGCAAGATGGCCCGCCAGGCCGACGGCGCCGTCGTCGCCAGCTACGGCGAGACCACGGTGCTGGCCACCGTCGTATCCGCCAAGGAGCCGAAGCCCGGCTTCGACTTCTTCCCGCTCACGGTGAACTACCAGGAGCGCACCTACGCGGCCGGCCGCATTCCGGGCGGCTATTTCAAGCGCGAAGGCCGTCCGACCGAGAAGGAGACGCTCGTCTCCCGCCTGATCGACCGCCCGATCCGGCCCCTCTTCGTCGAAGGCTACAAGAACGACACCCAGGTGGTCGTGACCGTGCTGTCGCACGATCTCGAGAACGACCCCGACGTGGTCGCCATGGTGGCGGCCTCCGCCGCGCTGACCTTGTCCGGCGTGCCCTTCATGGGCCCGATCGGCGCCGCCCGCGTCGGCTATATCGGCGGGCAGTACAAGCTGAACCCGCCGCTCCAGGAGATGGAGAACACCACCCTCGACCTCGTCGTGGCCGGCACCGCCGACGCGGTGCTGATGGTGGAATCCGAGGCGAAGGAGTTGCCCGAGGACGTGATGCTGGGGGCCGTCATGTTCGGCCACAAGCATTTCCAGCCCGTGATCGAGGCCATCATCCGCCTCGCCGAGAAGGCCGCGAAGGAGCCGCGCGATTTCCAGCCGGCGGACGCCTCCGAGGTCGAGACGGCGGTGCTCGCCATCGCCGAGAAGGACCTGCGCGACGCCTACAAGATCACCCGGAAGCAGGACCGCTACGCGGCCGTGGACGCCGTCAAGGCGAAAGTCATGGCGGAGCTCGTCCCGGCGGGCGGCGAGGCCAGGTTCGACCCCGAGAAGGTCAAGAGCGTCTTCAAGGAGGCGCAGGCCAAGGTCGTGCGCTGGAACATCCTCGACGAAGGCAAGCGCATCGACGGCCGCGACGTGAAGACCGTCCGTCCGATCCTCGCGGAAGTCGGCGTGCTGCCGCGGACCCACGGCTCGGCGCTCTTCACCCGCGGCGAGACCCAGGCTCTCGTCGTGACCACCCTCGGCACCGGCGAGGACGAGCAGTTCATCGACGAGCTCGAGGGCACCCGCAAGGAGACCTTCCTGCTCCACTACAACTTCCCGCCCTATTCGGTGGGCGAGACGGGCCGCATGGGCTCACCCGGCCGCCGCGAGATCGGACACGGCAAGCTCGCCTGGCGCGCCATCCATCCGATGCTTCCGGCGTCCCACGAGTTCCCCTACACGCTCCGCGTCGTGTCGGAGATCACCGAGTCGAACGGCTCGTCCTCCATGGCGACGGTCTGCGGCGCATCCCTGGCGCTCATGGATGCGGGCGTGCCGCTGCGCCGGCCGGTGGCGGGCATCGCCATGGGCCTCATCCTCGAAGGCGAACGCTTCGCGGTCCTGTCCGACATCCTCGGCGACGAGGACCACCTCGGCGACATGGACTTCAAGGTGGCCGGCACGGAGCAGGGCATCACCTCGCTCCAGATGGACATCAAGATCGCCGGCATCACCGAGGAGATCATGCGCGTCGCGCTCGATCAGGCGCAGGCGGGCCGCGCCCATATCCTGGGCGAGATGAACAAGGCCCTCACGGCGCCGCGGGCCGAACTCGGCGAGCATGCGCCGCGCATCGAGACCATGCAGATCCCGACCGACAAGATCCGCGAAGTCATCGGCTCGGGCGGCAAGGTCATCCGCGAGATCGTGGAGAAGACCGGCGCGAAGATCGACATCAACGACGACGGCCTCATCAAGATCGCGTCCGCCGACGCGAAGTCGATCAAGGCCGCCTACAACTGGATCCGTTCCATCGTCGCCGAGCCCGAGGTCAACATGATCTACGAAGGCACGGTGGTGAAGGTGATGGAGTTCGGCGCCTTCGTGAACTTCTTCGGTTCGCGGGACGGCCTCGTCCACATCTCGGAGCTCGCCAAGCATCGCGTCGGCAAGGTGACCGACGTGGTGAAGGAGGGCGACAAGGTGAAGGTGAAGTTTCTCGGCATGGACGAGCGCGGCAAGGTCCGCCTGTCCATGAAGGTCGTCGATCAGGAGACCGGCGAGGACTTGACCGAGAAGCTGAAGGCCGAGCGCGATGCCGAGAGAGCCCAGCGCGATCAGCAGCGCCAGGCGGGCGAGTGAGGCTCGACGAAATGCAAGAACGACAGGGCGGCTTCGGCCGCCCTTTCTTTTGTTCTTGACCGGGGAAGCGCCACCGTCGGACAAGCGGCCCTCTTCGAACCGAACAGGGAAGAACCATGACGATCCAGCGCATCAAGCCCGGACCCCGCATGAGCGGCGCCGTCGTGCACGGCGGCACGGTCTATCTCGCCGGCCAGGTGGCGAACGCATCTGCGGGCAAGAGCGTCGGCGAACAGACGCAGGAGATCCTCTCCATCATCGACGGGCTGCTGGCCGAGGCCGGAACCGACAAGTCGAGGCTCCTCATGGCCAATATCTGGCTCACCGACATGGGGACCTTCCAGGAGATGAACGCGGTGTGGGACGGATGGGTCGCGCCGGGCCACACGCCCGCCCGCGCCACCGTGGAGGCGAAGCTCGCGGCGCCGCAATACAAGGTGGAGATCGCCGTCATCGCGGCGAGGTGATCCGGCGAGGCTGCCCGCGTGTTGCGGTTATCGGCGTCTTACGGTGATCCGCCCTCGGAGCGTTCGGCGCGGAAAACCGGTGTCCACTTTTCCGCACGATGCGCTAAGGTCTCGCTGACGCTCGCCCGACGACGACGCCTTGAACGGAACGACGCCGGTCAGAGGATGAACCGGCTCAGGTCCGCATTCCTGGCGAGGCTCTCCACCTGGCTGCGCACATAGGCGGCGTCCACCTTCACGGTGTCGCCCGAACGGTCGGGCGCCGTGAAGGACACCTCGTCGAGCACCCGCTCCAGGACCGTCTGCAGGCGCCTCGCGCCGATATTCTCGACCGAGTTGTTCACGTCCACGGCCACCTGCGCCAGCGCGTCGATGGCGTCCTCCGTGAAGACGAGGTCGACCCCCTCGGTCTTCATCAGCGCCACCGATTGCTTGATGAGACTGGCCTCCGTTTCCGTGAGGATGCGGCGGAAATCATCGACCGTCAGGGGCGCGAGTTCGACCCGGATGGGAAGCCGGCCCTGGAGTTCGGGAAGCAGGTCCGACGGCTTCGAGACGTGAAAGGCGCCGGACGCGATGAAGAGGATGTGATCGGTCTTCACCGGACCGTATTTCGTCGAGACCGTGGTGCCCTCGATGAGCGGCAGCAAGTCGCGCTGCACGCCCTCGCGCGACACGTCGGCGCCGGTGCGACCCTCGCGGCCGGCGATCTTGTCGATCTCGTCGAGGAAGACGATGCCGTTGTTCTCGACCTGCCGGATGGCTTCCTGGACGACGGCTTCCTGGTCGAGCAGCTTGTCGGATTCCTCCGCCGCCAGGGGCTCGTAGGCTTCCTGCACGGTCGTGCGGCGCACCCGGGTGCGGCCACCGAAGGCCTTTCCGAACATGTCCGACAGGTTGATCGCGCCGACCGAGGCCCCCGGCAGGCCGGGGATCTCGAACATGGGAAGCCCCGCCTGGCCGCCCTGCATCTCGAGCTCGATCTCCTTGTCGTCGAGCTCGTTCGCCCTGAGCTTTCGGCGGAAGCTCTCGCGTGTCGCGGCGCTCGCCGTGGCGCCGACCAGAGCGTCGAGCACGCGCTCTTCCGCCGCCAGATGAGCCTTCGCCTGCACCTGCTTGCGGCGCTCGTCCTTCACCAGGCCGATGCCGACCTCCACGAGGTCGCGGACGATCTGCTCCACGTCGCGGCCGACATAGCCGACCTCCGTGAACTTGGTGGCCTCGACCTTGATGAACGGCGCGCCCGCGAGCCGCGCGAGACGGCGCGAGATCTCCGTCTTGCCGCAGCCCGTCGGCCCGATCATCAGGATGTTCTTCGGCGCCACCTCCTCGCGCAGCGGTCCCTGCAGTTGCTGCCGCCGCCAGCGGTTGCGCAGGGCGATGGCGACGGCGCGCTTGGCGTCGTGCTGGCCGACGATGTAGCGGTCGAGCTCGGAGACGATTTCGCGGGGGGAGAAGGTCGTCATCATCATACCTCGTCGTCCCGGAGCCGTAAGGGGCGGCCTGGGACCTCGTTCGGGAAGCGGTCGCGTCGGATCCGAGCGCAGGGCTCCGTGCTAGCGCATCGTGCGGAAAAGTGGACCCGGTTTTCCGCGCAAAACGATGCGCTGCTTAAGGGAAAGAGCATCGGATGGATCCCAAAAGTGGGGGCCACTTTTGGGTCCGATGCTGTAAGGGAGCCCATCAGACGCTCTCCAGCGTCTCGACCACGATGTTGCGGTTGGTGTAGACGCAGATCTCGGCGGCGATGGCGAGCGACCGGCGCACGATCGCCTCCGCGTCAAGGTCGGAATCGGCGAGGGCCCGCGCGGCCGCGAGCGCGAAGTTGCCGCCGGACCCGATCGCCATGACGCCCCCTTCGGGTTCCAGCACGTCGCCCGAGCCGGAAAGAAGGAGGCCCACCTCCCTGTCGGCGACGAGCATCATCGCTTCGAGCCGGCGCAGATAGCGGTCGGTGCGCCAGTCCTTCGTCAGCTCCACGCAGGCGCGGGTGAGCTGGCCGGGATATTGCTCGAGCTTGCCCTCGAGCCGCTCGAACAGCGTGAAGGCGTCCGCGGTGGAACCGGCGAAACCGCCGATGACGCCGCCCTTCGAGAGGCGCCGCACCTTCTTGGCGTTGCCCTTCACGATGGTCTGGCCGAGGCTCACCTGGCCATCGCCTCCGATGACGACGCGGCCCGCCTTGCGGACCATGAGGATCGTGGTGGCGTGCATGCGGGGGGAAGCATCGACGGACACGGTTCTGAGCACCTTTGCGGGACACCTGGAGGGACGACGGGCGGAACGGCCTCGATCTAGGCACTGCTGTGGAAGAATGACAGAGGCACCGGCTCGACGCCGTGCCGATGGGCTCGGGAGAGTGGCCTTTTGGGCTCCGGCTTGTTAGAAGGCGCGGCCGTCAACCCGCAAGGATCCTCGCCCATGCGCGCCGCGAGCGTCAGCCGCCGCACCGCCGAGACCGATGTCGCCGTGTCGATCCATCTCGACGGAACCGGCAAGGCCGAGATCTCGACCGGCGTCGGGTTCCTCGACCACATGCTGGAGCTCTTCGCGCGGCATGGGCTCTTCGACGTCGCCGTGAAGGTGACGGGCGACCTGCACGTCGACCAGCACCACACGACAGAGGACACCGGAATCGCGCTCGGCCAGGCCTTCCTGCAGGCCCTCGGCGACAAGAAGGGCATCGCCCGCTATGCGGACGTGCATCTGCCCATGGACGAGACGCTGTCGCGCGTCGCCCTCGACCTGTCGGGGCGGGCCTTCCTGGTGTTCAACGCCGATTTCCCGTCTCAGAAGATCGGCGCGTTCGACACCGAGCTCGTGCGGGAATGGTTCCAGGCCTTCGCCATGAACGCGGGTGTGACGCTCCACGCGCAGACGCTGTACGGCGACAACAGCCATCATATCGCCGAGAGCCTGTTCAAGGGTCTGGCCCGCGCCTTGCGTCGCGCCGTTCAGGAGGACCCTCGCGAGGAGGGCCGCGTTCCCTCCACGAAGGGTACGCTCTGACTGGTTTTCAGGTGGAGCGAGCCCCACTTCAACGGCAACGTCGCATGAACGCCTGCACCCCGTGAACACCTGCACCCCGTGAACACCTGCACCCCATGAACACTTACACCCTGCACCTGCCGACGGAGGCCCGCCCGGGTGATCGCGACGCGCTCGACAGGGCCGAGGTCGTGAAAGACGGCTTCTCGTGGGGGGCGTTCTTCTTCAGCGTGCTCTGGTTCTTCTACAACCGGCTTTGGCTGGCAGGCCTCGGGGTGCTCGCCGTTATGGTGGCGTTCGGCGCCGGGCTCGCGGCCCTCGGAGTCCGGACCGGCCCGGCTTTCGTCGCCGAACTCCTGCTCTCGATCCTCATCGGGCTCGAGGCGAACAGCCTGAAGCGCTGGACCTATGCCCGCCGGGGACGCCCCGTCGTCGACGTGGTCACGGCGGGAGACCGGGAGGAGGCCGAAGTGAAGGCGTTCGGGCGCTGGCTCGGCCGCGGCGACGCATTCCGTCCCGCCGCTCCCGCGCGCCCCGGCGCCCCGGGGACGGCCTATCGCGGACCGGAGCCCGTCATCGGTCTCTTTCCCGACCCGGAGACCCGGCGGTGAGCATCGCCATTATCGATTACGGCTCCGGCAACCTGCACTCGGCCGCCAAGGCTTTTCAGCGGGCCGTGCGGGACGCGGGTCTCGACGAGACGATCGCCGTCACGTCCGACCCGGAGGCGGTTCGCCGCGCCGACCGGATCGTCCTCCCGGGCGTCGGGGCCTTCGCGGATTGCCGGCGGGGCCTTCATGCCGTGCCCGGGATGACCGAAGCCCTCACCGAGACGGTGCGCGGCAAGGGCCGGCCCTTCTTCGGCATCTGCGTCGGCATGCAGCTCATGGCGACCCGCGGCCTCGAATACGAGACGAGCCCCGGCCTCGACTGGATCGCCGGCGACGTGACGGCGATCAGGCCCGACGATCCCGCCCTCAAGATCCCGCACATGGGCTGGAACACGCTTCACCCGCAACGGGACCACCCGGTGCTCGACGGGATCGCGACGGGGCCGGACGGGCTCCACGCCTATTTCGTCCATTCCTATGCGCTCGAGCCTGCCGACATGAACGACCTGGTGGCCGTCTCCTCCTACGGAGGTCCGGTGACGGCCGTCGTGGCCAGGGAGAACCTCGTCGGCACCCAGTTCCATCCCGAAAAAAGCCAGTCCCTCGGCCTGAGGCTCATCGCCAATTTCCTGAGGTGGCGCCCGTGATCCTCTTTCCGGCCATCGACCTGAAGCAGGGCCGCTGCGTGCGCCTGATCCAGGGCGACATGGATCAGGCGACGGTGTTCAGCGACGATCCGGCCGCGCAGGCGCAGGCCTTCGCGGACCAGGGCTTCGAATGGCTGCACGTGGTCGATCTCGAAGGGGCTTTCGCCGGCAAGCCCATGAACGGCTCGGCCGTCGACGCCATCCTCGGCCGAATCGGCATCCCGGTGCAGCTCGGGGGCGGCATCCGCGACATGCGCACGGTGGAGGGCTGGCTCGGCAAGGGGATCGCCCGGGTCATCATCGGCACCGCCGCCGTGCGCGATCCCGGATTCGTGCGCGAGGCGGCGCGGCTCTTCCCGGGCAAGGTGGCGGTCGGCATCGACGCCAAGGACGGCCTCGTAGCCGTCGAGGGATGGGCGCAGACATCGACTCTGACGGCCGAGGACCTCGGCCGCCGGTTCGAGGATGCCGGCGTTGCCGCCATCGTCTATACGGACATCGCCCGCGACGGCGTGCTGAAGGGCCTCAACATTCCGATGACCCTGGCGCTCGCCCGGT
This sequence comes from uncultured Alphaproteobacteria bacterium, assembly GCA_963723525.1. Lineage (GTDB taxonomy): Bacteria > Pseudomonadota > Alphaproteobacteria > Rhizobiales > Beijerinckiaceae > Microvirga. The sequence goes on from CAVRRI010000014.1 coordinate 260,683, forward strand.
CGGTCTCGATCCCCGTCATCGCGTCGGGCGGCCTCGCCTCCATGGCGGATATCGAGCGGCTCACGGCCCCCGATTGCGCGGTGCTCGCCGGCGCCATCTCGGGCCGGGCGCTCTACGACGGCCGGATCGACCCGGCGGAGGCGCTGGCGCTCCTCAGGTTTGTGCGCCGGGAGACGGTGTGATGCTGAAGGTCCGCCTCATCCCGTGCCTCGACGTGAAGGAGGGGCGCGTCGTGAAGGGGGTGCGGTTCGTCGACCTCGTGGACGCGGGCGATCCGGTCGAAGCCGCAAAGGCGTACGACGCGGCAGGCGCCGACGAACTCTGCTTTCTCGACATCACGGCGAGCCACGAGAACCGCGGCATCCTGCTCGACGTGGTCCAGCGGACCGCCGAAGCCTGCTTCATGCCGCTCACCGTCGGCGGCGGCGTGCGCTCGCTGGAGGACGTCCGCCGGCTGCTGCTCGCCGGTGCCGACAAGGTGTCCATCAACACCGCGGCGGTCGAGAATCCGCGCTTCGTGCGCGACGCGGCGGAAAAATTCGGCGACCAGTGCATCGTCGTGGCGATCGACGCCAAGAAGGTGTCGAGCGAGGGCGAGCGCGACCGCTGGGAGATCTTCACTCATGGCGGGCGCAACGCCACCGGCATCGACGCCGTGGCGTTCGCCCGGCAGGTGGCCTCCCTCGGCGCGGGAGAACTGCTGGTGACCTCGATGGATCGGGACGGCACCAAGGGCGGCTACGACCTGGCGCTCATCCGGTCCATCGCCGACGGCGTCCCGGTGCCGGTGATCGCCTCGGGCGGCGTCGGGACCCTCGATCATCTGGTCGAAGGCGTGCGGGACGGGCATGCGAGCGCCGTGCTCGCCGCCTCGATCTTCCATTTCGGCACCTACACGATCGCCGAAGCCAAGCGGCACATGAGCGCGGCGGGACTGAAGATGCGGCTCGACACGGCGGCCGGGTAGAAGAATTTTCACCTTTGCAGTCTAGAAAGGCCGTTGCCTCGTGGCCGCCATGGACCGGGACCGGCAACCAGCTGCCGATTCCCTCGCGTGGATCGTTGCGATCGAATCCGGGCGACCCGGTCCGAAGCGGCGGCGGTAGGCAAGCGTTGACCGGATCCCTGGCCAGAAACGGGGTTCGGGGAGGGGGAACGATGGCCGGTGTCTTGTCGCGCCTGCGCTCGATTTCGATGCGCATCAACGCTATCGCGCTCGCGGGAGCGCTCGGCATCGCCGGCATTGCCGGCGCGGCGGCCTATCTCGGCACCGTCTCGGCCAACGCCCTCAAGGTGCAGGGCAGGGCAGCAGGCTTCCAGGGACGGGTGATCGGCCTCAGCCGCTACTATTTCGCCGCCCGCCAGGATTTCGCCGATCTCCTCCGCACCCAACAGACCGTCCCGGCCGAGGCATTCGCCGAGCACATGAAGGCCATCTCGACGGAAACCGCCGCCCTCGCCGAACGGGCCGAGGCTCACGGCGTCGGCGAGCCTCTCGCCAAGCTCGGCGATCTCGCCCGGCGGTCGGAGGAGGGCATCCGGAAACTGGCCAAGGACATGGTCGAGACCGGCATCGACCTGGATTCCGGACTCCTGGGCGCCTCGACCAAGGCCGGCGAGGAGCTCGAGCGGCTCGCCGTCCAGACGGCCATGAACGACAACAGCGCGGCGGCCTGGCGCATCGCGCAGGCCGCCTCGATCATTCGCCAGCTCGAACGGACGTTCGTCGCCCGGCGCGACGAGCATCGGCTCGGCGAAATGGAGGTGGCGATCAGCCGGCTGGAGCGCTATGCGGCCGCCTACAATCAGGACGCGGAGATCCAGAAGTCGCTCCTTGCGGGGCTCGCGCGATATCGCGCCGCCTTCGAGGCCTGGCGCGAAGCAGGGAACAAGCTCGCGCGCGCGGTCGAGACGATCAACGACGAGATGCTCCTCGCCATCCCGAACATCGAGGAGATCCGCAAGAAGACCACCGAGGAGTTCATGGCGGCTACGGCCGCTCTGATCGCGGCGCAGACCTTCCAGCTGCAGTTCATCCTGATCGTGGGCGGCGCAGTGCTCGTCGCCTGTTTCGGGATCGCGGTGCTCGTCGGCCGCAGCATCACGCGTCCGCTGCAGCGCCTGCGGCTTGCGATGCAGCTCCTGACGGAGGGCCGCACCGATCAGGAAGTGCCGGAGACGCGCCGGGCCGACGAAATCGGCTCCATGGCGCGCATGGTCGAGATCTTCCGCGAGAACGCGATCGAACGGTCGCGCCTTGCCGAATCCCGTGAAGCGGAGCAGCAGTCGAGGCTGCACCGGGCCGCGTCCGTCGACGGGTTCATCGGCGTCTTCCGGGACGGGATGGGCGAGACGATCCGCAAGGTCACCAAGGCCGTCGAGGATCTGAACGCCGTCTCGACGGCCTTGAACGACGCCGCCGGCACGACGATGCGCCAGTCGGGCGCGGCGAGTTCCGCCGTCGACGAGGCGGCGCAGAACGTCGGCATGGTGTCCGCCGGCGCGACCCAGCTCACCGCCTCGATCCAGGAGATCGCGGCCCGGGCGGCGGAGTCGAACGATGTGGCGCACAAGGCGCTTGCCACCGCGCAGGAAACGCTCAAGACCATGCAGGGTCTGGAATCGAGCGCGCAGGCCATCGGCGAGGTCGTCGACCTCATCCGGTCGATCGCCGCGCAGACGAACTTGCTCGCCCTTAACGCCACGATCGAAGCGGCCCGCGCGGGGGAGGCCGGACGCGGCTTCAGCGTGGTGGCGAGCGAGGTCAAGGCGCTGGCCAGCCAGACCGCCAAGGCGACCGACGACATCGCCGCGCAGATCGGCGGCATCCAGACGTCGGCCAGCGAGGCCGGGCGGGCCTTGAGCTCGGTGAACGACATCATCCAGACGCTCTCGGGACTGGCCGGCATCGTGGCCGCGGCCGTCGAGGAGCAGAGCGCGGCCGTCGATTCGATCGCCGTCAACGTTTCGGTCGCGGCACAGAAGACTCGGGCCGGCACCAAGGCCATGGACGACGTGGCGGAGGCCACGCGGAAAGCGGAGACCGTGGCGTCGGAGGTCGAAACCCTGTCCCGGCGCCTTAGCCAGGAGGCCGCCGAGGTAGAGAACCGCGTCGCCGAATTCATCGAGAGCGTGCGCGCCGCGTGATCGCCGGCCTACGGGGCCCGGATCGGATCCCTCGCGCCGAGGTCGGAACTCTTTCGCTCCCGCCTCGGCCGGAAGGCCGCCAAGCTGCGTGATCTTGAGGCGAACTTCGTCTAAGAAGGCGAAGGACCCCCGTGATCGAGGCCCGATGACCGCCTTTACCCTCGCCGATCTCGGCCGCATCGTGGACGAGCGCGCCTCAGCGCCCGCGAGCGAGTCCTACACGGCGAGGCTGATCGCCGGAGGGCCCGGCCTGGCCGCGAAGAAGCTCGGCGAGGAAGCCGTCGAGGCCGCGATCGCAGCCGCGGAGCGGGACCGGGACCGGCTCACGGCGGAAGCCGCGGACGTCCTTTATCATCTGCTGGTGGTCTTGAAGTCCGCGGACATCCCCATCGAAGAGGTCATGGCGGAACTCGAACGGCGGACCGGGCAATCGGGCCTTGCCGAAAAGGCTTCACGGGACAAGTGATGACAGCGGAGGCGCCCGCATTGGACGACCGTATCGCCCCTGCCTCGGAAGAGGACAATCTTTCGCCCTACCGCGTGTTCGCACGGGAGGAATGGGCCCGGTTGCGGGCCGATGCGCCGCTGACGCTCACGGCCGAAGAGGTGCTGAGGCTGCAATCCCTGAACGACCCGATCTCGCTCGAAGAGGTGGTCGCGATCTATCTGACGCTTTCGCGCCTCCTGTCCCTGTACGTCGCCGCGACCCAGGGACTGTTCAAGGCGACCCAGCGCTTCCTCCTCGCCGAGAACGAGGGCAAGGTTCCCTACATCATCGGGATCGCCGGATCCGTGGCGGTCGGCAAGTCGACGACCGCGCGCGTCCTGCAGGCGCTTCTCGCCCGCTGGCCGAACACCCCGAAGGTCGATCTCGTCACCACGGACGGGTTCCTGCTCCCGAATACCGAGCTGACGCGCCTCGGGCTCATGGAGCGCAAGGGCTTTCCGGAGAGCTACGACACCAACGCGCTCCTCCATTTCCTGGCCGACATCAAGGCGGGCAAGCGCCAGGTGCGCGCGCCGCTCTATTCGCACCTCGTCTACGACGTCGTGCCGGGCGAGCAGACGGTCGTCGACCGGCCCGACATCCTGATCGTCGAAGGGCTCAACGTGCTCCAGCCGGCGCGCATGCCGAAGGAAGGCACCGCGATCCCGTTCGTCTCCGATTATTTCGACTTCTCGGTCTATATCGACGCCGACGAGGCGGACCTTGAACGCTGGTACGTGAGCCGTTTCCTGAGGCTCCGGCACACGGCCTTCCGCGACCCGCTCTCCTACTTCCGGCGCTATGCCGAGATTTCGGAGCCGGAGGCCATCGCGGTCGCCGAAGGACTGTGGAACCGCATCAACCTTTTAAACCTGCGCGAGAACATCCTGCCGACGCGCCTGCGGGCGAGCCTTATCCTCAAGAAGGGCGCCAGCCACCGAATCGAGGAAGTGGCGCTGCGGAGGCTTTAGAGCGGCCGTCGCGGTGAACGGTTTCCTGATGCTGGTAGCCCTGGCCGCCCTCCTGAGTATCTGGTTCGGCCGCGCGGGCGGGACATAAAACCCGACGGATGCGCTAGAGGGACCGCGCACCCTGTGCGATGAGGCCTTCCTGCCGCGCGAGGTCCCGCAGGTTCGCCTGCGGGCGCGCTCCCAGGTGGCCGATGATTTCCGCCGCGGCGAGGCCGCCCAGGCGGGCGCAATCCGTGAGGTCGAGGTTTTGCGTCAGGCCGGCCAGGAATCCGGCGGCGAACAGGTCGCCCGCGCCCGTGGTGTCGACGACGCGCTCCACCGGGAAGGCCGCCACCGCGCGGGTCTCGGCCCGGGAGACGACGAGCGCCCCCTCCGCCGAGCGGGTCACGACGCCGAGCAGCCTTTCGTCCCGCAGGGCCGCGAGGGCCGTGCCGGGATCGGACGTGCCGTAGAGGCTCTGCAGCTCGTGAATGTTGGCGAACAGGATGTCGAGGCTGCCGTCGCGCATGAGCCCGAGGAACTCGTCCCGGTAGCGGTCGACGCAGAAGGCGTCGGAGAGCGTGAGCGCGACCCGGTTGCCGGCTTCATGGGCGATCCTCACCGCTTTCCGGAACGCCTCCTTGGCGAGCGGCGGATCCCAGAGATAGCCTTCGAGATAGACGATGGAGGACGCGCGCACCGTCTCCGGGTCGACATCGTCGGGGGTGAGGTTCTGGCAGGCGCCGAGATAGGTGTTCATGGTGCGCTCGCCGTCCGGCGTCACCAGGATGAAGCTGCGCGCGGTCGCCGGGCCGTCCGTGGCGGGCGCCACGTCGTAATGGACATCCATGGCCCTGAGGTCGTGGGCGAACAGGCGTCCCGTGTCGTCCGCCTTCACCTTGCCGATGAAACCGGCCTTCACGCCGAAGGACGCGACACCGGCCGCCGTGTTGGCGCCCGATCCGCCCGACACGACCGTTGCGGGACCCATGGCTTCGAAGAGCCGCTCGGCCCGCTCCTCGTCGATGAGCTGCATGGCGCCCTTATGGAGGTTCTGCGCCGACAGGAAGGCTTCGTCGGTCCGGGCGAGGACGTCGACGATCGCATTGCCGAGGGTGAGCACGTCGATCGGCTGCTGAGGCATCGGGATTCCGGACGGGAGGAGGGGTGCCGGCTTTCGCACCCGCGACGGCAAGGGTCAAGCGCGCCGCTCGCGTTCACGGTGAGGGGGCGAGTTGCACCCTCGTCCGCTCCTCGGCCGCTGCCGCCTTGCGCGCCCGTTCCAGCGCGCCGTCGAGCACCGCGAGCATCGTTTCCACATCCTCGGCCGAAAGGCTTCCGACCTCCCGGGCAAGCCGGTTGGCCAGAAGGGTCAGGCGCGGATTGGTGCCGGCCGTATCGATCTTGACCCGCGGGTCGGAGAGGTCGGCGAGGCGCGCGAGGTCGTCGGCCTCGTCCCAGATGATGTTGAAGTAGTGGATGACTCCCTGGATCAGCGCCCAGGTGGGTTTGCCGCGCTCGCCCCGCTCGAGGGCCGACAGATAGGCGCTCGACACGCCGAGATGAGCGGCCATGTCCTTCAGGAGAAGGCCGCGCTCGCGGCGCAGCAGCCGCACCCGTTCGCCGAAGGGAGTCATGTCAGGTTCCCGCGCCCCGCCTGCGGCGAAGCCTGACATACAGTGCCCCGGATCCGCCGTGTTGGGGAGAGGCCTCGTCGAAGCCGAGCACGAGGGATCTCAGATCGGGAAGCCGCAGCCAGTGGGGCACCATGCGCCGCAGGACCCCCCGTTCCTCGAAGGGCCCTTCGCTCGATCCCGCGCCGCCCTTTCCGGTGATCACGAGGACGACGGCGTGACCCGCCGCCTGCGAGCGGCGCAGGAAGGCGAGGAGCGATCCGTGCGCCTCCGTCTGGCGCATCCCGTGGAGATCGACCACCGCGTCGACGGCGCGCTTGCCGCGCCGGAGCGCCAGCAGGGTGCGGCGCTCCAGCGGCGCCAGAGGCGCCAGGGCCTGCTTCCGGGTGGGGGACGGAGCGAGGGGCGGCGGGGCCGCCGACGCAGGCGATCCGGCGCCGGGTTCGGGCGGCTCCGGCCCCGGCGGAAAGGAACGGCCCCTCATGGGGGTGACCCCTCGCGCCACCTGGGCCCAGAGCCGGCGCTCCTCGGAACTCAGTGCCCGCGGGCGGCGCGGCTTCGTCATGGTGCGCGCGTCATCGAGGAAGGCACCACGAGCGGCATCACGGCTTCGGCCGCAGCACGACGAAGCGCGCCGGATGGCGCAGGAGACCCGCCCGGGTGCCGGCCTCTGCGCCGGAGCCCATGAAGAAGTCGCCGCGCGCCGGCCCGACGATGGCGGATCCGGTGTCCTGGGCGATCATGAGCCGGGCGAGGGGTTCCGAGCGGTCGGCCCCGGCGGGAATCACGCCCTCGAGCCAGAAGGGCAGGCCGTAGGACCAGAGGGTGCGGTCCACCGCGAGGCTGCGCCCTGGCGTCAGCGGGTGCCCGGCGCCGCCGATCGGCCCATCCTCCGCCGCGAGTTCCCTCGCTTCGCGAAAGAAGATGTAGGAGCGGTTTTGCCGCATCAGCGCCCGGGCCGCTTCCGGGTGCGCCGCGAGCCAGGCCATCAGCCGCTCGAGGCTCATCGCCTCGAGGGGAATCTCGCCCCGATCCACGAGGATGCGGCCAATCGACGTATAGGGATGGCCGTTGCGACCCGCATAGGCGATGCGGAGCGTGGCGCCGTCGGGAAGGCGGATGCGTGCCGAGCCTTGCACGTGAATGATGAACGCTTCGCCCGGCTCGCGCAGGTGGACGATGGGTTTCGCGCGTTCGCCCAGCGCGCCGTCCTCGATCGCGGCGCGATCGGGATAAGGTTCGTAGCCGGATGGCGTGCGCCGCGCCGCCTGCAAGTGCGGATCGAGACCCGGCAGCCGATCGCCCGACGGGATCGTGGCTAGATCGTCGGGCCTTGCCAGGAGCGGCACCCGAAAGGGCCCCGACCGGTCCCGGGCGCCCTCGAATTCAGGCTCGTAATAGCCGGTCAGGAAACCAGCTCCCTCGGAGGGCCTGATGGCGAAAGGGCTGAAACGACTCTCGAAAAAGGCCCGGGCCGAGCTGTTCGTCGCTCCGCGCAGGGCAAGCGCCTCGCGGCAGACGCGGGCGAGGCTTCCATCCGGGGCGAGAGCGGGCCGCAATGCCGGAACCTCCGCCACGTTGCGTTCGCAGCTGCGTCTGAATGCGCGAAAGGCGGCCGCATGATCGTCCGCCGCCCAGCCGGCGAGATCCGAAAAGGCGAGCGGCTCGAGACTCGCTCGATCGGCTCGGAGCGAGGGGGCGGCAGTCATGAGCAGCATCCCGGCGCAAGCGACGCGGAACAGCCGCGCACGATTCATTGCCCCGCTTCGGTCGCAACGAGAATCCAGTTGGGGTCGCGGCTGCCCAGGGTCCGCGCGAAAGTCCACACGTCGGTGACGTCGACGACGGCGTCGGGGCTGCCGTCGACCACCTTCCCGGAGGCGTCGCGGGTCGCCGTGATGAGCTTCGACTGGAAGCGCAGGACGACCTGGGCATGGGAGCCGCGCACCTCGACGCCCGCGATCTCGGCCTTGTCGATGGAGACGAAGGTGGTCTCGACCTTCTCGCCCCGCTTCTCGCGGTCGGCGATCGCCCGGTCGAATCCCTCGTAGACCTCCTTCGAGAGAAGATCCTTCAAGGTCCGGCGGTCGCCATGCGCGAAGGCAATCACGATCATCTCGTAAGCGGCCTTGGCGCCCCCCAGGAGGGCGGAAGCGTCGAAGCCGGGTTCGGCGCGGGCGATGGCATCGAGCCCTTCCGCGATGCGGGTACCGGGCTCGGCGATGCCCTGCCAGCGGTCCGCCGAGGGAGCGGCCGCCGCCGCGGCGCGCTCAGCGCCCGGCGCCCCGGGAAGCCGGACCACGTTGTCGCCGTCGGACGGCGCCCCCTGACCGGGCCGGGCCGACGAATCGCGCCGCGAGAAGGGATCGAAGGGCGGCCGTTCGGCGCCGGTCTTCTGACCCAGCACCGAACGCAGCCGCCAGATCACGAATACGGCGAGGCCGAGGAAAATGAGGGTCGTGATGTCGAAGGAGTCCTGCATCGTCGATCCGGTCGTGAAGCTGTCCGCTGCGGCCTTCGGTCGGCCAAGCCTCCTGAGGATGGCCGGCGGCAGGGCATGTCCCGCATATGGGCACCCCGGCTCGTAACATCCACCCACCGGGACCACAAGCAAGAGGCGGATCGAAGCGCAACGAAGCATGAAGCCTCGAACCTTGTTCGCCCGGCTCAAGCATGCTAGCGCGAACCCCCGCGGCCCGCGCCTCAGCCGCGCTTGTCGACCCAAGCGCTCGTCCGGGCTTCCGCTACCGACCCTGACCTTGGGAGCTTGAACCATGGCCGAAACGGCATCGAACGGCGCGCAGAGCGCGCCCTCCCTCAACGCGCTCGCGCAATACGCGAAGGATTTCTCCTTCGAGAACCCCAACGCGCCCCGTTCCCTGCAGCCGCAGCAGCAGGGCCCACAGATCAATCTTCAGGTGAATGTGAACGCCAAGCAGCTCGCCGACGCGGATTTCGAGGTGGACCTGACCCTCGAGGGCGATGCCAAGGTCGGCAGCGATGTGCTCTTCGCCTTCGAGCTGACCTATTCGGGTGTCTTCCGGGTTCAGAACATCCCTCAGGACCAGCTGCATCCGGTGGTCATGATCGAGTGCCCGCGGCTGCTCTTTCCCTTCGCGCGCCAGATCGTGGCCGATGCGGTGCGCAACGGGGGCTTCCCGCCCCTCTACATCGACCCGATCGACTTCGTCGCGCTCTACAGGCAGCGCGCCGCCGAGGTGCAGGCCACAGGCGCTCAGACGGAGCAGACGCTGTCCTGACGGGCGCACCCGCCGGATTCATGCGTCACGTTCGACCCTTGCCGCAAACGGCGCGCGGACCGGACGGGCTCAGGCGGCCGCGTCGTTCTCGCCGCGATATTCGCGCCACAGCGCATTCGGCCCGAGCGTCTGAATGAAGGCCTCGTGCGCCTTCCGCTCGGCATCGCTCAGTCTCGCCGCGGCGGTTCGCGGCCGGATCGCCGGTGAGGCGGCCGCGTGGGTCCGGGCAGCCGCCGCGCGCGGGTGCAGGGACAGGCCGAGATCGGCCTGCTTGCCGCCGATGAGCTCGATATAGACTTCGGCCAGGATTTCAGCGTCGAGGAGCGCCCCGTGACGGGTGCGGCGGGAATTGTCGATCCCGTAGCGCGCGCAGAGCGCATCGAGGCTGTTCGATGCGCCGGGATGCTTGCGCCGGGCAAGTGCCAGGGTATCCACGACCTGGTTGAGCGGGATCGACGGATGACCGGTGCGGGCGAACTCGGCGTTCAGGAAGCCCACGTCGAACGCGGCGTTGTGGATGACCAGGCGGCCGTCGCGCAGGAAGTCCGCGAACGCGTCGGCGATCCCCGCGAAGAGCGGCTTGTCCTTCAGGAAGTCGTCCGAAAGCCCGTGCACCGCGAGCGCGCCCGCCGACATGCTCCGCTGCGGGTTGACGTAGACGTGATAGGTGCGGCCGGTCGGGATGTGGTTGAGGAGTTCGACGCACCCGATCTCGACCACCCGGTCGCCCGACCCCGGGTCGGTGCCGGTGGTCTCGGTGTCGAGAACGATTTCGCGCAGCATCCTTCAAGCTTCTCCCGCCCTCCGCAGGACCCGTCCGGGCCGTCCCGCGAGGCAGGCGAGAATAGACCGGACCTGCGCTTCCGCGGAGGCGAAGCCGCGCCCGGTATCCACAAGGAAGTGCGCTTGTCCCCGTTTTTCGGAATCCGGCATCTGCTTCGCCAGCAGGATGTCGAATTTCTGCTCCGTCATGCCGGGGCGGGCGAAGACGCGGGCGCGCTGGACGTGGGGCGGTGCCGTCACGACGAGCACCGCGTCACAGCGGCTGTCGCCCGCGGTCTCGAGGAGGAGCGGGATGTCGAGGACGGCGACGGGGGCGCCTTTCGCGACCGCCCGGGCGAGGAAGGACCGCTCTTCCTCGCGGACGAGGGGGTGGATGATCGCCTCGAGCCGCCCGAGGCGCTCCGGGTCTCCCAGCACCGCCGCTGCGAGCTTCGCCCGGTCGACGACGCCATCGCTCACCGTCCCCGGGAAAGCCTCTTCGATGAGCCTTGCCGCTAATCCGCGGTACAGGCGGTGAACCGCCTCGTCGGCGTCGTGCACGGGCACGCCGAAGCGGCTGAACATGGCTGCCGTCGCCGATTTGCCCATCCCGATGGAGCCCGTGAGGCCGAGAACGAAGGTCATCGCCGGCCCTCGATATCCGCTGCGACGATGTCGTGGAGTTCGGGCGTGACCAGAGGGGTCACGCCGAACCAGCGCGCGAAGCCAGGCACGGCCTGGTGCAGGAGCATGCCGAGGCCGTCGACGATCCGCAACCCCCGGGCTTCCGCCGCCGCAAGGAGCGGCGTTCTCATGGGTACGTAGACGATGTCGGCGACGATCGCGCCGTCCGGCGCGGCCGCGAGATCGATGGCGAGCGGCCGCTGGCCGGTCATGCCCTGGGACGTGGTGTTGACGATGAGCCGCGCAGCGCCGACGGCGCGCGCGAGGTCGCTCCACGGCAGAGCTTCGAGCGACCCTTCCTTCGCGCGGACGAGGTCGCGGACGAGCTCCGGCCCTTTCTCCTGCGTCCGGTTCACGATGAGGATCCTCTCGACTTTCCGGCTCTGAAGGCCCGCGACGACGGCCCGCGCGGCGCCGCCCGCTCCGATCACCAGGGCCGTTCCGACGGTCTCCTCCCACCGCGCGCCGAGGCTCTGGTCCAGGTGCGCCACGAAGCCGACGACGTCCGTGTTGTCGCCCCAGAGGACGCCGTCCTCGAACCAGAGCGTGTTCACGGCGCCGAGGCGCTCCGCGCGCCCGGTGCGCCGCTCGACGCCCGAGAAGGCCGCCTCCTTGTGGGGGATGGTGACGTTCCCGCCGAGGAAGCCGCTCTCGCCCAGGCCCTCGACGAAGCGGCCGAAATCCTCCGGCGCGACGTCCAGGCGCTCGTAGGATCCGGCCAATCCGTACTGCTTCAGCCAATAGCCGTGGATGAGAGGGGAACGGGAATGCCCGATCGGATGCCCGACCACGAAGGCTTTGCGCATGGCCGTTTCCTCACAGCGACAGACAGCCGAGGCGACGCAGCGCCCCGAGACACGGAATGAGCGGCAAGCCGAGGATCGTCGAATGATCTCCGGTGATCGTCTCGAAGAGATGGATGCCGATCGACTCCACCTGGTAGACGCCGGCATTCTGCAGCACCGCCGGCGGGGCGACGTCGAGATAGCGCTCGATCGCCTGCGGAGTCAGGGCCCGCAGGGTGAGATGGGCGCTCTCGACGAAGCCCTCGACGACGGCGCCCCCGAGGGCGACGGCCACTGCCGAGCGCAGCGCGTGCGTGCGGCCCGAGAGCCTCAGCAGGTGCTCCCGCGCGGTCTCCCGGATCATCGGCTTGTGGAGGGTCTCGCCGTCGAGATCGAGCACCTGGTCGGCGCCGAGCACCAGGCGTCCGGGGTGGCGCCGGCTGACCGCCAGCGCCTTCTCGGCCGCGAGGCGGCCGGCCAGGGCGGACGGTTCGAGACGGTCGGCCTCGGCGGCGGTTTCGACGGCGCGCTCGTCGATGCCGGAGGCCTCGGTTTCGACCGGCACGCCGGCATTGCTGAGGAGGTTGAGGCGCGTCACGCTCGTCGAGGCGAGAATGAGCGGCCGCTCGGCGATCCAGACAGCTTTTCTCATTCGGCGATGAACTTCAGACGGTGGTCCCGGTAGAAGTCGAGAATGGCGGCGGCCGTCTCCTCGATGGAGCGCCGCGTGACGTCGATGATCGGCCAGCCGTTCCGGGAGAAGAGGCGCCGCGACATGGCGATCTCCTCCGCGACCCGCTCCCGGTCCACGTAGTCGGTGTCGTTGTCGGCCCTCAGGCTGAGGAGTCGATTCTGGCGGATCTGCACGATGCGGTCCGGGCTCGCGACGAGGCCGACGATGAGCGGCTTGCGCGCACCCGCCAGGGCATCCGGCACGGCGACGCCGGGCACGAGGGGAATGTTGGCGGTCTTCACACCCGCGGTTGGCGAGATAGATCGCCGTCGGCGTCTTGGAGGTGCGGCTGACGCCGACGAGCACCACGTCGGCCTCCTCGATGTCGTGCGGCAGCTGCCCGTCGTCGTGCAGCAGCGTGAAATTCATGGCGTCGATGCGCTTGAAGTATTCCGCGTTGAGCATGTGCTGCGCGCCGGGCCGGGCCGTGGACGCGGCCCCGAGATAGGACTGCATCATTGCGTGCACGGGCGCGAGGACGGACAGATGCGGCGCCCCGAGGTCGCGGCAGGCCTCCTCGAGCCGGCCCGCGAGGTCGGGCTCGACGAGCGTATAGAGCACGATGCCGGGTGCGGCTTCGATCTCCGAAATGACGCGCTCCAGCTGGGTCGTCGACCGCACCAGCGGATAGACGTGCTCGATCGCCGAGATTCCTTCGTATTGCGCCGCGGCGGCGCGGCCGACCGTGATGAGCGTCTCGCCGGTCGAGTCCGACACGAGATGGAGGTGGAAGTAGCTGCGGCCCACGGGCGCTCTCCCTGGCGATCTCCGGGACTAAGGAGTCGATCAATGTGGATAGTTCGGCGCGACGGCCCGGTCCAGGGCGGGAGGGCGCTCCGCCATCGACTCCGCCGTCAACAGGACAGCGGGGTGGGGATCCTGCCCGCGGAGCCCCGGGACAATCCGGCATGACCGCGGACGGATTAAGAGGCGGGTCGCCGCGTATGGAATTAACGGTCTGTTAAGCTTTAAGATTTCGCTAACCAATGTGGCAGCGCCGCCTCATTCCTTAAGGCCCGGTTAACGCCGCCGGCCTGTTGACCTCCTGTGGACGGGGTTGCGGCGTCCGGATTCACGGCCCAAGAGAAACAACAGAATCTAAATTCAAGAATTCTTCTTTTAAGAGGGGCTTCGTGAGCGAGGGCACCGAGATACGCACGAACGAGACGCCGAAGGACAAGCCGCTCTTGCGGGTCCTCGCCGGCGAAGCCCTCTGGCCGCCACCGATCTGGCTGATGCGCCAGGCCGGACGCCACCTGCCGGAATACCGCGAGGTCCGCGCTCGAGCCGGTTCGTTCATGGATCTCTGCTTCACCCCGGAGCTCGCCGCGGAAGTGACGCTGCAGCCGATCCGCCGTTACGGGCTCGACGGGGCGATCCTGTTCTCCGACATCCTGGTGGTGCCGCACGCCCTGGGGCAGGCGGTGAGCGTCGTCGAGCACCAGGGCCCTCGCCTCGAACCGGTCGCGAACCTCGATGCTCTCGGCCGGCTTGCCGAAGAGCTGCCGCTCCATCGGCTCGCTCCCGTGTTCGAGACGCTCGACCGGCTGAAGGCCGCACTCCCCGGCAACGTGACGCTGCTGGGATTCTGCGGCGCGCCCTGGACGGTGGCGAGCTACATGATCGCCGGAAAGGGGACGCCCGATCAGGCGCCCGCCCGCGTGCTCGCCTATGCGGATCCGGCTTTCATGGCGGCTCTCATCGACCGGCTGATCGCCGCCTCGACGTCCTACCTGGTCGCCCAGATCGATGCCGGCGCGGAAGCCGTGCAGATCTTCGAGAGCTTCGGCGCGGCTCTGCCCCCGGCCCTCGTCGATCGGCTCTCGCTTGACCCGATCCGCCGCATTCTCGGCGGGCGTCAAGGCGGCGCGGCCCCGGGCCCGCACCATCGTCTTCGTTCGGGGCGGCGGAGCGCATCTGAACCGGCTCGCCGCGGCGGGGATCGGGGACGCGCTCGCGCTCGATTGGCAGCTCGATCCGGCCGTCGTGCTGCCGGCGCTCCCCGCCGCCATGGCGACGCAGGGCAACCTCGATCCTCTCGCGCTCGTCGCGGGCGGCGAGGCCCTGGATCAGGGCATCGACCACATCCTGAGGGCGGCGCACGGCCGGCCGCACATCTTCAACCTCGGCCACGGCGTCGTGCCGGAGACGCCGATCGCGCACGTGGAGCGTCTCGTCGCCCGCGTCCGCCGGGCAGAGGCCTGAGGCATGTACGAGTGGCTGAAGGCCTTTCACGTCATCGCCGTCATCGCGTGGATGGCCGGGATGCTCTATCTGCCGCGCCTCTTCGTCTACCATTGCGACGCCCCGAAAGGCTCGCCGCAATCGGAGACCTTCAAGGTCATGGAGAGGCGGCTGCTCAAGGCGATCATCAATCCGGCCATGAGCGCCGCCTGGGTGCTCGGTCTCATCCTCGTCTGGCAGGGCGGCTGGATCGCGTCGGGCTGGCTCCACGCCAAGCTCGCCCTGGTGCTGGCGCTCTCCGCCGCGCATGGCTTCCTGAGCCGCTCCGTCAAGGATTTCGCCGCCGACCGGAATACCAGGCCCGCCCGGTTCTACCGGATCATCAACGAAGTGCCGACGGTGCTCATGATCGGCATCGTGATCCTGGTGATCGTGAAGCCGTTCTGACCGCGTCGCCCGATGACGAAGGCTCCTCGAGGTCGGCCCCTTCCGCGGCGATCGCCTCTCGGACGCCTCTCGGAGCACCTTGCACCGCGCCCGAAATCCGGCTAGAGAGGGGCCTCTTCCTTCAGACAGGTCGCTCCGCGTCGGGCCTCTTGGGCTTTCCGAACCACACGCGTGAACAGGGCCGCCCTGTCGAACGTATCCCAGAAGTCTACGGCGCCCAGCCCCCTGTCCGCGCCTTTCCCATCCGAGAGTGTTCCCCGATGAGGGAAATCAAGCTTCAAGATCTGAAATCCAAGACTCCGACCGAGCTCATCACCTTCGCGGAAGACCTCGAGGTCGAGAACGCGAGCACGATGCGCAAGCAGGAGCTCATGTTCGCCATCCTCAAGCAGCTCGCCGCCCGCGACACCGAGATCATCGGCGCCGGCGTCGTCGAGGTGCTGCAGGACGGTTTCGGCTTCCTCCGTTCGGCCGATTCGAACTATCTGCCGGGTCCGGACGACATTTACGTCTCTCCCTCCCAGATCCGCCGCTTCGGGCTGCGTACGGGCGACTCGGTCGACGGTCCGATCCGGGGCCCCAAGGAAGGCGAGCGCTACTTCGCCCTGCTCAAGGTCAACACCATCAATTTCGAGGATCCGGAGAAGATCCGCCACAAGGTCCATTTCGACAACCTGACGCCGCTCTATCCGGACGAACGCCTCAAGCTCGAAGACGAGAACCTGACCAAGAAGGACTACTCGGCCCGCGTCATCGACATCGTGTCGCCGGTGGGCAAGGGCCAGCGCGCGCTCATCGTGGCGCCGCCGCGCACCGGCAAGACGGTCCTCCTCCAGAACATCGCCCAGTCGATCACGGCGAACCATCCCGAGTGCTATCTCATCGTCCTTTTGATCGACGAGCGTCCGGAGGAAGTCACCGACATGCAGCGCTCGGTGAAGGGCGAAGTCGTGTCCTCCACCTTCGACGAGCCGGCGAGCCGCCACGTGCAGGTCGCCGAGATGGTGATCGAGAAGGCGAAGCGCCTCGTGGAGCACGGCCGCGACGTGGTCATCCTCCTCGACTCGATCACCCGCCTCGGCCGGGCCTACAACACGGTCGTTCCGTCCTCCGGCAAGGTGCTCACGGGCGGCGTCGACGCCAATGCGCTGCAGCGCCCGAAGCGCTTCTTCGGCGCAGCCCGCAACATCGAGGAAGGGGGTTCGCTGACCATCATCGCGACCGCGCTCATCGATACGGGCTCGCGCATGGACGAGGTGATCTTCGAGGAGTTCAAGGGTACCGGCAACTCGGAAATCATCCTCGACCGCAAGGTCGCCGACAAACGGACCTTCCCGGCGATCGACATCACCCGCTCCGGCACCCGCAAGGAAGAGCTCCTGGTCCCGGGCGACGTGCTCAAGAAGATGTACGTGCTCCGCCGCATCCTCAATCCGATGGGGACCGTGGACGCCATCGAGTTCCTCCTCGACAAGCTCCGCCAGACGAAGACGAACGCGGACTTCTTCGATTCGATGAACACCTGAGGCCGAAGGCCCAGGTCCCCTACCCCGCCAGCATGGCCCGCGCCTGCCCGGACAGTTCCTCCGCGGTCGTCACCGGGAGCGAGCAGCGCATCCCGGCGCAGACCAGGGCCCGAGGTCCGCGGCCGGCGAGCGCCTGTGGCCTGGCGGGGTGGCCTTCGCCCAGCGCCCCGGCATCGGACGGCGCGCAGACGCTCCGCTCGAGATAGGGGAGCCGCAGGGCGGCGTCGCGCAGCTCGCCCGTCTCGTCTCCGGTCACGACGATGCTCAAGCCTCTGAGGTGGAGGTCGAGGGCGTTGAGGATCGAGCAATGGCCGACGGGTGCGGAGCGGGCCACGCCGACGAGGGTCGCGAGCGCATCCTCGGCGATCTGCCGGTCCTCGCCGTCGCCGGTGATCGCGGCGAGGCGCACCAGCGCGTCGGCGAACACGCCGTTGGCGTTCGGCACGGCGTCGTCGTTAGAGGGCTGCGGTCGCACGACGAGCCGGTCGGCGTCCTTCGCCGTGATGGCGACGAGCCCGGTTTCCATGACGAGGTAGATCGCGCAGCAGCACGTCCCGCCGGCGTTGCGCGTCGTCCAGGAAAGCCCCGTCCCCGGTGGCCTCGTGGAGCGCGAGCGCGGCCCGCATCATCGCCGCGTGGTCGAGGGCGAAGCCCGGTACGACGAGCCGGCCGGCCCGCCAGGAATGGCCGAGGCGCCCGTCGCGCGTCATCGCTCGGGCGACGAACGCGTAGGCCCGGCGGGCAAGGGCGATCCAGTCGGAGCCTTCCGAGAAGGAGCCCCGCCCGCACGAGCGCCGCAATCATGAGGCCGTTCCAATCCGCCAGCACCTTGTCGTCGAGGCCGGGACGGGCCCGGCTCTCGCGGCGCGCCAGGAGCTTTCGGCGCAGGGGCTCGAGCCGCGCCTCCACGGTCGGAGGCGCCTCGCCGAAGTCGAGGCGGTTGAGGATGCTGACGCCCTCCCAGTTCCCCTCTTCGGCGACGTCGTAGACGCGCGCGAAGAAGTCGGCCTCCTCGCCCAGCGCCTCGCGGATCTCGGCGAGGGTCCAGACGTAGAACCGACCTTCCTCCCCTTCGGAATCGGCGTCGAGGCTCGACGCAAAGCCGCCCTCCGGCAGGACCATCTCGCGCTCGAGCCACGCGACGATCCCTTCCGCGGCGGAGCGGAACAGCCCCCGCCCGGTCTCCGCCGCCGCGACCGCATAGAGCTCCAGCAGCTGCGCGTTGTCGTAGAGCATTTTCTCGAAATGCGGCACGAGCCAGCGCTCGTCGGTCGAATAGCGGGCGAAACCGCCGGCGAGATGGTCATGGATGCCGCCAAGCGCCATGCGCTCGAGCGACAGGTGGACTTGCGCGAGCGCGGTGGCATCGCCGTTCCGGCGCGCATAGCGGAAGAGGAATTCGAGGATCGGCGGGTTCGGGAACTTGGGTGCGCCCTTCAGGCCGCCGTGCCGCGGGTCGAAGAGGTCGGTGAGGCGCGCGCCGATCCGGTCGAGGTCGGCCAGACTCAAGGATCCGCCATCGCTCCTCGCGGCAGCTCCGGCGAGGCTGCGGGTGATCAGGGAGTGGTTGTGCGCGATCCGCTCGGGCTCGGCGTGGAAGATGCGGGACACGTCCCGCAGAACCTGGACGAAGCCGGGCCGGCCGTATTTCGGCTCCTTCGGGAAATAGGTGCCGCCCCAGAACGGCTCGCCGGCCGGCGTGAGAAACATGGTGAGGGGCCATCCGCCCTGTTCACCCAGGACATGGAGGGCGCTCATGTAGACGTGATCGACGTCGGGCCGCTCCTCGCGGTCGACCTTGATGTTCACGAAGAGCGCGTTCATCACGGCGGCGACGGCCGGGTCCTCGAAACTCTCGTGTGCCATCACGTGGCACCAATGGCAGGCGGCGTAGCCGATCGAGAGCAGAACGGGCCGGTTCGTCCGTCCGGCTTCGGCGAAGGCCTCCTGGCCCCATTCCCACCAGTCGACCGGGTTGTCGCGGTGCTGCAGCAGATAGGGCGAACTCGCTTCACGCAGGCGGTTCATGATGTTTTCACCTATTCCCAGCCATGGACCGGATGATTCCGGTGCTGGTGGCGAAAGCGGGATCGCCTCTTTGCCGACCATGGTGTCCGCACCCTCGCGGGAGCGGCTTTCCCCCTTCCCTCACAAGCCTTAAAGGGTCGGCAGGTTCGGCGCGACCGATTGGCCATTCGACACCCGTCATCCTCATCTCATGCGATCCGGCTCCAACGACACGATCTTCGCCGCCGCTTCGGGGTTCGGCCGGGCTGCCGTAAGCGTCGTGCGGATCAGCGGCGCCGCGAGTGCGCGAATCCTCGAACGGATCGCCGGCGGCGTGCCGGCGCCGCGGCGCCTGTCCCTCCGCCGCCTCCGAGACCCGGAGACGGGCGACATGCTGGATGAGGCCCTTGTCGCATGGATGCCGGGCCCGAACAGTTTCACCGGCGAAGACCAGGCCGAGCTGCATATCCATGGCGGGCTCGCCGTCCGCGCCGCCGTTCTACGCGCACTGGCCGGCGATCGAGGGATGCCGCCCGGCGGAGGCCGGGGAATTCACGCGCCGGGCCTTTCTCAACGGGCGGATGGATCTGAGCCGGGCCGAGGGGTTGGCCGATCTCGTCGATGCCGAGACCGAGGCGCAGCGGCGGCAGGCCCTGCGGCAGCTCGAAGGCTCGCTTGGAACCCTCGCGGAGGGCTGGCGCGAAACTCTGCTCCAGGCGCTGGCCCTCGCGGAGGCCGCCCTCGACTTTGCGGACGAAGGCGATGTCCCGGCGGAACTGGAGGCCGACGTGATCCGGCTCGGCTCGGAGCGTGCGGGACGCCATGCGGCGGGCACTTGCGCAGGAGGGCGGCGAGCGCCTCCGCGAAGGCTTCGTGGTCGTCCTCGCCGGGCCGCCGAACGCCGGCAAGTCGACCCTGCTCAACGCCCTCGCCCGCCGCGACGTGGCGATCGTGTCGCCGGTGGCGGGCACGACCCGGGACGTGATCGAGGTCCGCTGCGATCTCGACGGCCTGCCGGTGATCGTCGTCGATACGGCGGGGCTCCGCGACAGCCCGGATCCGGTCGAGCAGGAGGGCGTGGCCCGCGCCCGCGCGCGCGCGGCGGCCGCCGACCTCGTGCTGTGGCTTGTGCCGCCGGACGGCGCGGCCGGACCGGCGCCGGAGGGCCGCAAGGTCATGAAGATCGGAACGAAGGCGGACCTCGGATCGCCTGCCGGGGGCATGCGACGCCGTCGTCTCGGCTCGGACCGGAGCCGGAATGAAGGGGCTCCTCGAGCTGATGGCCGAGGCCGCAAAGGCTGGAATTCGGTGCGGGCGACGCCGTGCTCACCCGCGAGCGGCACCGGAGCGCTCTTCGGCGGCGCCGAGGAGGCTCTCGGCCGCGCCCTGTCCCTCGTCAGTGCCGGAGGGCCGCTCGAGCTGGCAGCGGAAGAGTTGCGCCTCGGCACCCGGGCCGTGGGCGAGATCACGGGCCGCGTCGATGTCGAAGACGTGCTCGATCGGCTGTTTCGCAGCCTTCTGCATCGGCAAATAGGCCGCTCGAGCCTGTGGATAGGTTTGTGCGAAACCCTGTGTGATCATGGCTTACGGTTTGTTGATCGCGATGTTTCACGTGAAACATCGAGGCCTTTGACTGGCGGGTGGAGAGCCCGTACACCCCTCGCCGGAGATCGTCATGGACGGATTTGACGTCATCGTCGTCGGCGGAGGGCATGCCGGGACCGAGGCCGCCACGGCTTCGGCCCGGGTCGGTGCCCGCACGGCGCTGGTCACCCATCGCATCGACACGATCGGGGCCATGTCTTGCAACCCTGCCATCGGCGGTCTCGGCAAAGGCCATCTCGTCCGCGAGATCGATGCCCTCGACGGGATCATGGGCCGCGCCGCCGATCGGGCCGGCATTCAATTCCGCCTGCTGAACCGGCGCAAGGGTCCGGCCGTCCGGGGCCCGCGAGCCCAGGCCGACCGCAAGCTCTACCGCGCGAGCCATCCAGGTCGAGCTTGCCGGGACCGCGAACTTGACGCGTGGTCGAGGGCGAGGCCGACGACATCCTGCGTCGAGGAGGGGCGGGTCTCGGGTCTCGTCCTAGCGGACGGCGGGACTCTCAAGGCCGGGGCCGTAGTGTTCACGACCGGCACATTCCTGCGCGGCCTCATCCATATCGGCGAGACGCAAGATCCCCGCGGGCCGGGTCGGCGAGGGGCCGGCGCTCGGGCTGTCGCGAACGCTCGAGCGGCTCGGCTTTCCGCTCGGGCGGCTTGAAGACCGGGACCCCTCCCCGACTCGACGGCCGAACGGTCGATTGGGCCGGGGTCGACAAGCAGCCGGCGGATGCGGACCCGGTTCCCTTCTCGGACCTGACGACGTCGATCGTCACGCCGCAGATCGAATGCGGCATCACCCGCACTCTCCCGGCGGGGCATGATCTGATCCGGGCGAACCTCCACCGGGCGCCCATGTACTCGGGCGACATCCGCAGCCGAGGCCCGCGCTATTGTCCCTCCATCGAGGACAAGGTCGTCCGCTTTGCGGACCGGGACGGCCATCAGATCTTCCTCGAGCCGGAAGGACTCGACGATCCCACGGTCTATCCGAACGGAATCTCGACCTCACTGCCGGAGGACGTGCAGCGCGCGCTCCTCTCCCACATTCCCGGCCTCGAAAGGGCCGTCATGCTTCGGCCCGGCTACGCGATCGAGTACGATTACGTCGATCCGCGCTCGCTTCTCGCCCACCCTCGAGACCAAGGTCCTCGCCCGGGCTCTTCCTCGCCGGCCAGATCAACGGCACGACCGGTTACGAGGAAGCTGCAGCCCAGGGACTCGTCGCCGGCCTCAACGCCGCCCGCCGGGCCGGCGGGCAGGACGGCGCCGTGTTCGACCGGGCCGAATCCGTATCTCGGCGTCCTCATCGACGACCTCGTGACCCGCGGCGTCAGCGAGCCGTACCGCATGTTTACGTCGCGCTCCGAGTACCGGCTCAGCCTGCGCGTCGACAACGCCGACGAGCGCCTGACCGGCAAGGGTCTGGGGCTCGGCTGCGTCGGGCCCGATCGCGCCCGTCATTTCGGCTCCGTTCAGGGCCGTCTCGCCGAGATGCGGGCACGACTGCATGCCTTGACTTTGACGCCCCGCGAAGCGGAGCGGCGCGGCCTGTCGCTGAACCAGGACGGCATCCGGCGCAGCGCCTATCAGCTCCTCTCCTATCCGGAGATCGGTTGGCCGAGGCTTGCCGCCATCTGGCCGGAACTCGCCTCCTTCCCTCCCCGGATGGCAGAGCGCATCGTGACGGATGCCACCTATGCGGTCTATCTCGATCGGCAGGCGAACGACATCGCCGCATACAGGCGCGACGAAAGCGTCATTCTCCACGAGAAGCTCGACTTCATGGCGCTTCCCGGGTTGTCCAACGAGATCAGGGCCAAGCTCGATCTGGTCCGGCCGCGGACCCTGGGTCAAGCGGCCCGGATCGAGGGCATGACACCGGCCGCAATCACGCTTTTGGCGGCCTATTCGAGGAGGTCGCTCTCGCCGTCGGGCCCCCCGTCTCATGAGCGAGACTGATCCTGGCGCCGCACAGGCCCTCGCCGGGTTCGATGTTTCACGTGAAACATTCGCCCGTCTGGAGGTCCTCGTCGCCGAGCTGGTGCGGTGGCAAAGGGTCAAGAATCTCGTTGGGTCGGCCACGCTCGCCGAGGTCTGGACCCGCCACGTCGCGGATTCCTTGCAATTGCTCGACCTGGCCCCGAAGGCGAGGACCTGGCTGGATCTCGGTTCCGGCGCCGGCTTCCCTGGTCTCGTCCTCGCCATAGCCGGTCTCGAGCGTGGTCTCTCCGTCCATCTGGTGGAAAGCAATGGGCGCAAATGCGCCTTCCTGCGGGAGGTCGCCCGCCTGGCCGGGGTCTCCGTCACGATTTATGCGGTACGCCTCGAGACGGTCGATCCCAGCTTTCGTCGGCAAAACGGACGTCGTGTCCGCCCGTGCCCTCGCGCCCCTTGCGCAGCTCATCGCCTGGACGGAACCGCTGTTGAAAACCGGCACGATCGGCCTGTTTCCCAAGGGTCGCGAAGCCCTCGCCGAATTGACCGAATCCCGCAAATCAGTGACATTCGCCACGGAGATCCTGCCGAGCCGGACCGATTCCGAAGCCCGGATCATCCGAATCACTCACCAGGCGAGGGCCGACGATGACTGACCTGACCGGGTCCCCCTTCTTTGTCTCACGGCCGGCAAAGCCGCGCACATTGGCTCTCGCCAACCAGAAGGGCGGCGTCGGCAAGACGACGACGGCCATCAATCTGGGCACGGCGCTTGCGGCTATCGGCGAGAAGGTTCTGATCCTCGATCTCGATCCGCAGGGCAATGCCTCTACGGGCCTCGGCATCGACCGCAAGAGCCGTCCGGTCTCGACCTATCACGTGCTCACGGGCGAGGCGTCGCTGGTGAGCGCCGTGACGGAGACCAACGTACCCCGTCTCTTCGTGGCGCCCTCCACTCTCGACCTTCTCGGAGTCGAACTGGAGATCGCCCACGAGCGCAACCGCGCGCACCGTCTCCGGACCGCCATCGAAGCGCTTATGGCACGAGCCGATGAGGATCCTTTCACCTATATCCTGATCGATTGTCCGCCCTCGCTGAATCTGCTCACCATCAACGCCCTCGCCGCGTCCGATGCCGTGTTGGTGCCGCTGCAATGCGAATTCTTCGCGCTCGAAGGCTTGAGCCAGCTGCTCAAGACCGTGGAACAGGTGCGGTCGGCCCTGAACTCCCGTTTGTCGATTCACGGGATCGTGCTGACGATGTTCGACCCCCGAAACAACCTCTCCGGCCAGGTCGTCGCCGATGTGCGCGAATTCATGGGCAGCAAGGTCTACGAGACCATGATCCCGCGGAACGTCCGCGTCTCGGAGGCCCCTTCCCACGGTAAGCCGGTTCTGCTCTACGACCTGAAATGCGCCGGATCGCAGGCCTATCTTCGGCTCGCCTCCGAAATCATTCAACGAGAACGCGCGCTCAGAGCAGCGTGAGACAGCAGGGGACGGGAATGGCTGACGAAACCGGACGGTCGCGCCTCGGCCGCGGATTGGCGGCGCTCATCGGCGAAGTGGGCGACGAGATGGCGGTGGTGGAGCGGGGCCGAGGCCAGCGCAAGGTCCCGGTCGAGTTCCTGCGTCCCAATCCGCGCAATCCGCGCAAGTCATTCGCCGACGGCGAGCTGTCCGAGCTGGCGTTATCGATCAAGCAGCGCGGCCTCATCCAGCCGGTCGTCGCCCGGCCGATCCCGAACATGCCGGACGCCTTCGAGATCGTCGCCGGCGAGCGCCGCTGGCGGGCCGCCCAGAAGGCCGGGCTCCATGAGATCCCTGTGGTGGTGGTCGATGTCGACGACCGGACCTCGGCCGAATTCGCCATCATCGAGAACGTCCAGCGGGCCGACCTCAATCCGATCGAGGAGGCCGAAGGGTACGTCCAGCTCCTGGGAGAGTTCAAATACACCCATGACGAGCTCTCGCAGATTCTGGGCAAGAGCCGTCCCTACGTCACGAACGTCACCCGCCTCCTCGACCTCCCGGAACCCGTGAAGGAGATGCTGCGCGCGAAACAGATCACGGCCGGTCACGCCCGAGCGCTGCTCGCCCTCGAGGATCCCTTGCCGGTGGCGAGGCGGGTCGTCGAACAGGGTCTGACGGTACGGCAGATCGAGGCGATGGCGAACGACCTCAAGAATGGAGGTGAGGCCGGCGCCGCCCCTCTACCCAAGGCGCGCCCGGAGAAGGATCCGGACACGCGGGCGCTCGAAAAGGCGCTGCACGACGTCCTGGGCCTCGGCGTGGCGATCAACCACAAGAGCAAGGGCGGCGAATTGCGCATTCGATACAAGACCCTGGAGCAGCTCGACGGGCTCTGCCGCCGGCTCAATGCGACGAGCGGATAGCGGCTTCCGGGCGAACGGGACCGCTTCTCGAGGGTCGCGCATCGTGCGGACAAAGTGAGACCCGGTTGTCCGACCGAACGATGCGTCTGCTTCAAAGAAAGAGCATCGGATGGATCCCAAAAGTGGGGTCCACTTTTGGGTCCGATGCTCTAGCGCATCGAGCGGCTTGCGGCCGTGCGGGCCAGGTCGAGCAGGATTGTGGCGGCCAGCGCACCGTCGAGACCGGGCAGCCGGCGGGTATCGAGGAGGCTTTTCTGGAGCTCTCCGACGATCCGCCTCAGAGCATTGCTGCTCCAACGCTGAAGATGCTTTTCTATCAATGGCTTACGCCGGAAATGAAGCCCCCGCCAGGAATTCGCGGCGGCGGCCGCTGACTGACCGGCTTCGACGTCGAGCCGGGCCGACAGCAACATCAGAGCGTGCCGGAGGGCCGAGCCGAGGATCGTCGAGGCCGCGACGCCCTCTGCCTCCAAACGCCTGAAGCCTCCGTCGAGACCGGCCAGGTCCCCCGCGAAGGCGGCGTCCACGACGGCGTCGAGGGCGAGGCTCGAGACGTCGCTGAGGACGGCATCGATGTCGTCGAGCGTGATCTCGCGCCGGCCATGGGCATAGAGGACGAGCTTCGCGAGTTCCTGACGCGTCGCGAGGCGGTCTCCGCCGAGGCTGCCGAGGAGAGCCGCCTTGGCCTCGCGGCCCACGGTGAGCCCGGCTTCCCTCAGGATCGTATCCGCGATCTCGCCGAGGTCCTTGGCGGAATCGCTGTAGCAGGGCAGGGCGAGCACGCCGGGCGCCCTTTCGCAGAGGACCCGCAGAGGCGCACTCTTCTGCAGGTCGCCCCCTTCGATGACCACGGTGGTGTCCTCGATCGGCGTGCGGAGGAGCAGCTCGACCGCGCCCGCGAGATTGCGCGGCGTCGCTTTGACCCAGATGGCGCGGCGGCTGCCGAAGAGCCCGATCGTGCCGGCCTCGTCCACGAGGCGGGCAGGATCGCCCGCGACCGCGTCGCCGTCGAGGCGGATGAGCTGGAAGGGATCGGACGGATCGTCCACCCGCGCCTCGGCCAGGGCCTTGGCCCGCTCCCCGACGAGGCCCGCGTCGGGACCGTAGACGAGGAAGATCGCGAAGCGCGGATCGGGCCTGCGCAGGAGGCCGGCGACGTCGCCCGCCTTGACGGCGACCATGCGGGCTCAGACGGCGCCGTTCGACAGCGCCGCCGACAGGCGCGTCCGGATCTGCTCGGACAGGACCTTGGCGAGGCGGATATCCGCATCGCGGGCCGCGCGGACCGACGCGAAGCGCTGGGGGCTGCGGTCGTAGGACGCCGACGCCGTGGCCTTGCCGGCGGTCAGCACCTTCGAGCCGTCGAGGGTCGTGAGCGTATAGGTCACGTCGCCGGTAAGGATGGCCGCCTGGGCGCGGCCCGTCGCCGTGTCCACGATGGGCGATTCGAGGCGCTGGCCGAAGGCCAGGGCGAGCTTGTAGCGCTTCGCCGCCGCCTGGCCCGCGCCGTTGAGGTCGTAAACGAGTTCGCTGCGCAGGTAATGGCTGAATCGTTCCGTCGCCGGCGATGACGCCTCGATCTCCGCGACTTCGATCGAGGCCAGCACGCTGTCGAGCCGCTCGCCCGAGGCCGTCGGCCCGTAGAGCGGCCGAAAGCAGGCGGCGAGGCCGAGCGCCAGCAGGAGCGCCGCACCGATGCGGAAGGCTTTAGGCAACGACATTCACGATCCTCTGCGGCACGACGATGACCTTGCGAACCGGCTTTCCCTCCATAGCGCGTTGAACGGCTTCGAGCGAGAGCACGGCGGCCTCGATCGACGCCTGATCGGCATCTCTGGCGACCGTGACGTCCGCGCGCTTCTTGCCGTTGACCTGGACCGGCAGGGTGATCGCGTCCTCGACGAGGAGAGCGCGGTCGACATCCGGCCATGCGGCGGCCGCGACGAGCCCCTCGGCGCCGAGCGCCTGCCAGCATTCCTCCGCGAGGTGCGGCATCATGGGCGCCAGGATCTGGACCAGGATGCGGCCCGCCTCCGCGAAGGCTGCCGCCAGGCCCGGCTCGTCCGCGCTCCGGGCCTCGGCAAGCCGGTCCTGCAGCGCATTCGCGAGTTCGTAAATATGCGCGACGCAGCGGTTGAAGCGCAGGCGCTCGATGTCCTCCTCGACCGCCGCCAGCGCCTTGTGGGCGGCCTTGCGGACGACCGTCCCCATCGGACCCGCAGCCTCGAGACCGTTCGCCGACGCGCTCCGCTCGGCGAGTTCGCAGACCAGCCGCCACACGCGCTGCACGAACCGCCCGGCGCCCTGAACGCCCTCCTCGGTCCAGATGACGTCCCGCTCCGGCGGCGAGTCGGACAGCATGAACCAGCGCGCCGTGTCGGCGCCGTAGGAGGCGATGATGTCGTCCGGGTCGACCGTGTTGAGCTTCGACTTCGACATCTTCTCGATCGAGCCGATGACGACCGGCTCGCCGGTGCGCACCTGGACGGCCCGGCGCCGGCCGCCTTCCGTTTCGATCCGCACGTCGCTCGGCTGCACCCACGAGCCGTCCGCGGCCCGGTAGGTCTCGTGCACCACCATGCCCTGCGTGAAGAGCCCCGCGAAGGGCTCGCCGTTCGGCACGCCGGAATGCCCGGTCGCGTTCATGGCCCGGGTGAAGAAGCGCGAATAGAGCAGGTGCAGGATCGCGTGCTCGACGCCGCCGATGTACTGGTCGACCGGGAGCCAGCGGTTCACGACCGACGGGTCCGTCGGGCGGTCCGCCAGGGTCGGGTCGGTGAAGCGCGCGAAGTACCAGGACGAATCCACGAAGGTGTCCATGGTGTCGGTCTCGCGCCGCGCCGCCCGGCCGCAGCGCGGGCATTCGACGTGCTTCCAGGTCGGATGCCGGTCGAGCGGGTTGCCGGGCACGTCGAAGGCGACATCCTCGGGCAGCGTCACCGGGAGCTGGTCCTTGGGCACCGGCAGGGTGCCGCAGGCCTCGCAATGGATCGCCGGGATCGGGCAGCCCCAATAGCGCTGGCGCGAGATGCCCCAGTCGCGCAGGCGGAAATTCACCTTGCGCTCGGCGGCCGGCCTGTTCCCGCGGCTCTCCTTTTCGAGGCGCCGGGCGACCTGCTCCTTGGCCTCGGCAACGGTCATGCCGTCGAGGAAGCGCGAGTTGATCATCCGGCCTTCGCCGTCATAGGCGACGTCCGTGACGACGAAGGAGGCCGGATCGACGCCCGGCGGGCAGACGACGGGCGTGTTGCCGAGGCCGTACCGGTTGACGAAGTCGAGGTCGCGCTGGTCGTGAGCCGGGCAGCCGAAGATGGCGCCGGTGCCGTACTCCAAAAGGATGAAGTTCGCCACATAGACCGGCAGGCGCCAGGACGGGTCGAAGGGATGCAACGCCCGGATGCCGGTGTCGATGCCCAGTTTCTCGGCCTTCTCGATCGCTTCTTCGGCCGTGCCGGTGCGTTTCGCCTCTTCGATGAAGGCGGCGACCTTCGGGTCCCGGGCCGCGGCGGCCTTCGCGAGAGGGTGGTCGGGGGCGACCGCCATGAACTTCGCGCCGAAGAGCGTGTCCGGCCGCGTCGTGTAGATTTCGAGCTCCGCTTCGCCGTTCGGCACCGTCGCCGGATCGAGCGCGAACCGGACCAGCAGGCCTTCCGAGCGGCCGATCCAGTTGCGCTGCATGAGGCGAACCTTGTCGGGCCAACGGTCGAGCGTGTCGAGCCGGTCGACGAGGTCCTGCGCGTAATGCGTGATCTTGAAGAACCATTGCGTGAGCTCGCGCTGCTCCACGAGCGCCCCCGAGCGCCAGCCGCGCCCGTCGATCACCTGCTCGTTGGCGAGCACGGTCTGGTCCTCCGGGTCCCAGTTCACCTTCGCGGTCTTGCGGTCGACGAGCCCGGCTTCCATGAAGTCGAGGAACATGCGCTGCTGGTGCTTGTAATAGGACGGATCGCAGGTGGCGATCTCCCGACTCCAGTCGATGGCGAGTCCCATGGACTGGAGCTGGCTGCGCATGGTGGCGATGTTGGCGTAGGTCCATTCCTTCGGGTGGACCCTGTTCTTCATCGCGGCGTTCTCGGCCGGCATGCCGAACGCGTCCCAGCCCATCGGGTGGAGGACGTTGAACCCCCTCGCGCGCTTGTAGCGCGCCACCACGTCCCCCATGGCGTAGTTGCGGACATGCCCCATATGGATGCGCCCCGACGGATAGGGGAACATCTCGAGGACGTAGTAGGTCGGGCGCGGATCGGTATTGTCGGCCCGGAAGAGGTCGCGCTCCTTCCAGACCTTCTGCCATTTGGGCTCGGCTTCCTTGGCGTTGTAGCGCTCAGGCCTCATCGGGGATCGGTAGTCCGTCGTTTCAAGGGATGCCAAGGGCGGCTTTCGCCGCCCAAGGGGATGCCAAGCCAGGGGAAGTCAAGGGCGGCTTGCGCCGCCGCAGCCGCGCGGACTAGGACACACGACGCTCGCGCGGTCAACGGTCTCGCCGCGCGTCAGAATTTCGCCGGGAGAGACCGCCGAGGCGCATCATGGACACAGCCGCTGCCGTCGAACGCTGGAAGCAGGTCCGGGCCGGAATCGCCCGCGCGGCTGCGGATAGCGGCCGGGACCCGGCGAGCGTGACCCTCGTAGCGGTATCCAAGACGTTCCCGGCGGAGGCGGTCGAACCGGTCCTGGCGGCCGGCCAACGGGCGTTCGGCGAGAACTACGTCCAGGAGGCCAAGGGCAAGTGGCCCGCCCTGAAGGAGCGCTATCCGGACGTGGAACTCCATCTGATCGGCCCGTTGCAATCCAACAAGGCCAAGGACGCGGTGGCCTTGTTCGACGTCATCCACACCCTCGACCGGCCCTCCCTCGCCGAGGCGCTCGCGAAGGCGATCGCCAAGACCGGAGAGGCACCGCGCCTTCTCGTCCAGGTGAATACCGGCGAGGAGCCGCAGAAGGGCGGCGTGATGCCGGACGACGTCGACGCATTCGTCGCCGCCTGCCGCGAGCGCTACCGGCTGAAGGTCGAAGGCCTCATGTGCATCCCGCCGGAATCGGATCCGCCGTCTCCCCATTTCGCTCTCCTCCATGCCTTCGCCAGGCGCAACGGCTTGAGCCTTCTCTCCATGGGCATGAGCGTGGATTACCCGGCCGCCATCCAGCTCGGCGCGACCCACGTGCGGATCGGAAGCGCGATCTTCGGATCACGCTCCTGAGCGGGCGCCCGCCCGCCGATGTCGGCTGTGGTGCGGCGTTCCGCTCGAGGAGGCGACATGGGCGGGCCGACCCCTTGTCGTCGCCCGTCACCCGACGAGTTCGATCTTCGTCCTCGGCCCGATCCGTTCGAGCAGCCGCCGGACCATCGCCCGCTCCACCGCCACGCAGCCGGCGGTCGGCGCGAAGTCGGGCCGCGCGAGGTGGAGGAAGATGGCGCTGCCGCGGCCCTGGACGGCGGGGCTCCGGTTCCAGCCGATGTCGACCACCAGGTCGTAGAGGTGATCGTCGCGCCACATCGCCTCGTGGCTCGCCGGGCAGGGGAGGGGGACGAGGCGGTTGTAGCGGCGATCGAGGGGGTCGTCGCACCATCCGTCCGTGCGGCGGATCGGCCTGAGCGGCAGGCCGGTCCGGGGCCGAGGGCCGCGATCGGGCCGGTAGAAGACCTGGATCAGGGGAAAGCGGCCGACCGGCGAGGCCCCGTCACCCTCACGCTTCGCCCGTGCGGTGCCGGACCGCCCCAGGGCGCAGGGAAGGACCAGGTTGCCGGCGACGAGCCGGCCCCGGCGGCGGTCGAGCGGCGAAGGATAGACGCGGACGACATCGAGGAAGGCGCGGGGCATCTCCGGTGCAGGGTCAGACCTGGCTTTCTGTTGTCAAGGCCGTGGCGCAGGCGGCATCCCGGTGGAGGGCCGGGTCCTCCCCCTTGTTGTCAAGGCGGGGATCACTAGTCTAACCCTGCGCCGAGGCTCGCCGGGAGAGCCGCGCCTCGGCCCGGTGCCGTCTTTGAAGGGTTCCTCATGTCGAATGCCAGCTGCCTGCTTGTCGTCGACGACGACCAGGATCTCCGCGACGCGCTCGCGGAGCAACTCGGGCTGCACGACGAGTTCCAGGTCACCACGGCGGAGAACGCAGGCGAGGCGATCGAGGCCGCCAAGGGCAACAGGATCGATCTCGCCATCATGGATGTGGGCCTGCCCGACATGGACGGGCGGGAGGCCGTCAAGGTCATGCGGCGCAACGGCTTCCGCAGCCCGATCATCATGCTGACCGCCCAGGGGTCCGAATCCGACACCGTGCTCGGCCTCGAGGCGGGCGCCAACGACTATGTCAGCAAGCCGTTCAAGTTCGCCGTGCTGCTCGCCCGCATCCGGGCGCAGCTGCGGCAATACGAGGCGAGCGAGGACGCGATCTTCCGGATCGGCCAATATACGTTCCGGCCGGGCTCCAAGCTTCTGACGACCGAGAAGGGCTCGAAGCTGAAGCTCACCGAGAAGGAGACGGCGATCCTGCGCTATCTCTACCGCGCCGGCCAGAAGGTCGTCGGGCGCGACATCCTGCTCCAGGAGGTCTGGGGCTACAATTCCAACGTGACGACTCACACCCTCGAGACGCATATCTACCGGCTGCGCCAGAAGATCGAATCCGATCCTTCCAATGCCCGGATTCTGGTGACCGAGCCGGGCGGGTACAAGCTGATGCCGTAATGGCCCTCGACGACGACATCGCCACCCTCGGCCGCGCGCCGCTCTTCTCCCTCCTCGACCGCGAGGCCCTGAGGCTCGTGGCCTTCGCGGCCGAGAACCGGACGATGCGCGCGGGCGACGTGCTCTTCCGCAAGGGCGACCGCTCGGACGGCGGCTACGTGGTGAGCCGGGGCGCAATCGCCCTCGACGGCCGGGACGACGGCTCTCCGGCGAGCTTCATCGCCGGCCAAGGGGCTCTCATCGGCCGGACCGCCCTCTTCACCCGGGTCGACCGGCCGGCCACCGCCATGGCACGGGAACCCACGACGGTCATCCGGGTCTCGCCCAGTCTCATGCGCCGGGTGCTCGAGGAATTCCCCGGCGCGGCGGACGCCATGCGGGCGGCCTTGGCGGACGACCTCGATCGGCTGACCGGCTCCCTCGAGAGCGTGCGGCAGAGCCTCATGGCGATCGGCGCGTAACCCGTCTCGCCGTCGAAGACGGCTCAAACCTCCAGCACCGCCGTCACCGGCACGTGGTCCGAGGGTCTCTCCCAGCCCCGGGCTTCGCGAGTCACGTCGGTCGACGACAGGGCCGGCGTGAGGCCGGCCGAGAGCCAGATATGGTCGAGGCGGCGCCCCTTGTCGGCGGCCCGCCAATCGGGCGAGCGGTAGCTCCACCAGGAATAGATCTTCTCGGGCTCGGGACGCAGATGCCGCAGGGCGTCGGTCCAGCCCGCCTCCACCCGCAGGGTCTCCAGGGCCTCCGTCTCGACCGGCGTGTGGCTCACCACGTCGAGGAGCTGCTTGTGGCTCCAGACGTCGTGCTCGAGGGGCGCGACGTTGAGATCGCCCACGAGGATCGCCGGCGCGCCGCCGGCGAGGCGGCCGCCCCGCTCGCGCAGCTCGCGCAGGAACTCGAGCTTGTGGGCGAACTTCTCGTTGAGACCCGGGTCGGGGATGTCGCCGCCCGCCGGCACGTAGAAATTATGGATGACGATCCCGGCCGCACCCTTCGCCTCTTTCGCCAGCGTCACCGCGACGTGGCGGGCATCCCGGCGGCCGCACATCTCCACGATCCCGGTCTCGGCGAACGGATAGCGCGAGAGGATCGCGACGCCGTTATAGCCCTTCTGGCCCGTATGGACGATGAAGGGATACCCCATCCCTTGCAGGGCCTTGAGCGGAAACTTGTCGTCCGGGCACTTCGTTTCCTGCAGGCACAGCACGTCCGGACGGCGCGCCGCGAGGAAGCGCCGCACCTGCTCGATGCGCAGGCGAACGGAGTTGATGTTCCAGGTGGAGATCGTGAGTTGCACGCAGGAGCGATTCTCGAGAGCGGAGTGCTTCGGGCTACGACAGAACGGCCCCCCTGAAAAGGGCCTCGGGATCACCCCTCGGCTTTACCCGGTTGCAGAGCGGATTCGGATCCGGGACGGCAGCCGCGCGATCACTTGTTGCTGTCCGAAATGGCCCGGTCGTAATGGATCACGAAGAGGCTCGGATCCGCACCGCGGCCCCGCTGCACCTTGCTCAGCATCACGGTCGTGAGGAACCCTTGCGCGTCGACGATCCGCCACTGGGTCAGGTCCTCCACCCGAGGGTCGAAGTAGAGGGTGATTCTGGAGGTGCCCCCGAGCGTCGACTTGTCCTCGAGGGTAACGCGAACCGAGTCGCCGTCCTGGGCGATGTCGGTGATGCGGATGTCCTGGCCGAGATTGACCCGCTCGCGCAGCAGGAACTTCAGAGGGGTCTGCGAGATCGAATAGAGATCCTGGGTGGCGAGCTTGGTATCGCGCACGGCCACCGAGGACCCGTCCGCGACGACTTCGATCGTGGCCGGCCGGTCATAATCGAAACGGACCTTGCCGGGCCGCTGCAGATAGATCGTCCCGGTCAGGCGCCGCCCGTCGCCCCCGATCTGGGTGAACTCCGCGACGAGGGCGCCGAGATCGTTGAAGAAGGCGTTGGCCCTGTCGACGATCTCCCGGTCGGTCAGCGGCTCCGGCTTGGCGGCGGAGGGGTCGGCGGCGCAGCGATCGCGACGGGCCTGATCTCTTGAGGCTTGGTTTCTGGCGCCGCGGGGCCGGCTCGGAGCGGGGCGGGGCGCTCTCGGCGGGAGTGGCGGCAGCGGCACTTCGGGGGCGGCGGCGGTTGGCGCCTTCGGTTCCGCCGCGGCGGGCCGCGGCGGGGCGGTTCCAGGGCTGGAAGCTCGGGGCGAGGGGCGGGGACGACAGGTTGAAGCCCGCTGTCGCGAGCGCCGCCGGCCCGGTGGGTGCTGCGCCCTGCGCCCGCTTCGGCCGCAGGACCGTGGCTTCGGCCGCGAACAGGATCTCGCCCGCGTTCGGCTCGGCTGCCGCCGGCAGCACAGCAAGGACCGCTGGCGGCGAGGCTCAAGATCAGCCCTGCAAGGCGATCGCGCATGGCTTTCTCCCGCTCCGAAGGGCTGCTGCCCCTAGGGCACGACCTGCTCATCCATGACGCAGCGGCACAGGTCAAGGTGCCGTTACAGCAAATCCGGCCGCATGGAGCATCGGACCTCAGAACGGCGACACCCCGGAACCGGGTCCCTCCGACACGATGCGCTAGTCCTCCTCCATTTCGGCGCTTTCGAGAAGGATTTCGCGCTTGCCGGCGTGGTTCGCGGCGCCGACGATGCCTTCCTTCTCCATGCGCTCCATGAGCGAGGCCGCGCGATTGTAGCCGATCTGGAGCCGCCGCTGGATGTAGGAGGTCGAGGCCTTCTTGTCGCGCAGCACCACGGCCACGGCCTGGTCGTAGAGATCGCCGCTCCCCGAGCCGAACTCGCCCTGGTCGAAGACCGGGCTGTCGCCGCCCTCCTCCTCCTCGGCCGCCGTGACCGCCTCGAGGTACTGGGGCCGGCCCTGGCGCTTGAGGTGCGCCACCACCTTCTCGACCTCCTCGTCGGAGCAGAAGGGGCCGTGGACGCGGGTGATGCGGCCGCCGCCCGCCATGTAGAGCATGTCGCCCTGGCCGAGGAGCTGCTCGGCGCCCATTTCGCCCAGGATGGTGCGCGAGTCGATCTTCGAAGTCACCTGGAAGGAGATGCGGGTCGGGAAGTTCGCCTTGATGGTGCCGGTGATGACGTCGACGGACGGGCGCTGCGTCGCCAGGATGACATGGATGCCGGCGGCGCGGGCCATCTGGGCGAGCCGCTGGATCGCGCCCTCGATGTCCTTTCCGGCGACCATCATCAGGTCGGCCATCTCGTCGACGATGACGACGATGTAGGGCAGGGGCTCGAGGTCCATCTCCTCGTCCTCGTAGACCGCCTCCCCGGTTGCCTTGTCGAAGCCCGTCTGCACGGTGCGGGTGATGGTATCGCCCTTTGCCGTCGCCTCTGCGACGCGGGCGTTGAAGCCGTCGATGTTGCGGACGCCCACCTTCGACATCTTCTTGTAGCGGTCCTCCATCTCGCGCACCGCCCATTTGAGGGCGATGACCGCCTTCTTGGGGTCGGTGACCACCGGCGTGAGGAGGTGCGGGATGCCGTCGTAGACGGAGAGTTCGAGCATCTTCGGGTCGACCATGATGAGCCGGCATTCCTCGGGCGTGTGCCGATAGACGAGCGACAGGATCATGGTGTTGATGGCGACCGATTTGCCGGAGCCCGTCGTGCCCGCCACCAGCAGGTGCGGCATGCGGGCGAGATCCGCGATGACGGGCTCGCCGCCGATCGTCTTGCCCAGGCAAAGGGCGAGCCGCATCTTGGTGGTCTCGAAATCCTCGCTCGCGAGGAGCTCGCGCAGATACACGGTCTCGCGCTTGTGGTTCGGCAGCTCGATGCCGATGGCGTTGCGGCCCTGCACGACCGCGACGCGGGCGGACACCGCGCTCATCGAACGGGCGATGTCGTCGGCGAGGCCGATCACGCGGGACGATTTCGTGCCCGGCGCGGGTTCGAGCTCGTACAGCGTCACGACCGGACCGGGGCGCACGTTGATGATCTCGCCCTTCACGCCGAAATCCTCGAGGGTTCCTTCGAGCAGGGTCGCATTCTGCTCCAGGGCGTCGGCCGAGACCGGAGCGGTGGACTTCTTCGGCTCGGCGAGGAGGGTGAGCGGCGGCAGGTCGTAATCGTCCTCGTCGTGGTCCTCGACCACGCGGGCGCGCTTGCCTGCCTTCGGAGGCTTGTGCCCGGCCGCGACACGGCGGCGCACGGGCGCCTCCTCCTCTTCCTGCCTTCCTCTTCTTCGTCTTCCTCTTCCTCTTCGACCTCCTCGTCCTCGTCGCGGGCCCGGCGGCCCTTGGACCCGCCGAAGGACGGATCGCGGCGCGACGACCCCTTGCCGCGCACGGCGCGCCGCCCGCGAAGGCGAGCTCATCCTCCTCGGCCGCCCGCCGGGCCGTGATCCAGCGCCGGATCGCGCTCCGCAGGCTCATGAAGCCGTGAGCCAGCGCGCCGAGCGACACGATTCCCCAGCCGGGCTCGTCCGGGGCGGCATCGTCCTCCGCCTCCCAATCGGCGGCTTTCCGGCGGGGGCGCTTCGGCGCGGGCTCGTGCTCCACGTCGTCGTCGTTGAAGCCGAACCCGCAGGCGGCGGTGAGCGACAGGATCGCGACGCCCGCGAAGGCGAAGCCGAGGATGGTGCCGGAAGAGCCGCTGAGCCCGGTGACCGCCTTGGCGGCGGCCAGCAGGGCATCCCCGGCGACGCCTCCGAGGCCCGTCGGGAGGGGCCAGCGCGCCGTCGCCGGAAAGGCGCTCGCCGTCGCGGTCGCGGCGCCGGTCCCGATGACCCAGAGCGCGATCCGCAACTGGCCTCGGCCGAGCTGGCCCTTCCGCGCCATCCGCCAGCCCCAGAGCGCGACCGGGACGAGACCGCCGACGGAGCCGAGGCCGAAGAGCTGCATCAGGATGTCGGCCACGATCGCGCCGGGCCAGCCGAGCGCATTCTTGACCGCCGCGTCGGTGGCGTTGTTGAGGCTCGGATCGTCGACCGACCAGGTGGCGAGCGCCGCGATGACGAGGCCGGCCGCCGCAATCAGGCTCAATCCGGCGAGTTCCTGGGCGCGTCGCGCCGCGAAGGCCCGCAGGGCCTCCGAGAGACCGTCATAGGAGGAGGAAGATCGTCGGTTCGGACGCATCAGGCCACTCGAAGCGGGTTCCGGGCGGAGTTTCGGACAGCGTTCTGGCGAACAGGTTATACGGCCATCCGGTTAAGCGCCGTTTAACCTTGCCGCAGAGTGAAGGAAGCGCGATCCCGCGGCCCGGGCGGCTGCGGGAGACCCGTCGAAGGCATGAAAAACCCCGGCCGCGCGGGCCGGGGTTTCGGGTCGACGCCGTTCCGGTGCCGGAATCAGTAATTGTAGGCGCGCTCGCCGTGATCGGCGAGGTCGAGACCCTCGCGCTCCTCCTCCTGGGTGACGCGCAGGCCGATGACCACGTCGACGAGCTTGTAGAGGATCGCCGATCCGACGCCGGACCAGACGAGGGTGAGGACCACCGCCTTCACCTGCGCCCAGACGGCCGTGCCGAAGACGTAATCGGCCACGACGAGCGTGCCCGGGCTCGACACGTAATCGGGGATGCCGGCGCCGCCGAGGGCCGGGTTCACGAGGATGCCCGTCCCGATGGCGCCGATGATGCCGCCGATGCAGTGGATGCCGAACACGTCGAGCGAGTCGTCGTAACCCAGCGCGTTCTTCACCGACGAGCAGAAGACATAGCAGACCGCGCCCGCGATGAGGCCGAGCACGATCGAGCCCATCGGGCCGGCGAAGCCCGAAGCCGGGGTCACCGCGACGAGGCCTGCGATGGCGCCCGAGACGAGGCCGAGGAGCGAGGGCTTGCCCTTCGCGCCCCA
This sequence comes from uncultured Alphaproteobacteria bacterium, assembly GCA_963723525.1. Classification (GTDB taxonomy): domain Bacteria; phylum Pseudomonadota; class Alphaproteobacteria; order Rhizobiales; family Beijerinckiaceae; genus Microvirga. Next base: position 297,711 of record CAVRRI010000014.1, read on the forward strand.
TTCCACGAACAGCCAGGAGAGGCCCGCCGCCGCGGTGGCCACGAAGGTGTTGATCATGGCGAGCGCCGCGGTGCCGTTGGCCTCGAGGTTGGAGCCCGCATTGAAGCCGAACCAGCCGACCCAGAGCAGCGCCGCGCCGATCATCGTCATGGTGAGCGAGTGTGGGGCGATCAGGTCGCGGCCATACCCGACCCGCTTGCCGATGAGGAGCGCGCCGACCAGGCCGGCGATGCCCGCATTGATGTGCACCACGGTCCCGCCGGCGAAGTCGAGGGCGCCCCACTGGAAGACGAGACCGGCATCCGCGAGCGCCGCGTCGAGACCCGCCTGAGCGGTGGCCTTGGCGGCCGGGTCGGCGGCGTCGGCCACCGCCTTGGCGGCGTTGCCGATCACGTCGGGCCCGCCCCAGTACCAGACCATGTGGGCGATCGGGAAGTAGATGAAGGTGAGCCACAGGACCGTAAAGAGGATCAGTGCCGAGAACTTCATGCGCTCGGCGAAGGCCCCGACGATGAGGGCGGGAGTGATCATCGCGAAGGTCATCTGGAAGCACAGATAGACGTATTCGGGAATGACCACGCCGTTGGAGAAGGTCGCCGCCACCGTCGTCGCGTCCACGCCCGACAGGAAGGCCTTCGAGAGCCCGCCCACGTAATCGTTCAGTCCGCCGCCGTTGGTGAAGGCGAGGCTGTAGCCGTAGAAGACCCAGACGAGGGCGGCGATGGACGCGATGGCGAAAACCTGGGTGAGCACGGAGAGCATGTTCTTGGTGCGCACGAGGCCGCCGTAGAACAGCGCAAGGCCCGGCACGACCATGAGCAGGACGAGGATCGAGGAGACCAGCATCCAGGCCGTGTCGCCCTTGTCGGGGGTCGGAGCGGCGGGCGCCGCATCCTGCGCCAGGGCAGGGTCGAGGAAGGCGAGCCCGGCCCCCGCAAGGGCGGCCGCAAGGGTAAGGAAGAATTTCATCGGGTGAGACTCCGGAAAAAGGAAAGGTCGCGGGATCAAAGGGCGTCGCCGTCCATCTCGCCGGTGCGGATGCGGACGGCCTTCTCGAGCGGCATGATGAAGATCTTGCCGTCTCCGATCTGTCCGGTGCGGGCGGCGCCGGTGATCGCTTCGACCACGCGGGCCACCATTTCGGTCGCCACCGCGACCTCGATCTTGAGCTTCGGGAGAAAGCTCACGGCGTATTCGGCGCCGCGATAGATCTCCGTATGTCCCTTCTGGCGCCCGTAGCCCTTCACTTCGGTCACGGTGAGGCCGTGGACGCCCAGCCCGGTGAGCGCGTCGCGCACTTCCTCGAGCTTGAATGGCTTGATGATCGCCATCACGATTTTCATGAGGATGAGCCCCCTTGAAGCCGCGGGCCGGAGCCGGCGGCGGTTGCGCCTGAACCCGGCGGATGCGCGGGTCTCGTGCGGTCCGATTCAAGGGCCGTGCCAAGTGAGGCGGGCGCGGGATGGGGCCTGCTCAAGTTCTGAGCAGGCCTGGTCTGCTCAAGGAAGCAGCGAAATGATCAAGTATCAGGCAGGCAAGCCCAGTCGTTCGGCGGCGTCACGGGCGACCGCACGATCCACGGGCCGCTCCGGATGCCGCGGGAACCGTCCCGGGCGGCGCGGCGCGCGGACTCGCTTCAGGCGCGGACGTCCCGGATGAGTCCCTCCTGAGCCACCGAGGCCGCGAGCCGGCCGTCCCGCGTGAAGATGAGGCCGCGGGAAAAGCCCCGGGCTCCCGACGCGCTCGGGCTCTCCTGGGCATAGAGAAGCCACTCGTCGGCCCGGAAGGGGCGGTGGAACCAGAGCGCGTGATCGAGGCTCGCCGCCTGGATGGACCGTTCGAACACGGTGCGTCCGTGGGCGATGAGGGACGAGTCGAGGAGCGTCATGTCCGACGCGTAGGCCAGCACGCATTGGTGGATCGCCGGATCGTCCGGGAGCGGGCCGGTGGCGCGGATCCAGACGTTGAACGAGGGCTCCATCGGCTCGCGCGACAGGTAGCGGCCGAACTCGACCGGCCGCAGCTCGATGGGGCGCTCGCGCTCGTAATAGGCCCGGACCGGATCCGGCATGAGCGGCATGACGCCCGCCTTCATCTCCTGCTCGCTCGGCAGGTCCTCCGGCATCGGCACCTTGGGCATCGCGGCGGCATGGTCGAAGCCGGGCTCCTCGCCATGGAACGAAACCGACATGGCGAAGATCGCATGCCCGTGCTGGATCGCCTTGACGCGCCGGGTCGTGAAGGAACGCCCGTCCCGCAGCCGCTCGACCTCGTAGATGATCGGCACCTTGGGGTCGCCGGGCAGAAGAAAATAGGCGTGGAGCGAGTGAGGCCCGCGGCCCTCCACGGTGCGGCACGCGGCGACGAGGGCCTGGCCGATGACCTGCCCGCCGAAGACCCGCTGCCACCCGACCTGGGGCGAGCGTCCGCGATAGAGGTTGTGCTCCAGCCGTTCGAGATCGAGGATGGCGAGGAGATCGTCGACGGCGCGTGACATGGCCAGATCCGGCAGGTGGTGCAGAGCGACATCCATCCCGGAGGCAGGCGGGAACGTCAAGCTTGACGGGACGTGGTTCGCGCCCGAGGACGAGAGCGAGGAAGCCGCAGAGGAAGCGGCCGGGAATCTGCAAGGTGCCCATGACAGCGCCCATCCGCATCGTCATTGCCGGCGGCGGCCTCGCCGGGTTGTCCCTTGCGCTCGCCCTGAAGCGATCCCTCGGCGATGCGCTCGAGGTCGTCATGTGCGACCCCGCGCTGAGGCGCGACCCGCGAGGCGACCGGCGCGCCTACGCGATCGCGGCGGCGGCCCGGCGCATGCTGGATGCACTCGGCGTCTGGACCGCCGTCGCGCCCGAAGCCCAACCCGTCACCGACATGGTGATCACCGACAGCCGTCTGCACGATCCGGTGCGCCCGGTCTTCCTCACGTTCGGCGGCGAGCGCGGCGCGGACGAGCCCTTCGCCCACATGGTGGAGGGCGGAGATCTCACGGCCGCCCTCGTGGACGCCTGCAGGGCGGAAGGCGTCGTCCTGAAGGCCAAGACCGTGCGGAACTTCGCGACGGAAACCGGCGCCGTTCGCGTGACCGTCGAGGACGAGGAGCCGTTGCCTGCCGCACTGCTCGTCGCCGCGGACGGCGCACGCTCGAAGCTGCGCGAGCTTTCCGGAATCGGCTGGATCCAATGGCCCTACCGCCAGACCGGCATCGTCGCGACGGTCGCCCACGAGCGCGACCACGAGGGCAGGGCGATCGAACATTTCCTCCCGTCCGGCCCCTTCGCCATCCTGCCGCTCAAGCCGGGAGGTCCGCTCGGGCACCGCTCGTCGATCGTCTGGACCGAGCGCAGCGATGCCGTTCCCCATCTCCTCGCCCTCGACGAAACCGATTTCCTGGCCGAGCTCGAACGGCGCTTCGGCCTCCAGCTCGGCCGCATCGCCGTCGAGACGAAGCCGCAGGCCTTTCCGCTCGCCTTCGGGGTGGCCCGCTCGTTCGTGGGAGAGCGCCTGGCGCTCCTCGGCGATGCGGCTCACGTCATCCACCCGATCGCCGGCCAGGGTCTCAACCTCGGCTTTCACGACGCGGCCGCCTTGGCGGAGATCGTCGCCGACGCGGTGCGGCTCGGGCGCGATCCGGGTGCCGCCGACGTCCTCGACGATTACGAGCGCGCGCGCCGCGTCGAGATCACCGCCATGGGAGTGGTGACGGACGGGCTCAACCGCCTGTTCTCGAACGACCTGTTGCCGGTGCGCCTCCTCCGCGACCTGGGCCTGGGTCTCGTCGACCGGCTGCCGACGGCGAAACGGTTCTTCATCCGCGAGGCGGCCGGCACCGGGCGCGGCGGGCCGCGTCTTTTGCGGGGCGAGGCGCTTTAGCGTCAGGCGGGATCGTGCGGAAGATGCGAGGACGGCGCCGCTACTTCTTCGCCCGCTCGATGGCTTCGAGGATCAGCCGGTGTGCCTCGGCGGCATCGCCCCAGCGCAGGATCTTCACCCATTTGCCGGGCTCCAGATCCTTGTAGTGCTGGAAGAAATGCTCGATCTGCTTGATCGTGATGTCCGGCAGATCCGCATGGGAGTTCACCCGGTCGTAGCGCTGGGTGAGATGGCGCGAGGGCACCGCGATGATCTTCTCGTCCTCGCCGGCATTGTCCTCCATCACGAGCACGCCGACCGGACGCACGCTGATCACCGCGCCGGGCACGATGGCGCGGGTGTTGGCGACGAGCACGTCGCAGGGGTCGCCGTCGCCCGAGAGCGTGTGCGGGATGAAGCCGTAGTTCCCGGGATACCGCATGGCCGTATAGAGGAAGCGGTCGACGACGAGAGTCCCGGCTTCCTTGTCCATCTCGTACTTGATCGGCTCGCCGCCGATCGGCACCTCGATGACGACGTTGACGTCGTGGGGAGGGTTCTGGCCGATGGAGATGGCGTCGAGGCGCATGGCGGGACTCCGGGCAGCAAGAGGGATGCCGCTTCTTTAGAGCCGTTTGTGCCGGTACGGAACCGTCTCCCTGTCCGTCATCGCCGCACGGCGGGAGACCGGCACCGTCAGCGGAACAGATAGGCGATCTTGCCGAGGGCGACGCCGCCGATCCGTTCCTCCACCCGGGCGATGGAGCGTCCTCCCAGGCCCTGGTAGAACGAGCACGCGCGGCTGTTGTCCGACAGCGCCCAGACGACGATCCGGTTCATCTCCCGGTCGGCGAGGTCGTTGCGGACGGCCTTGAACAGGCGGCGACCGAAGCCCAGGCCCTGGTATTCCGGAGCGAGGTAGAGTTCGTCGATCTCGCCGTCCGCCGGCAGGGAGCGGTCGCGGCAGCGTCCGTAGGAGACATAGCCGGCGATCCCCTGGCCGATGTCGAGCACGGCCAGCGGCCGGCCGCGGCCCACGGTCGAGCGCCACCAGCGGGGGCCGCGCCGGGTCAGCATCTTTTCGAGCGCGACGCCCGGGATGATGCCCTGATAGGCCTCGCGCCACGCCGCCTCGAAGACCCGCGAGAGGCCGACGGCGTCTTCGGTCCTGGCGCGGCGGATGCTGACGAGGAGGTCGCTCATGGGATCAGCTTAGTCTGGGGGCTGCGGGTGGAAAGGTGAACCTTCGGCGTAGCGGGCGACGCAACGATCGGGCCAGAGATTCGAGAGGCAGGATACTCGAGAGGCGGGATCTCGACGGCGAGAATTCGCACAGGAAGAGCGATCTACCCGGCGGCGCGGCCGAGGGCGCGGGGCCAAAACGACGCAAGGTGCGTTTCCCGCCCCGCGTTGCCCGCGATCCACATCGCTGCTAAGGCCCGACATCCGCATGCCGCTGCATCCCGACCCGTTCCGACCAGCATCGAGCCGCACGTGATTAACAGGTTCTTAAAGCCTGAGACCCGCTACGCACGCCGCATGGCCCGCATCGCGCGCTGGGACCGGCCGCTCGCCGGACCGGCAGGCCGGGCGTGGGCCTGGGCCAGCATGCTGCTCGCCGACCACGGGATGTTCCGCCTCGTCTATCTCAACAAGCACCGGGTATCGCATCGCCTCTGGCGCTCCGCACAGCCCGCGCCGCACCAACTCGCCCGCCTCAAGGCGGAAGGGGTGCGTACGGTCGTGAATCTCCGCGGCGGGCGGGAACACGGCTCGTGGCAATTGCAGAAGGAGGCCTGCGACCGGCTCGGATTGACCCTCGTCGATTTCGTCGTGCGCTCCCGCGGCGCCCCCGACCGGGAGACGATCCTCGCGGCCAAGACCTTCTTCGACGGAATCGAGTATCCGGCGGTGCTCCATTGCAAGTCGGGTGCCGACCGGGCCGGTTTCGTCGCGGCGCTGTTCCTCGTCGTGCACGAAGGACGGCCGGTCGAGGACGCGCTGCGTCAGCTTTCGCTTCGGTACGGCCACTTCCGCTTCGCCAAGACGGGCATCCTCGATGCGTTCTTCGACCGCTACAGGAAAGAAGGCGAAGAGCAGAAGATCCCGTTTCTCACCTGGGTCGAGACGATCTACGATCCGGCGGCGCTGGAGCGGGACTTCCGTCCGAGTTTCTGGTCGGACATGATCGTCGACCGGATCATGCGGCGGGAGTAGCGGCCTCTCCGTCGTCGGCCAATTGCAACCGGTGGAGGCGCGCATAGGCGCCGCCGCGCGCGACGAGCGCCTCGTGCGAGCCGGTCTCGACGATGCGCCCTGCGTCCAGAACGACGATCTGGTCCGCGTCCCGCACCGTCGAGAGACGGTGGGCGATGACGAGCGTGGTGCGCCCGCGCATGAGGTCCCGCAGCGCGCCCTGGACGAGACGCTCCGACTCCGAATCGAGAGCGCTCGTCGCCTCGTCGAGGAGGAGAATGGGCGCATCCTTGACGAAGGCGCGCGCGAGCGCGATGCGCTGGCGTTCACCGCCCGACAGCCGCCCGCCGCCCGGGCCGATCCTGGTGTCGTAGCCGTCCTTCAGCGCCGCAATGAAATCGTGCGCGGCGGCGGCCTTCGCGGCGGCGGCGACCTCGCCCTGCGTGGCGCCGGGACGCCCGAAGGCGATATTGGCGCGCACGCTGTCGTCGAACAGGGTCACGTCCTGGCTCACCACGGCGACGGCGGCGCGCAGGGAGCGAAGATCCACGGCGCGGACGTCCTGCCCGTCCACCAGCACCGCGCCCGCCGTCACGTCGTAGAGGCGGGGCACCAGGGAGAGGAGCGTCGACTTGCCCGAGCCCGAACGGCCGACGAGGGCCGTCGTGCGGCCGGCGGGCGCAACGAGGTCGATGCCGATCAGCGCCGGGACGCCGTCGCCGTAGCGGAAGTCGACAGCCGCGAAGCGGACCTCGCCGCGGGCGACCTGGAGCGCCGGCGCACCCGGCGGGGAGGCGATTTGGGCCTTCTCGTCCATGACCGCGAAGGTGCGGTGGAGAGCCGACGCCGCCTCCTGCACGACGGCACTGAGGTTTCCGATCGCACGGATCGGCTGCGCGGCGAGGATGAGGGCCGAGACGAAACCGGTGAAATCGCCGACGGTGCTGCGTCCGTCGAGGATACGCCAGCCGATGAGCACGAGCACCGCCGCGACCGCGACGCCGCCGCCGACCTCGAGCAGCGGATCGAGGCGGCCGCGGGCATTCGCCGCCTTCATCTTCAGGCGGCGGATCTCGTCGAAGGCGGCTGCCGCCCGCTCCTTGAGGTATCCCTCCAGACCGTAGGTCTTGGCGACGCGCGCGCCTCCGAGGCTCTCCGACACGAGGCTCGCCATCTGGCCGACCTGCTCCTGCGTCGATACCGCGACCCGCCGGAGCTTCCGGCCGATCTTCCCGATCGGCTGCGCGATGAACGGCACCGTGACGGCGGCGACCAGAGTGAGGACGGGATCGATCCAGATCATCGCCGCCACCAGCGCGACGATCGTCGCGACCTCCCGCAGGAAGACCGTCGACAGGCGGGTGAGGGCCTCCTTGATGTAGGCGAAATCCGTGGTGAAGCGCTGGGTCAGCGCGGCCGGGCTCTCCCGGCTGAGCCGAGCCAGGTCGGCGTCGATGAGATGCCCGTAGAGCGCGGTCTGCAGGTCGGCCTCGATCCGGCTCACGACGCGGTTGGTGAGGATCGTCAGGCCGAGCAGCGAAAAGCCTTTCAAGGCCGTCACCCCGATGACGAACAGGGGAGCGAGCAGGATCGCGGTCTCGTCCCGGTTCGAGAAGGCGTCGAATGCGGCCTTGATGAGCACCGGATAGGTTCCGGTCGCGCCGGCGACGAGGGCCACCAGGACGAGAACGAGCGCCAGCGTCCGGGCATGGGGCCTCATCCAGTCCCGCCAGAGCCGCCGGATGAGCGGGATCGTGTCGCCGGGGAGGGCAAAGCCTTTGCGGGGCATCGGGCACGCGGATTCCTGGGGCCGGGCCGTGGGGCCGGGGCGTGCCGCGGTAGCATGAGGCGGACCGACCGGCAAATGAGGCAAGTTGAACTTGACGTCCGGCCGGAGCCGGTGCGCGAGCATCGCATGTAGGACGGTCTATGTTTGACGCAACGTTAGAGCAGTCTCCGATCCAGTTACAGAAGCTTTTAGTTTTATGCCCTTAAGAGAGCCCATCCGCGACGATACGAGCAGGTTCATGGGTCCGGTCGACGAATTGAAACGCCCTCGAGAGCTGTGGGACGGCGGCTCGGAAAGCGCCGTCGAACCCCGTTATCCCGATCCTGTCGGCAGCTCTCGCCGACGGCTGCGGCGCCCCCGCGCTGGACCGAGCCGACGGCATTTTCGCGCCGGAGGACGTCCGCCGGGGCATTGCGGATTGCGCACCCGGTTCCCGGATCCGGACGGGAGCGCTTGTGGACGAACCGGTCCTCGACGAAGCGGTCCTTTCCGACCTCGAGACCATCGGGGGCGACGCCATGGTGGAGCGCCTGCTCGACCGGTTCGAGACGGATTGTCGGGAGCGCTTCGCCGATCTCGACCGCTCCCGGATCGCCCGCGATGCCCATGCGCTGGTGTCCTCGGCGGGCATGCTGGGGATGAGGCGCCTGTCGCAGGCCTGTGCCGGTCTCGAGGCGGCTTGCGGCGGTGAGCGGGACGTTCTCTCGCTCGTCGGCGAAGTGCGAATCCTGGCCGACGAAGCGCTCGCGGCGGCCCATGCCCGGCGCGGCCGACGGGGCTGACGCGAACAACGGCCTCGCCGGTTTCGTGCCCTGAGGCGCCCCGAGATCGACGCCACCGCGCCCCGTCAGGGGCGGGCGACGGCGTCGAACGCGTCGGTGCGATCGTAGAAGGGCCGGAAGATGTCGGCCATCTCCGCCGCCCGGCTCTCGAGGCTCCGGAAGACGGTGAAGACGTCCTTCGTGTTGTAGGGCTTCTGGATGAAGACGCTTCCGGCCGCCTGCTCGCGCCCCCGCTCGGCGCTGGCCGTCGCGTAGATCACCGGGCGCAAGGGATGATTCAGGTTGAATTCGGCGCCGACGATCCAGCCGCTGATCTCGCCGGGCAGGCAGATGTCGGTGAAGAGCCAATCGATGGCGCGCCCGCGCGCCCGCAGGATGGCCAGTGCCTCCTCGCCGCTTTCGGCCTGGTGGACTCTCAGCCCGGCCATCTCGAAATAGCGCACCACGATCGCCCGGGTGACCGGGTCGTCCTCCACGATGAGGATGGAGCGCTGGCTCTGCGGAGCGGGTTCGGACTGCACCATGGGCGCAGAATGCGGTCCCGGCATTGATGAAGTTTTAAGCGGATTGTCGACGAACCTTCGACGCGCCGGGGACTGCGAGCATCGCCCCGCCGCCCCGGCTCGAGTGCCGGGACGCCAAGGACGCCGCGCCTTCCCGGATCGAGGAGGTGCGGGCCCGTCGAGCATTCCGGACGCTGCAGTGTCAGACATTCTTTACCGTCTCTCTTGGAAAAGCCTTTGGGGTTCTGCGCGAGAATTCGGAGTGCTTCGCGCGCTCGGCTCTCCACCCGGAGAGCCGGCGTCGCGTTTCCAAGGGTCGAGATGATGTCTGATCCGGCCGCGAGCCGTCCGCAACGGGAAAGCCGACGTCTCCCGCTCGCGTCCCTTCCTCCGAGCCTTCCGGTGTTCGGCCTGACGGCGTTCGCCCTCCTCGTCACGCTCGCGGCTTGCGCCTGGATCGTGTGGCAATCGCGGGAGCGGTCGCTGCAGGAGGCGGCCCGCGAAACGAACAACCTGACCCTGGCCCTCGCCGAGCAGACGTCGCGGGTTCTCGAGAGCGTCGACCTCATCGTCCGGAGGGCCAAGCAACGGGTAGAGGAGAACGAGGGGTTCACGCCCGCCGACCTGGCGCAGATGCTGTCCACGGGCTTTGCCGAGGTACCGCAGATTCGCCGCCTCGGCGTGATCGACGCCGACGGAATCGCCGTGAGCGATTCGACCGAGTTGTCGCCGCCGCGCCTCGACTTGAGCGACCGCGAATATGTCAGGGCGCTGAGAGAGCGGCCCGACCTCGGCCTCTTCATCGGCGCCCCGGCGCTGAGCCGGGCCGATGGTCAATGGAGCTTCTACGCCGCCCGGCGGGTGTCCGGCCCGAACGGCGAGTTCCGGGGCGCGGTCGTGGCGGTGCTCGAACCGCGCTATTTCGAGACGTTCTATGCGGCCATCCAGCCCGCCGCCGACAGCGCCATCGCCCTGTTCCGGGATGACGGGGTCCTGCTCGTCCGCGACCCCCGCGCGCCGGGTGCGATCGGGCGCTCCTTTGCGGGAGGGACGCTGTTCAGGGAACTCGCCTCCAGCCCGCAGGGGGGATCGTTCCGCAGCACCTCGTCGGTCGACGGGGCCGCCAGGCTGACGAGCTTCCGCCGCGTGCCCGGCTATCCGGTCGTCATCTCGACCTCGCTGAAGGAATGGTCGGTGCTGGCGCCATGGCGGAAGGAGGCGATCCAGATCGGCGGGCTCGCCCTCGCGGCGGTCGCCGTGGAACTCGTGCTCCACTGGCTGCTCTTGAAGCATGTGCGTCTCCATGAATCGCTGCGGTCGAGCGAGCGGTTCTTCCGGGAGATGGCGGAAGCCATGCCGCAGACCGTCTATTTCGCCGACGAGAACGGCGCCATTTCGTACGCGAACAATCGCTGGCGCGAAGTCACGGGACTTCCGAGCGAGGCCGGCCATGGGTACGGCTGGCTCGACTTCCTCCACCCCGACGATCGCAAGCCGATGCTCGAGGCCTGGGGAGAATGCCTCGCCGGCGGGACGGAGTGCCGGGGGGAATTCCGCCTTCGGCAGGCGGACGGAACGTACCGTTACTTCCTCTTCCTGACAGTTCCGGTCCGGGACGAAGCGACCGGCCGCATCGTCCGCTGGTTCGGTTCCGCCACCGATGTGGACGAACTCCGGCGCACGGCGAACGACCTGCAGGCCAGCGAGGAACGGCTGCGGTTCGCACTCTCGGCCGCGCGCATGTACGCGTTCGAGCGCGATGTGCAGACGGACGACGTCCTGCGCACATGCTCCGACGACATCATCGGTCCGGTCGCAACAGGCACGACGGACTTCCTGGAGCGGGTCCATCCGGACGACCGACCGAAGCTCGATGCCGTCTTCGAGCGGGCGCTCGCAGAAGACGGCTCGTTCGAGGTCGAGTTCCGCTTCTTCCATGCCGACGGCCGGGAACTCTGGCTGACCGACAAAGGCCGCGTGACGACGGATCCCGCATCCGGGACCCGGCGCTTCGCGGGGGTCACCCTCGACATCACATCCGCCAAGAGAAGCCAGGAAAAGTGGCTGGAGACCACGCGGCAGAACGGCATCCTGGCCGCGGCCATTCACGCCACGACGCGCGGCGTCGTGGTCGTCGACGCCCTGGCGCCGGACCACCCGGTCATCTTCTGCAATCCGGGCTTCACCGTCATGACCGGCTATGCCGAGGACGAGGTCCTTGGACGGAGCTGCCGCTTCCTGGGCGGACCGGACACGGACCCGGCCACGGTCGACGCGATCGACGCCGCGATCGATCGCGGCGAGGAGTTCACGACGGAGATCCGGAACTATCGGAAGGACGGAACGCCTCTCTGGAACAGCCTCCGGATCAGCCCCGTGCTCGATCCCGAGGGTGCGCTCCTCCACTTCGTCATGGTCTTCGACGACGTGACGGCCCGGCGCGAGATGGAGGCGCAGCTCATCGAGGCCAACGATCGGCTCAGCCACGAAGTGGAGGAGCGCAAGCGGGCGGGCGCGCAGGCCGAGCAGGCCAGCCGCGCCAAGACCGAGTTTCTCGCAGCGATGAGCCACGAGATCCGCACGCCCCTCCACGCGATCACCGGCGTGACCGGGCTGATCCTCGAACGCCCGGACCTTCATCCCGATTTGCGGCGCCAGATCGAGCAGATCGACGTCTCCGGCGCCGCACTGCTCACGGTCGTGAACGACGTGCTCGACTTCTCGAAGATCGAAGCCGGGGCCGTCGAAATCGATCCCAAGCCCTTCTGGCCTCACTCGCTCGTCAAGGATTGTGCCGCCATCGTCGCCGCCATGGCGTCCAAGAAGGGCCTCGTCGTCGAGGTGCGCACCGGCCATCCGCTTCCGAACCGCCTCGTCGGAGACGAGCCGCGGATCCGGCAGGTGCTGCTCAACCTCCTCAACAATGCGGTCAAGTTCACGCCGTCGGGGCGCATCGAGGTGTCGCTGGAGCACGAGGGCGTTTCGCCCACGGAAGATCGCCTGCGGATCGCCGTGACCGACACCGGGATCGGCATCCCGGAGAGCGAACACGGCCGGCTCTTCCAGCGCTTCAGCCAGATCGACGGGTCGAGCAGCCGCCGCTACGGCGGGACGGGTCTGGGCCTTGCCATCTCGCGGCAGCTGATCGAGCTCATGGGAGGCGGGATCGGCGTCGAGAGCGAACCGGGACGCGGATCCACCTTCCGGTTCAGCCTGACGCTGCCGAAGGCCGACGTCCCGCGAGCCGCCGAGGCGGCGGCGCCGGTCCGCGCCGGCGAGCGCCGGCGATTGCGCATCCTTCTGGCAGAGGACGTGGAGATCAACCAGGAGATCGCCCGGTCGATTCTGGAGAGGGCCGGACACCGGGTCGACGTCGTGTCGGACGGAGCCGAGGCCGTCATGGCCGTCCAGACCGGCATCTACGATCTCGTCCTGATGGACGTGCAGATGCCGGTCATGGACGGGGTCACGGCGACGCAACGCATCCGCGCGCTGCCGGAACCCGTGGGAACGATCCCGATCGTGGCCATGACCGCCAATGTCTTCGCCGAGCAGATCGCCTCGTTCAAGGCCGCCGGCATGAACGATCACGTGGGCAAGCCCTTCAAGAGGGAGGAGCTTCACGGGGTCGTGGAGCGGTGGGCTCCGCCCGCCGGAAGCGCGGCCGCGTGACGAAGCAGGACCGGTCGGACGCCTCCCGGTCCTTTCCCGAACTGCGACAACTTTGACCGGGGATGCCCTGGAACACCCGGGGCGGACCGGCGTTCTCCATGCTCACCGGCCTTATTCTGCCCCCACGGGCCGGACACTTTCAGGCGCTCCTCCGCGGAGCGCCTTTTTCTTTTCAGAGGCGTGTGCTCGCCCCGCGGCACGGCCCCGGACGGGCGTCCGCGAACATGACAAGGGCCGCGTCCGGCGCTTCGCCGTGTCCGCGGCCCTTTTGGCCCATGGTGCCCCCACGGGTGTCGGATTCCGCGTAGGCGATTTGCTGGGGCGAAGCAACATGGACTTAGCCGTGCCGGTTCCAGCGCCGCCCGCGCAACGGCCCGTAACGGACGGTTCCGACTCGTCTTTCGGGGCGTCCCCCCGCCTGAGCACTCGCGCCGTTTTTCGTCGTTTGTTTCGTCTGCGACTTTCGGATGACATGATTTGGATCGCACCTGGGCCGATGGCGAAAAACTTTCGCAACACTCGACCGTTAAACAACCTCATCGCGCTCGCAGAAGGCGAGGAGGCCAACGTGTCCACCCTGATCAAGCTTGCAGCATTCGGTGCGGTCCTCTGGTACGGAGGCATGGCGGTGTACGACCTCCCCATGCGCAAGCTCGAGGCCGCCGTCTTCAAGTCGACCGCCGGCGGCGCCGGGTGAGCGGGAGCCGACGGTGTCCGCTCGTTCACCCCACGCCGCATCGAGCCTGATCTGCTTCCTTCTCGGGACGGTCGCGCCGGCAGGGCTCGTCGGCTGGCTCATCGTCGCCCACTGAACTTCGGCCCCCTCGACGCCGCGTACCATGTGCGCCCGAGCACAGGAGCCGAGGCGAGAACGCCCTACAGATTCGTCGCCCACGAAGCCAAGGAACCTGTCTCATGACTCTGCAGCGAAATCGGCGCGACGGATTTGCGCTTTCATATGGTCGGGTCGACCGTCAGGCGCTGGGATTCGTTCTCCTGTCGCTCGCGGCCTCGACGGCCTGGATCGGCCTTTACGCGGCCATCACCGCCAAGGCGGCCGGCCTCATCTGAGCGGGCGGGTGCAGCGGTCACGAAGGAGACCGCCTGAGATCTCGGCGACTTTGGAATTTTGGTTTCGCCTCTTGAATGGTTGTGCTTGACCGCCCCGGGGCATGCGATGTGATGCAAGACGCGTCCGGTGCGACCTCCAGAAGGAGATCGAGCGGCTTGCCGAGCAGATCCGGACCGATGTCCTCGGCGACCCCCTGACGTTCCCCTCCGGCGCCGGCGTTCCGCCCCTCGCCGCACGGTCGGCAGACGCGATCCGTGCTTCGACTCCCCGATCCCGCTCAGCGGGTCACGCGCGCGGTCGATCCGGTCTGCACCGAATTGTTGTTCGTCGCGGAAGCGCCGCTGTGGGAGACCCTCGCCATCGTGGTCCCCTGGGTGTGGCCCCACCCGGCCGCGGCCCCATTCCTGGCCATTGCGTCTCCGGAGACCGAGCCGCTCTGCGTGGTCCGGATCGAGCCTGAGGCCGGTCCGCCCGAATCGCCGCAGGGCCCGCCGCACGGGTTGCCGGTTTGCTTGAGGTTCTGCCGCTGCTCGGTCACCGCGTGACCGTTGGCGACCGCGAAGGCGCTGGCGGTTGGGAGGACACCGACGGAGGCGTTCCGGCCGGCCGCCCAAACGCCCGAGGCCGGCGCGGCGCCGTTCGTCACCGGCAGATTGCGCAGTACGCGGTCGTTCGCATCCGCGCGGAGATCGAGACACAGTGCCGGCGAGGTCACGAGAACGACGGGGAACAGGACGGCAAGAAGGCGCTTCATCGGAAGGCTCCTCGCCTGAACGGAGCAAGGCCCGCGCGAGCGATGAACGCAGCACCGATGACGCCCGCGCGGGGAGGGAACGGAGCCTTCCCGCACCTGCATGGCCTCAGTAGCTCCGGTGGGATTCGGTGAAACTCCTTGTGGTGTAGCCGGCCGTCGAACCCTGGATGCCGCCCGCGGCCGCTCCGGCGGTGCCGGTCGCCGAAACCTGCGGTGCGGTCGAAGTCGCCATTTGGCCGACGGCCGCGATCGCGCCTTGCTCGAGCTTGCCGCTGACGCGCGCCTCGCCCTTGATGCCCGTGCAGTTGCAGCCCGAAGCCGACGAGAAGGCGCTGGTGTTCTGGGTGCCGACGCTGAAGCCCTGCGCGACTCCCTTCGTGGCGCCGGCCGCTCCGAAATGGATGCCGTGCGACGCCTGGTAGGTGCTGCCCGTCACCTTGTTGGTCACCGTCTCGTTCCGGGGCATCGGCATATTGAACTGGGTGTCCGCCGCGGAGGCAGCGCCGGCAAGCGCGAAGAACGCGGCAGAAGCGAGAAGGAACGCCTTCATGATGATGACCCTTGTTGAGGAGTGGAGGATTCCCTTGTGGAATAATGCGGGACCCGGGACCTGTGGGGGGTGGAGGGCGCAAGCCTCCTGCCGTCGGCGGCCGCCGGGCGGGGCGCGGGGGCCGCGGAGGCGAGCCGCGCGCATTCGATCATGTCGGCGCTGCCCGTGCCGTGACAGGGATTGCGAAGATTCGAGGCATGGGCACCCGCGGACGGGCCGAGAGAGGCGTAGGCGGACACCACCGGGGCAGCGCCCGGCGCGTACGAAGCGCCGGCGGTCGTGGCGACCTGCTGCGGGCAGATCACCCCTGTCTGGTTGAGTGCGGCACGCACTTCGGCGTTGTTGCAGATGAGCGCAAGGGCGGCCGCATTCTGCCCCATGCCGGCCAGGGTGGCCGCATAGGCGCGGCGGTTGCATTCGACCATTTCGTAGGTGGAGCCGAAGCCGAAGTTGAAGCCCGTGCCGCCGACGCCGAGGGCCGCCGATCCGGCGCAGGAGTGAACGCCCGCCGCAGTGAGGCCCGGCGCGATCGCCGAAGCGGTCGTATCGATGCGCTGCCTGATGCGGTTCGGCGCATATTGGTTCGTCACCGGCGCGACGATCGCCGTCGCTCCCGAGTTGGAGGCGTTGTTGTTGACGTTCGAAACCTGCGTCGTCGCCGGCGTGCCATGGCCGGGTGAATCGGCGAGCACCGGCGCCGATGCGAGAGCCGCGGCCGCGAAAGCCAGGACCGACAGCCTGGAGGTGACGAAAGCCGGAAACATGGTGTCTCTCCCCCTCGAGGACTCGGCCCCCCGAGTCCTCGCGACCCTGATCTTGCTTTGATTGGCCATATCGAAGGTCTATGGGTGGATTCATGCTTCATTAAGTACGCTGGCGCCACATCCAATATAGATCGATGAAGATTTGATAGATCGTAGCGTTAACGTTTACTGTCAAAATTATGGTAAACCGCCGGAAGTTCTTGCCGGATCGTCCGTTTTCCAAACGCTGATCGACCAGAGGAGCCGGTGATCGGCGACGTCGCAGCTCTCGCAGTCGCCGACAGGCGGCCACGCCGTCCTGGCGTCCGCTCCCGGACATCATCAGAGCGGCGATCTGCTCGCCCACGATGCGGAAGGAGCCGCGTGAGGAACCGCCGGGCGCGACAATCCTAAAAGCCTTCCAAGACCCACCAGCTTCACGGGGAAGGATGAGCGTTGGGGGGAGGCAGAAGGTGAAAGGGGCCGCCGTGCATGCGACGTCGTACCCGGCGACTTTCTTCTCGGTGCATGGATTATGCTTGGAATGAGTCGAGAGGAGTGCCTCCTCAGCAAGAACGGCCGCGAAGGGTCGCGACGTTTCTGTACTGCACACTCATGTGAGGAACTGGCCAGTGAGCGGCCCGAGCGACATAGGTGACGTTTCGTACCGGACACATGGGTTTATACTTTCTGCATTTTGTTCTGGAGCCGGATCTGGTGTCAATGCCGTGGAAGGAGTGTTCGGTCATGGACGAGCGCCTGCGGTTTGTGGCCCGCCGTGCTCGAGGGCGAGGCCCATTCCGTCGACGGCCTGCCCGACTTCTTCGGGGCTGCGGTGCTCGGCCGGCGCCGCTAAGCTGAAACATGCTTCCGCGACCCGGGTTAGCTCTGCGAGAGTCGCGCCCCGCGATGCGAGTCAGCAAGGAGAGTCCGATGCGCAGCCTTACATTTGCCGCGGCAGTAACATTGTTCGCCCTTCCGACCGTAGCATTCGCAGATCCCGCAGGCACAGCAGCCGGCGCGGCTGCCGGCGGAGCAGTAGGGGCGGCGGCCGGCGGTCCGGTCGGGGCGGCAGTGGGCGCTGGCGTGGGCGGTGCCGCTGGCAATGCAGCGTCAGGGCCTGATCAGAAGAACGTCATCATTGAGCATCGTGACACGAGCACGACCGGCAGCATTGGCTGCTCGACCACGACCAAGCAGAAAACGGACGAGTTCGGCGACACCACGACGAAACAGAAGACCGAATGCTAGTCAGCTAGTGGTCAAAATCTGACACTTGGTTCCCAGGGCCAACGGGCCGGTGTTGACCCGTTGCGGTTATCCCCCGTCCCGAGCTGCTGCTCCCGATCTTGCTTGGGAAAGGGTCCTTCGGCAGTCGGCTGGCTTTCCCACACGATGACCCTGGCGACGACTCTGAACCGCCCGGCCCGCGTCTGACCGCGGTGGTTTACAGCGCAGCATGAACAGGGCACCGTAGCCTTGGAGCGCGGCTCTTGATCCGGCCGTCGGCGTCGTCGCAGGGAGGATGCTATGCCAACGATTATTGGCCATCACAACATCACAAAGGGCACGGAGCACTGGCTCACCTCACCGAAGCGCAAAGAGTTTTTCGGTCCGCTCGGAGTGACCAACATCCGAACGTTCGTAGATCCACAAAATCAGGCTCGGGTGGCTGTGATGATGGACGTGCCGGATTTCGATGCCTTGAAAACGGCGATGCAAAGCAAGGCTGCCAGTGACGCGATGGCCTTCGATGGCGT
Source organism: uncultured Alphaproteobacteria bacterium (assembly GCA_963723525.1). Taxonomy (GTDB): domain Bacteria; phylum Pseudomonadota; class Alphaproteobacteria; order Rhizobiales; family Beijerinckiaceae; genus Microvirga. The sequence goes on from CAVRRI010000014.1 coordinate 315,384, forward strand.
GGTGCCGGAGTCCCTGGTGATCCTCGTCGAATCGAAGGGGTAATCGCCTTGGAAGAGGAGGTTCAAACGACAGCGTTGGCGGGCGCGTTGTTTTGAGGGTCGCGGTGCCCGATTATGGCGCAGAGCCGGCCGATCATCGCGGGAACCAAGTGTCAGATTTCGACCACTAGCAGGGCGGGCGGCAGTCACCTTGCCGCCACTCGCAATGTGGCTTCGCTGGAAAGAGAAGGGCCGCGCTGGGCTTGTGACCCTATTCGCGGCCCTCTGACCCGTGATGCCCCCACGGGCGTTGGATTCCTCGCGTAAGTGATTTGCTGCGGCGCAGCAACAAGAACAAAAGTGGACTTCGCACGAACACGGAGCGACCGATTTGTACATTCCCCTGCGGAAAGCGACTCTGCTTGTGCTATAAGGAGTGAACCGGCTCAAATCTGCCCCCACGGGCCGGCACCTTAAAGCGCCCCATTCGGGCGCTTTTCTTTCGTGACCATGGCCCGGCGCGGCGGTCGCCGCACGCAAAATGCCCATCGGCATGGCGGCCCGACAGGCGAGACGGCTGCGGAGGCTGACCCGGACGTGAGCACTTCTGGCGCGACGCCCGCGACGACCGTCCCACCGGCTTGCGCTGGGAAATAACGGGCGGCGCATGATTCACTGCACAGCAGGCTCGCAGCGCCTTGCGATAGTACAAGCACGCCGCTTGAGGTCACGCGCCGCTCATCAAGTTTTCGGCGACCTCCTGGACCGACCTGCTGTTGCGCCGCGACCCGACTCGGACAGCTCGCGTGGGAGGCCACGCGGATCTTCGGCTGATGCTGCCTCGTTCTGCGAAGTGCCGGAACCTGAGCCGCTCGAATGAATCGAGTCGGTATGACCAACGACCTCTCCCATTGGCAGAAGACCGTTTACGCCGCCGTGCTGTGGCTGGCCGAGGAGTTGCGCCGGCGCGATCCGACGGTCTTCATGGCTCGACTACGTCGAGTAAATTGTCTGGGCAGCCGCAGGCGCGCGAGAACGAGAGGATCGTGCCTGCCGGGAGATCGCCTGAATAAGAAGGCTCGGGGATGATGTTTCATAAGCTGTGAGAGAGTTACGGGAGGACCGACGGCGAATGGATTGGTTATCTGGCCGGCACAGTACTGATCATCGCCTCGCTGGTGACGTTCACTCTCTACTTCATTTAGCCGGAATACTGCTGTTCGACGCCCTCTCCCGCCTGGTGAGCTAACCGCCTCCAAAGCTGGTCGCAGAAAGCCAGATGGAAAGGCCCGGGAGAACGAGTAGCCGTGCGCTCCCCCGCGCCGTCGATCCCATCGGCGAAGGCACCCTCGGCGTGCCTGCCGGCTCCCGGAGCTTCCGTTCCTCGACAGGGCCGGACCATCCGGACGAACCCGCCTGATCGACGCGCGTCCATGATCGATCGAGCCATCGGGGTCGCGGCCCGCCGGATGACATTCGGTCCAGGCTTCCAATCTTCGCCGTGGTGGACACCATGTGGGCACCAAAGCCTGACAGCAATGAGCTGCCCAAGGACGGCTTCTGTTGAAATAGTTGTGATTGCTTGGAAAATTTGGAGCGGGCGAAGGGATTCGAACCCTCGACCCCAACCTTGGCAAGGTTGTGCTCTACCCCTGAGCTACACCCGCGCTCCGTGGCGCCATGGCGCCGTGCGAGGCGGGTGATTTGCCCGAAAACCGGTCCCTTGGCAAGGGGCATGCCGCTCCCGTCGCGGCGCATTCCGTCGCGGCGCGTTCTTGAGGGTTTCATCTTGCACCGGTAGAACCCGGTCGTTCAGGAGGAGACCTTGTCCCATCTCAGCCCTCAGGATTTCCTGACCCACCTCGCCGCCTTGGGCATCGAAGCCGAGACCGTGGAGCATGAGCCCGTCTTCACGGTCGCCGAATCGCGGCCCGTCAAGGCCCGGATTCCGGGCGCCCATTCGAAGAACCTCTTCGTGAAGGACAAGAAGGGCCGCTTCTTTCTCATCACCGCCAAGGACGAGACGCCGATCGACCTGAAGCGGGCCCATGAGAGGCTGGGCGCATCGGGCCGCCTGTCCTTCGGTTCGGGCGATCAGCTGCGCGAGATCCTGGGCGTCGAACCCGGCTCGGTGACGCCCTTCGCGGTCGTGAACGACCGCACCAACCGGGTCACCCTGGTGCTCGATGCCCATCTCATGGCGCACGAGCGGGTGAACTTCCACCCGCTCGACAATTCCATGACGACCGGGATTTCCCCGGAGGGGCTCCTCCGGTTCCTCCGGTCCACGGGGCACGACCCGCTGATCCTCCGCCTCCCGGAGCCCTCGGGCGCGGGCGAGAATTGCCAGACGGCCTCCCCGATCCCATCTGACGCACGAACCACCTGAATTCCTGCAGAGGCTCCTATGCTCGCCGAAACCCCAAGCCCGCCGGCCGATCTGATCAAGGACACCACGACGGCGGCCTTCCGCCAGGACGTGCTCGCCGAGTCGATGAAGCAGCCCGTGCTCGTCGATTTCTGGGCGCCCTGGTGCGGCCCCTGCAAGCAGCTCACTCCCCTGCTGGAGAAGGCCGTCAAGGCGGCCGGCGGCAAGGTGAAGCTCGTGAAGATGAACATCGACGAGCACCCGCAGATCGCGAGCCAGCTCGGCATCCAGTCGATCCCGGCCGTCTTCGCCTTCCAGCGCGGGCAGCCGGTGGACGGGTTCATGGGCGCGCTGCCGGAGAGCCAGGTCAAGGGCTTCATCGAGCGCCTCGTCGGTCCCCTGGGGCCGAGCGCGGCGGACGACCTCCTGGCCGAGGCGGATGCGCTCGCGGACCAAGGCGATGTGACCGGCGCGGCCGAACTCTATGCCGCGGTGCTGTCGCAGGATCCGGCGAACACCGCGGCCATCGCCGCCCTGGCCAAGCTCCATGCCGATCTCGGCGACCTCGAAGGCGCCAGGCGCTTCCTCGCCATGGCGCCGCAGGGCAAGGCCACCGACCCGGCGATCGCGGGGGCAAGGGCCGCGATCGAGCTCGCCGAGCAGGCCTCGTCGCTCGGCGACCTCGGCGACCTTCAGCGCCGCGTCGAGGCGAACCCGCTCGACCACCAGGCGCGGTTCGACCTGGCCGTGGCGCTCAACGCCAAGGGACGCCGCGAGGACGCCGTCGACCACCTCCTTGAAATCGTCCGGCGGGACCGCAGTTGGAACGAGGACGGCGCGCGCAAGCAGCTCGTCCAGTTGTTCGAGGCCTGGGGCCCGACGGACGAGATGACGGTCGCAGGGCGGCGGAGGCTCTCCTCGCTCCTGTTCGCGTGAGGCCGGCCAGACCGGGTCTGCTGGCGGGAGTGCGGGATGGGAATGAACGTGGTGTACCGAGGGCCAAAGGATTGCCCGACGGTCATACCGGTCTTCCCGCTCCCCGGCGCGCTTCTCCTTCCCCGCGGACAGATGCCGCTCAACATCTTCGAGCCCCGTTATCTCGCCATGATCGACGACGCCCTGAAGGGCGAGCGCATGATCGGCATGATCCAGCCCGACGCCGATAGCGGCAGCGCGGCCTCGACGCCGAAACTCTATCGGGTGGGCTGCGCCGGACGGATCACGCAGTTCGCCGAAACGGGAGATGGGCGCTATCTCATCACGCTCGTCGGCGTCGCCCGGTTCCGGATCGTGGAGGAACTGCCGGTCGCGACGCTCTACCGGCAATGCCGCGTCTCGTTCGCGCCGTTCGAGGCCGACTTCACCGCGCGGGCCGGCGAGGAGCAGGTCGACCGGGCCGGGGTCCTGAGGGCGCTCCGGGAGTTCGTCGAGGCCGCCGACGTGCGCGTCGACTGGGAGGGCATCGACCAGGCGCCGAACGAGGCCCTCGTGAATGCGCTGTGCATGATGAGCCCCTTCGGCGCCCGGGAGAAACAGGCCCTGCTGGAGGCGCCCGACTTGAAGCGGCGCGCGGAAGTGCTCATTGCCATCACCGAGATCGAACTCGCCCGCTCGGGCGGTGGTTCGGAGACGACCCTGCAATAGGAATGCTGCATGTCCGACGATGTCCCGACTCCCGTGGAAGCCACCAGGATCGACCCGAAGCTCCTGGAACTCCTGGTCTGTCCGTTGACCAAGAGCTCGCTCCACTACGATGCCGAGCGGCAGGAACTGATCAGCCGTCAGGCCAAGCTCGCCTACCCGATCCGTGACGGCATCCCGATCATGCTGCCCGAAGAAGCGCGGCCCCTGACGGAGTGAGGGCAGCACTTCTTCGGCGCGCGGAAAACCGGGTCCACTTGTCCGCACGATGCACCAAGGATCAGGTGGAGAGTGACGCCTGGAATCCCGAGACCCTTCAGCCCCGGGCCGCGATCGCGTCGGCGAGCGCCACCGTCCGTCGCGCGATCTCGGCGTGGAGGCGCTCCACCATGCGGCCTTCGATGGCGATGGCGCCCTTGGACCGGTTCTCCGGCCGCTCGAAGGCGGCGATGACGGCGCGGGCCCGCTCGACCTCCGCGGCGGGCGGCGCGAAGACCTCGTTCGCCACCGGCACCTGGTTCGGGTGGATCAGGGTCTTGCCGTCGAAGCCGCAATCGCGCCCCTGCTCGCATTCGGACCGGAAGCCCGCCTCGTCGGAGAGGACGTTGAAGACGCCGTCGACGATGTCGAGGTCGTAGGCGCGGGCGGCGGCCAGCGCCGTCATCAGCCAGGGCATCATGGGCGCCCGGTCCGGCGTGAACCGCGCGCGGCTCTCCTTCGCGAGGTCGTTCGTTCCCATCACCAGGCAGTCGAGCCGGGTGTCGACGTCGTTCGCCGCGCTGGCGATCGCCTCCGCGCGCAGGATGGCGAGCGGCGTCTCGACCATCGCCCAGACCCGCGTCCGCTCGGCGGCCCCGTGCCGGCGCAGGCGCATGCCGATGGCGACCAGCGCCTCCGGCGACGACACCTTGGGAATCAGGATCGCATCCGGGGCGGCGGCCGCGGCGGCCGCGAGGTCCGCCTCGCCCCAGGGGGTGTCGAGAGCGTTGACGCGGATGACGAGTTCGCGCGGGCCGTAGCCCCCCTCCTTCACGGCCGCGCAGACCTGCTCGCGCGCCGCCGCCTTGGCGTCGGGCGCGACGGCGTCCTCGAGGTCGAGGATGAGCGCGTCGGCGGCGATCGTCTTCGCCTTCTCGAGGGCGCGGGCATTGGAGCCCGGCATGTAAAGAACGCTGCGGCGGGGGCGGATGGCGGTCATGCTGGTTCCTCTCGGCGGCGTGTTCCGCTTAAAAAGCCTCCGCGCCGGAAAGGCAAACCGCGCAGAGGAGAGGGCGTCGTCGCATGTGGGTCGCAGGGGTCGACGGGTGTGCTGCCGGCTGGATCGCAGCCTTGGCGCGCACCGACGGAGCGGAGCCGCCGCGTCTCGAGGTCGCGCCGCATCTCGGCGCCATCCTCGAGGGGCCCGAGCGGCCGGCTTTCGTCGCCGTCGACATCCCGATCGGGTTGCCCGACCGGATCGTCGGACCGGGCCGGACGCCCGAGCGCCTGGTGCGGCCGCTCCTCGGGGACCGGCAATCCTCCGTCTTCTCGATTCCGTCGCGCCGCGCCGTCGAGGCACCGGATTACGGCGCGGCCTGCCTGATCGCCGCCGCAACGTCCGAGCCCTGCCGCAAGGTGTCGAAACAGGGCTTCATGATCTTCCCGAAGATCCGGGAGGCGGACGCCCTCCTGCGCGGCAGGCCCGAACTCGCCGGGCGGATCTACGAGTCGCATCCGGAAGTGGCCTTCTGGTCCATGAACGGCGAACGAGACCTCACCGAACCGAAGAAACGCAAGGGCCGGCCCTACGAGCCCGGCCTCGCCCTGCGACGCCGGCTCCTCGTCGGCGCCGGTCTTTCGAAAGCGCTCGTCGAGACGGCGCCGCCCCGCGGCGCGGCGCCCGACGATCTTCTCGATGCCCTCGCGGGGCTTGTCGTGGCGCTGAAGATCGCCGAAGGACGGGGACGATCCTTTCCCGACCCTCCGGAGCGCGACGCCTACGACCTTCCGGTCGCGATCTGGACCTTCCGGACTTGAACGCCATGGCCCATGCCCTCCCCCGCGCCGCCATCGAAGCCGCCCGTGCGCGGATCGCTCCCCATGTCCGGCGCACGCCGGCCTGGACCCTGCCGAGCGCCTTCGGGCATCCCGGCCCGGTGAGCCTGAAGCTCGAATTCCTGCAGCATGCGGGATCCTTCAAGGCGCGCGGCGCCTTCAACACCCTGTTGTCGCAGCCGGTGCCCGAGGCCGGCGTCGCCGCGGCCTCCGGCGGCAATCACGGCGCCGCCGTGGCCTATGCGGCAAAGGAACTCGGCGTGAGGTGCCGCATCTTCGTGCCGGAGATCTCGAGCCCCGCCAAGGTGGCCGTCATCCGTGCGCACGGCGGCGACGTGGTGATCGGCGGCGCGCGCTATGCGGATGCCCAGGAGGCCTGCGATCTCTACGTCGCCGAGACCGGCGCGCTCCGCGTCCATCCTTTCGCCGCTCGGACGACGATCGCCGGGCAGGGCACGGTCGGCCTCGAATGGGAGGAGGACGCGGCCCTCGACACGGTGCTCGTCGCGGTCGGCGGCGGCGGGCTCATCGCCGGCATCGCGAGCTGGTATGCCGGACGCGCCAGGGTGGTCGGCGTCGAGCCGGAGGGCTCCCGGGCCCTCCATGCGGCGCTCGAAGCGGGCGGCCCCGTGGATGTGGAGGTGGACTCGGTGGCGGCCGATTCCCTCGGCGCCCGCAATGTGGGCGACCTGGTCTTCGGCATCTGCCGCGAGACCGTGGACCACGTGGCCCTCGTCACCGACGATGCCATCCGGGCGGCGCAGACGCTTCTGTGGCGCGACTGGCGCATGGCGACGGAACCGGGCGGGGCCGCGGCGCTCGCCGCGCTCCTGTCGAACGCCTATCGCCCGCGGCCCGGCGAAAGTGTCGGCGTGCTGCTCTGCGGCGCCAACGTCGATCCCGCCACAATGGCCGAACCGGCCTGAGCGCGAGCCAGGCCCGTCGCTCAAGGAGAGAGCTCATGCTGCCCGACCGACTCCTCGAAGGTTACCGCTCCTTCCTCGGTGACCGCTTCCAGCGCGAGCAGCGGCGCTACGAGGAACTGGCCGACGGGCAGGCGCCCGAGATCATGGTGATCAGCTGCTGCGACAGCCGCGTCTCGCCGGAGGTCGTGTTCGACGCGAGCCCCGGCGAACTCTTCGTGGTGCGCAACGTGGCGAACCTCGTGCCGCCCTACGAGACCGGCGGCGAATATCACGGCACCTCGGCGGCGCTCGAATTCGCCGTGCAGGCCCTCAGGGTGAAGCACATCGTCGTGCTGGGCCATGCCCGCTGCGGCGGCATCCGCGCCTTCGCGGACCCCTCCGCCCCGCTGTCGCCGGGGGATTTCATCGGGCGCTGGATGAACCTCGTCGCGCCGGCCGCCGAGAGGGCCGGACCGCGCGGGAGCGACCTTACCGACTACGCGGCGAGGCTCGAACTCGCGGCGATCGACAACAGCCTCGCCAACCTCATGACCTTCCCGTGCATCCGCGTCCTGGTCGAGCGCGGCAAGCTCCGCCTCCACGGCGCCTATTTCGGGATCGCCACCGGCATCCTGATGGTGCGCGATCCGCAGACGGGGCGGTTCGGGCCCGCCGTCGACGAAGTGCCGACCCGGGTGCCGCCGATACGGGCCACCGAAGCGTGACCGCTGGAGCGGGCGCTTGTTCTCGACTCGTTGTCCCCCATGGTCGTCATCCTCGGGCGAGCGTCAGCGGGACCCGAGGATCGGGTCGAATCCGATGCTCTTTGTCTGAAGCAGCGCATCGTTCGGCGCGGAAAACCGGGCCCACTTTTCCGCACGATGCGCCAGGTCGAGGTTTCAGGCCGCGCGCCGCTTCTGCGGCAGCAGCCCGCGGTTCACCATGGCTTCGGCGATCTGGACGGCGTTCAGCGCCGCGCCCTTGCGCAGGTTGTCGGAGACGCACCAGAAGGCGAGGCCGTTCTCGACGGTGATGTCCTCGCGGATGCGGGACACGTAGGTGGCATCCTCGCCCGCCGCCTCGTGGGGCGTGATGTAGCCGCCGGGCGTCGCGCTTGTCGATGACGACGACGCCGGGCGCCGAGCGCAGGATCTCGGTCGCTTCCTCTGCGGTGATCGGCTTCTCGAATTCCACGTTCACGGCCTCCGAATGGCCGATGAAGACCGGCACGCGCACGCAGGTGGCGACGAGCTTGATCTTGGGATCCAGGATCTTCTTCGTCTCCGCCGTCATCTTCCACTCTTCCTTGGTGAAGCCGTCTTCCATGAAGACGTCGATCTGGGGAATGAGGTTGAAGGCGATGCGCTTCGGGAACGTCTTCTCCTGCACCTCCTGCAGCGAGTAGAGCGCCTTGGTCTGGCGGTCGAGCTCGTCCATGCCCTCCTTGCCGGCACCGGAGACCGACTGGTAGGTCGCGACGACCACGCGCCTGATCGTGGCGCGCTCGTGGAGCGGCTTGAGGGCGACGACGAGCTGCGCGGTGGAGCAGTTCGGATTGGCGATGATGCCCTTCTTCATCTGGCGCACGGCCTCGGCGTTCACCTCGGGCACCACGAGGGGCACGTCCTGGTCGTATCGCCAGGCGGACGAGTTGTCGATCACGACGGCGCCCTGCGCGGCGATGCGGGGCGACCATTCCCTCGACACGTCGCCGCCGGCCGACATGAGGCAGAGGTCGATGTCGGAGAAATCGTAGGTGTCGAGCGTCTTCGCCTTGAGGGTCCTGTCGCCGAACGAGACGTCGACGCCCTGGCTGCGTCGGGAGGCGAGCGCCACCACCTCGTCGGCCGGGAAGGCGCGTTCGGACAGGATATCCAGCATCTCGCGGCCCACGCTGCCGGTGGCACCCACGACGGCGACCTTGTAACCCATCGGAATTCTCCTGTTTCGCTCTCCCGGACCGTCTCGGAACCCCGTTCGGGGAACCGCCTCTCGTCCCGACGGGAGAGAGGACCGGGGACGACGAGGCTCAATCGGCCGTGCGGGCGGCCGTCGCGACGGTTTTGGTTTTGCTCGTCGTTGTCGAGAGCGCCGTCATGTCCATCGTCCTGGAGCCGAGGCCTTGAAGTGTCGCGCCCGGTCCGCCGGCCAGAAACACACGAAAGCAGCGCCGCCGTCAAGCGTCCGGCGGCTTGTCAATCGGTGGAAGGCGGACAGTTCCGATTTCGGGACGCGGTGCCGGCGATTCCGCTCCAATGGTTGACGTGCGAAGCCGCCCCGCCCTGTCGCGTAACGCCCGATTCATCGTGAATCGCGATCCCGCTTCGACGGTAACCGGCGGGTAAACGGGATCCGGTGCATTGGGGAGATCGCCCGGAGATCCCATGCGGCCGCCAGCCGATCACATGCTCGACGACAAGGATCGCTGGACGATCCCGGTCGAGCCGCGTCCCGAGGGCCGTCCGGCGCCGCGGCGCCGGACGAAGCCTGCCCTGGCTGCGCATGACTCTGACGTCGGCGGTCGCCATCACCGTGCTGGTGAGCCTTGCCGAGGAGCCGCCCGAGCCGGCGCCGGAAGACATCCCCGGCGCCGTTCCGCGGACGTCGCTCCTGGCTCCTCCTCCGCTCTGGGAGCCGGTCGCGCGCCCGAGCGTGCTCTACGCGGTGGAGGGCATCGACCGGAACCAGGCCTTCCTCGAGGTGCGCCGCCGCCCGGGCGGCGGGCGGGAGGACACGTTGAGCTTCGGCCCGACGGGCGCCGCCGGTTCGGCGCGCCTGCGCCTCGTCCGCAACGTGCCCGAGCCCGAAGGCCAGAGTTTCTACGTCGATCTCGTGCGGCACGCCGCGGAGGCGGGCCTCTCGGTCGTCCGCAGCGCGCAGGCTGCGCCCCTGCCGACGAAGTTCGGCATGGCGGAGGCCGCGCACGTCACGTTCGCGGGAGAGAGCGAGCAGACTTGCCTCGCCATCCGCTTCGCCCATCCCGAAATGCAGTTCGGCCTGCAGCGGCTGGCTCTGCGGCTCGCCGGTCGAGCGAGGGGCATCTCACCTGCCTCATCGATCGTCTCGTGGTGACGGGCAACGAGGATCCGGCCCTGAAAGTGCTCTTCGCGCAGGCCGAACGGCAGCGCCTGCCGGCCTGCGCGCCGCAGGCTCGAACGGCATCGGCCCAGCGCCCGCCCTCGCGACGGTGAGTCGTCCGCGCGACGGGCGGTGCTCCCGCCAACCGAAGCAGCACGGAACAATTCGGTCGAAGACACCTTGATCCAACGGCCCAGTTTTCCATGTCTTGAGTGATCGCCCATCCGATCGCCGGCCGTCTCCTCGCGAGGTCCCCATGCCCCGTCTCATCACGCTCGGTCTCGTTTCGCTCACCGCCCTGACGGCCATGATCGGCACGGCGGACGCCCAGAATCGCCGGCGCGTCGTCGTCCGGGAGCAACCGCCGCTCGTGCTCAGGGTGCGCCCCCGCAGCTTCCTCGAGCCCGGCACGGTCGTTCCGGCCGGCAGCCTGGAGCGGCAGCGCAGCGGCTATTGGCAGACGCAGTCCTACCTGGTCTCGCCGCCCTGGAACAACATGCGGGATCGTTTCGGCGAAGGGGCTTTGCCCGACCCGATCCACGGAGTTTTCATCGGAGCCCGCAACCCGTTCGGGCCGGTGGATTACGGCGCGCCGGCGGGGTTGCGGTAGCCGTCTCCGGCCGTCGTCCTCGGACGGAGCCCAAGGATGCCGCCTTCCGAGAGCACAGCGGAGATCGGAGGATCGGGTGCAGGACGAGGCGCCGGCCTCACGCCTGCGCCGACAATTCCTTCACGATGGCGTCGCCCATCTCGCTCGTGCCGACCGCGTTCGCGCCGGCTGCCGCGATGTCCTTCGTGCGGAATCCCGAGGCAAGGACGTTCGTGATGGCGCGTTCGAGGCGGTCGGCGGCGTCGCCGAGGCCGAACGAATAGCGCAGCGCCATGGCGAAGGACCCGATCATCGCGATCGGATTGGCGAGGCCGCGGCCCGCGATGTCGGGCGCGGAGCCGTGCACCGGCTCGTAGAGGGCCTTGCGGCGGCCGCTCTTCGGATCCTCGGCCCCCAGGGAGGCGGAGGGCAGCATGCCGAGCGATCCGGTGAGCATCGCGGCGACGTCGGAGAGGATGTCGCCGAACAGGTTGTCGGTGACGATCACGTCGAACTGCTTCGGCCAGCGCACGAGCTGCATGGCGCAGTTGTCGGCGAGCACGTGTTCGAGCGCCACGTCGGAGAACTCGTCCTTGTGGATGCGGGTGACGGTCTGGCGCCAGAACACGCCCGTCTTCATGACGTTGAACTTCTCCGCCGAGGAGACCTTGTTCCGGCGCTTCCTCGCGAGGTCGAAGGCGACCCGGGCGATCCGCTCCACCTCGTGCGTCGTGTAGACCTGCGTGTCGACGGCCCGCTGCGAACCGTCCTCCAGCGTGACGATCTCCTTCGGCTCGCCGAAATAGACGCCGCCCGTCAGCTCGCGGACGATGACGATGTCGAGGCCCTCCACCACGTCGCGCTTGAGCGAGGAGGCGTCGGCGAGCGCCGGGTAGCAGATCGCCGGACGGATATTGGCGAAAAGGCCGAGGTCCTTGCGCAGACGCAGGAGGCCCGCCTCCGGCCGCACCGCGTACGGGACGCTCTCCCATTTCGGCCCGCCGACCGCGCCGAACAGCACCGCATCGGCAGCCTGGGCGCGCTCCATCGCGGCCTCGCTGATGGCGGCGCCGTGCGCGTCGTAGGCGGCGCCGCCGACGAGGTCCGTTTCGGTCTCGAAGCCGATCCCGTTCTGGCGGAACCAGGCGACGAGCTTCTCCACTTCGCGCATGACCTCGGGGCCGATGCCGTCGCCCGGCAGGAGCAGGAGCTTGTGTGTCGCCATCGCGATCCTCGGGAGGTCTCGTGTGGATGTCGGGGCGGTGTAGAAGGCGGACCGCCCCCTTGGCAAGCCGCAGAAGCGGACCAGCAGCGGCTCAGCCGCGCTTCAGGGCCTCGAGCACCTTGCCCCCCGGACGCCCGGTCGGGGCCATGCCGATGCGGCGCTCCACGTCCTTGATGGCCTCGCGGGTCTTCTGGCCGATACGGCCGTCGGGCTCGCCCACGTCGTAGCCGCGGGCCGTCAGAAGGCGCTGCAATTCCCGGCGATCGGCGCGGGAGAGGGGCGGGTCGTCGGTCGGCCAGGGGGTCTGGATGCCGGGCAGGCCCTTCAGGCGGTCGCCGAGGAGCGCGATGGCGAGGCCGTAGGATTCGGCCGCATTGTACGAATAGACCGCGTCGAAGTTCCGGGTCACCAGGAAGGCGGGGCCATCAAGGCCGGCGGGCGCGATGATGCCGGCGGCGTAGTCCCCCGCGAGCGGGCGCCCGTCGATGCGCGTGACGCCGGAGGCGGCCCAGGCCGTGACGGGCCGCTTGTTCCTGCGGCCGAGAGTCGAGGCGTTGAAATTCCGCGGCAGGCGGACCTCGTAGCCCCAGGGCAGGCCCGATTGCCAGCCGGCCTTCTTCAGGAAATTCGCCGTCGAGCCGAGGGCGTCCGGGACGGAATCGACGACGTCCCGCCGCCCGTCGCCGTCGAGGTCGACCGCGAGGCGCTGGAAGGTCGAGGGCATGAACTGGGTATGCCCGAAGGCCCCGGCCCACGAGCCGCGGAGGGACGCCGGATCGATGTCGCCGTCCTCGATGATCTTGAGCGTCGCCATGAGTTCGCCTGCGAAGTAGTCGCGGCGCCGCGAGCCGTAGCAGGCGATCGTGGACAGCGATTGCACCAGCGGCCGCCCGCCGATGTCCTTGCCGAAATTGGACTCGACGCCCCATACGCCCGCGATGGCATGGCGGTCGACGCCGTAGCGGGCTTCGGCCTGGGCAAGCGCCTGGCCCCAGCGGCGCATGGCGGCGCGCCCGTCCTGCACCCGCTCCTCGTCCACGAGCGCGGCGAGATAGTCCCAGATCGGCGTCTTGAACTCTGGCTGATTGTCCATGAGTTCGAGGATCGTGAGATCCGGCTCGACGCCGCGGGTGGCCGCATCGAAGGTCGAGCCGGACACGCCCTTGGCGGCCGCCTGGGCCTTCAGGCCGGACAGGCACGAGCGGAAATCGGCCTGGGCAAGGGAGGGGGCCGTCAGGACGGCGAGGCACAGGACGGACGGGGCGAGACCTCTCAGCATGGCTCTCAATATGGTCCGGGTCTGGTTAACGCATGGGTAACCAGCGGGCCGTCGTCGGCCGCTGCGCCTCTCTCCAGCGAGGGGGAGCTCGTGCGGCGCACAAGGTCCCCGCGCGCGTGCGCATGCTCAGGCCCAGGGCCGATCGGCCACCTTCCGCTCGTAGGAATCGATCGCCGGCGCCTTTTCCAGCGTCAGCCCGATATCGTCGAGGCCGTTGAGGAGGCAATGCTTGCGGAAGCCGTCGAGGTCGAACTTGATCGAACCCCCGTCGGGGCCGCGGATTTCCTGTTTCTCGAGGTCGACCGTGAGCGTCGCGTTGGCGCCGCGCTCCGCGTCGTCGAAGAGCTTCTCCGAGATCCTCGGGGCTCACGGTGATCGGCAGGATGCCGTTCTTGAAGCAGTTGTTGTAGAAGATGTCGGCGAAGCTCGTGGAGATCACGCAGCGGATGCCGAAATCGAGCAGCGCCCAGGGCGCGTGCTCGCGGGACGAGCCGCAGCCGAAATTGTCGCCCGCCACCAGGATCTGCGCCTTGCGGTAGGCCGGCCTGTTCAGCACGAAGTCCGGGTTATCCGAACCGTCCTCGCGATAGCGCATCTCGGCGAAGAGACCGGTCCCGAGCCCGGTGCGCTTGATCGTCTTCAGGTACTGCTTCGGGATGATCATGTCGGTATCGACGTTGATGATCCGGAGCGGCGCCGCGACGCCGGTGAGCACGGTGAACTTGTCCATGGACCTCATCCTCGCAATCCGGCGCTCTTACCAAAGACTGCCCGAGGCGTCATCCTCGACAAGGTGCAGTAGCGCACCCGCTCGTCATCGGACGGAGCGCAGCGCTCCCTGCAGCCGAGGATGACGCCGTTACTGGAGCGCGCGCCTGAAGGTCATTGCCGGCCGGAATGAAGCGGCCGCCATCACGACGCGGCGACCTCGATCGCCTCCATGTCCTCGTCGGACAGGCCGAAATGGTGGCCGATCTCGTGGACCAGCACGTGGGTGACGATCCGGCCGAGCGTCTCCTCGTGCTCGGCCCAGTAATCCAGGATCGGGCGGCGATAGAGCCAGACCATGTTGGGGAACTGGCCGGTCTGCAACGTGGCCGCGCCCTGCGCCAGGCCGATGCCGCGGAAGAGGCCGAGCAGATCGAACTCGCTCTCGCATTCCAGCTCCCGGAGGGTGTCGTCGTCCGGGAAATCCTCGACCCGGATCACGACCCCATCGCAAAGACGGCGGAACGCGTCCGGCAGCCGGCGGAAGGCGGCTTCGGCGAGTTCCTCGAGCTCCGCCAGCGACGGGGCCTCCAGGGACGACCAGTCGGGCATGATCAGAAAAGCCGCAATTGCACGGCGAGCCAGTAGGCCAGGACCACCACGCCGACGAGCGACAGGGACCGTCCGATGCGCCGGCCCCAGAGCTCGATCGGGTCGGTCCGGCCGCCCTCGCCGGCCCCGATCGCGTCGCTCGCCCCGAAATGCCCGCCCAGGCGGCGGCCCATCCGGGCGAGCGAGGATCCGCCCAGGGTCTCCGTCTCGCGCTCGACCCGGTCCAAGGCTGCGCGCGCCTCGTCCTTCCTGTCCTCCGCCATCCCGAGCCTCCCTGCATGAACAGCCGGCCGTCCGCGATCCCCGAGGCCGCCTTTTACGGAACGTCTGAGGGACGGCCAACGTTATGTGTCTAGATCCCTAGGCCGAGAGTAAAGAGGTTTCGTGGTGCGTAACGTGTTGAGGATGCTTGCGATTGCCGGTCTCGTCGCGTTCACCGGAAATGCAGCGTCCTCGCAGGGGTTCGATGTCCGGATCGGCACCCGCGACGGTGGTCCCGACCGTTACGAGAGGCGCATCGATCGGGACCGTAATGTTCGCATAGAGCGTCGTGTCTATCGGGACGATGTCCGCCCCGGCGCCAGCCGCCGGATCGTCGAGCGTCGAATCGTGCGCCCTGTCCCGCGTACCCGCACGGTCTGCCGCACCGTCATCCGCGAGCGTGTCGTCCGGGCCGGTTTTGTGGTGCGTCGCCCGGCGCGGGTCTGCACGACGCGGACTCGCTTCTAGGCACGGACTCAAAAGTCTCGAACGGGTCGAGGGCGGCGAACCGGGTTCGCCGCCCTTTTTCGTCGTCACGGCCGAGCCGGCTCAGGCCGTTCCGCCCCAGGTGCGGATGTCGACGAAGCGGCCGGCGATCGCCGCCGCCGCCGCCATGGCGGGCGAGACCAGATGGGTTCGGCCCTTGAAGCCCTGACGGCCCTCGAAATTGCGGTTCGAGGTCGAGGCGCAGCGCTCCTTCGGGGAGAGGCGGTCGGCGTTCATGGCGAGGCACATGGAACAGCCCGGCTCGCGCCAGTCGAAGCCCGCCGCCTTGAAGATCGCGTCGAGGCCTTCCGCCTCCGCCTGCATCTTCACCACGCCCGAGCCCGGCACGATCATGGCGTCGACGGCCTCGTGCACCCGGCGGCCCTCCACGACCTTGGCCACCGCGCGCAGGTCCTCGATGCGCCCGTTGGTGCAGGAGCCGATGAAGACGCGGTCGAGGGCGATGTCGGTGATCCGGGTGCCGGGCTTCAGGCCCATATAGTCGAGCGCGCGCCACTTGGAGAGGCGCTTGTTCTCGTCCCCGATCTCGTCCGGGTCCGGCACCGCGCCGGCGACCGAGACCACGTCTTCGGGGGAGGTGCCCCAGGTGACGACGGGCGGCAGGTTCGCGCCGTCGAGCCGGACCTCGCGGTCGAATAGGGCGCCCTCGTCCGAGCGCAGGGTCTCCCAGAACCGGACGGCCTCGTCCCATGCCGCGCCCTTCGGGGCCTTGGGGCGATCCTTGAGATAGGCAAAGGTCTTCTCGTCGGGCGCGATCAGGCCGGCGCGGGCGCCGCCTTCGATCGACATGTTGCAGACCGTCATGCGGCCTTCCATGGAGAGGGACCGGATCGCCTCGCCGGCATATTCGATGACATGGCCGGTGCCGCCGGCCGTCCCGATCTCGCCGATGATCGCGAGGATCACGTCCTTGGCGGTGACGCCGGAAGGCAGCCGGCCGTCCACGCTCACCCGCATGTTCTTCGCCTTCTTCTGGATCAGGGTCTGCGTGGCGAGAACGTGCTCCACCTCGGAAGTGCCGATGCCGTGCGCCAGCGCCCCGAAGGCGCCGTGCGTCGAGGTGTGGCTGTCGCCGCACACGATGGTGGTGCCCGGCAGGGTGAAGCCCTGCTCGGGCCCGATGATGTGGACGATGCCCTGCCGGACGTCGAGTTCGCTATAGTACTCGATCCCGAAATCCTTCGCGTTCTGGGCGAGCGTGGCGACCTGGGTCGCCGATTCCGGATCGGCGATGCCCTGGGAACGGTCGGTCGTCGGCACGTTGTGGTCGACCACGGCGAGCGTCTTTCCGGGCTGGCGCACCTTGCGGCCCGCCACCCGAAGACCCTCGAAGGCCTGAGGCGAAGTCACCTCATGCACGAGATGCCGATCGATGTAGAGGAGGCACGTTCCGTCCGGCTGCGTGTCCGCCACGTGGTCGTCCCAGATCTTGTCGTAGAGCGTACGGGGCTTGGCCATTTCTTTCGTCCAGTGGTCCAGAAAGGTTCGATCCGGTCTTACCCGCAGCGGCGTGTCGCGAAAAGGCGGCGGCGCCGCGCATCTGCCTCAACAAAAAAGCGCGGCTCGACGGCCGCGCTTCCGAGATCGCCGGAGAGGCGGCGTTACTCGGCCGCGGCCGGCGACTTGTCCGGGCGGTCGGAGCGCTCGGCGATGCGGGCCGACTTGCCGCGGCGGTCGCGCAGGTAATAGAGCTTCGCGCGCCGGACGGCGCCGCGCCGGACGACCTTGATCGAGTCGATCATCGGCGAATGCACCGGGAAGACGCGCTCGACACCCTCGCCGTACGAAATCTTGCGGACCGTGAAGCTCTCCTGGAGGCCGCCGCCGTTGCGGGCGATGCAGACGCCCTCGTAGGCCTGCACGCGCGCGCGCTCGCCTTCCTTCACCTTCACGTTCACGATCACGGTATCGCCCGGCTGGAAATCGGGGATCTGCTTGCCGAGCTTGGCGATCTGCTCCTGCTCGAGCTCATGGATGATGTTCATCGGTCAATACTCCTGCCGTCGCGCGGTCTTGAGAGGTCTCAAGGGCCCCCGCAGGGTTTCGGCGTCCTGTTGTGAATTGCGCGGGCCTATACAGGAGAACGGGGGGATTGTCGAGAAGGGGCGGGGTGAGCCTTGGGTGAGCCTTGTGGCGCCGTCCTCGGCCGAGCTGGGTGCCCTCCAGCTGTCGTCATCTTCGGGCGAGCGTCAGCGAGACCCGAAGATCGGGTAGGGTTTCAGGCGACTTTATCGGCCGAACTCCGCGCGCGCCCGCGGAGTGAAGACGCCTTATGGACGGGTGCCGCGGCGGTCGAGCAGGTCCGGCCGTCTTTCCCGGGTGATCCGTTCGGCCTCCTCGCGCCGCCAGCGCTCGATCGCGGCGTGGTTGCCGGAGAGGAGGACCTCCGGGATCGACCGGCCCTCCCAATCGCGCGGACGCGTGTAATGGGGATATTCGAGGAGATCGCCCTCGAAGCTCTCCTCCGCGCCCGACGCATCCTTGCCCATCACGCCGGGCAGCAGGCGCACGCAGGCGTCGAGCAGCACCATCGCGGCGATCTCGCCGCCGGAGAGCACGTAGTCGCCGATCGAGATCTCTTCCAGCCGGCGGGCCTCGACGACGCGCTCGTCGACGCCCTCGAAGCGGCCGCAGACGATCACGACCCCTGGACCCGAAGCGAGCTCCCGGACCCGTCCCTGGGTCAGGGGCTTGCCGCGCGGGCTCATGAGGAGCCTCGGGCGCGCATCGTCCTCGGGACGGCTTCGTCGAGTGCCGCCGCGAGCACGTCGCAGCGGATGACCATGCCGGGCCCGCCTCCGGCCGGGGTGTCGTCCACGGCTCGATGGCGGCCGATCCCGTGATCGCGGATGTTCCTCGCTTCGAACGACCAGAGGCCCCGCTCGAGCGCATCGCCCGACAGCGAGGCCCCGAGCGGACCCGGAAACATCTCCGGATAGAGGGTGAGAAGCGTCGCCGCGAAGGTCACGCCGCGTCTCCGGGTTCGGGCTTCGCCGGCTCGAAGAGGTCGTCCGGGGCGTCGACCACGACGCGCCGGCCCGCCATGTCGACCAGCGGCACGAAGGCTTTGGTGAAGGGGAGGAGCGCGCTCGGACCCCGTCCGGCCGGTGCGATCTCCAGGAGGTCGCCGCCGCCGAAATTCGGCACGGCGGCGACCGTGCCGAGAACCCGGCCGTCCGGCGCTTCGGCGGAAAGGCCGATGAGGTCGGCCAGGAAGAATTCGTCCTCGTCTCCGGAGGGGGCAGCTTGTCGCGGGCCACGAAAAGGCGGACCCGGTTCAGTGTCTCCGCGGCGTCGCGGGTCGTCACGCCGTCGACCCCCGCGACGAGGAGACCGGGCGCGCTGCCGGGAGCGGGACGGAGCCCCGTGAGCGCGAGCGTCCGGCCGTCCGCCGTCAGAAGCGGGCCGTAGGAGGCGATCGCCGCCGGTTCGGCGGTGAAGGATTTCAGCCGCACCTCGCCGTTCAGGCCATGGGCGCGGCCGAACTCGCCGAGGAGCACCAAATCCTCCCGCAAAGGAGCGATCGTCGGCCTCGGCGCGCGACGCCGTCTCCCGCTCCGCCGCGCCTTGACCGGCGCGGCGCCGATCCTCCCCGATCCGGGGAGGGCGTGGAACGCCCCCGCTTCACGAAGAGCCTTACGCGGCCTCGCCGGAAGCCGCTGCGGCCTTCGCCGCGCGGGCGTCGGCGCGCTCCTGCGCCTTCTTGCCGGGAACCGCCTTCTGCGGGTTGTTCCGCGGTTCGCGCTTCAGGAGGCCGGCATTGTCCAGGAAGCGGAGCACGCGGTCGGTCGGCTGCGCGCCCTTGGCGAGCCAGGCCTGGATCTTCTCGGATTCGAGGCTCACGCGGTTGGCGTCGTCCTTCGGCTTCATCGGATCGTAGGTTCCGACCTTCTCGATGAAGCGGCCGTCGCGCGGCGAGCGCGAGTCGGCGACGACGATGCGGTAGTACGGGCGCTTCTTGGCGCCGGCACGGGTCAGACGGATCTTCAGCGACATCGAACTCTCCTTGAATGACGTGTCTTTCGCTGTTCTTGGGTCCGTGCCGTCCTTGCGCGGTGCGAGGCACCCGAACGGGACGGCCCGACAAACTCACTTCTTCTTTCCCCCGAACGGGAAGCCCACTCCCGGAAGTCCGGGAGGCTTCGGGCCGCCGAGCCCCGGCAGGGCCGGGCCCTTGCCGCCGAGCCCGGGGGACGGCGGCAGGCCGGCGGCTCCGCCGGGGAAGTCCGGCAGCTTGCCGCCCATCTGCTTCTGCAGTGCCGCGATCTGCTCCGGCGTCGGCTGGGGCATGCCCCCGCCCAGGCCGAACATGTTGCCGAGCGCGCCCGCGATGCCGCCGCGCTTGCCGCCGCCCATGGCCTTCATCACGTCGGCCATCTGGCGGTGCATCTTGAGGAGCTTGTTGACGTCCTCGACCCGGGTGCCCGAGCCCGCCGCGATGCGCTTCTTGCGGGAGGCCTTCAGGATGTCCGGATTGCGGCGCTCGGCCGGAGTCATGGAATTGATGATGGCGCGCTGGCGCTTGAGCACCCGCTCGTCGAGATTGGCGTTCTCGAGCTGGGCCTTCATCTTGCCGATGCCCGGCAGCATGCCGAGCATGCCGCCAATCCCGCCGATCTTCTCCATCTGGGCGAGCTGGTCGCGCAGGTCCTCCAGGTCGAACCGGCCCTTGCGCATCTTCTCGACGGCGCGCATCGCCTTTTCATGGTCGAGGTTCTCGGCGGCCTTCTCGACGAGGGAGACGATGTCGCCCATGCCGAGGATGCGGCCCGCCACGCGCGCCGGGTGGAATTCCTCGAGCGCATCCACCTTCTCGCCGGTGCCGACGAGCTTGATCGGCTTGCCGGTCACGGCCCGCATGGAGAGCGCCGCGCCGCCGCGGGCATCGCCGTCCATGCGGGTCAGCACGATGCCGGTGACGCCGAGACGTCCGTCGAAGGCGCGGGCCGTGTTGACCGCGTCCTGGCCGGTGAGGGCATCGGCGACGAGCAGAACCTCGTGCGGGTTCGTCGCCGCCTTCACGTCGGCGGCCTCCGTCATGAGAGCCTCGTCGACGGTGACCCGCCCGGCGGTGTCGAGCATCACCACGTCGAAGCCCCCGAGGCGGGCGGCTTCCATCGCGCGGCGGGCGATCTGCACGGCGGATTGGCCGGCGACGATCGGCAGGGTCTCGACCCCGACCTGCTTGCCCAGGACGGCGAGCTGCTCCATCGCGGCCGGCCGGCGCGTATCGAGGGAGGCGAGCAGGACGCGGCGGCGCTCGCGGTCCTTCAGACGCCTGGCGATCTTGGCGGCGGTGGTCGTCTTGCCCGAGCCCTGGAGGCCGACCATCAGGATGGCGACCGGCGGGGCGGCGTTGAGGTCGATGGTCTCGGCGTCCGCGCCCAGCATTTCGACGAGCTGATCATGGACGATCTTGACCACCTGCTGGCCGGGAGAGACCGACTTCACCACCTCGGCGCCGACCGCGCGGGCGCGCACCTTGTCGGCGAAGGAGCGGACGACTTCGAGGGCCACGTCCGCCTCGAGCAGGGCGCGGCGCACCTCGCGGAGCGCGGCATTGACGTCCTCGTCCGTCAGGGCGCCCCGGCGGGTGAGGCCGCTCAGGATCCCGGAGAGCTTCTCGGAAAGACCTTCGAACATGGCTTATCCGCTGCGTGCTTCGCTGTGTCCGGCCGTCCCGGGCGAGCGGACGCGTGCGATCGGTTGGCCCGACCGCGGGCAGGTCTCGCTGATCGCGTCCTCAAGGCGCAAAAGGTCAAGGCGCAAAAGATCGTCCAAGACTGATTCCCGCTTCGATCGGGCCCAAAAGCCGAACGCGCCCGAGGGCGCAACGCGCTGTCGGACGTGGACCTCCAGCCTCCCGGGCTGGTCGGCGGCTCATGGGGCTCGCTCGTTCGATTGTGGCCGCGGAGGTAAGCGCAAAGCGCGTCGAAGTCAAGGAAAGGCGGGAACCCGTGTGGAAACCGTGGGATCTCCATGCGGCAGACCCCCGAGATCGTGCTTGCGGCACAGTTTCCGCATCCCCATCTTGGCGCCCCATGAACCGCCGCCGTCTCCTCAAGATCTTCGGATTCCCCGCCGCCGCAACGGTCGGAGCCGCCGGCCTCGTCACCGCCGCCCGGTCCCGCAACCGCTATTACGAAGGCCCCGAAACGGACCATTTCGACGGCGTGCGCTTCTTCTCGCCGGGCCAGCCCCGGGACAAGGGCCTGGCCGAGCTCCTGCGCTGGCAGCTCGGCGGAGGACGCAAGGAATGGCCGGAGCGTTTCGAGAGCCCGTTCCGCGACAGGCCTCCGGCGTCGGTGCCGGGGCTGCGGGTCGCCCTCGTCGGCCATGCGACGCTGCTGATCCAGGCCGCGGGGCTCAACATCCTCACCGACCCGGTCTTCGTCGAGCGCGCGAGCCCGGTCTCCTTCGCCGGGCCGAAGCGGGTGAACCCGCCGGGGATTGCCTTCGAGGATCTGCCGCCGATCCACGCGGTGCTGATCACCCACAACCACTACGACCATCTCGACGTGGCCACCCTCGCCCGCCTCTGGCGGCGCGACCGGCCGCGCATTCTCGCGCCCCTCGGCAACGACACCATCATCCGGGACGAGGATCCGGGGATCGCGGTCGAGACCGGCGACTGGGGACAGTCCGTCGAACTCGGGCCGGGCGTCGTCGCCCATCTCCAACCGGCCTATCACTGGTCGGCACGGGGCATGACCGACCGGCGCATGGCCCTGTGGTGCGCGTACGTGGTTACGACGCCGGCCGGCGCGATCTACCACGTCGGCGACACGGGCTACGGCGACGGAACGATTTTCGCGCGGGTGCGCGAGCGTTACGGCGCACCCCGCCTCGCCATCCTGCCCATCGGCGCCTACGAGCCGCGCTGGTTCATGCAGCCCCAGCACATGAACCCGCAAGAGGCCGTGCGGGTCATGCGCGAAGTCGGCGCCGAGCAGGCGCTCGGCCATCATTGGGGCACGTTCCGCCTGACGAACGAGGGCGTCGAGGAGCCGAAGCAGGAGCTGGCGGCGGCATTGCGGGACGCCGGCGTGGCGGAGGAGCGCTTCCGGGCGATGCGGCCGGGCGAAGTGTGGGAAAGCTGACGCGCCGGAGAGCGCCCGGAGCTATTCCGGCTGCACGAAGACGTTGATCTCGAGGTCGGCGTCCGCCGAGTCCGTCAGGTCGGTCACGTATTCCTCGAGGAACACCGTCTTCACGGCGATGCCCTTGGCTTCCAGGTAGGCCTCGATCGTCTCGTACGTGGCGTCGACCTCGTCATAGGCATCCTTATGGACGAAGCGGAGGTGCCTGCCCTCCGGCGTGCGGCCGAAGCGCACCTCGGGCGTGAGGCTCGTGCGGCCGGCCGGCGCCTCCGGGATCGGAACCATCGCGTCGTACCGGAAGGCCATGTCCTCGGTTTCGAGGAAGACCGTGATCGGCCGGCCTGCAGGTGCGATCCCGGCCCGGGTCAGCTCCTCCTCGATGACACGGAAGGCGTTCTTGAGGTTCTTGAAACCGTCGTCCCAGGTGCTCCGGCCGGAGAGGACGGCGGCCGGTTTCCCCGGCAGGATCACCTCGTCCGCGTTCGAGGGATCGCCCTTTTGGGGAACGAGCGTCGGCCGGGCCGCGGCGGCGGGCGGAGGTGCCGGGGTCGCCGGCACCTGCGGTGCGGCGGGGGCCGAACCCGTGCTTTGAGCCGGAGTCGCTTGCGCCGCGGCCGTAGCCGGCGAGCCGGCCAGAGATGCGGCCAGGGATGCGGCCAGAGATGCGGCAAGGAGCGCGGCCGGGAGGAGGGCAGGGACGTGTCTCGTCATGAAATGCGGTCCGCCGCGAATCGAAAGGCCTGCGAACCATAAGGGGCTTCCAGGCCGCCTGCGAGGCCGTGTCGCTGCGTTACGACTCGCGAAGGCCTCGGCTTTCCGCCATATAGCGCTCATGAGCCCCCTCACGAACCGGCGCTTCCTCAAGATGAACGGTCTCGGCAACGAGATCACCGTGCTCGATCTGCGCGGCACGTCGTCCCGCGTCTCGGCCGCCGAAGCGCGGGCCATCGCCGCCGATCCGCGTTCGCGCTTCGACCAGGCGATGGTCCTGCACGATCCGGTCACGCCGGGCACCGACGCCTATCTGCGCATCTACAACACCGACGGCTCGGAATCGGAGGCGTGCGGCAACGGGACCCGCTGCGTCGCCTGGGCCATGCTCTCCGACCCCGTGATGGCCCGCCCGCACGGCCCGGCCCTGCTGCTCGAAACGAAGGCGGGGCTCCTGCCGACGACCCGCGTGTCCGAACTCGTCTTCACGGTGGACATGGGCGCGCCTCGATTCGCCTGGCACGAGATCCCGCTCCGCGAGCGGTTCCAGGACACCCGCTCGATCGAGCTCCAGATCGGGCCGATCGACGCGCCGATCCTCGACACGCCCTCCGCCGTCAACATGGGCAACCCGCACGCGATCTTCTGGGTCGAGGACGTGGACGCTTATGCGCTCGACAAGATCGGCCCGCTGCTCGAGAACCATCCGATCTTCCCGGAGCGCGCCAACATCTCGCTCGCCCGGGTCGTCTCGCCGGAGCGCATCGTGCTGCGCGTGTGGGAACGCGGCGCCGGCCTTACCCGCGCCTGCGGTTCGGCCGCCTGCGCGGCCCTCGTAGCGGCGTCGCGCAAGCGGCTGACGGGCCGCAAGGCGACCGTCACGCTCCCCGGCGGCGATCTCCTCATCGAATGGCGCGAGCGCGACGGCCACGTCCTCATGACGGGACCGGTCGAGCTCGAGCACGAAGGCACCTTCGCGCCCGAACTCTTCGCGGGAGCGGCCTGATGGGGGTCGAGGTCGTCACCTTCGGCTGCCGGCTCAACGCCTACGAGTCGGAGGCCATGCAGCGGCACGCCGAACAGGCCGGACTTGGAGGCCGGACTTGGAGACGCCGGACTTGGCGACGTCGTGATCGTGAACACCTGCGCGGTCACCGCCGAGGCGGCCCGCCAGGCGCGCCAGGTCATCCGCAAGATCGGCCGCGAGAGGCCGGACGCCTGCATCGTCGTCACCGGCTGCGCCGCGCAGGTGGAGCCGCAGGCCTTCGCGGCGATGCCGGAGGTCGCCAAGGTCCTGGGCAACCACGAGAAGATGAAGCGGGAGACCTGGGGCGCCCTGAAGGATTTCGGGATCGGCGCTTGCGAGAAGGTCCTCGTTGACGACATCATGGCGGTGAAGGAAACCGCCGTACACCTCATCGACGGCATGCGCGGGAGGACCCGCGCCTTCGTCCAGGTGCAGAACGGCTGCGATCACCGCTGCACCTTCTGCATCATCCCCTACGGGCGCGGTCATTCCCGCTCGGTGCCCATGGGCGCCGTGGTCGATCAGGTCCGGACCCTCGTCGAGCACGGCGCCCGCGAAGTGGTCCTGACGGGCGTCGACATCACGAGCTACGGCCAGGATCTCGCGGGCCACCCATCTCTCGGCGCCCTCGTGAAGGCGATCCTGCGGCACGTGCCCGAGCTCGAGCGCCTGCGCATCTCCTCGATCGACTCCGTCGAGGCCGACCGCGATCTTCTCGATGCGATTGCCGGCGAGCCGCGGCTCATGCCTCACCTGCACCTCTCGCTGCAAGCAGGTGACGATCTCATCCTCAAGCGCATGAAGCGGCGGCATCTGCGGGCCGACGCCATCGCCTTCTGCGAAGAGGTCCGGCGGCTGCGTCCCGACATGGTCTTCGGCGCCGACATCATCGCGGGCTTTCCAACCGAGGACGAGGCGATGTTCGAGCGCTCGCTCACGATCGTCGACGAATGCGGCCTCACGCATCTCCATGTCTTTCCGTTCTCGCCCCGCCCGGGCACGCCGGCCGCGCGGATGCCGCAGGTCGCGAGCGGCGTCATCAAGGAGCGTGCCCGCCGGCTGCGGGCGAGGGGCGAAGCGGCCTTGCGGCGTCACCTCGAGGGCGAGGTCGGCGCCCGGCGCCAGGTGCTGGTCGAGACCGACCGGCTCGGCCGGACCGAAGGGTTCACCTTGGTGCGCTTCGGCCGCCCGGTCGCGGCCGGCACCATTCAGGAGGCGACCATCGAGGGCCACGACGGGCGCGAATTGCTGGCCGCCTGACAAAGGCGTCTCACCCGCTCCGGACCTGCGCGAGGACGCCGGGCGCCGGGCCGCCGCAGGCCGCCACGCTCCCGCTCATGTGGGCCGGCACCGGCGCCTCGACGGCGATCGGCGGCGTCCTCGGATAGAGCGGCACCGTCACGCCCCGAGCGTGCAGGTGGAGGCCCGGCCCGCCGAGGCGGGGCGCGCTGCCGTAGATGGGGTCGCCGAGGATCGGCCAGCCGGACGCCGCGCAATGGACGCGCAGCTGGTGGGTACGGCCCGTGACCGGTTGCAGCGCGAGAAGGGTCCTGTCCGCGGCCCGGCCGAGGACCCGCCATCGCGTCAGCGCCGGCTGACCGGCCGGGTCCGGCTTCATCCACCAGCCGCGGTCGGGAGAGCGGGGCTTCAGCGCCAGGTCGATCTCGCCTTCGTCGGTCTCCGGTCCGCCTTCCACCACGGCCCAGTAGACCTTGTCGACCGCGTTGCGCTTGAAGAGCTCGCCGAGGCGGGCGAGGGCTTTGGCGTGGCGGCCGAGGACGAGGCAGCCGGAGGTGTCCTTGTCGAGCCGGTGCGCCGCCTCCGGGCGGCGGGGCAGGCCGAAGCGGAGCGCATCGAGGTGCCGATGCAATGTCTCCCCGCCTTTCGGACCCGGGTGGACCGGCAGTCCGGCGGGCTTGTCGATCACGAGCATCAGGGCATCGCGATAGAGGAGCCGGGACACTATCTCTTCCGCAGTCATGCGGGCTCGGCTATCGAGGCCGGCCCGCCGATGCAAGGTCCGTGATGCCCGAAAACCCGCCCGACAAGACCGGCGAAAAGGCCGGAATCTTCTCCCGCCTCTTCGGACGAAAGCCCGAGGGCGCGCCCCAACCGGGGCCGGAAAGGGCAGGGGGCACGCCCGGCGCCATGCCGTCGCCGCCGGCCACGGCGGCCGACGATCTCGCCGCGGCGCCCTCCACCGTCACCGCCGCCTCGTCCGACACGCCGGGCGAAAGGAAGCTGCCGGCGGAACTCGGCGGCGCCGATCTCCAGCCCGCCGAAGGGGTGGCGCCGGAGGGCGGCGCCCCGAAGGAGCCCATCCCCCGCGCCGAGCCGGAGCCTCGGCCCGCCGGGGCGGAGCCGACGGGCTGGTGGCAGCGCCTCACCGGGGGACTGAAGCGCACCTCCTCGCAGCTCTCCGAAAGCGTGACCGGGTTGTTCACCAAGCGCAGGCTCGACGCGGCCACGCTGGAGGACCTGGAAGACGCCCTGGTCCGGGCCGATCTCGGCGTGGAGACGGCGATGCGCATCAGCCGGGCCGTGGGCGAGGGCCGCTACGACAAGGAGATTTCGCCCGCCGAGGTCAAGGCGATCCTGGCCGGCGAGGTCGAGCAGGCGCTCGAACCGGTGGCGAAGCGACTTTCCATCGACCGCACCCGGAAGCCCTTCATCATCCTGATGGTCGGCGTCAACGGATCGGGCAAGACCACGACGATCGGCAAGCTTTCCCAAAAATTCCGCCGGCAGGGGCTCTCGGTCCTGCTCGCGGCCGGCGACACCTTCCGGGCGGCGGCCATCGAGCAGCTCAAGGTGTGGGGCGAGCGCGTGGGCGCGCCGGTCGTCGCCCGCGAGCAGGGTGCCGACGCGGCGGGGCTCGCCTTCGAGGCTCTGCAGCAGGCGCGGGAACGGGGAAGCGACGTCGTCATCGTCGACACGGCCGGGCGCCTGCAGAACAAGGCGGGCCTGATGGCCGAGCTCGACAAGATCGTGCGGGTCATCCGGAAGTTCGACGGGACGGCGCCGCACGCGACGCTGCTCGTGCTCGACGCCACCGTGGGCCAGAACGCGCTGAGCCAGGTGGAGCTGTTCCGCCAGACGGCGGGCGTCACCGGCCTCGTGATGACGAAGCTCGACGGCACGGCGCGCGGCGGGATCCTGGTCGCGCTCGCCGCGAGGTTCGGGCTGCCGGTCCACTTCATCGGGGTGGGCGAGGGCGTGGAGGATCTGCAACCTTTCACGGCCAGGGATTTCGCCCGGGCCATCGCCGGGCTAGAAGACGCCGCATGACCCTGATCGAAAGCCGGGACGAACCCCACCGCCTCAACCCGCTGCTCAAGCTCGCCCTCGAGCTCGGGCCGCTCGTCCTGTTCTTCCTGGCCAACGGCTTCGCCGACCGTTTCGGCTTCGCCGACAACCGCCGGATCTTCGCGGCGACGGGACTCTTCATCGCGGCGACCGTGGTGTCGCTCGCGATCCACTATGCCCTCGTCCGCAAGCTCCCCATCATGCCCCTGGTTTCCGGCGTCGTCGTCGTGGTGTTCGGCGGGCTGACGCTCGTCCTCCAGGACGAGGTCTTCATCAAGCTCAAGCCCACGATCGTGAACAGCCTGTTCGGGCTCGCCCTCCTCGGCGGCCTCTATCTGCGCAAGCCGCTGCTCGCGATCGTGCTCGACAGCATGTTCGACCTGACCGACGAGGGCTGGCGCAAGCTCACCCTGCGGTGGGCCCTGTTCTTCTTCGTCCTCGCCGCCCTCAACGAGATCGTCTGGCGCACCCAGACGACCGATTTCTGGGTCAGCTTCAAGGTCTTCGGCATCATGCCGCTCACGATCCTGTTCGCGCTGGCGCAGACGCCGCTCCTGATGCGCTACGAGGCCGGCGAGAAGAGCGGGACGTGAGAGCGCCGCCTACGAGACGGGCTGCGCCGGCGCGGACGCCGCCGCCATCGCATCGACGCGCGGCGCCATCAGCCTCACCGAGCGCGTGATGCCGCGGAGCGGCGCGTCCTGAACCTCCTCCCAGCCGTCGAGTTCGTCCGCCGCTTCGACGACGTCATGGGAGGCGAGGAAGGGCCTGTCGAGGGACTTTGTCGACTGTTCGATGCGGGCGGTGACGTTGACCGGCTCGCCGAGGACGGTGAATTCGAGCCGCGCCTCGTCGCCGACCACGCCGCAGAAGACCTCCCCGCAATGGCAGCCGATTCCGACCCGCACCGGCGGGTCGAAGCGCCGTTTCACGTTCCAGTGCGCGACGAGGTCGAGAAGCGTGCGCCCGCAGGCGAGGGCCCGGGCGGCGTCGCCCTCCCGGTCGGCCGGGACGCCGAACAGGATGAGCGCCCCGTCTCCGAGGAACTTGTCGACCACGCCGCCGTGCTCGGCCGCCGCGCGCATCACCCGGCGGCGGAAGGCCGAGATGAAGATCGCCAGCCTGGCGGCGTCCATGCCCTCGGCGAGCGCCGAGGAGTCCCGGATGTCGACGAAGAGCAGCACCGCCTTGACGCGCCGCCCGGCGCGGAGCGATGCGAAGCCCTCTTCGGACAGGATCGGGGCGAGCTCGCGCGGCAGGTAGCGGGTGAGGTTCAGGCGGAGCGTGGTTTCGCGCACCGCGCGCTCGAGGAGGGCCCGGCCCTGGCGGGCGACGACGACGAGGATCAGCGCCGTGAGCAGCAGCATGATCACGCGGATCGCGTTGGGCGGCGGGCCGAACTGGAGATAGAGCGCCCCCAGGGCCTCGCGGCGTTCGACGAGATCGAGGTTGCCGCCGAGCACGGCGACGGCGGCGATACCGGCGACATAGAGCGCCGCCACGTAGGCCTGAAGCCGCGGCCGGTAGTGGATCGCGCTCGCCGCGATGGCGATCGGAACCACGAAGATCACCGGGAAGGTGGCGAAGAAATGGCCGGCGGTCCCCGTCGCCCAATGGCAATAGGCGAGATTGCCGAGGATGAGGACGGCATCCGCCGTCGCGGTGGCGAACGGAAGGGAGCGCGTCGCCAGGCGCTTCGAGGCGAGCCAGGCGCCGAGGATGCCCACGAGGCCGAACAGGGTGAGCGTCACCTGGGCGGCCCGGATCTGCAGCCGGATGGGGCCGTCGTCGCCCGGCAGGTTCTCGGTCGCAACGACGATCGCCGCGAGGAGGAGCACCGCCACCGCGATGCGGACGAGGCCGGCCCGTCGCTCCGCGGCGATCTCGGCTTCCCGAAGCAGCCGCTCGGTCGAATCCTCCATGCGGGCACCCGCCCGCCGCGTCAGGCGGAGCGGCGGCCAGGAGGGCCACAGACGGGCGAGGAGGCGCACGCGGGACGGGTCCTTCACGCGGGCATTGTGATGCTGCGGCGGCGCCGCGATCAAGCCTCGGATGCGGACTCCTCGCTTCCCTCGTTCAGCGCGGCCGTCGCCTTGTTCATGACGGCCGCGAACGCGGTGAAGAACGCCGCGACTTCGATCATGACGCGCTCGTAGGCCTCGCCCTGGAGCCCGGTCTTGTCGGGGAGAACGGACAGGCGCTCCAGCGCCGGCCTGACTTCGCCGAGGGCGACGCCCACCTGGGCGAGCTTCCGATCGGCGGCCGAATGGCGCTGCAGGCCGTGCCGGACGACCGCGCCGGCGAGAGCCAGAACGTCGTAGGTCCCCTCCGCGTCGGGCCTGAGCGCTCCGCTCCGCTCCAGACGGTCGAGAAGCTCCGGGTCGACGCCCAAGGTCTCGGCGGCCTCCTCGCGACTCAGGCGATGGTCGGCGGATTCCGTCATGAAACCTCCTGAACCGGATATTCCAACCGGGAATTCCGCCCGGACAAGAGCCGCTTCCACTACGTTATGCAAGGCGTAGTTTCTCGTTGGGGTCTCACAAAGCGTCGTCCCCGGGCGAGCGTCGCTCAGGCGGCGGCCTTTCGGAGCGCGTCCCGGAAGGCCGGCAGCGTTTCGGGCGAGAGGGGCCCGATCTGCTTGTGGCGGATCGTGCCGTCCGGCCCGACGATGAAGGTCTCGGGCACGCCGTAGACGCCCCAGTCGATGGCCGTCCGCCCGCTCGGATCGATGCCGACGGCCGCGAAGGGGTTGCCGAGCGCGCCGAGGAAGCGGCGGGCGTTTTCGGGATTGTCCTTGTAGTTGATGCCGACGACGCGCACGCCCGGGTCCTTGGCGAGTTCCATCAGGAGCGGGTGCTCCTGGCGGCACGGGGCGCACCAGGAGGCAAAGACGTTCACGATCGTGGTGCGGCCCTTGAGTTCGGCCCGGTTCAGGCCGGGCACCGGCTGTCCGGCGGCCTTGAGGCCGTCGAGCGGCGCGAGGTCGAAATCCGGGACGGGACGTCCGATCAGGGCCGAGGGCACCCGCGATGGATCGCCCGAATACAGGCGGGCCACGAACAAAAGGGCGATCGCGCCGAAGACCAGGGCCGGCAGAAGGAAGATCAGGCGCGGACGCCGGGGCGCGAGGGCCTCAGCCACGGCGCGGTCTCCGGCCGGCGCCGCGGGATTCGAGGTCGCTCAGGCGCCGCTCCCTGGGCGCGGTGGTCGAGGATGGCCCAGACGATGAGCCCCGCGAGCACGAGGGTCGTCACCGCATAGGAGGCGACCACGAAGGCCAGGTGCCGGCCCATCAGGCGGCCTGCGCGTCGAGGCGCTCGGCCTCGAGGATGGCGAGGGTGCGCACCCGTCGGCGCAGGATCTCGGTGCGCATGCCGGAAAGATGCAGGGCCAGCCCCAGGAGCGTGAAGGCGGCGGCCATCACGAGGAGCGGATACAGCATGGAGGCGTGGATCGTCGGCCCGCCGGCCCGGAACACGGAGGCCGGCTGGTGCAGGGTGCTCCACCAATCGACGGAAAACTTGACGATCGGCACGTTGACGGCGCCGACCAGGGTCAGGATCGAAACCGCGCGGGCGGCGCGGGAGGGCTCCTCGATGGTGCGCCACAGGGCCAGCACGCCGCCATACATGAGGAAGAGGACGAGAACGGAGGTGAGCCTCGCGTCCCACACCCAGTAGGTGCCCCACATGGGCTTGCCCCACAGCGATCCGGTGACGAGGCAGATGAACGTGAAGGCCGCGCCGACCGGGGCCGCCGCCTTCTGCGAGACGTCCGCGAGAGGGTGGCGCCAGACGAGCGTCCCGAGGGCCGAGGCGGTCATCAGCGTATAGAAGAAGAGCGACAGCCAGGCCGCGGGCACGTGCAGGAACATGATCCGGACGGTCTCGCCCTGCTGGTAGTCGGCCGGGGCCGAAAAAGCCATGGCGAGGCCGGCCGCCAGCGTGAGCGCGGCAAGCCCGCCGAGCCACGGCAGGAGACGGCCCGACAGGCTCATGAAGCGGGTCGGATTGGCAAGATCCCAGATCATCGGGGTCGATGTAGCGAGGGCGCCGAGGCCCCGCAATGAGGCAAATCAAGCGAGGCGAGGGGTCACTCGCCGAAGCGCAGGGCCGCGGCGGCACCTGCGGTGCCGATCACGGCGGCGGCGAGCGAGAGGGCGATCAGGATCAGGAAGGGCGTCGCGAAGGGGACGGTGCCGCCGACGGCGGCGTTCGCCGCCGAGACGCCGAAGATGAGGGTCGGGATCATCAGCGGCAGGACGATGATCGCCAGGATGAGCCCGCCGCGGCGCAGGCTCGCGGTCAGCGCCGCGCCGACGGCGCCCAGGAACGTCAGGGCCGGGGTGCCGACGAGGAGCGTCGCGACCATGGCGGCCGTCGCCTCCGGCGACAGGGCCACCAGGAGACCGAAGAGGGGCGCCGCGAGGGCGAGCGGCAGGCCGGTCGTCAGCCAATGGGCCACGACCTTGGCGAAAACGAGCGCTTCGAGCGGTGCCGGCGCGGAAAGCAGGAGGTCGAGAGACCCATCCTCCTCGTCGGCCTGGAACAGGCGGTCGAGGCCGATCAGCGTCGCGAGCACCGCGGCGATCCAGAGGACCGCCGGTCCGATGCGGGAGAGCAGGTTGAGATCGGGGCCGAGCGCGAACGGCACGAGGGTGACGATCATCAGGAAGAAGACGAGGCCGAGCCAGCCCGAGCCGCCGATCCGCGCGGCGAGCTTGAGGTCGCGGGCGATGAGCGCGCGGATGGGCTTCATCCGGACCCTCGCTCCGGGACGGAGGCCGGCGGCCGTTCGAGGCGGAGCTCCGCCGCCGCGATCCCGAGCGCCTGGTGGGTCGCCGCGACGATCAGGCCGCCCGCTGCAAGGTGGCCCGCCATCAGGTCCGCCAGCATCGCCTGCGAGCTCCGGTCGAGGGACGCCGCCGGCTCATCGAGCAGCCAGACCGGACGATGGGCGACGAGGAGGCGCGCGAGCGCGACCCGGCGGCGCTGGCCGGCGGAGAGGTAGCCCACCGGAAGCCGGGCGGCATGGCCGAGGCCGACCCGCTCCAGGGCCTCGATCGGCGTCAGCGCCGGAGCGCCCAGGAGGCCGCGCGCGAAGCTCAAGTTCTCTTCGGCCGTGAGGGCGGCCTTCAGGGCGTCCCGGTGGCCGACGAGGTGCAGGCTTTCCGGCAGGGTGCGCTCGCCCGCTCCATCGAGGCGGACCGACCCGCCCTCCGGGCGAAGGCGCCCGGCCAGGATGGTGAGCAGGCTCGACTTTCCGGCGCCGTTGCGCCCCGTGACGGCCAGTGCCTCCCCGCCCCCCAGCGTGAACGAGAGATCGCCGAAGACGAGGCGGCCCGAGCGGTGGCAGGCGAGTTCGTGAACCGTCAACCGCAAGCCCCGGACCCCTGCCCTCACGCATGATGCTCCAAACCCTGTAGCGGGCAGGACCGAAATGATCTATAGCATCCTCGGCTGCGCCGCGCGCCAAGGCGTCCAATCCGCCTCGCGCGCTTCATCCCATCCGGGCGCTCCCGGAGCGGCGCGCGCTCAATTCGCGCATTCGGCCGAACAAACCGTCCGTTTGAAACCGCTCGTGAGGATGAATCCGTGACGACTCCCAACAGCTTCAACGCGCGCCAGACGCTTAAAGTCGGCGACAAGACCTACACCTATTACTCCCTGGCGGAGGCCGAGAAGAACGGCCTCGCCGGCATCTCCAGGCTGCCCTTCTCGATGAAGGTCCTGCTCGAGAACCTGCTGCGCTACGAGGACGGCCGCACGGTCACCAAAGCCGACATCGAGGCGGTCGCGGCCTGGCTCGACAACCGCGGCAAGGTCGAGAAGGAGATCGCCTATCGTCCGGCCCGCGTCCTCATGCAGGACTTCACGGGCGTGCCCGCCGTGGTCGACCTGGCCGCCATGCGCGACGCCATGCACAATCTGGGCGGCGATCCGCGCAGGATCAACCCGCTGGTGCCCGTCGACCTCGTGATCGACCATTCGGTCATCGTCGACGAATTCGGCACGCCGAGGGCCTTCGACCGGAACGTCGAGCTGGAGTATGCCCGCAACGGCGAGCGCTACCGGTTCCTCAAATGGGGCCAGACCGCGTTCCAGAATTTCTCGGTGGTCCCGCCCGGCACCGGCATCTGCCATCAGGTGAACCTGGAATTCCTCTCGCAGACCGTCTGGACCCGCCGCGACGAGGCGCTCGGCGAAGTCGTCGCTTATCCGGACACCCTCGTCGGCACCGACTCGCACACCACGATGGTGAACGGCCTCGCCGTGCTCGGATGGGGCGTCGGCGGCATCGAGGCCGAGGCCGCCATGCTCGGCCAGCCGGTCTCCATGCTGATCCCGGAGGTCGTCGGCTTCAAGCTCACCGGCAAGCTGCGCGAGGGCGTCACCGCCACCGATCTCGTGCTCACCGTCACCCAGATGCTCCGCAAGAAGGGCGTCGTCGGCAAGTTCGTGGAGTTCTACGGGGCGGGCCTCAACGACATGACGGTGGCCGACCGCGCCACCATCGGCAACATGGCGCCGGAATACGGGGCCACCTGCGGGTTCTTCCCCGTGGATGCCAAGACGATCGACTATCTGCGCACCACGAGCCGCACCGACGAGCGCGTGGCTCTCGTCGAAGCCTACGCCAAGGCGAACGGCATGTGGCGCACCGCCGAGACGCCGGACCCGGTCGTCACGGACGCGCTCGAACTCGATCTCGGCGACGTGCAGCCGTCGCTCGCCGGCCCGAAGCGCCCGCAGGACCGCGTGACGCTGGACAATTCCAAGCAGGACTTCCTCGGCGCCATGGAGAAGGAATTCCGCAAGGCATCGGAACTCGGCCGGCGCGTGAAGGTCGAGGGCGCCAACTACGATCTCGGCCATGGCGACGTGGTGATTGCGGCGATCACCTCCTGCACCAACACCTCGAACCCGAGCGTGATGATCGGCGCCGGGCTTCTCGCCCGCAACGCCGTCGCCAAGGGCCTCAAGACGAAGCCCTGGGTGAAGACCTCCCTGGCGCCCGGGTCGCAGATCGTCGCCGAGTATTTCCGGAAGGCAGGGCTCCAGGACGACCTCGACGCGCTCGGCTTCAACCTCGTGGGCTTCGGCTGCACCACCTGCATCGGCAATTCCGGCCCGCTGCCCGAGAACGTGTCGAAGGCGATCAACGACAACGACCTCGTCGCCGTGTCGGTGCTCTCCGGCAACCGCAACTTCGAGGGCCGCGTGAACCCGGACGTGCGGGCGAACTATCTCGCCTCGCCGCCCCTCGTCGTGGCCTATGCGCTCGCGGGATCCATGCTGGTGGACCTCGCCAGGGAGCCGCTCGGCACGGGCGCCGACGGGAAGCCGGTCTACCTCAAGGATATCTGGCCGTCCTCCGTCGAGGTCCAGTCCTTCATCGACCGCACCATCACCCGCGAGCTCTTCGCCACCCGCTACGCCGACGTGTTCACGGGCGACGCCAACTGGAAGAAGGTGACGGTCGAGCCGGGGCTGACCTACGAGTGGGACGAGCATTCGACCTACGTGCAGAACCCGCCCTATTTCGAGGGCATGACCAGGGAGCCGAAGCCGGTCACGGACATCGTCGATGCCCGCATCCTCGGCCTCTTCCTCGAACTCGATCACCACCGACCACATCTCGCCCGCGGGCAACATCCGGGCGGCCTCGCCGGCCGGCGAGTACCTGCAGGACCGCGGGGTCGCGGTGGCCGA
Organism: uncultured Alphaproteobacteria bacterium; assembly: GCA_963723525.1. Classification (GTDB taxonomy): domain Bacteria; phylum Pseudomonadota; class Alphaproteobacteria; order Rhizobiales; family Beijerinckiaceae; genus Microvirga. Next base: position 350,426 of record CAVRRI010000014.1, read on the forward strand.
CTTCAACCAGTACGGCACCCGCCGCGGCAATCATGAGATCATGATGCGCGGCACCTTCGCCAATATCCGCATCAAGAACCAGATGGTGCGCGACGAGTCCGGCAACGCGGTGGAAGGCGGCTTCACGATCCATCATCCCTCGGGCGAGCGGATGTTCATCTACGACGCCGCCATGCGCTACCAGTCCGAGGGCGTTCCGCTGGTGGTCTTCGCCGGCAAGGAGTACGGGACCGGCTCGTCCCGCGACTGGGCGGCCAAGGGCACGAACCTGCTCGGCATCCGCGCCGTCGTCGCCGAGTCGTTCGAGCGCATCCACCGCTCGAACCTCGTCGGCATGGGCGTCGTGCCGCTCGTCTTCGAGGAGGGCGTCTCCTGGCAGTCGCTCGGCCTGAAGGGCGACGAGACGGTCACGATCCGGGGGCTCACGGGCAGCCTCAAGCCCCGTCAGACGCTCACCGCCGTGATCAGATCCGCGCCGGACGGCTCGGTCAGGAAAGTCGAGCTCGTCTGCCGGATCGACACGCTCGACGAGCTGGAATATTTCCGCAACGGCGGCATCCTGCACTACGTCCTGCGTCAATTGGCAGCGTAGCGGCCCACGCCGCGCCGGGGCCGGAGACGGCCCCGGCGCGGCCTAAAACTGTTGCATTCCGGCGGTTGCTCCCCACCGGCCCCTCGTGTAGAGGGGTCGCTTCACCGACCAATCTTGGCGGCTCGCGACCGGGGGCCCGGGCCCGATCAGCCCGGCAGGCGTCGTACCGGCAAGCGAAAAGACTTCAGGAGAGCGACGCCATGTCCTCCACCTTCGAGACCGTGGCCGGCATCATCGCCGACACCGCCGACATCCCGCGCGACCAGATCACGCCCGAGAGCCACGCCATCGACGACCTGGGCATCGACTCCCTCGCGTTCCTGGACATCGCCTTTGCGATCGACAAGGCCTTCGGCATCAAGCTGCCCCTCGAGCAGTGGACGCAGGAGGTCAACGAGGGCAAGGTCCCGGCCGAAGAATACTTCGTGCTGAAGAACCTCGTGTCCCGTGTCGACGCGCTGGTGGCGGCCAAGAACGCCTGACGAAAGCTCATGCGCCTCGAATATTTCGAGATGATCGACCGCGTCGTGACGTTCGACCGCGACGCGAAGCGGATCGAGGCGCAGGCGACGGTGCCGATGGAGAGCCCGGTCTTCGAAGGGCACTTTCCGGGCCATCCGCTCGTGCCGGGCGTGCTCCTGACGGAGACAATGGCGCAAGCTTCCGGCTACCTTCTCCTCGGCCTCTGCGACTTCACCCACATGCCGTTCCTCATGGCCGTCGACAAGGCGCGCTTCCGCTCCTTCGTCGGCCCCGGCACCGTGCTCCACATCGCGGCGAGCGTGGAGCACGAAGGCTCCGGCTACGCGGGCACCAAGGCGAAGATCGTCGCCGGCGGCAAGCCGCTCTGCGACGCGGAACTGCGCTTCAAGACCATGCCGTTCCCCGAGGGCCTGGGCGAACAGATGCGCGGCCAGGGCCGCAAGATCGGCCTCATCGGGAGCGCCCCATGACCCGCGACGTCGTCGTCACCGGCATCGGTCTCGTCTCCTGCGCGGGCGAAGGCGTCGAATCCCATCTCGCGGCGCTCGCGAGCGGCGCGGCGCCGAGAACGAACCTCGAGACCTTCGCACCCTTCACGGTCCACCCGGTGGTGCCGCTCGATCTCGACCGGCAGATCCCCAAGAGATCCGACCAGCGCCAGATGGAGCCGTGGCAGCGGCTCGGCACCTACGCGGCGGGCCTCGCCCTCGATGCCGCGAACGCGAAGGGCGACGCGGCGCTGAAGAGCCGGATGCACCTCATCGTCGCGGCGGGCGGCGGCGAGCGCGACTACGCGGTCGACGGGCAGATCCTCACCGGGCTGCGGCGGGCCGAGAAGCCCGGCGTGTTCCTCAACGAGCGCCTCATGGGCGATCTCCGCCCGACGCTCTTCCTTGCGCAGCTGTCGAACCTTCTCGCCGGCAACATTGCGATCGTCCACGGCGTCACCGGCGCCTCGCGCACCTTCATGGGCGAGGAGGCGAGCGGGGTCGATGCGCTGAGGATCGCCCGGGCGCGCATCGCATCGGGCCAGAACGACATCTTCCTCGTCGGCGGCGCCTACAACGCCGAGCGGCCCGACGTGCTCCTCATCTACGAGATGGGCGGCTTCCTCTGGAAGAAGCCGTTCGTCCCCGTCTTCGACAGGCCCGCACAGGGCGGCGGCATGATCCTGGGCTCGGGCGCCTGTTTCCTCGTTCTCGAATCGCGCGAACATGCATCCGCACGCGGCGTCGAGGCGCTCGCGGTCCTGTCCGGCGTCGTCTCCGATCGGATGCGGCGCGAGCCCGGGCGCGTCGCGGAGGCGGTGCGCCGCCAAGCCGATACGCTCGGGGCGAAGCCCGACATGGTGATCTCCGGCGCGACCGGCTTGAAGGGCGCGACCGAGGAAGAGCGCGAGGCGCTCGAGGGGCTCGGCGCAACCATCCGCGCGACGGGCGACCTCGTCGGCCACACGATGGAGGCGCAGGCACCGATCGGCGCCGCGCTCGCGGCGGGCCTCATCGCCGGCGGCCGCGCCGACGAAGCGCTCGTCACCTCGGTCGGCCATTGGCGGGGCGAAGGCGCGCTTCGTCTCACGCGGACTTGAGGAGAAGAGCATGGCGCTTCGGGACAAACAGGGCCGTCCGCTCGTCGCCGTCACCGGCATGGGCGTCGTCACCTCCCTCGGGCAGGGCAAGGACGACACCTGGGCGGCGATGACCGCCGGCCGCTCCGGCATCAGGCGCATCAGCCGCTTCCCGACGGAGGGGCTGCGCACCACGATCGCGGGCACGATCGATTCCATCAAGGTCGAACCCTTCGTGGCGCCGATGCTGTCGGAGCGCCTCGCCTTGCTGGCCGCCGAGGAGGCGGTCGCGCAGTCGGGCATCGGCTCGAAGGGCGATTTTCCGGGCGCCCTCTTCATCGCCGTCCCGCCCGTCGAGATGGAATGGCCGCAGCGCGAAGCCCTGGCGCAAGCCTCCGGGACGAACCACGACGCCGTCTCGTACGACGACCTCCTGAAGGCCGCCGGCACGGGGCGCTTCAAGGCGTGGCACGACCTCTTCATCTTCGGCACGGTGGCCGACCGGGTGGCGGAAAGCTTCGGCACGAAGGGGTCGCCGATCTCGCTCTCCACCGCCTGCTCGTCCGGCGCCACGGCGATCCAGCTCGGCGTCGAGGCGATCCGCCGGGGCGAGACGGAGGCTGCCCTGTGCATCGGGACCGACGGTTCCGTGAACCCGGAATCGCTCATCCGCTTCTCGCTCCTCTCGGCCCTGTCGACGCAGAACGATCCGCCGGAGGGCGCCTCGAAGCCGTTCTCCAAGAACCGCGACGGCTTCGTCATGGGGGAGGGCGGCGCGGCCCTCGTTCTCGAGGATGCGGAGCGCGCGAAGGCGCGCGGCGCCCGGATCCTCGGCTATGTGCTCGGCGCGGGCGAACGCGGCGACGGCTTCCATCGCACGCGGTCGAGCCCGGACGGCGCCCCCATGGTGGCGGCGATCCGGGCGGCGCTCGACGACGCCTCCCTGTCGCCCGGCGACATCGACACCATCAACGCCCACGGCACCTCGACGCCGGAGAACGACAAGATGGAATCGATGGGCTGCATGGCCGTCTTCGGCGACCGCATGGCCCGGGTGCCGATCTCGTCGAACAAGTCGATGATCGGCCACACGCTCACGGCGGCCGGCGCCGTGGAGGCCGTGGCGTCGCTCCTGACCATCGCGCACGGGCGCATCCCGCCGACGATCAACCACCATGTGCCGGATCCCTCGATCCCGCTCGACGTGGTGCCGAACGTGGCCCGCGACGCCCCGGTCGCCCGTGTCCTGTCGAATTCCTTCGGCTTCGGCGGCCAGAACACCTGCCTGGTCTTCGGAGCGGAGCCGCAATGACGAGGCGTGTCCTCGTGACCGGGGGCGCCAAGGGCGTCGGCGCCGCCATCGTGCGGGCCCTCGCGGCGAGCGGCCACGACGTGGATTTCACCTACCGCGCCTCCGGCGACGCCGCGCGGGCCTTGGCGGACGAACTGACGGCCGCCCATGCGGGCCGCGCGATCGCGGCCCACGGCGTCGACCTCGCCGACAAGGCCTCGGTCGAAGGCTTCTGCGAGGCCGCCCAGGAGACGGCCTATTTCGGCCTCGTCCACAATGCCGGCCAGCCCTACGACGCGCTCGCCGCCATGATGATGCAGGACAAGGCGGAAGCCGTCATGCAGGTGAATTTCTGGTCGCTCAGCCGCATCGCCAAGACGCTCATGCGCGGCATGATCCGGGCCCGCGCCGGGCGCATCGTGGCGATCGGATCGGTCGCCGCGCTCCAGGGCAATCCCGGCAACGCGGCCTATGCGGCGTCGAAGGGCGCGCTCGTCTCCTATTGCCGCACCCTCGCGATCGAGACGGCGAAGCGCGGCATCACCGTCAACACGGTGGCGCCGGGGTTCATCGACACCGACATGATGGCGCCCTATGCCGCCTACCGGGCCGACATGGAAAAGCAGATCCCGGCGGGCCGCTTCGCCAGGCCCGAGGAGATCGCGGGCCTCGTCGCCTTCCTGATGTCCGATACGGCGGCCTACATCACGGGCGCCGTTCTTCCGGTGGACGGCGGACTGACGTCGATGATCGGCGTCCACCGTGGATCCGGGTGACGCCCCGTGCCGCGCCTCGCCGCCAGCGCTCATGGCCCTCATCGTCCTCTCCGCCCAGGCGGGCCCGACCTATTACCGCGTCGTCGGCGTGAAGCGCCCCGACATGCTCAACATCCGCGAGCGGCCCGACCCGGATTCGGACCTCATCGGCCAGATCCCGCCCGGCGCCCGCCGGGTCCGCGGCTTCGGCTGCGCGGACGATACGGCGAGCCGCACCCGATGGTGCCGGGTGAAGTACGGCGCCGTGGTCGGCTGGGTGCGCGGGACATTCGTCAAGGAACAGTGACGAGAGCATCGGACCCAAAAGTGGCATCCACTTTTGGGATCCATCCGATGCTCTTTGTCCGAAGCAGCGCATCGTTTTATGCGGAAAACCGGGTCCACTTTTCCGCACGATGCGCGAGCCGCCGCTTGTCATTTGGGACAACGGACGATAAGCGCGGGCGTATCGGTCGTTCCTTCCCGGACGGAATTGTCGGCGCAGACCCGGAATTCCGGGCCGGAAGGCGCCGGCACGGCGGGTCGAAGCCGGCCCGACGCATCAGCACCGAAAGCCTCTCCATGCGCGCCCTGCAGCTCTTCGGCGACCGCGACCTCCGCCTGACCGATATCGATGCGCCGCCCGCGCCCGGCCCGGGCGAGGTGCAGGTCCGCGTCAGAGCGCTCGCCCTCAACTATCTCGATGTCTGGGGCTTTCGCGGCATGGCCTTCGCCAAGCGCAAGATGCCGCAGGTCGCCGGCGTGGAGGCGTCGGGCGAAGTGACCGCGCTCGGCGAAGGCGTCACGCTCTTCAAGACGGGCGACCCGGTGATCCTGTACGGCGCCGAGACCTGCGGCCATTGCAGGGCCTGCCGCGAGGGGCGCGACAACCTCTGCGAAAACGTCGGCGGCATCATGGGCTTCCATCTCGACGGCTTCGCCCGCGAGCGGGTGAACCGCCCCGAGCGTCTCGTCGTGCCCGTGCCGCCCGGCGTCTCGTATGCGGATGCAGCCTGCGCGCCGATCGGCTTCGGCACCGTTCAGCACATGCTGTTCGACAACGCGAGGCTCGAGCCGGGGGAGTCCATCCTGGTCCATGCGGGCGGCTCGGGCATCGGCACCGCCGCGATCAAGATGGCCAAGGCCATCGGCTGCACCGTCTACACGACGGTCGGGGACGACGAGAAGGGCGAGAAGGCGAGGGCGCTCGGCGCCGATTACGTGGTGAACTACCGCACGGACCGCTTCGAGGGCGAGGTCCGCCGGCTGACGAAGCGCAAGGGCGTCGACGTGGTCTTCGAGCATGTGGGCGCCGAGACCTGGAACGGCTCGCTGCTCTGCCTCAAGCGGGGCGGGCGCCTCGTGACCTGCGGGTCGACGTCGGGCATCACCACCACCATGAACCTGATGCAGCTGTTCCAGCAGCAGTACCGCATCTTCGGGTCCTTCGGCTGTTCGCTGCGCAACATCGCGCAATCGCTCGACAAGATGGCCGGCGGCATGACGCCGGTGATCGATTCCGTCTTCCCGCTCGCCGACTTCCGCCAGGGCCTCGAACGGCTCGAGGGCCGCAAGGTCTTCGGCAAGGTCGTGCTGGAGTTCTGAAGGCCGATGCACCCCGCCGGTCGACCGCGCTCAGTAGCGTCCCGGGCCGCCGAGGTCGGGATGATCGGCCTGACGCGCTGCGTCTTCGGGCTTGCGCGCCGCCTCGGGCCGGATCGCGCCGCCGATGCCGGCGCCGCGCTCGCCCGGCGCGTCGGCCGCCTCCTCCCGGCCCACCGCACGGCGCTGGCCAATATCCGCGCCGCCTACCCGAAGATGCCGGAGTCCGAGGTGAAGCGCATCGCCCTCGGCGCCTGGGACAATCTCGGCCGCACGGGCGCCGAATACGCGCATCTCGGCGAGCTCTTCGACTACGACCCGGAGCGCGCCGCGCCCGGGCGCGTCGAGGTGGACGGGATCGATCACTTCCTCGCTCTGCGGGACGACGGCCGTCCGGGTCTGATCTTCTCGGCGCACCTCGCCAACTGGGAGCTGCCGGCGATCTGCGCCGCCCGCTTCGGCCTCGACGCGACGGCGGTGTTCCGGGCCCCGAACGATCCCGCGGTGGCGCGAGTCGTGCACGAGGCCCGCAGCGGGACGATGGGCGGGCTCGAAGCGGCGCGGCAGGGCGCGGCCTTCGCCATGCAGGGAGTGCTGGAACGCGGCGGCCATCTCGGCATGCTCATCGATCAGCATTTCACGCGCGGAGTCCGCGTGAGCTTCATGGGCCGCCCGGCCCTCGTGAACCCGATCCTCGCCAAGTTCGCCCGCCGCTTCGAATGCCCGGTCCACGGCGTCCGGGTGATCCGGCTTCCCGGCCACCGCTTCCGGCTGCAATTGACCCCGGCCCTGGACCTCCCGCGGGACGCGGGCGGCGAGATCGACGTCCGGGGTGCCATGCAGGCCATGACGACGGTCGTCGAGGGCTGGGTCCGCGAGTTTCCGGAGCAGTGGCTGTGGATGCACCGGCGCTGGCGCGTTCCGGCCTCGCGGACCGATCAAGGAATCGTGAGCGCCACCTGATCGGCTCGGGCTTCACACGCCCGAGGCCCTTCACGCGGCGCTCAAGGCAAAGTGAGTTTCCCTCAAGCCGCCGCTGGTATTCAGTGGGCGGATGATCGTTCGGTCCAAAGCTTGGCTTCTGGCCCTGGGGTTCGCGTTCCTGGCAGGTCCGGGAGGGGCCAGTCCGCCCGTAATCGCGCCGAAGGCCGTGGTCGAGCTTTTTACCAGCCAGGGATGCTCCTCCTGCCCGCCCGCCGACAAGCTCCTGGCGGAGCTCGCCGACCGTTCGGACCTCGTCGCCCTGACCCTCCCGGTCGATTACTGGGACTATCTCGGCTGGAAGGACACGCTGGCGAATCCGCTCTTCAGCGCCCGGCAGCGGGGCTATGCCTATGCGCGCGGCGACAGGCAGGTCTACACGCCCCAGGCCGTTGTGAACGGGTCGAAACCCTGCCTCGGCTCGGACCGCGTCCAGGTCGAGCAGAGCATCGCCGACGCGGGACCGCAGGGCCTTCCTGTTCCGTTGACCGTGTCCGAGCGGGACGGGATCGTCACCGTCGGAATCGAGGCGGCGCCCGACCGTACTGCCATGGCCGAGCTATGGATCCTGCCGGTGATGCGCTCGCATACGGTGCCGATCGGCCGCGGCGAGAACGAGGGCCGGACGGTGACGTACGCCAACGTGGTCCGCGGCATGACCCGGCTCGGGGAATGGCGCGGCGGCTCCGCGCAGTTCGAGGTGCCCCTCGCGGCGGCTCGCGGCGACGGCGACGGCTACGTGGTGCTGCTGCAGTCGCGCCACGGGAAGAAGCCGGGACCGATCATCGGCGCGGCGAAGAGCCGGGGGCTTTGAGAAGCGTCGTGCGGAGAAGAGGGGGACCGGTTCCTCGCTGAAAGACGATGCTTCTGGAAAGAGAGAGCGGGCGTTCCGATCCCGGCGGATCACACGCTCTGAAATGTTCGGCAGCCGCGACGCAGATCAGGACGCTCGCGCGCTCGCGCGTGCGGCTGAGCCCACGCGCCACGAATTCCCGCAAGGCGTCCGTCGGACAATGCGGCTCGGCTTGCATGTGAGCCGGTTTGTCCCATATACTGACCATTAATTGGACGGAGATTGGGACATGACCCGGGCGGAGCGGGGCGCCGGCAAGCGCAAGAGAGTAACCAGGGCCGCTCAATCGGGCCGGTTGGGCAAGGCGCATGCGCCGTCCTACGCCTTGGTCGGTTCGAGCTTCGTCGCGAGGTTCATGGACAAGGGCGGCGTTGTCGACGTGGATCGTGTCGCCGACGCCTTCCGGATGTCCAAGGGCCAGCTTGCCCAGACTGCCGGCCTCGGGATCGCCTCGGTTTCGAAGGCCGACCGGCGCGTGGCGCCCAAGGCGCAGACGCGGATGACGGAAATGCTGGAGATCATCAGCCGCGTTCGCGACTGGGCCGGCGGCGAAGCGCAGGCCATGGCCTGGTACCGGTCGCAGCCTATCCCGGCGCTCGACGGACGCACGCCCGAAGCGCTCGTGAAGGCTGGACGTGCTCACGCGGTGAGGGAGTACCTCGATCATCTGGCCCTCGGCGGCTTCGCTTGAGGCTCGCCGCACGCTGCTATCGCGGGCACGATCCGGCTTGGTCGTTCACCCCTCTCTCGGGCGGAGGCGCCGCGCTGACCGGCGGGCGCTTCAACCGCAAGGGCGAGCCGACCCTGTACCTGTCGCTCGACGTGATGACGTCGTTTGGGGAATGCACGCAGGGCTTCACCCAGCGCCTGCAGCCGCTGACGATGTGCGAGTACGACGTGGACTGCGAGCCCGTCGCCGACCTGCGCAACGACGCGACCCGGGCCGCGCACGGCGTCACGCTGGACGAGCTCGGCTGCGCTTGGCTCAATTTTCAGCTCGCCGGGAAGGAAGCGCCGTCCTGGCTCGCAGCGGACCGACTCAAGTCGTCCGGCCATAGCGGCATTCTCGTCCCGAGCTTCGTGCCGGGGGCTACGGAGGCGAACATCAACCTCGTGCTGTGGCGCTGGGGACCGGATCTGCCCCACAAGGTCAACGTCTATGACCCGAGCGGCCGGCTGCCCCGGAGTCAGTTGTCCTGGCCGGCGCTCGCGGGCCGCATGTAGCGCATCGTGCGGAAAACCGGATCCACTTTTCCGCACGATGCCCCAGAATTGCGCTATCGTCGGGCGCAGCTTCCCGCTCAGATCAAGATCACGCGGTTCGGCAGCTCGTCCGCATCGTCGAGCCGCGGCGGGACGTGTTCGGCGAGGATGTCGCCCACGTGCCGGACGGCGGCGATCAGGCCGTCCGCGGGCCGGCCCGCCCTGATCGCATCGATCAGCTCTTCGACGATGTCGCGCCAGACCTTCTCGTCGACCCGGTCGGCGATCCCGGTATCGGCCAGGATCTCCGCGAAATGCTCGGCGGCGGCGACGAAGATCAGGACGCCCGTCCGCTCGCGCGTGCGGGTGAGACCGCGCGCCGCGAATTCCCTGAAGGCCGCCTCGTGCGCCCGCGCCCTTTTCACGAAGCCCGGCACGAGCGCGTAGCGCCGCTTCGGCGCCGACAGGAGGATGCTCAGGCCGAGGGCGACGACGAGCTGGATCATGGCGATCCGCGAGGCGCCGAGCGTCGTGATCCAGATGAGCGGCCAGGGCGCGGCGAGAGCCGCGAGGAGGGCCCACAGGATCGGAACCGAGTGATAGCCGCTCGCCTGGCGGGCGATCACGACGACGATCTCGCCCGACGTCCGGGCCTCGGCGTCCCGGATCGCTTCCGCGAGCCGTTCCCTCTCTTCGGCACCGATCATTACCAGCTCCCCGACGCTCCGCCGCCGCCGGAGGATCCGCCGCCGCCTGAGAATCCTCCGCCGCCCGAGAATCCGCCGCCCCTGCCGGACCGTCCTCCGCCGGACCAGCCCCCGCCCCACCCGCCTCCCCAGCCTCCGCCGGAAGGGACGACGATCCAGCCGCCGCGGCGCCGCCGATGCGGGCGCCGGGGCCCCTGCGACGCCGCAAGCGCGCGCGAGACGATCCAGAAGAGGATCAGAAGAATCACGAAGGCGATCACCGGGTCGATGCCCCTGTCGACGGCGCTCTCGTCCTCCCGCACCGGAACGCGCCGCTGCCATTCCTCCGCTTCGCCGGTCAGGATGTTGAGGATGGCGTCGACCCCGCCCTCGAGGCCGCCCGCGAAATCGTTCTGGCGGAAGCGCGGCGCCATGGCCGTCGTGATGATCACCTTCGACAGGGCATCGGTGAGCGCGCCCTCGAGCCCGTAACCTACTTCGATCCGCACCTTGCGCTCGGCCGGCGCCACGAGCAGGAGCACGCCATTGTTCTTCTCCCGCTGGCCGAGCCGCCAGTGCCGGTAGAGCCGGTTGGCGTAGTCTTCGATGGGGAAGCCTTCGAGCGAGCGCACGGTGGCGACCACGACCTGGTCGGTGGTCCGCGCCTCGTGCGCGGCAAGCTTCGCTTCGAGCGCCGCCCGGCTTTCCGGTCGCAGCACGCTCGCGGCGTCGACGACCCGGCCGGTGAGCGCCGGGAAGGACTGGGCGAGCGCGAATGAGGCGAAGCCCAAGGCCACGATGAGCCAGACGGCGCTGCGGCACATGGCGCCGCACCATTCAAAGCCCGGTCCGCTTATCCGCACGATGCGCTAGAACCTCACCTGCGGGGGCCGCTCCGCGCCGGCGCTCGCCGCGAAGGTCTCCATGGGCTTGGCGTCGGGATAGAGGATGCCGGCGATCCAGCGGCCCGGGATGGTGCGCAATTCCGTGTTGTAGCCGCGGACGGCCTCGATGTAGTCCCGCCGCGCCACGGCGATGCGGTTCTCGGTGCCTTCGAGCTGGGATTGCAGCGCCAGGAAGTTGGCGTTGGATTTGAGGTCGGGATAGCGTTCCACGGTCGCGAGCAGTCGCCCGAGCGCTCCCGAGAGCTGATTCTGCGCCTCCTGGAACTCCCGGAACTTCTGCGGGTCGGTCACCGTAGAGGCATCGACCTGGACCTGGGTCGCGCGCGCGCGCGCCTCTGTCACCTGCGTCAGCACCTCGCGCTCCTGCTGGGCGAAGCCCTTCACGGTCTCGACCAGGTTCGGGATGAGGTCGGCCCGGCGCTGGTACTGGTTCTGCACCTCGCTCCAGGCGGACTTGGCGCGCTCCTCGAGGGTCGGCACGGTGTTGATCCCGCAAGCCGAGAGGGAGACGCCGATGAGGGCCGCCGCAATCGCCGCGCGCGCGCCCGTAAACGCGCCCCTGAACCGATCCGCCATGCTCATGACCCGATCTCCCGGCCCCTCGATCCCCGTCAACGTGGTGCGTCGATCGGGGTTGCGCCATGGCCGTGGCATGTAGGGGAGGGATGGGACCCGCCAAGCTTTCGGCGGGATGGCGGCAACCGGCGCCATGGGGCAGAATGGACCGTCCGAGAATGGACCGTCCGAGGCTGCCATGACCTTCCTGCCCGACTTCAGCGTCCTTCTCACCTATTCGCTGGCCTGTTTCGTGCTGTTCGTCACGCCGGGTCCCGACATGAGCCTGTTCCTCGCCAAGACCGTCGCGGGCGGGCGGAAGGCCGGCATGGCCTCCATGCTGGGCGCCATGACCGGGTGCTGCGTGCACACGCTCCTTGCGGCTTTCGGCCTGTCGGCGCTCTTGGCCGCGTCCGCGACGGCCTTTACGGTTCTCAAGGTCGTCGGCGCGCTCTACCTCCTCTGGATGGCCGTCGATGCGGTCCGGCACGGCTCCGCTCTGAACCTGAAGGACGAGGCGCGGAGCGAGGTTTCGTTTGTCCGCACCTTCCTGCTCGGGGTCGGGATCAATCTCACGAATCCCAAGATCGTGCTTTTCTTCGTGACCTTCCTGCCGCAGTTCGTGCAGGCGGACGATCCGCACGCGGCGGACCAGCTCGTCTTCCTCGGCCTCTACTTCGTGGCCGTGACGGCGCCCATGGCGGCGGCTCTCATCATGGCGGCCGACAAGGTGATCGCGACCCTGCGCGACAGGCCGAAGGTCATGCGGGCGATCGACTACACGTTCGCAGGTCTCTTCTCGGCCTTCGCCGTCAAGATCCTCGCGGCGTCGTCGCGGTAGGGCCGGGCTCCCGCGCGGCGCCCGCACCGCGGCCGGCGACCAGCCAGTAGACGGAACCCGCCACCGCGCCCGTCAGCCCGAGCACCAGGCTGACGCGAAGCTCGTCCGGGCTCGCGATGCGCGGCGATCCCCTGAGGAGCCAGGGCATGGCGGCGGCGAGAAGACCCGTTCCGCCCGCGTACCAGGCGAGACGGCGCAGCCCGATGACCTCGCCGAGGGCGGCCACGAAGACGGGCGGCAGCACGAACAGGATGAGGGTGAGGCGTCCGACGCCAGACAGCGCGTCCGCCACCACCGCATCCGGGTTCTCGGACCCGAGGATCGCATCCATCAGCGACCAGAAGCCGACGAACAGGGACTGCCCCGCGAGGGCCGCCATGACCGGATCCGCCAGGGCGGCGATCAGGAAGAAGACCGTGCCGGCTGCGAGGGCAGCGAGCAGGGCGAAGGGAACGACGAAGATCCAGCGCACGATCACCGGCTCATCTCATCACGGGGCGCGCGGCAGCGAACCGGGACCTAGTCGTCGCCGCCGAGCGCGTACATGCCCTCGGCCCCGATGCCGCTTTCGAGCATGAGGCGCGCGCGGGCGCGCATCTTCTCGGTCTCGCTCTTGAGCTGTCCGCAGGCGGCCAGGATGTCGCGTCCGCGGGGCGTGCGCACCGGGCTCGCATAGCCGGCGCGGAAGACGATCTCCGAGAAGCGCTCGATCCGCTCCCAGTCGGAACATTCGTATTGCGAGCCCGGCCAAGGATTGAACGGGATCAGGTTGATCTTCGCCGGGATGCCCCTGAGGAGCCGCACCAGTTCGCGCGCGTCGGCGTCGGAATCGTTCACGCCCTTCAGCATCACGTATTCGAACGTGATGCGGCGCGCATTCGACAGGCCCGGATAGGCGCGGCAGGCGTCGAGCAGGTCCCGGATCGGGTATTTGCGGTTCAATGGCACGAGCACGTCGCGCAGGTCGTCCCGCACGGCGTGGAGCGAAATCGCCAGCATGGTGTTCGCCTCGGCGCCGAGGCGCGCGATCTGCGGCACGACGCCCGAGGTCGAGACGGTGATGCGCCTCCGCGAGAGGCCGAGGCCCTCGTTGTCCGACATGACGCCGATCGCCGCGATCACGTCGCCGGGGTTGTAGAGCGGCTCGCCCATGCCCATGAACACGACGTTCGACACGAAGCGGCCGCCGTCGGCCGGCACGAACGCCCCTTCGGGCGGGGCCGCGGCGGGCCAGTCGCCGATCCTGTCCCGCGCCACGACGAGTTGCGCCGCGATCTCGGCGGAGGTGAGATTGCGCACGAGGCGCTGCGTGCCCGTGTGGCAGAACGAACAGGTGAGCGTGCAGCCCACCTGGCTCGAGACGCAGAGCGTGCCGCGGTCGACCTCCGGGATGTACACGCACTCGATCTCTGCGCCCCTGTCGAACGGGCCGGTCGAGGGCATGCGGATGAGCCATTTGCGCGTGCCGTCCTTCGAGACCTGCTCGGAGACGACGGTCGGACGGTCGAGGGTGTAGACCTCGGCGAGCGCGCTCCTGAGGCCCTTGCCCACGTTCGACATCTCGTCGAAGGACCGGGCGCCCCGGAGATAGATCCAGTGCCAGAGCTGGGCCACCCGCATCTTGAGTTCGCGCTCGGGCACGCCGATCGCCGCGAGCTTGTCCTTGACCTCGTCCCGGGTCAGCCCGACGAGGGACGGGGCGGCGCCTGCCGCCACGACGAGTTCGGGCGTCTTCTCGATCGCTGTCTTCGCGCTCCCGGCAGCGCGGGCGGCATCGCTGGCGGGCCGGGAGGCCGCACCGGAATTGTGCTTGGCGATGTCGAGCACCGTCGCCATAGGGGCGCGCCTTCGAGGGTTTGGGGAACGGATCGCCTATATAGGCGAATTGCGCCGAAAGCGTGAATCCCCGATCGGAATCCTTGTCGCCGGGGAAGCGACAGGGCCGGGGAAAGCCCTCCTCAAGAGCACTCCTTGCGGGCCCGTTCGAGCGCCTGCCCGAACCCGTTCAGCGAATATCGGTCGGTCAGCTGGTTGCCGCGCTGCGACTGGACCTTGACGGTCAGGTTCTGGCCCCTCGTCATGGTGCTGATGGCCTGGCTCTCCTCCGCGGGGTTCTTGAGCCAGGCGTTCTGGGCCTGCGTCAGCAAGGCGTAGCTGGCGGTGCCGACGACCGCCTCGGCGGGCGCGTCGGCCTTGGCGGCGAAGCCCATCACGAGGGCGACCTCGTTGCGGATGTTCTGGGCGGGACGGAACGACACGAAGAGATAGGCCGGATCCCGGTTGAGGTTCTTCGGCGCGCGGTCCTTCGGCTGCGTCAGGGCGTAGCAGATCTTCGAGCGGCCGGTCTGGGCCGTGTAGACGCTCCAATCGGCGAAGGTGGCCACGACCGTCGCCGAGGCACCGCCCGGCACGGCGGCCGTCGCGGCGGGCTTCGCGGCCGGAGATGCCGGCTTCGACGCCTGGGCAGCAGCCGGGCGCTGAGCGGACTCGAAGCGGCTCCCGGGCGGGCTGCGTTCGGCTGCGCGGCGGCGGCCGTCGGCTTGGCGGGCTTCGGGGCGGGCTTCGCAGCAGACCCGGCGGACGATTCGCAGCCGGTTTGGAGGCCGGCTTGGCCGGCTGCTGTGCTTGTGTCGTTTGGCCGTGAGCCGGCCCGATCGCGATCGCGAGAACGGGACCGGCGAGGGCGAAGGCGAGGAGGCTCGGAGCCGCAACGGGACCGAGCGGACGTCGGACAAGCGGGAGAATCATCGGCGGTCCTGAACCCATGACGGGAGATCACAGCATTCTACCCGTTAAGCTCAGCTGAACGGTGTCACGCAATCGGAAGCTTGGTCGCAGAGCGGACCGTTCCTGTTCGCATGGGCCGGATCGGCGCGCAGCGCGACGCCGCCGCCGAGGAGGTGCCGGCTCGGCCGATCAGGCGTCCTCGAGGACCTCGCGTGCCTTCTCGCGGTGCTTGTCGGTGATCGCGCCGGCGACCTGCGCGATGGCGGCGGCGATGATCGCCGCGTCGTCCGCGAAGCCCAGGAGCGGCAGGAAATCCGCGACAGCGTCGAAAGGCAGCACGAAATACGCGATCGCGCCCAGGAGCACGAGCTTCACGCGGCTCGGGGTCGCGGGGTCGAGCGTGCAGTAATAGGCGGCGACGAGGTCCTCCGCAAAGGGGAGCTGCCGGCCGACCCGCTTCAGCTTCGCCCTAGAAATCGCGGCGGATTCCGGCCTCGTCCTGCGTCGCTCGCCGGATGGCCTCCATTTCGGCCTTGGTGAAAGGCTTGGTGAACCCGTCGCTCATGCCTCGCTCCCCGCGGCGCCGCGCGGGAGAGATGCTCGCCCGAGAGCATTCCCGCAAGCCTCATGATGCCGTATGACGCCGCTCGTCAGCAGGGAGAAAACGCATGAAGCTCGACGAATCTGTGGCAGCCATCGTCACTGGGGGCGCTTCCGGCCTCGGCGAGGGGACGGCGCGGCTGCTCGCCGCCGAAGGCGCCAAGGTCGCCATCTTCGACATGAACGCCGAGCGCGGCGAAGAGGTCGCCCGCGAGATCGGCGCGGTCTTCTGCGTCGCCAACGTGACCGACGAGGCCTCGGTCGCGAAGGCCCTCGCCGAGGCGCGGGCGGCGAACGGAGTCGAGCGCATCCTCGTCAACTGCGCCGGCATCGCGCCGGGCATGCGCACCGTGTCGAAGAAGCGCGAGACCGGTGAATTCATCCCCCACGACCTCGCCACCTTCCGCCGCACCATCGAGGTCAACCTCATCGGCACCTACCACATGATCGCCAAGAGCGCCGTCGCCATGGCGGAACTCGATCCGGTCACCGAGGACGGCGGGCGGGGCGTCATCGTCTGCACGGCCTCGGTCGCCGCCGAGGAGGGTCAGATCGGGCAGGCGGCCTACGCGGCCTCGAAGGGCGGCGTGGTCGGCCTGACGCTGCCGGTCGCGAGGGACCTCTCCGGCTTCGGGATCCGCGTCATGACGATCATGCCGGGCCTCTTCAGCACGCCCATGTTCGACAGCGTCCCGGAGGATTTCCGCAAGACGCTCGAAGCCGGCGTGCCCTTCCCGTCGCGGCTCGGGCGACCGGAGGAATACGCCAAGCTCGTCCGCTCCATCATCGACAACGACATGCTCAACGGCGAAGCGATCCGCCTCGACGGCGCGCTGCGCATGCAGCCGAAGTGACAGGGAAGCGAAGGCGTGTCGCCTTGCGTGTCATCCCCGGCGGCGCGGAGCGCACGGGAATCTGGAGGCGGGTGACGAGAGCCGCGTCACCCCTCCGGAAGGCCGGACGCGAACTGGTCCATTCGTCGCGCCAGCTCCACGTCGCGCTGCGTCAAACCGTGGGCGTCGTGGGTAGACAGGAGAACGTCCACGGTGCGGTAGACGTTCGACCATTCGGGATGGTGGTTCATCTGCTCGGCGACCAGGGCCACGCGCGCCATCCAGCCGAAGGCGGCGTTGAAATCCGCAAAGACGAAGCGCTTCCGGATGGCGTCGCGTCCCTCGACGAGGGTCCATCCCTTGAGGCCGGGCAGGATTTCGGCCCGTTCGGATTCGCTCAGAGGTTTCATGCGGGAAGGTCTTGGCGCAAAAAGCCGGTTTGGCAAGGGGGGCGGGCAGGCGCGAGAGGATTTCTCCCCTGGCCGCCGCCGCGCCCTGTTCAGCCGAGCGGATAGGCGGCCTCGACCACATAGGGCCCGCCGCCGGTGGAAGCGCGGGCCGAGTACAGGGCGAAGCGGTGGGCCGTGAAGGCGAGCTTCGGGAAGGCGCCGCGCGCGGCCATGTACTCGGCCACCGCGGCGGCCGAGGCGTCGCGCATGCGGGCGAGCGTCACGTGAGGCGTGAACTTGCGCGTTTCCGGGGCAAGCCCGACCCGGCGCAGGAGCTGTTCCTGTTCAGACTGCAGGTCCGAAAGCGCCTCGCTCGGGGCGACGCGGGCGAAGACGGACCGCGGGCGGGAGCCGCCGAAGCTCGAAAGCGCATCGATGGCGATCGCGATCGGGTCGCGCCGGCGGATTTCGCCCAGCGTCGAGACGATCTCCCGCGCGGTGCCTTCCTCGATGTCGCCGATGAATCGCAGGGTGACGTGGTAGTTCTCGGGCTCGACCCATCGCGCGCCCGGCAGGCCGCCGCGGCAGGCCGAAAGCGTCCGGGTCACCTCGGGCGGGATCTCGAGACCGGTGAACAGGCGTGGCATCGCGGCTTCCTCGGACGCGGCCCGGCACGAAGCGGTGCCGTCGGCGGGACGGACGGTCATCTTAGCGGATCGGACCGGATCCTGCCGACCGGATCCTGCCGGATTCCGGACCGCGAGCCGCGCATCTCACGGGCACGGATTGGTGTGCATGAGATGGATCGCGTCGATCCGCTCCTCCAGCTCCTTCGTGATCGTCACGCCGATCGCGGCGATATCGGTCTCGAGCTGCTCCATCGAGGTCGCGCCGATGAGCGTCGAGGTGACGAAGGGCCGCGAAGCGACGAAGGCGATCGCGAGCTGGGCGGGATCGAGACCGAATTCCCGGGCGAGCGCGACGTACCGTCCGATCGCGGGTTCCGCGCCCGGGGTCTCGTACCGCTGACCCCGGCCGAACAGGGTCCGGCGGGTTCCGGGTGGGCGGGCGCCGTCGAGATACTTGCCCGTGAGGAACCCTTGCCCGAGGGGCGAATAGGCGAGCAGCGACACCTCTTCCCGCACGGAGACTTCGGCGAGGGCCGTCTCGAAGGTCCGGTTGACCAGATTGTACGCGTTCTGGATCGACTGGACCCGGGGGAGCCCGTCGGTCTCAGCGTGCTTCAGGAACGTCATCGTGCCCCACGCGCTCTCGTTGGAGAGGCCGACATGGCGGACCTTGCCGGCCTTCACGAGGCTTTGCAGGCTTTCGAGGATCTCGCCGATCGGATGCGAGGGGCCTTCCTGGTGGCGATAGATCACCGGATTGGCGCCCCACGTCATGGGCCGGTCCGGAAAGTGCAGCTGGTAGAGATCGATGTAATCGGTCTGCAGCCGCCTGAGGCTCTTGTTCACCGCCTCCTCGATCTGGGCGCGGGACAGTTCGGTCGGCACGCCGCCGTCGCGGAACCAGGTGTTCTGGGACCGGCCGACCACCTTCGAGGCGAGGACGACCTTGTCGCGCCCGCCCCGGGTCCTGAACCAGGTGCCGATGATCCGTTCCGTCGAGCCCTGCGTCTCGGGCCTGGGCGGGATCGAGTAGAGCTCCGCCGTGTCGAAGAAGTTGATGCCGCGCTCCCGCGCGTCATCCATCTGCGCATGGCCTTCGGCCTCGGTGTTCTGCTGGCCCCACGTCATGGTGCCGAGGCCGATCCGGCTGACGTTCAGGTCGGTGCGGCCGAGGCGGCGGTACTGCATGACGAGGCTCCGCGCGGCGGGACGCCGCGTCTTCAGGGGGATGGCCGATGGGCGCCGGGGCTCAGCGCTGGAGGCGGGCGAGGAAGGTCTCGACGGTCGGCAGGATGCGCTCGACGATGACCTCGACGCCCTTGGCGGTCGGGTGGAGGCCGTCCGGCAGATTGAGGCTTCGGTCGCCGGCGATCCCTTCCAGGAAGAAGGGATAAAGCACGAGGCCATGCTTCGCCGCAATCTCGGGATAGAGCGCGTCGAAGCGCCTGACGTAGTCCGGTCCGAGATTGCGGGCGGCGACCATGCCGGCGAGCATCGCCGGGATATCGCGGGCTTTCAGCTCCTTGACGATGCCTTCGATCGCCCTGCGGGTGACGGAAGGGTCGAGACCCCGCAGCATGTCGTTCGCGCCGAGCGCGACGATGACGCCGTCCGTTCCGTCGGGGACCGACCATGCGAGCCGCTCGAGACCGCCCGAGGCCGTGTCGCCCGACACGCCCGCATTCGCCACCTCGACACGGTGGCCCCGCGCCCTGAGGGCCCGCTCCAGGACCGACGGGAAGGCGGCCGCCTGCGGCAGATTGTATCCGGCGGTCAGACTGTCACCGAAGGCTACGAGACGGAGCGGGCGGGTCTCCGCGGCGGCGTCGCGGCTTCCGCCCACGAGGCCGGCGACGGCGACCGCACACGCAAAGATGATCGCCCGGAGGGGCCCGGGTTGGCGCTTCATGGATCGGAATCCCATATGGTGCCGGGTCAACGGCGGACAATTTCACGAAAGATCGGGCTGAACCGGATGAACGACAAGGCCATCGCGCTGTACGACGTGGATTTGAGCCTCGGGCGCGGGGCCGCTCGGGTGCATATCCTCAAGGGAATTTCCCTCGGCATCGGCCGCGGCGAGGCCGTGGGTCTGGTGGGGCCCTCGGGCTCCGGCAAGTCGACCCTGCTCATGACGATGGCGGGTCTGGAGCGCCCTGATTCGGGGCGCGTCGTCGTCGACGGGACCGATCTGTCGGGGCTCGACGAGGACGGCCTCGCCCGCTTCCGCGGCCGCCGCATCGGCATCGTGTTCCAGTCCTTCCATCTCGTGCCCACGATGACCGCCCTGGAGAACGTGTCGCTCCCGCTCGAGCTCGCGGGCGAGCCCGAGGCCTTCGCGCGCGCCGAGGCCGAGAT
Organism: uncultured Alphaproteobacteria bacterium; assembly: GCA_963723525.1. Classification (GTDB taxonomy): domain Bacteria; phylum Pseudomonadota; class Alphaproteobacteria; order Rhizobiales; family Beijerinckiaceae; genus Microvirga. Next base: position 370,276 of record CAVRRI010000014.1, read on the forward strand.
GAAGCTCGTCGGCTTGGGCGACCGCCTGCACCATTATCCGGCGCAGCTCTCGGGCGGCGAGCAGCAGCGCGTCGCGATCGCCCGGGCCATCGTTTCGAACCCGGCGATCCTCGTGGCGGACGAGCCCACCGGCAATCTCGACGAGAACACGGGCGATTCCATCATCGATCTGCTCTTCGCCCTGAGGCGGGAGCGCGGCGCGACCCTGGTCCTCGTCACGCACGACCTGAACCTCGCCCGCCGATGCGACCGCATGGTACGCCTGCGCTCCGGCCGCATCGAAGCCGACGCAATCCAGCCGGCCGCCTGAGGATCACCGTCATGCACGGCTCTCTCGCTCCGAGCCCGAAAGCGCCTCGCGGCTTCTCGTCGTTGGGGCTCGTCTGGCGGCTCGCCCTGCGCGAGCTGCGGGGCGGCTTGAAGGGGTTCGGCATCTTTCTCGGTTGCATCGCGCTCGGCGTGGCGGCGATTGCCGGCGTGTCGTCGATCTCGCGGTCGCTCACCGAAGGACTCACCCGCGAAGGCCGCAAGATCCTCGGCGGCGACATGGCGTTCTCGCTCATCCACCGGGAAGCGAACCCGGCGGAGCGGGCCTTCCTCGCCGGGCGGGGGCAGGTCTCGTCCATCGCCTCCATGCGGGCGATGGTCATGGCGGGAGAGAAGGGCTCGGGGCTCGTCGAGCTGAAGGCCGTGGACGCCCTCTACCCGACCGTGGGGCGAGCTCCGCACGGACCCGCAACTTTTCCGGGACGGGCTTCTCGCGCCCCGGGACGGCGCCTTCGGCGGCGCCGTCGACGAGGCGCTGCTCGCCCGGCTCGACCTTAAGGTCGGGGACCGCGTCACCGTCGGCGGAGCCTCGATCGAGTTCCGCGCCAGGCTCGTGTCCGAACCGGACAAGATCGCAAACGGCATCGGATTCGGGCCGCGCCTCATCGTCTCGCAGGAGGCCTTGCGGGAAACGGGCCTCATCCAGCCGGGCAGCCTGGTGCGGTGGACCTACCGGCTGAACCTGCCTCCCGGCGCGCCGGATCAGGCCCTGACCCAGGTGGAGGCGGATGCCGCCGGGGCCCTGCCGGAGGCCGGGTGGGACGTCCGCTCGCGGGTCAATGCCGATCCGCGCTTCGCCCGCAACATCGAGCGTTTCACGCAGTTCCTGACCCTCGTCGGGCTGACCGCGCTCCTCGTCGGAGGAGTCGGCGTGGCGAACGCGGTGCGCGGCTTCATCGACCGCAAGCGCGCCTCGATCGCCACCCTGAAGAGCCTGGGCGCGCCGGGCGGACAGGTGGTCGCCCTCTATCTCGTGCAGGTGATGCTGATCGCCGGCCTCGGCATCGGGCTCGGGCTTGCCGTCGGAGCGGCCCTGCCGTTCGGCGTGAACGCGCTTTTCGGCCATCTCCTGCCGCTTCCGATCGCGCCGACCCTCGCGCCCGCGGAGCTCTCCGTCGCGCTCCTTTACGGCGCCCTGACGGCGCTTGCCTTCGGGCTCGCGCCCCTCGCCCGCGCGCACGACGTGCCGGTCTCCGGGCTCTTCCGGGACCAGGTCGATCCCGAGCGGCGCTGGCCGCGCCCCCGCTACCTGGCGGCCCTCGCGGGGGCCGTCATGGCCCTCGTCGGCCTCGCGGTCCTCGCCGCCTACGACCGCAAGGTCGCCCTCATGTTCGTCGGCGGTGCCGCGGGCGCGTTCCTGCTCCTGCGGGTGGTGGCGGTCGGCCTGATGGCGCTGGCGCGCCGGCTGCCGCGCCCGCGCGCCGCGGCTCCGCGCCTCGCCCTCGCCAACATCCATCGGCCGGGCGCGCTGACGCCCTCGCTCGTCCTGTCGCTCGGCCTCGGCATCACGCTTCTCGTGACCCTGGCGCTCATCGACGCGAACCTCACCCGGCAGCTCATGCAGACGCTGCCCGACCGGGCGCCGAGCTTCTTCTTCCTCGACATCCCCAATGCGGAAGCCCGGACCTTCGACGAATTCCTGAAGAGCCGGACCCCCGGCGCCCGTGTCGACCGCGTGCCGATGATGCGCGGCCGGCTCGTCGCCCTCGGCGGCCGCTCGGTCGCCGAGATCAAGGCCGACGAACAGGTCTCGTGGGTCCTCGAAGGCGACCGCGGCATCACCTACACGGCCGAGGTGCCGGAAGGATCGCACCTCACCGCCGGCGAGTGGTGGCCGGCGGATTACCGCGGCAAGCCCCTGGTGTCCTTCGAGCAGCGGATCGCCGACGGGCTCGGGTTGCGGCTCGGCGACGAGATCACGGTGAACGTGCTCGGACGCAACATCACCGCAACGATCGCGTCGCTGCGCGTGGTCGAATGGCGCTCGCTCGGCATCAACTTCGTGATGGTCTTCTCGCCCAACACCTTCGCGGGCGCCCCGCACACGCACCTCGCCACCGTCACCTATCCGAACGGCTCGGATCCCGCGCAGGACGCCCGCATCCTGCGGGACGCCGCCCAGGCCTTCCCGTCGGTGACGAGCGTGCGGGTGAAGGATGCGCTGGAGGCGGTGAACGACGTGGTGCAGCAGCTCGTCGCGGCGATTCGCGGTGCGAGCGCGATCGCCCTCGTGGCGAGCCTCCTCGTCCTCGCCGGAGCGCTCGCCGCCGGGCACCGGGCGCGCCTCTACGACGCGGTGGTGCTGAAGACCCTGGGTGCCACCCGCTCGCGGCTCCTTTCCGCCTATGCCCTGGAGTACGGGGCGCTCGGGATCGCCTCGGCCGTCTTCGGCCTTTTCGCAGGGACGATCGCCGGCGGCCTGATCGTCACCGAGGTCATGAGGATCGATTTCACCCTCGACCTCTCCGGGGCGCTCCTTGCCAGCGCGTCGGCGGTGCTCGTCACCGTCGGGCTCGGCCTTATCGGAACCTGGCGGATCCTCAGTCAAAAACCCGCGCCATATCTGAGAAACCTTTAGGTTCTCTAAAGCTACTCTGTTCCCGGAAAGCGCCGGAAGCCCGGCAAATCACGGAACGAACAGGCTTGACTTCAATTGTTCTTGGGGGAGGAATGGAACCTCTTGCGTAGCTTGCGCCGGCCCCTCATATTTCAGCACGACCGCCAAACCGGCGGACGGGGGTCGCGTGAGCCCTCGTTACCAGGTGTTTCCACGCGAAAGACCGAGAGAGAACTCTGATGCAACCCTATGAGCAGAATCCCACCGCCTTTGGCACCGGCATTGCCCGGACGGCCGCACAGGTCGACCAAGGCCTGCGCAGCTTCATGCTCGGCGTTTACAACAACATGGTGCTGGGCCTGGCCATCTCGGCCGTGGTGGCGCTCGGCATCAACATGGCGGCGACCACGGCCGATCCCTCGGGCGCGGTGGCGCGCGCGGGATCGATCTATCTCACCGAGTTCGGGCGGCTTCTGTACATGAGTCCGCTCAAGTGGGTGATCGCCCTTTCGCCCCTCGCCTTCATCTTCCTGTTCTCGTTCCGGATGGAGCGCATGTCGGCCGCTTCGGCGCGGTTGACCTTCTTCGCGTTCGCGGCGGTGATGGGCGCCTCGCTGTCGACCCTGCTGCTGGTCTATACGGGCGCCAGCGTGGTGCAGGTCTTCTTCATCACGGCGGCGTCCTTCGGGGCTCTCAGCCTGTATGGCTACACGACGAAGCGCAGCCTCTCCGGCATGGGCTCGTTCCTGGTGATGGGCCTGATCGGCCTGATCCTGGCGTCGATCGTCAACATCTTCCTGGCGTCGAGCGCGTTCCAGTTCGCCATCTCGGTGATCGGCGTGCTGATCTTCGCGGGCCTCACCGCCTATGACACGCAGAAGCTCAAGGAGATGTACGTCTACGGGAACTATGACGGCGAGGCCGCCGCCAAGGTGTCGATCTTCGGCGCCCTGACGCTCTACCTCGACTTCATCAACATGTTCCAGTTCCTGCTGGCCCTCGTCGGCAACCGCAACGAGTAAGCCGCACCACGACGGAACCACCTGAAAGCCCCGGCCCCGGCCGGGGCTTTTTTCGTAAGGCCCGGTGTCATCCTCGGGCGAGCCGCAGGCTCGGCGTCATCGCGGCCGGAGCGCAGCGCCTTCTGTGTCATCCCCGGCGCAAGGCGCCGCCGGGGATGACAGAAGTCGCCGCAATTTCGAGAATGAACCCGAATCCACGTCCCCTGATTTGCTCCGAACCCGCCATGAGCCTTCTCGTCCGCACCTCGACCGACGCCGACCTGTCTGCGATCGCGGCGATCTACGCCCATGCGGTGGAGCATGGCACCGCGTCCTTCGAACTCGCGCCGCCCTCGACGGCCGAGATGGAACGCCGCCGTGCCGCGCTTCTCGAGGGAGGCTACCCCTGTCTCGTCGCCGAGCGCGACGGAACGCTCCTCGGCTATGCCTATGCGGGCCCCTACCGGCCGCGCGCCGCCTACCGCTCGACCGTCGAGGACTCGGTCTATGTCGCGCCGGGCGCAAAGGGGCAGGGCGTCGGAAGGGCGCTCCTGGCGCGCCTCGTCGACGAATGCGAGGCGCTGGATTTCCGACTGATGGTTGCGGTGATCGGCGACGAGGCCTCCCACGGCTCGATCCGTCTTCACGAGAGCCTCGGGTTCAAGCATGCAGGCCTTCTGCCGGGCGTCGGCTACAAGCACGGACGCTGGCTCGCCACGGTGCTGATGACGCGGCCCCTCGGCCCAGGCGCGGGCGCGGTGCCGACCCGGCCGCTCCCCACCTGACCGAGCATCGGACCCAAAAGTGGACCCCACTTTTGGGATCCATCCGATGCTCACCCTTTGAGAATAGCGCATCGTTCAACGCGGAAAACCGGGTCCACTTTTCCGCACGATGCGCTATGGCGGTAAGATCCGGCGCAAGAAGGAGCTGCTCGAACACGAGCGGCGAACCGCAAGTAGAGTTTCCAACACCTGAGGTCCATATGTCGGTTCAAGTCGCGAAGGCCAACTCGTTCCGGGCGCTCCATGTTCGTGGCAAGCCTCTCGTTCTCTTCAATATCTGGGATGCCGGAAGCGCCAAGGCGGTCGCGGCAAGCGGCGCAAAGGCCCTGGCGACCGGCAGCTGGTCGGTCGCTGCCGCGAACGGGTTCAAAGACGGCGAGCACATCCCCCTTCACTCCTGCATCGACAACCTGCAGCGCATCGTCGGTGCGACCGACCTTCCCGTCACGATCGATCTCGAGACCGGCTATGGAGAGGATCCGGAGGCGGTCGGCGGCACCATCGTTCGAGCCCTCCGCGCCGGGGCCATCGGCTGCAATCTGGAGGACAGCCTCCCGGAGAACGGCTCGTTGCGAGAGATGTCCGACCAGGCTGCGCGGATCAGGGCGGCGAGAGCCGCGGCCGACGATCTTGGTGTTCCGGCGTTCCTGAACGCTCGATGCGACGTATTCTTTCAGGCGCCGCCCGATCAGCACGATGAAACGATGGTGGTCGCGGCCCTCGAGCGCGGCCGCGCCTATGCGGATGCCGGCGGGGATGGCCTGTTCGTGCCGGGTCTCACCAACGAGAGACTGATCGGCCTTGTGGCGGAACGATCACCTCTGCCCGTCAACGTCATGAAGAGCGAGGCGACGCCAGCGACCGCAAGGCTCGCCGAACTGGGCGTTGCTCGGCTGAGCTTCGGACCGGGTCCGTACATTCAGGCCATGAAGGCACTCGAGAGCGCGGCAAGGGCCGCCTTGGTCTGAGCGCCACGAGCGCATGCGGCGGGAGCGTCTTCGTCAATGCGAAGTACCGGTCCGCACGTCTTCGCGGGACGCCCTACGACACCACCCGCAGCGGCCTGTCGATGATCCGCAGGACGCGGTCGAGCTCGTGCCCTCGCTTGAGAATGAGGCCCGTCGCGGCGATGACCGCATAGGCGCCCTGGCGGCGGGCGAGGCGGGGGTCCTTCTCGATCCGGTAGAGCGGCACCTCGGAGGAGCGGCGGAAGATCGAGAACACGGCCTTCTCCCGGGTGAAATCGAGGGCGTAGTCCCGCCACTCGCCCGCCGCCACCATGCGCCCGTAGAGATCGAGGATCGTCCGCAATTCGTGCCGGTCGAAGGAGACCTGGCTCGGTTGGTTCGGCGCGGCGGGGAAGGCTACGATGTCCGTTCCGCCGCGCATCGGCTCCGCGATCTCGCCCTCGCTCATGTCCTCTCCCGTTGTCGTCGTCCCGTCATGATGGGCGCGCGCGGGGGATGGTGCAACCCAGGCACATGAAATGGCGTGGAAGCTTATCCGAAATCCACATTGTTGCCGTATTGGTGCCGCGCGGCGGCCCTACTGGACCGCGATAAGCAGGACGTTGCCTCGACGGCCCGGCGGTTCTGTTTCCGCCGGACACGTCAGCCCCCCAGCCCCCCGGGGTTTCGGGATCGCCGGGCCACATCAGTCGAGACACAGGCCGCCCTACGGGCGGCCTTCCTTTTGCGGCCGGTCTTGCGCCGCCGGGTCTTGCGCGGCCGGGTCTCGGGGGCGTCACCGGGCTTGGCCGTGGTACTCGGGGTTGGGCCGCATATCGACGGCCGACGCCATCCGGTTCGACATATTGAAGAAACTCGCCACCGCGGCGATGTCCCAGATGTCCCGGTCCGAGAATCCTGCGTCCCGCAAGGCTTGGCGGTCCGCCTCCTCGATCCGCCAGGGCGCCTCCGTCACCAGCACGGCGAAAGCGAGCATCGCCCGGTGCCGCGGCGCGAGATCGGCAGCCCGGTGGTTCATCGCCAGGAGCTCGCCGAGGGCGGGATCGCCCGAGAGCTGGCGCACCGCGGCGCCGTGGGCGGTGAGGCAATAGTAGCAGCGGTTCTGGCTCGACACGGCGACCGCGATCATCTCCCGTTCGAGCTTCGACAGGCCCGACGGCGCGAGCATCAGGTCGTTGTAGAAGGTCGCGAAGGCCTCCAGTTTCGCATTGTCGTGGGCATAGGCCCTGAGCACGTTCGGCACGAAGCCGATCTTCTCGTCGCATTTGGCGAAATAGGCCCGCATCGCCTCCGACAATTCGCCCTGCGGCAGGTCGAGCGCGGTCACCCGTTCGTCCCGCTGCGGCTGCGGCCTCAACCCCGGTTCGGGCTTTTTCGCCTTCGCGTCCGCGGCACCTCCGTCCACGGCACCTCCGTGGCCCCGCTCGGGGCGTCCCCGCCGAGGCTTCTTCGTTTTTGCGTCCATGGCCGATCTCTCCGGTCGTTCTCCCCGGGACCTTAGACGAAGGTTGCAGGACAAGCACGTCTGTGCCAACGCTTTCCTGCGGGACACCGAGAGGGGATCGGGTCATGAAGCTCGACGTGCCGACGGCGGGAAGCGCGCTGACCGCGGAAGCCGCGGCCGTATTGGAGACGAGCCGGACGGCCGTCCCGCCCTCCTTCGTGGTGGACCTGTTCGGACGGGTTCCGGCCGAGGACCTCGCCTCCTATTCGCCCGAGGGCCTGGCCAACCTCGCCGCCGCCGCCTTCGAGCACCTGCGCGCCCGGCGGGCCGATGCCGGCCCCGACCTCCGCTTCTCCGATCTCGAGATCGAGCGAGAGGGCCGCCGCCGCGACATGACGGTGCTCGAGGTCATCAACGACAACATGCCGTTCCTGCTCGACTCGACCCTCGCCGAGATCGTCGATCAGGGCTACGAGCCGATCCTCGTCGCGCATCCGATCCTCGCCGTCGAGCGGGACGAAGGGGGGGCGCTGCGCCGTCTCCTCGGCGAAGCGACGGCGGGCACGCAGGGCGAGGTGAAGCGGGAGAGCTTCATCCACATCCATCTCGACCGCATCGACGAACCGAGCGCGCGGGAGCGTCTTGCGGAGGGCCTTCGCCGCGTCTACGCGGATGTGGCCGTCGCCGTCGGCGACTGGCCCGGCATGCGGGCCCGCGTCGCGGCCGCCATCGAGAGCTACCGCGCGAACCCGCCGCCGCTCCCGGCGGACGAGGTCGCCGAAGCGCTCGCCTTCCTCGAATGGATGGCCGAGGACAACTTCACCTTCCTGGGCTTGCGCGAATACCGCCTGCCGGCCGGCGACACCGCGGCCGATCCGGTCGTGGGATCGGGCCTCGGCCTGCTGCGCGATGCCGACATGCGGGTCCTTCGCCGCGGCAAGGAACTGGTGGTCATGTCGCCGGAGGTGCGCGCCTTCCTGGCGCGGCCCCGCGCCCTCATCATCACCAAGGCGAACGTCAAGTCGCGGGTCCACCGCCGCGCGCATCTCGACTATGTCGGGGTGAAGCTCTTCGCCGGCGACGGCGCGCTCGAAGGCGAATTGCGGATCGTCGGCCTCTTCACCGCGAGCGCCTATACGAACACGACGGCGGAAGTGCCGTATCTGCGCCACAAGGTGGCGCAGGTCGTCTCCCGCGCCGGCTTCGACCCGGCCTCCTACGCAGGCCGCGCGCTCCTCAACGTTTTGGAGAACTATCCGCGCGACGAGCTCTTCCAGGTCGACGACGACACGCTCTACCGCTTCGCGCTCGAAATCCTGAACCTGTCGGAGCGGCCCCGGATCAGGGTGCTCGCGCGGCCCGACGAGTTCGACCGCTTCGTCTCGGTCCTGGTGTTCATTCCGAAGGACCGCTACGACAGCCAGATCCGCCGCCGGGTCGGCGAGTTCCTTGCGAGCATCTATGGCGGACGCATGTCGGCCGCCTATCCGGCCTATCCGGAGGGTCCGCTGGCGCGGACCCACTACGTCATCGGGCGCGATGGCGGCGAGACGCCCAAGATCGACCGCGAGACGCTCGAGCGCGGCGTCATCGCCATCGTCCGCACCTGGGGCGACGCCTTGCGGGACCAGCTCGCCGACACCATCGGCGGCCGTCGCGCCCGTTCGCTTGCCGCCCGCTACGCGAACGCCTTCAGCGCCGCCTATCGCGAGGCCTTTGCGGCCGATGAGGCGATCCGGGACGTGACGGTCCTGGAGCAGCTCTCCCCCACGCGTCCCCGGGCCGTCGACCTCTATCGCCGGGAAGGCGACCCCACGACCCGGGTCAACCTCAAGGTCTTCTCCCGCGGGGCGGCCCTGCCGCTCTCGGAACGCGTGCCGCTCCTGGAGAATCTCGGCTTCCGGGTCGTCAACGAGCGGACCTACCAGATCGCGCCGGCGGGCAGCTCGGAACCCGACCGCGTCTGGCTGCACGACATGGCGCTCGAGCGGGCCGGCGGCGGCCCCATCGACATCGACGCGATCGCCCGCCTCCATCGAAGCGGCGCTTCTGGCGCTGTTCCGCTGGCTTGCGGAATCCGACGCCTTCAACCGCCTCGTGCTCGAAGCCGGGCTCGGCTGGCGCGACGCCGCCATGGTGCGGGCGCTCGGCCGCTATCTGCGGCAGATCCGGATCACCTACGCGCAGGATTACCTCGCCGAAACGCTCGCCCGTCACGGCAGCCTTGCGGCGCTCGTCGTGAAGCTCTTCTATGCGCGCTTCGATCCGCGCGAGGAGAACGGGAAGCCGCGCGCAGCCGCCGAGGCCGCAATCCGGGCGGAGATCGAGGACCGCCTCAGGAACGTGACGAGCCTCGACGACGACCGCATCCTGCGCCGGTTCGTCAACCTCGTCGAGGCAGCGGTCCGCACGAACTTCTTCCAGATCGACTCGAACGGCCTGCCGCGCCAGACCATCGCGTTCAAGTTCGAATGCGCGAAGGTCGAGGGGCTGCCGCTGCCGAAGCCCCTCTACGAGATCTTCGTCTATTCGCCCCGCGTCGAGGGCGTGCATCTGCGGTTCGGCAAGGTGGCGCGGGGCGGCCTGCGCTGGTCCGACCGGCCGCAGGATTTCCGCACCGAAGTGCTTGGCCTCGTCAAGGCGCAGCAGGTCAAGAACGCCGTCATCGTGCCGGTGGGCGCCAAGGGCGGCTTCGTGCCGAAGCAGCTGCCGCCCCCGTCCGACCGGCAGGCCTGGCTCGCCGAAGGCACCGAGAGCTACCGCATCTTCGTGCGCACGCTGCTCCAGCTCACCGACAACATCGAGGGCGAGCGGATCGTGCCGCCGGCCGATACCGTCCGGCACGACGGCGACGATCCCTACCTGGTCGTCGCCGCCGACAAGGGGACCGCGACGTTCTCCGACATCGCCAACGCCCTGTCGGCCGAGAAGGGCCACTGGCTCGGCGACGCCTTCGCGTCGGGCGGCAGCCAGGGCTACGACCACAAGAAGATGGGCATCACGGCCCGCGGCGCCTGGGAGGCGGTGAAGCGCCACTTCCGCGAGATGGACATCGACATCCAGTACGAGTCCGTGACCGTGGCCGGCGTCGGCGACATGTCGGGCGACGTCTTCGGCAACGGGATGCTCCTTTCCCGTGCCATCAGGCTCGTCGCCGCCTTCGACCACCGCGACATCTTCCTCGACCCCGATCCCGATCCCGAGACCTCGTTCAAGGAACGCGAGCGCCTCTTCGCCCTGCCGCGATCGAGCTGGCAGGATTACGACAGAAGCCTGATCTCGAAAGGCGGCGGCGTCTTCCCGCGCAGCGCGAAATCGATCCCGCTTTCCGCCGAGGTGCAGGCGCTCCTCGGCCTCGACGAGGCGCAGGCGACGCCCGCCGAGGTGATGAGCGCCATCCTGCGGGCGCAAGTCGGCCTTCTCTGGTTCGGCGGCATCGGCACCTACATCCGCGCCTCCTCGGAAACCGACGAGCAGGTCGGCGACCGCGCCAACGACCCGATCCGCATCACCGGCGGCGAGGTGCGGGCGAAAGTGATCGGAGAGGGCGCCAATCTCGGCGCCACCCAGCGCGGCCGCATCGAAGCGGCTCGTGCGGGCGTGCGCCTCAACACCGACGCGATCGACAATTCGGCGGGCGTGAACACCTCCGACCTCGAGGTCAACATCAAGATCGCGCTGAACGGACCGGAGCGCGACGGGCGTCTCGACGAAGCCTCGCGCAACTGGCTCCTCGCCGACATGACCGACGACGTGGCCCGTCTCGTCCTGCGCAACAACTACCTGCAGGCGCTGGCGCTCTCGCTCGCCGAGCGCCGCGGCGTGGCGGATCTCGGCTTCGCCCGCCGGCTCATGCAGGTTCTCGAGCAGGAGGGCCGCCTCGACCGCGGCGTCGAGGACCTGCCGGACGACACCGCCCTCGCCGAACGTGCCCGCCGCGGCGAGGCGCTGACCCGGCCCGAGCTCGCGGTGCTGCTCGCCTATGCGAAGCTCGCGCTGCACGACCAGCTGCTCGGAAGCCCGGTCCCGGACGATCCCTATCTTGCGAAGGAACTCGAGCGCTACTTCCCGTTCGAGCTGCGGGACCGCGTTCCCGGACGCCATCGCCTCTCACCGCCTGCGGCGGGAGATCATCGCGACGCAGCTCGCGAACGCCATCATCAACCGCGGCGGCCCGACCGTCGTCACCCGCCTCGTGGACCAGACCGGCGCCGATGCGCCGACGATCGCCGCCGCCTACGCGGCGACGCGCGATTCGTTCAAGCTGACCGAACTCAACGCCGCCGTCGACTCCCTCGACGGAGCCGTGCCGGGCGCCCTGCAGCTGCGGCTCTACGCGGAGCTGCAGGACCTGCTGATGAGCCGGATCGTCTGGTTCATCCGCCACGTCGATTTCAACTCCGCGACCCTCGAGTCCGTCGTCGGCACCTATGGCGCCGGCGTCGCGGAGGTGGAACGGGCTCTCGACGCCCTCGCGCCGGCCGCGCGGGCGGCCTTCACGGCGCGCCGGCAAAGTCTCGCCGGGCAGGGCGTGCCGGACGATCTCGCGCGGCGAATCGCGGCGATCCCCGATCTCGTCGCCGCGCCCGACATCGTGCTCGTCTCCGAAAAGACCGGGCATCCGGTCGGCCGACGTCGCCCGCACGCATTTCGCCGTCGAGGCCATGTTCCAGCTCGGCGCGCTGATCGGCGCCGCGCGGGAGATCCAGGTGAGCGATTATTTCGACCGCCTCGCGCTCGACCGCGCCATCGACAGCATCGCGGCGGCGCACCGCAACCTCACGGCCGACGCGGTCGGCCGCGGCCCGGCCGGTCCGGAGGCCGTCCGCGCCTGGAGCGAGCGGCGCGGCACCGACGTGTCGCGCATCCGCAGCGCCGTCGACAACATCGTCTCGTCGGGACTGACGCTGTCGAAGGTCACCGTCGCGTCGAGCCTGCTCGGCGATCTCGCGCGGAGCTGAGCGTCCTTGGACGATCTTCATGCACATTCCGGTGGCCGACGCGACGGCAGGTCGGCCGGCCCGACCCTGCGTCCGGACGATCCGCCGACGAGGGTTTCCCGTTCCGCCATCGCCGGGTGGGTCCTCTTCGACTGGGCTTGCCAGCCGTTCTTCACGCTGGTGACGACCTTCGTGTTCGCGCCCTATTTCGCCGCGGCGCTGGCGCCCGATGCCGTCACGGGACAGAGCCTGTGGGGCTTCGCCACCGCTGCGGCCGGGCTCGCGTTGGCGTGCCTGTCGCCGGTCCTCGGCGCCATCGCGGATGCGAGCGGGCCCAGGAAGCCGTGGATCGCGGCCGCCGGGGTTGCGCTCGTCCTCTGCTCCGCCGCGCTCTGGTGGGCCGCGCCCGGCGCGCCGAACGGCATCGCCGTCGCGCTCGTCGCCTTCGCGGTCGGCACCATCGCGGTGGAGATCGCGGCAGTGTTCAACAACGCCATGATGCCGAGCCTCGTCCCTCCGGAACGCCTCGGACGTCTCTCCGGCACCGGCTGGGCGATGGGCTACGCGGGCGGCCTCCTCTCGCTCGTCGTCGTGCTGGGCTTCCTCGCCGCCTCGCCGCAGACGGGCCTCACTCAATTCGGCCTCGAGCCGCTCTTCGGCCTCGACCCCGCCGCCCGCGAGGGCGACCGGATCACCGGGCCGTTCTCGGCCGCCTGGTTCCTGGTTTTCGTCCTGCCGCTCTTCCTTTTCACCCCGGACATGCCGCGGTCGGGACGCTCCCGGCGCGAGGCGGTGATCAGGGGGCTCGACCAGATCCGAAGCACCATCAAGGATGCGCGAAGGCACCCGAGCGTCGGGCGATTCCTCCTCGCCAACATGGTCTATCAGGACGCCCTCGTCGCCCTCTTCGCGTTCGGCGGCATCTACGGCGCCGGGGTGTTCGGCTGGGAGCCCCGGGAGCTCGGCATCTTCGGCATCCTGCTCACCGTCACCGGAACGGCGGGCGCGCTCGTCGGCGGGCGCCTCGACGACCGGCTCGGCGCCAAGCCGGTGATCGGCGGCGCCATCGCGCTCTTCATCGTCGTCTGCATCGGCGTGCTGTCGCTCGGGCGCGAGCACGTGCTCTTCGCCGTGCCGACCGCGCCGTCCGCTCCCGGCGACGGGCTTTTCGGCAGCACCCCCGAGAAGGCCTTTCTCGCCCTCGGCCTCGCCATCGGCGCGCTCGCCGGACCCCTCCAGGCGTCCTCGCGCTCGCTCCTCGCGCGGCTCGTTCCGCCGGGCGAGGCGGGGCGCTATTTCGGCCTGCTGGCGCTCTCCGGCAAGGTCACGTCCTTCCTCGCTCCTCTCGCGGTGGCGACCGCGACGGCGGCCTTCCAGACGCAGGCAGCCGCACCGGCGGTGCTGATCCTGTTCTTCCTGGCGGGCGGCTTCCTGCTTCGGGGCGTCAGGCGGGTGTGACCGCCGCGCCGCTCCCGGCAGCCATCGGCATGGGTCCTGCGCCACCCGCAACGAGGCACCTGCGCCGTCATGAACGTCCGCCACGATCGTGGTCTTGAGCGGCGCATCGTCCGGCGCGGCAAACCGGGTCCACTTTTCCGCACAATGCGCCTGAACCTACGCAAAGGGGGTGAGTGCGCGCGACGCCAGGTCGGCTCGGACGAGCCTGCGAACGCCGGACGACGCAGCCACCTGCCCGCGTTCGGCGAAGGCCTCGTGGTTGGCCTCGACGGCGTCGAGGTCGTAGAGGTAGTTCACCATGAGCCCGTAGGATTGTAGGAGGCCGTTCGCCGAAAGGTCCCCGGACGGGTTGAGGCGCTCCAGCCGGGCTCCGTTTCCGAGGTGGAAGCGGGCCACCGGATCGAGAGGTTTGCCCGAGCTGTTCTTGGCCTTCAGGAGGTAGGAGGCGGCCGCGGAGAGAAGGGGCTTCCGCAGCCGTTCGAGCGCTGCGGGATCTTCGTGCCAGCCTGGCTCGTCGAGCGCCCGCAACGCGTCGCGGTCCTCGGCGACGAGGCCGTTCGGGAGGTCGGCCCGCCTCTCGGCGTCGAGCCAAGCCGCGAAGCCCGGCATCGGAGACAGGGTCACGAAAGTGGCAAGATTCGGGAGGGCGCGACGGAGATCCTCAGCCACCTGCTTGATCAGGAAATTTCCAAACGAGATGCCGGCCAAGCCCTTCTGGCAATTGGAGATCGAGTAGAATACGGCCGTTCGCGCCTCGCTTGCGGCGATCGGTGAGCGCTCCGGAGCCAGCAGGGGAGCGATCGCTCCGGGAATGTCCCTGGTGAGCGCCACCTCGACGAAGATCAGGGGCTCGTCGACGAGCGCCGGGTGGAAGAAGGCGAAGCAGCGTCGGTCGGGAGGTTCGATGCGCCGGCGCAGATCGTCCCAGTCGCGAATGGCGTGGACCGCTTCGTACCGGATGATCTTCTCGAGAATGTTGGCGGGCGTGGCCCAGTCGATCGGCTGGAGCACGAGAAATCCCCGGTTGAACCAGGACCCGAACAGATGGGCGAAGTCGGCATCGACCATCCGCAGCCGGGGATCCTCGGCGATGCCGGCGAGCACTTCCTCGCGCATCCCGACGAGGGCCGCGGTCCCGCGGGGCGCGAGGTTGAGCCGGCGGAAGAGCTCCTGCCGACGCGGCTCGGCGGCCTTGTGCAGTTCGAGGATCTGCGCCGAGCGATCGGGGTGCTCTCCGCTTTCGCCCGGGCCCGGCTGCGACCGGAAGCCCTCGACGGCCCGTGCAAGCCGGAGCTCGTCGGCGCCGAAACGCTCCGTCAGCTGCCCGAGGAAGGCGAGCCTCGCCGGCGGCGAGGCGCCGGCATAGGCATCGAGAAGGGTGCGGGCCAGGGCGACCCCGGACGCCTCGCCGCGGCCGGACAAGAGCGCCTCGGCGAGACCGCAAAGCCTCGATACGACCTCCCGGGAGGGCCCTTGCATCGCCTCTTGAGGGAGGGGGCCTCCCGCAAGGCTGAGGAGGCGGCGGCCCCGGTCCGTGACCGTCTCGATGAGTTCGCTGAAGAAGCTCACGCGCATGGTCGTTCCCTTGAAGCCAGGATCGGGTGAAGCGCTCCCGCCTGCGAACGGGTGCCGCAAAGGTCCGTCGTCGACACCAACGGAATATTGAGATGAAAGGCGTCGGCCGGACACTGGAAAAAAGTGCAAGGCGGATTGCAGTCTTCAGGCGGACCCGCAGCACTCGCACCGGCGACGGGCAGTGCTTGCCGACAAGGTACGGGAAACTCCGGTAACTCACCGCGCGTCTTCCTCGGGCGAGCGGTAGCGAGACCCGAGGACCTCAGGCCGCGAAGGGCTCTACGAGGCGCAGGGCCCGGCGGATCAAGCAGCGGAGCGAAAGGCGGCAGGGGCCAATTCGCCGTCGACCCGTCGATGGCATCATTCCGTCCTGGCGGATTGTTCGTCGGGCGATCCATCGTGGACGTGCGAACCTCAAGTCTGCGGGGCCTCAGCCGAGGGTGACCGCCGTGCCGCTCGCGGTGACCATCATCATGCTTTCGCCCGTGCCGAGCGCGCCGTAATCGAGGTCGACGCCGACGACCGCGTTGGCGCCCTTGCGCCGGGCCTCGTCCGCCATCTCGTCGAGCGCCGTGTCGCGGGCGGAGCGCATCACCTTCTCGTAGGAGCCGGACCGGCCGCCGACCACGTCGCGGATCGAGGCGAAGAAATCGCGCACGAAATTCGCCCCGAGGATCGACTCTCCGGTGACGATGCCGTGATAGGCGACGATGCGGCGGCCTTCGACGGAGGGGGTGGTGGTGATGATCATCGGGTTCTCCTCGCGGGTGATCGGGATGGGGTGACCGAGGAGAACTGGGGACTGCTTCGGGCTCTGCAAGACGACGCGCGGGGTTGCGGGAGCGCGGCCGGTTGTCCCTGACAGTGCCCTCAGTGGCGGAAGTGGCGGTGGCCGGTGAACACCATGGCGAGGCCGGCCTCGTCGGCCGCCTCGATCACTTCGGCGTCGCGCACCGAGCCGCCGGGCTGGATCACCGCGGTGGCGCCGGCTTCCGCGGCCGCGAGGAGCCCGTCGGCGAAGGGAAAGAAGGCATCGGAGGCGACGACCGACCCGACGGCGAGGCTTTGGGGCAGCCCCGCCGCCTTCGCGGCCTCGGCGGCCTTCCAGGCGGCGATGCGCGAGGAATCCACCCGGCTCATCTGGCCCGCGCCGATGCCCACGGTGGCGCCGTCCTTCGCGTACACGATGGCGTTCGACTTCACGTGCTTGGCGACCCGGAAGGCGAAACGCAGGTCCGCGAGCTCCCGGTCCGACGGGGCGCGTTTCGTGACCACCTTCAGGTCCATGGCTTCGACCACCGCATCGTCCCGCGACTGGGCCAGGAATCCCCCCGCGACGGTGCGCAGCGTCAGCCCGCCCTGGCGCGGATCGGGAAGGCCCCCGGCGAGGAGCAGCCGCAGGTTCTTCTTCGCGGCCACGATGGCGATGGCCTCCTCGCTCGCGGCGGGCGCGATGATCACCTCGGTGAAGATCTCGACGATCCTCTTCGCGGCCTCCGCGTCGAGCGGGCGGTTGAGGGCCACGATGCCCCCGAAGGCGGAGACCGGGTCGCAGCGCAGCGCCTTGCCGTACGCCTCCGCGAGGCTCCCGCCCTCGGCGACCCCGCAAGGGTTGGCGTGCTTGACGATGGCCACGGCGGCGCAGCGCTCGGGCGAGAACTCCGCCACGCATTCGAAGGCCGCGTCGGTGTCGTTGATGTTGTTGTAGGAGAGCTGCTTGCCCTGGACCTGGCGCGCGGTGGCGACGCCCGGGCGGCTCTCCGGCGTCCGGTAGAAGGCGGCGGCCTGATGGGGGTTCTCGCCGTAGCGCATCACCTCGGCGAGAGAGCCGCCGATCGCCCGGTAGAACGGCGCCGGCTCGCCGATCGCGGCCGCGAACCAGTTGGAGATGGCGGCATCGTAGGCCGCCGTGCGCGCGAAGGCCTTCTGGCCCAGGCGGCGCCGGAGCGCGAAGGTCACCGAGCCCTCATGCTCGTCGAGATCGGCCACGACGGCCGCATAATCCCCGGCCTCGACCACCACCGCCACGTCGCGGTGGTTCTTGGCGGCGGCGCGGATCATGGCCGGGCCGCCGATATCGATGGTCTCGATGCATTCGGCGTAGCCCCTTCCGGCGGCGGCCGTCTCCTCGAACGGGTAGAGGTTGACGACGAGGAGATCGATCGGGGCGATTCCGTGCGCCAGCATCGCCGCCTGGTGCTCCGGATTGGCGCGGACGCCGAGCAGGCCGCCGTGCACCGCCGGGTGGAGGGTCTTGACCCGCCCGTCCATCATTTCGGGGAAGCCGGTGAGATCGGTCACGTCCTTCACGGGCAGGCCGGCCGCCCGCAGCGTCTTGCTGGTGCCCCCCGTCGAAACGAGCTCGATGCCGCGCTCGTGAAGCGCCCGCGCAAAGTCCACGAGGCCCGTCTTGTCGGACACGGACAGAAGGGCGCGGGTGACGCGCTTGAGGTCGGTCGGCATACAGCCTCTCCAATCGGCGGGAAGGCGGCGCGATACCACGAAAGCGCACCCTGCGGAACCGCGGAGCGGAGCCCGCCCCCAAGAGGCGTCATCCTCGACGTTGGAGGATTTCACGCCGGCTCCGGAGCGGCCTGGCTCTGCTGCGCGCCGGCCTCGCCGGTCGTCTCGGCCCGCTCGAAGCGCCAGCCGAGGCTCGGCGTTTCGGCCGGGCGGACCCGGAGCACGATCTGCTCCGTCCGCCGGGCTCCGTCGGTGGCCGAGAAGAAGACGCTGTCCTCGAGCCAAGCCTCGCCTGCGCTCGCCTCGAAATGCCAGACCTCCCGGTTGGGCATCGCCAGGGCGATCGTCCGCCCGGTCGGCCCGCGGCTCGGCTTGATGCCGGGCGCGAGGTGAAAGCGGATCACGGCTTCCGTTTCGGCGGAAGCACCCGGGTCGCGGTGGAACAGGTCCTCGCCCTCGAGCCTCTCGCCCGCGGCGCTGAGACGCCAGCGGCGCTCGTGGGTGAGCCCGAAGCGGCGCCGGTAGCCGTCGTGGCTCGCTTCGAGGACTTGCGCCCGGTCGCGCTCGCTGCGTTCGGCCGTGACGGAGGAAGGCCCGCAGAAAGCCACGGGCCCGAGCCGCTTCTTGAGCCAGCCGCCGATCCGGCTTTCGAGCCATCGGCCCTCCGGCGCCAGGAAACGGCAACTGGATTCGTCCCCGATCGAGGCGGTCGAATGGGCCGGCGTCGACCGCGCCGCCTGGGCGACGGCGTCGTTCACCGTGCGGGGAAGGCCGCAATTCACGATGATGCGCTGCCGGCCGCTCGAGAACTCGAAGGCCAGCGCACTCGCCGCGGCTTCCGCCGATTGATGGATCGGCGGGCAGGCCCCCACGTCGGCGACGAGGAGAGCCTGGCCGGCTTCGAGCCGCTCGTAGCCCGAATGGGGCGCGTGATGGATCGGCTGGCTGCGCATGTCGTCGTACATGAGCAGGGTGGCGAGCTGATCCGCCGCGGTCACGCCCATGCCGTTGAAATGCGAGAGGGTGCCGTCTCCGTGGCGGAACAGGCGCAGCATCGGCAGCATGCGGTCCACGGCCCTGTAGAGCGCCTCCGGGGTATCGACTTCCCGGCTCGCGAACATCTGGCGCAGGGGCAGGAGGTCGAAGAGGAGATCGACGAGCAGGCGCGGATTGCGGCTCGCATGGCCGCCGTCCGGGAGGATCTGGCGGTCGAGCTCGCGGGCGAGGAGCCGCGTCCCCCGCCTCAACGGACCCTCGAGTCCCTCGCAGGAGAGGCCCGCATAGCACAGGGCGATCGCCGCCGTGAGGCGGTGCTGGGGCAGCGGATGGGAGCCGACGTCGCGTTCGAGTTCGCGGACGCACCGCCCGATCGCCCGGATGAAGCGCTGATAGAAGCCGTGATCCGTCCCGTCGAGAACGAACGGCGAATGGCTGATGAACGAGATCAGCCGGCGGGCGACGACCGGCGTCGCGCGGGCGAGCCGCTGGTCGCCGGTCCGGGTGGAGATGAACTCGTCCACCAGGGAGCGGGCATTGGCTTGCGCGAGCGCGGTGCCGGCGGCGCGGAGGTGGCGGATCCAGCCGAAGCCGTAGAGGGCTTCCCCCCAGGCCTGGCTCAGCGGCACGAAATCGAAGGGGGAGCGTCCGCCCGTCGCGAGCGGGCGGCCGGCGAAGACGAAGAAGCCGGCATAGATGTCCGTCGCGACGGTGGGGTCGGCGGTGCGGAGATCCTGGGGCGCGTAGAGCAGGCGCGTCGGCACCGGCGTGCGGATGCGGATGCGCCTTCGGGCGATCTGGCCGCGCAGGGCCCGGCCTGCCTCGTGGAGGGCAAGCCCGTACAGCCGCCAGCGATCGGGCCCCCAATCCACGTGCGCTCCTCGTCCGGATTCCAGCGACAGCGTACCTTCGATTTCTCGCCGTTTGGTTAATGGTTGGTGAGGAAGGCCGCCCCGAACGTCAAGTGCGACGAAGAAACCGCGCGGCGAAGAACCCGTCGAGGCCGGACCGTGCCGGATCGGGCAGGGGAAGGTGGCTCGGCAGGGTCCTCAGGTCTCCCGACGCCGTGACGAGGTCCGGAACGCCGACTTCGTCCGCCGCGATGGGAACGCGCTCGAACGCCGCGTGGCGGGAGAGGAAGGACTCCGCCTGCCGCTCGCCCTCCTCGGGTTCGAGCGAGCAGGTGCAATAGACGAGGCGCCCGCCCGGACGAAGCAGACGGGCGGCGGCATCGAGAAGCCGCCTCTGGAGATCCGCGAGCTTCGCCAAGTCCGCGGGTCCCTTGATCCAGGGGGCGTCCGGATGGCGGCGGATCGTGCCGGTCGCGGAGCAGGGGGCGTCGAGCAGGACCGCGTCGAAGGCGGGCTCGTCCAGGGTCGCGGCATCGGCGACGCGGGTCTCGGCCGCGAGGCCGAGCCGGCGGAGATTGTCCCGAAGGCGTTCGAGGCGCTTCGCCGACCGGTCGACGGCCATGACGTCCGCGCCCGCGGCGGCAAGCTGCGCCGTCTTGCCGCCGGGAGCGGCGCAGAAATCCGCGATGCGTTCGCCCGGCTGCGGCCGCAGCAGCCGCGCCGGCAGGGCTGCGGCGGCATCCTGCACCCACCAGGCTCCCTCCTCGAAGCCCGGCAGGTCGCGGACGGCGGTGCGGTCGAGGAGCCGGATGCTGCCGGTCGGGCAGGAGCACGCCGCCCAGGCGCTCCGCCCAGGCCGCCGGGATCGGACTTCGCAGTGAGGTCGACCGAGGCCGACGAGCGGTGCGCTTCCGCGATGAGAACGGCGCCCGTCCCGTAATGCGCCGTCCAGCGCTCCCGCAGCCAATCGGGCGTGTCGCTCCAGGGATCGTCCCGCTGGAGGATGGCGTCGCGCTCCCGCGCCACCCTGCGGAGGACCGCGTTCACCAGGCCGCTCAGGGGCTTGAGGCTCTTGTCGCCGCCTGCGATCCGCACGGCGGTGTCGACGGCGGCGTGGTCCGGCACGTCGAGGAACAGGATCTGGGCGGCGCCGATCGCGAGGAGGTCGTGAAGGCGCCGGTCCTTCGGCGGACCCTTGTCGAGGCGCTCCGCCAGGGCGCGCCGGATCGTGCCGAGGCGCCGGAAGGATACGACCGCGATCGCTTTCGCCAGCGCCGCGTCGCGCGGGTCGAGATCCGCCGCGGCGGCGCGCTCGTCGAAGACGTCGTCGAGCGGCGCCCGGCGCTTCAGCACTTCGCCGACGGCCGTCCAGGCGAGACGGCGGGCCTCGATCCCGTCGACCTGCGGTGTGGCCCGCGGGGCGTCCACCCGGCTCAGCCCCAAGGTCCGGAACGCCGGGTCGAGCCGCCCCAGGGAGTCGAGGACGCTTCGCCGGGGAAGCCGCGCGACGGAGGTCCCCCGGCCGCGGAGCGGGCCAGCTCCCGGAGCGCCGCGATCCGGTTCTCGGTCGCCGGATGGGTCGAGAAGAGATTGTCCATGCCGTGGCCGGAGAGCGGATTCACGATGAAGAGAGGCGCGGTGGCCGGGTGGCGCTCGGCCTCCGGATTGGGGATGTGGTGCACGCCGCCGGCGATCTTCGCCAGGGCCGAGGCGAGCGCCATGGGATCGCCGCAGATCTCCGCGCCGATCCGGTCGGCGTCGTATTCCCGCGAGCGGCTGATCGCCATCTGGATGATCATGGCGGCGAGCGGAGCCAGGATCGCCGTCCCGAGCATCACGATCGGGTTCGGGCGCTCCCCGTCGCGGCCGCCGAAGAGGAAGCCGAACTGGGCGATGGTGGCAATGGCGCCCGCCACGGTCGCGCTCACCGTCATGATGAGGGTGTCGCGGTTGCGGATATGGGCGAGCTCGTGCGCCATCACGCCGGCGATCTCGTCGTAGGCGAGCATCTCCAGAAGCCCGGTCGTCGCCGCCACTGCGGCGTTCTCCGGGTTGCGGCCCGTCGCGAAGGCGTTGGGCTGCGGGTTGTCGATGAGATAGACCCGCGGCATGGGAAGCCCGGCGCGCCGGCTCAAGTCGGCGACCATGCGGACGAGTTCCGGGGCGGTGCGCTCGTCCACCTCGACGGCCCCATGGGCCGCAAGCGCCAGCCGGTCGGAGTTCCAGTACGCGAAGGCGTTCGTCGCCGCGGCGAGGCCAAGGGCGATGAGCATGCCGTTGGCGCCGCCGAGGACATACCCGACGACGCCGAACAGGGCGGTCAGGGCGGCCAGAAGCAGGCCGGTCTTGACGGTGTTCATCGTGGTCTTAAACCTCGTTGTCGAGCCGCCGATCGGGATCGGATCGGTTCGATGCCCTATGTGGGCATGGTGCAGCTCCGCCCCAAGGGCCACGGCCCGGCGGTCCGTTTCGCCGAGGACAGATGAAGACACCCGAAACGCCCGTCGCGGGCGCCGCTCCCGAAAAGGAGCTCTCCCCCGCCGCCCGCCGCGCCCTCGAGGAGGCGGCCGCGCGGCGCGCCGCCATCGACGCCCGCGCGGCCCGGCTCGCCGAGGCGAGGGAGCACCAGGGCCGCGGCGGCCTCGAGCCCGTCCGCTACGAGGACTGGGAAGTGAAGGGCCTCGCGAGCGACTTCTAGCGCATCGTGCGGAAAAGTGGACCCGGTTTTCCGCGTCGAACGATGCGCTCTTCAGAGAAAGAGCATCGGATGGATCCCAAAAGTGGGGTCCACTTTTGGGTCCGATGCGCGCATCGTGCGGAAAAGTGGACCCGGTTTTCCGCGCAGAACGATGCGCTGCTTCAGAGAAAGAGCATCGGATGGATCCCAAAAGTGGAATCCACTTTTGGGTCCGATGCTCTCAACCCGGGATCAGCGCGTCACGAGCACTTCCGTCCCCACCGCGACCCGATCGAAGAGGTCGATGATGTCGGCGTTCAGCATGCGGATGCAGCCGTAGGACGCGAAGGTGCCGATGGATTTCGGGTTGTTGGTGCCGTGGATCGCGTACTCGCCGCGGTTGAGCGTCAGCGCCCGGGCGCCCATCGGGTTGTTGGGGGCTCCGGAGGGGATCACGTCCGGCAGGGAGGGCTTGTCGCGGCGCACTTCCTCGGGAGGCGACCAGGCGGGCCGCACGTGCTTGCCTTCGACGGCGGCCCGTCCGAACCATTGCTTGCCCGGCCGCCCGACCGCCACGCGATAGCGGATGGCGGTGCCGTCGCCCTGCACGTAATAGAGGCGCCGCTCGTTCGTGCGCACGATCACCGTGCCGGGCTCCACCGCCGCGTCGAAGACGACGATCTCCCGCGCCTCCAGGGCGGCCGTCGCGCCGATCCAAACGGCGGTGGCCATCGCGATCCGTCCGAGCATGTGTGGGTCCTCTGCACTCAAGCTTTGCAGAAAAGACGCGCGAACTACAGCCGAGGTTCCATCCGTCTTTCGATCACGATTCGATGAACGGGTGAATCCCGGGCCGGGAGCCGTCGAGCGGCGGGGGGGATCATTGCAGCACCTGCCGGGCGGCGTGACGCTCTTCATGCTCGAAGGCATCGGCAAAGGCCTCCAGGTCTTTCGCCGTCATGCCGATCGCGCGACCCTCGTCGCGCCAGGTGGCAACGGCTGCCTCGACATCCGCCAGGATCGTCTTGGCGCGGTCGCGCGAGATACGGAAATAGGCCGTGACCGACATCAGTGCCGCGATCGTCGCCTCGGGTCCGGCTTCTTCCGAGAGCCAGGTCTTCAGCTCCCGCACCCGCTCCGGAAACGGGTTCACGTCGAAGGCCGGCGCCAATCGCCATTGGCCGCGGTCCACGTGCAGGAAGCCATGGTTGAGGAGATGATCATCCACGTTGGTGATCAGGATCGAGAAGGCGATCCGACGCCACAGCTCCTCGATGTCGGCCGTAGGCTGGCTGCCGCGCTGCCTGAGCGCATCGACCAACTCGGTGTAGCTGTGCTCTCCGGGGTCGCCCGGCCCGGCGCCGAGCATCGTCGCGGCCGAGACGTACAAGAGCCGGCGGCCGTTGCCGGTCCGATCGAAACGCCGGATCAGGGCGACCGGCGCGCCATCGCTGTCGACGAGGCGCGCGTCGGCCGCATCGATGCCGGCCTTGCGGGCCAACCGCAGGGCGAGGACCTCGCCCTTCGGGACAGGGCGTTCGTCGGCCACACTCGGAAACTTGCCGATCGCCAGCCGGCCGTCCTCATCCACCACCGAGCATTTCGGACGCAAGCCGCCGAGCGATGTCCCGCGCCCACGCAAATAGGCGAGATCGGCAGCGGTCTCGGTGTTGGTCTCGACGGCTCGCGTGGCAGCCAGGAGCTGCGCGAGCTCGATGAGCGGCGGCGTGGTTCGGCGGCCGTCTTCGGCCATACGCTGGTAGCGGCCGTCCTCGTCCCGGAGACGGAGCGCCCCGACGCGGCTGACGTCGTCGACCGCGAGGAGATAGTCCATCGAATCGAGCGGTCGCGCCTCGACCGCCTGCCCCGCCCGCCGCGCTTCCTGGCGGCGCTTGGCGTGATCCCGCTGGATTACCCGTCGGCCCCAGCCGTCCGGCTCCGTATCGGCGATGGCGGCGTGAAACACCGATCCGTCCCGCGCCTTGCGGTAGAACTGAGGACCGACGACCAGCGGCAGGCCGGGCTCGATCGCGAACCGGTCCGCCGCCCGGAGCCAGGCCCCGTCATACTCGAAGGCCGCACTTTCGCGCGCCCCTGCTGGCCGTAGCGGAGCACGCCCAGAGGCCTGGCCTCCTCGCCGAGGTGAACCGCGATCGTGCGCCTCATAGCGGCCGCGGCGTTCTGCGAGTGCGCACGCGTTTGGGCAGGCGCTCGGCGTCGAGGAGCAGCCCCTGGTCGTCACGTCGTGGATCGACGATGTCTCCAAGCGCCTCGTCGAACCCCAGGACGAAGAAGGTCATCGCATAGGCGCCCATGGCCACGGTCGGGTCGCCCTTCTCGATCTTGAGATAGGTACTCTTCGCGACCCCGAGCCGCTCGGCCATCATGATCGTCGTCAGGCTGCGCTTCTTGCGGGCGAGCGCGATGTCTGCACCCAGCTTGCTGAGCGTTCGCTTCACTTTCGGCGGCAGGGTGTCGACAAGGGTGGAACGCATTATGGTCTCATCTAGAGAGCCATAACGCTCTCACGGTCGTGTATATAAGACCTTAAGGCGTCGCTGTCGACTTCCATCGGGCTTGGATCGACAGCGTCCGGCCGCGACTGAAGGCCCGGGCCGCCCAGGGCGGCGGCTTCGGCAGACGGCTCCTCATTTGGGCGCGGAGACGCTCGATGATCCAGGACGGGGCGGTGACCACCAGGATCAGATGACCGGGTCCCAGACGGGCATGCCGTTGGCCGGCAAGGCCTCCGCCGCCGGGAGCGGCGGCTTCGGCACGCGGTTCGTCATCCGGGCGTAAAGGCGCTTGACGATGGCGGACGTGGTGGTGACGAACAGGAACGGCAGGAACGCGTGCACGAAAGCCGCCGCGGCGCCCGCCGCCATGGGTCCCGCGAACGAGAGCGCGACCTTCATGTGCTCGACGTAAGACTCGCCGACCGCGCGGGGGTGCGCGGTGAACAGGCGGTTCAGGGTCATGGCGGCCTCCGTGATCGAGCCGCCATGATTACGCTTGGCCGTCACGCGCCGCAAGGAGGCGCGCGGCCTCGCCTCCGATCACGCCGCCTGCGTGCGCTTGTTCTGCCGGTTCGTGACGAGGTCGTCGACGACCGCCGGGTCGGCCAGGGTCGAGGTGTCGCCGAGATTGCCGAACTCGTCCTCGGCGATCTTGCGCAGGATGCGGCGCATGATCTTGCCGGAGCGGGTCTTGGGCAGGCCCGGCGCGAACTGGATCAGGTCCGGCGAGGCGATCGGGCCGATTTCCTTGCGCACCCAGGCGACGAGTTCCTTGCGCAGGTCCTCCGAGGGCTGCTCGCCGGCCATGAGCGTCACGTAGGCGTAGATGCCCTGGCCCTTGATGTCGTGCGGATAGCCGACGACCGCGGCCTCCGAGACCTTCGGGTGCGCGACGAGCGCCGATTCCACTTCCGCCGTGCCCATGCGGTGGCCGGAGACGTTGATCACGTCGTCGACGCGCCCGGTGATCCAGTAGTAGCCGTCGGCATCGCGGCGGCAGCCGTCGCCCGTGAAGTACTTGCCCGGATAGGTGGAGAAATAGGTCTGCACGAAGCGCTCGTGGTCGCCGTAGACCGTCCTCATCTGGCCGGGCCAGCTGTCGGCGATGACGAGGTTGCCCTCGCAGGCCCCCTCCAGGACCCTGCCCTCGGCGTCGACGACCTGCGGCTTGACGCCGGGAAGCGGGAGAGTGGCCGAACCGGGCTTCAGCTTCGTCGCGCCCGGCAGCGGCGAGATCAGGATGCCGCCGGTCTCCGTCTGCCACCAGGTGTCGACGACCGGGCAGCGCTTCTCGCCGACGACCCGGTAGTACCATTCCCAGGCTTCGGGATTGATGGGCTCCCCCACCGTGCCGAGAAGGCGCAGCGTCTTGCGGGAGGATTTCTTCACCGGATCCTCGCCCGCCTGCATGAGGGAGCGGATCGCGGTCGGCGCGGTGTAGAAGATGTTCACCTGGTGCTTGTCGACCACCTCCCAGAAGCGGGAGATCGACGGATAGGTCGGCACGCCCTCGAACATGAGGGTGGTCGCGCCGTTCGCGAGCGGGCCGTAGAGGATGTAGGAATGGCCGGTGACCCAGCCGATGTCGGCCGTGCACCAGTAGATGTCGCCGTCGTGGTAGTCGAAGACGTGCTGGTGGGTGTAGGCGGCCCAGACGAGATAGCCGCCGGTCGTGTGCAGGACGCCCTTCGGCGTGCCCGTCGAGCCCGACGTGTAGAGGATGAAGAGGGGATCCTCCGCGTTCATCTCCTCGCAGGGGCATTCCACCGTCACCTTCGCGGCGGCTTCGTCGTAGAAGACGTCGCGGCCCGGCAGCATCGGGACGCTCCCCCCCGTCCGGCGCACCACGAGGACGTGGTCGACGCCGCCGACCCGCTCGATCGCGGCGTCGACGTTCGCCTTCAGGGGCACCTTGCGGCCCCCGCGCAGGCCCTCGTCGGCGGTGACGATGAAGGCCGATTTGGCGTCCTCGATGCGGCTCGCGAGGGAGTCCGGCGAGAAGCCGCCGAAGACCACCGAGTGGATGGCGCCGAGCCGCGCGCAGGCCAGGATCGCATAGGCGGCCTCGGGGATCATCGGCAGATAGATCGTCACCCGGTCGCCCTTCGACACGCCGCGATTGCGCATGATGTTCGCCATGCGGCACACCTCGTCGTGCAATTCGCGATAGGTGATGCGCTTCGATTCGGAGGGGTCGTCGCCCTCCCAGATGATCGCCACCTGGTCGCCGCGAGTCGAAAGGTGCCGGTCGATGCAGTTGTAGGCGGCGTTCGTGGTGCCGTCCTCGAACCAGCGGATCGAGACCTGGCCCGGCCCGAAGGTCGTGTTCTTCACGCGGCCGTAGGGCCGGAACCAGTGGATGCGCTTGCCCTCGTCCCCCCAGAAGGCCTCCGGGTTCTCCATGGAGGCCTTGTACTTCGCCCGAAAGGCGGCCTCGTCCATGTAGGCGCGGCGGGTCCATTCCGGCGGAACGTCGTAGATCTTCTCTTGCATGGCGCTTCTCCCGGGGCCCGGTCTGTCGCGTGGGCCGGTTCGTTGACGTTAGGATTACCGAATCGACAAGGCGGACGGCAAGCTGACCGCGCTCGGACTTTCGTCTTTTCCGGCTCAGGCCGGTTCTTGAGGTTCCCCTGAGGCCGATCGATGCTCTGTTCTCACAAGGAGAGCATCGGATCGATCCCAAATAGTGGAAACCACTTTTGGGTCCGATGCTCTAAAGGCCGCCCATCCGGCACACGATCCGCCATTCCTCGTCGGTCACCGGCTGCACGGAGAGGCGGGAATTGTTGACGAGGACCATGCCCTTCAGCTTCGGTTCCGCCTTGATGGCATCGAGCGCCACCGGCTTTTTAAGGGCCTTCACGGCCCGGACGTCCACCATTCCGAACTTGCCCGTCTCGTCCGTCGGGTCGGGGTAGTATTCCCTGATCACCTCGACGATGCCCACCACCGCCTTGCCTTCGTTCGAGTGGTAGAAGAAGCCCTGATCGCCCTTCTTCATGGCCATCAGGTGCAGCTTGGCCTGATGGTTGCGCACGCCGTTCCAGCTCGTGCCCTTCCGTCCCGCCTCGACCTGCTGGTCCCAGGACCAGGAGGAGGGTTCGGATTTCAGGAGCCAATGGGCCATGGTTTTCCTCGGGAGCAGGCGTTCCGATTCGGTCGGAACGCCTGCTCTAGCTCTTAGCCGGCGCATCGTTAATCGCGAAGAGCCGGTTTCCATTTCTTCGCACGTCGCACAGGGTCCGAGGACGGCGGCGACATCATCGGGGACGCATCGTTCTGGACGAAGAACAGCTTCAGCGCTCCGATTTCAGCGGGCGCTGCATGAGCGTGTCGACGGCTCGGTCGAGGCTCGACCGCCCGGCGATCACTGCGTCCACCGCCTCGGCGATCGGCATCTCGATGCCCCGCGCGCGGGCGAGCGCCACGAGGACCGGCGCGGTGAGCGCGCCTTCGACGAGCTTTCCGCCCGCCGCCTCCGCGACCGGGACGCCGCGCCCGAGGCGCTCGCCGAAGGCGAAGTTGCGGGATTGGGCGGACGAGCAGGTCAGCACGAGGTCGCCGAGGCCGGAGAGCCCCATCAGGGTCTCGCGCTCGGCGCCGTGGCTTTCGGCGAAGCGCAGGAGTTCGGCGAAGCCGCGGGCGATCAGGGCCGCCTTGGCGCTCTCGCCGAGGCCGCGCCCGGCGACGGCGCCGCACGCGATCGCGAGGACGTTCTTCGCCGCGCCGCCGATCTCGACCCCGCGCAGGTCCGTCGTGTGATAGATCCTGAGGGCCGCCCCGGACAGGAGCTCCGCGAGCCGGGCTGCGAGGGACGCCTCCGGGGCCGCGAGCGTGACGGCGGTCGGGAGGCCCCGCGCCACGTCCCCGGCGAAGCTCGGGCCCGAGAGAACGGCGACGGGCGCACCCGGCCGCACGGCACGGACGACATCGCTCAGGAACAGCTGGGTGCCGCGCTCGAAGCCCTTGGCGCAGAGGACGAGGGGCGTGCCCGCGGGCAGCACGGCCGCCAGCGCCGTTGCGAGTTCGCGCGTCGTCTGCGCCGGCGTGACGAGAAGGACCGCGCTCGCGTCGGCGATGGCCGCAAGGTCGGTCACGGGCTCGACGTCCTCGTGAAGCCGGACGCCCGGCAGGAAACGGGCGTTCGTCCGCTCGGCCGCGAGCGCCGCCGCCTGGGCGGGATCGCGCATCCAGAGCCGGACCTCGCGGCCCCGCGAGGCGGCCGCGTTGGCGAGCGCGGTGCCCCAGGCTCCCGCGCCGACGATCCCGATCCGGCTCATGCGGCCATTCTCACGCGGCTCGGCCGAGAAAGGCCCGGCGCTGCAGGCGGTAGAGGACATGAGCGCGAAGCGGGTGCGGCTCGGGCACGGCGGGGTGATCGAAATCGTCCGCGGGATCCGTGCTCATCCCGAGCTTTTCCATCACGCGCCGCGACGGCCCGTTCGCGCGCGCCGTGTAGGCGACGATCTCCTGAACGTCCGTCCGCTCGAAGACGTCGCCGAGCGCGGCGCGGGCGGCCTCCGGCGCGTAGCCCTTTCCCCAATACGGTGCGTCGAGGCGCCAGCCGACTTCGACGGCGGGGCCGAAGGGCATCGGGCGGGGGACGCGGAAGCAGCCGGCGAAGCCGATGAAGGGCGCGACGCCGGGCGCCTCGACCGCCCAAGGGCCGAATCCGTCGAGCGTGAAGCGCTCGTCGAGCCAGAGCGCTTCCGCGACGCCCTCCTCGAGGGAGCGGAGCCTGTAGAAGAAACGCATCACGTGCGGATCGCCCGAGAGACGCGCATGAGCGGCGTGGTCCCCTTCGCGCCAGCGGCGGAGGACCAGCCGCTCCGTCCCGATCGTCTCGGGGCAGGGGGCGCGGAGCCCAGCCTCGACCACGCCCTCGGTCATCCCCCCGCTCATGCCCTCGGTCATGCCCTCGGTCATGACTTGGCTCCCGCCTCGTCGCGGCTGGTGTCGAGCGGCCAGCGGGCCCGCGCCGGGGCGAGCAGGTCGTCCGTGAGGCCGAGGCGCAGGCGCTCCAACCCGGCCCAGGCGATCATGGCGCCGTTGTCGCCGCAGAGATGGAGCGGCGGCGCCACGAGCTTCAGGCCCGACTCCATGGCGAGCCGCTGCAGCGCCGCCCGCATGGCCTGGTTGGCGGCGACCCCGCCCGCCGCCACGAGCGCCGTCGGACGGCCCGCAACGTCCCGGAAGGCGCGCAGGCCGACCCGCGTCCGGTCGGCCACCACGTCGACGACGGCGGCCTGGAAGCCCGCGCAGAGATCCGCCACGTCCGAGGCCGTGAGCGGCGCGATCCGTTCGGCCTCGATGCGGACGGCGGTCTTCAGGCCCGACAACGAGAAATTCGGCTCCGCCCGGCCGAGGAGGGGGCGCGGGAAGGCGAAGCGCTCGGGGTTGCCGCGGGCCGCCTCGCGCTCCACGTGGGGACCGCCCGGATAGCCGAGGCCCAACAGCTTCGCGACCTTGTCGAAGGCCTCGCCGATCGCGTCGTCGACCGTGGTGCCGAGGCGGACGTAATCGCCGACGCCCTTGACGGCGACGAGCTGGGTGTGCCCGCCGGAGGCGAGGAGAAGGAGATACGGAAAGCCGATCCCGTCGGTGAGCCGCGCGGTGAGCGCGTGGCCTTCGAGATGATTGACGGCGAGGAGCGGCTTGCGGCTCACGAGCGCGAGGGCCTTGGCGGTCGTGAGCCCGATGAGCACGCCGCCGATGAGGCCCGGCCCGGCGGCCGCGGCGATCCCGTCGATCTCGCCGAGGGTGGTGCCGGCCTTCTTCAGCGCGCGGGCGACGAGACGGTCGATCACCTCCACGTGGGCGCGCGCGGCGATCTCCGGAACGACGCCCCCGTAGGCGGCGTGCTCGGCGATCTGGCTCAGCACCTCGTCCGACAGGACCTCGCCCCGGCCGTCATAGCCGCTCGCCACGACGGCGGCGGCCGTCTCGTCGCAGGTCGTTTCGATGCCGAGGACACGCATGGCTTTGAGGCGTCACCTTGATCCCGGTCACCGCACTTCACGGGCCGGGCCTCCTCCCCCTATAGTCCGCGCCGCCCCGGCCGGGCAAACGTCAGGCGCAAACGCCACGCGAATGCCGATCGGCGGGCCGGCGCCGGACGGCATTCCGGGATGCGTGAAGGAGCAGACCCACGATGGCGGATCCCTCGATCCTGGTGATCGGCACCCGCGGCAGCCCGCTCGCCCTGGCCCAGGCCCACGAGACGCAGGATCGACTCGCCGTTGCGCTCGGCCTTTCGGCCGAACGCCTGCCCTTGAGCGTCATCCGCACGACCGGCGACGCCATCCAGGACCGGCCGCTTTCCGAAGCCGGCGGCAAGGGGCTCTTCACCAAGGAACTCGACGTCGCGCTCCTCGAAGGCGCCATCGACCTCGCCGTTCACTCGGCGAAGGACCTGCCGACGGTGCTGCCCGACGGGATCGTCGTCGCCGGCTACCTGCCGCGCGAGGACGCGCGCGACGCCCTGATCAGCCCCCGCGCGCCGACGCTCCGGGCCCTGCCGGCCGGAGCCCATGTGGGCTCCGCGTCGCTCCGCCGCCAGGCCCAGCTCCGCCGCGTGCGTCCGGACATCCGGGTGTCGCTCCTGCGGGGCAACGTGGGCACGCGGATCAGAAAGGTGGAGAGCGGCGAGTACGACGCCACGCTCCTCGCCCTGGCGGGCCTGCGGCGGCTCGGCCTGACCGATCCCATCGCGGAAGTGCTCGACATCGACGAATTCCTGCCCGCCGTGGGCCAGGGCGCGATCGCGGTCGCGATCCGGGCCGGCGACTCCCGCGTCGCGCAGGCGCTCGAGGGGATCCTCGACGCCGCGACCGGCCATGCGCTCGCCGCCGAGCGCGCCTTCCTGTCGGTGCTCGACGGCTCCTGCCGCACGCCCATCGCCGGCCATGCGCGCCTCGACGGCGGCGGGATGGAGCTGCGCGGGCTCGTCCTGCGGCCCGACGGGTCCGAGGCCGTGGAGGTCGCCCTGAGGGGCGCGGTGGCCGACGCGGCTCCGATCGGCCGCGAGGCCGGGCTCGACCTCAGGGGCCGGCTGCCGCCTGGATTTCTCAAAGCCTGATGCGCGTCCTCGTCACCAGGCCCGAGGCGGATTCCCGGCGCACGGCGGCGCGCCTGGCCGCGCGCGGGCACGAAGCCGTCGTGGCGCCCGTGACGGTGATCGTCCCGACCCGGCAAGAGCCCCCGCGCGGAGCCTTCGATGCCCTTCTCCTGACGAGCGCCAACGCCGTGCCGGCCTTGTCGTCCCTCGCGGTCGGCGGCCGCCCGGTGCTTGCGGTGGGCGCCCGCACGGCGGCGGCGGCCCGCGGGGCCGGCCTCGCCGGCGTCCGCGAGGCGGGCGGGGACGCCGGAGCCCTTGCGGCCCTGGTGCGCTCGACGCTGCCGCCGGGTGCGCGGCTCCTCCATGCGGCGGCAACGGACCGCAAGGCCGAGCCGGCGGCCTCGCTCCGAGCGGCGGGTTTCGAGCTTCTCGTCTGGGAAACCTACCGGGCCCGCGCGGTCGAGGAGCCGCCGGTCGCCCTGATCGATGCCCTGAGGGCTCGTCAAATCGATGCGGCGCTCCATTTCTCGCGGCGGAGCGCCGGGATTCTCGTCGGGCTCGTCGGGCGGGCCGGGTTGGTGGCGCCCTTGCGTGCCGTGTCGCATCTGTGCCTGTCGGCGGACGTCGCCGCTTCTCTGGGCGAGATCGCCGGCGCCGTCGTCGTAGCGGAGGCGCCCCGCGAGGACGCGCTGCTCGACGCGCTCGACCGGCTGGCCGGCCGCGACGGGTCGCCTCCGCCGTCTCCATGAGTTAAGCACGGAACGACCATCCGCGCTCATGTTTGCCATATTTGCCATTCACCGAGCTTCACCGTGACCGATTCATCCGATCCTCGCCGACGTTCCTCCCGCAGCTCTTCCCGCAAGCCGCCGACCATCGACCTCAAGGCGACGGTCGTCGACGAGGGCGCGCGTGCCGAGGCCCGTGACCCCGAGGCGACCGCCGTCGACGAGGGAGCGAGCGCCGCGGCCGGCGATCCCAAGACGGCGGCGGCGGACGAGGGCGCACGGGCGGAGGCCCGGACCGCCGAGGAGGGGACGACCCCGGCGGAGGCGGAACGCGCCGAGGCCGTGCGGGACGCGATGCTCGAAGGGGGGCCCGCCGATGCGCCCCCGGCGGAGCCCGATCATGCGGCCCCGGATTCGGCTGCTCGGGATTCTTCCCAGGATCCGGCCTCCGAACCGGCGGCCGCGGCTCGGCCCGAGGCGCCCCGTTCGCGCGGGCCGGGGCTCTCGACAATCGCGGGCGCGGGGCTTCTCGGCGGCCTTGTCGGAGCTGGCGCCGTGCTGGCCGTCCAGGCCTGGCGTCCCGTTTCTCCGCCGCCCGATCCGCGGGTGTCGCAGATCGAGCGCCAGATCGCGGCCCTGCCGCGTCCCGACAATGCGGCGCTCGACCGCCGCCTCGCCGCCGTCGAGTCGGCGCAGAGCGGGCTCGCCCAGCGGGCGCAGGCCGCCGAGGCCGCGGCCGACCGCGCCGCCGCCCGTGCCGAGGAGGCGATGAACCGGCCTCTGCCGGTGCCTTCGCCCGCCGCGCCGGCGCCTGACGATGCGGCCATGGCCGAACTCGCCGGGCGCCTCGGCCAGGTCGAGGCGCAATTGCGCGAGCAGGCGCAGGCGGCGTCCGGCGAACGCCAGGGCGTCCGCGAGAGCGCCGAGGCGGCGGCCCGCGCCGCGCAGGGCCTGGCAGACCGGGTGAACGAACAGGGGCGGCTGGCGAACGAGCAGGGACAGCGGGTGAGCGCGCTGGAAGAGCGGATCGCCGATTTGGCCCGCGAGGCGGCGGAGGGCGGCGGAGAGGCGGCCCGGGCGGGCATGCGCCTCGTGCTGGCGAACCGGCTCGACGCGGCGCTCAAGGAGGGCGCGGCCTATCAGGACGTGCTGGCCGGGCTCCGCCGGCTCGGCACCGACGCGGCCCTGATCGCCCCTCTCGAACCCTTCGCCCAGGGCGGCGCGCCGAGCGCCGCGGCGCTGGCGCAATCCTTCAAGCCCCTGGGCCGCCGCATCGCCGCCGAATCCCGTCCGGCCGCCCCCGCGGCGCCTGCCGCAGAGAGCTGGACCGACCGCCTCCTCGATCTCGCCGGACGCGTCGTCACGATCCGTGCGGTCGACGCGCCCCGCGGACCGGACGCGCAG
Organism: uncultured Alphaproteobacteria bacterium; assembly: GCA_963723525.1. GTDB lineage: Bacteria > Pseudomonadota > Alphaproteobacteria > Rhizobiales > Beijerinckiaceae > Microvirga. The sequence goes on from CAVRRI010000014.1 coordinate 404,023, forward strand.
GCGCCGGGCGGGACTGCGGGGGCATCGGCCGCGCAGGTCGAAGAGGCCCTCGCGCGCGGCGATCTTGCGGCCGCATCGGCCGCCTGGGACGCCCTGCCGGAACCCGCCCGCGCCCTGTCGGCCGACTGGGGGCGCCAACTGAAACAGCGGGCGGCGGCGGAAGCCGCGTCCCGGGCTCTTGCGGCGAACGCCGTCGCTGCGCTCAATTCACCGACGCGGTAAGGAGTTTGTCCCAGCATGTGGCGCGCGCTCGTCTTCATCGGCCTTCTCTGCGTTGCGGCCTTCGGGGCCGTCTGGCTCGCCGAGCGGCCCGGCACCGTCACGGTCGCCTTCGGCGGCTACGAGATGCAGACCACGGTGGCGGTCGCGGCCGTCGCGCTCGCCGGCATCGCGCTCGCGCTGGCGCTCCTCTGGGCCGCGGTGACGACGCTCCTGCGCCTGCCCTCGCGCCTCACCTTCGCGTCGCGGGCGCGCAAGCGCGCGCGGGGCTATCAGGCGGTGTCGCGCGGCATGGTGGCGGTGGGCGCCGGGGACGCCATCGCGGCGCGGCGCCACTCCAACGAGGCCGAGCGGCTTCTCGGGCAGGAACCCCTGACGCTCCTTCTCAAGGCGCAGGCCGCGCAGGTCTCCGGCAACCGGGCGGCGGCGGAGACCGCCTTCGCGCGCATGATGGACGACGACGAGACGCGGGTGCTCGGCCTGCGCGGCCTCTTCGTCGAGGCGCGGCGCCGGGGCGATGCGGACAACGCCACCCGGTATGCCGCCGAGGCGGCGCGCCTCGCGCCGGCCGCCTCCTGGGCGAGCGACGCCGTGCTCGAAGCGCGCTGCGCCGCGCACGACTGGCGCGGCGCGCTTGCCGCCCTCGACCGCCGCGCCGCCTCGGGCCTCATCGACAAGGCCGCCGCGAAGCGCCAGCGGGCGGTGCTGCTCACGGCCGACGCGCTGGAACGGCCGGAGCAGGAGCGCGAGGCGGCGCTCGAGAGCGCCCAGGAGGCCCTGAAGCTCGCCCCCGACCTCGTGCCCGCCGCCGTCATGGTCGGCCGCGGCCTCTCGCAGCGGGGCGACCTGCGCCGGGCCGCGAAGGCGGTCGAGACCGCCTGGCGCGCGCAGCCCCACCCCGACCTCGCCGACGTCTACATCGACCTGCGGCCCGGCGATTCCGCCCTCGACCGCCTGGCGCGCGCCGAGACCCTGCAGAAGCTCTCGAACCACGCGCCGGAGGGGCGCCTCGCGGTGGCGCGCACCGCCATGGAGGCCCGCGAATTCGCCCGCGCCCGCGCGGCCCTCGAACCGCTCGCCCGGGAGCGGCCCACCATGCGGGTCTGTCTCCTGATGTCCGATCTCGAACAGGCCGAGCACGGCGCCACGGGACACGGGCGCGAATGGCTCGCGCGGGCGGCCCGCGCGCCGCGCGATCCCGCCTGGATGGCGGACGGCGTGGTCTGCGACCGATGGGCTCCGGTCTCGCCCGTGACGGGCCGCCTCGACGCCTTCGTGTGGCAGGCCCCGCCCGACGTGCTCGTGGCGCCCGAGCTTGCGCTCCACGACGAGGTGACGGCCGATCTCGACGACCGGCAAAAGGTCATCGCGTACACGCCCGCGCCCGAAGGGCCGCCGGCCCCATCCGAGGAGCCCGCCGCGCCCGCGGAGCCCGCTCCGCCGGCAGAGGCCAGACCCGCCGAACAGGCCGCGCCGGCAGCACCCGCGAGCCCGCCGATGCCGCCCGCCGCCCCCGGCCCCGCGCCGGACGCATCCGCACCTCGCGCCGACGAGGCCGCGCCGCCGACCTCGCCCGCCGCCGCGCCGAAGCCGAACGGCGCCAACGGCTACACGCCCTCGCCCGTCGTGTTTCCGGTGGAACACGCGCCCGACGATCCGGGCGCGGAAGGACCCGAAAAGCCCGCCCGACGCGGCCTGTTCGGCTGACCGCTCGCCTTGCCAACCGGGAGGGTTGCGGGTAAGAGAGCGCCCTCTCCGATCTCAGGATCGCGAACGCCGCAATAGCTCAGCTGGTAGAGCACCTCATTCGTAATTAGCGGGCCGCCGCTGGAATGATGAGCTTCTACAAGGAGTTGGCGAGAGCGGTCAGGAGTTAGTAAGGGCTTAGTAGGTCCTCGGAGCCGCAATAGCTCAGCTGGTAGAGCACCTCATTCGTAATGAGGGGGTCGGGGGTTCGAATCCCTCTTGCGGCACCATACACAGCAACGGATTCAGGGTCGGACCCGAGCGGAGTGCTTCCCAGGAATGGCAATTGGGAAGCACATGGGAAGCTATAGCTTAGGTCTGCAGCCTTTCTCAGCCAGCGGGTTCACGTTCAATGGCAAACGGGCGCGGTAGCGTCGAATCGGGGGTTCACTCTGCTGCTTTTGCCTTGAGCCTAATCTAAGGCCCATTCACCTGAACCCGGCCGACCCAAGCCGGTAGCCTCGGTCGTCGCGGAAGGTGTGGATGGTCGGTGCACTCGGTAAGCAAGCAATCACATTGGAGGAAGACGGCACGTTCGAGCGCGAGGGCGCAGCAGCTGATTCTGCGCGGCGCTCTTCAGGTCATTAAATCGCTGGTAAAGGGCCAAAAGTGTCGGCCATGTCTCCGAAACGGAATGCCCTCTCTCCGAGAAGAGGAGTGCTTGCAGAGGGCTGAATTTGCAAGCGAGCTTCAATTACCTAAACCGAAGGTCGGAAGTTCGAGTCTTCCCTCGAGTTGTGCCCGCACCATCAGGAAGACCTCTGCAGGCAAGCGATGACCCCCTTTATGATTGTCCTTCAATTCATAGATGCGCGTGATGCGTGCTCCCTTGGCAGTTACGAGATCGGATTGCGGTTGTATGAAGCCATCGCATTGGGACGTGCGCGGGGCGCGCGGAAATAAGGAAGTGCTCTGGACAGCCCGCCCGGAGCCTCCCCTCGGCGTCTGGAACACCCTCCAACGGCGATGACTCGCTCCGCCAGTGCCTCGTCGATCTTGGAATCGGCATGGAGCCGTCAATTGTTCGGTTCCTGACGGTTCTTCTGCTCTCACCGCTTTCGCTCAGGTTCACCCAAGCGCATAGTGGCTCGCATGGGTGTGGTAGCTGGACCTCTGTGTTTGGTTGCTGAGGATGAGGCCCTCATCGCGATAGGCCTGGAAGCTGATTTTGATGACGCCGGACTGGAGATCGCTGGGGAGATGCCATGCCTCGGTTTTTCTTTCACATCCGATGCTGGGATCAAACGCTGAGCCGCGACGAGCTTGGCCTCGACTTTCCCGATGTGGAGAGCACCTGCGCCCAGGTCTTCTGCGCCGCCATGGCTCTCAGGGATGAGTTCGCAGCCCGGGACGAAGATCCACGGGACTATTCCGTCGAAATCACGAACGCCGCAGGTGAGCTGGTGCTCAGTGTGCCGTTCTCTGAGATCTTTGACGGTCAGGCGTGGCGGCAGTCGGTTCTCCACGCCGAGGCAGTGGGGAGGGCTTAGAACCAAGGATGGCGGAGCCCAAGAGGAGGCCGTATCGAGGGGTGTCTGCCACAGACCTAAGGTCTCATTGGTGATTGCTGGCCCGCCAGCCGGTTGGCGTCTGGCCCGACCAGCGCCGGAAAGCCCGGGTGAACGCGGCGGCCTCGGAATAGCCTAGGGCCGCCGCGATTTGGGTGAGTGGAACCTGCGTGTCCTCCAGCAGCTGACGGGCAATCTCGAAGCGGACCTCGTTCGCAATGGCTCTGTAACTCCCGCTGCCTTTCAGGCGCCGGTTCAAGGTGCGGCGGTGTATCGTCAGCAGGTGGGCAATGTCGGCCACCGAGCAGTTGTTGTTGCTCGTCATCCGCGTCCGCAGCAGCCGCCGGAGATCGTCCGCAAGGGCGGAGTTGGGAGCGCCCTTCAGCTGTTGGATCTGCTCCTCCAGCATGGCCCGCAGTATCGGATCAGCTCCGGCGACCTCACGATCCAGATCACGGGCCGGCAGCACGATGGTGGCAATCTCCTGATTGAAGCGGACGGGCGCACGGAAGTGGCGCCGGTAAGGCTCCTGATCGGCAGGAGCGACCCGCGGCAGGAGCACTTCGCTCGGGGTCCATTCGGATCCGCAAAGGCTGCGCAGGGCATTTACCGTGACCGCAAGGGCTCCGTCGCAGATCTGGTCCGCGCTTTGGCCCTCGGATTGGTAGACCGAGAAGCTGAACAGGGCCGTGTCGCCGCAGAGGACGAGCGACGGGACGGCGCCTCGATCCTGGGTGCTTAGGTTTGACACGAGCGCGCGCAAGGCATGGCGCACAGTGTCCGAATGCTGCATCAGACGCCCTACCAGACCGAGGGACAGGATCGTCGCCCGCCGGCCGACCAGAAGCCCGAAGTGAGGACACCGTGTTCGCTCCACGCACTGCGTGAGCAGCCGGCCCAAAGCGATATGCGGGATCACGCTCGCCCCGTCGTCGAACAAGCATGGATCGAGCCCCGCCTCCTGTATGACCGCTTCGGGATCGATGCCGAAGTCGCGCAGGATCGGCACGATCTCCTGGGCGACACCCAGTTGAATGTAGCCGGGGGAAGCGTGCGCCTGGCTTTGGACTGGGGCAGCGTTAGTGCGGAACTCGGGCCGCTGATGCTCGTGCGGGCCGGCAAGATGCTGTCGATGGCCACCTCCCTGGAAGTGCGTGTCCCGATGGATACAACTTAGGCTATGGATACAACTTAGGTTAGTGAGAATTGGGGCGAACACCAGGCTCCCCCAGTAACAATCTCGGCAATGTGAGAAGGAGTTGATTGTAGCGATGTCGTCTCATTCTTCGTCGGCTCGGCTGCTGCGACGAAGCCCCAAAATGGGATCGTCTCCGTCTTCAATGGTCAGTGCCACATCCACCCACCCGCCATGAAACATGATCCGGAGAGCCCATATCAGGCGGAGAAGAGCCTCGACGCCTGCGCCACGCTGAGATCACAGAACACGGCCACGATATCGGCGTGCCGACCTTCGAGGAGGTTGTCATCGCCTCTGCGGTCCACCAACTCCGCGACCTGCGGAGCAAGAAACCGCTTCAGTTTGGCGATGCGCTCCTGGCGTTCCTGCGAGAGGGCGAGTTCTCCAGCCATCGTGTTGAAGCTTTCCGCCAGGCGTTGTCGAGCGGACGGCGGGCGAGACGCAACTCTTCGTCAAGGAGGTCAAGGTCGAGGGCCGGCGCTATATCGTGGGCCGCAACGAGGCTGAAGCCGAGAAGGACCGGGCCGAGCGCCAGGCCATCGTGGCGGCCTGCACCCGCCGGGCCTACGGAGCGCCTTCCGTAAGTGGCGATAACAGCCCGATAATTGCAGCCGGTAATTTGTTTCAGTCGCCATAACGGGCAATCTCGACACCTTCAGCAAGGAGGCAACGACGGGAACCATGGACTCAGGTACGGGGCCAACCTGAGTCCATGGAACCCGATCGGGCGACCTCTGCACTCGTCCATCGACTCAGGGAACATCTCATGGCCATGGACTCAGGTGAGTCCGACTCACCTGAGTCCATGCGATCGAAATGAAACCAACCGGCCGCCGATTGGTCGAGCGGGGGCCAATGCAGCGCCGGCGTTTGGTTTCACTGCAATTGTATTTCGCGATGGGATGACGCCCGGCTGGGGCCTCTCATTTCGGATTTCTGTCGCTCGCGGGGAGGTCCTGGTTACCTTGTCTAAGGCGAGCATTCGGGGTCACCCAGGAGCACCGGGGGGGGTAAATCCGAGTGCCGCCTCGCATGCTTAGGCTGGTGGCCGATCTTGGGGTCGCGGACAAGATCCCGACCGATGGGCATGGACTCACCCTGAGTCGATGACTCACCTGAGTCCATGAAAATGAAACCAATCGGGGGCCTATGGGTCGTCTCGAGAGCGAGCGCGGCGCCGGCGTTTTGGTTTCGAAACCTACTATGGCGTGACGCCGCGGCCCGGTGTCTCGTCTCGGTTCTCGTGCCGCCGCCGGCGAGCGCCGGCCGCGCGACGCGCTCGGGACCTATGGGGCGCGCCTCTTGAGGCGTGCCATGTCGGTTATCCAGAGTGAGCTTCCCGGCAATTTCCTGGGGGCCAAGCCAGGTGCGCAATACGAGCTCACGAATGGTCAGGTGTGGGCGCAGGCCGAGAATGTTCGCCGCTTCTCCTATGCCCACCGTCCGGTGGTGAGGATTTGGGCCGAGAATGGTGAGCATGTGATGCACGTCAGCGGGGCAGACCAGACCATCCGTGTGCTGCGGATCAAGTGAAGAATAAGGACCTCGTCAAGCTCTCGGAGGAGAGAGTCCTCCGCGGCGGAGTGTCCGCGAATAACGTGCCGAACCATAGAGCGCAGGACACGGGCTTCAGCCTGACCCGGTTTATGACCGGGCGCGAACCTTGGGCCGACGTCCCGGGCGTACAGTCACGCCACCAGCCGGCGCCCACGTTTGCGGGCGCTTGCTGCTGTAGACATGCCCGCGTGGAAATGGCGAATAACGCAGAGTGAGCCGAGATGGACAGCGAACCGCGAAGACTGATCCCGCAGCGGATCGGAGTTCCACTCTCAGTCGTTCTCTTTGGCGTGCCTGCCCTGCTGCTTTGGTTTGCGACGGAACTTCTTGTGCCGGCCTTGGCTGGACAGGGCTGGGAGCCGCTGGCGGCGTGGTTCTTGGCCGGGACGCTTGTCTTCGCACCGCTCCTCGCTGCTGCCCTCGCCGGCGCGTGGGCGGCGTTGCCGGCGCCGTCCCTGGCGACGCTCTTGGAGCACTTGCGCGTGCGCCGCCTCAGCGCCGACGATTGGCGGCTGGCGGGACTTGCGCTCACTTTCACGATCGCAGCTGTGGCTGGATTGTCCTTCCTCACTGCAAGGCTCTGGCCCAACCTGCCACCGCATCCGCCCTTCATGACGGTCCAGCGCCTCGAGCCGGCGCAATATTACCTTCTTGCTCTATGGCTGCCGTTCTTTGCCCTGAACATCATCGGCGAGGAGCTTTGGTGGCGGGGGTTCATCCAACCACGCCAGGAGCCGGTGCTCGGTCGCGGCACTTGGGTTGTCCAAGGCCTTCTCCACGGCGCCTTTCACGTCAGCTTCGGCCTGGGCGTCATGTTCGTCCTGTGGCCCGCCGTCTTTAGCATCCCGTGGGCCGTCCAGCGCTCGCGGAACACCTCGGTCGGCATGGTGGTCCATGCGGGGGTCAATGGGCCCGGGTTCCTGGCTGTCAATCTGGGTCTGCTGCCAGCCTAACGCCCGGGCAGGATGTCCGGCGACGCGTCGACTCCTGGCACTTATGAAGCCGTAACGGTGCGGCTGTTCGATGGACTCACCTGATTCCATGCGGAGATACCATCTGCGGGGCCTGAAAGTCGACAAGAGGCGAGCAAGCCGCCGGCATGCACCTCAATCGTCTGGCTGTTGCTTGCACGTCGCACTCCACGCCGCTACCACAAACCAGATGCAATAGGTCAGGACCAAAAACCTGTTGGCGAGGCTCACCCAGAGGGGCAACGGCGTATCCATTTGACCAGTGAGACTGACGACAATCAGAGAAACGAGAAAGAACCAGAGACCGACCCAGGCCAGAAGCGTCGCCCAGAGCACGCGGCGGGACAAGAGAACCCGCGCTTCGCCCGTGGCGAGGCTTGTGCCTATCAAGGTGAACGTAATCGGCAAGCCGAAAATGGCGAGAAGTCCTGATATGCCGTGCAGGTAGCCGATGATGACCGGCGTCTGGACAGGAGGAAAGACACCCGCGATAAAAAAAGCCGCGCCGATGCCGAGTAACCCCCACCAGCCCACGCGTCCGCCTCGCGTGCGCAGGTGAGGCCCGAGCGAGAGCGCGAGCAGAAGCGCACTAGTCCCCAGAAGGCAAAAGGCAAGAGACATCAGGAAGCCGTAGTCGCCGAGCTGGTACTCGCTAATCAAATGGCCCGAGTTGAATTCCGGCTCAAGAAGGTGGAGCACTGTAAGCAGTGCGAGGAATCCGAAAGACAGCCCAAGCGACAAGCGCGCGGCTGTGCGCGAGATTGTGCCATTATTCATTGTTTCCAATTATAGCGTCCTTCTATTGGATCCCCGTGTTACGGGCGACGATCACCTTGGCGCTGTCGATTAGGAAGGATCGAGCGGCGACCTTTTAATCCGCCAAAGCCTTCTTCTATGCCGCTGCCACCATGCAGGCGATTCCGCGAACTACGCGAGCCTCGCGCGCGACGACCGGGAGGGGAGCATGGATCGCTTCGACAAGCTCGTGGTCATCAAGACCAGCCGGATCGGCCGGTTCCGGAACGTCGGCTCCGTCGCCGAGGCCGCCGAATACCTCGTGGGGAGCGACTGGCCGCCGCTGCGCGGCGCCCGGCATCGCGCGGCTGCGACGGCCTGCCTTCGGGCCCTCGCCAGAGAGATCTCGCCAGAAGCCGCGCGGCAGGCGTTCATCGCCGCGGCGCGCGAGGCCGGGATCTTCATCGGCGAGAAGCCGTTGCGCGGCTGAGAGCTTCCGTGCCGTCGCCGCAATCCGGTTCCGGAATGGCGCTTATGCGAAATCGCGGACCGCTCACGCGCGCGCGAGGCGAACGCTGGCAGGGACCCGGATCAGATATTCGCGATGATGAGCGCGACGCCGAACGCTAGAAGCCCTAAGCAAAGCGTCGGAACCAGCGTTTGACCGAAAGGCGTTTGCACCCACGAGCGGCAGGCTCGCGTGATCGGCGCCACTTGGCTGGATCAGCAGTTGATCGGCGGTGGCAAGGGGCTGGGCGACCTGGGCTTTGGCGGCGAAGTGAAGGAAGCGCTGCGCCAGCGCGCCGACTTCCTGGCCGAACAAGGATTGGCCGAGCATCGCGGGCAGCGCGTCGTCCTCGCGCGCAACCTGCTGACGACGCTGCGCGGACGCGAACTGGCGAAGACCGCGGAGGAGATCGCGGCCGAAACCGGCCTAGGGCATCGGCCGGTGGCCGACGGGCAGCGCGTGACCGGCATCTATCGGCGCAGCGTCATGCTCGCCAGCGGACGCTACGCGATGCTCGATGATGGCATGGGGTTCAGCCTGGTGCCGTGGAAGCCGGTGATCGAGCAGAGGCTGGGGCAGCAGCTCGCCGCGACGGTGCACGGCGGTGCGGTGTCGTGGAGTTTCGGTCGGCAACGTGGACCATCAGTGTGATGGTGTTCGCCCGCGTTCGGAAAGGTGAGCTGACTACTTTCCGTAAGCATTGCTTACCCGGTCTGAGTGGAAATAATTCCGCTGAGTACCTGTTTGAGGCGCGGCGCGGCGAAATCAAGGAAGCGGCGCATTTTCAACGGCATCTGTCCACGCGACACGTGAACAAGATGAACGGGGGCAGGTTCCGGCTCATACGCCTCAAGAAAGATTTGCAGCTCACCACGTTCGACCGCTTCAGCCGCCTGGTAATGCAACAGTCGGACGGCGCCGACCTTGCGGACTGCCGCCTGTGCCGCAGCTTCTGTAGTCGTGACGGTCAGGCGCGGCACGATGGCAACGTCAATCGCAGCGCCTGATCGTGGATTTCGGAAACGCCAAATTGGCGAAGGCATGGGCGTGTCCACGGTCACGCATGGAAGACGCAGTAAATCATCGGGGGTCTGCGGCGTACCACGACCGGCAAGGAGCGTCGGGCTGGCGCACGTCACTGTACGCATCACGCCAATCTGTGTTGCCACCATCGAGCTGTCGGGCAGCTTTCCGATTCGCACCGCCATATCGACGTGGTCGCCGATGAGATCCACGTTGCGATCGGCCAACATGAGCCGGATGTTGATTTCTGGGAACGTCGCCAGGAAATCGGCGACAACTGGCAGTACGTGCAGGCGCCCGAACATCAGCGGCGCGGTCACGACCAACTCGCCCTTGGGTACGGTGAATTCACCGGTCGCTTCGCGCTCGGCATCCTCGACCTGTTCGAGGATGCGACGTGCCGCCGCGACGTAGGCGATGCCTGCGTCCGTCAGTGTGAGCTTGCGTGTCGTGCGGATCAGCAGCCGCGTGCCGAGCAGCGCTTCTAGGTCGGAAATCTTGCGGCTGAGGGTGGCTAGTGGCACCTGCAACACTCTTCCTGCCGCAGAGAGGCTACCTTTCTCCGTCACCGCGACCAGCATCGACATAGCTTCCAGACGATCCATTTCAGTCTTCCGAATACTGGTAGAGAGATTCTTGATTTTACCGGATTATCAACGTGGATGGAAAGGAACATGATTCATCTCACCGAGCCAATCCCGGCTCATAACCCCGAAGGCGAACGTCATGTCCCGTCTTTCTATCCCTGCCCTCGACGCCGCCCCGGAAGCCTCGAAGCCGATCCTCGATGCCGTCCACAAGCAGCTCGGCGTCGTCCCGAACATGTATCGCCTGATCGCGCAAAGCCCGACCACATTGCAGGGCTTCACGTCCAATGGTGCTGCTCTCACCAAGACGCTCGACGTGAAGACCCGCGAGCGGATCGCGCTGGCCGTCGCCCAGGTCAATGGCTGCGACTATTGCCTGTCGGCCCACACCTATCTCGGCGTCAATCTGGCGAAGATCAGCCCTGAGGAAATCGCGCAGAACCGCAAGGGCGCGTCCGGCGACGCCAAGGCCAACGCCGCCGTCCAGTTCGCCGCCAAAGTCGTGCGCGAACGCGGTCACGTCACCGGCGCCGATATCAAGGCGGTTCGCGACGCCGGCTACAGCGACGGCCAGATCGTGGAAATCCTCGCCGTCACCGCGGAGAACGTGTTCACCAACCTGCTCAACGTGGTCGCGGAGACCGACATCGACTTCCCGGTCGTCCACGCCGCCGAAGCCGCGTGATACCCATCGGGCCGGGGCGGCGCCGCCCCGGCCCGCTTTCTTACCGTTAGTGGAGGCCCGCTATGTCCTATGGCTTTCTCGATATCGCTGAAACGCCCAGCGTCCGGGCCGCACAGGCCAAGATGGGCGCCGATCACATCTGGCAGAACTTCAAAGGGCATCGCGAGTTCGATCGGTTTACCGATAACGAGGCAGAGTTCATCGCGACCCGCGACAGCTTCTACATGGCGACGGTTTCCGAAACCGGCTGGCCGTACATGCAGCATCGCGGCGGCCCGGCCGGTTTCCTCAAGTTGATCGACGATCGCACGCTTGCCTTTGCCGACTATCGCGGCAACCGCCAATACATCAGCACCGGAAATCTCGCGGCCGACGATCGGGCTTGCCTATTCCTCATGGACTACGCGCGTCGCGCGCGGCTCAAGATTTACGTCCATGTCGAAACCCTGGCGCTCGATGCCGACGCGGCGCTGACCGAGCTTGTCACCGTGCCGGACTACAAAGCGAAACTTGAACGCATCTTCCGGCTGCGCCTCGAAAACTTCGACTGGAATTGCCCGCAGCACATCACACCGCGGTTCACCGAGCAGGAAGTCAGCGAGGCGGTCCGTCCGCTTCGCGATCGTTTGGCCCAGCTCGAAATCGAAAATGCCGAGCTACGTGCTCGCCTCACCAACAATGGAGATCCCCAATGAGCACTCAGCGTCCCCCCTTGCCACCTTTCACGGTGGAAACCGCGGTTGAAAAGGTTCGTCTGGCCGAAGATGGCTGGAACAGCCGCGATCCTGAAAAGGTCGCGCTCGCCTATACCGTCGATAGTTACTGGCGAAATCGTGCCGAGTTCGTACAGGGGCGCGAAGCGATCGTCGGCTTTCTGACGCGCAAGTGGCAGCGCGAGCTTGACTATCGGCTCATCAAAGAGCTGTGGGGCTTCCGCGAGAACCGCATGGCCGTCCGCTTCGCCTACGAGTGGCACGACGATAGCGGCAACTGGTTCCGTTCCTATGGCAATGAGAATTGGGAGTTCGACGAGAACGGCCTGATGCGCCGCCGTTTCGCATGCATCAACGATGCGCCGATCCGAGAGGCCGACCGCCGCTTTCATTGGTCCTTGGGCCGCCGCCCCGACGATCACCCCGGCCTCAGCGATCTCGGCTTCTGATCGTCCCTAACTCTTCATCTTTCATTATCCCGTCCGCCCTAGGCGTCCGGTAACCAAGGAGCACGACCATGAACCATCCAACCTACCGTACCGCCGACGTTGACGGCTTCGAGGTGTTCTATCGGGAGGCCGGCGACCCGGCTAAGCCGACCCTGCTGCTGCTACACGGCTTCCCAACGTCCAGCCACATGTTCCGCGATCTGATCCCGCTGCTGGCCGACCGATTTCACTTGGTCGCACCGGACCTGCCGGGCTTCGGCCTGTCGGCACTGCCCTCGCGCGATCAGTTCGCCTACACCTTCGACAATCTCGCCAAGGTCATTGATCATTTTACCGAGGTCATCGGCCTCAAGCAGTTCGCCATCTACATCTTCGACTATGGCGCGCCGACTGGCCTTCGCGTGGCGATGGCTCATCCGGAGCGTGTGACCGCGATCATCACGCAAAACGGCAACGCCTATAAGGAAGGGCTGAGCGACGGCTGGAATCCGATCGAGCGCTACTGGCGCGAACCGACGGATACGAACCGCCAGGCGTTGCGCAAGATGCTCACACCGAAATCTATTCGCAGGCAGTATGACCACGGTGTCCTCGATGCCACCAAGGTATCGCCCGACGGATACACGCTCGATTCTTGGTACATGCTGCGTCCCGAGGCGGATGAGATCCAGCTTGATCTGACACTGGACTATGCGAGCAACGTCGCGCTGTACCCGGCTTTTCAGGCGTATTTCCGGAAGCATCAACCGAAGCTACTGGCGATCTGGGGCAAGAACGATCTGTTCTTCCTGCCGCCCGGCGCTGAGGCATATAAGCGCGACCTGCCGAAGGCCGACGTTCGTTTCCTTGACACGGGACACTTCGCGTTGGAAACACACGCGGCGGAAATCGCAGAAGCCATTAGTCAATTTCTACGGGCTTAGGTAACTAAGGGATGTGGCAGCCAAGCGTTTTGCAGCACTCGTTTGGCAGCGCCCGCGTTGGGTAGAGGGAATGATATAGAGCTCCGCCATCTTCGCTGCTTTCTGGCTGTGGCCGAAGAACTCCACGTCGCGCGCGCCGCCGAGCGATTACACATTGTGCAGTCGCCCCTTTCGCGAGCTATCAAGGAGCTGGAAGGAGAGTTGGGCGTGCAGCTTTTTGTCCGCAGCTTCACGGCTACCGGACCGACATCACCGAGGCGCAACTCCGGGGCGCTCCCGTGTCCTATGGCGACGAGGAGCTTTGGCCCGATCACCGCCGCGAGAAAGAGGTGCGCGATTACTGGGACCTGCCGCCCCGAATCTGATCACCGCAAACGATTGCCGCCATGCTCTAACAGCCATGCGGGCTTCCATGGCGCTGTGAAACCCTGCGTCAAACGAGGAGAGCATGGCGGCGTATCTCATGTTTCAGTACGACCGTCCCGCGGACACGCGGAACTGGAATGTGTACACAACGGTTTCGTCAGAACCCAATAAGGTTTGATCCCTTCCTCTTTAAGCGGCCATCGCACTGGCATGCACGAAACACCCGCGTTCTATATTGCTCCGGTCAGAACGGCCGATGATCTCGCATCGGCGGTCAATCTGTTCAGAGCTTATGCATCTTCGCTGGCTGTCGACCTCTCGTTTCAGAACTTCGAGGCGGAGATGGAGGCCATGCCGGGCAAGTATGCTCCCCCGACGGGTGAATTGCTGCTTGCTCGCTCCTCCAGCGGCACTGCGGTCGGTTGTGTCGCGCTACGGCCCATTGAGCCTCTCGGCTGTTGCGAGATGAAGCGTCTTTACGTTTCCCCGGAAGGGCGAGGCTCCGGAATCGGGGAAAGGCTGGTCGAGGCCGTTGTGCGAGAGGCCGAACGGATCGGCTACCGCGAGATGAGGCTAGACACGCTACCTTCTATGGTGGTCGCCATGGCGCTCTATCGCAAATTTGGCTTCCAGCCCATCGAGCCCTATTACGACAATCCCGTGATCGGTACGATTTTCATGCGCCGGTCTCTTGGGCGTGCGGAGATCGCGGAAGGCAGAGGTCAAGCTGGCTGAGTTCTGGCCCTGGGACCCCATAGTCGCTGGCCGGGTTCGACTCAGATGGACAAGATCGAAGTCCCGGTTTGCTGTCAGCCTATTTTGGCCACAGTTGAGACTGATGGTCCCGGCGTCGGCGGACCCGAGGCAATGTTCGCTCGACATCAAGCCCACCGGAACACGCTTTCCGGTGGGCTTTTCACGTCGTTTCAGTTCTTCGCATCGTGCGCGGGCGGAACGACGTAGCTGCGCATTTGACCCTGCCGCCAGCGACTCACCCGTCGAGCACGCAGGGTGCGATCAGACCGGTGCGGCGCAGGCCGGCCAGCACGGTCGTGGTCTTCGAGTGGCCCGCGGGGGCGGCATCGACGAGGCGCTCGCCGACGCGGCCCCCAGCCGGCGAGGCGGGTCATCGCCGTGGTGGCGCCGGTCTCGTCCAGGACGACGAAACGGGTCGTGTCCATGAAGCGCCGCCACACCCGCCACCGGCGGCGGTGCCGCGCCACGTCGGGCCGCTCCTGCTCGCAGGCTCTCAGCGACTTTTTGTATGCGACAGGTCGAGCCGATGCAGCATCTCGGCAACGGTCGAGAGCGCCTTCACGACGCCGCCGCGCGCGGCCAACGCGGCCTGGATCTCGCGCAGCGTGATGCCTTTCCGATCGGATACCAGCGCGCGCAGCCAAGCGGCATAGGGCTCGAGCAAGGGACGCCGGTAGCCGCCGATCTTGGCCGGCGCGGGTGCTGCCGGTCTGGCGCATCCGCTGCATCAGCTTGATGGCCGCCGAGGCGCTGACCTGGAAGCGCTCGGCCGCCTGCCGGATCGAACGGCCGTCCGCCACCGCCCGCACGATCCGTTCGCGAAGATCCTGCGACAAGGGTGCCGTCATGGGGAGCTCCTACCCTCTCACCCCCGGCACTCTGGAATCAGATCAGCCAATTCCATGCAACCCCGAACTGCTCTAGTTGCGAAATCTGCTATCACGAAGGTGATCCAACAGATGACCTCGACGAGGTGTATCAGCGTGTTGCGGCGTGTCTCCCCATCGAATACGGACCTGCGCGGGAGCCCTGGGGCGTGAGGCGCTTTTACGTGCGGGGCCCGTTCGGTCGCCTCGTCATTATCCTCGCTCACCCGTAAATGCCCTTCTCGGGTATCTTTTACCCAACGGGCTGCAAGTCCTTCACCCCGGATCGAGTCCGCAGGGCAACGTGCGCTCACGCCCGCGACGGGGCTGGCCCCGCGGATCGCGGGAAAGGGGTGGCCCAGAAGGGCCAACCCTTTCCTTATTACCTCGCATTGACGGATTGCGTTCAGATGGGAGCCACGGCGTGAGGTGAGCGGCGCGTCAGCGCTGCGCCCGCGCTTCGGCGAGGATCCAGTTCCGGAAATCGACGATGGCGGGCCGGTCGGCCGAGGCTTCCGGGCAGGCGACGTAATACTGGTAGGTCCCCTTCACCTCGTGGGGGAACGGGCGGGCGAGACGTCCGGCATCCAGATAGTCGCCGATCAGGACGCTCGTCGCGAGCGCGACGCCCTGACCGGAGGCAGCCGCCTGGAGGGCCAGGTACGTGTGCGGAAAGCGCGGGCCGCGCGAGGTGTCGACGCCCTCGACCCCCATGGCGGCGAGCCAGCGTTCCCAGGTGACGTAGTCGGGGACGGTATCGACCATCTCGTGCAGGAGCGTGTGATGGCGCAGATCGCCCGGCTCGCGGAGGGGCCGCGCGGGATCGTCGAGAAGGGCGGTGCTGCAAACCGGAAAGAAGACTTCCTCCAGGAGAAGATCGGACCGGAGGCCTGGCCAAGCGCCGCGGCCGAACCGGACCACGACATCGACGTCCTCGCGGGCGAAGTCGGTGCGATGCCCCGAGACCGAGACGCGCACGTCCAGATCGGGATGGCGCGCGCGCAGTCCGCCCAGTCGCGGAATGAGCCAGTTCGCGGCGAAGCTCGCCAGGGTGCTGACGGTCAGCGTGCGCGAGCTCTCGGGCCTCAGAGCCCGCGCGGTCGCCTCGTTCAGTCCGTCCAGGAGCTCGGACAGCGAGACCGCGTAGCGTCCGCCGACGCTCGTCAGCGACACGCCTCGGCTCGGCAGCCGGACGAACAGCGGACGCCCGAGCCAGGCCTCCAGCGACTTCACCTGCTGGCCGACGGCGCTCGCCGTGACGGCGAGCTCGTCGGCCGCCTTTTCGAAGCTGAGATGCCGAGCGGCAGCCTCGAAGGCGCGCACGGAGGTCAGGGGAGGGAGGCGGCGTCGGGACATTTTCGGGCAAGTTCTGCTTGGGCGAAACCGGAGACGATCTCGTTTGCTTCGGATCCCGGAGAGTAGCAGTATTTGCTTTAGGAAAACACCGTCCTCGGAGATGCACCATGGTCTACGGGACAGCAGTAGAAAATCTTAATATTGCGCGGAAGGGCGGTCACTTCCTCAACCGCCTCCTCCGGATCGAGGCTTGGCTCGACGCGCGAGCAAGCCGCCGGATGCTGTACCGGCTGGACAGCCGCGGGCTGGCCGATATCGGGCTGACGGAATCCGATCTCGACCGGACCGACTCCACAACGTCCTGGCACGGTATCCTGCGCGGTTGAGCGCCGAACACGGAGCTACGGGCCGCCATGACGTCGTCGATCGATCACCGCCTGGAGCGAGCGCCGTTGCGCCTGTTCTCCGGTCCGCTGAGCATGTTCGGAGCGAAGGCGCAGATCGCCGTCCTGGAAAAAGGACTGGCCTTCGACCTCGTGATGGTGCCCTTCGACATGGACCGGCTCTACGAGCCGAAGCACCCGGAGGTGATCCGGGTCAATCCGAAGCGACAGGTGCCGGTCCTGATCCATGGCGATGTGGAAATCTTCGACTCGACCCAGATCTTCGAGTATCTGGAAGAACTCGCGCCCTCGCCGGCGCTCTGGCCGGCCGGCCCGATCGAGCGTGCCCGGGCGCGCCTCCTCGAACTCAAGTCCGACGAGGTCTTCTTCCCGCCCATCATCCGCCTGATGGGCCTCCAGGACCGCCTGGACGATCCTGCCGCCGTCGAGGCCCGGCGAGCGAGCATGAGCTACTACCGCGAGATGGACCGTCTTCTGGCCGACCGCGATTTCCTCGCCGGGCCGTATTCCTTCGCCGACATCGCTTTCTACATGGCGCAATTCTTCGCGGATCGCATGAGCGCGCCCATCGATGCGCAAACGCCGCGCCTGCAGCGATGGCGGGACAGGATCACCGAACGGCCGGCGATCCGCGAGGTGATCGGCGCCATGGCCGCCTATTTGACCGCGCAAGGGCGGCCGCTCCCGGCATATATGCCGAGCCGTCGCCGGACATCCCCGGTCACGGATTAAAGGATCCTCCGACCACCACGCTGGCCCCGGGGCGAGCGCCTCGGCCTCATGCGCCTATTCAGGTCGAGAGCAGAGCTGCGACCGCCGAGACCACGTTCAGGGCGTCCAGGATACCTATGATAAGCAGAGCCGCCGGACGCGTCGTGGTCGTTCCAGCCGCCCCAGCAGGTGCTCTTGGCGGCGCTGCATCAGCTAACGTTGGCGGCGCGGGCGCGTCGGGCTGCTGGCCCTGAAGACGACGCGCCGCTCAGCCTGCTGTCGAAAAGGCCTAGCGAAACCCGGTGCCACAAATTCGCGGTCTCGCTGAAGGCGTAGATCATCGCCGCACGCTCGCCGCCGGTGTCGGAGGCGGCGAACAGCTCATTCTTTCGCCCGAGCGCCCGCGGCTGGATCGCCCCTTCGGCGGCATTGTAGGTCATCTCCAGCCGGCCGGCCGTGGCGACGCGCGTGAGCCCGTCCCAGCGCCACAGCCCGTGGCGCGTCGCCCTGCACGAAGCGTCTGCGAGCCCGCATTCGCTATGAAAGGGCAAGAGGCCCAACTGCGGCAATCCTGAGAGCGGAAAGCAGTCACTCCCTGCCAGTGCGGCCATGCCAGGGGTCCGGGCCGGGGTCGCGCCCGGCTGCAACCTCGGCCAGCCGGCCGAGGTAATGCGCCCAGCCTTCTGCATGGCCGGCGCATTGCTCGGCACTGGGCAGGCCGGAGTGGGTCAGGCGCAGCAGCGTTCCGTCCGACTGCTCGATCAGGTCGATCTCGACCAGGCTCGACCCCGGCGGCACCACCTCGCTGCCGTCCCAGCCGAAGCTGTAGGCCAGGCGGTGCACCGGCACCACCTCGCGGAAGGAGCCGCGGGCGCAGCGAGCGCCGGTGACATTGACGAGATAGAGCCCGCCGGGCTGCGGCTCGAGCTGCGCCTCCGTCCCCATCCAGCGCAGGATCTTCTCCGGATCGGTCAGGAGGGCGAACACCGCAGCGGGCGGCGCCGGGACGTGCGTCTCGCGGCGGACGACGAGGGCCTCTTGCATCGGTCTCTCCATTACTTGCACATGGACGGGACGGGAGCACATGGACGCGACGGGAGTCTCTGAGCCGCTGCCTGCCGCGGAGCCGCGCCGGCGCCGGCGGACGGCTCTCACCGTCCCGCTCCTTCCGCCTCCGCAGAAGAATCGATCGCCGCCATCGGACTCGAGCCCCGACACACCCACTCCGGGCGGCATCTCGAGCCTCTCCAGGGCCTCCCGTTCGAGGATCGACCTGCCTCACATCGCTCTCGTCCCCTTCCCAGGTGCCGTGTCAGAGCTCGCCGTCGACCCAGGTGATCGTGGTGACGAAGCGGTCGCTGGCCTGAACACCAAGCGCCGGACCGCAAAGCAGCCTAGCAGGGTGGGAGATCGGCCGCCCCGGCGTGGCTTCATATCTGTCCCGCGTTTTTGTGGAGAGTGATCCGCGAAACCGTTCGCGCCTAATCCTTCACTGGACCCATGATGCCCCAGGTATGTCCGAATGGGTCTCTCACCTTTCCGGAGCGACCGTAGAACTCGTTGTTCAAGGGCCGGATAACCTCTGCACCAGCAGCGAGCGCTCGGTCGAACCAGACATCCGCGTCATCCACCACGAGCGAAACGGTGCAGGTCGTTCCGCCAAGCGATTTCGGGCTTCGTACTCCGGTCAAATCTTCTGGGAATTCGTCGGAGAGCATCACCTCCCCACCATTGATGGTCAGGGTAGCGTGTCCGAGTTTTCCCTCATGGGGGTAGGTTTCGATGACCTCGGCACCGAATGCGCGCCGGTAGAAGTTCAAGGCTTCGGCCCCGTTGTCGACCATCAGGTAGGGGCTGACAGGGGCGTACTTGTGCGCCGTCTCAGTCATCGCTCTCTCCTGAAGGAGGCCAGGAATGTTCGCATTTTGTTCCCGAGAGCCTATAGAGTCAAGGAGTGGTAGACCGCAACATAGGGCAATCGCTTCAGGTTAGCGGGTGGTGCGTGCGGCGCGCGAATATGATTCACGGGGAGCTTCACCTAATCGAAGGCTCCCATGTCCCGACAGCCTGCGCGCTCGGTTTCGCTCCTTGATCATTTTTCCGCCCTTTCGGACCCGCGCCAGCGCTGGCGGGTGATCGATCCGTTGCCGGAGATCCTGCTCCTGGTGCTGTGCGCGACGCTGTGCGGGATGGAGGATTTCGTCGAAACGCGGCTGTGGGGCAAGCAGCGGCTCGACTTCCTGCGCCGCTTCCTCCCTATGAGCGCGGCATCCCGGCCCACGACACGCTCAACGACGTGATCAACGGGCTCGATGCGGAGCTGTTCAAGACCTGCTTCACGAACTGGGTCGAGGCCTTGCGCGACGGTGCCCCCGACCTCATCGCCGGCGATGGCAAGACCTCGCGGCGCAGCCACGCGCGCGGCCAGGGCCGCGAGCCGCTGCACCTGGTCTCGGCCTGGGCCGCGCGCCAGAGGCTCGTGCTCGGGCAGGAGGCGACGCACGCCAAATCCAACGAAATCACGGCCATCCCGCTTCTGCTCGAGCGTCTCGAACTGACCGGCGCGCTGGTCACCATCGATGCCATGGGCGCCCACACGGAGATCGCCGAGACCATCGTCGAGCGCGGCGGCGACTATCTGCTGGCGCTCAAGGCCAACCGGCCGGCCACTTCGCCGAGGTCGAGCGCTTCTTTGCCGATCCGCCGGCCGAGTTGCGCCAGGCCCCCTTCGAGACCGTCGATAACGACCATGGCCGCCTCGAAATCCGCCGTCACAGCATCTGCCATGACATGGGCTGGCTGGTCTCCGACCGCCGCTATCCCGGCGAGCCGCGCTTTCCGCATCTGGCCATGATCGGCATGGTCGAAACCCGGGTCGAGCGCAACAGCAAGACCGAGCACGAGCGGCGCTACTATCTCTCCTCCGCCCGGCTCGACGCCCAGACATTCGCCCATGCCGTGCGCACCCATTGGCATGTCGAGAACCGTTTGCACTGGGTGCTCGACGTCGTCTTCCATGACGACCTCGCCCGCCTCAGAACCGGCAACGGGCCGCAGAACATGGCCGTCGTCAAACACATGGCCATGAACCTCGTGCGAAACCCGAAGGACAACCACAGCCTTAAGGTCCGACGAAAACTCGCCAACCTCAACCCGCAATACCTCGAAACACTGATCCGTCAAAAACCCGCGTTAACCTGAAGCGATTCCCCTGGACCGCAACAAGGGTCTGCAGACCACGTCTGCAGTCGCGGTGCGTTTTGATTGCCGTTGCCGTCGCGACCACGAACGGAGGAGTAGAAAATGTCGGCGCACAGCCAGATCCAACAGGGTGGGTGTCGTTGTGGACAGGTGCGCTTCAAGGTCGAGGGCAAACCTCTGATCACGATGGCGTGTCACTGCAACGGCTGCCAGCGCATGACGGCCAGCGCTTTCTCTCTCAGTGCGCTCTACCCGGCCAGTCGCTTTGAAATCACGGCCGGAGATCCCGTGATCGGTGGCCTGCACGGGCCAACGCGCCACTTCTTCTGCCCACATTGTATGAGTTGGCTGTTCACCCGACCGGAAGGCATGGACGAGTTCGTTAACGTGCGCGCGACGATGTTGGACGATGACCGTTCGTCCCGCCCGTTCATCGAGACCTACACGGGCGAGGCGCTCCCTTGGGCGAGAACCCCCGCCGTGCATAGTTTCGAGAAGCTCCCACCCATGGAGCAGTATCCGGCTTTGCTTGAAGAGTTCGCGCAGCAGTCTGAACGAGGCGGGTTTCCAAGCTGAATGAGCAACCGCGCTGAGCGCGTCCTCAACCCGATCCGTTCATTCGATTAGGCGAGGAATGAGGATGACGAACTTAGAGGAAGGGCGCAGGAAGACGGTGCCGATAATGGGCGGTTGAGGGCATGCTCAAGACCCGGGACCGTGCGCGAGCTCACGGGCCGCGGACGATACCGGCCTGGGGCATTCTGGAGGTGGGCCCACGGCCACGCTCTCGCGCTGGTGCACAAGGACTGATGGCCCAGACCACGGGCCACGGCGGCCGCGTGTTCAACATGGCAGGTGAGGCCTTCTCGCAGAGTTCCCGAGCGTCGTGAAGGCCGTCGAAAGTGCCGCCCTCCGCATCCAGCGCGACCTCGCCGAACGCAATGCCGGCCTGCCGGAGGAGCGCCAGCTTCGGTTTCGGATCGGGCTCAATCTCGGCGATGTTACGGTCGAGGAGGGGATCTCTATGGCGAGGGCGTCAACATCGCGGCACGGCTCCAGGCGCTTGCAGCGCCGGACGGAATTCTGATCTCGGGAACGTCTTTGAGCATGTGCGCGGCAAGCTCGACCTCTCCTTTGCGTTCCTGGGTGAGCAGGCCATGAATTGACATGCTTCGGTGCGTGGCGGGTCTTCGCAGTTCACGACGATGCTGCACGACCGCAAACCGAAGTCGATCATCCACTCGTTCTGAGGAACGTGTAATCCGCGGAGTACGGTACGCTCAAGAACGCACCGCTCGTGTCGCAAGCGCCTTCAGCTGTGCCGCCTCTGGTGTTGGTCCGCTGGATCGCCGTGACGCCCGTGAGTTGGCCCGTTCCACGACGCGACGTCACCTCCAGTTTGAGCCATGGGATGTCCTTCACCGTCGCGCCGGGAGCGCGACCGGCCTCCTTGCCGGCGATCGCACTGCCATCGCTCATTTCCCAAGTCGGACCGGCGTAGTGTCGACCGACGGTCTTGCCGTCGACGATCAGCGTCGCAATAGGCTCACGAAACTGCCAGACGAGTCGGGCCGCGTTGTTCGCCTTGCATTCATAAATTTGGGCGCCCTCGGCGTGAACAGACATGACCACCTCTCCGCGCACAACGACCGCGTCCGGCACTTGGCCCTGCGAGATCGATGATGCCGAAGCAACCAAGACACAGACAACGATGATGCCTGTAACCGCTGCAAGCTTCATGAGCGATGTCCTTTTCTCTCGGTGTTCCGTGCATAAGATCGGCCGGCATAAGCGCTCGGCACTCTGTTTATCAAGCAGGGATTTTCCGTCGCTTCGCGATCGAATTAACTTCTCTGTCGTCCGCCGACTGAACGGCCCCTCGCCGATCCTCACGGGTGCAAGCTCAGGCCCTTGGTGACCTTGTCCACCTCCCTACGCTCTGCATGGAGCGCAAGGCCGACAAGGTCGAGAGCCTCAGTCGGTACGCGCGCTACGGCCGCTCTATTATCGACATCGTTTCCCGTGGCGAACAGATCGTGGGTGTAGATTGAGCAGCGAAGACCACGTTCCGTGGCGCAGGACAGCGCTCTGGTGAGGTCCTGACGGGTGGCCGCGAAGATCAAGATCGGCTGCCGCACCAGGGGGCCATAGACCCGCCCGGAACCATCCAAGTATGGTTCGCCCGCTATCTCGGGATATTCGCCGACGAGCCCGCCAGAGAGGAAGGCCGTGACGTTAAGCTTTTGCCATGGTGCGAGGTCCTCACGCACCATGATAGCGATCTTCGTATCGTGTCGCATGAGCGCACTATAATACCAAGTCTCTGGACTGACACTTACGAGACTTGACGGCACCAAAGGTGCTGAAGCTACGGCCCTAACGTTTCCTATCGTCTAGGCGACCGCCCGCAGACGGCTGCGATTCTCCTCGAACTGGCCGGCCAGCCATTCACCTTCGCTCATCGGTTATATTCTCCTGTCGCGGTCCGTCATAGGAGTGACGCGGCAGAGACCGCGAATGTGACAGCAGGAGGAAAACCACATGAAGATCAAGTTGATGACGGTTTACGTGGACGACCAGGACAAGGCGCTGCGGTTCTATACGGAGGTGCTCGGGTTTGCAAAGAAGACGGACTTTTCGCAGGGGCCGTATCGCTGGCTGACGTTGGCCTCAGCCGAGGAGCCGGACGGCGCCGAGCTGCAGCTCGAGCGGAACGACAACCCGGCGGCCAAAGCCTTCCAGCAGGCGATGTTCCAGCAGGGACAGCCCACGGCGATGTTTTTCACGGACGACGTCCAGCGCGACTACGAACGGATGAAGGCGGCGGGTGCTGAATTCACGATGCCGCCGACGAAGGTGACTGGCTCGACTATCGCCATGGTGAACGACACCTGCGGCAATCTGATCAAGATCGCGCAACTGGACCGCTACAGCGGTTAGGCAGCGCCGACCGCAATCAAGGCCGCCGCAGCAGCGTGGCGCTGATCGGCGGCCCAAGGCGGGCCGGACCAGATCAGTTCGCCGCAGCGATACCGCGATCGACGCTCATCCCGCTGCCGGAGCAGGCGAGCGATTACTATTCCATGCCGCAGCTGGCAGTCGCCGGCAGCGTGGTTCGCAACGGGAAACGGGAGGCGATGACGGGCCGCGCCTGGCTCGACCGTGAATGGTCATCGAGCTATCTCCCGCCCTGGGATTGGACCGGCGTCAATTTGATGACAGCGCCGCCTTGATGACGTGCGCTTCGTGCCCACCGCACCCACCTGGCGCCCCTCTTCGGTGCGCAGGAGCTGGATGGGCATGCCACAGGACCACAGGAATGCGCAGCTCCTGGGAGGGACTGGTCTCTACACCGGCGGAGGGGGGCGACTGCGGCTCACAGGATATGCCGGATCGCTCGGTCTTTGAGTTGCGCCCCGGCGTCCCTTTCGGCCGTTACCCATCGGGAGGGGCGTTACCTCTGGCGGCCTATAACGCGACTGGGGGCGGCGGTTCATCGCGCCGCCCCCGTGCAGCAGTTCCCGTCCAGACAGTCAAGCAATCAGGTTGAGCTGGCGGGCGATGTCGCGATCGTCAGAGCGCTGAATGAGGCTCCCGACCAGCGCCGTCCATTCCACGACCCACGCAAGATTGAGCTGGAAACCATCCCCGTTCTGCCAGTTGCCGGGCTCGCCGAAATAGGGGCACCCGGCCCGGAGCCACACCAGCACCTGCGCGACCGGCACCTCCATCGCCTCGGCGAAGGCGGCGATCGGCAATGCGACCGGATCCTCGACCTGGGCGTCATGTCCGTTCGCCAGCCGGTCACCGGCAAAGACAGCAGCCGATCCAAGACGAATCCAATCAGCAGCGCGGCGAGAAAGAGGAGAGGTGGTCTCGCGATGACGCCTGCGGTTTCGGTGTCGGTTGCGTGTTGCCCAGCCGGGTCCATGTCTGCTCCCCGCAGATGCTGGAGGCGACGAAGTCCAGAGTCGTCCAGAAACGACAACTAGGGTGTCATTCTAATGGTTGACAACAAGGGTGTCAACTGGCGAAAACCGGTCCAGGCAAAGGGAACGGCAATGGCGTCGGCACGATACAGGACCGAGGGGGGCCGAAGGAGGGGCGGGCCCAATCGTTGACAGCAAGGGCCAGGCGATCGCCGAGTTGATGCTCGAAGTGGCCCAGTGCTTCTTCAGGATCCGGGCTCTCGGCCAGAAGACCGGGCTCATCACCAGTTGGGGCGGCGGTGCGTTCGGCTTCCTGCGAAGCCTCGCGCTGCTTGGTCCGCTCACCGTGCCGCAGATCGCCCAGATGCGACCCACCAGCCGTCAGCGCATGCAGCGGCTGGCGGACGAGCTTGCGGCCGAGGGGCTCGTCACATTCATCGACAATCCGAAGCACCGGCGCTCGAAGCTTGTGCAGCTCACGCCCAAAGGCCACGCGCGCTACCGCGAGCTCGACGCCCGGCTTCTTTCGATCGCATCCACCATGGGCGTCGCTCTCGGCGAGCCGGAGATCCGCAGGACGACAGAGATCGTGCGGCAGCTGAGAGATCATGTGAAGGCACGGTCGGAGCATTCGTCGTAGTGTTCGGCGCCGTCTCTCAGGGCAGTTCAGATGGGAGCCGCCAGGAACAAGGGCTTAAGGGGTGGCGGGACACGTTGAAGCATGCGATGCCGTGATAGCATCCCTGAGAAGCGCCGTGGAACGCGGGGTGACACATGGGTCCTGAAAGCCAGCCAGACCGCCAAGAGCGCCGCCTGCTGGCGATCTTCGCGGCCGACGTCGCGGGTTACTCGCGGCTGATGCGGGCTGACGAGCAGGGCACGCTGAGAGCCCTTCAGGCCGACCGGGAGATCATCGACAGGCTCATCTCGGAGCACCGGGGCCGGATCGCCAACACGGCTGGGGACAGCATCCTCGCCGAGTTCCCGAGCGTGGTGGACGCCGTTCGATGTGCGCTGGCGGTCCAGCGCGAGGTCGCCGAGGCGAACGAGGCCGCCCGACCGGACGAGCAGCGCCTTCAGTTCCGCATCGGCGTCCATGTCGGGGACGTCGTGGTGAGGGGTGGCGACCTGTTCGGGGATGGCGTCAACGTCGCAGCTCGCCTCCAAGCCCTCGCTGAACCCGGCGGGGTCTGCTTGTCCGAAGAGGCGCATCGTTACGCCGCGCGGCCGTTGTCGCTCACGTGCACCGATCTGGGCCACCAGGAGGTCAAGAACATCGACGGGGGCATACGGGTGTTTTCCGTGCGCCCGACGGGGCAGCCCGCACCTGCCGAGCCGAGCGAAAGCCGCCGACGAGGCGATCCGAGAGGCCATCGGTGGCGGTGCTCCCGTTCGCCAACCTGAGCGGCGACGCTGCGGACAGCTACTTCAGTGATGGCATCACCGACGAGATCATCACCGGCCTCGCCCGCTTCCGGTCGCTGTTCGTCGTCGCCCGCAACTCGTCCTTTGCTTTCCAAGACCAATCCGTCGATCTCGCAGAAGTCGGCCGTCGGCTTGGCGTGTCCTTTCTCGTCCAGGGCAGCGTGCGCCGGGCGGGTGATCGTCTTCGCATCACAGCCCAACTCGTCGAAGCGGGAACGGGCGTCCACCTCTGGGCCGAACGCTACGACCGGCACCTCGACGACGTGTTCGCGGTTCAGGACGAAGTCGCCCAGATGATCGCCTCAACCCTCTTCGGGCGGATCGAGGACGCAAGGCTCCAGCAGGCCCTTCGGAAGCCGACGGACAGCATGGAAGCCTACGACTGTTTCCTCCGAGGTCTGGCGCACTTCCGGAGCCACGCGGACGACAGCAATCAACAGGCCGCCGCCATGCTGGAGCGGGCGGTCGCCCTTGATCCGCAGTTCGCGCTGGCGCAGTCGTACCTCGCGTTGGTGCGAGTTGCGGTCGATGGTTACGCCGCCGCGTCTCCAGCGGTGTTGGACGCGGCGTTCGCGATGGCCTCCCAGGCGGTTGATCTCGACCCGCAGGAGAGCCGCTGCCATCGGGTTGCTCGGCCAAATCTGCGCTCATGCGGCGCGAATACGATACAGCAGAGCGCCATTTCCGCCGGGCGCTCGAACTCAATCCAAACGACGCGGATGGAATGCATCAGATGGGGTTTCTTCTGACGATCCGGGGCAAGCCGGAGGAAGCGCTCCAGTGGATGGCCGAAGCTCGGCGCCTCAATCCGTTCCACCCCACCTGGTACAACTTCGGACTTGGCGTCACACTCTACTCCCTCAGGCGGTACGCCGAAGCGGAACAGGCGTTGAAGCGGTTGCCCAACCCAGGGCCGTGGCCGCGCTCAGTGCTGGCGGCCTGTTGTGCACAGCTGGGCCAAGACGGTGGAGGCGCAGGCTCAAGTGACGGCGATCCTGCGGTTGCGGCCGGACTTCTCGATCGAGACCTTCCTTCAACGTGACGTTTTGCTGGAACGGGCTGAAGACCGTGACCACCTCCGGGACGGGCTGATCAAGGCGGGACTTCCGAGGTGACCCGTGAACTCCGCTGGGTGATGGAGGCGTCCATCCGGACAGCAACGGTGTGCGCCTTGCGGTCCTTGCCTCACGGCTTCCCCAAACGACTTCGGCGCGCTAGCCGGAACGCCCTGGCTCCGCAACCTGGCAAGACGATTAGGCCACTTTGCGGCCCCTCCGCTTGGTGTTCAGGCCGGCTTTGAGCGCGCGGGCGGGCGTGAACTTCAGGTTCTTGGAGGCGGCGATCACCACGGCCTCGCCGGTGCGCGGGTTGCGACCTTGGCGGGCGGCGCGCTCCGCCACCTTGAACCGGCCGAAGCCGAAGAGCGATACCTCTTCCCCTTTTGAGGCCGCCGCCGTGATCATGTCAAAGGTGCTGTCGACAAGTTCACGGGGCAAAGGCTTTCCTCCTCGGCCAAACGCTTCACGAGATCGTTCCTCTTCACCAATGCCTCCCACGCTGAGACAGGAGCCAGGGTCATGATGGAATCCGCCGTGGAGTCAAGCCAGGTAAGATGTGTTCCACAGCTTTCCGCTGTACCGGGACTTCCGGTCGAGGGGCGCGCGGGGCGAGCACGAGTTCGGATGCACCCCAGCAGGCGCAGCGATCTCAGCCATCCAATCCCCAGTCGAGCATGGGCGCCTCGTGCGTGATCCAGCCGACCGAGAGCAGGTCAAACCAGGTCGCGACGACGGCTGGAGCTTTCACACTGGCTTGCTGGCGGGGCCCCTACGGCCGAAAACCAAAGTGGGGCAGGAGCGCATTGTCTTCTCAGGCATAAAGGTGAAATTCATCAACATTGGTCGAGGTCGCAAAATCAGAGAACTTCAGAAAAGCGAACACCACCCATAAGCTGTGAGAGCAAGCTGCTATCGATAAACAAAAACCCCGCGTGCGCCGGGCGTGCCCGCTTGCCTGACCTCGGTCAACTAAACGTACGCCCGTGACCTTGCTCATGTGGGCGCTATCGAGATTGAAGAACCGGGTCTCGTTCAGATGTCTTCCGGCAAGCAGCGTGGAAGCCGTGGCTTTCGCTTGTGATGTAGGACCCACCACCTTGGCCTCGAGAGACCCGGCGAGAGTAACGATGGGCGAAGCGGCGGAAGCGGCGTGAAGCGGCGGGCGAATACTCGTTTGTTAAGAGCGACTTCGACGCTCCGCCGCTTCCGCCGCTTCGCGAGTCGGGTCGGGAGGACTAGGATCTTCTCGACACCGCTCGATTTTTCCGCCCGCACCCCGCCGCTACACCGCCCCCCGCCGTTCTCTTCTTTCTCTCTGAGAAGCGGCGGAAGCGGCGTAAGCGGCGAGGTCGTTGCAACCCAACACTTTTCGGCCGCCGCTT
This sequence comes from uncultured Alphaproteobacteria bacterium, assembly GCA_963723525.1. Lineage (GTDB taxonomy): Bacteria > Pseudomonadota > Alphaproteobacteria > Rhizobiales > Beijerinckiaceae > Microvirga. Next base: position 432,239 of record CAVRRI010000014.1, read on the forward strand.
GCTATAAGAGAAGCGCCGGAAGCGGCGCAAGTATCTCACATCCGTGGCGACCTCCATTCGGTCAGGTCAGGATCCTCCCACCTGTAACCCGGCATGGTCACTTCCCAAGCCGCCCGGGCGACCGCGAGCGGTGCAGGGAGGTTCTTAGAGTTGAAGTTCGGCATCGGCCGCGATCCTATCAAGTTAGGCGCGGCGGGCTGTAAAACGACAAAAGGCCACCGCGCGAGGTTCTCGACGCGATGGCTCCCTGCAGCCGATCGTTGCTCAAAGGTTCATCGGGGGAGAGGGCCCGACGGCAGGCCGCCTCGGCAGCCTGCGGGCGGCCGCTGAGGAACACGAATGCTGTCGGACTGACGTGCCGGCGAGTACTCAACACGCATAAAGCACCTTTGAAGCAGCGCACCTCAGAATAGTAGCCTTGTCGAAGCCTGCGCCGACTTGCCAGCGGTCGCATTCTAATAGGGATGGGGATCCGTCCTGCAGGGCAAGATCGTCCGGCTGGCCGGACTGCTCGGCAAGATTCCGGCTGGTTCGTTCGCGTGCGACGACGGCAATTCACTACAGGTGTCGTCAGCGTCTTTTGGCTCTGCTGGGCTCAGTGCTTCTCGAGATGGCATAGGATCTCTTCGGGCGCTCAGTGGCCGGGCACTCGTCTCTCGACCGGGTGGTTGAGCGGATACACCCTCCCGTTCTCCTCGCGAACAGAACACTTTCAACCACAGAAGAGAGGCGCGCGGCCACGACCTGATGTCCAGCGGCCGTCATGTGGAGGCCGTCTGGCCCGCGATAGCTTGGATCATAACAGGCGCTGCCATCGACGAAGGTCGCGTGGAACGAGGTGGCCAGGGCCTGGCCGACAGCGTCCCAATCGGGGTAGAAGAAGCCGCAGAGCACGACCTTGATCTGGCGCGCCTTGAGATACAACAGGATTGCTTGGACCGCAGAGACAATCATATCGGGTCGCGTGCCGACGCGGACGTCATTGTACCCGCCCTGGATGATGACCAGGTGCGTGCCTTGGGGGACACTGGTCTCAAGTCGACTGAGCATGCCGGGGAACGTGTCACCGGCGACACCAGCATTGATGACGCGGACCGCATGCCCCATGTGGTGCAGAATGGCCTCCAGTTGCGCCGGGTACGCCTGCCTTGGGCCGACGCCATATCCCGCCGTATTGCTGTCGCCCAGAGTAACGATCAGCGCCTCCTGAGACGATGCACTTTCGCTCACGAGGAAGGTGCCTAGGAGAAGCCAGCAGGCACCCACGCAAGCCCACATGCGAAGAAAGCGTATGACTGAAAGCATAATGTCGGACCCGCTTGAATGGCGTGGCCTTATCCTGGCGCGCTGTTTTGCTGGCTGCTTCAGTCGATCCTCACACAGTGCCCAGGTCTCTCACTCGCCCTCTCACGCCCAATCGCGCGGCACGTAGACCGTCTCCTCCGCCGCCACGCCCTTCAGCGGAAAGGTGCCCACGCGCTCAAAGTCGCGTCCGCTGGCGCGGGCGAAGGCTGCAGAGAGCAGCAGCGGGCGTGCGACCGGGCGCGTCAGTGCTTCGATGCGGCTGGCCAGATTGACGGCTGGTCCGATGACCGTGAAGTCGAGCCGATTGGTCCCGCCGACATTTCCGTACAGCACTTCGCCGATATGAAGCGCCATACCGTAGGCGATCTGGGGAGCGCCCTCCTGCTGCCGGCGCCGATTGGTCTCGGAGAGCGCCGCCGCTGCCTCGGCGGCAGCGGCCAGGGCAGCGTCGCATGCCGAGCGCGGGTCGGCATCTGCTTCCAGCGGAAAGATGGCCATCACCGCGTCGCCGATAAATTTCAGGATTTCTCCGCCGTGTGCGTCAATTGCGCGGCCGACGGCGCCGAAAAAGTCGTTCAGCAGGTCGATTAGCGCCGCGCCCTCCAAGCGTTCGGACATGGACGTGAAGCCCTGGAGATCTGAAAACCAGATCACCGCCCGCAGGGTTTGTTGCATACCGCGCTGGATGGCGCCCTCGAGCACACGCCGGCCGGTTTGGTGGCCGACATAGGTTTCGAGCAGGGTGGTCGCCGTGCGACGCCACGTCTGTATCTCCAGGATCATGGACAGCAGCGGTGCGACCGCCTCCAAACCGGCGATCGCCGTGTCGCTGAAGCCTCGGGGTCGATCGGTGGCGAAGGATAAGGCCTTGATGGTGCCGTCCGAGAACGGCGCTGGCAGCACCAGGTAGTCGGTCAAACCCTCCGCACGCAGATCGGCGAGGATCGGGAATTCATCTGGCGCTGGCGCCGTGTCGAGGCGGCAGCGTACGGATCCGCCGCCGCGGTAGACGACGGCGATGGGGCTATGATCGAGAATCGCCTGCGTGTCTGCGGTCAGTTGGTAGAAGCGTTCGCTGACCCCGGACTTGCGCCGCCAGAGGGCACTCCAGGACGAGACCTGCGGATGCAGAATCGGGATGCCGGTGGTGAAGCGGGCGATGTCGAACGCCGCGGCGTTGAGCTGACCGATGAAGGCGTCAACGAACACAAGGGGGTCGGCGATGGCGTGGCCCGCGCCCGCCAGCCAGGCGACGACCGGTGCCGGATCGGGGTCAGTGCTCCTGTTGGCCACCATGCTTCGTCGATCTCCCGCTCGTCACGGCGCGGCAGGTCTCTCACCATCGCCTCGCCCTCCCGGCTCCCCTCCACGTGGATCGTGAAGGCGCCGCGGATCCCGCTGCGACCGGGGGGTAGGCTTACAGGCGGCTCGTGCCACGCGAGAGCCTTCGCACAGGTGATTATGTGACGGTAGCAAACGTCTGCGTCAAAGCCACTCAAATATGTGTCGCCATTAAACTGGGACGAAGCAACTGCCCTCCGCTCCAGGGCTGGTGGCGAAGTAGGGCCGACGACAACCGCCGGTTAAAGTTGCGCGACCACGGGCGACGGCAAGAAGCCCTCTCCGCACTCGGGCGACGCGCTCACCGGCCGGTGCGAGACGACGGTGATGGCTGCCCGCGCGGCTGTCTTCGTGGAGACGAAGGCGCACCGGCGGCGTCGCCACCGTTTTGATCCTATACTTGACCCAATCCCGCACGGTTGCCCATTGCGGTAGCACGTGTCTGAAATCACCTCTTCGCCAATCCAGTCTGGGAGTGCGACTGACGAGTGCAAGCTCCACTCTTCCACGAGCTGGCTTCGGTCACGATCGTCATTCTGTCGGATAGCGCACTTATGTCAAACACCCTTCTGGTATCGGGCCGGCGTGCGTCGCCGATCTCGATCGCGCACGCACTCACATATTGCCCTTGAACCTCACCTCGGCCCTCACTGGGCATCGTGGAAGATGATTCCCAGCGTATGGCGGCGGCCGGATCGGACGCGGCTCACCCCGTGCCGCATGTTGACCCGATAGAGGCCGCGCGTGCCCTGCACCGGCCGATGATGCACCGCGAAGATCACGCCGTCGCCCTGCCGCAGCGGCACGACCTCGGCGCGCGATTGCATCCGCGGCCGCTGCTCCGTGAGCACGAATTCGCCGCCCGTGAACTCCGTGGCCGGCTCGGACAGCAGGAACGCCACCTGCAGCGGAAAGACGTGTTCGCCATAAAGATCCTGATGCAGGCAATTGTAGTCGCCCTCGCCGTAGCGAAGGAGCAGCGGCGTCGGTTTGGTCTGTCCGGCGCGATGGCACCGGTCGAGGAATTCGGCGTGGACGACGGGATAGCGGACGGTCAGGCCCATCGCCTCGTTCCAGCGATTGGCAATGGCGGCCAACGGCGGAAAGAGCGCTGTGCGCAGGGTCGCGACGGCGTCGGGCAGGGGGTAGGCGAAGTACTTGTATTCGCCGCGCCCGAAGCCGTGCCGCGCCATCACGATCCGGCTGCGGAATCGCTCGTCATCGTCGTACATCGCGGCCAGCGCCCGACATTCCTCCGGCGAGAGAACCGACACGATGGCGTTGCCATGCGCCTGCAGGCTCGCGGCCATCTGTTCCCAGTCGGGGCCCGCAAGGCGTGCCTCGATCGTCGGCGGGACTGCCGCCTGCCTGGTTTGCGTGCGTGCTGCTCTCATTGCAGGGCCTCCCGCTTGAGCAGCGCCCGCTTGCGCTTGACCCCCCAACGATAGCCGGCGAGCCCGCCGTTCTTGCGCACGATCCGATGGCACGGTATGGCGACTGCAATCGTGTTGGCCGCACAGGCTTCCGCGACAGCGTAGGCTTTTTCCGGTACGCCGATGCGCATGGCGATGTCCGAGTAGCTTGCCGTCGAGCCCGCTGGGATCTCGCACAGGGCCTGCCAAACCCTTCGCTGAAACGCCGTCCCATGCGGGTCGAGCGGCAAGGCGAGCTCTCGGCCCGGCGCCTCGATGAAATTGACGACGCGGGCCATCAGCCACTCGAGGGCCTCACCGCCCTCCCTGAGCTGCATCGCCGAGTAGTGATGCTCAAGGTCACGCTGCAGGACAGCGGGATCATCGCCGAGGAGAATGGCGCAAATGCCTTTCTCGCGCGTGGCCACGAGAACCGATCCGAGCCAACATGTTCCGACACTGAAGCGGATCAGCCGGTTCGGACGCATGGCAGCATTTGCTTCTCCGTCAGGATCCCAGACGGCACGCTCATCGCTTCCAGCCCCTGTCAGAGTGCGAAAATCGCTGTCGGTTCTCATCTCTTCGGTTTTCATAATAGAACTCCGGTTATCTGCCCCCGATATGCGCTACTTCGGGCTCCTGGGCACTCCGCACCTTGCTCTCGAATTCGAAGATCTCTCATAAGAGGAATTCTAAGATCTCTCATAAGAGACCGCCGTAACCCCGGCTCAGAGTGCGCGGTAAATATTATGGAGACCCACACGACCCAGGGCCGGATGCGCGAAGGCGCCGGGAACCGTTCCGACTACGCTGAAGCCGAGCCGTTTACAGAGTTCGACGGATGAGTGATTTGTCTCAACGAGGGCGTTGGACTGCATTCCGGTGTACCCGCGTTCCGGGCCACAGTCGCCGCCTCGGAGCGAGACCGGGTTGAGCTGGAGAGACGTCATGCGCCTGTCATAGACGCGGCGCAGGAACGCGGGGACGTTCAACAAAGGGTGATATGAAGTCGCGCATTCGGTCCGCCGTCGCCGCAGCCGCTCTCCTCCTTCCGGGCGTGGCCTTTCCTGCGATGGCTACATCGTTCTTCGACCGGGTCGCAAGCTTCCCCATCGCTCAGAACCTTGCGGGAGGTGATCCGAAAGGCGCGACCGTCTCCGAGATCATCGCCGCGAGCGAGGACGGCAGGCTCCTTGTCTACACGGACGGCCCACGCAAGACCCTTGGCTTCAGCGCCGCTCCCCTGCGCGCCGGGCCCGGGCCGCGGCCGTGCGCTGCGCGTAAAGGGTCCCGATCTCTACGTAGCGGAGGACATCGAGGACCACCCTCCAGGACTGCCCGTTGCGCTCGGTCCCGTAGAGGTACAGGACAGGGTTGATGTAGCTGTGTGGCCCGTCACCGACCACGTCGAAGTGATAGTCGATGGTGTGCAGGACCTTGTTGCACACCTCGCGCAGCTTTAGCGGGATCACCTTCTCCTTCGTAACGTCAGGCTGAAGGGTGCCGCAGGACCCGTTCCGCAGCTCGTCCGCCCACGCTTGAGGCTTCCCCTTTGTCTCGTCGAGAACCCGGAGGATGTGGTCGTCGCGGGCCCGCAGGAGGACGGCCGTGGACGAGAGCCGGATACTGATCTCCTCTTCGGCAAACTCGTTCCATAGGTCCGGCAGCCGATGGAGGTCCTCATTGGAAGCGAGGGCGTTCATCTCGCGGCTGGCCACGAACACCGCAGCGAGGTGGTAGAGGTCACGTCGCAGGATCGCGTTGTCGATCATTGCGGCGGGCGCTGCCCTCTTCCAGTTCCTCGCCCCCGCCGGCGGGACAGGGAACGGTGCCCCGCCGCCTGCGCGGCATCCGCGACCGCGCCTCCCAGGAATCCCGTACCGCCGACAATAAGAAGCTTCACGCCCGCTCCCTCAGATGGCCACCATCTCAGAACCCCATTTATGGAAACGGACAAAGTGTATTCCGAGCGTTGATCCAGCCACCGGGCGCAGCCGTCACGTCGAACCGTTCTCGGCTCACGCGCGATGGCGGGCATCCGGGTGGCGGCGCCTCCTGAACAAGCTTCGCCGATGACGGACTTGGACGCGATCTGGCCACGGCTCGTCGATGCCGCTCTCGTCGGGCGGCGGGACGACGAGCTTCTGGGCATCCTCTGTGATGATCTGCTTGCGCACGGCATGCCGATCCTGCGCGCGAGCATCAGCACCGAGTTCCTCCACCCCACGCTGGAATTTCGGGTTTCGCGATGGATCCGGGGTCGTGGTGTCGAAAGTCAAACGTTCGATCGCAAACCTCACGGGGCGTCCGACAGCCAGGAATGGTTGAGAGCCCGTTCCACCAGCTGGTCAGGCACGAGGCGCGAATGCTGCGGCGTCGGATCGATGAGACCAGCATCGCCGAGTTTCCCGGGCTGGCCGACTTCGCCGCCATGGGAGGCGCAGATTATCTCGCTCTGCGGCAACCGATCGGCTCCGGCGCGGCGATCGGCGAAGTGCGCGAGATGTTCACATCCTGGCTCACCGATCGTCCGAGCGGGTTCAGTGGAGAGGACCTCGCCCTGTTCGAGCGGCTCCAACCCCACCTCGTGCTGGCGGTTAGGGCCGTCAGCAACGTCTGGATCGCCCGTGCTTTGCTGGAAACTTATCTGGGCCGCGATGCGGCGCGGCGCGTTCTCGCGGGCGACATCGTCCGCGGCCGAACGGAGACGACCCGCAAGGTCATCTGGTACAGCGATCTACGCGACTTCACGCGCCTGACCGACAGGTTGCCCCAAGCCGAGATGCTCCGATTGCTCAACGACTACGCCGAGCCTCTGGTCGACGCCATCACGAGCGAGAGCGGCGAAGTGCTCAAGTTCATCGGCGACGGCATCCTCGCGATCTTCGACAATCGCGAACCTGAAGAGGCCTGTGCGGCCGCACTGCGCGCCTGGGATCGAGCCCACGCGGCCGTTGCCACCGTCTCGAGCGCCCGCGCGGCGCGCGGAGCCATGATCACCCACCCGTATCTCGCCCTGCACGAGGGAGAAGTCCTGTATGGCAATTTCGGCAGCTCGACGCGGCTCGACTTCACGGTCCTGGGCCCGGCCGTCAACGAGGCAGCCCGGATCGCCGCCTTGTGCCGTTCCCTCGACCAGACGTTGATCATCTCGGACGCGTTCGCGAAGACCTGCGGCACGCTGCGCGCCCGCCTCGTCGGCCTCGGCCGCTATGCCCTGCGCGGCGTCGGCCGCCCGCAGATGCTCTGGACCCTCGAAATCCGACGTCTCCGCTGAGCCTCTCAGGCTGCTGCGATGACCTTATAGGGCCGCCAGGCGCTTGCGATATTCGCCCCTACGAGCCGAAGCCTCGCAAATCCGACATCGTAAGCCAGAGATATGCAGAGCCTCCCGCCGCTTGCGGAACACCAGATCCCGCCCAGCTGAGCATCGAGCGGGATCTGCGGTTAAGCGGCGGTTGACGCAACGTCAGGATACGCGGGAGCGGCAAGCGGCGATGACAGTACCAAGACGGCATGCTGCCAAAAACAAAGCTGCGTCAATAGCTTAGACAATGCGACGGTAAGTGGGGCAAAAGTCCGGGCGCGGGGGGTTCCGGACAGGCGGTCTTTCTGATTCATTCTGGGCATGTCGCCGCCTGCTGATCTTGACGCCCTGTCGATCGCCGATCTGAAGGCGTTAGTGATCGAGCTGATCGGCAAGGTGACGGAGCTGGAGCGGACGATCGCAGCCCAGCGCGACGAGATTGCCCGTCTCAAGGGGCTCAACGAGCGGCCGCACATCAAGCCAAGTGGCATGGAGAAGGCCACCGAGCCCCGGGCACCCAAGCGAGCCGCGGGCAGGCGTTGGCGCAAGAGAGCCAAGAGCGCCGAACTGACTATTCACGAGGAGCGCATCGTGACGGCCGGGCTGGTCCCGTCCGGCTCGCGGTTTAAAGGCTACGAGAGCTTCCTCGTGCAGGATCTTGTGCTGCGCCCGCACGTCGTGCGTATCCGGCGCGAGCGCTGGATCACGCCTGACGGGCAGACCGTGATGGCCGCGATGCCGCCAGAGATCATCGGCCACTTCGGGCCGGGCTTGCGCCGCTTCGTGCTCGCCCAGCATCACCAGGGACAGGTCACCGTGCCGCGTTTAGTCGAGCAGCTGCGCTCGCTGGGGGTTGCGATCTCCAAGCGCCAAGTGGTGCGGCTGCTGAACGAGGGCCAGGACGGCTTCCTGGCCGAGGCCCGCAATGTGCTGCGCGCCGGCCTGACGAGCGCAGCCTGGATCAGGTGGACGACACCGGTGCTCGCCACAAAGGCGTGAATGGCAGCTGCACCCAGATCGGCAACGACCACTTCGCTTGGTTTGGCACCACCGCTGCGAAGAGCCGTCTCAATTTCTTGGAGCTCCTGCGCGCCGGCCATGCCGATTATGTCCTCAATGCCGAGGCGCTCTCCTACATGCGCCAGCGCGCGCTGGCTGGGCCGGTCATCGACGGGCTGGCCTCGCCTGCGGACCAGCATTTTGCCGACGAGGTGGCGTGGATGAGCCATCTCGAGCGGCTCGGCATCCCCGAGCTCAAGGTCAACCCCGATCCGGTCCGCATCGCCAGCGAGGGGGCGCTGTGGGGGGCCATTCAGGCCCATGGCTTCCTGCCCGATACCGTGATCGTCTCCGATGATGCCGGCCAGTTCATGGTGGGGCGCCACGCCCTGTGCTGGGTGCATGCCGAGCGCCTCGTGCACAAGCTCGACACCTTCACCGATCAACAGCGCACGGCGCAACGGCGCATCCGGGGGCTGATCTGGTGGTTCTACCGCGATCTCAAGGCCTACGGCCGCGAGCCTTCACCCCGACGAAGGACCGAGTTGCGGGCGCGATTCGATCGGATCTTCCAACGCCGGACCGGCTTCGTCATGCTCGACCGGCTGCTGGCGCGGCTGCACGCCAATCAGGCCGAGCTCTTGATGGTGCTGGAGCGGCCCGAGGTGCCGCTGCACACCAACGGTTCGGAAAACGACCTCCGCTGCCAGGTGACGAAGCGCAAGATCAGTGGCGGTACGCGCTCCGATGCGGGCCGCGCCTGCCGCGACGCCTTCCTCGGTCTGATGAAGACTTGCCAGAAGCTCGGGCTGTCGTTCTGGGACTATCTCGGCGCACGCCTCGGCACCGCCGATACCAGGACCGTCGGCTCCCTCCCAGACCTCGTCCGAGCTCGTTGCGCTCCCGCCTGAGCGCCCGGACTTTTGCCCCTCTTACATGCGACGCTCCGCCAACGCGCCGCACTAACCCTTGATTTCCGTTACGAGAATTCCCGCAACATCGGAGTCCCGGTAGGCTCGGGCCGCTTCACGAGCACTTGATCCACCAGGCCGAACTCCTTGGCCAATTCGGCGGTCATGAAATTATCGCGCTCGAGAGCCCGCTCCACGATATCGTAATCCTTACCCGTGTGTTTCACGTAGATTTCGATCAGGCGCCGCTTCAGGGCCTCGCTCTCGCGGGCGTGGATCATGATGTCGGTGACCTGGCCTTGGTATCCGCCCGAGGGCTGGTGGACCATGATCCGGGCGTTGGAGAGGGCGAACCGGCTGCCGGGCTCGCCCGCGCAGAGCAGGAAGGAGCCCATGGACGCCGCCTGGCCGACGCAGAGGGTCGAGACCGGGCAGCGGATGAACTGCATCGTATCGTAAACGGACAGTCCCGAGGTCACCACACCGCCTGGGGAGTTGATATAGAAGGCGATTTCCTTCTTGGCATTCTCGGCCTCGAGGTGCAGCAACTGCGCCACGATCAGCGAGGCCGAGTAGTCTTCCAGCGGGCCGGTGAGGAAGACGATCCGCTCCCGCAGCAACCGGGAGTAGATGTCGAAGGCCCGCTCGCCGCGGTTCAGCAAGAACCAGGCCGAGCCGGACCCGCCGCTCGGCGATGGCGCGGTACTCGGCCCGCGACCGAAGCTTGCCGGTGGGCTTCATCCCACCCTGTCAGCCGGTCCTTTATGACCGGGTACTGGCTGCATGAACTGAAGCACGATGGCTGGCGGATCATTGCCCGCAAGAGTGGCCCGCGGGTGCGGGTCTGGACTCGTCACGGGCAGGAGCAATCCGCGTCCTTCGTGGTCAGCGCCAACGCTCTGCGTTGCCTGCCGGTGACCTCCTGCGTTGTCGACGGCGAGGCCGTGACCCATACGGCCGACGATCGATGCCGGCGGCACTTAGCTCACTCGACACCCTCTCGGTAGGGTGGCTGAGGCGCAACGATGGCGGTGGGTTTCGGTCATGGGCGGACGACCTCGTGTGACGGCGAGTGCCGAGCAGATTGCGGAACTGCGGCCGACGAAGCCGGCTGCGCAGCTCCCGTCGTTTGCGGAGGCCGCGGCCTGGGCCGATCCGAGGCCGAGGAGAAGCCACAACGGCGCAACAACGCCTCGACATAGCTGGTCTGCAAGGCGACGCATTCAAGACTCTCCCGCCGGTCGCAGTGCATCCCGCTCGCAGCAGAAGCTTGCGCCGGAATCTGACTGCAGCTTACCTCGCAAAGTCCAGGCCGACTGTTCTCCTGATGAGCCGCCGGCGCGATTTGACAGGCGTCTGTTGCGGCTCGATCACGCAGCAGGAACGATAATGCCGAGCGGGCGCAAGGCCGACTGGCTCTCATCGCGGGAACAACAGCTGGAGCTGATCCCGGATCCGCCAGTCGGGACCGCCGGACGGATATCGTTGTAGTAGGTGGCGAGCTGGACGTTGATAGGCTGGGAGGGATCAACTCTCATGCCCGCGCCGCCACGCGGTTTCAACCATATTTGGGGCAGCGAGCTTTTGTTGTCGCTTTGTGCGCGTCCCGTGACGTCGATCGGATTGCTTTTCTCAGCCGCCAGTATCGTCGCCATAGCCGCAGCATCGGGCAGCCTCGCCGCCCTGCTCGCGTCCGGCGCCCGCTACTGCGATCTGACTGTTACGGCGCGAACGACCTCAGCCCGCCTCACGAGGAGCCCCGCGGTGACAAAGTGTCAGCGCCACTCTGTCCAGGCATCCGACAGACGACCGTGGCGGACCACGTGTTCGATCTCTCCGCGTGAGAGGCCGATATCGTGGAGCATGGCGTCGTCAAGCGACTGCAACCTCGCGAGATCCTGTCGCACGCGGACCTCGCGGGCGATCGCTGCCGCCAAACCACGGATACGATCCAGTACAGTAAGGGAAACGCGATCGATGCCACGCGCGTCCGAAGCGGAGCGGGCGTGTACTAGAGCACCCATGTTATCCTCCATCGCCGCAGAGCGGGCGAGAGACGAGTGTCAGCAAGCGCGGGAACGTCCCATCGCGGATTTCGGAGCCTGTTCTCGCTGTTCGCCATCAGACTCTGCCGAAGTGGAGCTTCCGCTACCCGATTTCTGCGGTCTCGGAAGCCCGTAGCATTATTTTTTCACCTCGGCCGGTGGATGGAGGTGTGGCGGCGCACATGCCTGCCGCCGCGGGTGGAGGCCGAGGTGTCCACGCCCATGGCGACGATGCGCAGCGACGCACCCTTGGTCATGAGTTGGTCGAGATGGTCCCGAGCTGGACGGCGGAGCAACCACAAGACAGGCGTTCCCGGTCACAACCCTGAGCCAGGTTCCCGGCGCTATCGTTCCCAGAAAGGCCGGAGATCCGCGAGCCGGTCGTGAGCCTTCTGCGCTGCCGAGAGAAGTTGGGACTCATTCCGCGCGCCCCCGGCGGCGACGAGGCCGGCCGCGAAGAGGGCGGATCGATCCGTGGCGTCGTCCGACAATGTCTCCCTCGCGAACTGGATTAACATCTCACGGCCGACGCCCACGTCGTTCAGCGCGCCGAGCGCGTCCTGCATGATGTGGAGCTGTTTCAGAATTGGCTTGACGGCCGTGCCGCCTGCGATGCTCCGAAATGGCTCAACCATGTAGCGGAGCTTCTTCGCCTTGATCCGCACGCGATGCCGCTCCCCAGGAGAAAGGGTTTCCAGATCACGGCCAGTCTTCAAGACCGATCCGAACCGCCGCCCCAGAGCGTTCTGGAGATAGTCCTCAACTGGCTGGTCACGGCGAACGGCGGCTACGTCGCCCGGATCGGCGGCCCAGGGGTCACCTTCGAAACGCCGCGCGAGCGCAAGGCCGAGTTGGAAGAAGCGTTGCGAACTTAGCCCTTCGAAGAGACCATCATAGGCGCGATCCCGCTGCGCCTGAAACCCCGATCGCAGAGCCTCGAAGCCAGGCGCGTCCGGCTGCGTTTCCGCGGCGGGACGGAGCACGTCGTCGAGGAAAACGTCGAGATCACGCGCGGCGCCGAGCAGGTCGGAGAGCCACTTCATCTCGCTCCGGAGCTCGTCGGGCGGGTCTCCTTCGAGCAAGGGCTTGAAAAGGGACCAAACTGCCCGAAGGCGGCGCACAGACACGCGGGACTGATGAAGAGCCTCGACGTCGCGAGTTGCCAGCAGCAGGCCGAGATTGTCGAGCAGCACTGCGAGGCAGCCGTGACCGATCGCCCGCACGGACTCGCCGGTCCCCATGCCGGAGCGCAGGACGAAGGACGGGCTCTTGCACGGGCTGGCGCCCGTCCCACTCAGCAGCCGGTATCCACGATCACCCTTGCTGACAAAGGAGATTTGGGCCGGCACAGTGGCGCCGACCTCACTCGCCAGTTCAAAGAGTGTCTGCGGACGACCCCGCTTTAATTCGAGCTCCGTCTCGCAGATCTCTTGCTGGCCCTCGTCACAGCGGACCGAGCCCTTGTCCAGCACGATCTCGACGGCGGCTTCGCCGCGCTGCAGGAGATAGCTCCGTCGTGCGATCTCGACGGTGAAGAGCGGCAGCAATTCGTTCCGTATTTTCCGCTTGGCAAGGATCGCGCCAACCGGAGAACCGTCGGCGGCGGCAGCATCCGGCTGGTCCCCCGCAATCTCGGCTTCCCATTCGCCACGGCCAACGGAGCCGCCGTCCAACTTGACAGTCTGAACCGAGCGCGTGCCGTCATGCCGTATCCGTAGGACGAGACCTTTCTTGCGCAGGGAGAAGTCGGGGGTGTCAAAATAGACCGATCGAAGCATCGTTGCCTTGGGCTGCTTGGCGATCGTGGCCAACAAAGGAGCCTTCGCGAGCTCCTCGAGCGCGGTTGGCGTGAGCGTGAGCTTGAGTTCATATTCCTGGTCGCTCATAGCGATCGCTCCATTGGCCGCTTGACCCACGAAGGCGGAACCGGAATACCGCGGTGATATTGCGCCGCTATGCAGGGCCTTTCAACTCGGCGCGGTCGGTTCACGCGCCTGCGGTAGAGGGCCCGCAGGCTGTGGCCAAGAGAAGGCGAAACGGACGCCCTGCTTCGATAGCCCTCGCGAGTTCCGGCAGCCACTCGCGCACCGGGGGCTGGCTCGTCATCTTGAGTGCCGTTAGGACGAGACTTGGACGGACCGCGCGTGCGCGGGCGATTTCCGCGCGCTTCCATTGCCGCTGATCTGGGCAAAGTCCTACGACCTCGCCCGCATGATCGATGGGTATGCCATGGCCGAAGCGGCTGTGATCACTGACCTGGCGGAATTGGCCACCCCTCATCTCATGCGGGCGGTGACGGTGCGCCTGTCCGAGCCGGCTCGGGGTTCACCGAGCGGAAGCGCGCGTGCAACAGGAATGAATAGAGGACGAGCCTGGCATCTAAGTTTCTCGGCATCAATCCACACCAGACGCGGGTTGATCAATGCCAATCGAGCAATCGGATCTGGTCCCTGAGCCAACCAATCGCGGCGTCAGTGTCGCTGCGAGGTCCAGGCCATGGAAACGTCGAAGCCTGGAACAGGGAGCGGAGGGGGAAAGATTCGCAGTGCGTACAACTCCGAGAACATGCGAGCGACCGATCGGAAAGGTGCGCCTGGACGAGCACCCGGACGAGGGGAGGGCGCTTGCTGCCCTTATGGCGATCGAGGCGCGGAAGAAGCGCCGGGGCTATCACTAGACGAAGTCCGACACGATGTCGGATTTGACCCCGACGCGAGAGAGCCTGCGTTCCGATTTCGTCGGAACGCAGAAGGGCGAGGCGGCGACTGGGAGGAACAGCTCGCCTATCCGTGCGGCACGCATGATCCAGCGTCCCTGCGCGTCGCGGGCGCCTGCGGGCGACCTCGCAGAGGAGGGACTCCATGGCCGCCGAGTCCACCAAGTTTCCGTTCTCAGAGACTCGACGCGAAGAGGCGGTCGTAGCCGCCGCTTCTCGGATTGCCCAGTCAAAAGGTATTTTTGAACCCAGGTGCATGAGCCTGCCCCCACAATCCTGGAACGAAGCCGCTGCGCATCCGACCGTAATTCAGATCGTCCACCTGCAGGTGAGCGATGTGGGCACGCATGATCGCAAGATCCCGGATCCTCAGACGCCGGACCGAAAGTCGGCCGATGAAGAACGACCCGACAGCTACGGCTCCAAGGCCAGCGCGCCCATCGCCACCGCCCCCCAGGGCTGTGGCACCTGCAGCCTGGGCGCCAATCGAGCTCCCCTTGCCGGAGTGGTTGCGACGGGAGCCCGAGACGGCCGACGGCGTGGATCGGCGTCTGCAATAGCAGAGGTGGAGGCGAGTGTGTCAGGCATCGGCATCTCCTTTCAGCCCCGCTTATGAGCGTTTCCGCACCGCGGTTCGACCACCAATGTCCCCTGTAAACGTCCCCGGGCGGCGACCGCTCGGCCCGGCGACCAGGGCGGCCTGTCGGCCGGTTGCGTTCACTCGAACGAATCGAGCTGAGCCTGCGCCTTCTTGGTCAGGCTGAAGCGGACCAGCTTGTAGGATGCAGTGAGCCTGTACCGAAGTTCATCCTCGGATGTGCCCCAGGGCAGGTTCACCCATGAGCGGTGGAAGTAGGGCGCCTTAACGCCGACTCCGGCGTCAATCAGCATTTGCGCTGTCTCGACGCTATCGGTCTTGACCGAGACACCCGGCATTACGGCGCCAATGCAGGCAAACATCTTGCCACCAACTTTCCAGGCGTCGTGGCCACCACCCCAAGGATCGGACACCTCGGCACCGGGAAATGTCCGGCAGATGGCATTCACTAATTTGCGGTTCATCCTATTCCTCGCCTTGGATGCTCCTATTTCGCTGTTCACACGCGAGCAACCGATTGGCCAATTCCAGCAACAGCGCCGCGTAGCAGTTGTCGGGCTCCCCGTGTTCGGGCAGCGGCGAGCACGTAGGCGAGCCGGTCCCACCCGGACTAGACCTGCTGCACGACGAAGTACTTCTCGCGTGTCATCCCGATCTTGTTGGCCAGCTCAAACGCATGTGCCAGCGCGCCACCCAAGGCGAACGATGTCGCGAGCAAGGCAGCGAAGAACGCGGCATTGCGTGCTAGTGATCGGTCGGTCGAGTCCCATAGCCTGCTTTCAGGGGTTCCAGCCGCCGCTCCCATAAGGCCGCGTGATGATTTCGAGAAGGTGTCCGTTTGGGTCCTCGAAATACACACCTCGCCCACCGTCATGGTGGTTGATTTCGCCCGCCTTGGTCTGTGCCGGATCGGCCCAGAAAGCGAGGCCCTGCTCTCTTAGGCGGGAGAAAATCTCGTCGAACTCTGGCTCGCTCACCAGAAAAGCGTAGTGCTGCGTTCTTATCTCCCCTTCCTTGTCCATGAAATCGACGTTGACGCCGTTCGCCGTGGGCACCACCTGAAACGGACCCCACTTCCTTGGGGCCGGCAGGCCCAGCATGTCGGCGAGAAATGCCGCCGAAGCCTTGCTGTCGCGCGACCAGACGATGGTGTGGTTGAACTCGACGCTCATCGCCACCCTCTCACTTCTCAACGATTGGCACGAAGCCACCGAAGATCATGCGCTTGCCATCGAACGGCATCGGATTGGTGTCAGGCTGCATGCGCGGATCGGCCATGAGCGCCTTCATGCCCTTGTCGCGCACTTCCCGCGAGGGCCAGATGACCCATGAGAAAACGACGGTCTCGTCCGGCTTGCGCTTGACGGCCATTGGGAACGATGTGACCTGACCCTCGGGGACATCATCGCCCCAGCACTCGACAACCTTGAGCGCGCCGTTCTCCGTGAAGACATTGGCCGCCTCTTCGGCGTGCTTCTTGAACTTCTCGCGGTTAGCGGTCGGAACCGCAGCGACCATTCCGTCGACGTAGGTCATATCGTTGCTCCTGGGTTATGCGATTGAGCCGATCCGCCGCGGCCTTCGTGCGCGGTCGGGCAACGTCAGCTCGATTGGGTCTCAGTTGGTGTCCCCGCCTTGAGACAGCAAGCTTGGCTAACTCAAACTCAAAGCGATTAGCGTTGGCTTGGGTATTCGAGCTGCGTGGCCACGAAATCGGCTGTGTGGGCGCCGTACCTGAAACCGATGCCCGCTAGAGTGCCTCGTCCAGTGCCTTCGCCGGTTGCTTGTTGGCGAGCCCCGGCAGAAGGCCCTCTGCAGGCCAGCTCTTGGCGATCTCATCGGGGAAGAAGATGCGAAGCCGTTCCGGCTAAGGCTCGCCGCACTCGGTGGCGGCGAAGGTTAGCGTGCGGGACCGATCGATATGCTGACCACCCGCCCGCGACGATGGCG